>CAZTYE010000001.1:0-474292 GCA_964617645.1 uncultured Ignavibacteria bacterium
ATGAGGTACTGGACGCGATCTATCCGCCGCCGATCTCGAGCGGTTGGACAATTCGAATCAATCCGAAAGAAATCAGGGGAGGAGCGCAGGATGCGCACCAAGATATTATGGGCGATCACTTTCGTCTGCGCGACGAGCATAGTGATTAGTGCGCAACCGTTTTATGCCTATACAGAGGACGGTGCGCACGTGAACTTTTCGGTTATGGATTCGCTTCTATCAGTGAAACCCAACGGCTCACGTGCGGTGGTCGATCAAATCTTATCCACAGTCTCCGGGCTCGATCCGTCGATACAACCGATCGACATCACCGCCGGGTTCTTCTTGCTTCACGTGCTGCCCGGCCACGACCCCGTTGCGATTGTTGATTCGCTGCGGGGGCGGAGCGACGTGATCTTCGCGAATGTTGCTCTCTGGGACAGCGTTGGCAATCCGGTCTACATGACCGAGCATGTGGTCGCGAACTTTGAGACGAGCGCCGCACCGGCTCAAATCGACTCGATGAACGTTGCGCATGGCATGGTCGTGCTCGACTCGCTGTTTGACGATCCCTTCTGTTGCTCCTGAAGCTGACGCCGGCCTCGGACCTTGACGTTCTCAGCATGGGCAACCACTACCACGAATCCCCGCTTGTCAAATACGCGAAGGCCGGGATGAGTTTGAACATCGAGCTGAATTTTCAGCCGCTTGACGAGTATTGGCAATATCAGTGGCACTTTCGCAACGTCTTACAGGGCGGTCAGGAAGACGCCGATATCGATCTCGATGAGGCCTTCGATTTCTGGACGGATCCTTTGCGATTCATCACAGTGGCAATACTCGACGATGGTTTTGAGCCGCACGAGGACATGCCGGCGAATCGGTTCATCGGCGGGTGGGACTACTACAGAAACGATCCGGACTTTTCGCCGGGCGATCGGCAAGTACACGGGATGGCCTGCATGGGGATCATCGCCGCAGAGACCGCCTTTGAATGGAATGAACCTCGAACCGGGGTTGCAGGTATCTCCGATCACGTTAGGATTATCGGCCAGAAGATCTCCAGCAACAACGACAACGTTTATACGGACATAGAGGACGCTGATATTGCCGACGCCTTTTCGGATGCTGTACTACAGGGAGCGCGGATAATATCCAATAGTTGGAGCGTTGCCACATCTCGTGTTCCAACTTTTCCGACGACGGTCTACTGGATTCGCAAAGCCGACAGCGCCGGCGTAACGATTATCGGCTCGGCTGGTAACACGGGCGCTGCACCGCTTCCGGCTGCTCAGGAAGTGCGTTTTCCAGCCAACATGCCGGAGGTCATTGCCGTAGGAGCATCTGACAGTGTTGACGGTCGATGGAACTACAGTTCTTTCGGGGCCGAACTTGATGTCGTCGCTCCGAGCGGGAACCTGCCGTGGGGCAAAATGGTTGGTCAGGGCCACCGCGGTCATTTCTGGACATTCGATCAGATGGGAGTAGAAGGCATAAATGATGGCTCCATGGATTGCTATGTGAACGATCTGAACTACAACTGCGGCTTTGGCGGCACATCAGCCGCTGCGCCCCAGGTGACCGGAGTTGTGGCGTTGGTGCTTCTTCGTCGACCCGATCTGATCGGCCAAACGGAGACAATGCGCCAGATTATTCGTCACTCATCCGAAGATAAGGGCAGTCCCGGCTGGGATCCTTACTACGGCTGGGGTCGTCTCAACGCTGCTCGCGCTCTATTGGCTGTCGTCCGCGGCGACGCGGACAATAGTGGCGGGTAATCGATTGCGGATGCCGTTTGGATATTAAACTACATCATGTCGGGCGACCCGCCACCCTACCCGCATATGCTCTGCGGGGACGCAGATGGCAACGGCGCGATCAGCATCGCCGATGCCGTCTACTTGATTAACTATATCTACGCTGGCGGTCTGCCGCCGCCGATCAGTTTCAACTATTGAAATTGATCCGACACGAACGACAACGGCCTTCAAGTCACGTGACGGCCGTTGAAGGACGTCTCTAAGACTGCAACGTCATGTTCAGGCTTCGCGGGTAGAGACGTCTCGGCAGCCAAAACAATGAAAGCAAGAGGAAGCCTATAGGATTTAGCGTCAGCGCACAGGGAAGCGACGGAAAATCGCAGTCGCATTGGCCACGTATACGGCGTGGTGCACTACCGCAAAGTCGCCGGTTTGACGCTCATCGGGTACTTGCCGAAAGCGGCATAACCAGTGCGCAAGGTGTTCTCCGATTGCTCATGCTGCCACTCGGCAACCATTTTCGGATTGTAGCTCAATACCGGCGTCACAAAAACACGGATCGCGAAAGTCTCAAACGCCGCGACCCATTGCCATTCAAGTTCCACGCTGCCCGGCGTCGTCGAGACATCTCGCGCGCGCCAGCAAAGCGTGTCCGAGTCGCTGGTGTTGTCGATGCGCAAGTCGGGTCGCGAAGACCCCGGCTGAAAATAGCCGACATAGAACGGCTCGCTGGAGAAGTACCAGTCGACCGGAATGATGTTCCATCCGGTTTCGACTTCAGCGAAGAAACTACTTACCGCCACCCGATTCACCGGCACGTAGACGTTATCGGCGGGCGAAAACTCGCTGTCGTAGCCGATCAATTGGATTATTGTATCGCCTTGACAGAAATTCAGCGCCACGGAGTCAACGAACACGCGGTCCTGATCTTTCGGAAAGAAGAAACCCTTAAGCCAGAAGTAATCGAGCGAGTCGACCTCCCAGCAATCTTCGAAACCGGCATCATCCGTGATCAACCACTCTCCGCCGTTGAGGATAAAGACTTCAACCGAGTCACGCGTCGAGTTTTCCGCCTGCGGCGCGTTGATAATCACGACAGCCTTGGCAACGCCGATTTCATCCAACTCTGCCCGGTCGGCCGTAAGCGTGATCGTGGCGTCGTTGGAGCCCGAGACGGCTGAAGCCTCAAGCCAACCGCCGTGCGCCGGCTGCGCCATCTTGCCGATGCCGGTCAGACGGTAGGAAATAGTCAAATCCCAGGCCAGCGATCCGGAGCCGATGTTGTCGATCGTGAAGCTGGCGGTAGTTCCGGTGGGGCCGAAGTCAACCTTATGCTTATTAATCTGTAGTAGGGGGCCGCTTGTACAGGTCGGGCATTCGTCATCACTGCAACCAAAGGTGAACAAGGCCAACGCCGCAAGGGCGACCAAGAGCCGGCGTTTCATGAAATCCTCCGTGTTTCCAATGTATGAGCAACCTTGAGTGAGCAGGCAGCTTGCCCCGGCAGCCGCCCGAAATGACTTGATAATAAGACGCGCGATGCAATCGAACAACAAATATCTGCGACCCAAATCCGCGTGTCGCTGCGCTGATCCGGACGGATTTTCATCTCAGTTCAAGCAATCCTCATTGAGCGGTGAGTCGTCGTCGCCGTAACGAATCGCGGAAGGGAAGCCAGTCGTTCTGAATCGTAGAACCGAGACGAGCATACTCACTCCTGCTCTTTCGAAGGTCCCAAAGTATGGGTTGTTGCAGAATGCACCGGCGTCGCCGTAGTGCGGCCGTTTGTTCGTTTTTTCACAAACGCACCGTACGATAACGCCGACCAAACGCTCTGTATTGTGGATGAAGAACCGCCGACCGCTACCGGAAGTTCACTTTCTCACTCGAGGAGGTTTCTCATGTCCCCCCGCCCGATTCTTGTGCTTTTACGCGTCGCGCTTGGCCTGATCACACTGATCAACTTGTCCAGTTGTTCGCGAGAGGCTCCGGTAGCGCCGATGAGCTTGGATAAGGTCTGGTCGGGTCCGGACGACTGTCCCGACTGCCCGCAGGTCAACTTCGCGGCTCGCATCGAATTGATGGACCACAATCGCCGAGAACTGACGTTCTTCGGCCGCCCCGATACCGCTGTTGCCTTAGAAAACACGGAGATGGTTCGGGTCAAGGCCGGCAATCATTTCCGCGTGCAGTTCGGTGATCTGCGGATCAACGACTCCGTCGAGATCAACGGCTATCGACATCATAACGGCGAAATATACATCAACAGGATTCGCGTCCACCAAACGGACTCCTGCTACAATTGGGATTTGTCGTTCCGCGATCAGATCGCGTCAATCGACTACGCCAATGGCACACTTACCGTCGTCGGTCGCCCGGAACTGGTGACAACTGACGACAACACGCTGATCTGGGGCACAATCTCCGGTGGCCGCCAACTGGCGCTCAGCGGCGGGCAGAATCAGAACCGCCACTATCTGAAGCAAGAGCGTGACACTACGTTCGCCTTCACAGATCTGCAGATCGGAGACGTTGTTGAAGTTAAGGCGGCCATTGTCGACGCCAACACGCTCCTGGCCGTAAGTGTCAAGATTGCCAACTGCAACGAACGCCAGTGCATAACGTTTACGGCGGCAATCGCGGTATTGGATGCAAACGCCCGGACAATCTCGTTCGTCGGTCAAACTTGGGCCGGCTTGGTCTGCCCTCATGCCCGGCTACTGGATGTTGACGGCAACGATCTCACTCTGAACGACTTCGCCGTTGGCGAACTGGTCACTGTCAAAGGGCTGCCCACTACGGAAAACGCACTGAGAATCTGCGAGATGGTCAAAGTTGAGTAATAGAAAGTCAAACCGGTGGTGGCGACGGCATAATCAGAACCGGTAGCATCGCCGCCCCGAACTCCAAGGCAGACGGAGAGTTGACCGTCTGCCTTGCGAGTTCCGTCGATAGCCTGGCCGCCGACAATCAGGTGCTGTCCTGATTCCGTATCACTTGCTGTACGAAATCGGAACAATTCTGCCTCACCATACTTGAAACTGAAGCGACATCCGCGTTCGATCGATCACAGTTACTGACTTTTAGCGGGCTAAGGTGAAACCGTGTATGAGGTTCTGCCGAACTCCCAGTACAATTGAAACATAGACTATAATAATCCAGTTACTCCACATTAGAAGAGGTAGACATGACGAGACTCTGTAACACGCTCCTACTCACGGCGGCGCTCTTGTTGGCGGCAGCAATACCGGCTCGAGCGACGATTCACAACATTTCCGTATTCAATTTCGATTTCTCACCTAAGGGAAAGGTCGTCCAGCGCGGCGATACCGTCCGTTGGACTTGGGGCGGCGGTTTCCATTCGACGACTTCCTTGCTCGGGAATGGACAATCCTGGGACTCAGGTATTCTGAGCACACTCGGCGCGACTTTCGATCTGATCATTACCGACACGGCCACAGCGGGTTTTTACAAGTACGAATGCAGTGTCCATCCGCTGTCGATGCGCGATTCAATAATCGTTCAGGTACCCGGTGAGCCGAGATATTACACTTTCCTGCTCGATGACGATCAGGAAAATACCTGTCTTGGCAACGGCAGCGCGGCAACCGGCTGGGGTCTGGCAATCCTGAATGCCGCTGAGACTCAGCTTTCGGTTTACGTCGAGCACAGCGTTGTTGCGCCGACGGGCGCGCACATTCATTTCGGCGCGCCTTGTGTCGATGGCGGCCCGATCCGGTTCGGGTTCACCAGCCCGCTCAGTCCGATTCATCAGACTTGGAGCCTCAGTCCGGCTAATGTCGCCGAGCTAAAGGCGGGCAATCTCTATGTCAATGTTCATACAGCCACGAACCCCGGCGGTGAAATCCGCGGTCAAATCGTGCGGCAGCCACTGAAGTTTCCATTCACGCTTGATGAGGCGCAGGCCAACGGCGGTGCGGGTACCGGAAGCCTGGCAAACGGTTTTGCCGTCTGCGAACTCGACTCCACCAGCAAGTCGTTGTCGATCAAGATTACGCATGATGTCAGCAGCCCCATCGACGGACATGTACACACCGGCCTGCCGGGAGTTGAAGGGGGAATTCGATTTGGATTTTCCAGTTCGACCAGCCCGATCAACCAAACATGGAATCTCGATACAGTCGCGGTTCGCGATCTGATGGGCGGTAAACTCTACATCAATGTTCACTCGACCCCGTTTCCGACGGGAGAAATCCGCGGTCAACTGCGGCGTGAACAACTCACCATTGCCTCCGAGATGAACGGCGCGAAAGCCAATGGCGGCGCCGGAACCGGATCAACCAAGGTCGGTTTCGTAACCGCGACGCTGAGCGCGGACTTGAAGAGCTTGGCCCTGTATGCTGAGCACGATATCGCCAGCCCAATCGACGCCCATGTTCACTTTGGCGCCCCCAATGTCGAAGGGCCGATCCGGTTCGGGTTCTCCAGCCCGAACAGCCCGATCAGCGAGACGTGGACGCTAACGCCGCAAGATCTCACCGATCTTCTGAACGGAAACCTCTACGTGAACATTCACTCCGGCGCTTTCCCGTCCGGAGAAATCCGCGGCCAGTTAGTGGCGACCGATGAGCTCACCTACCAGTTTGTGCTTGACGATGATCAAGCGAATTCGTGTCTCGGCACCGGAAGTACCGCCACGGGCAATGCCACCTGCAAGCTCAAGAAGGGAGGCCGGGAAATGACAATTCAGCTCACGCACAATGTGAGCAACCCGATCGACGGACATATTCACCTCGGCGCGGCTTGTGTAAGCGGCGGAATTCTCTTTGGCTTCGGCAGTCCGGTCAGTCCGATCAAGGATTTCTGGTATCTGGGCTCTTCGGATGTGGTTAACCTGCTCCAGAAGGAGCTCTACGCGAACATTCATTCGGTGGCGTTTCCGGTCGAAGAAATTCGCGGCCAGATCGAGAACAAGTGCAAGTGCGGCGATGCCGACGGCAATGGTGCATTCTCGATTGCCGATGCCGTGTTTTTGATCAACTACATTTTTGCCGGCGGTGCGGCGCCGGCACCGAGCTGCCGAGGCGACGCCGACGGCAACGGTGCGATCTCGATTGCTGACGCTGTATATTTAATCAATTTCATATTCGCGGGAGGCCCGACACCGACCTGCCCGTAAGCGACTTTTGCAGTCTCCCTCTTGCGCCCGAGACGTTCGGAATCCCTGCCGGACGTCTCTCCATTTGAGGTAAGTTGGCAAACAGGAGGCGATTAGTGCTGGTCGATCAATATGTTGTGCGACAACGACTTATCAATTTCAAGTCTATTGCCGAGCGAAAAATGTTATTGACAGACAACGGCCGCGCCGATACTTTCAGTGAGTGACCACCAGTCTCCCGTTTAATTGTTAAGGTTTGAAGTATCCAACGAGAGAGTTAAGCCGACACCGTTAATCAGGAAGACCGAAAGCGCAATCGTGCGCATCGAATTCGTGTTTGCCGCACCTTGGCGAACTTGTTGCCAATTTCGCGATTAGCCGGCAGACAAAACAGGAGTTTCTCTTAATGAACAACATCTTTGTGGGCAACCTCTCGCGCCAAGCGACGGAAGAGGATTTGCGCGCTGCGTTCGCGGCGTTCGGCCATGTAGCTCGCGCCACGATCGTGAAGGACAAGTTTTCCGGCGAACCGCGCGGTTTCGGATTTGTCGAAATGGCGACTCGCGAGGAAGCTCAGGCGGCCATTGCCGGGATGAACGGCAAGGAGTTCATGGGCCGGACTTTGAACGTTAACGAAGCGCGTCCGCGCGAAAACGCCCCGCGTACCGGTGGCGGGGGTGGCGGTCGCATGGGCGGTGGTGGTGGCGGTGGTCGCCGCGATTATGGCAACCGTCGCGGGTAGACAATCAGGTTTTGTCGGCCTGACTTGAATTAGTCACTGATACGTTCGTTTGATAATTAGACGCCGCTCGGAGTTCCCGGGCGGCGTTTGTTGTCCTAATGGTGCGAGAGCAAACCGTGAACGAAGAGAATTCTGCATCACTCGCTGGCTCTGAGATCTCGCTTTTCGAGGTAGTTTTCCCGTCGATGGTGAACCACTACGGTACGCTTTTTGGCGGAATCGCGCTACAATGGATGGACCGGGCCGCCTGGGTTTGCTCGACGCGGTTTGCCCGCAAGACGATGGTGACGATTGCGTCGGACCGGATCGTCTTCAAAAACCCGGTGCGGCAGGGAAGTCTTGTAGAACTCAAGGCGCGGATACAGAAAGTCGGGCGGACTTCGGTAACGGTTGACGTCGAACTCTATTCGGAGAGTCCGCTGACGGGTAAGCGCGAACTGGCGACGCACGGCGAATTCGTGATGGTGGCGCTTGATGCCGACGGGCACCCGTGCCCGGTACAAGGCTGAATCGCAAGGCTGTTGTCAATAAGCGGGTTAGCCATTATCGCGCACTTCGACTTGACAATGAAAATCTCACAGCTATATTAATTAGCTCGGTTGGTAAGTCCTGCCGATTGAAGTTGAGTATTGTATTTTTGAGGAGATAAAGTCATGGCCAAGAAAAAAGGCGATGCGCGGACGATGATCACGGTCGAGTGCACCGAAGCCCGTAAAGAAGGCGGTACGCCGTCCCGCTATACTACCTATAAGAACAAGCGCAACACGCCGGACCGGTTGGAAGTCAAGAAGTACAACCCGTACCTGCGCCGGCACACCATTCATCGCGAAACGCGGTAGAGCGACTCCCAGCAGCCCGCGCCAAGAGTGGTTCAGCGTGGGATGACCGATTTCAAAGGTCGGAACCGATGTGGTTCCGACTTTTGCTTTTTTCTTCGCTTGTTGGTTCCATACGCATCCACCAGTTCTTGCGTGTCTGCTTCGATCTTCCTATACCTACGCTATGCTCCGCGATCATGTCGAGTCAGCGCGTAACTTCCTCGGCCTCAAACGCAGCATCGTCGGTCTGTTGTCGATGGCGGTGCTGGTCGAGATGGGGGAGAAAATGGCCAAGCGCTTCCTGCCGATTTACCTGATCGCGCTCGGGGGCGGACCGATCATGATTGGATTGCTCAATGGCATGGACAATCTGCTCGCGGCGCTGTACGCCTTTCCCGGCGGCTACGTCGCCCAGCGTCATGGCGCTAAGCGCGCGCTACTGATCTTCAACCTGTTGGCCATCGCCGGATTTTTGGTTGTTGCCATCATTCCGTCGGTCTGGGCGGTAATCGTTGGCGCGATGCTCTTTATCTCGTGGTCGGCGATTTCGCTTCCGGCGACAATGAGCCTTGTTGCCGATGTTCTCCCCAAGAGCAAGCGCACGATGGGTGTGTCGATGCACTCGTTGATCCGGCGGATACCGATGGCCTTGGGGCCGCTATTCGGCGGCTGGTTGATCGCAATTTGGGGCGAAAGGGAAGGCGTTCGGCTGTCGTTCGTGATCGCCACCGTAATGGCGCTAGTGGCGGTTCTGGTGCAGCAGCGGATGATCTCCGAGACCGGAGCGGCGAAATCACTCGAAGGCACAATCAGTCCGAATCCGCTGAAACTGATTCGCTCGCTTCGGCCGGAGCTCAAGCGGCTGTTGGTCAGCGATGTGTTGATTCGCTTCTGCGAGCAAATTCCGTTCGCCTTCGTCATAGTTTGGTGCATGAAAACGATTTCCAACCCCGTTGATTCCGTAGAATTCGGCGTCTTGACGACGATTGAAATGGCGACGGCGGTGCTTTGCTACATTCCGGTAGCGAGCTTCGCCGACAAGACCGAGAAGAAACCGTTTGTAGTGCTCACCTTCGCCTTCTTCACGATCTTCCCGATCATCCTCCTTTTTAGTCAATCGTTCTGGCCGCTGGTGGGAGCGTTTGTGGTGCGGGGCCTGAAGGAATTCGGCGAGCCGACGCGCAAGGCGTTGATACTCGATTTGGCGCATGCCAATCAAGCGGCGATTACGTTTGGCACTTACTATTTGATTCGCGACTGCATCGTCTCGCTCGCTGCGTTTGCGGGCGCTTTCTTGTGGATGATTAGCCCTGAAGCCAATTTTCTTGCGGCCGCCGGATTCGGGTTGATCGGCACGGTTTACTGGGCGCTTCAGAAGTCACCGGATGTGATTCCGCGCCGTGAATCGTGATGTCGCGACCTTAATCCTGCCGCATCATTTCGACCAAGCGCCGATTGTAAAAGTCGGTTACGTCATCGCGGCGAATGATCCCCAAGAGGCGCCGTTCCGAACCGTCGGAAACAACCGGCAACACCCGCAAGTCGCGCAACGAAAACTCGCGCATTACGTGTTCGAGATTCTCTTCCGGTTGGACAGAGATTGGATTAGCCGACACGAGATCCTGCGCGATCACGAGATAATCAAGTGACTTCCGTGAGATAACCTGCCGAACATCGCGCAGCGATAACAAGCCGATGAATTGCCCCGCCGGATCGAGAATGACAAAATAGTTGTCGTCCGATTGCTCCAAGCGCGACAGAATTTCGGCCAGCGGAGTCGCCGCGGGCATAGTTTGGTAGTGAGTGCGCATCAAGTCCCGCACGCTGTGGGCGCGCAGGATATTGAGATCGCGACCACCGCGAATCTCGATTCCACGCTTGAACAGACCGAGCGTATAGATCGACTGCGGCAGCAGCTTGCGGGCGACGAGCATCGAAGTCGTCACGGTGATCATCAAGGGCAACATGATATGATAGTCGTTCGTGATTTCAAAGATGATGAGAATCGCCGTCAGTGGGGCGTGAATCGTGCCGGCGACCAGCCCGGCCATGCCGACCAACGCGTAGGCGCCCGGCGTCGCAGTCGAATTCGGGAACAGCCAATGCGCGACAAAGCCGATCGCGCCGCCGGCAACTGCACCGATAAACAGCGACGGAGCAAACACGCCGCCGGAATTGCCGGAACCGAGAGTCAGCGACGTTGCCAGTATTTTGAGGAATACCAGCGGAACCAACAATGACAGCGCCATTTCACCATTGAGCGTAAGCGTGATCGTTTCGTAGCCATCGGCAAGCACCTGCGGATAGGCCAGCGCCACGCCGCCGAGGAGAAGTCCGCCCAAGGCCGGTTTTGCGAGACGATGCAGCTTCAGCTTCTCGAAACGTTCCTCACTCCAGTCGAGGACGCGCGTAAACAGCACCGCGACGCCGCCAAGCGCGCCGCCCATCACGGCGTAGATGCCGATTTCCCATGCCGATTCGAGGGCGTATGGTGTAACGTTGAACGCCGGATGGTCGCCGAGAATCGCCCGCGAAATGACGGAGGCGACGACCGACGAAATCAGGACGGGCGAAAACGTACGAATGGCGAAGTCGCCCATGATGACTTCCAGCGCAAACAGCACGCCCGCGATCGGAGCGTTGAAGATTGAAGCGATACCGGCAGCGGCGCCGCAGCCGACTAAGACCTTGATGCGGTCACCCGACATGCGGAACAATTGCCCGACGGTCGAGCCGAGCGCCGAACCGATTTGCACGATCGGGCCTTCGCGACCGGCCGAGCCGCCGGAGCCGATGGTGATCGCCGAGGCTGCGGCTTTCGCCAACGCGACGCGGGGACGAATGATTCCGCCTTTGCGAGCCACCGCATTGATGACCTCCGTGACGCCATGACCTTTGGCTTCGCTGGCGAAGAATGTGACTATCGGTCCTACGCACAGTCCGCCGAGCATCGGAATCAACGGCAGCCACCATTGCCAGTCGACACCGCCGGCGAAGTGCGTGAGGAACTCATCGGTCATACCGAAGAATAAGTGATTGGCGAAGCGAATCAGCGCGGTGAATCCGATCGCCGCCAGCGCGGTTACCGCACCGACCAATGCAGCCAGGACCAGGACAACGTTTGCGCCCGAGAGGCGCACCCGTCCGAGCACTTTAGCGAGGTCAACGGATCTCATTTCCCCCCAAAATGTAGTTGTTGGTCGTTCAAGGCAAGCAGCTAACTAATATAGTCTTCAATTGCGGGCTCGTTATGGTCGATGCGCAAATCGATTGATTTTCGCTCCGAAATGGTCAAGATTGAGACAACACCCAAATCCGTATTCAGGAGGATTCAGATGAATGTGCGAGCTTCCATTGTGCACACGTGCGGCTTCCTACTTCTGGGGGTGGTGATCTTAGTCGGCTCGATCTTGACAGCCGCAACGCCGCCCGATGAAGCACAGCTTCAGAAAGCGGCAAATCTGGCGATCGCTCACTTCCAGTCGCAACTGCAAACATCGCTCAAACTCGCCCTCGACGAAGGCGGTCCGCTCAATGCCATCGGTGTCTGCAATGTCGTTGCGCCGGAGATTCAGGTGGCTCATGTCAAGGATGGATTCTTTATCGAACGCGTCACCGACCGGCCGCGCAACCGCAACAATCAGGCCGACTCGCTGCAATTGACGGTGCTGCGGCGATTTCGTGATTCGTCGGCGCCGGAATTCTACGCCGCCTGGGATGACACCGTGACGCGCGGCAAGTACCACTTCTACAAGCCGATCAGGATCGCCGAAGTGTGTCTCGGATGTCACGGCGACGCCGCGAAGCTGTCCGTTGCCGTCAAGGACACACTTGCTGCGCTCTATCCGGCGGACAAGGCCGTAGGATATCAGCCGGGCGATTTGCGGGGAATGTTCGTCGTTGAGATTCTTCTCCCGGAGGCCAGCGACTATGTAAAGAAGCTGTCTCTGGAGAAGAAGTAGGCGAGATGACCAACTGAGCACGGATCAAAAAAGTAACAAGGGCGACTGTCCCTGTCGCCCTTGAATTCTTCCCACACTCCACATCAACCCCGGTGACAATCACAGTTCCTTTTCCACGGAATGTGAGGCCATAAATCAGATGGCGTCGTTACGCGGCCACTCCGATAGGACGAAAACGTCGACGGATTCGCAAGGGAATCACCCGACGGTTTCGCGGTCGCCACAGCGCCACCAAACGTTCAACCGTTTGCAGGATATGCCGAGAATTTGGTTCTGTCAAGGTAGTATCGCAGAGATAACCGCCGGTCAACTCAGACAAGCTGATCAGAAATCTTTGCTCCGGAATCGGCGCACGCCGGCAAACAGCGGCGCGGCGATCCAAATTGTGAGCGCGATTCCCGCAAGCGCCACTCCAAGATGACTTCCAAAGAAGCGGTTAAACACCGCGCCGGTATAGCCCATTAATGCCGCCCAGTCGGTCTTGACCAACAGAGTCACGCGCGACAAATCGATCGGATTCGCCAACGCCGCCGCAAGCAGTGGAGTTTCCAGCGGATATTCGGAGAAAGCCATTGTGACCAGAAGGAGAAGGCCGTCGTAGATTACAGCGGTAAACAACCAGACAGTCAAGGTCGCGGCCAAGCCTTTGCCACGATCGTCGGTGAGCGTTGCGATCAGAAACGCCAGCGCGACGTAGACGGCCGTCAGCGCCGCGCCGATGACGAGCAGCAGAATCAGCGAGCCGAGTTGACCGCCGTCGCCGCCGGAGAAGAAGAGGAACGGCACGCCGACACCAATGGTCAGGCCCGCTACCAATGCCGCCATCAAACCGAGTGACATGCCGAAATACACGGCGCGACGATTGACCGGCTGGGTGAGAACCAACTCGACAAACTCGCGCGAGTTGTAGAAGTAGATCGTGCCGAAGATCGCGCTGACCAGCGGTATCAGGAACAGGCAAACGTTCATTAGGCTGATTGCGACCTTAGCCGACTGCGCCTGAAACTGACAAAGTCCAAGGGTAACGACCGCGAAGAACGCCGTATAGAGAAGGCCCCAGCGATTGCGAGCGACATCGCGGATGGCGTACCAGGCAATGTGCAGCGTTAGAGTCATGCGGCGCCTCGTTCCAGCAGTAGCGCCACGGCGGCTTCGAGTTTCCGCTCGCCGGTGTTCAGCTTGAGTTCACATAGCGCTCCGGCAAAACGGACATGGCCTTCGAGAAGAACGATGGCATCGTCCGCAAGCTCTTCCAGATCGCTCATGATGTGAGTGGTCATAAGCACGGTGCGATTTCTCGAGGCTTGCGAGCGCAGGAACTCGCGCAACCGCAGATTAGCGACCGGGTCGAGTCCGGCAGAGGGTTCGTCGAGGATGAGCAACTCGGGATCGTACATGCATGCCAGCACCATGCTCAGTTTCTGGCGCGTGCCGCCGGAGAGGGCGCGTGAACGTTTGTCGAGCTCGCGACCTAAATCAAAGCGTTCGATCAATTCCGTCATCAACGTCGGGGCTTCCGGCCGGAGCCCCTTGATGATCTCGATGATCTCCCGACCGGTAAGGTCCTGCGGGAAGCGCGCGATTTGCGGAACGTAACCGAGGGCGCGCCGGTAATCGCTCGCGCCGTTGAGCAAATAACCGTTGATGCTGATACTTCCGGAAGTCGGCGCCACCAAACCGAGCAGGCACTTGATCAGGGTCGACTTGCCGGAGCCGTTGGGACCGATGATGCCGACCGTGCGGCCGCGCTCGATGGTAAGCGTGACGTCATGCAGCGCGACGAATTTGCCGTAGCGTTTGTGCAGCTTGAAGATGTCGATCATGACAGCGGCCTCATGCGCGGTCGTGAATCTTTGAGAGTTTCCGGCGTCAGGGTTGGTAGAATTCGTTCGGCAAGATCAAGCACATCAACGAGCAAACTGCGAACCAGCACCAGTGTCGGCGGATCCGACTCGACGATCAACGAGTAGAGGCTCACCGGGCGGAACGGCGTATCGCCGAATCCGTCGCGATCAAGGTCGTAGCCGCGATAGTTGCTCCAGTAGTTGCCCGTGAATTCGCTGTTGGTGATGCGACTATTAGTCGCGACTTGAAACGAGTTGTCGATGAAGTTGTTACCGCGGATTTCGTTGCCGGTGCAGTTGGCCATGATTCTGATCGCCCAGCCATTGGCGGCGATTTCGTTGTTTTCGATCAAGATGCGATCGGAGCCTTCCATGAAGACACCAATTGAATTGCCAGTGATACGATTCCGAACAACGCGGCTGTTCTTGATGTCTTTGAGCAGTAGTCCATAGGCGGCGCCGCCCCAGCTTTCGGCAAAGGTGTTTTCGATCATCTCAATGCTGTGCGTGTACATTACCGCCACGCCGGAGCCATTACGGATGAAGCGATTGCGTTCGTAGCGACAACTGTCGGAATACATGAAATGCAGTCCGTAACGAAAATTGCCGGAACTTTCGTTGTCGGAAATGTTGCTATGCTTAACGAACTCGAGATAGATTCCGTCGCGATGTCCGCGGATTTGATTGCCGCTGATCGCAATATCGCGGCTTTGCCAAAGGTGAATGCCGTTGCCGGAGTTGGTCATGTCGGCGGCTGATCCGACGATTTCGTTCTTGAGGATGCGACAGTAGCGTGCACCCGCCAGATAGATCGCAAAAAAGTTGTTAGTGAATTGGTTGCCGCGAATCTCGCAGTTGATGGCGCTTTCGAGGAGGATGGCAGCCGGTTCCGACGTGAACTTGACCGGTACACCGCGAAACACAAACCCGGTGATGGTAACGTCGGAGCCGGTGACTTTCAGAATCGTCCCTTTGCCGTCGCCGTCAATTATCGGACGATCGACGCCGAGAACTGTGAGCGGCTGAGTGATCTGCAATCCACTTTCGGCATAGAGGCCGGCCATGACCTGAATCGTATCGTATGGTTGCGCTATCCGGATCGCATCGGCAATGGTCGCGATCGTCCTTCCCGATTGCACGATTATCGAAGCAGCCTGCAGCGGTGCAGAAGCGAACAGCAGGGCAGCCAAAGCGCAGGCGCGAATTGCGGAGGCCTTTTGGTTTATCATTCTGCCGCCTCGAGATTCCATTCCTGTGCGACCAGAGCACCCACGGCATTCCAATCGAGAATACGGCCGCCGACCTTGGCGATCAGTTCCCGCGCAGCCGCTTCAGAAGCAACCGCCACCAAGCCGACCCCCATTGGGCTGCGCTGTCGTTCGGCGACGATTATCACGGCCTGATCACGATTGATAAAGTGCCCGGGCTGTTCGAAGTCACTCACCCAGAGCGACGCCGCTTGCTTGCCCTGTGCCGTGAAGTTGCGCTCGTAGGCGGCAAGGCATTCGATGGCGTCGAATCTCAACGCCCGCCCCTTGTCAGTGATCAATTGCGAGCCGAAGCTCTTATCGGCGATCGTCATTTTGCAGTAGTCGCATTGATCGACACCGTAGTGAATTTCAGCCGGGCCGGCGGCGCTACATGATATCGCAACGGCGGCAGCGAGACCCGTCGCCGCTGCGCGCAGCAGGCGGCGAAAGCGGAGGAACTCCCAGAGCCAGACGAAAATCCCGGAGAGAAATCCAAGGATGGCCGCCCAGCCGCCGATACCGGGAAGCGAGACGGCATAAAAATTCAACAGCTTCTTGGAGCCAAAAACCGGTGGTTGATAACTCATACCGGGCACTTTGATGATCGCCCTTTCGGTGTCGAGATTGTGACCATAGTCGTATCCCCAAAGATAGAAATCGACCAGCCCGGCAATCGCGACGACACTAAACAAAATGAGCCAGACGAGAAGCAACTTTCGTCGCCCGATCCAAGCGACGATAAGGCCGGTGACCATGACGAGACGCATGATCCACGGCATGATCTTAAGCTCGGGAATCGATTCTGGCACGATGTGCTTCATACCGATATAGTGATTGAGATTGTTGATCTTCTCGAGATCACCCTTGTTCTGCCCCTGAATCTGGTCGATCCAAATTTCGAGCCCGAGCCCTTCCGGGTATTGCGGCGCCTGAAGATCGATTTCCCAGAGTGGGAAGTAATATGTGAGCGCCAGCAGCAGCGACGCAGCCGCGATGACTATCCTCGATGTCCTGCTTATCGTGCGACTTCGAGCAGGATCACCGGCGCTGCCGGTCGATTGTGAATCGACCGGCAACGCATTGCTGCCATGTTCAGCGCGTTGGTTCATTAGTTCGAGACCCGAATCCAACCCTGCATTTCTTGATGCAATGCCGAACAGAAGTCGGTACAGTAGAACGGAATCACGCCCGGCATCTTGGGCTCCCAAAGCAAGGTGCGCGTCTGACCCGGCATAATCAACAACTCGGAGTTGTTGGCGCCGAGCACACTGAATCCGTGCGGCACATCCCAGTCCTGTTCGAGGTTGGTGACGTGGAAAAACACCTTGTCACCAACTTTGATGCCTTCAATGTTGTCCGGCGCAAAGTGGGTGCGGATGGTGCTCATATAGACGTGCACTTCATTGCCGTCACGCACAACGCGCGCTTCGTTCTCAGCCTTAATGGCATGCGGGTTGTGATTGTTCTCGATTGGGTAGTAGCGCACCGATTTGTCTTTGATCAGCGTCGCCGGACAGGCCTGCGCGTAGTGCGGTTCGCCGATCGTCGGGAAGTCGAGTAGCAGTTTCATTTTGTCGCCGGTGATGTCGATCAACTGCGCCGATTGTGTCAACTCCGGACCGGTTGGGAGGTAACGGTCTTTGGTGATCTTATTGAGCGCGACGACGTACTTGCCGTACGGCTGTTTGGTGTCGCCGCCGGGGATCAGCAGATGACCGATGGAGTAGTAGGTTGGAATGCGGTCGACAACTTCCCAAGTGCCAAGTTTCCACTTCACAATTTCCGACGAGAGAAACATCGAAGTGTAGCCAAAGCCCTTGCCGTCAAATTCGGTATGAAGCGGCCCGAGCCCCGGATCTTTGACTTCGCCCGCAATAACCGACTCATACTTGAGAACCGGAATGCCCTCGAACTCGCCGTCGAAGTCCTTCTTCTCGATCGCTTGTTTCATCTTGCTGAACGAGTGCACGGGAATCAAAGCCGCCAGTTTGCCGCCGGCGACGATGTACTCACCGGACGGGTCGACGTCGCAACCGTGCGGCGACTTCGGCGTCGGCATATAATAGAGCAGACCGGGGAAGTCGGTCGCCTTGAGCACTTTGACTTTGCTTAGGACTTCGCTCTTGGCGACATCGGTCTCATCCATGTAATTGTGGTAGTAGTTAGCGGGCCACTCTTGCCCCTTACCCTGCGCGATTAGCTCTTCGGCGTACTTCCAATTGACGGCGGCGATGAAGTCCTTGTCGTTTTTCGACGCGTTGACTTCGAGCTGAGTATTCGCTTGTTCGGAGTTGTAGGATGAGAAGAACGACCACCCGTACGACGGACCTTTGCCGGAGCGGGAAAGATCGTAGTTGATACCCGGCACAAGAATTTGAAATGCAATATTCATGCGTCCGGTGGTCGGGTCGACCTTTATGAACGAAATGGTCCCCTTGAAGTTTTCTTTGTAGGAGTTAATCGGCACGTCGCGCTGAGGAATCGGTATGCTAAAGCGCGTCGATGCGACGACGTACTCAGTTCCGGGGGTCAGGAACGGCGAACCGTGATTGCCACCCGAATTGGGAATTTCGATAATCTCTTCGGTTTCGAACGTCGTGAGACTGGCGCGGGCGATGCGCGGCGTGTTGTTACCGTTAATAAATATCCAACGGCCGTCCGTCTGACCATCAGTGACCGATAACTGCGGATGATGCGCGTCATCCCACGGGATGAAGCCGTGCGAGGTCATGAGGAGCGGTTTGGTTTCCTCCGAGTAGCCGTAGCCCTTCTCCGGATCTTGGCTAAACACGGGAATGACCCGGAACAACCGACCCGACGGCAGCCCGTAGACCGCGATTTGTCCGCTGAAACCGCCGGACATGAAGGCGTAGAATTCGTCATAGGTGCCGGGCGCAACATAGACCTTCTGCGGAGCGTCGCCGAACCCGCCAACTTCTTTCTTGCCGCCGCAACTCATCGCGATCACCACGACAAGCAAAACCGCCATTACTACTGCTGCGAATTTCCAATCGATTCGCTTCATTGTGTACTCCTTATCTTCTCAAGTCTTCCCATCTTTTCGTTTTATTGTCCGGCTGTGGTTGGCGGCGGAGGCGGCGTGCCGAATCCCGGCTGCTGCTCCATTGGTAGCGGCGGATTGCCGGCCTCCGAACGCAAGAAATCAAGCAGGTCGCGCGCCATCTCCGGCGTGATGCCCTGAATCGTCATGAATTGCGCGTACTGCGCGACCATCTGCTTGCCGTCGGGGTGCAGTTTTCCCATTTGTTCCGGATTAAGAATTTGATTCATCACATACTCAGGCGACCGCCGCTTGGTGATGTCACGGAGCGCCGGGCCGGTCTTGCGCTGGTCGAGATAGTGGCAGGTCGCACATTTTTGGATAAACGTCTGCTTGCCGCGCGTTGCGGCATCGGCGCTGACCGCGTCTAACTTGATTTCGGTCGTGATCGGGCCGATTCCGTGCTGGATTTCCCAGCTCGTGAAATTGCCCTGCTGCCAACGAGCTTGGCGTTCGGCATCCGTCTCCGGAGCCGACGAACACGCGCCAAGCAGGGCGATGACGATTGTCACGGCGCCCAGCACGCTGCAAACGGTAAGTTTGGCTTTGAGGTTCATGTTTTTCTCCTGCCTACCGGAGGGTAGGACAATTTATGATTGTGATTTAGTTCACAAGCGAATGTAGCAGATATAAGAGTATGATGTCCGAAATGATTCTGACGTGTAATTCTCTTGAAGCCCATAGCAATCGCTCTCAATGTCTCAAGACGTTCTTGTGGAGGTCGTGCGCCAGCGCGCTGAGCGTGGTCCGGGCAAACATTCTGCGCAGGTCCTCGCGCCGTTTCGACCAGCTCTCGTGCAGGGGACAGGGCGTCGCTTCGCCGCACCCGGGCAGGCCGAGCGCACACTCGGTAAAAAGCGCCATGCCGTCGACCGCGGCGATGATGTCGATCAGCGCAATCGCATGCGCCGGCCGCGCCAGCCCAACGCCGCCATTGGGGCCTTTGAATGACTCCATAATCTTGGCCTCGGTCAACTCCTGCATGATCTTGGTGAGAAAGTGGAACGACAAACCAAGCTCGTCAGCCAACTCGCGGATCGGAATGAACTTGCGGCCCTCCCGTGTTTCCCTCGTCGCCACCAGTAGGGCGGCGCGGATCGCGTATGTGCAGCCTTTAGAAAAGAGCATCTAATCTCACCAGTTATTTAAGACATCGGACTCTCTTGTCCGAAAAATGAGAGAAATCTTTCACAATGTCAAGTGAATTTTTGAGAAATATTGGAAATTTTCCGATTCGCCTCGTCGAAATCACGCGATTGCGACTTGTCAAACAGCGCATGCCGTGTCAACGGTCAGATACATAGCGGCACAGGGAGTTGCCACATAAGTACGGAATCCCAGCCACATATCGAGTTCGCCTTGACCGCCCGCTCTCGTATCGACGAGTCGATAAGCGGCGTCAGAAGGACCATCGAGGGAAATCTTGGCTCAATCTGACCAAGATGGGATTTTTTCGCGATGTCCTGCGCCAGAGGTCCATTTCATGCGCCGGCCGGATGCTTGAGTTGCATCCGGCCATCGCAAAGAACAATGAAATACTGTAGTGTCAGCACCCGGCAGGCATGGCACCACCGGCAAAGATGTAATTAATCAAGAAAACGGCATCGGCAATCGACAGGGCCTTGTTGCCGTCGGCATCTCCTAAGCAGACTTGCGCCGGCGCTGGACCTCCGGCGAAAATGTAGTTGATCAATACAACCGGGTCGGCAATCGACCACGAGCCGTTGCCGTCGGCGTCACCGCACTTGCATGGCGATCCGCCAGTAGCAAATTTGACGTTTACCGTCGTGTCCTTGGCGACCGAGACATTGAACAACTTCACCGAATCCCGTGTCGGCGAACTCGGACGTGGAATGTAAAGGAGATTGTAGACATCCGCCGGAACGACGACATCGTAGAATCCGGCAGCAGAACTTGTGTCACCCGGGGTGTAGATTGTGTCGCCGGTGGAGACATCGATGGCGCGGACGCGAGCGCCGGAGTAAAGTGCGTTTGCCGAATCGCGTACCGTGCCGGATAGAATGAAGCCGGACTGAAGGGACACCGGCAGGTTTGTGTTTACACTCAGGTTTTGATTGGGAAATTGTTTGCCTACCAGTTTCGCTGCGATTGGCGGGTTGAAATTCAAGCGATATTGTCCGGGCGTGACGACGACGGAGATTGTCCCAGTCGCCGAGGAAACATCGTCGAACAAGTAAGCCTCGGCGCCACCGGGCAACAAGAAAGCATCCACATCGACATTGGCAACCGGACCACCGGGGCCGGTAACGGTTGCGGTCAGCACGATTCCGCTGGGGACGGTTACATTAACTACAGTATCCTTGTTTACGGGGACATTCAATCGAAGAATCGGAGCCTTGCCGGAGGCCACTGGCGGTCGGTAGGCGAGATTGTAAGTGCCGATGGGAAGCACAATGCCGTAAGCGCCGGCGCCGTCGGTGTTGTCGAAGGGAGTGAACATGCGCGCATTGTTGGAACTGCGATCAACGTTTATATCGACGCCACCGAGTCCCGCGCCGCCGGAAACACTGACAACGCCCGACAGAATTATGCCGGACTGAAGCGTGAAGTTGACCATTTTATCGGCGTTGACGACTACCGACAGCGACTCCTTGGGAACTAACTTCGTCGCGGTCAATGGTTCAACCTGAATGTCGAATGTGCCCCCCGGAATGAGCAGTGAATAATTGCCGAGTGCGTCCGTGTTGTCGCTGGGAGTTATCAGCGTTACCCCGGTGCTTGGATCGACGATATCCAGATCGACGTCAAACACCGGAACGAGCGACTGATTGCGAACGGTCCCGGACAGGAAGTAGCCAGAAACCATTACGACATTGATGGTCGTGTCCCCTGTGATGTTGACACCCTCAATTTCCAGCGGCACCCATCGTTGGCCCGGCAGAGTCGACCGCCAGCGAATCCGAAAGACATCGTCCGGGAGCAGAATCTGGTATTGACCCAAAAGGTTGGTGTTGTCGCCGGGCGTATCAAATAGATTCCCGCTCGATTGGATGTAAGCATTCAGATCAATGTCGACAATCGGATTGCCCAACGTATCTGTAACCGTTCCGGTCACCAGGTTGCCTTGAACCAACGAGCCATTCACCGTCGTATTGCCTGAGACCACAATCGGCGTGTACAATCGCGGCAACAAGAGCGTGCCGACGTCCGGCACGAATTCCACGCCGTAGGTTCCGGCGCTGATGTTGAGGATCGAATAGAGCCCGTTGTTGTCGGTACGGGTTTGCGGAATCCCAATCGGGTTGCCAAATTGATCGTATAAGAACACGTCTACATTGTTCACCGGCGCTGCAAGCGGATCAGTCACAGTTCCGGAGATGGTGAATCCAAGAGCACTGACAGCGGTCAATAATACGGTGATGAACACGATGCCGGCGGCCGTTCGGAGCTTTCCGCGCATGGGCAGGTCCTTTCTGTGAAGTAGCATAATATAATAGAAATTCCATACTCTAATCTGTTAGCGGCGAATTCGAGCCAACTTGAGCAGCCTTGTGCTGTCGTTTGCCTGAATGAGGCACACGTAGACGCCATCGGCGACTTCCTGATTGTCGGCATTGTGTCCGTCCCATTCGACTTCGTAGCCGCCCACCGGGTCGGATTGGTCACGAAGAGTTCGAATCAATTCACCGCCAATCGAATAGACCTTGATGATGGTCCGCGCCGTTTCCAGCAATTCATAGCGGATTGTGGTCGTGGTCGAAAACGGATTGGGAAATGGCGGTGGCACTAAGACGACATTTTCGGCGTCTGAATCCGCGCGTTTGAGCGCGAAGACCAGGGTTGTGTCACCGGTGACGGTGACGTCATTCATCGTAACTGCCAGGAGATCCGATCCTGAAGGCGGCACAGCCTTGAGGTCAAAGGCGCCAAGGGGGAGCACGAGATGAGCGACGCCGTTCGGGTCGGTCTTGTCGTAGGGCGTGAAGATAACCGCCGCGTTGCCGGTGAAATTGACGTCGATGTTTGCATTCGCGATCGGGGTGTCTTGCGCAGTGGTGACGACACAAGCGACGCGATAGCCCGATACCAGACCAAACGGCGACAGCGCTGTGTCGCTATCGATCCGCAAGTTCCTGATGACCCCGGCGATGTACCGAGTCGTGATTGGCGGAATCAGATGCAATGTGAAGTCACCGGTGGGAACGGCGATGTCGTAGCTGCCCGACAAATCGGTCAGATTGTTCTGAAGAAAGATCTTCGCGCCGCTGATCGGGTTTCGCAGTTCAAGAAGAATCTCAGGTACCCCTTGCTCACTTTCGTCCACGACTCGGCCGGTCATGCGCACGCGGTTTACTTCGGGCATCCTGGCAGTGACGGCTGTATCAACGCGGAAGTTCACATTCGAAATCGTGAGCCGATCGTAGGGCGCGCCGACGGGCGGGTCAAGTTCGAGATCGAAGACACCGGAAGAGATCGCATTGACCGAAACGCCGTTGGCGTCGGTCTTGTCGTGCGGTGTGAACAACTTGGCGCCGGTCCCCGGCACATTGAAATCGATATCAACATTCTCGATGGGAATGTCATTCTCATCCGTAACAGTGACACTGACAAGAATTCCGGAGCCGACCTCAACACTCCATGTCGTGTCGCCGTCGATCGTGAATCCGGAAATTCCCTGTCCGATCAGACGACTTCCCGGCAGCGGTACGAAGCGAAGTTCAAATTCGCCGCGCGGCACCACGACACTGTAGTTGCCCGCCAAGTCGGTCGAATTGTCCGAGACGAAGACTTTTTCACCGGTAGCCTGGATCTTCAATTCAACGTCGATATCGGGAAGACCGTGTCCCTCTGTATCGCGGACACTTCCCGACAGTGCGAAGCCGCGGCTGAGCACCGCGTGATACGCTGTATCCTTCGTGACAACGAACGAATCGATTTGCAGACCCCGCCAGCCGCTGCCGATTGGGGGATCGAAGCGCAACCGATATTGATCGGGCGGTACCACCACCCAGAAGCTGCCATCTCCCGGCAGGCTATTGTCGTCGCCGGTGTATACTCGACCTCCAGTAAGTCGGTCGAAATCGAGATCGATATCGCCGATCGGGTTACCCAGGCTATCCTTGACGCTTCCACTGACGATTAAGCCGCTCTGGAGGACGACATCAAGAGTCCGCGATTGATTGTCGAGGAGTTCGATATCAAACACCTCGGTTCCCATCACTCGCGAGCCGCGCCGCGGGGCAAAAGTTACACGGTAGGTCCCCGAAAGTACACAGATGTTGTAGAAACCGCTGTTATCGGTGTTATCGCGAGGTGTGACCAGCTTGACTCCGGTGGCTTGATCGAAGAAATCCAAATCGACATTCGCCATCGGGACACCACTTGCGTCACGCACCGTCCCCGAGAGGCAGGAGACGGCATACGTCTCGGTCGCCACCAGTACGGTAGCTAAAAGCACTAAGGCGACAAACATGCAACAATCAGTGTGATTCAAGATCCTTGCCTTCGTATTCAAGCTCCTTAGAACTTGACATTGAATTCGAGACGATTGACGACGGCGCGCTTTTGCCGCGGTGCGTAAGCTTCTCCGGGGTTGAATACGCCGATGCTCCATACCGCGCGTATCCGTTGCAGAACTTCCGGAGAACTCGCGACGAAATCGATTGCCGAACCAATATCGCGGCTCTGTCCGCTCGGACGTGCCGGTGGATCGATCAGCCCCGTCCCTTGCAGATCCGGCTCGGCGTAGTGCTGCGTATAGTCATGATAAATCACCTCGAGCGACCCGGCATTGAAGGGTCGGCAACCGGCGCCCAGGGTCACGACTTTCAGGTTGCTGAGTTCGGGACTAAGCACCAATCCGTACAACGGCACCTTCGACAGGCCGCCGTACCGACTTACATTGTCTTCGTAGCCGGTCTGGCGATATCCGTGATCGAAATCATCGACGTTGGTCTTGTCGCCGCTGGCAAAGGCATAGCCGGCGGTGACCGACGGTGTCCACTCGATGTCATTTGCCAGACAAGTCGCGCCGATATCGAACGCGTAAGCACGCACCGGTCGCTCTTTGTCAGAGCCACGCATCAGCGAGAAGTTCGCCCACGGACGGAACTGCGAACTGATGCGCCCGGCATACATCGCTCCCCACCAAATGGGCTCACGGTTTCGCACGTCGGTATCGCGACGGGCGAAAACGTAAGCGCTCAGGGCGCTATGTTTGTCGATGCGAAGAGTCGTCATTCCGAGAAAATCCGTCCAGGTGCGAAATTTCGGGTTCAATGGTTCCACGGCGTGGATCAGCGCCACTTCAAACCGAAGCGGCGCGACTCCGAAAAAATAGAGCCTAATTGCGTCGAGGTAATCGTCGAACAGCCATTCGCGCGACGACTCGAAATCTTGTCGCCCGACTTGAATCGCCAGTCCTAAGCCACCAAGATTTGGCGCCAACAGATAGGCTTGGGTCAGCTCGACTGTTGTGGCGGAGCCCGTTTCGTTGGCATCGCTTTCGACGATGTACCGTTTGTAAACGCGACCTTGACTAAACGCTCGCAGTTGCCGATGTGGATAAGCATAGAGCGAGAGGCGCAAGTAAGGTTCGGTCTCGGTACGGTCGGTGGCGATGCGCCGGCTCAAATCGAGTTCGTCCCGCGCCCGCAACGTCATACGGTAATCCCCGCTAATCATGGCAGTCGGCCCGAGGCGCGTGCCGGTGATTGTTACGTCGGGCTCCGGCAACGCCAACGAGCCGAAGACTTCTTCCGCGACCGTTTCGCGATAGCCTTGGGGTTTGATGATGTCCGTCTCCGGCACGAGGAGAATTTTGACTCCGTAGACTTCCAGAGTGTCCGGCGGCTTGCCGCTCACGACTACACGAGTCAGATTGCCTTTGATCTTGTTGCTCTTCTTGATGTTCGTCACACTGACCTTTCGTACCAAGAGTTCACCGGACTCCGACAGCTTCAGGCTGACTTCGACGCGTTGCCCTTTCTTCAATTGGTCGAATGACGACTTCTCTGTGCCGCTTTCAAGGTACTCGGTTTGCGCTCGGAATCTCAATTTCACGCCGAACATAATCGCGGATGAATCGCCGTAGTTTATCGAGTCGATTGCGCCGCGGAACTTTGGATCGCGTGGCTTAGGCAGTTCTTCGATATCCGTGCAGATCCACGCCGCGGTCTTGGTCGGGACGATCTCGATTTCGTAGGCTTTGCCGACCGCAAACTTCATCTGCATGTATTCCGGTGTGCCGGCTAAGGCCGGCGATCTACCGGCTGTGATCATCGCAACGGCGAGCAGGATCATTACTGCTTGCGCGCCGCACCTGATCTTATTCTGTTTGAGCATTGACGATCCTTGTTTTGGAGTTCATTCTTGAGAGGATGCGACCGCATTCGTTGATCAGTTCGTAGCTGAGACTCCGCCAGCGCGGACGGAGAGCGTACAACACCGCAAGTCGTAGCAATGTCGACGACTGCCACCACGCTGCACGCCTGAGCCACACCGACGATTGGCGACCATAGCCCAAAATAAACGCTTTGGCGCCGGCGGCGATCAACGCCGAATTTTCCGATTGCTGAAGTTGTCGCAGGAAGCAGTGAGCGAGAAAATTGCCGTAGTCCTGTGCCGGATCACCGGCGGCGACACCGTCAAAGTCAATGAGTACGACACGATCATTGGAAATCAGGACCTGCTTGTCGTAGAAGTCGCGATGAATGAGGGTAGTACTTGTGCCGATGTTGACTTCCGCAAGCGATTCAGTCAAGTGCATCAATTCCCGACGGCAAGCTTCTCGCAGTTCCGGAAAGATCGCGGTAACGAGATGGACTTTGGTTTCGAGTTCCGACAATTCTTGCGTCGCAGTGAATTCGGAGCGGTCTGATGGCGATAGCGAGTGCAATACCGCCAGTAATTCGCCCGCGTGTCGGCTTCCTTCCACGAATGTCGGATGATTCGCGCGCTCGGCAAGATTGTCGCCCTCGATTTCCTCCATGAAGTAGACACTGTTCGCAGAATCAACATACTCGATCTTCGGAGCGCTGAACCGGGCGACGCCAACTGCGCGATCGAGTCCGGACGCGATTTGTTGCTGAATTGCTATAGCCGCAGCCAGTTTCTCGACTCTCACGATTCGGGCGATCAGCGCACAAACGTGATCCGCCGCAGTCGGGCTGCCCGGCCGCTGAATGCTGATGCGCAATACGGCGCGCCGTTCAGCGCGGTATCCGAGCACTTGGACATCGCGGATCTCCGGCGTTGTTCTACCCCAGTGAAACTCGCTGCGACGTTTGGTGAAATAGTCGGCGCACTGTTCAAGCGAAGCTAACAATGCCAACGCCGGCAGCTTGCGATCGAACGGGTAAATCGGAATGCTGAGGTGCAAATCCGGCGCGGCCAGATACTTGTCTGGGTGGCGCAAATGGCCGTTTCCGCCGCTGGCTGTGCCAAGCTGCAACTCGCCGCAGAGTATCAGTGGACGTTCGGCGCCTGTCTTTCGGTTGGCAATCCGTAAACGATACTGGATCGTCAAACGCTCCTCGCCGCTCGGGAAAACTCGAGGAATCTGCACCTCGTGCACTTCTTCATCAGCTGAAAGGAAGCGATCGCGCTTCCTGGCGAAGAAATCCAACATCGCCGCCGCGTCGGTCGCCTGTGCGAAGTTAGCAAAGGCCGGTGCAACCTTCACGGCAGCACCTTCAGGCAAAGTTCAAGGATAGCGGCAACCTCCGAGCGCCAGTTCGGGCGCAGGGTACGAAATGGCCTTACCGCAAGAAGTAGCAATCCGAGTGCAGTCCAGTACGCGAGTGCGTCTCGATTGAGCGGCGCACCGCCGATGCGTTCATAATCAGCGACAAATTGCGACTCCGCACTCTGTGCCCCTTCGATGCGTCCATCGAATTCCAACACACGCAAGTGCGCACAGAAGTTGCCGATATCGGCCAACGCGTCGCCGCAGTAGCTGCGGTCAAAGTCGAGCAAGACTTCCTTGTCCGGCTGCAGCAACAGTTGCCCGTGATGAAAATCACCGTGTACGAAATCGCAGACTCCCGATGCCGAGCGCAGGTTGGCGCCCAACGTCGTGACAATCCGATCGACTATTCGAGCTCGTTCCGGAAGAATGCTGCGAATGGCTGCTGCAGTTGACTCCGCGTCGGAGATGAGCGACTTTGCATCGCGTTGCGCCAAATCGATTGATCTGATCGAATTGAGACGATGTAGGGCTCTCGCCGTGCGTTCAATCGCTTGTCGGCGGTCCTTCTCGGCTAAGACATCGAACAATGCCGTGCCGGCAACGCCTTCGACCAAGAGCAGGCGCTTTTCATCGGAATACGCACAAGGTCGCGGAACTGTGGTCGAGGCGTCATTGACGAATTCGCTGTGCAGCGCCGACATCAAGCGGAACAACTCCCGTCCCCGATCGTCGCAATAGCACCGACCATAAGCCTCAATTGCTCTCTTTGCACCTGTGTGAAGGTGAGTTGCTGTCGTATTAAAACGCACGACGGCTCGCTTCTCCGGCTTGTAACGCACGTACGCGATTTGGAGCTGCTTGTAGGAAATGCGCCACGCCGACGGCGAATACTCTGGCAACCACTCATAGAACAACCGGCGCAGTTTGCGCGGGTCCAGAAGCGTCTCCAATCCTTCAAGATGCGGGTCGCTCTTCATCTCGTCGATGATAATGCGATAATCAGAGAAGAAGAGCGGCGCAGCGGAGTAAGCACCACGTGAATTGCCCTTCGCTTCGATCTTGGTAACGGCGAGCTCGAAGTCAGCCGCCGTGTAGCACTTGCCGAAGAACATCGATTCACGAATCATGCCATCGTCACCTCTGGCATGAACTCGATAGGTCGCCAGACAATTCGTTTGCGGCTTGTAGCGCACGTACTCGACAGTGCAGTCGAGAAGCCGGTCTCCCGCAAGACTGGCGTGCCGCGCAATGATTGTCCCGATCTGACGGGCATCCAACAATTGCGCCATCCCACTCAGATTCTCGTCTCGGGGCAGCCAGTCGGTGTTCGGTATTGGCTTCATGACTTCTAATGGTCTCATAAGTCGCACAAAATGTCAAGTATGTGGGATAAGCGTCGGCTCTTCGTGACTCACGAAGTGGAAGAACTCGCCGCGTTGCTTCATTAGGTCGGCCGGTGTACCTTCTTCTGCGGCCTGACCGTCCTTCAGATAGATCACCCAATCGGCAAGATTGAGGAAGTGCAAGCGATGGGTGATGATCACAACGGTGCGCCGTTCGCGGAGCTTAGACAGCACATCCTTTGCTTTCGCTTCCGAGTGCACATCCAATCCCGTCGCGGGCTCGTCGAAAAGCATCACCGGTGATTGACGTAAGATCGCGCGTGCGAAACTCAAGCGCTGCCGCTGTCCGCCGGACAAAGTCAGTCCGCCTTCGCCGACCAGTGTGTCATAGCCATCCGGCAGCCGCTGAATGAACTCATCGAGCCCGGCCAATTGAGCGGCCCTAACGATGTCCTCGGAAGTGGCTTTGCTGTCGGCGAAGCCGATGTTTTCACCAATTGTCATGCGAAACAGGAAAGTATCCTGAGCCAGCGGCGTTATTCGTTTGCGAAGACTGCGGACTTTGTATTCGCGGATATCGCGACCATCCAGACAGAGGCGCCCCGAGCTCGGTTCGTACAAGCGCAGAATCATTTTGGCAATCGTTGACTTGCCCGCGCCGGTCGCGCCGATGATGAGTGTCGTCTTTCCGGCAGGAATCCGGCAGTTCAGGTTCTTGAGCACCGGCCGGTCGTTGACATAGTGGAAGTTGACGTTCTCAAACTGGATATCGCCTTTGATGCCACGCGCCGAGATACCTTCTTCGTTTTCCAACACTTCCGGTTGAATCTCAAGCAGTTCCATGATCTTCTCGCCCCGCACCGTAGCCTTGGCAATTTGGCCGGAGAGTTCGGCGACGCGTTTCAGTGGTCGATAGATTCCCCGAAGATATGTGAGGAAGATGATTAGATCTCCGGCGGTGATCGTACCGACCATGACCTTGCGGACACCGAACCAGAGCACCAAACATGTGCCAACGGCGGTGATGATCTCGACGACGCGCGCGTAGTTTTCGGTCAATCGGGCCGTCCTCACATTGGCGCGCACATCGCGATCAGCGGCACGGGCGACGAAACGCTCGCGGCGATTCTCCAGTGCGTACGTTTTCACATGGCTGATCCCGGCCAGACTCTCTTGCACGGATGCTACGACTTTGCCATAGACCTCGCGCTGTTTTCGCGCCAACGATTTTACGCGGCCGCTGAATCGGACCGCGACGATCAAGAACAACGGCATCAGCGCCAAAATCAAGAGCGCCAATTGCCAATCGATCAAGAACATCAGCGCGAGCATGCCGATAATCAGCAACACTTCGCTTACCAACGTGACCAGCGTAGTAACCAGCAGATCCTGCAGTAGCGAAATGTCGCCGGTGAGGCGGGTCATCAAGTCGCCGGTTTCGCGATAATCGTGATAAGATTGCGGCAAGCGCTGCACATGGGAAAAGAGCGCCAGTCGAACATCAGCGACAAATTCCGTAGCCACGATTTTCGAACTGACGTTGCTGATGTAGTCGAGCATGCCGCGAATCGCAACAAAGACCAGGAGCAGGCCTGCTGCCAGCGCCAGTGTTTCCGTCCAATTCCAGTCGGCGAGAAACGACAAGAACCCGGCGCTGGTGACCGGGATGAGAATGTAGTCAAAGACGATCTTCAGCGGCAACGGCTGCGCCAGCGCCATTAATGTCGCGCCGATCTTGGTGAGACCGCTCAGGCCCAATCGCCAGCGATGACGTCGCAAATGACCGCCAAAGTGGTGCGAGATCCGCCGGATCGCACTCAGCCGAATTCGCGGCAAACCCTCAAACTTAATCCGCATTGACGGTTTCCTTTGCACGTCGTTTCGCAACCAGGCGATCAAAGAGGGTTGCCGCGGTTTGCAGCCGATTCTCCCAACTATGCTCGCGCTCAGCCGCCGCTTTCGCAGCGGTCCCCAGCCGCAGGCTTAGCTGTGGATCCGCCTTAAGTATTCTGATCGCCGCTGCCAACCCCTGTTTGTCTCCCGGAGCTGTCAGCAACGCGGTTTCACCATCGTGAAGAATCTCGCTGATCTGGCCGATGCGAGAGGCGATAATCGGTTTCCCGGCGGCCATGTACTCGAAAATCTTGAGCGGCGAAAAATAGAAGTCGGGTAAGTCCGGATAGGGCGCCACGAGCACGTCGAAACCGTCGAGCACCGCCGGGATTTCTTCGAACGGAAGCGCGCCGAGCAACTTAAGTCGGTCGCTTAGACCCTGCGCCTGTGCTCGCAATTCGAGGTCTTCTTTAACCTGATCAGCGTTGCCAACCAAACAAAGCGAAAAGGACGGATCAGTCTTGACAAGATCCGCCATCGTTTCGATCAAGAGCTCAACTCCATGCCAGGGCTTAATACTGCCAACGAATCCGACTACGAAATCTGATGCGGGGGACTTTGTTATGCGCTCGCGCACTCCTGCAACTCTACCGTTGCCAAAGCGACTGAAATCGACGCCATTCGGTAACGCCGAAACCCGCGCCGCCGGCGCTACGGTTTTTATGTACGCGACCAGCGGTTCCGAAACGGCGAAGATGTGGTCGGCATGATTGAACAAATGTTCTTCCACCAACTTCGCCAACTCGACCAAGTGCAAACTACGGAACTGCGAAGCTTCGCGAACCAGCGGCGCATTCACCTCAAGAACGAAGGGTATTTTGACCTGCCGGGCAAAACTCAATCCGGCAATACTGAACAGCGAGTATCGTTCGTATATGATGTCGAATCTCTCTCGGTCGTAAATTTCCGCCAACTTGGCGAAGAACAATTCATTGCGATTGAAATCGTCGACCTCACGCAATGCGGCTTTGGCCACTCCGTGTTTCCCCGCGATGTCGTGGAAATAATTCGGCGCGGACTCACTGGCCAGCGTGTGGATCGGAAATTCAGAGTCCGCTTGGAAGCTACGAGATATCAGTAACGTCGGCGCATACTCGGTTGTCCGCAAAGAGGCAAGGAACTCCCGAATGTGAATCGATGCGCCTTTGGTGCCACCGTACGGAATTCCGCGGTCGCCGCAAAAGTAGAGCAAACGCTTATTGGCGCTCACGAGACGACTCCGTGTACATCAGTGGGCTTAAACTACTCTCGCGATTTCGCGCACTGGCTTCGAATTCTGCTCGGAGCCGCGCAACGTTTTTGCGTATGTCGAATTTGGCCTCGGCTTTGACGCGTCCGGCCTGCGCGAATGTGGTCTGCAAAACCGGCGATTGCAGAATCTGCGCCAGGCGCAACGCTACCGCCGCGGGCTGATTGGGCGGCGCCAGCAGACCGTCGACGCCGTCATCGACGATTTCGGGAATCCCGGAGACGGTAGTCGAGACTACCGGCAGCCCGCAGGCCAGCGCCTCGAGCAACACTGTCGGCAGCGCATCCTGATTATTATCCGGCGCAACCGTACAGGGCAAACAGAAGACCGTGACCGTTCTCATCAATTCAAGAACTTCCGAGATTATCTTGGCACCGACAAACTTTACCTCACTCTCGAGCCCCAATTCGCGACACATGTTCTCCAGAGACGCGCGCTCCGGCCCATCACCGACGATCGTGCAACGAAGCGGCGTCGCTTGTGACTTGAGGATTGCGCAGGCCGAGAGTAAGTCGTCAAGTCCTTTCTTCGCTACCAAACGGCCAACGGCGAGAATGTGATTCCTGTCGCGCTGCTGATGTGCGTCGATCGAGAAGCAGTCGAGGTCTATTCCATTGTGCAACACTCTGATCCGCTCGACGGCCGACGCCGGAATACGATCCTGCAGATAGCGCCGGTTGAAGTCGGTGACCGTAATCGTAAATGCGCTGGCAGCGATCTTCTTGTCCAGATAGTGATCTTCATTTGAGTAAACGAAAATGTCTTTTGCATGCGCGGTAAAACTGAACGGTATGCCGGTGATCAAATGGGCGTAGTAAGCTATCGTGCTCGGCAACGAGGCAAAATGCGCGTGCAGATGATCGACTTCCAAGCGATGCGCTTGCGCCGCCACCCAGGCGGCATGCCAGACATTCGCTGCTTCAATTGTCCCGCCGTTGTCGGCCAATACGTGTTCGACGAGTCCCCAAAGTGGCTGCGAGTAGAGTTGCAGGATCGACCATTCTTTACCAATCCAATTCGCCCACTTGGCGGGTTCCAAGTCTTCCAAATAGAACACCTGCGCCTTCAGTCGCGACAGTTGCGGATGGAAGCGGCCCTCGCTCGGTTTTTTCAGAGAGAAGACGACCACTTCCACGCCGCTGCGTTCAAGCTCAAGAATCTCGTTCAAAATGAAAGTTTCCGATAAGCGCGGAAACATCTTGACGATATAGCCCACGCGCAGAGTTTGCGCTCCGATGTTATTCATTAGCAACCTCATTCAATTGCAGATTCTGGACAATGACCGCAAACAGCTCGGAGACTTTCTGAGCGCCATCAAGTTGCACGAGCGAATTCGCGCGCGCCTCGGCTATTGGCTGACGCGGATCGGCGAGAAGTCGCCGCACCTGGTCGAACATCGTCTCCGGACTTACCTCGTCCGGATGAAGCATCGTGATGATTCCAAGCTCGTCGAGTCGGCGCGCACGAATCTCCTGCTCGTGGCGATGCAGAATGCGCGGGATGATCAAAGCCCGACTTGCTGACTCCAAAATCTGAGCAATCGAGTTGTACCCCGCAGTGGCTACCACCAAGTCTGCTCGTCGGAAGTAGGGAGTTGTCGAGTTGACGAAGCCTTTGATGGTTACCGGAAGACCTTTGGCAAGACCGGCAAATCGCGACTGCAATGGCTCTGGGAGGAATGGTCCGGGTATAATCACGGAATCAAAATCGATCTGGTCGCGTCTCGTTTGCAACATATCGAGATAATTCCCGATTACCAGTTCCCCGGCGCCGTCGCCGCCGCCGATTGTTACCACCACTAACGGACGTTGCCGCGAGCGTCGTTCTGCCGACAACCTTCGCGACCGTCTCGATGACTCACCGACATAATTGCAGTAAACAGTCTTATCGCGAACTGATCCCGGAAAGTCGTACTCGGTCGCCGTGTCGTATGTCGATGCTGTTCCGTAGATCAATACTTGATCATACAGCTCGCGCAAGACGTTGTATACGCCGGATTGCCGCCACTGCTCGCGAATTTCCGTGGGGTCGTCGATGATATCGCGCAGGCCAAGGACTTTAGTACAATCACGGTGGTTTTCATCGAGCCAGCGAAGCGCCGGAAGCATCTCACCCTTCATTCCCGTCGGAGAATGGTCGACAAGGAGAATGTGCGGGCGATAAGTTTGCACCAGTGAGAGCATGATCTGGGACCGCATGGCGATGATTCGTTCGTAAGATGTCGCCAGTATCCGCGCTTCGTATTCCTCGGGGCCGACCTTGCGCACCGCCGGCAATTTGACATAATCTACTCCGGTCGGGGGATCAAAGCGGTGCACTACCGGCGAACCGGTGGCGATGAGGATCGCCAGTTTGGGAAGGCGCTTCATAAGCGCCCGGGAAATCTTCAGGCAACGTTGCAGATGTCCGAGTCCGAACGTGTCATGCGAGTAAATCAAGACGCGCGCGCCGGCGCCCGCAGCGGGCAGCGGTTGACTGTGGTCTGCAGTGCTGCGCCGATCTGTGCGGGGCGTCGCGACTTTGCTTTCAGATCGAAGCGTCCGCACTTAGGCCTGCCCCATGCTGGCGTAGTTGATACCATAACGCGCAGCCAACTCAGGCGTGAGCAGGTTGCGCGCATCCATCATATTCGGGTGTCTCATGGTCTCAGCGATCCGCCGGAGATCAAGCAATTGAAACTCTTGCCATTCGGTTAAGATGACAACACAGTCAGCGTCGCGCGCGGCCTCGTAGGCGTCGGCCGCCAGCGGCACTTCCGGCAGATAGTGCGGCGCCTCGGGCATCGCTTTCGGATCAAACGCGATGACTTCAGCGCCAGCCTGCAGGAGATGGCGGACGACTGGAATTGCCGCTGAATCTCGCATATCGCTCGTATCGGCTTTGAAAGAAAGCCCGAGCACTGCGATGCGGGAACCGCGTAGCCCACCGACTAACTTGCTGATCCGCGCGACCACGTATTCTTGATGTCGTAAATTCGCTTCAAGCACCGAACGGCCAATCATCAATTCGTATCCGTGCGAGTCCGCCAATCCCGAAAGCTCCAAGAGATCCTTGCGCAAGCACGAGCCGCCCCAACCGGGACCAGGGTTGAGGAACTCGGAGCCGATGCGCGGGTCCATGCCGATAGCGCGCGCCACTTCAAGGACGTTCACACCGGCCAAGTCGCAGAGTCCTGATAGTTCATTGATGAATCCGATCTTGGTTGCGAGAAATGCGTTCGAGGCGTACTTGATCAATTCCGCCGTCTCGTTATTCGTGACCACGATCGGCACTGGATGCGTCATTCCGAGACGGTAGATATGCGACACGACCTCCACCGCTTCATGGCGGTCGCCGCCGATAACAATGCGCGGAGGATGAAAGAAATCGTGTACGGCGTTGCCTTCGCGCAGGAACTCCGGATTATTGATGACGCTGGCTACCTTGTCGGTTCCGGCGCGCTCCTCAAGCAAGCGGCGTACACGCGCGCCGGTGCCGACGGGAACGGTACTTTTCAAGACGACGATTTGGGACGAATCGAGAACGCGTGCGAGAATTTCCGTGACTTCGCCCAGAGCGCCAAGATCAGCGCGTCCGGAATCGGCCGGCGGTGTGCCGACGGCAATGAATATTGCTCGCTGATCTTTGACCGCTTCGTCCAAGTCCCCGGAGAACGTGAGGCGGCCGGTCCGCTGGGCGTCGCGAAACAGCGAGTCCAGATCTTTCTCATAGAAGGGAACACTGCCGCTGCGTAATTGCTCGAGCTTGTCGCGATCCTTCTCGACGCACACCACGGTATGTCCGAATTGGACAAAACCCGCTGCAGCTACCAAACCAACAAATCCACCGCCGATGACACAAATGGGAACGCCCGCCAGTGGACGAATCTCGTGACTGGCGGATCGTCCTGGTTCAGTGTTGTATGCGCCTTTAGGCAAACTCTCCATCGCTCGCTATTCCTTGGTTGTTAGTTCTCATCAATCGAGCAGTCGCCGACAATCTTGTCGTGAAGCGACTGTGATTGCGAAGCGAAAACCGTGCCAACGCGAAACACGAACTCTAAGTCATTGAAAACAAGGATGTTGAATCATCGGTCGCAATTGCGACAGGCTCGAGTTGTTGGTTGAAATGAACCAACTGGTTCATTTAGCCGAAAATCTGAATCTGCTTTTGAATGTCGAATTTTTTGATTCGATACCGCAGGGCTTCGCGGCCGAGGCGTAGCTTGCGAGCAGCTTCGCTGATGTTACCGCCGGAGGATTCCAGCGCCTTTATGATTAGTTCCCGCTCGACCTGCTCGATATCCACGCCTTCATCGGGAAAGCTGATCTCGATTCCGCCTCGAAGATCCAATTTAGCTGTGGACGTCGCGTCGGTTTGGAGATTGAGATCGGCCGCCGTGATCACCGGATTGTGATCGAGAAACACTACCCGCTCCACAACCTGTCGCAGTTCTCGGACATTTCCCGGCCAAGAGTAATTCTTCAGGGCCGCGGCCGCGTCCGGATTGAGAGTCTTGTTGACGTTGTACTTGCGGCCGAACCGCTGCAGAAACATCTGGGCGAGTCCGCTGATGTCTTCGCTGCGTTCGCGTAAAGCCGGAATCTGAATCGTGACGTTATTGAGTCGATAGTAGAGGTCTTCGCGAAACCTGCCGGCGTCGCGCAAGTTGCGATTGGTAGCGGCGATGATTCGGGCGTTGGTCGCGATGTCGCGTACTCCGCCGACATGACGCAGCGACTTGCGCTCGATCACCTGCAACAACTTCACCTGCGACTCGAGGCTTAGATCGCCAACCTCATTAAGAAATATCGTGCCGCCGGCGGCAGCCTCAAATAGTCCGCGCTTCGATTTTTCGGCGCCGGTAAACGCGCCCTTTTCGTAGCCGAAGAGTTCCGCTTCTTCGAGACCTTTGGGCAGCGTCGTGCAGTTGACTTCGACGAACGGTTGATCCGAGAATTTGCCGCGATAATGAAGGGCGCGCGCGATTAAGTCCTTTCCGACACCGGTTTCACCGAGAATCAGAACTGGTGGATAGTCCGCCGGCGAGTTCAGCTCCAGCGAGAGCAGTCGGTCGATGATCTTGACGACCTCCCGCATCTTCGCCGAGTTCGCGACCAACGCGTCTCCGTCGGTCTTTTCGGCTTCGACGGCATGATAGTAAGAAATCGTCTGGCGCAGACGCGCGCCCGTCACTGCGCGTTCGACGGCCAACGCGACTTCTTCAGTATCCAGAGGCTTGCGCAGGAAATCACTGGCGCCGGCGCGAATCGCTTCGATTGCTGAAGCCATGGTCGCGTAGGCGGTGGCCATGATCACCGAAATGTTTGGATCAAGTTTTCGAACATGCCGCACCGCTTCCAGGCCGCTCATTCCTGGTAACTGGATATCGAAGAGCACAATGTCGGTGGGAATTTGTTCGAGAATCCGCAGTCCTTCCTCCGCCGTAGTGACCGTCACGCAATCGTGTCCGCGTGCCGTGAGTGCCCGCGCCAGCGACTTTGCCAGAAGAACTTCGTCTTCGACTATCAGGATTTGTGCCATCGTCTTTGTCCCAATCCTAAGCAGAAGGTGAATCGGCGGCACGTGCCGGGGATAGAGGCATTTCGATCACGAAGACCGACCCGTTGCCGGATGAAGACCGCAGTTCCAGGCTTCCACCGTGAAGATCAATGATTTTTTTGGCCTGCGCCAGTCCGAGTCCGGTACCACCACGTTTGTCAGTAGCGAACACACGAAAAAGCCTGCCCTGCATGGCCTCAGAAATGCCCCGCCCGTTGTCGGCTACGGCGATCGCAATGGTCGGCTTGCCATCGCTGTTGGCCGATGGCTGCGAACTAATGATGACGCGATCAGCTCCGGACTCGCAAGCGTTAGTTATCAGCGCTGCGAGCGCCTGCTCGATGAGCACCGCGTCAACGTCTATCGTTGGCAGCGAGGATGCCAATTCCGTTTGGATGCTGACGCCGTTACCGATGTACTTCCCGTGCACGATATCCAGCACATTGCGAAGGCAGTCATTTAGATTAATCGGAGCACGGCGAAGCTCAAGGGGCCGGGCAAATTCGAGAAAGCCCTTGACCCACGAATCGAGTCGATCCACCGATGTAATAATCTCGCTCATTGTCTCGCGCATCTCCGCACTGGTCGCGGGCAACTCCGAGAGCATGACCTGAATTGCCGCTCGGATACCGGCTAAAGGGTTGCGGATGTTGTGAGCAGTGTAGGCGCCCAATTCACCGAGTGCCGCAAATCGTTCCTTGCTGGCCAACTCCGCTTGGAGGGACTTGAGCGACCGGGCCATCTCGTTTACCGCAAGAGCAAGGTCGCCCCACTCGTCACTCTGTGTCACCGGAATTCGTGTATCCAAGTCACCCCGGCTGATTGCGGTCGTCGCAGATTTGAGTCCGGCAATCGGCTTGACCAACCACCGCTGCATCAGGATCACCAGCGCAACGAGTTGCGCCAGTGCCACGGCCACGGCGCACCCGATAGTCAACGTCGCGTAATTTGCGGCGCTGCTGGCGGCGGCGAAACCCTCGTCGACCCGATTTCGGTAGTACTGATTTAGAGTGGCGATGTCGTCCATGACTTCATCCGCAATCTCGCGCAAACGCCGCCGCAGTTCATCGCGTTCATCTTCGCTCAGCAACAGTGGCTTGGTTCCGCGGATGCGATCGATGACCCATGTAAGCTCATCATGAGTCTGTCTAAGTCCGATCAGGTGATCGCGTTCAGCGACATCGTCTGCCGGTCGCAGCGACTCAATCAATTGCCCAACTTGCTCGTCGATGCTGCCGAAATCACTCTCGGTGATCTCTTCACCGCCCAAATAATCGATGCCGATGCCGACTTCGCGAATCATCGCAGCCTGCAGACGTTCCGGGCCGACGCTCCGTTTCCGTGTATCCGCCAGTTCCTCGGCGGCCATTTGCCAGCGCAGAAAGGTCACCATTGCGGCAATGGCGATCACCATCACCATTGCGAGCATGATGCCAAAAGAGAGAAAGAGCTTACCGCGAATCGTCATCGTTGGCGCTACCCCGATATCAATAGTGGTTTGGCGCCACGGACCGCTGGCGGAACCACTCGAGAGTGATCTTCAATCCCTTGTCCAGGCGGGTGAACGACCGAAATCCGAGCAATGACTTCGCCTTGGACGGGTCCGCGCAGGTGCGCGGGTCATCGCCGGCTTTCTTTGGCTCAAGCTGGTATGGGATCGCGGTACCCAATTGACGCTGAATCTGCGCCAGCAGATCGATAACTGACGTTTGTTTACCGGTCCCGATGTTGATGACTTCGCCTACAACACTTTTGCGTTCGGCGGCCTCCGCCATGCCGCGGACGATATCGCCGACATACACAAAATCGCGGGTCTGCTTGCCGTCGCCATAAACCGTCGGCGTCTGGCCGGCAAGCACGCGAGTCGCGAACGCCGGGATAACGTTGGAATACTGTGACTGGGGATTCTGGCGAGGTCCATAGACACTGAACAAGCGAAGCGCGACCACCTCCAATCCATAGAGTCGATAATAGAGATTGCACAACTGCTCGCCGATCAACTTGCTGGTCGCATACGGCGAACTCCCTTGCAAGCGCATCGATTCTCTAAAAGGAACGCGCGCCGCCGCGCCGTAGACTGAGGCCGACGAGATGAACACAACGCGCTCAACGCCGGCGTGCCGCGCGGCTTCCAGCACGTTGTATGTCCCGCCGAGATTATTGTCGAATGTCGGTAAAGGTTGATCGACGGACTGGGGGACCGACGATATGGCGGCCAAGTGGAAAACGTGGGATCTGCCGGCCATCGCCGCGGCAACGGCGTTTGGGTCACAAACGTCGCCCTGGATCACTTCGATCCGCTCGACGATTTCGGCGAGATTTTCTTCCTTACCCGTGGAGAAATTGTCGAAGACGCGCACAGCGCAGCCGCGTGCGAGAAGTTCACGTACCAAATGCGAGCCAATAAATCCGGCGCCGCCCGTAATCAGACAATTGTTCATGCGCTTACCTCGATCCGGATGATAAGCAAATTTGTCTCAGTTTCCAGCGTCTTTTAGGAAGACGACGGACGCGGTTCGAGTTAGAGAGGGTGGTCGACGGCGGATCAGTACACAGACTGCCACCAAAAGTCTTTGGGCAGGGAAGAACACTGTTGGGGGCCTGGCAGTCGCTATGGCGTCGTCAGCTCAAGTCAACGCCGACGAAGACTGTGTATGTTTCGTGGAACTGGCCCACAGACCAATTCTGAAACATAGCGGTGCAGGGACTTGAACCCCGGACACGCGGATTATGATTCCGCTGCTCTAACCAACTGAGCTACACCGCCATTAGTTAGAATCTCCAACCGGACAGCCAATAAACGGCTCATTGACCTTTTGTCAAGCGGTTATCGATGGGAACCGCCCCTGCGCGTATTCGATTTGCTTTTCCACCCATCGTCTGATATACTATTCGACGAACCATGAAAAACGGAGTTTGTGTGCGATGTTAGTGACAACGACTTCGGTTATTGAGGGCCGCCCGGTGCGGGAGTACCTCGGCGTCGTCGCCGGGGAAGCCGTAATGGGTGCGAATATCGTCAAGGACTTGTTCGCGACGGTCACCGACATTGTCGGTGGGCGGTCGGCGACCTACGAAAACGAGCTCATCAAAGCGCGGCAAATCGCGCTGAAGGAGATGCAGGATGAAGCCGGCCGACTCGGTGGGAACGCCGTTGTCGGCGTCGACATCGACTATGAAGTAATTCGGCAGGGCATGCTCCTGGTGACGGCGTCTGGGACCGCCGTCAAGACATAGTAGATCAGCTCGCAATAATAGTGCAAGGGAATGCACGCCGGCGGCGCGGTTGTAGATGGTGCCTTGGGAGATTCGAGAATCTGTTAAGCAATTCGCCCATTCAACCCGTTATCAGTTTTGAGGATAGCCGCATCACCGGTTTTTGTCAGGCCGCAGGAATTTCGGGCACATGCTTCGCTGCGGTATGAGGATTGGATGAGTATCTCCGCTCGACACCCAATGGGTAAGAATCAACTGCTCAAGCTGCTGTTGCTTCTCGTAGCATTCGCCATGTCGGCGCCAGCAGCGACTGTCTCAGAACATCTCCGCGAAACCCTCAAGACGACGCCGGCTGCGTCAAACGTATCGGTGCTCGTTTTTCTCAATGACCAACTCGACGGAAACGAAGTGGCGTCCGCCAAGCTTGCGACAACATCGCGTCAAGTCATCCACGAGTTCGTCATTGGCGAGCTCAAGCGGCACGCCGCCGCTTCGCAAGAACCGCTGGTCGATTTTGTGAGGCGGGCAATGGCGCGCGGTGAGGTCGTAAGTTTTGAAACGTATTGGATCGCCAATGCGCTCCAGATCACAGCGAGTAGATCCTTCATCGAGACTCTGACTGAGCGCAGCGAAATTGGAGCGATCATCGAAGACTTGCCGATGCAATCTCTTTTGATTCCGGAAGCAAACACAAGCACAGCAGGTGCTACTGGTCTTGGGGCTTCCAAAAGCTTGGTTGCCATTGGCGCTCGTCAGGCATGGGCGCAGGGCTACACTGGCGCCGGTACGCTCGTCGCGAGTTTCGATACCGGCATTGATGGTAGCCACCCAGCGCTTGCGGCTTCGTGGCGCGGACTGACTCATCCAGACAACGGTCAGAGCTGGTTCGATCCGATTTACGGCGAAAGCGCGCCGCACACCGATCCATCGCTCACCTCGGTATTCGCGCATGGCACCCACTCCCTGGGTGTGATGGTCGGCAAGGATGATGCCACCGGCGACACGATCGGTGTGGCGTTTGGCGCGCAGTGGATCAGCGCAATGGTGGTGGACATCCCCGGCGCCAATTTCTTGCAGGCATTCCAGTGGGTGGCCGATCCCGATGGCAATCCTAATACAATCGATGATGTACCCGATGTATTGAACAACTCGTGGGGGTTTCTTCAGAACAATATTGCCTGCTCCGACATTTTCTGGACGCCGATCGACAATCTTGAAGCGTTAGGGACAGTCGTAATCTTTGCTTGTGGCAACGAAGGCCATCTTGGTCCGATGTCGCTCCGCAACCCGGCGAATCGGGCGACTTCTCCGACCACAAATTTTGCAGTCGGCGCAGTCGACAGCGTTGGTAACATACTCTGGGATCGGTCGAGCCGCGGCCCGTCCGATTGTGACGGTGTATCCATTAAGCCGGAGATTGTTGCGCCGGGGTGGGATGTGCGCACCTCGAATACACCTTGGAACTTCCCCGGGACGCCTTATGCGAACCGCACCGGTACTTCGTTCGCCGCGCCGTATGTTTCGGGAGCGGTGGCGTTGCTGCGTCAGAAAAATCCCAATGCCACCGTCACGCAGATCAAGGAAGCGCTGCTCGCGTCGGCACTCGACCGCGGAGCAGCCGGTGAAGACAATGATTACGGTCGCGGATTGCTTAACATCGGCTCCGCGCTGGCGCTGATTCCACCGATCGACGCCGTGAATGTTTTTGTGAAACAAGTCCAACATGTTCCGATCGACCCGGGCATGGCTGTCGAGGTCACGGTCACACTCGGAAATTCGGGGATTGGCGTCAGTAACGTGACCGGAGATTTGGCGAATGCGCCGGGAGCCATTCTCGTTGACGAAGGTTCTTCGACGTTTGGCAATATTCCACTGGCTGGCAGTGCATCGAACTCCGCCGATCCTTTCGTTTTACATTTCCAGAACAACATCCTGCCCGGCACGCAATTGAGTCTCGATCTGAATCTCAGTGGGTCCGGCGGCTACCAGAAGACGATCAAATTGTACTTCACGGTCGGCACGGCGCTGGTGAAATCGAAATACAACCATGTTGCCGATAGTTGCCGATTTACGGTAAGCAACTTTGGCGCTTTCGGCCTTGCCGCGAATTCAGCCGCCCCCCAGGGAGGACTGGGATTCACATATCCGGTGGGCGGCGACAACAGTCTCTATCAGTGCGGTTTGCTAATCGGCGTCTCGCCGCTCGGCGTGTCCGACGGTATCACAAATGCTATCTTCACGATTGATCAGGATTTCAAAGTCGCTCCCGGCGGTAATCTCACGACGATCAACGGCGGACTGCTCGGTGATATCGAAACTCACTCCCGCTACACCGACGCTACGGCCTATCGTCCACTGGGGATTACAGTTGAGCAACGCACCGCCGCGTTAAGTGGCCCCCTCGATGCAAACTACATCATTCTCGAATTCGCGGTGACTAATGATCAAGACACGGCGATGAACGACGTCTATTTGGGCCTGTTCGTCGATTGGGATTTTCCGTGGGGATCCGGCAGTCGCGATCGAGTTGGATTTTCTCGAGACGTGTCGCTCGGTTACATGTTCGACAATGTCGAACCCGAGTATCGCGGGACAGCGGTGCTCAATTCCGAAGGTGTCAGTACCTTCTTTGCAATCGACAACGCGGTGCACGTTTACGTACACGGCGTCAGCGAGGCGGCCAAGTACGGTTTCCTCACGCACGGTTTCGCAGATACGGCAAACGCCGCCGCCAAGGATCACTCGTACACAATTGCCACTGGTCCGTTCGATTTGGCGCCAGGCGAGTCGGATACGGCCGCATTCGCGATCATTGGATCGTCTAATCTGAACGGACTGCGCGCGGCGGCGCAGCGCTCGCGGTCGCTGTATCGGCAGGCGACACCGGTCGATGACGAAGGTACGCTTTTGCCCAAGCAGTTCGAGCTCGCGCAAAATTTCCCGAATCCGTTTAATCCGGCCACAGAGATTGCCTTCGATATCCATAAGCAGGCTCTGGTGCGGCTTGAAGTATTCAATGCGCTGGGACAGCGCGTAGCTACGTTGGTGAACGAGCAGCATCTGGCCGGGCGCCACGTCGTGCAGTGGTATGGCTTAGGCGATGACGGAAAACCGGTGGCTTCTGGGGTTTACCTGTATCGACTAACGGCAGGGGATGTCACGGCGACGCGCAAGATGATTCTGATAAAGTAGAGCGGGCAATTGCGATACAGTGTAGCACGGTAACAATCAGCAAATTCTAACTTGAAAAGCGGGGCGGCGGGCGTTACTCTTGATCCATGCGACATTCATATGCCAGCCTGGTTCTCGCCGCTCTGGCCGTCGCCTGCTCGGCCTGCTGCGTCCGCGCGGCGGACGAGAAGCTGGTGGCGATTGCGCAAATGGAGGATCTTCGCGACCTCGATACGTCGAAGGTTCGAACTTGGGCGAGTGATCCCAATTCGGGAATTCGGCGACGCACGGCATACCTGATCGGCATCGCCGGCACTGCAGAGACCGCCGAATTTCTGACGCCATTACTCGCCGACATCGACAGCACGGTGCGCCTGCAGGCCATCTTCGCCTGTGGGCAACTTGCCGACTCGACACATGTGCCGACACTAAACCAGATCGCGCAACGAAACAACGCAATCGAACGCGAGTATGCGGTTGATGCGCTGGCCAAAATCGGCACGCCCGAGGCGATCACAAATGTCTATACAATCATGATGAGCGGCGGGGCGCGCGAACCGCTGCGGGCGCGCGCGGCGCTCGCACTGCACCGTGCTCGCGATCCCAATTCGGCGGACGCGCTTTTGCTCTACGCGGATGTCGAATCGCCGGCATTTCTCGAAGCCGTTTACTATGCTCTGTCACGACGCGTCGTCCCGGAAGCCAAACCGCGATTCCGCGCTGGACTCAAATCCGCCAACGAGAATATTCGTGTCTATTCCATCGCCGGTATTCAAAGAACGGCTGACAGCACGGCCGCTCCCTATCTGGCGTCGTCGCTCAGGGACCGCAGTTGGCGGGAAAAAGTCGCGGCGATAAATTGCGCGGTACGGCTTGGCGCCAAGGATCTGCTTGACGAAATCGTCACACTATTAGCCCCAACTGAACACACTTATACCCAAATCGCGGCGCTACAGGCAGTAGCAGCTCTCGGCGACAAGTCGCACTTGGACGTCGTCAGCGAGTACCTCAAGAGCACCAATCTCAATCTTGTCGGCGCGGCGCTGGAAGCGCTCGCCGGCATAGACAGTTCGAGTTCGGCAACGGTTGCATCTTTCAGCGGTCATTCCGACAGTCGTATTCGCCTCGCTGTCGCGCGCGCTGCCGGGTCGATCGGCGACAGCGTTTCGCGGGCATTATTGGAAACGATGATCAATGATCCGGTTCCGGCCGTTCGTGGCGAAGTACTCTCGCAGAGGCTTGCGCTGGCGTCGGCGCAGCGGAAATTCATTATTCTCGAAAACGCGCTCAAGGATCCCGATTATCTCCCGCTCTATATCGCCTGCGACCGCATCGGCAGGGATCGAATTTCGGATCTCGTCTTCGCCTTGACGCAACGCTTTCTCGGTGAAAAGTCGTCCGATGCTCGGGCAATCATTCTTGATTGCCTGATCGCATTTGCCGAAGCGCTGCCGATTTTGGAGGTTTTTCCGGAGCTGGTGCAGGATGGTATTTCCGATCCCGACATTGAAGTCCGCAAACGTGCCCGGCAGCTTTCGATTATGCTGGGTCAGCCTAAGGACTACTTATATCGCTTCGAGACCGACATTACCGCCGCCAACTATGACAGCATTTTCAGCGTGAACTCACGGCCACGTGTGCAACTCGAGACGGCACGAGGAACAATTGAAATTGAGCTGATTCCGGAGAAGGCGCCGAAGACCGTGGCAAACTTTCTGAAGTTAACGCGTCAGGGCTTCTACAACGGCCGAGTCTGGCATCGCGTCGTCCCGGATTTCGTCATTCAAGATGGCTGTCCTCGCGGCGACGGCTGGGGCGGACCGGACTATTCAATCCGCTGCGAGTACAATGACCTGCCGTTTATTCGCGGCGCCGTCGGTATGGCGACATCCGGCAAGGATACCGGTGGCAGTCAGTATTTTATCTGCCAGTCGTCGCAACCACATCTCGACGGCCGGTATACGGTTTTCGGCCAGGTTGTGAGCGGAATGGATATCGTCGACAAAGTTGAACTCGGCGACGAAATTAAGAATGTGCGCATACTGGAGGGCAACCAGAAGTGATGCGCCGCCTCCTCGGGCTTTGGATCGCCACTTCGGCATCTTTGGCGCTCGCGCAGGAAGTCACCGTCGACGAGATCATCCGGCAAGTGGTGGCGCGCAATGACTCTCAAAACACGCGCTGCAGTAGTTACACTTGTCAGGCGGTGACTCAGTCGATCAAATTCGACAAGAAGATGCGGCCGGATGAGATCACCACGATGCGCAAGCAGATCTATCACAACGGTAAACGCGTGACTGAGGTCATCTCCTCCATCGATAAGGACGGGCGGCTTCTGTCCCCGGAGGAAACCGCAAAGAAGATTCGTGAACAAAACGAAGACTGGGAGAAAAAGCAAAGAGATCCCGAAAGAGCGAAAAAAGGATCACGCGAGAATTATGTTGATCCACTCGGCGCTACCGCCGTATCCGAATACAGTTATTTTCTGATCGCCAAACATGACTCGACAATCGCAATCGACACTTCCGGCGTGGCCGGGGCCAAAGCGAACTTTGACAACTCCGTGGCGCGCCTCAGAACGATCTACGTAGTTCAGGCGCGGCCAAAACAGCCGTCGGAAAAGCACCTGAACGCTACGTACTTGATTGACGGCCTCACTTTCGGAGTTTTGAGACTTGAATTTGCGCCGTCGAAAATGCCGAGTTTCGTCGACACATTACACTTCCGATTCGATTATGCAGAGTGGCCGCGAGACGACGGGACAGTCAATTACTTCCCGCAGCGTTTTGCAATGACCGGCAGGGCCGGATTCTTGTTTTTCAAAGGACGATTTGGCGCGGTCGAGGAGATGACCGACTATCAATGCCATGCGATTGTCGATTCGGCGCGTTTCGAACAGCGATACTGGTATGAAGCGAAGGAGCAGACGCCATGAATTGGGATGTTGTTCCAATTACCGTGCCTTCCGGATGCAACGTGATTCTCGGTATGAGTCACTTCATTAAGACCGTAGAAGACCTACACGAGATGATGGTCAACTCGGCGCCCGGCGCGAAGTTTGGATTGGCCTTCAGTGAAGCCTCCGGAGATCGTTTGGTGCGCTTTTCGGGTACGGACGGCGAACTTGCCAAAGTCGCCGCTGAGCAGGTGGCGAAACTCGGCTGTGGCCATTGTTTCTTGATTATCATGCGCGATATGTTTCCGGTCAACGTCCTTCAAAGCTTGAAAGGCGTTTACGAAGTCGTCAACGTTTTCTGCGCCACCGCCAATCCGATACAGGCAGTTGTTGCCCGTACCGAACAGGGCGGGGGAATTATGGGTGTCATCGACGGTCAGCCGCCCGTAGGCATCGAAGACGAGGCGGCAAAGAGGCAGCGCCACGAGTTTCTGCGTAAGATAGGCTACAAGGCTTGATGCTCCCAGTCGTCTCATTCGATAATGGCATTGCCATCGAGGGTGTTGACTTCCTGCTCGACGCGCAACGTAAGTCTGAATGCAGTTTCGTTTCGCATGCGCATTCCGATCACGCGCGCAAGCACGAGCGGGTCATTGCCACCGCGGAAACGGCGCTGATGTACAAGGCCAAGTATCCGACTGTGCCGATTCGAACGCTACCGCTGAATCGCCGGGTTAAGTTCGGCAACGCCGCGGTGGAGCTTTTCCCGTCCGGTCACATGCTCGGCGCCGCGCAAATTCTGATCGAAATCAGGGGAGCCCGCATAGTTTACACCGGCGACTTCAAAGTCTACGAGAATCTCACCTGTCCGCCGCTTGAGACGCGAGCATGCGACATACTGATTATGGAATCAACGTACGGCGATCCGGCCTACGCCTTTCCACCGCAGAACGAAGTTTACGCGCGCATTGTTGCATTCGTCAAGCGGGCGCTGGCTGACGGTTATACGCCGGTGTTGGTTGGTTACGCGATGGGCAAAGCGCAAGAGGCGATTGTCCTCATGCAGCGACAGGGATTTCTTGTCGCCGCCGACAGGGCCGTGAATGCGATCAATCACCACTATCGACTGGCCGGAGTGGCGTTGCAGGCGACGGAGCACTACTTGCATACACCGCTTGAAGGCAAAGTCGTCGTGGTGGCGCCGCAAACTCTGCGCGATCCGAAGTTTCGCGACCTGAAACGCAAACGTTCGCTTTTTCTGAGCGGCTGGTCGCAAGGCGGTCGCGGACGCAACAACTTTGGCACCGACTTTGGAGTGCCGCTTTCCGACCACGCCGACTTCACCCAGCTACTTGCCTACATCGATCGTTGCCACCCGCGAAAAATTTACACGCTTCATGGCGAGCCGAAATTCGCGCATCTGCTACGCGAGATGGGATACGACGCGGATTTCCTACACAAGGGCTTTCGCAGCGACACAACACCGGTTCGACCTCAGATCATCCCACAAGCGCCGAAGCAGTTTGGCGAGAATTACGAACTTTTCGGCTGAACGGCTTCGGCTCACTTCCATGCACTTCCTTCTTGTCTGTGCCGCAGCGCTCTTCGCCTCGGCGTTAACGTTTTTCTCCGGTTTCGGCTTGGGAACGTTACTGCTGCCGGTTTTCGCGATCTTCTTTCCGCTCGAGGTTGCAATTGCCCAAACCGCCGTCGTTCATCTGGCGAATAATCTGTTCAAACTCGCGCTCGTCGGTCGTCACATCGACCGCAACGTCGCACTCCGCTTTGGAATTCCAGCGATGCTTGCGGCCTTTGCCGGAGCCTGGTTGTTACTACAATTGGATGCGCTGAACCCGCTCTTTTCCTATTGGGCGTTCGGTCAGACGCGAGACGTGCACTTGCTTGCCCTTTTCATCGCCTTGTTCATGATCGTATTTGCGGTTTTGGAGATTCACCCGAGTGCTTCGCGTTGGTCCTTCGCTCAAAAGTACTTGCCGCTCGGCGGAGCGCTTTCCGGATTCTTCGGCGGCCTTTCGGGGCACCAGGGTGCTTTGCGTTCGGCGTTTCTGGTCAAATGTAATCTCAGCACGGAGTCTTTCGTCGCGACCGGCGTCGTGATCGCCTGCGCTGTCGACGTCACACGCCTGTCGATCTATGCCGGTCATTTCTCCGGCGGCCGCATCGAGGATTGGTCGTTGACACTTGCCGCTACCGTCGCCGCCTTCGTCGGCGCCTACGTCGGTCGGCAGATGCTTCATAAGATCACGTTACGGCTGGTACAATACACAGTCGCCGTCATGTTGTTTGTTATTGCGCTCGGACTTGCATCCGGCTTCATATAACTCGGTGCTGCCCGGTGGCAGCCATGCATTCGACAAGAACCATATGAGACGCAAATCGCAGAGTCCGCAACGGATAGCTCTACTACTCGTCCTGCTCGTTACCCAAGCGGCGCAACTCACTGCGGCCGACTACCTCTGGCCGCTTCCATTCGGCAAAGAGCTGACTTCGATTTTCGGCGACTATCGCAATCGCCGCTACCATGTCGGTATCGATGTGCGCACTGGCGGCGAGATTGGCAAAGTTGTCGTGGCGCCGCTGGACGGTTACATCTCTCGGGTACGTACCTCATACTTCGGCTACGGCAAGGCGCTCCATCTCAAGATGAGCGACGGCAACGAAGCCGTGTTTGCGCATCTTAGTCGCTTCACGCCCGAGATCGAGGAATTTGCGCGCGAAAAGATGATCGCGAGCGAGAAGTATACCCAGGATATCGAGCTCGGTACCGGGCGATTTCCCGTACAACAGGGCGACACGATTGCGTATTCCGGCGCGACTGGTGTGGGCGCGCCGCATCTACACTTTGAAGTTCGCACGCCGGGTAACGTGCCGATCAATCCGCTGAGCATTGCCGGCTTAGAGGTCGATGACAAGACGCCGCCAGAAATTCGGCGGCTGCGATTGATCGGACTCGGCAATGATGACCTGGCTCGCGCACTGGGCTTGAACTTGGAATACGAATTTCGCAGGAAGGTCCGCGATACGGTTTATACGCTTAGTCAGCCACTGCCGTGCGGCGCAATGGACTACTGGCTGAGCGTCGAAATGATTGACAAGGTCGGATTAAGTTCCTGGAACAAGCCGATCTATAAGATCAAGGCCGGTGCTCTGGGACGGGAATTGTACCAACTGCAGTACGACCGTATTCCATTCGAGCAGTCCTACCTGATCGATGCACAACGAAATTTCACGCTTTGCAGTCGCGGTCAGCAGGAGTTCTACAATCTTGTGCCGATTGACTGGCCGCGGCGGTATTCCGGACTTTGCGAGTGGTTCGACGAACAGATATCGCCGATCGAGGTCTTAGCTTACGACATAGCCGGAAACTACTCGCGCGCCATCATCACTTTTCGGCGGCTTGATGAAAGGGAATATCCCAAACCCGATACGATCAAGTTAGCGGGGTTAATCGACAAGTATGGCGACGATTTCAACCGGATCGGCGCGGCATTGATCCCCGCCGGGCGCAGGCTATATCTGTTGGTACAGGCGCCTCGCCGCGATGCATCCGCAGCGCGCGTTCGCAGCGCCCGCGGCGCGGAGTTGAGCGTTCGAGCCCTCACCGGGCGCTATTTCCTGAGTGTAATCGACTCTGCCGAAAGCGATGGTGCGATGCTGTCGAGTGACTCGCTGCACATCACAGTCCAATCGCCAATTGACGGGTCAATCGAAACGTCTATACCTGTCAATGTCCAAAGGGCCTTCAGAAATTCCGACAGTGAGGGCGGCATCCGGTCCGCTGATTCGCGCTTGCGCCTGAAACTCGCCGCTCCTGACAGCGGTTTCTTTCCGCTTGAGCAACAATGGTATTTCCGCGTCGATCAGGTTGGCAGCGGTTTGGCGGCGAGGTACACTGTTATTCCGAAAACCGTGCCGCTGATCCACCCGGCCGAGTATGAGTACATATTTGACGGGCCGGTGCCGTCGGGAGCATCTTTATACTCGATCGGTGAAGACCTCAACTATCTCGGCGGGGAGGGCGACCTCATCAGCCGCAGCATCAAGGTGAGGGCGCCGGTTTTGGCGCCAGTCACCGTGCGCAGCGATGTCATGGCGCCAACCGTCAGGATGATCTTCCCGCGCGCCAACGCGACCGTTATCGCCAAACGACCGAGCATCCAATTCAAGATCGCCGACGATCTCTCCGGTGTGCGTGACGCGATTGACGTTTACGTAGACGGCAAATGGATCGTACCGGTCTACGATTATGAGACGCGCGAAGTTACCGCTGTTCCCCACTTCGATCTGACGTCCGGAAAGCACAAACTCGAGATCCGCGTTCGCGACCGGCAGGGCAACTTGCGGACCGAATCGATGGAATTCTTCTCCGGCAAAGCGATTCGCTCGAATCAGAAGCGACGCTGATCGGGGGCATTCGCGAGCTTTTTCTTCGCCTCGTGACACTCGTTTGACAATTCAGTGCAAAGTCGGTCTAATTTTGCGCCGATATGTTGGCAGTGGACTTCGTTAATCGGCTGGCGCTCCGGCGCCGCGAAAACTGCCCGCTCTTGGCACTCATTCTAATCGCAATGCTGTCCGTATACTCGAGCGCTGCCGTTATCTCGGGGACGATTCGATCGCTCGAAAACAACGCGCCGATCGTCGAGGCTAATCTGGGTGTCGAGCAATCGACGCTGACTGCGCGGAGCGATCACAGCGGCCGTTTCAGCATAGTCTTGCCTGGCTCGGGCGAATATCGCCTCCGCATCACTCACGTCAGCTTCGAGAAGATGATACTCGACATCATCGCCGGAGACCGGGATACAACCATCAATATTCTATTGACGCCGCGCACTTACATCTCCGACGAAATCGTCGTCACCGGAACACGCACACCGTACCTACTCAAGGACGTCCCAGTCACCACCGAAGTCATCCGCACCGAAGACGCGATTCGAACCGGCGCGACAACCGTCGATCAGGCCTTGAAGACCGCGGTTGGGGTCAACGTCGACAACAATCTGTCCGGCGCCGGTGTTTCACTGCGCGGGATCGACCCGACACGCGTGCTGGTGTTGGTTGATGGGGAGAAAATCGTTGGTCGCGTTCGCGGCGCCATCGACCTGAGTCAGATTTCGCTGGCCAACGTTGAGAAGATCGAAGTTGTCAAGGGTGTTGGCTCGACGTTGTACGGTACCGATGCTATCGGTGGCGTGGTCAATATCATCACGCGCAAGCCGACCAGCCAACTACGGCTCCACTCTGCCGCCGAGTACGGCAGCTTCAAGACCTACGCACAAACGGCCGAGTTGGAAGCGTCGCCTAAAGATTGGGGTTTGCAGTTTGGCGCACGCTTTGATCGCACCGACGGCTTTGATCTGACCGATTCCGATGTCGAAACTATCGGTATGGAACGCATCAAGCGCTTCAACCTCGACGGCAAGATCGCCCGGCAGTTGTCGAGGCCGCTGCGGCTGACGCTCAACGGCTACTTCTATACCGAAAACAAACTCTGGATCGAGGCCGACACCGCCGAAGGACAGAGAACTTACGACGACGAAGAGAACAACTATCGTTACTCCGGCGCCGCGAAACTGCAATATCAACCCTCGCCGCGGACGTTGATCGATTTCGATGCTTACGGCACATACTACGATCATCTCTGGACCAAAGACTTCATCGCATGGGTCGTGCCTAAACCGTTTGCGACTCAGGCTGAGCGTGTCGATGCCGTGCGCACCGAGGATTTGCTCGGTGAGATATCAACTGTCGCTACGCACTCCTACTCCGCTGGGCATGTGATCACGATGGGAGGCGATGTCGGTTATCAGTCGCTGACATCCGAGGAAGTCCCCGACGGCAAGAAATCGATCACCAGCGGCGATATCTACGCGCAGTATGAATGGAAACCGCTGGCCAATCTTACGACCTTGCCGGGAATACGCCTCGAAGAGCACTCTACATACGGTGATCACATCAATGCGTCCGTTAACGTGATGTACAATCCCCATCCGCGATTTCGCATTCGCGCCTTTCACGGCGGCGGCTTTCGTGCTCCGTCGATCAAAGAAATCTACTTCGATTTCGATCACTCGGCTGCGGGTTATCGCGTCGGCGGGGGTGGAGAGGGTCTTCGCCCAGAAAAGTCGCTGAATAGCTCGCTGACACTGGAATATTCCTACAAGGGCTCGGGTTTGCATCGCATCACCTACTTTTACAACGACATCAAGGACCTGATCGACTTCGACCTGATCGATGGCGAAGACCCGGCTTATCCGCTCGGCATCTACGAATACACAAATGTGTTTCGTGCCTACACCAAGGGGATTGAGTGGCAGAGCGAATTGAAGTTCAATGACCATGCAAGCGCCTCGTTGTCGTACACTTGGTTGGTGGCGAAAAATCTTGATGACGGGTCATGGCTACTCAATCGACCCGAGCACAGCGCCAAGTTGCTAATCTCTTACCGCATCAGGGCGCTGAATGCGACAATCACGGCGTGGGGAAGTTACTATTCCCGCAAATTGTGGGAGCCGCGCAATGCGCGGAATGATTTCGACGCCGGCGTTTGGGCGCCGTCGCAACATGATATCAATCTCAGCGTCGTCAAATCGATTGGCAAGCAAGTCGAACTTTACGCGCGCGCCGAGAATATCACCGATGACGTGGAAGTGGTCTATCGCTACTGGCCGGGGCGCCGTCTCACAGCCGGACTGCGCTGGGCGTTTGACCGTGACTGAATTGAATTTTGGTTTCAAATTGATTGGAGGAGTGATGAGAATTACAGGACTGCTGGCGGCCGCCGCGCTGCTGCTACCGCTTGTGCTGAGCGGTTGTTCCAACGATGACAACGGCACGGGGCCGGGAGATCAGAACACCAACACAACGACTTGGAACGAAGCCGGCGACTACTGGGTGACGCGCATCGACGCGACCAGCGCAACCGACTTCGCATATTACAGCTTTACAACGCGCGATATCGTCGCGCTAACCGAGGCGCAGTCGAAGACGTCAATGAACTGGGATTTGTCGTTTCGCCGCTATACAATTCTGACCAACGACAGCCTCGCCGGCCCGGCGGATGTTCAGGGCGCCGACTTGGGCGCAATCGGTTTTGTCGACTCGGCCGATTTTGTCGCCGTCACGGCAGCCGATGTCAATGGCTTGCCGTCCAACGCGTGGAAACCGACGGCCTACAAGCGCGTCGTCAGTTTGTTCGATCCGATAACGCGCCAGCCTCACCGCTGGGTGTTTGCGATGAAAGACGCCGCCGGAAAGTATCTCAAGTTCCAGGTGCCACAAATCGTGGGTGGCGGCGCGCCGCCGATGATGGGCGATGTTCACATCAAGTACGTCTATGCGGCCACCGGAACCGACTTGTCGGGCCCGGTTGTCGAAGACACAATCCTTTCGACGCGCGATACCGTGTATTACGACTTCTCTGCCGGTTCGTATGCCACGAATCTGCCGAACGCGAACAACCGCCTCGATTGGGACATTCGGATCTTCCATTACACCGTCGAGATGAACAGCTCGGTGTTTGGTGTCGGCCAAACATCCGCCATCCAAGTATTCGAAATTCCCGGTCACGATGATCCGACCGATTCTACGGATTTCGCCGATTACTCCGTCGCAGAGACAAACCCGCAATCGTACTTCCAGGACAAACTGGCTTCAGTGTTTGAAAATCCGACGGATTGGTACGAATATACCGGCCCCCCAACTCATCAAATTCTGTCGCTTAAGCATGTTTATGCGATTCGCGCAGGAAGCAAGAATTACAAGCTCATGATCGTGACCTACAATGGCACTGCCGGCACACCCGGCAACTTCATCTTGCATTGGGCTGAGCTGTAGTTGCGATGTAGGATATCGAGTTAGCTTTTGCGCGTGGCCGACAAACTGTGTGCCACGCGCCGCCGTTTGTGGCAGACTCTACTTACGTGCCAGTGTGATAATCACAATCTCCGGCCGATTTCCCGATCGCAACGGCGGACCCCAGGTGCCGACGCCGCAACTGACATAGAGCGCGTAATCTTCCTCGATGAACAGTCCGTAATCGTAGCCGCCGTAGACGCGCTTGGTTACGTAGTTGAACGGCCACATTTGTCCGCGGTGTGTATGCCCAACTAATTGCAACGATACGCCGGCGGCCTTGGCTTGATCAATCAGCCGCGGCTCGTGAAACATGAGGATGCTCGGTCGCCTTAGATCGAGCTTCTGCCAAAGCGAATCCAGCAATTTCGGCTTGCCCGGAACCGGATAGTCGATGCCGATTAGCTGCATACCATCGATCTCGACAATCTCATCACGCAGGATTCGCAGCTTGATTCCGGACAGCGCTTCGACCACGCGGTCGAGGCCGACATAGGTCTCGTGATTACCGGTGATAAAATAGACGTCGAGTGGCGCTTCGAGTTGATTTAGCGGCTCCGCCAAGCGTCCCAATTCGATTCCGGCGCCGTCAAACGGATCGCCGGTAATCAGCACAATGTCCGGCGTTTCGGCATTCGTCTGCGCCACGACCCGGTTCAAGAATCCCTCACGCAGGATGGCGCCAATGTGAATGTCGGACAAATGCGCGACTTTGCGGCCTTGCCAAGACTCCGGAAGATTCGCAATCGAAACCGTAATCTGCCGCACAACCGGATTTGCCGCATTCCAGAGGCTGTAGCCACTGAATGCGAATGCAGCGATGAACGGAAGCGCAAACAGCCAGCGAACGGTGCTCGACGTCGGCAGCCCCAAGCCCTTGGTCGCCAAATAGAATATCCAGGCGAGTGCCATTGCCATTAGCAAGTAGATGAAGCATCCGAGCCACACAGAAGTCACCAGGTAGATGCCGCGAGTAAGGAGGGTTTCGTGCCAGTGAACAAGAAGAGCGCTGGGAATGAACGCAAAGCCCATGATCCCCAGCCACCACGCGAGCAGCGCTCGCCAAAGGCTGGATTCGATCGCGAAAAGCCGAGTGACAGTTACAAAAATGCCCCAATGCCCGGTGACGACGATCAATGTCGCAAGAATTAGAAAGATGACAAAGCCCAACGCCATGCCGAATGGTACGCACGAACCGCTGGTCGGGGAACAAGATTTTCTGAAGGCGTCTTCGCAATTCCGATTGGCGCCGACTCACTGCTATGCAATTTAGGCACCGATTACGGATGGAGAGCGAAACAAAACGCGAGCGATGGGGTCACGGTCGCTCAAGCGCAAACCCTGCTCAATGCGGATTCAACTACCCACTTACTCTACCGGGTAGCTCTGGCCCAATCTGGAAGCGGATTGTCGGGGCGCTCATCGTCCCAAACCATCGAGACAATCCACCACCGTCCGTTCTCCCAGTGCAGCTGAATCGAATTGATCCCGCGACCAATGACGGTTTCCGCGTCGTCGGTCATGGCTGCTTCATACACCGATAAGATGTGCATGATGTTCCCGTAACGAAACCCCTGCCGGTTGATCTCGGTCTCACGGAAGCCCTTGCCCCGGAAACGGTCGCCGGCGAAGACGGTTTTGCAGCGCGCGATGAATTGCTCTACGTCCATGGACTGAGCGGCGGGCTGGTCGCGTTTGGGTATGAGAAGACGACCTTCAGGAATGAAGATTTGGCGCAGGCTATTGATGTCGGCGCTACCGCCTTTCGGGAATGAGATCGCGCCGTAGAGAGCGGCGATGATACCGTCGGCGGTGGTGAAGTCATGTGTGTTCATGGGTGGATTTACGTGATGGGAAGACGGGATGTTGCGTGGGGCCCACCCTTTGAGTAGGACGAGGTACCTTCATTCTTCGACGAAACCTGGATTCCCGCTTTCGCGGGAATGACGGAACGATTGTCAGTGGTTGTCAAGAACATGAGCTCGACAGCTCCCCTCGAACAAAGCAGTCAGGCCCCAAGAGGATTGACCTTCGGCACAAAGTTGACAACAAATCCTGCTGTAGCCCAGTTACAGGTTACGCGCTAACCAACGCATGATGTTAAGCGCAAACCGGGCGTTGTCGTTGTCCGCGCGGTTCATACCGAACTCCTCGTCTTTGTAAACCTGCGCGGTCAGCATGGCGGCTTCGCCGAGAATGACGACGCGACCGGCGCCGAAGTCGAAAGCGACTCCCTGCGCGTTTCCTGCCGGCTGCGGCGTCATCTCGACACGGCCGTCAATCTCCGGTTGGGGGATGTACTCAACGGCATTCTCCGGCAGTCGCAGTAAGATCGTCGCGCTGTCAGGGGCTTTCAGCGATTGACCGGTGAAAGTCATGACGCGACGCACCGGCGTCGAACCACCGCTGATGATCGGATGCTCACCGAGGCGGCCGTTGGCGTCCGAGAACAGCAGCGGATCGGAAATCTCATCCGGAACTTCGACGAATCCGCAGTACATCGTCGCGCCAAATGCTTCGGCCAACGCCTTGCTTGCCGCGCCGAACGGCGCATGGTCGGCAATCAAGAGCAGAGAGCCGCCTTGCTTTACCCAACCAACGACGGCGGCGATTTCTTCGGGCGTAAACGCCGGCGCCGCTCGATCACCGTCTGCGCCGAACGGGAGATTGAATCCCAAAAACTGTGGCTTGGCGGCGCCGGAGGCGTTGACGATGACCAGAATGTCGGCGGCAGCAAGCGACGCGGCAGTGAACTTCTCTTCGCCGGCGCTGACTTTGTAACCGTCGGCGCGCAACAGTTTGCCGAACGGCCAATAACGACCGCCAATGCCGATGGTGCTCGCATTGTAGTGCGCTTCATCGACGGCAACACGCGGCCCGGTAGCGGCCGCGAAAGTCGGGCTTTCGATACTTGGGCTCCAGCCGTAATCGGCGCGTTGTGTGCTATTGAATGCATAGACAACACCAGCGACGACTGCGACGAAGATCGCGGCAAGTGCAATTAGAAGATACTTTTTCATGGTGGATACCGGCCTCGCGGAATTACAGCGTTTCTTGCATCGATCCAAGCCACTGCTGGGATCGGTGAACGTAGATATGATTGGGGGCAGGATCGGAATGTTTCAGGTAAGGAGTTACGGAATAATTATCGACTCGCTTGTTCGCTCAGGGCCGGGTGAAGCGCTCGCGGCGCAAAATATCGTGCCATGCCGACGAAAGTCGGCATCCAGTTTCATAGATCAGGTGAGCAGCTCTTTCAAAACGGGACGCGGAACTCGACAACGGTTCTATGACCTTTGTTCGGCCAGTCTCGCCCTAATGATCTTCCGCAATAGCGTCTTTGGCAAAGGCTTGTCCGGCTGAAAATGAATCGTCGCGCCGGAGACCTTGAACTTCTTCAGATCATTGGTTATCGCTTTGGTCAGCGCTGGGCTCATCGTATAGAACGAGCAGAAATCTTTCTGCGCCGAGTAGCCGACCAGATCGCGCGTCGTCTTGACAATGACGACACCGTACGATATCCGTTCGCTTGAGTCGGGCACGATGTCCTTGATGAATGCGCTGAGCTGCTTTAATGCGGCGCGCGCATCCGCCGGGAGTGCACCGAGAAATTCATCGACGCTGGCGGGTTTGGAGGGGCGTTTCATTGTTTAATCTCCTACTCGCAGAGTCACTGGCCGCCAGGTTCGGAATGATTACCGGGTGCCGCGGTTTTCGTTTGCGCCATTCAGAAAGCCCAACGTACGACTCTGTCAGAGCGGCTTCAACCGCGAACGTCGATCAATGAAGTTACGTCGCGACTGAAGTTGCTCCCACAAAGGAATCGTCGGAACATTAGGCGTTTCGACCTACAATCTACTGTCAAGCTCCAAGAGAGCTTGACCTACGGTCTGAATTCCCGCTTTCGGGACTGTTGAAAAAGCCCTATAGGATGTCACCCTGAGCGAAGCGAAGGGTCTGTGAGTATTGTGGCACAAGGTCAAACAGATTCTTCGCTGCGCTCAGAATGACATGAATACGGTTTTTCAACAGTCCCTTTCGCGGGAATGACGGTCGCTGAGCTTCAGGCCGTCAGGAACGGGTTCCTGACGACTCGAAGGCGGGCGCCGCGTGCTGCGCCCCCAAAAATCTCATCCTGCGGCCACCCATGTGGACACGCGCAACGTGCCCCTACATCTCTAGTTCGGCTTGGTCGCCGTTGCCATTGCCATTGCCGTTGCCGCCGTTGCCGTTGGTCGGCGCGTCGTCGTCTTCGGAAATGATGCGCGCGACATCGGTGACGCGGTCGCCGGGTTCGAGATTGATCAATTTGACGCCCTGTGTCGCTCGGCCGATCACGCGGATCGATTTGATATCCTGCCGGATCACGATTCCCTTCTCGGTGATGATCATCAGGCCGTCCTGATCGACCACTTCCTTGACCGCGATCACTTTGCCGGTCTTGTCGGTGGTCTTCATGTTGATGACGCCCTTGCCGCCGCGATTGGTGACGCGGTACTCGCTGATCTCCGAGCGCTTGCCAAATCCGCCTTGCGCAACGGTGAGAATCGAAGTTTCGCGTTTGACTACAACCATGCCGACGACATAGTCTTTGCCTTCCAGTTCGATTCCCTTCACGCCGTACGCCGTGCGGCCCATGGCGCGCACTTTGTCCTCGGGGAATCGAATCGCCTGGCCATCGTGAGTGGCGAGGATGATTTCGTTGTTGCCGTTCGAGATGTCAACCTCGATCAGCACGTCGTCATCGGGGATATCGATTGCGCGGATGCCGTCGCGGCGGGGATTCGAAAACGCCGACAAATCAGTCTTCTTGATCACGCCGTTGCGCGTGGCCATGACGACGAACTTGCCCTCCTCGAAACTGCGTACCGGCACGAAAGCGCAGATTTTTTCGTTTTCAACGAGGTCGACCATGTTCACGACCGGCTTGCCTTTGGCCAGCTTGCCGCCGACCGGAACCTCGTGAACCTTGATCCAGTAGGCTTTGCCTTTGCTGGTGAAGAAGAGGATGTAGTCGTGCGTCGAAGCAATGAACAAGTGCTCGACGAAATCTTCTTCTTTGACGTCAATCCCTTTCACGCCGCGGCCGCCGCGATTTTGTTTGCGATAGGCCGAGGTCGAGAGCCGCTTGATGTAGCCCTGATGGCTGATCGTGATCACCATGTCTTCTTCGGCGATCAGGTCTTCGACGCTGATTTCGTCTTCGGCGTCAACAATCTCGGTGCGGCGCTCGTCGCCGTACTTGTCTTTGAGTTCGACGAGTTCGGTTTTGATGATTTCCATGCGCATATCGCGGCTGGCGAGCACGGCTTTGAGGTACTCGATCTGCTTGATCAGCTCGCGATACTCGTCCTCGATCTTCTGACGTTCCAAGCCGGTAAGCCGCTGCAGGCGCATGTCCAGAATCGCCTGCGCTTGCACCTCGCTGAGTTTGAAGCGGGTCATCAGGTTCTCTTTGGCTTCCGGCACGGTCTTCGAGGCGCGGATCGTCGCGATGACGGCGTCGATGTGATCGAGCGCGATGCGCAACCCTTCGAGAATATGCGCCCGCTCTTCGGCCTTCTTGAGATCATGCTGCGCGCGGCGCACGACGACTTCGTGGCGGTGCTTGATGAATTCATCGAGCATGTGGCGCAGCGGCAGAACTTTCGGCGCGCCGTCGACCAGCGAGAGCATGATGACGCCGAAGGTCGATTGCATCTGCGTGTGTTTGAACAGTTGATTGAGCACGATCTGCGGCGGAACTTCGCGCTTGAGTTCGATCACGATGCGCATGCCGTCACGGTCGGATTCGTCGCGCAGGTCGGAGATGTCTTCGACCGTCTTGGCGCGCACGAGGTCGGCGATTTTCTCGATCAGATTCGACTTGTTGACCTGATACGGAATTTCGGAAATGACGATCTGTTCTTTGCCGTTCTTGAGCTTTTCGATATTCGCTTTGGCGCGCACATTGATACGACCGCGGCCGGTGAGATATGCCTCACGGATGCCTTCACGGCCGTAGATAATGCCGCCGGTCGGGAAATCCGGGCCGGAAACTAATTTGAGCAGTTCGGTATCTTCCAATTCAGCGTTGTTGATCACCGCCACCAATGCGTCGACGATTTCGCGCAAGTTGTGCGGGGGGATATTGGTCGCCATGCCGACGGCGATACCGGCCGAGCCGTTGCAGAGCAGATTCGGAAACTTGCCCGGCAACACTTTCGGCTCGCGCAAGGTTTCGTCGTAGTTGGGCATGAAATCGACGGTGTCTTTTTCGAGATCGGCGAGCATCTCCATCGCGATCGGCGTGAGGCGGGCCTCGGTGTAGCGCATCGCGGCGGCTTCATCGCCGTCGATCGAACCAAAATTGCCCTGCCCGTCGACGAGCGGGTAGCGCATGTTGAAATCCTGCGCCATGCGCACGAGGGTCGGGTAAACGACCTGCTCACCGTGGGGATGGTAGTTACCCGAAGTGTCGCCGCAGATTTTCGCGCATTTGCGGTGCGGGCGGTCGGGCGCCAGATTGAGATCGTTCATGGCGATCAGAATGCGGCGGTTGGAGGGTTTCATGCCGTCGCGGACATCCGGCAGCGCGCGCGCCGTGATGACCGACATCGAATAGTCGAGGTAAGAGGATTTCATCTCCTCTTCGAGGTAGACGGTAATCAGATTTTCGCGATTTAGGACCATGGTCGTGTCTCTATGTTAGGTGTAGATTATTCCATTTTACGTAGGCGGTTCCGAGCGACCCGCCACAAGCGGAGAGCGAGAAACCCGACAGTCCTTCATATCCCTTGCAATGTCGGGTTTCTGACCCCGCGTCGCAGACGCGGATTCGGAACCCGACCCTGTGAGCCGTCAGGAACCCTTTCCTGACGGCAGTTTGCCATATCCCAAACATTGCCAATCAACATCGACCTCCACAATGCCGTGAGGTCTTCCGCCATACGCGCCGGCACTTGAGTTACCCCAAAGCTCTGGTCGCGCGACTAGTCCGCGCTTCACAGGGTTATTGTGAATGTAGTTCATCTTTTCGTGCAGAGTTTGCTCATTCAGAATTACTAGGGAATCGAAGCGACATTGCCAAACTCTGCTATCAGAAGTTGGTTCCTTGGCGGCTGATTCGCGAAGTCGCGCGAGCACGTCAACGTTTCGTTCCGCCTCAAGCACCTCGGAGATTTGCCGCGATGTCATGCGCTTGAAATTGCCGACGATTGCGGAGACGGTCGCAGTCGCGGCTCGCTTGATCAGCAAGTGAAAGTGCTCGGGCATCAGGACCCAGGCGAGGATAGCGAAGTCGCCACGTTTTTGGTAGTAGCGCAAGTTCTCGATGAAGACTTGGGCGCAGGACACCGCCTCGAAGATGGGAACAAAGCCGACCACGGTCGAAGTGATGAAGTGCACGTCGCTTGATGAATCGAATATGTCTCGATCTCTGCTTCGCATTGCATTCCCATTTGGCGTCAGGAAAGGGCTCCTGACGCCTCGCGTCTAGCGCCTCATGTTTGGCGCCACGAATTGTATTAAATATCCAAATTCTTCACGTACTTGGCGTTCTCCTCGATGAACTTGCGGCGGGCTTCGACTTCCTCGCCCATCAGCATCGAGAAAATGTGATCGGCGGTCGCGGCGTCCTCCAATGTCACCGACAGCAGCGTGCGCGATTCCATGTTCATCGTCGTCGACCACAACTGCTCGGGATTCATTTCGCCGAGACCCTTGTAGCGCTGGACATTCACGCCCTTGCGGCCCATTTGCTCAAGCAAACGGTCGCGATCGTCATCGGAGTATGCATAGACCTCGCGCTTTCCCGACTTGAGCCGATACAACGGCGGCTGCGCGATATAGACATAGCCCTGCTCGACCAGTTGCTTCATGTGCCGGAAGAAAAACGTTAGCAGCAGCGTTTTGATATGCGAGCCGTCAATGTCGGCGTCGGTCATGATAATGACCTTGTGATAGCGCAGCTTGCTGACATCGAATTCTTCGTCGCCAAAACCGACTCCAAGCGCCGTAATGATCGAGCGGATTTCGTCGTTGGAGAGTATCTTGTCGAGCCGCGCCTTTTCGACGTTGAGAATCTTGCCCTTGATCGGCAGAATCGCCTGCGTGCGGCGGTCGCGGCCTTGTTTGGCCGAGCCACCGGCGGAGTCGCCCTCGACGATGTAAATCTCGCAGCTTTCGGGATCGCGCGATGAGCAGTCGGCCAGCTTGCCCGGCAGACGACCGGAATCGAGCGCGGTCTTGCGGCGAGCCAAATCCTTGGCTTTGCGGGCGGCTTCGCGCGTGTAAGCAGCGCCAAGCCCCTTGTCGGCGATCTTCTTGCCGTCGGTCGGGTTTTCTTCCAGCCAATCGGAGAAAGCTTCGCCCATCACTTGCTCGACGATGCCCTTGACTTCGCCATTGCCGAGCTTGGTTTTGGTCTGGCCCTCGAATTGTGGATCGGGAACTTTGACCGAAACAATCGCCGTCAATCCTTCCCGGACGTCTTCGCCTTGGAGCGTGTCGATCGCATCTTTACCGGACTTGAACAGGTTGTTCTTGGTCATATAGTTGTTCAGGGTGCGCGTCAGCGCGGTCTTGAACCCGACCAGATGCGTTCCGCCTTCGACCGTGTTGATGTTGTTGACGAATGAGAACATATTCTCGACGTAACTGTCGTTATACTGCAGTGCGACTTCGACGGTGACGCCGTCTCGTTCTTTCTCGCAGTAGAAGCGCTTGTTGTGGATCGTCACCTTGTTCTCGTTCAGATATTTGACGAAATCGATGATGCCGCCTTTGTTATGGAAAACCTCCGTCTTTCCGGAGCGCTCGTCGGCGATCTCGATCCGCAATCCCTTATTGAGAAACGCCAGTTCGCGCATGCGCCCGGCGAGAACTTCGTACGACCATTCGATCTTCTTGAAAATCTCTTTGTCGGCTTTGAAATGAGTTTTCGTGCCGGCCCTTTTAGCTTTGCCGATGACTTTCATGTCGGCGACCGGATTTCCGGTGTGGTACTCCTGGAAGTAAACATTGCCGTCGCGGCTGACTTCCACCTTGCACCACTCGGAGAGCGCATTGACGACGCTGACACCGACGCCGTGCAAACCGCCGGAGACTTTGTACGATTCGTGCGAAAACTTGCCACCGGCGTGAAGCATGGTCATCACGACTTCAAGCGCCGGGCGCTTCTGCGTCGGATGCATATCAACCGGAATCCCACGACCATTGTCTTCGACGATGATCGTTGATTCCTTCGTAATCGTAACTTTGATCGTATCGCAGAATCCGGCGAGCGCTTCGTCAACAGAGTTGTCGACGACTTCGTAGACCAGATGGTGCAGCCCGCGCGCGCCGGTGTCGCCAATGTACATCGCCGGACGCTTGCGCACCGCTTCGAGCCCCTTGAGGACTTGGATCGTCTTCGCATCGTAAGCCTGCGTGCCGCTGTTGGCCTTTGGCTCGGTGTCGATTTCGTCGATTTCCGCCATGAAAATCCTCTTATCAGGTAAAGTAAATATCTTTCACGGTATTTTCGCCGAATGCTTGATTGAGCTTCGCAATCATCTCGGCTTTCGAATAGTTGAGCTGTTGTCGCCAGGACGATGACGCCACGCGCACGACCAACACGCCGTTATCAATCTTCAGCGCCTCAGCCTGTTGCGCAATCGCCGCGCCGACGATCTCACCGAATCGGCGCACAACATCAAGCTCGCGACTGCGCTTATCCAGCCCAAGATCGGCAAGGGTTCGACTCATAATCGTGCTTATCGCTTCTGCCCGTCGGATCACTCTCTCCTCGCAAGACAACCATTAAGTATACTCGGTTGCGCCCAAAAACAGCAAGGCAAAACTCGCGGAGCGAGAGCTTTTTTGAGGTCGTAACTCATTGTGTAACAGCAAATTACGAAAGCGACCCACGATGTCGATTTTTGGTGAGAATTGAACTTCTACAAATCGCGCTGAACGGCGCCGACGGTGATTTCGGCCTGTATTGACGGGCTCAAACGCAATTGCTGCGGCTTGGCGGTGGTCAGAAATACTTGCCCGAGCGCCGGCAACGCGCTCATTAGCGAATCGAGTCGATGCGTGTCGAGATCCGAGGTTATTTCATCCAGCAACAACAACGGCGCTTCCCCAAATCCTGCCGCGAGATATTCATAGAGCGCAAATTTGATTGCCAACGCCATCGATTTGGCTTCACCTTGAGAAGCGTACCCTCGCATGGGCTGGGCATCGAACTCAATGGCCACATCATCACGATGCGGTCCGGTGGTCGTGGCTCCGAGGTATAAGTCACGCTTGCGAGCAGTTGTCAATTTGCGGCGGAACACCTCCGGATCCGCCGGATCATCCAGCGATGATTCCAACCGCCAACAAAGCTGCCGTTTTGTCTTAGCGATCAATCGGTGATAGCGATCTACCGCCTCGGCGGTAGCATTCAGCATCGCCAAGCGCGCGCCATTGATTCGTGATCCGACACTTGCCAGTTGCTGATCCCAGACATCAAGTAGATCAAGCGAATTCGTCTCGTCGTCTTCACCGATCTCAAACTCCTTGAGCTGAGCGTTGCGCTGGCTGAGAATGCGATTGTACTCGAGCAGTTCGCTCAAGTACGATCGGTCGGCCTGAGAAAGATAAAGATCAAGCAGGCGGCGCCGAGAAGCCGGACTGCCAAGTATCAACTCGGTGTCTTCGGGCACGTAGCAGACCGCGTGAAAATGGCTGAAGAGTTCAGCCACGCGCGCCACTTTCACGCCGTCAATCTTGATCTGCCGCCGGTGCGCCTTGCCCCAGGCAATCTCAATCTCCGTTGCGCCGCCATTGACTTCCCCTTCAACCACGATCCGAACGATCTCGGCGCCCTTCCGGATCATCAAGTCATCGCTGGAGGCGCGAAACGAGCGCGCCGTGCAAGCATAGAAGATGGCTTCGAGTATCGAGGTCTTGCCCGCGCCGTTGTCGCCCCCGATCAAATTGACCGAAGACCCCGGCGACCATTCAAATATCTCGAGGTTTCGGAAGTTCTCGAGACGAAGGCGCGTTAGATGCATGCCGACAAGAAGAGCGGCGCTTGGCGATTTCGCAATCACTGTTTGTGCTGTTGACGGCGCCGTTCGTTGTCCCTATACTCCGGCGCAATGGACGTGGCATTTCCCGAGGAATTTCGGCGCCGCTATCGACAGGTATCGGACGACTCCGAATCGTTCTTTCAAGCGCTGGCATCGCCTCTGCCGCGTACGGCGCGAGTGAACTCGCTCAAGGCGACAGTCGAACACGTGCGCGCCCGTTTCGAGCAGTACGGAATACCGTTTCGTCCGGCTCCGTGGTACGAGCACGCCTTCACTACTGATGACATCTCCGCGGCAAAGAGTATCGAGCACTTTGTCGGGGCGATCTATATCCAGGACTTCGCCTCAATGTTGCCGCCGCTGGTTGTCAAAGATGATCTCGGTGATGCTGAAATGGTGCTGGATGCGTGCGCCGCGCCGGGGTCGAAAACCACGCAACTGGCGGCGCTTATGAACAACCGCGGCACGATCGTCGCCAATGATGTTGAATATCAACGTATCAAGGCGCTGAAATTCAATTGCGAGAAATGCGGAGTCTTCAACACCGCGATCACCAATTACGATCTCAATCGCTTTCCCGACCAACGCTTCGATGTCATCCTTCTTGACGCGCCCTGTACTTCCGAGGGCACGATCCGCAAGGATCGCAAGGTGCTTACGTGGTGGGGAATGAGGCATGTGTATTCGGCCTCTGCTCGACAGAAGGGGCTGGTCCTCAAGTCATTCGATTTGCTTGCCGACGGCGGCGTATTGATTTACTCAACTTGTACATTCGCCCCGGAAGAGAATGAAGAAGTAGTGCAATACCTGATCGAGAACCGCAACGCGAGAGTAGAGGCGATCTTGATTCCCGGCTTCAAGCTGAGGCCCGGCCTATGCGCTTGGCGTGAGCGGGAATTCGATGCACAACTATCGCTCACTGTGCGCGTGCAGCCACAGGACAACGACACCGGTGGATTCTTCATGGCCAGGATTCGCAAGTGATCACGCACTGCCCGGATGAGCAGATCGCGCGTGTTCTTGAGTACCTCGAACTGCGATTCGGACTTGATCGCTCGCTGTTCGCGGGATTCGGCTTCTACGCGGGCGCTAAGGGACGCGTGATCCTCGGCCCGCGTGACTTGCCCGCGTCGCTCAATGCCGATACTGCCGGTTTGCTGATCGCGCGCGTGCACCGCAGCGTTAAGCCGACAACGAATCTCTTTCAGGTCTTCGGTAAGCACGTCACGCGCAATCGCATCCTGCTGTCTCCGGAACAGGCGATCCGTTTCCTGCAAGGCCTCGATCTCGTGATCTGCGAGCAGGATCAAGTTCTCGCGACTCCGGGCTATGTGCTCATTCAATACGACGACTACTCGCTGGGCTGCGGAGCGTTTCGCGATAACAACGTCAAGAACATGCTTCCGCGCGCCAAGCGGCTGGAAGTCAAATTCTTCTAATACCGATTCATCGCGCCTAAAGAAAAGTGGTAAAATCCGAAAGTTGCTTCTTCGTCAACTGCGGAACTATCGCGTCTTCCGCAGGATACCCGGCAACGAGAATGAGAAACGGGGATTCCTGCTTGGGACGATTGAGGATTTCGCGTAGAAACTTCATCGGCTGCGGCGTGTGCGTCAAAGTCGCCAACCCGGCGTTATGCAGCGCCGTGATCAACATGCCGGTCGCAATGCCCACCGATTCCGGGAGATAATAGTGCTTGAGTATCTTGCCGTCCGGCAACACCGTGTGCAGTTGGGAAAAAATGACGATCAGATAGGGCGCGGTTTCGAGATAAGGCTTGTGTTCGTCGGTGCCGAGAGGCTGCAGCGCCTCCAGCCAGTATTCGGGCGCGCGCTTCTGATAGAATTCGCGTTCGACTTCTTCCGCCGCGACTCGGATCTGGCGCTTGATACCGGAATCAGTGACGACAACGAAATGCCATGGTTGCATATTGGCGCCGGATGGCGCCGTGCCGGCGGCGCGCAAGCAGAGTTCGATGACTTCCCGGGACACGGGCCGCGGCGAAAATTCTCGCACCGTGCGACGGCATGTCATCAGCGTGAGAAATTCCGCGGCGCGACGATGCATCTCTTCCGGCTGGTATTCGATGTATTCCCGCAAGGGGCGGAACCCTTCTCCGTGATTCATGACGATGTCTCCAATCTCTCTCCGTTAACTACATAATCCGGCGGCGTTTGCCGATCAATAATGAACATGAAGGTGTGTGCGCAGCGACAGAATTGTCACGAAAAACTGCTTGAAAAAATCGATGATCGCTCTATATTGTCAACTACTATACGCAGAACCATTGGGGTGTAGCTCAGCCGGCAGAGCGGCTCCCTGTTAAGGAGATGGTCGCTGGTTCGACCCCAGCCACCCCAGTATTTTGCGCCCTGAAGACACACCTAATTGGATGCTAACGCTCCACGATTAACTCCAAAAATTGCGCCGGGTTACGGGAACAATCGCTAATTCCAGCGGTTTGTATTGACAAACGGCACCGGGTTACTTAGATAGCGAACAACATGTTTCGCAAGAAATCCCCGGGCCAGATGACGGAATTCGAGAAGGAGGCGATGGTTCATACCGACGCGCTTTATCGCAGTGCGTTGCGGATGACCAAGAATCCTTCTGATGCGGAGGACTTAGTTCAGGAGACTTTGCTCAAGGCTTACCGGAGTTTTGACCGGTTTGAACCGGGAACGAACGCGAAGGCATGGCTGTTCAAGATCATGACCAACACGTTCATTAATAACTACCGGTCGAAACAGAAAGAAGCCGCCAGCGTCTCCTTCGACGACATCGACGATAGCGTTATGCACAGCCAAATGTCGGCACGATTGGCCGACGGCGGCGATCCCGAGCGCGATTTTTACAACAAGATTATCGATCGCGATATCGTGGAAGCCGTTGAAAAACTCCCCGAGGAGTTTCGTCTGGTGGTGGTGCTGGCCTTTAATGAAGGCTTCGCTTATCAGGAAATCGCGGACATCCTCGGCATTCAAGTCGGGACTGTCAAATCGCGCCTGCATCGGGGGCGCAAGATGTTGCAGAAACTGCTTTGGGAATACGCCAATGAACGCGGCGTGGTTGTGAAAGAAGAATCATCGAAAGAAGCAGCGGAATAGTGAACTGCCGAGACGCCTTAGAAAAGCTGTACGATTACCTTGATCAGGAGATCACCCCCGAAATCAAGCAGCAAATTGACAGCCACATCAATCACTGCGGGCACTGTTTCGAGCACTACAAGCACGAAACCGAGTTTCATGAATTCGTCAAAGCGAAACTGGCGGATCAACCGAACATCGATGCCCTAAAATCGCGCATTCGGGGCGAGATAGCAAAAATCGACCGCGCCGCCGGCCTGACGACCGGAGGTCGCAACATCCTGTATTTGCTGCTTCCGATAGCGGCTGCGGCTGTCCTGGCTTTATTCATAATTCAGCCGTTCTCGACACGCGGGACACTGCTCGAGCAAGTTTATCCGTACGCGATGGAGCACAACAAGTGCATCGATCATGTCATGCAGTACATCGTGAGGTCGCACAATCCGCAGGAAGTCAAGGCCGCATTGGCGCACATCGGCGCATTGCCGGAAGACCTCTTTCGATTGCCGAATTCGACGTTTCAACTGGCGGGAGCCGGAATCGCCCATGTCGGTGATCGCGATCGCGCCCATCTCGAATTCGATTATTTGGGCAAAGGCGTCTCGGTTTTCGTCCTGGAGCCGGGCGCCATCGACAAGACCCCGTTCGACCGCATGGAAAGTGACGGCAAATCTTTCTGGACCGGTTCCTGTCCAAAGTTCCAGTATGTCATTTGGAACTGCGAAGGCGCTGAGTGCGTGGCGGTCAGCCAACTCGACAAACACAAGCTGATGGAGTTTGCGTCAGTGTTCTAAATGACTTGGCAATGAGACTACAATGCACGGCGGCAGCTTTGGTTGTCGCTGTTTTTGATTGCACGGGTGGGTAGGAGCTGTCTGAGGGACTTCGAATAAGAACAATGGGGAATTCACGAGCACCAATGGCCAAATCAGTGGCGCTTGCTATGCGCTTCTTCCGAGAATTGCCGCCAGCACGAGTGAGTGATACTTCGTGTCGACGCTGTCGTGGGACGAGGTAATAACCGCCGGAACTTTGCCACCGGTCAGGATCAATCCGCACTCACTGCGGGTGAAGTGCGCCAGAGCTTTGTAGATACCATAGCCGGTCGCCAGGTTCGGTGCGATCAACACGTTGGCCTTGCCCGCGACCTCACCACGCGCGCCTTTTTCCCTTGCGGCATCCGGCAATAGCGCGACATCCATCGAGAGCGGTCCATCAACATAGCAGTTCTTGATCTGCCCTTTGTCGACCATCTTCGAAATCACCGCCCCGACCACCGTCACCGGCATCTGCGGGTAAATCACTTCTACTGCCGCCAGCATGGCGACTTTTGGAGTTCCGTCGCCAAGCCTGCGCATCAGGGAACAAGCAGAATTGAGGATGTCAACGAGATCCATCATCTCCGGGTGCGGGTTGACAACCGGATCAGAGACGACTATCAGGCGATCCAGCTTGTCACTCTTGGCCACTAAATGACCGCACACCAAGTTCTTGGCGACACGAAAGCCAAGGCGACGCTCAAACAACAGCGAGAGAAAATCCTTGATGCCGAAAACACCTTTGGCGATTCCGTCCACTTTGTCGTCGCGAATTAGCTCCAGCGCCTGATAAGCCGAGTAGTTGGGTTCGGGCGACCGCACCAACTCCCAGCCGCGCGTTTCAACTCCCGCCGCCGCACTGGCTTTGTAAATGGCCGCTTCATCGCCGATTAATACCGGCTTAACGAGGCGACGCTTCATCGCCCGATCAATAGCGGAGATTAGCTTCGGCTCATGGGGCTCGACGAATGCCACCAGTAACGGATCTGCCGTCTTCTCTCTCGCCAGTTCTTCGATCTCGGCAAAGTTCTTGGTCATACTGCGCTCCCTTGATTCGCATGGGCGAGCAAGCAAGCGATCGAGATTGAAGCTAACTTATTCGCCGCCGTGTCGGTGCGTGACACCAAGCTCACCGGCACACGCGCGCCGACAATCACACCCGCGAAACTGGCGGGCGCCAGTAGGATCAGCGCCTTCGAGACGATATTGCACTCTTCAATCGAATCGACCAAGAAGATGTCGGCGTCGCCGGCGACGTAGTTTTTGATGCCGCGCGCTAAGGCAATGTCGCGACTGGTGGCGGCGTCAAACGTGAGCGGCCCGTAAACTTCGCAGTCTTCGATCAGGCCATCCTTGGAAAGCGCGGTTAGCTGAGCGGCCTCGGTTGTTGCCTGAATTTTCGGATGTATATAGTCCACTGGCGCCGAAACTGCGACTTTGGGCTTGTCACAGCCCAAACAGCGGAACAGCTTCACCGAGTTCTTGATGATTTGAAGTTTCTGCTCGAAAGTCGGTTTGACGACCATGCCGCCGTCGGTGATGCCGATGAGTTTGTGGTAGCCGGGGAATCCGAGAACCGCCACGTGATTGAGTGTGTCACCGGCGCGAAGGTCAAAATCGCGTGACAGAACAGTTCTGAGTAGCGCCGATGTTGAAACGAATCCCTTCTGAATGAGATCGGCATTGCCACGATCGGCTGCTTGAGCAGCAAGGTATGCCGACTCGTTGGCGTCCTTGGTATTGACAATCGTGAATCCGCCAAAGTCGATCCGATGCAGATCGCCCATCTCGCGCAGTCTGGTTTCGGAACCGAACAAAGTGAACTTGGCGATACCCAATCGAGCAGCTTCAGCGCATGCCTTCAGGACATCGTCATCTTCAGCGGCCGCTACCGCCACTCTGAATGCGCCATATTTCTTTCCGAGCGTCTTGGCAGCGGCGACAATGCCTTCCGCGGATGTAACTGTCGAGTAATCGAGCGACATGGCAGAAATGTAGCACGCGCAGTGCTGCGAGTCAACGATTGTGAACGACATTCACAAAATCGACCGCAATTCTCAAGCGCTGAGGCTTGACTTCATGTCCGCGTCAGACTATAGTCGAAGGAGAAAACTTCTGTGCTTGCGTGGTGGAGGTACTCCTGCTGTAGACGCGAGTTCATTCGTGTCGTGAGGCGCAGTTGCAGAATCGTCCCGAGACCTTGCGTCTATCGTTACTAACCGGCCGCAATGGCGAATATGGAATTCGCGATAGGGCCGTCACGAAAAGGCTAAAATCAGACAGAATACTCAACACGGAGGAACCGTGAACTTCAGTAAAATCGGCATCGTCGGATTCGGCCAAATGGGCGCCGGCATAGCCCAGGTAACGGCTGCGGCCGGATATCAAGTCATCGCCCGCGAGGAGAAGGATGAACTTCTCGCAAAAGGCCGCAAAGGCATCGAGAAGCTGCTCGATAAGGCCATCGAGAAAGGGAAGTCGACTGTCGACGATAAAGCGAACATCCTCGGGAATATCGTCACCACCACCAAGCTTCAAGACCTCGCCGACTGCGACTTGGTTGTCGAGGCCGTTACCGAGGACATAAACACCAAACTGCCAATCTTCGCGGCTCTCGACAAGGTTTGCAAGCCGGCGACGATTTTCGCTTCGAACACTTCCTCCCTTTCGATCACCGATATGGCCGTGGCGACCAATCGGCGCAGCCAATTCGTCGGTTTGCACTTCTTCAATCCGGTGCCGGTGATGAAGCTGGTCGAAGTCGTCCGTACGATCATGACCGACGACAACACTTTCAACCAATCCGTCGACTTTGCCGAGTCGGTCGGTAAGACGGTCGTGCGCGCCAAGGACTCCTGCGGGTTTGTTGTCAACCTGCTCCTGGTCCCGTATCTCATCGACGCGATTCGCTGGTACGAAAACGGATTGGCGACCAAAGAGGATATCGACAACGGCATGAAGCTCGGCTGTGCCCATCCAATGGGACCGCTGGAGTTGACCGACTTCATTGGCCTCGACACGATCATGTACATCGGCGAGATCATGTTCGAGGAATTCCGCGAACCGCGGTATGCGCCGCCGCCGCTGCTCAAACGCATGGTCAAGGCCGGCTATCTCGGCCGCAAAGCGGGGCGCGGATTTTACGATTATTCACAGAAGTGAGGAAGATGTGAACTACGATAATATTCTGGTCGAAACGGCCGGCGCCAAAGCACGGATCACGATCAATCGTGAAAAGGCGCTTAACGCGCTCAACTCTGATACGCTGCGGGAAATCAAACAGGCATTCACCGAGCTTGAAAACAACGGGCAGACCCGCATTGTCGTTTTCACCGGCGCCGGGAAAGCATTTATTGCCGGAGCTGACATTTCCGAGTTGAAGGCGCTCGATGTCGTGACCGGCAAGGCCTTCGTCGAACTCGGGCATCGCGTCTTCACGCAGATCGAAGCATCGAAGATCGTATCGATTGCTGCTGTCAACGGCTTCGCGCTTGGCGGCGGCTGCGAATTCATGATGGCCTGCGATCTGCGCATCGCGTCCGACTCCGCCAGGATGGGTCAGCCGGAAGTCGGCCTTGGCATAACACCGGGGTTTGGCGGAACGCAGCGATTGCCGCGCTTGGTTGGCAGAGGTCGCGCCATAGAACTTTGTTTGACGGCACGCATCATCAAAGCCGACGAGGCGCTGCGCATCGGCTTGGTTGAGATGGTATTTCCCGGAGATCAGCTTCTCGCGGAAGTCGACAAAATCGCCGATTCCATTCTCGCCAAAGGACCGCTTGCGATTCAATATGCGAAGGAGTTGATCAATCGCGGCATGGATCTCGATCTCGCTAACGCAAACGGACTCGAGGTCCAGGCCTTCACTACCCTCTGTGCGACCGCCGACAAGAACGAAGGTCTGGGTGCATTTCTGGATAAACGCGAGGCGAAGTTCATCGGCAAGTAATTCGGCTCAATCGAGCAGTCTTGCATCCCCTCGTCCTCAGTCGGTAGAGGGGAACTGCCTACCAACTCGTCTTCAGTATCGTGCCCCCGGAACCCGCCAGATAGACCGTGTGCCCGACCCATTCCAAGTCACTGAATCGCGCGCGATACGTTGCTGAATCCTTTATCCACTGGCGCCCGTGGGTAATCGTCACGGCCACGAAATTGTCGCCGGCGATGTAGATGCGGTCGATTTCCGGACCGACGACGCACGTGAGATCACCTTCCGTCATCGTGAGCTTGTCCTTCCACGACCAGCCGCCGTCATTGGAGTAACGTAATCGTCCCGCCGAACCGACCTCCCAGCCGTGCTGCACGTCAGTGAAGTAGATTCGCGTCGCGCCCTGCGTCCGGTGCCCGGAATCCTGCCATGAAACCCCTCGATCGGTAGAGTAGATCAAGGTCTCCCGGCCCAGAATCCAGAGATGGTCAGGCGGTACGGCATCGATATTGACGAAGCCCGATTCGCGGCGTATCTCCCACCGAAACGTCCGACCACCATCTTCCGATCGTCCAATCACGCCTCGACCTGCGGACTCACCGCTGCGCACTTCTCCGACAACGAGGATGACCTTATCGCCGAGACAGATCAGATCGTGGTAGTCGTGACTTGTATCGGCGTCGACACCCACCCAACTCTCGCCGTTATCGCTGGAGCGAATGATAAGCCCACCGCTGCCCACGGCGATGGCCACGTCGTTTTCCCCAAAAGCGACGTCATTGAGGCGTTGTCCGAAACTACCGACTCTGGCGAACGCAATACCATCGGTCATCAAGTAAACGTCGCCTGCGGCGGTTACGGCACAGCCGCGATCGGTGTCGGCAAATCCAATGCCGGTGATGTCGTCCGTGGCAGGAAATCGGACGGCAGTAAAAGCCAGCGGATCAGCGGCGCCGCAACTTAAAATGAACGCCGTCAGAAAGCAGAAGAATGTCGCGAGTAAGCGAGTCATGTTATCTCCCCAAGCACTTCTTTACAAAATGCAGGATCGACTGCGAATCGGCAAGCACGGAAAAAGCGGTTGTGTAATGACCCGAGGTGCGGCACATTCCCGTCGGCGAAGGCTATCGAAATGGAATTACTTCGACTCAATAAGCTCCAAATTGGCTACTCGGGGAACTCGTTGGGAGCGCCCGTCTCGCTTCACTTGCGTGCCGGTGATGTCTGCGAGGTCCACGGCCCGATCGGCTCCGGACGAACAACTTTGATCAAGACGCTGATTGGAGAACTTCCTGCGCTTGGCGGCGATGCCATCGTGCTTGACCACTCGATTGTGAATTCCTCCTTATCACAGCGAGTGGCGCTGCGGCGGCAGATCGGACTAATCCTTAGTGACGACTACTTGCTCGACGAGCACTCCGTGTATGACAATATTGCTCTGCCACTGCACTTGGGACGAGTCGGTTCTTCGCAGATTCGCCGGCGTGTAAACACGGTGCTCGCTGAATTTGGACTGCTGGCGAAAGCAAGGCGCCTCGTTCGCGATCTCGGCAATGCCGAGCGACGCCTGACCTCGGTGGCGTTGGTGGCTGCGAAGTACCCGCCATTAGTGCTCGCCGACTTGCGGGCCGACGATACCGACCGCGAGATCGTCGCCCCGGCCTTGATACGCCTGGCAATTCTGGGCGCGGCGGTACTGATTTGCCGCCCCGAAACTACGGCTTCCGAGACTCTCGAAATCCTTCCGGTATCGACATCTGTGCAACATGAGCTACTGGTCTCGTGAAGTCGGCGACCAGATTTGGTCGCGCCTTGGACTGACTCTGCAATTAGCGCTCAGTCTGGTTCCGGTAGCTCTTATGCTGCTGGTGTCGCAGAATCTCCAGTGGTATGAGACGCGACTGCGGGAGCAGCTTCGCTACGTGATTTTCCTGAACGATCAGATACAGCCGGAAGAGTTGCAGTCGCTCATTGCGCGAGTCAAGTCTCTCGACGGCTTTTCCGAATTCGCTTACCGCGACAAGAGCGATGTCTTCGCCGAAATGCAGGGTCTCGTCGGCGCTGAACTGCTGCCCGGTCGGTCAAACAACCCGTTTCCACACCTGCTTGAATTACGCTTCCGGGCTTCAGCCGCCACGCTGGCGAACTATGAACGAACGACAATTGAACTGAAAAAGTATCCGATGGTCGAGGAGATCAATTTCGGCTCCGGTTGGCTCTCGGCGCAAGAGCGGGTATTTACCGTCTCGCAACAGATTGTCTTGATCTTGCGTCTCATTTCCATGGCCGCCGCGGCGCTATTGGTCTACTGGCAGACGCGGCGACTTTTGCAGTCGCATCAACGGTTCTTCCATTCACTGCGTCTCCTCGGCGCCAGTTGGAGCCAAATCGCCTGGCCGGTGCTCAACCGCATCATCGGCGATGCCGCGCTGGCCGCCATACTGTGCTTGCTGTCGTTGTATGCCGCCTGCCTGTTCGCTTCTCGCTGGGACCTGCAATTGAGCTTCTTCACGATGGCCGGAGTTGCCGGCGTTTTGTTCCTGACCGTGGCGACAGCATTCATCGGCGCGGCTATCGCGCTGCGCGGAGTGCGCGGATGAAAGTCGCGGTCGTCGTGATCGTCGCGGCATTGGCGGCCGCGACGATGGCGCAATCCGATTCCGGTAAAGTGGCGGCCACACGCGAGCAACTTGAGCGCGCTCGTGCCGAAGCCGAACGATTGGCGCAATCCCAGAGTGATATCTTCAAACAACTGGAGCGCATTGAACAGGAACTTGACCTTTCGAGCCGCCTCTTGCGACAACTTCGCAACGAGTCGCGCAGCATTATTCAGGCCGTGGACGCTACCAACGACACGATCAGAATACTGCAGTCGTTGTCATCGAGCGAAGGTCAACTCGCCGCTCAGCGGTTGCGTCGGCTCTACATTGTGCAACCGGTCAATCAACTCGATGTGCCCTATCTATATTCCGGACAAGTCGAGTCCGCGATCGAGCGCTCGCTCGCCAATCGTCTGGTGCGCGCCGACAGCCGCGATCTCATTTCCTTGACGACTTCGATTAGCGACGCTACGACTTTGCTGGCCAATCTGAAGTCGCGAGAGGAACAGCTCGAGCGCAACACTATCGCCCGTGCTGCCGAAGAAAAGCGTGTGCTCGCGACTCTCTCGCAACGCGAGAAGATCCTGGCAGGAGTCAAAGACGAAAGCCGCCGCTTGACCATACAGCTTGACGCCCTCGAGCAGTCGGCGGTGGAAGTGTCCGATATCTTTGCCGAGCTCGAACAACAGGCGCGCGGCGCTTCCGAGTATCTCTGGCAACACGAACGCGATTTGACGCTGAAGATGAAGGGTAAGCTCTTCTGGCCGCTCACCGGTGCAGTCGTGACTCCGTTTGGCCTGCGCCGCGATGCGCGCACGGGCATTACCAGCAAGAGTAACGGCGTAGTCCTCGCCACTCGCGCCGGCGCAAAAGTGATTGCCGCATTGACCGGTGAAGTGATATATATCGGTTGGGCACGCGGTCTCGAACGTTTCGTCGTGGTCGACCACGGCGGATCGATCTATACGCTCTACGGCAATCTCGGCGAATTGCTGGTGTCGGAAGGCGATCAGGTGATACGCGGCGAAAATTTCGCCGTAACTTCCGGCAACCGTTTGCACTTTGAAATTCGCGATGGCAAGACGCCGGTTGATCCGCTGCCGTGGCTGCGTCGCTGAAGGCAACTATGTCAACTCATCCTCAGGCAGAACTCTACGCACGACTGGTAGATCGCTTTCGCGCCGGCGCCTTGCCGGCGTCCATTCTGCTCTCCGGCCCGGCAGGCGTTGGCAAATGGAAACTCGCTTTCGATCTTGCCAAGCGAATTACCTGCCTGCTGGCGACATCCGATCTCCCCTGCGGAACTTGCGCGGCCTGTCGGCAACTCGACAACTTCGGACACCCGGACGTGCAGTTTCTTTTTCCCCTCCCCGCCGATGACGGCGAATGGGACGAGTGGTTCTTCCCGTATCTACAGAAGCGGCAACTCAACGCGTTCGCGCCCTCAAACGCCGACCCAAAGCACCTGATCCCGATCGCCGGTATCCGTCAGTTCCAATCGCGACTGGCGACGCGAGCGACGTTATCGACCTTTAAGGTTGGGATCATTGCGGAAGCCGAGCGCATGCTTCCGGGAACGATGGACTCGCTGCTCAAGCTGCTGGAGGAGCCTCCGGAGCAGACTTATCTGTTAGTCATAACTGACCAGCCACGAGTCTTGCTGCCGACGATTCTCTCGCGCCTGCAGCGGGTAAACGTGCCCCGTCTGAACGATCAATATGTGCGCGACTACTTTGTCAGGGAACATCATTCGAGCGCCGAAAACGCCCGCATCATGGCGCGGCTGGCGCGCGGCACGCTGAACCGTGTCGAGGGGTTTGCGGAAGGTGAGTTCTTCCGCCTGCGCGAGTCTGCTTGGGAGATGCTGAGCGCCGCGACGCAACTTCAATCATCGCATCAAGTATATTTCAAATTCGCCGAGAGCGCTGCGCTGGCAAACCGCGAGCGCGTCGAGTCCATGGTCTCTTATTGGCAGCAATTCCTCCGCGACCTGGCGCTGTTCGCCGAAATCGAAAATGACCGTGAGCGCGATATTCATCTGCTAAATTTCGATATGGCCGGCAAGTATCGTGATCTGCTCGGGCGCCTCGGGACGGTGCACGCTTTGTATGGCCTCAGTGACCGGCTGGAGGCCGTGAGAAAGGAACTGCGGCGAAATGTCAATGCGCGCATCGCCGCTTTGGATTTTCTGATGCAGTTGCCGTTGAAACAATCGGCGGCGAAGGCTTCGTAGCTAAACACGTCAAGCAAGTTGAGGGCAGTATGCGTACTTTGCAAAAACTTACCGTCATCACTGTGTTGCTCGTCGCGACGCCGCTTTTCGCCGGCGGGAAAGTTGGCATCTACGGCTTGCGGCAAGTTCCCGAAGGAGACGATGCGAAAGACTTCAGTCGCGCCGGCTGGGGCGGCGGGATTCATGTTGTCGCGCCGCTACCGCAGGTACACAATATCGTCGCGGGCACCATCGGATTCGATATTACCAATCTGCTCAACGAAACGCTGGCATTTTACGACCCATACCTCGGCGATATCATCGAACAGCAGACGGATCAGAACATCTTCCGCCTCTATCTCGGTGGCCAGGTCGGCGGGCACGGCAACGGCTTTGTTCGGCCGCACGCCGGAGTGAATCTATCGCTGCTGGTCTATAACATTCGCACCGATGCCGTCGTCAAGGACGATCTTACCGGCGACGAAATTCGCAAGAATCTCTACGACGACACCGAAGTTACGGTCGGCTGGGACATGACTCTGGGGCTTGATTTGAATTTCTCCAATGGCATCGCGCTGGATGGCGGCGTACGCTACCTGCGCTCGTTTTCGGTTCCCCAGCAATTGGGCGGTCGCTCGGAGAAAATTCACCCCCGCTACGTGCAGGTGTACTTGGGCGTGGGCATGTCGTTTCGGATGCTTGAGAAGGATTGACTGTAGTCGCAGTTTCGCTGGGCGCTACAGTCTGCAATCGCACGCGATAAGTCCGCGCTCTCCGAAAGAACAATCCCGGCGTGGGGCCGGGACTGCTTGATTCAGTATTAGGCACTTCGCAACGACGGCTGGCGGCGGCTATTCGCAAATTTGTCGCCATTGACCGCGGAACAGGCCGTGCTTAGTGCGGCGATCATCATCATTGGCGCCTTCATTATGGCCGTTCTCTGGCCGACGCTGCACCCAGTTACCTTCATATTCGCCGATGATGTTTTCGTCACGGTCGAACAGATCGCCGTTGAACCATCCGAAATTTTCCGCCATCGGGTCCGCGTCGTCGCCAAATCCCCATTCACCGCGCAGGAAACCTCTGAAAACGCCGGCGCGACTGATCCACTTGCCGAACATCATCTTTGCGCCGTCTTCACGAGTTCCGAAGTGGCCGCGCAAATGACCGATCATCAGACCGTCGGCTGAGATCCAGCGACCGATAAAAGTGCCCAAAGCGCTGTCGGCAGCCGGGCGCACCCAACGACCCTCGAAAAATCCTTCGCCGCACTCGAGACGTTCAAGCTTGATTGCGTTTACCGAGAATTGATTATCGCCGACGTCCGCAACTTCAGAGATTTGCCCAAGTTCGGTCATCGTGAAGGTTCGCGAATATGGTCCGCTGCTGAAAGTGAGCGAGTTCTCCGGCTGGCCGTTCTCGAGCTTCGGATCATAGACAAACACCAGAATGCCATCAAAACTCGGCTGTGTCCAACTCCGGAACGCAATCTCCCGGCGCGAATTGCGCGGACGGACGATACCGTCACCCGGTTCAAACCGAACCAGCCGAATGGCGACTACCGCACCGCGTTCGACGCTGATTGTGCCCGACCAATCGGTGATATCGGTCTCCGTGGAATCCATTTCGAAGTGGCCCCAGAGAAACTCCACCGAATAGACGTTAACTTCCGGATCGTTTTTTAGCGAATCGACATCGGAGCGCGCCGACAGTGGGTCATTGGCAGCTTCGTTACCCTCGCCGGACATTTCGCTATCGCCGAACGCCGGTGTCTCATTGGTCGCCTTGTATCCGCCAAAGTCGTCAGTGAGGTTAATCTCACCTGCGCTATTGTCTGGTTCTGTGTTCTTGTCGCCGCAACCGACGATCCCGAGGCTCAACGTGAGAGCTACGAGCATTACGAAGACTCTAATCGGGTTCATCATTGTGAATGTCTCCTTCGATAAAAAGAAGTAGCAAAAGTAATACGGAGAAGAAATCAAATCTCGTACCGTGCTTGTCGCGTTATCACGGGTCGAGATAATCGACTAAACTTCATCAACTTACACGGCTCCGACATTGTCTGGTCTCCGGTTTCAAGTCAACTGCCCGCCCGAATATTGTGCGTCTATCATCGCTGTGTGCAGAGTTCGCACAAGCGTCTCGTGAAGGAGCTCTGACGACCTTTGTGTTCAAGTCTCCCACAGAAAGTTGGACAGCTCCCGCAGAGACAATCTTGCGGGAGAATAGTTGGCTGATGTCATTCCCTTTCCATCGCACGGAAGAGAGAGTTCTGCGTAGATAATCTGGGGTTAGCTAAATAGTGGTGGTGTGACCATCGGGTCACGAAAGGTGGAAGTTATGCGCAAGGGAATCTGTCTCTTAAACGTCGCGCTGGTCGCTGCAGCTGTCGCGAGCCTGTATGGGTGTAGCAAGGAAAAGGTTCATGCTCCTGAACCCGCAAGTCTCGCTGGAGTTTATCGTGGTGTCTACTCGGTCACGATCGGCGCATTGGAGATCGACACACTGGGGATGATCTTCGGAACTTTCGAGCTTGAATTTACTTTTGGCGATTCAGCTTTCTCTTGGGAGCAGATCAACATGCTTCGCGGGCAGAGCAAGGGCTCGGGCGCCGGAGTATATCGCATTGAAAACGACTCAATCGACCTGGTGTCCAACGAGCCGGTCTCCGGCGGTGGATTCGTGCGCGGAATTCAGGGAAAGTACTGGTTCTCTCGCAGCGAAGAACTACTCACATTCAGGCGTGATTGGGGCGCAGGAAACATCGAGGGGGTCTATCTCGTTCGAGAAGACTGACAACACCGTCGGCGACTGAGGTAATAGTTCGGTTGCAATCATGCCTCGTTATTCCACCCCGTGGCATTTTTTGTACTTCTTGCCGGAGCCGCACGGGCAAGGATCGTTGCGCCCAACTTTGGGCAGATCGCGGACGATTGGTTTGGTTTTGACCTCATTGCCGGCGTCAAGACGCTCGGGCTCGGGAGCTACTGATGACATGCCGCTGATGCTCTCGTGCACCGACACCAGTCGCCGCTGCTGCTGACGAACGCGCTGTTGCTCTGCGGATCGATCGACCGGTTGAAGCTTGAAAACGAGCGAAACTGCGTTGCGGTCGATGCGCTCGAGCAACGCCGAGAACATTGTGAAGGCTTCTTTCTTGTACTCTATCAACGGATCGCGCTGCCCGTAAGCGCGTAAGTTAATTCCCGACTTCAGTTGATCCATCTCGTAGAGATGCTCGCGCCACTCGATATCGATGGTCGAGAGCAACGCGTATCGCTCCAGTTGGCGCATCACTTCCGGTCCCAAAAATGCTTCTTTGTTACGATAGTGCTGCACCGCTTGCTCGCCGATATGATCGGCCAGTCCGCGCCGAGTGAGATCTCTGATCTCCGGCGAATTCGGGTTGATCGGCAGCAGGAAAGTACTTTGGCAGGCCAGTGCGATCTTGCCGTAGTCGATTGATTCATCGCCGTCTTTGTTCGTCGAATTCTCGGCGACAATCTGTTCGGCGGTCTGTTCGATCATCTCGACGATTTCGGCGCTATGATCGGGCTGATCGATGATACCGTTGCGCCGGTCATAGACTGCCGTCCGTTGGCTGTTCATGACATCGTCATACTGCAACGTGTGCTTGCGAATCGAAAAATTCTGCGTTTCGATACGCTTCTGGGCGCGCTCGATTGCCTTGGTGACCATGCCGTGCTGAATCACTTCGCCCTCTTTGACGCCAAGCCGATCCATAACTGCTGCAATGCGATCGGATCCAAACAAGCGCATCAAGTCGTCTTCGAGGCTGAGAAAAAACTTCGAAGCGCCGAAGTCGCCCTGGCGACCGGCGCGGCCGCGTAACTGGCGGTCGATGCGGCGTGATTCATGACGCTCGGTACCGATAATGTGCAGGCCAAACGGTTCATCATTTTCCCCGAGTTTGAGTCCTTCGACATCGGGAATTTCGGCAATCACTTCTTTGACTTCTTTCGGCAACGCCTCGCGTTTTACGGATCGCATCTGCAGTTTGATGTCCGTGCCGCGACCGGCCATGTTGGTGGCAATCGTGACCGCGCCGGTGCGACCGGCGTCGCGCACGATCTCGGCCTCCTGCTGGTGATACTTCGCGTTCAGGACATTGTGCGGTATCTTCTCGCGCTTGAGCATGCGCGACAGCGTCTCCGAAACTTCGACGGATATCGTGCCCACCAAGCACGGCATCCCCTTTTCGTGCAGCCTTCTGATCTCTTCGATGATCGCCGCGTATTTCTCGCGCCGAGTGCGGTAGATTTCATCCTGAAAATCCAGGCGGCGCACCGGCTGGTTGGTGGGAATCACCATGACGTCGAGTTTGTAGATCTCCCAAAATTCACCGGCTTCCGTTTCTGCGGTTCCCGTCATACCGGCGAGTTTTGTGTAGAGACGGAAATAATTCTGCAGCGTGATCGTGGCAACCGTCTGTGTTTCGCCCTCAACGCGCACGCGCTCTTTGGCTTCAATGGCCTGATGCAGCCCGTCCGAATAGCGGCGTCCCGGCATCAAGCGGCCGGTGAATTCATCGACAATAACAACTTTATCTTCCTGGACAACGTACTCGACGTCCTTTTCGAACAGCGCATACGCGCGCAGCAACTGATTGATGGCGTGATTTTTATCGGCGCGCTCGGCGTGCAGCTTGTAGAGCTTCTCTTTCTCGGCCGCTTTCTGCTCGACCGTTAATCCGTCACGCGAGTCGATTTCATGAAGACCTTCCGTGATGTCGGGAAGAACGAACAGTTCCTTGTCTTCCGGCGAAAGCAGGTCGCGACCCTTGTCGGTCAAGTTGATCGTATGCTCGCGCTCGTCGATGACGAAAAAGAGCTCCTCGTCCAGTGTGTGCATCCGCTTTTCCCGCAGCAGATCCAGTTCCATTGTCTGCGCGAGCTTCTGTGCCCCCGGCTCTTTGTAGAGCTTCAGAAGTCGTTTGTTCTTCGGCGCGCCACGCTGCACGATGAGCATCGAGAAGGCGGCTTCATCCTTCTTGTCCTCGGCATACTGGCGCTCGGCCTCGGCGACGATCTTGTTGACGTACTCATTCTGTCGCCGAACCAGTCGCTCGACCAACGGCTGCATTTCCTGAAATCGCGGGGTGAGTGATGACGCCTCGACCGGTCCCGATATGATCAACGGCGTGCGTGCCTCGTCGATCAGCACACTGTCGACTTCGTCGACGATCGCAAAAAAATGACCGCGCTGTACACGCTGTTCGGCGGTGACGGCCATATTGTCGCGCAAGTAGTCGAATCCGAACTCGGAGTTAGTTCCGTAGGTGATGTCGCAGGCATACTGCGCGCGCCGCTCGGCAAAATCCATGTCGCGCTGAATGCAGCCGATCGTCAGGCCGAGGAAGCGGAAAACCTCACCCATCCATTCCGAGTCGCGTCGCGCGAGGTAGTCATTGACCGTGACCAAGTGGACGCCCTCGCCGACGAGCGCATTGAGAATCAGCGGCATCGTCGCGACCAGAGTCTTACCTTCTCCCGTCGCCATCTCCGCGATCTTGCCCTGATGCAACGCCATGCCGCCGATGAGCTGAACGTCGTAAGGGACCATTTCCCACTTCGTCTCGAATCCGACGACGTCCCATGACCTCCCGCACAGCCGGCGGCAAGTTTCCTTGACCATCGCGAATACTTCGGGAAGTATCTCGTTGAGGTAGTTGTCGATCTCTTCACGGAAATTCTTCTTATAGAGGTCTTTGTCCCAGCCCGCTTCGGCCGCCTCCTTGCGAATCTCGGCCTTCAGCTCCGCGAGTTCTCCTTTGAAGAATTCGGTGCGCTCGGCGAATTTCTCGTCCGGCCAGTCGGCCAACGACGGAAACACATCGTTGATGAGATCAACTCGAGGCAACGCGGCCTTCAAGTCACGGCCGCGTTTGGTGCCGAAGATTTTGGCTATCAGCGAACTGAGAAAGGGCATCGGGGATCAATCTCCTGCGCTACTGCGATCACGACGCGCGTGCATCGGTCACGGCACTCAGCTTACTTGGTGCCCGGCATCGTTGGTGTCGACTTGATTTCCAGCGAGTTAACGGGCTGGTTCTCGCGCTGGAAGCGCGCGGTTAACGATTCGGCTTCCGCCACAGTCTTCGGCACGCCGGTGCCCATCTGCTCAAGCAGCGGCCGTGCTTGTGCCAGCATGCGTAGCGCTTGCGAGTTTTTTGCTTCCTCCAGCAGGCGATTGGCTTCCTTGGCGAATTTTCCGCTCGGGGCTACCCGCAGATAATTCTGAAATCCGGAGACGATCTTCTCATCCCACTTATCCGAAATGAACTTGTTCATCGCTTGTGTCCGCTCGTCGCCACGCGGAAGCGTAAACGCCTTGTTCAACTCATCCCACATCGCCTTGGTATCGGTGAAAATCCTCTGCGTTTCAGCGGGTTCCGACGCGCAGGCGGCCAGCAGCAACATCGCGGCCAACACAAAAAGCACCCCGGCGAATTTCATCTTCATGGTATCGATTTCCTCCCAAATTCTTCTGATTTCGTCGGCGACAAGATGACGGAATAACAAGTTGTTGTCAAATCCTTTGTCGGCGCGCTGTGCCAAGTGAGCCGTTGCCTCTCAGGTATTATACGCGATGCGAAACTTCCGGCTTGATATTCTTGTCCGTAGCCAACATCTTCGTCCGGAAAAACAAGAGCTGGAGAATTCTGCCGTGAACAAAATGTCTTTTGTAATCTTGCTTCTGATTGGCCTTGCCGTTTTGTCGGCTGCTGTGATTTTCGCCGACGAAGGAGAGTCGCGCCAAGGCGATTCCCGGACCACTGCCCAAATTCCCGACAGCGTCATCAACCAGGTCCGGGCCGGGTTTGCACCGGTGGAGTCGATCTTCCGCAAAGCCTGTTTCGACTGCCATACCGATCAAACGGTTTATCCCTGGTACCACAGCTTGCCGTTGATCCGCGGCCTGATCGATTCCGACATCAAGGAAGCTCGAGCCGAGTTGGATATGAGTGGTGGTTTTCCCTACGTCACAGAAATGTCACCGCAAAGGTCGCTGAAGAAGATTAAGGAAGAGATCGCCTCCGGCGCAATGCCGCCCGGACTCTATGAGTTTATGCACTGGGACGCTTGTCTCACCGACGCCGAGAAAGATAGCGTCTATCGTTGGGTTGACGAGTCGCTGAAGCTTGTCGGTGGCTCAGCGGCGACGGCTGCGCCGCAGGATTCTGAACACGAAGCCGAAGATCATTAGTCCGGCAATGCCCGACCGTTCACAAAATCACTGAGATTTCTGCTGCGAATCGACTCCCTTTTCGTACATTATAAACTTCGCGGCGCCGCGTTTAGGAACGGCGCCGCCTCGGCGAAGCATTGAGTTTATCGCGATAGAAGAGGTTCATCATGATCACCCCCCATAAGACTCCCGATGGCAAGACTTTGGTTACATTGATTCCCGGCGACGGCATCGGTCCGGAGTGTGTCGAGTCGGCACGCAAGATCATTGAAGCTACCGGCGCGGCTCTGGCGTGGGAGATTCGTCACGCCGGTGCCAGCGTCTTCAAGCAAGGTATTCCTTCGGGCGTGACTCCAGATACAATTGAATCGATCCGCAAAACCCGCCTCGTCCTCAAAGGGCCACTGGAAACACCGGTTGGCTTCGGCGAAAAGAGTGCCAACGTCACCCTGCGCAAGCTATTCGAGACCTACGGCAACGTTCGCCCGGCGCGTGAATTACCGGGCGTAAAGACGCCTTACTCCGGTCGCGGCGTCGACTTGATTGTCGTTCGTGAAAATGTCGAAGACCTCTATGCCGGCATCGAACACATGCAAACTCCCGGTGTCGCCCAGTGTCTGAAGCTGATTTCGCGCAAAGGCTGCGAGAAGATCGTCCGGCTGGGATTCGAGGTCGCTCGCGCCGAAGGCCGCAAGAGCGTCCACTGCGCCACCAAAGCCAATATCATGAAGTTCACTGAAGGCATGCTCAAGAAGACTTTCGAGGAAATCGCGCCGGAGTATCCCGACATTCAGTCGAGCCACATCATCATCGACAACTGCGCCCATCAGTTGGTCAAGAAACCGGAACAGTTCGAAATCATCATTACGACCAACATGAATGGCGATATCATTTCCGATCTTTCGTCGGCCTTGATCGGCGGTCTCGGTTTTGCTCCGTCCGCGAATTTAGGTAGTGAAGTCGCGATCTTTGAAGCGGTTCACGGATCGGCGCCCAAATATGCCGGCAAAAACGTCATCAATCCAACTGCAGTGGTCTTCTCGGCAGTGATGATGCTGCGCTATCTGAACCTGTTCAAGGAAGCCGCGACAATCGAAAACGCGATACTCTACACGCTTGAAGAAGGCAAGACCATGCCGCGCGATGTCGTCGGCGACGAAAAGGCCGCCGGTACAAAACAATACACCGACGCCATCATCGCCAATTTCGGCAAACAGCCGAAGGCCTACAAGCAGCGCGAATACAAGCCGATTGCGATGCCGGTAATCCCCACTCGTCCCGACTTCGTGCAGGCCAAAACGCGACTGGTGCGCGGTATCGACCTTTTCATCGAATGGGCAGGTACGGTCGATGAACTTGGCAAGAAGGCCGAAGCTCTGCTTGACGGTACGCCGCTGAAACTGAAGATGGTTTCCAGTCGCGGCACCAAAGTCTACCCGTCAATGGGCGCGATGACCGATACGATCGACCAATTTCGCTTGCGTTGTATCATGCGCGAGGACGGCAAGGAAGCAAGCAACGAAATAATCGTCAGCATTCTGCAAAAGGCGCAGGCGGCGAACTTACATTGGGCGCACATCGAAAAACTGTCAATCTTCGACGGCAAGGACGGCTTCACGAAAGCCCAAGGCGAAGACTGAAAAGCAACCAATTCCCGACGTGTTGCAACCGAGATTTTGATTCAGCAACCGGCAGACGTCGAAGCCTGCCGGTTCTGCGCTTGTGAGGACTTCTCCTGCAAATATCCTAACAACTCTGGCACGGCGGCGGTCCGCCAGAGAAAATGAAGTTGATTAAGTAAACTGCATCAGCCACAGTAACTCCGCCGTCGCAAGCGGCATCTCCGGATTGGATGGGCTGCGGTGCCGGGCCGCTGGCAAAGATGTAGTTGATTATGAACGTGGCATCAGCAACGCTAATGCTCCCGTTACCATCGGCATCGCCAAATATGCACCCAGGGCAGTAGTGACACTGCCGAAAACGTAACAGCCGGCCTTGTCCGGGCTCAAGGTCGATTGAAAACCAATAGTTGGGTGTTGCACGTACCGCCAAAAAAGTGCTGTCCGTTTCCATATCGGTCACCATGAGATCAGGTAGTTCCAGTCTTGACACGCTTGAAAAGGCAGGTTGGAAATACACCGTTTCGGTAAACCGCTCAATCGACTCGCATCGCCGATTCACAATAAAATAGTAACTCTCTTCAGTGGGACGATCACTCTCGAACTTTGAAACCTGTAGGTAAGTAGGAATCGAATCCCAAGAGATGAGCGAATCGGTGATCTGCACGATTTCGCTGCCAGGCAGTGTATCTCTGCCCCATAGAGCCGAGCCTCGCCACTTGAGTGCCGCGAAGAATCGACCCATGCGGTCGATGTACGGGCCGGTGTCGACCCTGATAAACGCCAACGTTGCGGATCGCTGACCGCCTTCAGCATTGCCGTTTACTAATGCCGGACTCTCCGCCGATCCGACATACTTCCAGTAGAGAAGCCCTTTGGCGCCGCACGAAAGTGCAAGATTCACCATGCAACGGTTCTCATTCTGAGAAGGAAACCGCCAGTCCCCCTGAATTCCGCCAATGCCTGGTGGCATCTTGTTGGGATCTGGCAACTGGCCGGACGATCGGTACGCATGACCCTGAATTGTCACATACAGCGGAAGATTGCGCGACTGCGCCAGATTCGCGCACTGCCTCAAGCCATTCAACATATTGTTGTCCCAAGCCTCTTGGAGACTGATTCGGCCGGGCTCCGGATCGTCACTGGAGGTTGAGACGTTTGTCGCAAATGGATGGCATTGTGGCGAAATCGAAGAATAGTTGATCATCGCTTGTACTGCAGAGTCATTTCCGGGAACAATGAACGCGGGCTTATGCCAAGTCGGTTCGCCATCAGCGAGTCGACCCGTCGCATGTTGGGAATGTTGTCGCGGTTAACTATGAGTGATTGATCATCCTCGAGGTAGTAACCGAGTACGTTCGGAGCTGACGCAAAGAACGCGTTCGCCCAGTCGGCGATCTGTTTGAATGCCGCTGCCGTATCCTGAGGTTCCCAGAGTGCTCGACCGAAGTCTGTCGAAATCTTCACCTGATCGATGTAGATGTCGCATGGTTTGAGCCACTTGACTTTGAAGTTGATGCCGTACACCACATGGCACATGAAACTTGAGCAGTATGGCACATTGAGAACGTAACTTAGCGATTGTGACCAACTCAAGGAATCAGAGCACAGGTTGTCTGTAAGATAGACCGGAGCTTCCATAGCAATGACTGTGTCTTCAAGAAAAGGTATCCCCGTCCGTTCAATGTAAAAAAGAGCCAGAGTATCACCGTCAACGACACTGTCGATATCATTAGCTAACCGAAATCGAAGATTAAGTTGATAGACATACGTACTGTCACCTGTCTTGTGTTGCGGATAGTACCAAGGAATTTGACCATAACATGACGCGCCGCAGTTTTCGGATGGGCCCGTCTGAATTACCATTGGCACAGTGAAGTTCTGAGCACGAAAGTGCCTGACTGACACGCCTTCCAACATCTCAGTAGAGCCGCCGTAATAGAACAGGTCCCCGGGGCCAATATCGTTGTTTTCTGATTCCCAAAACCCGTAAACGCCGCTACCGTAGATCCGCGGCCAGAAGTCGATATCACTGGTGTCAACGCCAGCAATATACGTCGGGTCCTTATATTCATTGTCGATGATCAATTTCATCTCGTGCAAAGCATACTTGTCGAGGTGATACTGTTCATAGCAGGTCGTCAGTAGAGTATTAAAACGCAGGGTGTCTTTCAGCAAAGAAATGTACGAGTCGATATCCGTTCCGCTCAATCGTGGAGTGTCGTACATCCAAGCCCCAAACAGGAACGTGGAATCGGCCGCCGAAGCTGTCCCGATGAACAGCGCCGACGCTAAGAGAAACACTTGTATCGCTTTCCGCATAATGCCCTCACATGGCATCAGCAAACTGCAGACAGATCAATTCCTTTCATTTGAGTAGCACCAATTTTTTGCTTTCGACGAAACTGATTCCGGACACCTCCAATCGATAGAAGTATACGCCGCTGGCGACTGCCTGACCGGAGTCGTCGCAGCCGTCCCAGTAGGCGATTTGCTCCCCCGGAAACTGAGCGCTATACACCAGTGTTTGCACCCTTTGACCCAGACTGTTGAAGATTGTTAAACTCACCGGCGCGGGTTGCGCGCCTAAGTTTGGCAGGCGATAGACGATGGCAGTTACGGCGTTAAACGGATTCGGATAGTTCTGCTCGAGCGCATAAGATTCAGGCACGATTCCCTGCGTTGCTCGCGGCATTACCACGCCTTGAATACCGAGGATCGCTGCCGGAGACACCAAGTTATTGCGATCAACCGCCACAACCGAATAAGTGTAGTCAGCGGTTGAGTCGATGTCCCGATCAGTAAAGCGCAAGTAACTCACGTGACCGATTTTGACCGCGTCGGAGAACCGCACTTGCCCGGTACCGACTTCCGCCGGCAGAGTTTTGGCGCCGCCGGCATACTCCACGGCGCCGCCTGGGCTAATCTCCGCCAGTAAATGAGCTGAGTCCAACGGCGGTGTCGCGCCGGTGGCTCGGAACACAGCGTAATGACGCAGATCGGACTCACTGTTGGCCGGCCAACGGAGCCGAACCGCGTTGGCGTCATGCTCCAACGTGACATTCTGCGGCATCTGAGGTGGATGATCCTGGTAGGCATAAACCGCGCCGCCGGGGCCGCCGAAAGCGCCAATGTCCGAGCGGCTCCCGTCGACATCCAATATCCACGGCGCGCCGGCGTCAACACAGGGCGAACCGGCCTGCAACCGCAGATCGCCGTTGAGCGGATCGGCGAACATCGGATCGACCGTCAGGTTTGTCCAAAGCGAGTCGATCGGCCAGGGCGTTACGGCATTGATTTCCACGAGCGGCAACCGCAAAGAGGCTGAGTTCTGGTAGTAGCAATTGTACATGATCTTGAAATCACAGTCCTGTGGCGCTTGTCCATAGAGCAAGAGTTGCGAGGAAAGGTCGGTGATGGCATTGTTCATGATCCAACATCGTCTTGCCGTCGATACAACCGCCGCGATCAGATCAACGTGTCGCGCGTCTTGCGGCGGAGACATCACAATGCTATTGTTCGTGATCGTGATCTCTTCTCCGGAAACCGAGATGACTTGGCGGTTACGGCTGGAGTTTCCATACATCAAGTTGTTTGTGATCTCAATCGTCCCGATTTCATGCCCTCCGGAAATCGTGTGGTAGAACCCGCCGCCGATGAATATGTTATTGCGGACAATCTTCTTGCCGCGATTGAAAATGAAGTCCAGGAATGGCTGGTGTCTATCGTCCAGCCGAAATGTGCAGTTCTCAACGGTGATGTCGCCGTTGGTGGGATAGTATATTGCCGCGCCGTTTGTCCAATCCTCAAACCGACAATTGCGGACTTGAACATTGTAGTTGCTGATGAATGACAGACACTTGCCGCCGAAGTTCGTGAATGAGCAACTCGCGAAGCTTGCATGAAGACGTGGAGAAGTCTCAAGGTAGATAAAAGCAATATAGGACGGCAACGATTCTATCGAAGACTCGATATGGCCGAGGAATGCCAAGTCTTCAACGACCAACGAATCAGCCGCAAAGAACATGTAGTCGACTGACGGCGAGCCTAGGATGACCGACCTGTCGCGACCTAATCCTCGAAGCGTGATTCGCCGCTTCAGATAGTTGATCGTCTGTAGTGTGATCGTATCGGCGGCAAACAGGATCGTGTCGCCTTCCACGCTGGCGTCATTCGCGGCTTCAACGGTGTTCGCAGCGGTCTCCCAAGTGGAGTAAGGGGCGGTATTCGACCCCATCCGCGCCACGTGGAGAGTGGCCGCATGAGAAACGTTCTCCCCCGCCGGCCCGAGAACCGCAATCGCCCAGACGATGATCCAGAGTAATCTCATGGACAGCCAGCCCATTGCTCAGATACAATATCTGTAGACAATAACGATCACCCCCCAACTCCTGTCAATTGCCAATTTGCGATCTTGCGAAAATCTTCACAAGAGTCCGAAATTGCCGCAACCTTTTTGGCCGAGTGGGTTTATACTGAGACACTAAGGGAGTATTATTGGCACAGGCGTGAGAAAGTGATTGACGCTCGAGTCCGCAACATTAACTTGGTGGGTCAATAAGTCGAATATGAGTGATTTTAAGGCATCCAGCGCCGACTTGTCGGCGCTCAAGATAGATAAGTCGCGAAAATCCGGCGCGCCCGGATCGAACCGGAAGTACCTGTGGATTATCGGCCTGCTCGTAGTGGCGGCAGTCGTTTACTTCGGCTACCGCTTCGGTATTCAACAGGTGACGCCGACTACCAAAGTCCGCGTCGCGACTGCGCAGCTATTAACCGGCACGGAAGCCCAGGCTGAACTGGTGGCGACCGGATACGTTGTGGCGCAGGTCAAGGCCGCAGTCGCTTCCAAGGCCACCGGAAGGCTGGAGCAACTTAATGTCGAAGAAGGCGATCAAGTGAAGTCCGGCGAAGTTCTGGCAGTACTCGAAAACGGCGACGTTCGCGCGGATCTGCAGCGCGCCCGTGCCGCTCTGGCGGTGGCGCGCGCCGATTCCTCGATCGCCGCGATTGACCGCGAGCGGGTGCTCGGCTTGATCAAAACCGGTTCGACCACGAACGACCGTGTGGATGCCGCCCAAGCCGCTTACGAACGCGCTAATGCCGGCGTCAAAGTCGCACTGGCTGGCGTCGACTACGCCGAAGTCGCGGTCGAGAACACAATTATTCGCGCGCCATTCGACGGTACGGTGCTTTCCAAGGACGCCGATGTCGGCGAAATGGTCGCGCCGTTCGCCTCGGCGAGTTCCTCGCGCGGTGCGGTGGTGACATTGGCCGACATGAGTTCGCTCGAAGTCGAAGCCGATGTCTCCGAGTCAAACATCTACAAAGTCAAGGTCGGCCAACCTTGCGAAATCGTTCTCGACGCATATCCCGGCGTGCGCTACGCCGGCGAAGTTAAGAAAATCGTCCCGACGGCGGATCGATCACGCGCTACGGTGATGACCAAGATCGCATTCAAGAATGTCGATGGACGCGTTCTCCCGGAAATGTCGGCGCGCGTCAACTTCCTGCCGGTAAAGGTCGACCAGCCGGAGGCACCGGCACAACCCGTGATCGCCGTGCCGAAAAGCTCTGTGACCAACCGCGACGGGCGTAGTATCGTGTTCAAAGTCGCCGGTAATAAAGTCATCGAGACCGTCGTTCAGACCGGCCGCGAGTTAGGGACTTTCACGGAAGTCAGCTCGGGAATCGTGGTTGGTGATCAAGTCGTGATTTCACCACCCGGCGCGATGAAGTCCGGCGATAAAATCGAATTATCACAATAACCCAACAAAGGCACTACATGGCTCAAGCACTCGTTCAATTACGCAACGTCACCAAGTCGTACTACCGCGATCGTTTGGAAATTCCGGTTTTGCGCGGTATTAGTTTTGATATTCCCGGCGGCGAGTTTCTCGCGCTCATGGGCCCCTCGGGCTCGGGCAAAACGACGCTGCTCAATCTGGTGTCCGGTATCGACCAGCCGTCCAGCGGCGATTTGGTAGTTGCCGGCGAGAATATCGCGAAGCTCTCCGAAGGGCAGTTGGCCAAATGGCGTTCCCAGAACATCGGCTTGGTCTTCCAGTTCTATAATCTGCTGCCGGTGTTGACCGCATTCGAGAATGTCGAACTCCCCTTGCTCCTCTACAAACTCAGTAAGTCCGAACGCCGCAAGCGCGTCGAGACGGCGCTTGGGATCGTCGGGCTCGGCGACCGGATGGATCACTATCCCCGCCAGCTTTCCGGCGGCCAGGAACAGCGCGTCGCCATTGCGCGCGCGATTGTCACCGATCCGACACTGCTCCTTGCCGACGAACCGACCGGTGATCTGGACAAGAACTCGGCCGAAGAAATCATGACACTTTTGACGCGCCTGAACAAAGAATTCGGCAAGACGATCATCATGGTGACCCACGATCCGCGCGCTGCAGAGAAGGCGCATTCCATTCGGCAACTGGACAAGGGAGAGTTGGCATAATCTATGTTAAGGACTCTCATTTTCCGCAATGCGCTGCGGCACAAATTGCGCACGATCCTGACGATTCTCGGTCTCGCGGTGGCGGTCATGGCGTTCGGACTGATTCGAACGGTCATTAGCGCCTGGCATGCCGGCGTCGAGGCCTCGTCGCCGGATCGTCTGATTACGCGCCACGCTGTGTCGCTGGTGATGACGCTGCCGCTATCCTACAAGGACCAGTTAGCCAAGATCGAAGGCGTTAAGGATGTCACTTACGCCAGTTGGTTCGGCGGTGTCTACGTCGACCCCGATCAGTTTTTCGCTCAGTTCGCCGTCGACCAGAATTCTTACTTCCGCCTCTTTCCCGAATTCCAATTCGCTCCGGAGGTCAAACAGGCCTTTGATGCCAACATCCGCGCGGCAATCGTCGGTCAGAAATTGGCCGACCGCTACGGATGGAAGGTTGGTGACCGGATCACGCTGATTGGAACGATCTATCCCGGCGATTGGGATTTCGATATCGTCGGTATCTACAAAGGTCGGGATGAAACGATCGACGAGTCGAGCTGGTTCATGCGCTGGGACTACATTGACGAAACGATGAAGAAAACCATGCCGGGCCGCGACGGCGAAGTCGGCTGGTACGGCCTTCAGCTTGCCGACCCCACACAGGCGTCGCAGGTTTCCGCCGCAGTCGATGCGCGTTTTCGCAATTCCTCCCACGAAACACTGACCGAAACCGAGAAGGCCTTCCAAATGAGCTTCGTGCAGATGTCCGGCGCCATATTGCTCCTGATGTCGGTCATGTCGTGGCTGATCATCGGCGTCATTCTAATGGTGTTGATCAACACGATGGTAATGACGGCGCGCGAACGCACCAGCGAATACGCCTTTATGAAGTCAATGGGCTTTCAGGGCTATCATCTGTTCGGGATGATTACCGGCGAATCGCTTCTGATCTCGACGCTGGGTGGCGGGCTGGGGCTGTTGTTCCTCGTCGGGATGGTAAACATGATGAAAGCCGGGCTCTCTCAGTGGTTCCCGGTTTTTACCGTGCAACCGGCGACTTGGATTCTGGTGGTCGCTCTGGCGATTGCCATCGGATTGATTGCGGCAATTTTCCCGCTCCAGAAAGCGGTGCGCATGCGCATTATTGACGGACTCCGAATTGTGGATTGATGAGGTGACAAAATGGCAATGATTCCAGCGGGATATACGATTCGCAATTTGTTTAATCACAAGGTCACGAGCACGTTGACCATTCTCGGCGTGGCGCTGGTGGTGTTCGTGTTCACCGCCGTGCTGATGCTCGCTGACGGCCTATTCAAAACGTTGGTCACTACCGGTGCGGATGACAATATTGTCGTCATTCGCAAGGCGTCACAATCGGAAGTGACGTCGATCGTTTCTGGCGAACAGGCGGATATCGTCTCGACATTTCCCGAGATCAAAATCGGCGCCGACGCCAAGCCGGAGTGGACAAAAGAACTCTACACCATCGTCAGCTTGCCGAAGCGTAACGAAGAGGGTACATCCAATATCGCCGTTCGCGGTGTGACGCCGGTTTCGCTCACGCTACGTCCCGACATCAAGATCATCGAAGGGCGGATGTACAACCCCGGCACTGCGGAAGTTATTGCCGGTAGCTCGGTCTCGACTCGCTTCAAAGGCACCCAGGTCGGCGAGACCGTGCGGTTCAATGCCCGCGACTGGCAGGTGGTCGGTGTTTTCGATGCCGGCGGCACGGCTTTTGACTCCGAGCTGTGGGGTGACATCCAGCAAATGCAGGATGTGTTTCGCCGCGGCACTTATCTCTCTTCGATGACGCTGAAACTCAACGATCCGTCGCAGTTGTCGGCCGTGCAGTCGCGCATCGAGGCCGACCCGAGATTGCCGCTGGAGGCCAAGGCCGAAAAGGACTATTACGCGGCGCAGTCGAAAGCAACCACGACTTTCATCATGTTCGTCGGTATCGCGATTTGTGTAATTTTCTCCATCGGCGCTGTGGTCGGCGCGGCAATCACCATGTACGCCTCGGTGGCCAATCGCACCAAAGAGATCGGTACGCTGCGCGCTCTTGGTTTTAGTCGTTTCGCCATCTTGACGGCATTCATGTTTGAGGCCGTCCTCATCGCGGTGGCGGGCTGCGTCATCGGCGTGGGCGCCGCTTCACTCCTGAAAGCGATCCAAGTCTCGACCGTGAATTTCAACACCTTTACCGAGTTGGCCTTCAATTTCAGTCTGACACCGTCCGCGGCGATGTCGGCGCTGATCTTTGCTTTGGTGATGGGGATTGTCGGCGGTTTCTTCCCGGCGGTACGGGCCTCGCGCTTGAAGATCGTCGAGTCGCTGCGCACGACTTAGGTCGCTGGATATTAGTGTCTGCTCTGGTATGAACGGACAGGCGCCGCTTGTCCGTTTTTCTATGGTAGCGGAACTTTCGCCCGCGGAATGCCGCCAAACAAACAATCAAGCCAGCCTCAGCTCTCGCCTTACAGCTTGGGCTTGTGATTTGCCCCACGAATCGTATTGTGCCCTCGTGAAAACTATCGACTCGGGCCGCATCGTCGTGGTAGGTGGAGGAGCCGCAGGCTACTTTGCCGCCATCACCGCCGCCGAGAAAAACCGTCGCGCGCGGATTCTCCTGCTCGAATCGGCTCGTCAGCCGTTGTACAAGTTGCGCATCTCCGGTGGTGGGCGGTGCAATGTAACGCATCACTGTTTCGAGCCGGACGAGCTTCTCAAGGGCTATCCACGCGGACACAAGGAACTGATCGGGCCATTTCAGCTCTTCCAACCGCGCAATACAGTGCAGTGGTTCGAGACGCGCGGTGTGCGGTTGAAAACCGAAGAAGACGGGCGAATGTTTCCGACCACTGATGACGCAGAGACTGTCGCCCGGTGTCTGGAGCAGGCTGCTGAGCGCGCCGGTGTCGAAGTTCGCTTGCACACCCGAGTGATGGGGATAAGGCGTTTGCATGGCGACGGTGAACCGCCAAGATTCGAAGTGCAAGTCAAGGATGATGCAGCAGCTTCTGGGGATGCCGTGCTGTTGGCCACGGGCTCCAGCCCATCCGGCTACGAGATCGCAAGATCGCTCGGGCACTCGATTGTTGCGCCGATGCCCTCGTTGTTCACATTTAGGATTAAAGACGCGCGATTAGCGGGGCTATCCGGTATCGCTTTTCACGATACCTACCTGCGCCTAAATGTCGGCGGAGCGAACTTCGCCTTTCGTGGACCGCTCCTCATTACGCACTGGGGCGTCTCCGGCCCGGCAGTGCTCAAACTGTCGGCGTTCGCCGCGCGGCACATGTTCATGGCGCGTTATCAGGCTGAAATGACCGTTGACTTCTTGCCGAACCTTGATGCCGAACGGATCGGCGTTAATCTTCACGGCTATCGCGAGCAGCATCCGACTCGGGCGGTTTTGGCAAATCCGTTATTCGAGGTGCCAAAGCGCTACTGGGAGCGTCTGGTGGCTGCCGCGGGAATCGAGAGCGATCGCACATGGGCGCACCTGACCAAGCCGCAAACACTGGAACTGGTGAATCAACTCAAGACGGCTGCCTTCCCAGTAACCGGGAAGGGGGAGTTCAAGGACGAGTTCGTGACCGCCGGGGGCATCAAATCGAAAGAGGTGGACTTCCGCACTATGCAAAGCCGAATCTGTCCGGGATTGTACTTTGCGGGGGAGATATTGGATATAGACGGCATCACGGGCGGCTACAATTTCCAGGCTGCATGGACGACTGGCTGGCTCGCTGGAACAGCGGTCGCTTAACTCTAATTCGCTTTCGCGTAATGTCTTAAGCCATATACTACCAATTTAATGATAATTAGCGCTGCGAAAATCACACTTTCGTGAGAATTGTGAAAAGATTCACAAAAATCGTACTAACTTTGGTCGCTTATTCTTGACTTGGCAATCTCGTTTCTCTAATTTGCGCGGCAAAACAGACACGTCTAACGTGTCTTGAGACTGAAAAGAAAGCATATGTGGTGAGTCGGAGTGCAATGTCGGATCCTCAAGTGAGAACAACTTCATTGCTGTCCGAACGTGACCGCGTCGGACAGTGGCGTCCGTCACGAATCCCACCGAATAGAATTTCATTTCCGTTGTTTACAGGACGGGAAGGGAGAAGGAGTTCATGAAGAGCGAATCGTTCAATCCGTTTGCCATGGCGCAACAGCAGTTCGACAAGGCGGCGGACTTTCTGAATCTCGATCAGGGGACGCGCGAACTGCTGCGCAATCCGCTGCGCGAGTATCATTTCAGCATTCCGGTGCGGATGGATGACGGCAAAACCAAGGTCTTTCGCGGTTTTCGTGTCCAGCACAACGATTCGCGCGGTCCGTCGAAGGGCGGAATCCGTTTCCACCCGCAAGAGACGGCCGACACCGTTCGCGCGCTGGCGATGTGGATGACGTGGAAATGCTCGGTTGTCAATATCCCGCTCGGTGGTGGCAAAGGCGGCGTAATCTGCGACCCGCACAATCTATCTCAGCACGAGCAAGAGCAAATCTGTCGCGGGTGGATTCGCCAGTTGTGGCGCAATGTCGGTCCGCTGGCGGACGTGCCGGCGCCGGATGTCATGACTAACGCACAGCACATGCTCTGGATGCTCGACGAGTACGAACACATCACGGGCGAGAAGAGTCCCGGCCTCATCACCGGCAAACCGGTCGGAATGGGCGGGTCGCTCGGCCGCACTGAGGCCACCGGCTACGGCGTCATGTACACCGTGCGCGAGGCCCTCAAAGACATGAACATCAAGCCGGAGAACACCACGGCGGCGTTCCAGGGCTTTGGCAATGTTTCGCAGTATGCGCTGCAGCTCTACCAACGCATGGGCGGCCACGCGGTTTGCGTTTCTTGCTGGGATCAAAAGGACCAAACCTCATACACCTATCGCAAAACGTCGGGCGTCAGTTTCGACGAATTGATGAGCATCACTGATCGATTTGGCGGAATCGACAAAGAGAAGGCCAAGGCCGTCGGTTACGAAATTCTACCGGGTGATGCTTGGATCGAGCAGGATGTCGACATCCTCGTTCCGGCAGCTATCGAAAATCAGGTAACCGGCGAAACCGTGCGCAAGATCGGTAAAAAAGCAAAAATCGTGGCCGAAGGCGCCAACGGTCCGACCACGCCGGAAGCCGATAAGGTTCTGGAAGAGCGCGGTATCTTCATGATCCCCGACTTTCTCGCCAATGCCGGCGGCGTTACCTGCAGCTACTTCGAGCAAGTGCAGAGCAACATGAACTACTATTGGGAAAAAGACGAAGTCCTCGGCAAGCTCGATGTCAAGATGACTTCAGCGTTTAGCGATGTTCTCGAACTGGCCAAGAAGCGCAAGCTCTACATGCGCGATGCCGCCTATATGATCTCGGTGAGCCGTGTGGCGCAGGCCTGTCGCGACCGCGGCTGGATTTAGTAAATCGTCTCTCCTTGAGGGTTGCTGTAGCGGAGACGGACCGAAGGGTTCGTCCCCGCTTTGCATTTGTAGTACAACTGTCCAGGCAGAAGTCTCCGCCTCAAACTGCAATTGTTGGCGCCGCGCTCGAAAAATAATCGCGGCGATTTCTGCCATTCCTGCAATTGTACAACAGTTTGTGAAGCAATAAACTGTCTAATGCCGCAGCGAGTGTGCGGCAAGCAGTGGAACGACTTCTCCGCGAAAGAGGTTAAACGAGATAGATGGACAAGTATGTGATCGAAGGCGGCCGCCCGCTTCATGGCCGGGTCAGCGCCATGCGTTCAAAAAACTCGACCTTGCCGATTCTGGCCGCCGCACTTCTGCCGCGCAAAGGCACGACCGTGCTCGAGCACGTGCCGGACCTGCGCGACATCGTCATCATGTTGCAGGTGCTCAAAGAGCTGGGCGCCGAAATCGACTGGGATCGCAACAACGCGACCGTAAAGATTTCAGCCGCAAATCTGACCAGCAGCGAGGCGCCTTACGATTTGGTTCGCAAGATGCGGGCGTCGTTTCTGGTGCTCGGATCGCTGATCGCCCGTCTCGGTGAAGCGCGTGTTTCGCTTCCCGGCGGTTGTTCGCTCGGGCAGCGACCGGTCAATCTCCACCTTAAGGGATTTGCCCAATTGGGGGTGGGCATTTCCGAATCCGCCGGTTATGTGCTGGCGCATGGTAACGTCCGCGGCGGTGAAGTCTATTTTGACCGACCGTCGCACACCGGCACGGAGAACATCATGATCGGGGCGGCATTGGCTGCCGGAACAACGACAAGAATCATCAACGCGGCCTGCGACCCGGAAGTCGTCGATCTGGCGGAATTTCTGAACAAGATGGGCGCTAAAATCGATGGCGCCGGTTCTACCGTGATGACTATTGACGGCGTCGATGAACTCCAGCCCGTAAACTACGCTCCGATGCCGGATCGCCTTGAAGTTGGCACGTTCCTCTGCATGGCCGCCGGCTGCGGCGGGGAAGTTACGGTCGAGAACGGGATTGCCGAACACCTCGATGTCGTCCTGCTCAAGCTGCGCGAAATGGGATGTCAGATCACGACCGCCGCCAGTTCAGTCACGCTTAAGTCCGATGGGCGACTCAAGGCGACCGATTTCATTACGTTCCCTTATCCCGGATTCCCCACTGACCTGCAGGCCTGTTTTGTCGCCCTGACTACTCGCGCCGCCGGAACTTCTCACATGCGCGAGACGGTGTTCGACGACCGCTTCAGCCACTGTATGGAATTAGTGCGCCTCGGCGCCAAAGTGAACATCATCGGCGATGTCGCCACGATTGAAGGCGTTCCCCGATTAAACGGCACGAACGTTATGGCGTCAGATATACGTGCCGGCGCCGGACTGGTGACGGCCTGCTTAATGGCTGAAGGAACCAGCGAGGTGCGCCGAATTTATCATATAGAACGGGGCTACGACCAACTTGATGTCAAGCTCCAATCGCTTGGAGCATCGATCAACAAAGTCCCGGATTAGCGCGCCGGGCGGCGGATATCTCACGAAAGGTGATTGCGATGAAACGAACTCTCTGCCTCCTGTGCCTGACGTTGGCGGCCTTGTCGACGGCGTCGCTGGCTCAGGAAGAGTACTTCGGCAAAAACAAGGTACAGTACAAGGGATTCGATTGGACGTTTATCCAGTCACCGAATTTCGACGTCTATTATTACGACGAACAATACGATCTGGCAAAGTTCGCGATCGCCGAATTGGAATCGGCTTATGTTCATGTATCGCGCGAGCTTGACTACCGCCTCAAGGGTCGCGTGCCCGTCTTTCTTTACAATTCGCCAAATGAGTTCCAGCAGACGAATGTGACGCCGGAATTGCTGCCGGAAGGCGTCGGTGGATTCACCGAGTACTTCAAGAATCGCGTCGTCGTGCCGTTCAACGGGTCGTTTGAGGATCTCCGCCATGTTCTCCATCACGAACTGACACACGCCGTCATCGTCGACATGATCTACGGCAACGTCCTCGGATCGCTGTTGTCGCGCCAGTATTTGTTTCGACTGCCGCTCTGGTATGGCGAAGGCTATGCCGAGTGGTCGTCGCGCTTCGGTTGGGACTATTTCGCCGACATGATTGTCCGCGACGCGACGATTCACGATTATCTCGCGCCGGTCGACTTCCTCGGTGGATACTTGGCTTACAAGCAAGGGCAAGCGGCGATAAAGTTTTTGGTTGAGACCTACGGTGAAGAGAAGATCATCGACATCATCAACAAAGGACGCCGCAGCCTGTCGCTATCGCGCGCCATGAAAGCGTCCATCGGCTTGACCACCACTGAGTTCGACGAGAAATTCCAACTCTATCTGAAGAAAGTCTATTGGCCGGAAATCGCCATTCGCGACGAGCCTTCCAAGTTTTCCAAGCGACTGTCCGACCACGAAAAGGACGGATCGTACTTCAATGAAAAACCGGCATTCTCGCCGAACGGCGATTTGATCGCCTTTTACTCCGACCGTTCCGATTTCACGGAAATCTATCTGATGAGCGCGGTGGACGGCAAAATCAAGCGCAGCCTCGTCAAGGGTGAACGCTCCGGCGATCTTGAATCCCTGCACTCGTTCGTGAGCGGACTTTCTTGGTCGGCCGACGGGAAGTATCTCGCCTTTGCCGCCAAGTCGGGCGGGAAAGACGCGTTGATGATCTACGACGTCAAGAAGCGCGATATCGTCAAGCGGATTCGCCCAGGATTCGGGTCGATCTACAACCCGAGCTGGACCCCCGACGGCGATGTAGTGATCACCGGCGTGACGGGCGGCAAATCCGATCTTTACCGGGTTGACGTCGAGAGCGAAAAACTGACCCGGCTTACTGATGATACCTATGACGACAAGGACGCCGCTGTCTCACACGACGGAACCCGGCTGGCTTTCGCATCGGATCGACCAATCGCCGGTCGTTCGGAGCGGCGATTGCATTACGGTACCTACAATATCTTCATCCTGGATCTTGCCACCGGTGCGATAACCGATACCGTGACCCGTGAGGACGGCATCGTGCGCTATCCGACTTGGTCACCGGATGGCCAAAAGCTCTGTTACGTCTCGAATCTGAACGGAATCGACAACCTCTACATCAAAGAGTTGGCTTCGACTCAACCGGCATACCCGATTACAAACGTTCTCTCCGGCATTTCCGCCCCGCACTGGTCGCCGAAGGGAGACCAGATCGTCTTTCAGGCATTTTTCAAGGGCGGATACGACATTTACCTGATGAAGGAAATTCGTCCGGCGACCGAAGCCGGCGCGCCGCTGGTGGCGACCAAATTCGTCAAGGGTGAAATGCGCGCGGAGTTTGCCGCGAAAGACCTGATCAACGTCGATGATAGCGCCTCGGTACGCGATTCGCTTTTCAACAAGGAATTCCCGATGGAGGGCGAAAGCACCGATTTCGTCTTCAAGCCGCCGGTGCGCAAGGTGGCGACGGAGGGCATGCCGCAAGATTCTCTCTCCGGCCCGCTGGTTCCCGAAGATGATGGTCGGGACACACTCTATACCAAGAACGAATCCGGCGAATATGAAGTTCGTAAATACAAGGCGAAGTTCTCGCCCGATATCGTTTCCGGCGGGTTGTCTTACGACACCTTTTACGGCCTTCGTGGGCAGTCATTAATCCTCGTTACGGATTATCTGGGCAATCACTCATTTATCATTGGCACTGACATTGTCAATTCGATCAACCAATCGAATCTGCAATTGATTTACTTGAATTCAACTTACCGCACCGATTTCGGCTTCGGGATTTTTCATAACAAGAACTACTTCGAAGACAATCGCAACCGGCTCTTCTCCGACCGTACTTACGGATTGATGGCGATGGTGCAACACCCATTTAGCCTGTTCCGCCGCGTTCAACTCGACATGTCGCATATCTACATTGATCGCACTTATTACGATCCGCGCATCGAAGACGGCCGGTTGGTGTACGATGACGCCAACGAGAACGCGACGACCCTCGATCTGTCATTGGTGCACGACAATGTTCTTTGGGGATTTACCGGACCGATTAACGGCAGTCGCTGGAAACTGCGCTTGGAGCGCTCGGTGCCGATCTCAACCAGTTCGCAGGACTATTGGGCCGGTGAACTTGACTACCGCAAATATTACCATCTGGGCGGCCAGTACTCGTTTGCCTTCCGAATTGCGGGCGGCGCGTCGTTTGGGTCCGACAAGAAAACTTACTATCTCGGCGGCAACACTAACTATATCGGCTCGACTTCTGCGGACGACGATGTCTACTCCGTCGACGGCTTCTACTTCTCGAAAATCGTCACACCGCTGCGCGGCTATGATTACTTCGAATTTCAGGGCAGCAAGTACGCGCTTGCTAATGTCGAGTTTCGCTATCCGTTTATTGAGTACTTTGCGATGCGATTCCCGCTGCCGCTGGTGCTGGCGCGGGTTTCCGGAGCGGTTTTCCTTGACGTCGGCGCCTCTTGGAACCGCAATGAGGAATTCAAGGTCGGCACCAGTACCGGTTCGGATCGATTACTCGGACTCAAGAGCGGCTTTGGCACCGGCGTTCGCGCCAACCTCGGTTTCTTCTTGTTGCGCTATGATCTTGCTTGGGCCTGGGACTTGGTGCAGACCAGCAAACCGAAGCATTATATCAGCTTCGGCGCCGAGTTCTGATCTGGAAAGATCTCTGAATTGCGCGGGTGAGTCGGATGATTCGCCCGCGTTCTTTATTGCCCGTCACCACCGACTATTCCCGAATGCGCACATGAAGCTGGTGGAAATCAATCACTCGCTTCGGCGCGTTGTGACGCTGTGAGAAGCAATTGCCCATCGGTCCGTGAAACGGTACATCGTCGGCTTCGTTGACGCCGATCACACTTCGTGCGGCGAACAACTGGTGGCCCGACTTGTCGGATATCGTATTGTCGTCGCACTTGCCCCAGTAGAACCGAATCGGCAGCGTCTCTCCACGATACTGCAATCGATCGGACACGTAGAAGTAGATCTTGAGCAACTCTCCCGGCCCGACCAGCGAACGCGGTGTCGGCGTGTGATTCTTGACATCCTGTTGGTCGGCGATGGCCACCAACCGCAGGAAGGCTGATCGGCTCGTCGAATCTGCCGCCGGCATGCGACCGCTTCGAGCCGTGAGATACTCCCAATTACCCGCCGTTAACGACCCAAAGGTCGCCGAGTCGAAGACGAAAGCTTGATCATCAAACTCGATATAGAAATTAAACCCGCCCAACGCCGCCGTCGAGTCGGTGATTTTCAGCGAAACAACCATTTGCTCGCCCGAGTTCACGACAGAGTCCGCCACCAGCCACAGGTTGGCAAGGGGAACCGATAGATCCCGCTGCGCCCGGCATGGCCATGCCAACAGCAGAGCCACAATCACGAGTGCTAACGTCAAACGCATGTTATTGCTTATACGATTCACAGGCGTCTTCGGACTGCTCAACGTGGGCCTCTCGTTAACGAAGCTTAACAACAAAAGTGGAACAAAAGTGGCGTTGATCCGGTATTACAAGGCGAATTGAGTGGTGAAGGAGTTACCGACGAATGGCAAGATTCTCGCGTCTCATAACTTCCGTTGTCGCATTATCGACCATTGTCGTAGTGTTAACCTCAACGGCTGATGCAGCCAAGCGCCCGTGGATTGGCATCTACATGCAGAACGTTGATCGGGACATGATCGAAGCCTACGATTTGAAAACTGACTACGGTGTGTTTATCAGTAGCGTCGCTGATGATTCGCCGGCCGAAAAGGCGGGCCTTGAAGCTCGCGATATCCTGCTCGCATGGAATGGCACGAAACTTGCCGATTCCGACCAACTCTCGGAATTGGTTAGCGATTCTGATGTTGGCGATAAGGTGGACTTGTTGGTGAACCGAGCCGGCAAGGAGATGACCATCACTTTGGAAATCGGCGAGCGCCGCGAACCGCGGGTTTATGGCTTCGGATTCGATAGCGACGATGAGTCGTCGCCGCCGAATCTGGCGTGGCTCGATGATTTCCGAACTACCGGAATCGGCGTGTCGCTGCAGTCGCTTTCCGGCGACCTTGGTGAGTACTTCGGCGTACCGGAAGGTCGCGGCGCCCTCGTTACGGAAGTCAAAGACGATTCCCCGGCCGCCGCCGCCGGTCTCAAAGTGGCCGACGTGATTGTCGCAGTCGCGGGCCGTAAAGTCGAAGCCCCGAGCGACGTATCGGCGGAAATCCGCGAGTTCAAGAAGGGCGACAAGGTCGAACTGACTGTCATCCGTAACAAGGCTGAGCAGAAGCTGACGGTTGAAGTCGATGAAATTGAAAATTTCGGCTTCGATTTTGAAGGGAACATGCCGTCCGTTCCCGGTCTCGATCACAATTGGATGCGCGGCTTCAACCAGCGTTATCACAACTGGACCGTTCCGGGCATCGATCGTGACGACATGACCCGCAAGATGGAAGAATTGCAGAAACGGTTGGAAGAGCTCCAGCTTAAACTCGAGAGCCTGGAACAGCGCGTTAAGTAACCGACCGTTCGATTGCTCCGGTCGAAAAGCCACCGAGCGATCGTTACCAAGAGCCCTAACGGGTACTTCCCATTATCCGACAAACCGCCGGCGGATCAGCAACCCCACCGGCGGTTCTCCTTTTCTAACTCCAGCCGCCCCGTCCAAATACCTGTTGACTCCCCCCACAACGCAGATATATTGCGTGACTTGGTTTTGAAATTGCCCTCACGGGTGTTCTGATTTGTGAACGGAGGATTTCCAATAGTATGAAAGGTGATACCTGGAAGATAGTCCTTTCGATCATCCTCGCGATCGTAGCTGTCTTTTACCTGTGGCCGACTTTCCAGTACTTCTCGCTCAGCGAGACGGAGCGCGAAAACATGCGCCAGAGCGATCCGGATGGCTATGCCGAGCTGCAAAAGAAGTCGCTTAAGCTGGGTCTTGATCTCCAAGGTGGAATGCGCGTTGCGCTGGAAGTCGACAAATCACAATTGGACGACAATGCCGCGTCAGATGCCCGCGATCGGGCGCTGGAAATCATCCGCAACCGCGTCGATCAATTCGGCGTTGCTGAACCGGTGATTCAAACCCAGGGGCAGGATCGAATTGTCGTCGAACTGCCGGCCCTGCAGGATCCGGAGCGCGCCCGCAATCTCATCGGCAAAACCGCACTGCTGGAGTTTAAGCTGGTCGAAAGTCCGGAAAACAGTCAAGCGCTCATCAACCGCCTCGACCAGATCGCTTCCAAACTCAAACTCGACCCCGATCGTTCGCCAACATCCGGCGATACCGCTGCCAATCCGCTCTCGACGCTGGCGAATCCGTTCGCCTCCGATACGACCAAAGACACCGGCAACGTCTTGGCGAATGTCGATCAGGCCACGACCACCGGCGAACTCATGCAGTACCTTGAAGCTTCCGGCGCCGGGTATATGGTGATGGAAGAAGATTATTCTAAGGTCGATCGCATGCTGAGTCACCCGGACATTCAGGCGGCAATTGGCTCCGACGTGCAATTGGCCTGGGGAACCCGCGCTCAATTGATCAACAACCGCCGCGTGCGTGAATTGTATGTCGTAAAGAGCAAGGTCGAAATGACCGGCGCTTACTTGAAAGACGCCAATCCGAATTACGACCAATTCCACAAGCCGATTGTCGAGTTCAATTTCAACCGCGAGGGCGGCGACAAATTCGGTCAAGTCACCGGCCCGAATATTGGCAAACCGCTGGCGATTCTCTTGGACGGCCGTGTTGAGTCGGCGCCAACAATTCGGAGCAAAATCCGTGATCGCGGACAGATCGAAATGGGCGGTCAGGCCACATTTCTTGACGCCAAAGATCTGGCGACGATTCTTCGTGCCGGCGCGCTGCCGGCGCCCGTAAAGATTGTCGAAAATTATGTCATCGGCCCGACACTGGGTCGTGATTCAATCGAAGCCGGTAAGCTCGGCTTGGCGGTGGCGCTGGTTGCTATCGCCTTGTTCATGATGATCTACTACCGGACTTCCGGCGTTATCGCCAATCTGGTGCTGATCACCAACGTGTTTTTCCTGCTCGCCGTCATGGCGGGTCTCGGAGCCACGCTTACCTTGCCCGGCATTGCCGGTATCATTCTCACTATGGGATTGGCGGTCGACGCCAGTGTGCTGATTTTCGAGCGTATTCGCGATGAAATCCGTTCGGGCAAGACCACCAAGGCGGCAATCGACGCCGGCTATCAACGCGCCTCGATTCCCATTATCGATTCCAACGTCACCAACTTGATCGCCGCCGGCGTGCTTTACTACTTCGGCACGGGGCCGGTTAAGGGATTCGCGGTGACGCTGGGCGTCGGCATTTTGATCTCGCTGTACACCGCTCTGGTGATCGGCAAACTGGCTTTCAACACGCGCCGTCGCGCGGACAAACTGAGCATCTGAGCGGGAGTGGATTTACGATATGCAGTTAATTGGTCAGACTAATATCGACTTTATCGGCAAACGCAACTACGCCTATATCGTCTCGGCGATTCTCGTCCTTCTCGGAATCGTCTCTCTCGGCATCATCTTCTTCGGGCAGGCCGATCTTTCGATCGACTTTTCCGGCGGTACCCTGATTCGCGGCAACTTCGCCCAATCGGTGTCGGTCGGCGACATTCGCTCCGCGCTCGCGAAAGAAGGTTACGAAGATGCCAACATCCAGCAAGTTTTTGGTTCGGTACAAAATATGTTCATTATTCGCGTCGCATCAGCGGCCGGCGGCACCGGTGACGAAACCGTTTCCAACAAGCTGAAGTCGCTGCTGGCGCGAGAATTTCCCAACAATCCGTTTACGCTCGACTCGGTTCAGGAAGTCGGACCGACGGTCGGCAAGGAACTTCAGCGCCAGGCCGGGATCGCGATGATTATCGCCCTTGTCGGGATTTTGATCTACATCATGATTCGCTTCGATTTCCGCTTTTCCGTCGCGGCAATCGTTTCGACATTCCATGACATTCTTGCGGTCTTGGGTATCATGTTCATCCTTCAGCGCGAAATCTCACTCCTCGTCCTGTCGGCGCTCTTGACGCTGATCGGTTATTCGCTACAGGACAAGGTCGTTGTCTTCGACCGAATCCGCGAAAACCTCAGGATGTTTCGCAAGAAGGGCGATTTCGTCGCCGCTGTGAATGCCTCGATCAATCAGGTGTTGTCGCGGACGCTGGTCACCCAGCTCAATGCCATCATCGCGATCTTGGCGATTCTCTTCTTCTGCGGACCGGTCGTTCGCGATTTCGCGTTAGCTCTCGTAATCGGAATGATCGTCGGGACGTACTCGTCGGTTTTCGTGGCTTCCACCCTGGTTGTCGAGTGGGAAGCGCGTTCGCCGAAGCGGTTCAAGTAGTCGGCGCCGAAAGAGCAAACGTACGAAATTTCAGGCGATTGAATCTTCAATCGCCTGACTTTTTTGGGAGAAACCAGATTTCGTGATTTTTGCGCCATCAACTTTGGCCGTCTGACCGCGTATTTTACTGGGACAAATCCATTGGGGAGTTGAAAGAGAAAGGAAATCGAATCATGGAGTCGAGTTCGTTCCGGCACGGGCAGGGATTAGGTCCTGGTCACACCAAAATGCTCTCGGTCGCCGCTCCGGCGACGGCCAAGGGGCTTCGTCAGCGCTCGGAGATCGCCGAACCCTACAAATGGCGTCTCGATCATATCTATCAGTCCGACGCCCAGTGGCGCGCCGATTTCGACAGCGTCAAATCCATGATTCCCAAGATCGAGAGCTTCAAGGGACGGCTGGCGGAGTCCGGCAGGACGCTGGCCGAGTGCTTCGAGCATCGCGATCAGACTTCCATCCTGTTCCACAAGCTCTACATCTACGCGTTCTTGCGTCTCGACGAGGATAATCGGGCCAGTCATTATCAGGCAATGACCGACGAGATCTCCGCGCTCGCTACCATCGTCACCGAAGCCGGCTCCTACATTACTCCGGAAATCCTGACGATTTCCGATGAGCGACTGGAAGAACTCAGGACCGAACATGCGCCACTGCGCCTCTACGATCATCATCTCGATGAAATGCGGCGCATGCGCGAGCACATTCTCTCGCCGGAGGAGGAAAAATTGCTCGCCTTGGCCGGAAACGTCATGCGCGGACCGTCCCAGATTTTCCGCATGATCGACGATGCCGATCTCAAATTCGGCGAAGTCACGGGCGAAAACGGCGAGAAAGTCCAATTGACCAAACAGCGCTACTACGATCTGCTCGAGTCGCACGATCGCCGCGTACGTAAGGAAGCCATGAGCGCGTTTATCGACGGGTACCGCGTCTTCATCAACACCCTCGGCGCGACGCTGTCGACTTCGATCTACAAGGATCTCTTCAACGCCAGGGCACGGCGGTACAACACTTGTCTGGAAGCGGCCCTCGATGGCGACAATATTCCGCTCGCGACATATCGGAATCTTGTCAATACAGTGGATAATCACCTTGACGTCTTCCACCGCTACGCTGCGCTGCGCAAACGCGTTCTCAAGCTGGATGAACTCAAGCCTTACGACTTCTACGTCCCGCTGGTGCCGGAAATGCGTATGAAGATCGGCTACGATGATGCGATCAAGCGCATTCTCGAGGGCCTTTGGCCACTCGGAAAGACTTATCTCGGCGATCTCAAGAGTGCGTTTTCCTCCGGTTGGATCGATGTCTACGAAACCGAGGGCAAAGGATCGGGGGCGTACTCGTGGTCAACCTACGCGACGCATCCGTACGTGCTCATGAACTACAACGACACGCTCGACAATATGTTTACATTGGCCCACGAAATGGGGCATGCCATGCACTCCTATTATTCGCGGCAAACGCAGCCCTATGTCTACTCCGGCCACTCGATCTTTACAGCGGAAGTCGCCTCGACGACGAACGAAGAGCTTCTCATGCACTACATGCTCGATCGCGTGGAGAACGACGAGCAGAAGGCCTACTTGTTGAGTTACTATATCCAGCAGATCGTTGGTACGTTCTTCACACAGGTGATGTACTCGCAGTTCGAGGATAAGGTCCATCAGGATGTCGAAGCCGGTCGGCCCTTGTCGGCCGATGCCATGCGGCGGGCATTCCGCGAGATCTACCAGAAATTCTGGGGGCCGGAGATGAAACTCGATGAGTTCTCCGACATCTCCTGTCTCCGTATCCCGCACTTCTATCGCGCCTTCTATGTTTATCAGTATGCGACCAGCTATTCAGCGGCAACGATGATTGCCGAACGTCTCCTGAAGGGTGATGAGGATCAGCGCGAACGGTACTTAAACTTCCTTAAAGCCGGAGAATCGAAGTACGCCATCGAGATTCTCAAAGACGCCGGTGTTGACTTGACCAAGCCGGACGCGATCGAAGCGACCGCGCGTCTGTTCGGCCGTCTTGTCGACGAATTGGAAGCGCTATTGACGTAGTGTGGTTCAGCCGCAGTGCGGCTCGGGCTTGCCGTCACTCATAATCAAGTGACTGTTGTCATTTCGTTCGCGCCACAAATTCTCGAATCGCGCTGGCAACCTGCTCTGGTTGGTCGAACCACATACAGATGCGCGAATCGGGAATGGTCTTCACCTCCATCTTCACGCCTCGAGCCAATGCTGCCTCCCAAGATGTATGACAAAACAACGTCATATAATCCTGACCCGGATCGTAATAGACGCCCTCTAAGCCGGGTTTAAGCAGGAGCGTTGGTACGGATAAGCTGTCGAGATCGAGCGTAACGTCCTGCGCATTGAATTCGATCAGATACCGCACCCACACATGTAATTCCGGTTCGGCTGCCCAGCGCCAGAGTCGAAGTGCGCGAACCGGATTTGCGGCATAATCGGACGGCAGGAAATTGTTGTCATCCCAAGTCTCGCGCGTAACGGTCTTGAACCACATTGGCGCCATGTACTTGTCCGCCACCATCGTCAGGCGATCAAGTGGCGGATGGTACTTCATTCGCGTCGTATCTGTCGACATGAAGCAGGGCGCACCGGACAGCAACACGACGCCGCGAATCTTCTCGGGATGATTCAGCGCCAGCTTCAATGCCAAGGTCGTGCCGGTTAGCCAGTGACCGACGATGATCGGCCGCTCGATCTTCTCGGTCACGAGAAGTTTCTCCATGGCCCTATAGGCGGCTGTGTTCCATGTTTGCTCGCCGAAGCTCGTGCCCTCGGGTGGCGTCGGTGGCGCCGCGGTGCCGCCAAAGCCCGGAAGCGTCACCGCATAGATCGTGTACTCGGCGCTGAACATCTCGACGAACTCATCAAACACGCGGGCGCCAAAGCCAAGACCGGGAATCAATATCATCGCCGGTTTTCCACTTCCGACTTTACGGACGTCGCCGAGTTCGCCGAGCGCGCCTGTCTTGTAACCCGCCGGCGTGACGAGATTATTCAGGGTGGAGTCTTGTTTCATGATGCGAACGCACATCTGCTGCGCCGATATTGACGACGTGCCAGTGATGATGCCCATGAACGTGAAGAGCGCGAGTAGCGACTGAGAAGGACGCCGAAACATATTTGACCCTCGGATAGTGGTTGGCTGATGCGCGCACTCGGCCGGTATAAAGTTCTCACGGAACGGAATCTCGACCAATGTAGGCACTGTTTTAGAGCTATGGCCTAATACGAATTGTCGGGAATCGAGTTGCCTCAATGTTCGAGACGATGCAGTAGATTTCGCGAGCGGTACGCCCGATTCGCAATTTCCGAAGTCGAATGGGCGGTCGCGAGCTGAGTTACAACGGTCGGCCGCGGCGCAAGCGCCACTCCGCCAGCGCGCTGTGCATTACCGGTACGGTCAGCACGGTGACAATCGCTATCGTCATGCCGCCGAATCCCGGAATCGCCATTGGTGTCATGACATCCGATCCGCGGCCGGTCGAAGTTAGCACCGGCAGCAGCGCCAGCAGCGTTGTCGCTACGGTCATGAGCGCCGGACGGATTCGCCTGCTGCCCGCCAACAGGATCGCGTCGCGTATCTCGCGCGGTGATTGCGGCTGCTTCTCGGCAAAGACTTGTTTCACGTACGTGGAAATCAGAACACCATCATCGGTCGCCACGCCGAACAATGCCAGAAAGCCAACCCAAACCGCCACGGAGAGATTGTATTGCTGGATATTGAAAAGTTCGCGCAGATTCTCGCCGAAGGGTGCAAGGTTGAAGAACCACTCCTGTCCGTACAGCCACAGCATCAGAAATCCGCCCGACCAGGCGACAAAGATTCCCGTGAACACCAGCCCGGTCACCGGAACATCACGGAATTGGAAATAGATCAACATAAAGATGATGAAGAGTGCCAGCGGAATCACAATCCGCAGCCGCTTCTCCGAACGCACCTGGTTTTCGTAGGAACCCGCGAAGCTGTAGCTGACGCCGGCCGGAATCGTTAGATCGCCGCTCTTGATGCTCTCCTTCAGGAACGCGTCCGCCGCCTGAACCACGTCGACTTCGGCGTACTCCGGTCGCTTGTCGAAAATCACGTAGCCGGTCAAGAATGTGTCTTCGGCGCGAATCATCATCGGGCCGCGGACGTACCGGATCTCGGCCACTTGCAGCAAAGGAATTTGTTGTCCGTTGGGCGCCGGTACTAAGACGCGCCCCAGATCCTCAAGCGAGCCGCGCCGTTCGCGTTCGTATCGGACGCGCACCGGGTAGCGCTCGCGTCCCTCAACCGTCGTCGTGATCGGCATGCCGCCGATCGCGACTTCGACAACTTCCTGCGCGTCCTTGATCGCGATTCCGTAGCGCCCCAACGCTTCACGATCAAAGTGAATCTCCAAATAGGGATTACCCACAATGCGGTCGGCGACGACCGTCGCCGGCTCGACCAACGATACCTGCTTGAGCAGCCGCTCCACTTCCAGTCCGACGCCTTCAACCGTCGGTAGGTCCGGCCCCTTGATTTTAACTCCCATCGGCGCCCGCATTCCCGACTGCAGCATGACGATCCGCGCCGCGATCGGTTGCAGCTTCGGCGCCGAGGTCGTTCCGACCAACTGCCCGGCCTTCACAATCTCCTCCCAAATGTCGTTTGCGGTCCGTATTTCATCCCGCCATTGACGGTACGGTTTACCGCTCTGGTCGGGAATCAATTCGCCGAGCGAGTCGCGCACGAATTCGTTCTTCTCGCTGTCAAATCGAAATTTGCGGCGCTTACCGCCGGAGTCTACGATGTATTCACTCTTGTAATTGATCACCGTTTCGATCATCGAAGTTGGCGCCGGATCGAGCGGCGATTCAACTCGCCCGATTTTTCCGACCACGGACTCGATCTCGGGAATGCTCTCGAACGCCAGATCCTGATGCTGCACGATCGACAACGCTTCGTCGATCGAGGCATGCGGCATCGTCGTCGGCATCCACAGGAACGAGCCTTCGTCCAAAGACGGCATGAACTCGCGTCCGAGTCCGGGAAATGCGTGATTCATAGCGACGTACGGTGTGCTGCGGCGGACGAAATCCGGCATAAAGCCCAGCATCTTGTCGAATCCCTGCCAGACGATTAGGCCGAACAGCGTGATCATTGTCGGGAAAGACAAGAACAGAACTTTGTTCTCAAGGCACCAATTCAAGATTGGGCGGTAGAACCGGATAAAAAGCAAAAACGCGCCGAGAATTCCGCCGACCAGCAGCGTCACAAAAACGAAATTCAAAATTTCACCGCGGCCCACGCCGAGCGGCAGCCAGTGCGAAGAGAGAATCGCCGCCACGATCACGACCAGTATCGCATTGATGATCTTGGGTATTCGCGTTTGTGCTGTTTCCGGTAGCCTCGGTCGGATCAGAAGGTAGGCCGCAACGACGAGCAATACCGCGCCCGTCCACCAGAGTCCAAACATCAGCATGATCGCGACTCCGGCCAGACCCAGACCGATCGGGATAATCTTCGCCGGAACCGCACGCCGCCGGTTAGGATCCGAGAACATCAGATAGGCGAAAGCCGGGATGATCGTCAGCGCCACGACGACTGATGCCACCAGGGCAAACGTCTTGGTATACGCCAGCGGTTTGAACAACTTGCCCTCCGCCGCCTCCATCGTGAACACGGGCAGGAACGACACCACCGTCGTTGCGATTGTCGTAAACACCGCGGAACCGATTTCCGAAGTCGCGCGGAAGATGATGTTGCGCTTGGGCGTGCCCGCCGGCGCCTGATCGAAGTGCCGCAGGATGTTCTCGCAGATAACGATTCCCATATCGACGATATCACCGATGGCGATCGCGATTCCACCGAGCGCCATGATGTTGGCGTCGACGCCGAACGATTTCATGCCAATGAAGCTCATCAGCACTGCGATCGGCATCAGACCGGAGATCAACAGTGACGACCGCAGATGCATGACCATCACCAGCACGACGATCACCGTAACGATGATCTGGTCGATGATTGCCGAGTTAAGCGTGCCCAGCGTTTCATAAATCAGGCCGGTGCGGTCATAAAACGGCACGACGGTTACTTGCGAAACCGTCCCGTCGGCCAGAGTTTTCTTTGGCAGTCCCGGGGCGATTTCCGCGATCTTGGCCTTGACATTCTTGATTGTCGCCAGCGGATTCTCGCCGAAGCGCGTGACGACAACACCGCCGACTGCTTCCGCGCCGCCCTTGTCGAGCGCGCCCCGCCGCATCGCCGGGCCAAGAGTCACGTGTGCGACGTCCTTGATCCTCACCGGTACGTTGCCGTTCACCTTGATGACGCTGTTTTCCAGATCGCTCAGCGCCTTGACGAATCCCACTCCGCGAATCTGATACTCGACATTGTTGATTTCAATCGTCCCGGCGCCGACATCGAGATTCGACTTCGCCACCGCGGCGAAAACGTCCTCGAGCATGATATCGAAGGCGCGCATCGCCTCGGGCGATACGTCGATCTGATATTCCTTCACGTGCCCGCCGATGGAAGCTACTTCGGCAACTCCTTCTGCCGATTGCAGTGCGAATCGTACCGTCCAGTCTTGTATCGAGCGCAGCTCATGCAAGTCCCAGCCGCCGGTCGGTCTGCCGGACATATCGCGGCCTTCGAGCGTGTACCAGAACACTTGACCCAGAGCCGTGGCATCCGGCCCGAGCGCCGGACGGACACCCGACGGCAGCAGTTCGTTGGGCAGGGAATTCAGTTTCTCCAGAATTCGCGTGCGCGACCAGTAGAACTCAATCTTGTCATTGAAAATGATGTAAATCGTCGAGAAGCCAAAGTACGAATAGCTGCGAATTGTCTTCACGCCGGGGATACCGACCAGCGCCGATGTCAGCGGGTAGGTGATCTGGTTCTCGACGTCTTGTGCCGAACGTCCCGACCATTCCGTAAAGACGATTTGCTGATTCTCACCGATATCCGGGATCGCGTCTACCCCGACCGGATCGCGCGGGAGAAATTCGAGATTCCAATCGAACGGCGCCACGATCACGCCCCACGTCAGAATCGCCAGCGCGACGAGCGACACCACTAACCGGTTGTCTAAACAGAAGATGATGATCCGGTCGATCAGCGACATCGCCGAGCGGTCGGGAATGCGGTAGTCGTCGGCCATCGGCTATTCTCCGGCCGTCGGCGGCAGCGTATCGCGCACCTCGCCGCAGCGCAGCATTTTGTCGCCGTAGTAGGAGTTCCAAATCGTGTCAGTGGTCTGCAGCCAGTAAGCGCCCTGATTGTTCCGCGCCATCGGACAGAAGGTCAGATAGAAGTTGCGACCGTCCGCATGGCCGAACTGCTTGTGCATGTCGATCATTGCCTTCGAAACGAAAAAGAACGCGTCACGCAATTGCGCATCGTCGCCGGTCGCGGCGCCGCGTTCGGAGTGCTCTTTCACTTCAGCGGCGAGTTTCATCCAACTGCCGTGGTGTGCTCCCGTGAACGCAGTCATGCGCACTGCATCTACTGCGTCACTCAGTTTTTGATATAGCTTCGTCGCGGCGGGCAAGTCATCATGCGCCAGTGCCATTTGCAGACTGAAATATGCGTCGTAGACTGGCGTCAGTTCCACCCTCGCCTGAGCGGAAATGCGCTCCGCAACCGGGACGGCAACCGCGCCATGCTGATGACCGCCCATCGTCACTCCGCCGCCGTCCATCGACATCAGGCTGGGCTTGGCGTTGATCTGCAACTCCGAATCGATCTTGAATGCGCCGTTAACGACAACCAACTCGCCTTCGTTCAATCCCGACTCGACGACATAGAAATCGCCCGTTCGCGGTCCCAGCGCCACTTCGCGTCCTTCGAACAACGGTCCCGCTGCGTTTTCGAGCTCAACGTAAACGACGGCGCGCTTTCCCGTCAGCAGCGGCGCCGTCGCCGGAATGATGAGTTGTTCGCCGGCAGTCTGCGAAACACCAGCGGTCACGGAGGCGAACATTTCGGGCTTCAAGCGCAGCGATGAATTCTCCACGGCGGCGCGAACCGCAACCGTCCGCGTCATCGGGTCAACCGCCGGGCTCACAAAGTCAATCCGCGCGCTGAATCGTTCACCCGGATATGACGGCGTCGAGAAAGCCACCTCGCGTCCCGCCTTCAATTGAGCGATATCACTTTCATAGGCGTCGACTATCAACCACAGCCGTTGCGGATCGGCAATGGCATACAGATCCATTCCCATCTCGATGGTCTGCCCGACCTGCGCCATCCGCTCGGCGATTACACCGCTGATCGGTGATTCAATCGTAATCACGGACTTCGCATCCCGCGTACTTTCAATCTCGGCAATCTGCTCGGCGCTCAGCCCCAGAAGCTGTAGCTTACTGCGGGCGCCCTCAACCGTTGCCGCCGCTGTGGATTTGAGTATCGCCGATTCTGATTTCGCGACATCCTCAAGCGAACGCAGAGCCTGCACAAGCTCATTTTCCGCCGACGCCAGTTCCGGAGCGTAGATGTCAACCAGCGGCTCGCCGGCGCGGATTGACTGCCCCGTGAAGTTGGCGTACAGCTTCTCCAGTCGACCGGAAACTCGGGCTGTGATCCGGGCCAATCGCGTTTCATCGTACACTAACTTGCCGAGCAATCGCAATTCAGCGTCCGCCCGGCCCCGGACGACCGGCGCCGTTTGAATTTGCGCTAACTTGCGCGCCGACTCCGACATGCGAAGTTGACGCGGGCCGAGATCATCACCGGACGATGTTGCCAGCGGAATCAGGTCCATGAAACAGATCGGGCACTGGCCCGGCTTCGGGAGCTTGATCTGTGGATGCATCGAACACGTCCAGGTCGTAGCTGCCGGGGAAGCTCCACCGCTGGCAGTTGTACCGCCATTGCCCCGGTCACCGACGGTTAGCCCGATCAGAAACGCCAGCAGCGCGATCCCCGTAATCGCTGCGATCAGTAATGTTCGTCGGCGTGTCCTGACCTCAATCATCTGGCGTTCTCCTGTCATCCGCTGTTGCGAAGGCTTCGCATGATCTTCGCCCACGGCTAATGCCCGTGGCCGTGTCCTTCGTGCCCGGTTTTCTCTTCCGGCTTCTTATCCTCCGGTTTTGTCGACGGCATTGTGGCGTCAAGTTCTTTGATGAACTTCTTCGGGTTCTTGTCGAACATTCCCTGACATTTCTTGCAGCAGAAGTAGACCCGCCGGCCCTCGTAGTCGCTGTACACGGTCTTGGCTTCAAGCTTCTCCCCGGAGACCGGGCACATCACCTGGATGTTCTCGAAGAGCACACCCTCGGCGGCCGCTTTCTTGAAGTACTTGTCGGGGTCGGCTTTGATCTTCGGGATGCAAGCCGGACAACAGTGATAAACGCGGTGCCCCTGAATGTCGGTATAAACCGTCGAGTCGATTTTACCGCCCATCACCGGGCAATGCGTCTGCGCCTTGAGTTCTTTCGCAGAGTCTTTCTTAGAATCCGGCTTCTCGTCGCCGGCATGCACCGCCAATCCGGCGACCATCGTCGCGCCGATTGCGAACACGAGAATGCGTCTGAGCATCTCAATCCTCCTCATCGAATTTGTATGGTTTGGTCGGGAAATCGAATTCCTGACCGGTCAGTAGTTCGAGTTCAGCCAGTTTAAGACCGGCGTCGACTTGCGCCCGCTCCATCTTGATTTCGAAGTCCAGAAGCTGCCGCTGCGCGTCGAGCAGCATCAGAAAATCGCTTACTCCGGTTTGGTAAGCCGTAAACGCGGCTTCCAGTGATGCTCGCGCCCGCGGCAGCAAGCCGTCGCGGTAGAGTTTCCACTCGCGTACGGCGCTTTCGTACTTGGCATGGGCCATCGACACCATCGCGATCAGCTCGTTTCGTTCTTCCTGATGCATGTATTCAATCATGCTCGCCTTGGCTTCGGCGGCCCGGCGCATGGCGCGATTTTTCCCGAACCAAATCGGCAAGGTCAGTTGCGCCGTCAACATGTAGTCGTTCATCTTCTCATCGAGGCCGGTCATATCATTAAAGACAGATGCGCGTTCGTACTCGACGCCGATCATGAACTCTGGCATCGTCATCTTGCGCGCAACCGAAACTTCAGCGCGCCGGGCGGCGATTTCCTTCTCGATTTCATTCAAGTTCGGATTCAACTTGGTTGCGGCGACCAAAAGCGAGTCGCGATTCATTACATAGTCGACTTGCGGGAGTAAATGCGGCTCGGGCAAGTTCACGGTGTCGGGCAGATTAAGCCGCGCCAGAATCCGAACTCGCGCCGGTGTCAACATCTGACTCATCGTCGCAATCATGCTCTCCATTTGCCCCAACTCCAACTGCGCCTTGATTAGATCCGGATGCATCGCCAATCCGGTGACGTAGCGGGCACGAATCACCGCCTCAAAGCTTTTCATCAGCTCAAATGCCGACCGCTGCAACGCCAGTTGCCGCGCCGCGTAGTAATAATCGAAATATGCCGACTTGATCTTGAAGCGCGTGCGAAACGACTCGGCGCGGAATCGCTCAAATGCGGCATCGGCCTCGGCGCGCGCCACGTTCCTCTTGGCGCCCAGTGTGCCGAACCATGGAAATGGCTGCATCAGCCCAAACTTCTGGCGGCGCGGGCCGATCGGATCTGAGAACTTGTCATAACCGTATTCATAACCCAAGACGGGATTCTCAAAGTTTCCGGCCGAGCGCTCCATTGCCCGAGCTTCCTGCCAACCGAAAAACGCCGCCCGAAGCGCACAACACTCCCGAGCGCCAAGCCTCAGGTAATCGGCCAATGCGGTCGTCGAGTCGAAGCGAGGAATTTGTTCTTGAGGCACTCGGAAAACAGCCGCCAATGAGTCCGCGAGCTGATCATTACGCTCGGCGTGAACCGATGCTCCCCGCTGAGTGACCAGGAGGACGAGTGCCAAGGCGAATCTGAACACACCTCACTCCTAAACAACTCCCGTGCCAAAGACTTAATGCGTTGTAAAACAACAGGATACGGTCGTTTGGCAGTGGCTGGATTGATCATTTTGAAGAATATTCTTCACCAGTGAAGAATATTCTCGATTCCTCCGACAAATAGTCTGTATCATCTGTATTGGCATCACGTGATGACGCAAATCAAGTCTCCGAATTGCTATTGAGTTATGATCACTCTCGATAACCGCAACAAGATCATACTGATCGCTGCCGTAACGGCGTTGACGACGGCTATCCACTACGGCATTGTGCTTGAGCCAATCTTCGGCGATCGGCACTGGATTCACGCCGTGCACACTCGCTTCTGCTATGTGCCGATTGTCATCGCCGCGTCCTGGTTCGGCCTGCGCGGCGGACTGTGGACCGCCGCAGCGATCAGCATTATCGTCCTGCCGTACATCTTCGGTAGTCAGCTTAGTGAGCACAACCTTGCCAGCGAGCTGGTCGAAATCGTTTTCTATTTCGCGCTCGGAACACTGATCGGCGGCCTCATCGACCGCGAAAACGCCACTCGCCGCCACCGTGAAGTAATGCGCTCCGAGCTGGAAAGATCTGAGCGCCTATCGATGGTCGGGCAAATCGCCGCCGGTGTAGCACACGAACTCAAAAACCCACTGGCGTCGATAAAGGGTGCGGTCGAAATCATCGGCGACGATTCGACTTCCGAAGCCGACCGCAGAGAATTCCGCGACATTCTCTTCCGCGAGATCAAGCGCATTGATGGCACGGTCAGTGAATTTCTCGAATTCGCCCGGCCGCGCGAAGCCCGCATGGAAATTCTCGATATCTCCGAGTTACTGCGCGGTACGCTCCGTCAAGTCGAACCGCAGGCCAGTGAGCGGCAGATCACTTTTCGCGAGAACATCGCCGATCGAGTCACTCTTAACGGTGATCGCGACAAACTGCACGAAATGATTCTCAACTTGATCTTGAACGCCATTCAGGCCTCGCCCGCCGGCAGCGCCATTGACATTTCGCTGGACATCGCCGCGGATCGCATCGAATTGGCAATCAAAGACTACGGCGAAGGTATCGCTTCGGAAATCCGCGGCCGCGTCTTCGAGCCGTTTTTCACGACGCGCGCGTCGGGAACCGGGCTGGGGCTTCCGATCGCGCAGTCGATTGCCAAGCTGCACGGCGGTGAAATCGCGGTCGCCGACGGCGGCGACAACGGCGCCCTCATCCACGTAACCTTGCCAAGAGCGGATCACCGGTCATGAACGAGCGAATCCTGCTCGCGGATGACGACGATGCCCTGCGGCGCGTGCTCGAATTCAAGCTGTCAAAGCGCGGCTATGCCGTAACCGCGGTCGCCGATGGCGTCGCCGCGCTGGCCGAACTTCACGACGGCGCCTTCGATCTGCTGCTCGCTGACATTCGCATGCCGCGGTTGTCGGGTATCGAGTTGCTGGCGGCATTGCAGGGAAAGTCTCCACAACTACGAGTCATCTTGATGACAGCGCACGCCACAGTGCCGCAGGCCGTCGAAGCGGTCAAGCTCGGCGCCTTTGACTACCTTACCAAGCCGTTCGATGATGACCAGTTGTTTCTGACAATCGCGAAGGCGCTCGAATTTGTCCGCCTCGAATCGGAAAACCGGCGATTGAAATCCGAACTAAAACGCAGCGGCGCCATTGCCGAAATCATCGGCGATTCAACGGCAATGAGTGATGTGATCGAGACGATTCGCAAGATCGCGCCGAGCGACGCGACAGTGCTGATCACCGGCGAATCGGGGACCGGAAAAGAGCTTGTCGCTCGGGCGCTTCACAGCCTCTCGCAACGTTCCGGAGCGGCGATGGTTACCATCAACGCGGCCGCCATTCCCCGCGAACTGCTCGAAGCCGACCTGTTTGGCCACGTTAAAGGCGCGTTTACCGGCGCGATTCGCGAAAAGAAAGGCCAGTTCGATCTCGCCGCCGGCGGCACCGTTTTCCTCGACGAGATCAGCGACTTGCCGCTCGAACTGCAGCCCAAAATTCTCCGCGTCATCCAGGAGCGCGTCATCCAGCCGGTCGGCTCGGAGCGCGTGCACGAGATTGATGTCCGCGTGATCGCTGCCACCAACGCCGACCTCAAAGAACGTGTCGCTCAGGGACGTTTCCGCGAAGACCTCTTTTATCGACTCAACGTTGTTCCCATCATGTTGCCGCCGTTGCGCGCGCGAATTTCCGATATTCCGCTGTTGGTGCGTCACTTCCTGGATCGCCAATCCGCACCGGGGCAGGTCAGCATCACTGATGAACTAATGGCTAAGCTATTGGATCACGACTGGCCGGGCAATGTTCGCGAGCTCGAGAATATCGTCCGTCGCATGGCGCTGCTGCGCAGCAGCGATTCGCTCACGCTCGCCAATCTGCCGGAAGACCTAAAGCGCGAAATCGACACTGCCCCGGCCCGACACCCGGCGAGGTCAAGATCGATGACTTTTCACGAGGCCGAGCGCCGCTTGATCATCGATGCCCTGCAAAGAGCGGGCGGCAATCGCACCCGCGCCGCAGAAATTCTCGCTATCCCCCGCCATGTGCTGATCTACCGCATGAAGAAGTATAACATCGCTTAGCGTCTTGATGCGACATCCGGCTCTGAACTTGCTGATCAGAGATTATGTCGCTCGGACTTGTGAATCTCGGTCGAGAGGGGATAGACTTGGATTTCCGGGATCTGCATGTGCGGCGGTGCGTCCGCCACTTCGCCGATCAACCTTGCTACGTCGTGCGGTTCGATGACATGATTGCGTTTGGAATCCGCCGCCGAAATCACCTCGCCGATGGAGTTCATGTTGTTCGGGAAAATCGAAGTCACACGAATGTGATGCGGCTTCAGTTCCAAGCGCAGGGAGTCCGCCAGCCCGGTCAGCCCAAATTTGGACGCCGAATAGCCGCTCATTTGCGTAAGACCTTGACGGCCGCCGACCGAGTTGATGAAAATGATCTGTCCTTTCGACTCTTTCAGGAGTTCGATCAGTGCGCGGGTAACCATGTAGGGGCCCTTCAAGTTTACACTAATGATCCGATCCCACGACGCCTCGTCGAATTCTTCGATCTTGCCGGCCAGAAAAATTCCCGCGTTGTTTACTAATAGATCGCAACGCGCAAATCGCTCCCGGCAGACCTGGGCGATTTCCCCCGCCGTTACCGCAGTGGTGATGTCGCCCGAAACATATTGCACTTCCGGACGATCGGTAAGCTGCCGTAGGGCGCTCTGCGTCAGTTTTGTTTCCAGGCCGACCAGAAGCAGTTTGAATCCGCGCGCTTGCAGCTCTTTGGCGGTGGCCAATCCCAGCCCGCGCGACCCGCCCGTGATTACGGCTACACGATCCACGGTAATACCCTCGCTATGATTTAGCGATACGCACGCTATTCGCTAACGCGCTATCTCAATACGGTTGTTCTCTGATTCCCACAGTACGACCCGGCTGAGCATTCCGTGCCCCAGAGCGCGATCCAGTCGCTCAAATATCCGCGCGGCGAACACTTCCGTCGATGCGATTTGTCCGCGCATGAATTCCACGTCAACATTGAGATTCTTGTGGTCGACCTGGCTCACTACTTCGCGCTCGATAACGGCTTTCAGATCTCTGAGGTTGATTATCATTCCGGTAGCCGGATCGACTTCGCCGCTCACGCTGACCTCCAACACATAATTATGCCCATGTCCGTGCGGGTTAGAACATTCGCCGAAGAGCTTCAGATTCTCATCATCCGAAAGTTCGGGCCGGTACATCCGGTGACCGGCGCAAAATGTTGTCCGCTTAGTGATCGTCGTTTTCATGAACTAATACGGTTGGCAGTCCGCCCAAATGCCAGATTACCGCGCATGATACACGGAAACAGCCCCCAAGTCGAGAGTAAACTCTGCCGCCGTGACCGAGATTCCCTTAACAGAATCCGGCCGCCTGCCGTACCATTTTTCAGTAATCTCGGCTACGGACGAAGATGAGTGCCACGCAACTCCTGTTCTCGTGCCGCACTGATATTCCAATGGAAAAGTACCGCCACAGCCTTATCGGAGGATTGACATGTCAACGTCAAGTCATAGCGCAGTTCGCATCGTCATCAGGATCTTCTGCCTGCTTGTGGCCCTCACGGCGCTCATGCAGGCCCAGCCGCTGACGACCGAACTCTTTTTGGGCGGTTTCACCCGGCCGGTGTTCGCTACATCCCCGCCGGGCGATTATACGCGGCTCTTTGTCGTCGAACAGCGGGGTTCCGCGGCAACCGGCAATCGTGCCGATATCCGCATTGTCGACCTCAAAACGCGCACCATTCGATCAACGCCGTTTCTCTCGGTGTCGCCGGTACGAACCGGCAACGAGGAAGGACTTCTCGGTCTGGCCTTTCATCCCAACTACGCGGTCAACGGCTACTTCTATACATACCATACTAATACCTCCGGCGACAACGTGGTTACGCGCTGGCAGCGCTCACTGGCCGATTCCAATGTCGCCAATCCCGGTAGCGCTTTCCCGATCATGACGATCAGCCATCCGGTGAATTCGAATCACAACGGCGGCTGGATCGGCTTCGGCCCGGATGGCTACCTCTACATCGGTACCGGCGATGGCGGTGGCGGCGGTGATCCCGATGAAAACGGTCAGAATCTCAACACGCGACTCGGCAAGATGCTGCGCATCGACGTCGATGGCGGATCGCCCTTCGCGATTCCGGCCTCCAATCCATTCGCTGGCGGTCCGCAAAATCAGGAAATCTTCTATTGGGGACTGCGCAATCCGTGGCGCAACTCCTTCGATCGCCAAACTGGCGAGATCTACATTGCCGATGTCGGGCAGAACGCCTGGGAGGAAATCAACTGGCGTCCGGCCGCCGACAGCGGCAATATCAACTTTGGTTGGGACCTGCGCGAAGGCGCCCACTGTTATGAGCCGCCGACAAACTGCGATCCTGCCGGCATCACGACCGATCCGATCTATGAGTACGGTCACGGCGCCGGCTGCTCCATTACCGGTGGCTATGTCTATCGCGGTTGCGCCATTCCCGGACTGAGCGGAGCTTACTTTTTCGGCGACTACTGCCAGGGGACGATCTTCTCATTCACCTTTGACGGGGCGACCTTGTCGAACTTTACCGACCGTACGGTTGAACTCGGTCAGGGGGGCTTCGGGTTGATGTCGTTTGCTGAAGACGCTTGGGGCGAACTCTACATTATTCTCCAGGGCGGTGATATCTACAAGATTCTGCCTCAGAGCGGGCTGGTCGACTGCAACCTGAATCTCATCGACGATAGTTGCGAGGTCGCTGCCGGAGTCGCGACCGACGCCGACTCCAACGGCGTTCTCGATGAGTGCGAGCCGTTGTGCGGCGACGCCGACGGCAGCGGCGGGGTAAGTATTGCCGATGCTGTGTATCTGATCAACTATATCTTCTCCGGCGGTCCGGCGCCCGATCCGCTGCTTTCCGGCGATGCCGACTGCAATGGCGGACTATCCATCGCCGACGCCGTGTATCTCATCAATTACATTTTTGCCGCCGGCGCAGCCCCCTGCGCAAGTTGCCTCTGATCTACTTCTACAGCAGTTAAATCTGGCGCGTATGACTATTGTCGGACGCGCCTTTCTTTTTCGATTTCCGCCTTGCCTTCGGCTCCCGATTCCACCATTTTGCCGCCCGTTATGAGTTCCTTTTTCCTCTGGGCGGGATTCATCGCCTTCGTTTTGATCATGCTGGTCATCGACCTCGGCGTATTCCACCGCAAGTCGCACTCGGTCAGAATGAAGGAGGCATTGATCTGGTGCGCCGTCTGGATCTCACTGGCGCTGCTGTTCGGCGCCGGCGTATTTCATTTTAGAGGCCCGGCCAAGGGCCTCGAATTCCTCACCGGTTACCTGATCGAACTCTCGCTGTCGCTCGACAATTTGTTCGTCTTTCTCTTGATCTTTTCCTACTTCCGCGTCGCACCGACGTTACAGCACAAAGTCCTCTACTGGGGAATTCTGGGAGCGCTCGTGATGCGTGCCCTTATGATCGCCGGCGGCGTCGCGCTGATTAATCGCTTCCATTGGATTATCTATATCTTCGGTGCATTCCTCGTCTTCACCGGCATCAAGATGTTGTTCTCGGGGGATACCGAAATCGAGCCGGAAAAAAACCCGATCATTAGACTGGCACGCAAAATCTTCCCGGTATCGCCGCACTTTGCCGGGGATCACTTCTTTACCCGCATTGACGGCAAGCGAATGGCCACGCCGATGTTCCTTGTGCTACTCATGATCGAATCTACCGACCTCGTCTTCGCCGTCGATTCCATTCCGGCGATCCTTGCGATCACGCGGGACACGTTCATCGTCTATACGTCGAACGTCTTCGCGATTCTCGGTCTGCGTTCGTTCTATTTCGCTCTGGCCGGGATGTTCTACAAGTTCCGTTATCTCAAAGTCGGATTGTCGGTCGTTCTGGCTTACGTCGGCGTCAAGATGCTGATTTCATCGTGGTATAAGATTCCCACGGCGATTTCTCTCGCCGTCATTGTGCTCATGATCGGCGGCTCGATCCTCGTCTCTTTTCTCAGACCGGCGCCGGCGGGCGAAGCCGAAAATCCGACGCAGCAACCCGACTAACCAACGCAACTCTGATCTACAGCGTCCTGTCGCTCCGGGCGCGGCGAAGAGTTTTCTCCGCTGTTTTAATGCTGCGTGTATTCGAGCTTGGATAACTTCTTGGGGATCCAGAGGCGCAGTAGCCAGAGCAGCCCTTGACCGACCAGAAGGAGGCCGCCGACGATTGCCAAGTAACCGATCGGTCCACCATACGTGAATCGCGCTAACAACAGCATCGGAATCAGCACCGCCGCCATCGGCACCAGGAAGGCGATAAAGTAAGTTAGCTGTCGTTGTCCGGCCTGCGGCATGACACTAAACGGTATTCTCGGTGTGATCAGCACCATGAATCGTACCAGCACGGTGAGGATTAGCATCAAGGTGATGCAGTGTAACAGTGCGTGGAAGTAGTTGCCGAACACCCAGCCGAGCACTACCGAGAGGAATAGCACGTAAGGTATACAGAAGAACACTATCGCGAACCGTGCCGCCGACATCACCAATCGCGTACGATCCGCCGGAGATGTGAAGAAGATCCACGCCGCCGCCGCGTGCGAGCTGTAGGCCGTGCCCATGATTACCATAAACGGCACGAACGCCGCCGCCATGTACACAAGGAAACTGCCCGATCCGCTCATCGCTCCACCCACAAACGGATCGACGATCTCCTCGCCTTCTGAAACTCCCAGATAAACATAAAGCAGCGTCAGCGGAATGACGGTCAGAATCGTCATCTTGTAGCGATTGTCATTGCGAAACTGCGCCCGCAACAACGCTTTGATCGAGCGATCCTCCGGCGTCAACAATCGATCGAAAAGCCGCGCCAACGCCGAGCGCGGCCTGCGCACGGTTTTCGCCTCTTGCCGCTCAACAATTCCGGTCAGCGTCATGGCATAGTCGCCGGAGAGCCGTCGCCCGCCGAAATAGCCGAGTGCCAGCAGCGCGCCCAGTCCGGCACACGCCGAAACCATCCAGTCAACTCGCCAATCACCGGCGGCCAGACCAACCCAGGAAGCATACCACACCGGCGGAATCAGATTGAGCAGCGGATGATTGAATCGGTTGAGGTCAGTTGCGGCCAGCTTGGATACTGAATTCATGCCGACGAAGTACAAGAAGTAGAGCAGAGCGACGAGCGCAAGTTGAAGATACCCCAGCACGCGGTTCATCGTTTCCCGATTGATGATCCGGAGCATCGCGGTGTAAATGACAATAAACAAGAGCGCCGTGGCCAGCGCGCAACTCCAGCCGCTCAAGTAAGTCACAACCGCCAACCAAACGCTCTGGTAGCGGATCCCGGCCGTGACGGTTGGAATCAACAGCATGGCGGTCGCTAATATCGTTACGTAGCCCACTAAGTGCAGTGCCTTGGCGGCGAAAAAAGTCCGCGAATTGACCGGGTGCGGCGCAAGAATCGTGTAGTCGTCCGGCGAGAGAATGAGGTTCGAGAATTCGAGCAAGATCGTAATCGAAATGAAAACGCAGATTATCGTATTGAGAATCGCCGTCCCGAAAAACGGATCGTTGATCCTCCAAATCATGGCTGCGATAACGCCACCGATCATCAACTTCGTCGCAATCAGGCCGAGCATCGAAGCCGCATTCGAGTTTTTCGATCCGTAGGTGGACATGACGGATGTCGATCCGCGCCAGTCTGTCCTCATGGCGACGCCGAGCAGCGTCCGCAACTGCCGGCGGTCTACGCGGTCGCCGGACTTAGCTTCGAACATCGCGCCCCTCGGAATCAATCGCGCGCATGATGTCGCGCGCCTGCGAGTCGATGTCCGTCGCGCCGGTCAACTTGCTGAAGGCTTCATTCAGATTAGCCGTTCCTGTGCGGGCGACGATCTCCGCCGGTGTGCCGTCCGCTTGCGCCACGCCTCTGTGAATAATGATCAACCGGTCGCACAGCCGCTCGACAATCTCCAAAACGTGCGAGCAGAAAATCACGCTGCGACCGTCGCGAGCGAATTCCTTGATCAACTCCCGAATCAGCGTCTGCGCATTTGCATCCAAGCCCGACAACGGCTCATCCAAGATCAAGACCTTAGGATTGTGAATGATCGCTCCGGCCAACAGCAGCCGTTGCTTCATTCCTTTCGAGTAGCCGGCAATGCGCGAGTCGGCGGCGTCTGTAAGCTCAAACGCCTTGAGCATCCGCCCTACCTGGTCGTCGAGGCGCTCCTCCTCGAAATGATGCAGATGACACACCATCTCCAGATGTTCACGTCCGGTGAGATTCTCGTACAACGCGCAATTCTCCGGCACATAACCGAGATCACGTTTGATTCTATCGAGATCGCTCGCGACCGTCATACCGTTAATCTCGATTTCGCCCGCCGTCGGCGACAACATCCCGACCATCATCTTCACCGTCGTGCTCTTGCCGGCGCCATTCGGCCCGAGCAAACCGAAAATCTCGCCGTCGGCGACCTCAAAACTCACTTCATTGACCGCCCGCAACCGGCCGAAATCGCGAACCAGCTTGTCGACTTTGATCATGAACTCTCCCGCGCTTTGTGCGACTCGCCCCAATAAACAGCTATGATCAATTACGTCAATCGATAACTCTTGTTGCGCGAACCCGATTGTAGTAGCTTTCTCGCGTCAGTCACTGAAATCACGGAGGTTTTCGGCATGGCCATTCTTGTGATCGGCGGCACCGGCACTATCGGCAGCCTCGTCGTCGAACAGTTGCTCGAACGCGGCGAAAAGGTGCAAGTCTTGACTCGCAGCGCCGACAAAGCCGCAACTATCGCCCCCGGTGTGGAAGCCGTCGTCGGGTCATTGGCCGATCCGCCGTCATTGGCGCGTTTGTTCAGCGGCGTCGAGAAAGTGATGTTGGTTACGGCCGTCCATCCCGATGAAGCTGTCCACGGCCAAAACGCCGTCCGCGCCGCCAAGAAAGCCGGTGTCCGCAAGATCGTCTACAGTGGCGTCATCTTGCCGCCCGATTCGCTGCACATTCCTCACTTCGCTTCAAAGCTGCCGATCGAGAAAGCCATCAAAGAGTCGGGAATCGTCTACACGATTCTTCGCCCGAGCGCGTTCTTCCAAAACGATCTCTGGTTCAAAGATGTCATGCTGCAATACGGTTTCTATCCGCAGCCTCTCGGCTCCGCCGGCGTCAACCGCGTCGATGCCCGCGACATCGCTGACGCTGCCATCAGCGCCTTGCTCGAGTCCGGTCACGACGGCAAAACAGTGAACATCTGCGGCGCCGAGTCCGTCACCGGCAAGTCCGTGGCTCGCGGCTGGACGGAAGCGATCGGCGCTGAGATCAACTATATGGGTGATGATCTGGATCAATGGGCGCAGGCCGCTTCCAACTCCATGCCCGCCTGGCTGGTGCATGATCTGCGCATCATGTACGACTATTTCCAGCGCGCAGGTTTGCATGCTGCGCCGCAGGATCGCGTCGAGTCGGAGAAACTCACCCACCACGCGCCGCGCGCTTTCGCCGATTTTGCCCGCGAAACCGCGGAAATCTGGCGCAGCACGAAATCGAATTCGGCGGGAAGTGAGGACAACCACTCTTGAGACTATTCGTCGCCGCGCGTCTCCCGGATGAGATCGAAGACGCCATCGCGGAATTCCTCGACCAATTCCTGAAGCTCCCCGGCCGCGTTAAATGGGTCGAGCCGCGCAATGTGCATATCACCCTTAAGTTTCTTGGTGAGACCGACCGCCAGCGTTTCGATGAAGTCCGCAATGCTATCAACGGCGCTATCAAGGGCCACACGGCGTTTGATCTGACGATTCGCGATTGCGGCGCATTTCCGAATCTCAATCGGCCGCGTGTGTTTTGGATCGGCATCGATGATCCCGAGCGGCGGCTCCGGAACCTGGCCCACAATCTGGATACCGCCATGACCGCCATCGGCTTCCCACCCGATGATCGCCCCTTCTCGCCGCATCTGACCCTTGGTCGCGTCAAGGAACCGTTCGACTTGGAATCGCTCTGCGCCGCTTACTCCAAAACCGTCTTTGAGCCGATCTCGCTGCGCGTCGAGCAAATCCACCTTATCGAGTCCCACCTCCGCCCGACCGGCCCGATCTACCAGGACCTCGCAAAATTCAAGCTGTAGCTCGAAGATCTGAATCTCTGCGGTTCCGGCCCTTCTCGACCCGTCCGAACCCCAGTCTTGAATAATATCCTCAGGTACATTGTGCTTGGAGCGGACCTTGCTATTCGACTCTATCAGGTCAGATTCGACCCATCAGCCTACCCCCCTGCACACCCTCTGCACACATCCCGCAAAGTGTGGGAGTGATCCGCTGCATTCTGCTTGTCGGGTTGTGCGGAGATCGGACTAAAGTCGTCGGCGACTGCTGATTAACAAAGAGTTACGGCAAATCAATCGAATCGGGGGAAGATCGAGTGAATCGGCACTAATTTTGCACAATGCCTTGTTACGCGGCTTGGGTTTCCGGGTGGCGAGCTAACCGGGGTGGATGCCGTCGCACAAAGAATGCGAAAGCAGCGAGGTACAAATGGCACGCAAACGCAAGTCCGCCTACAAGATACCCAGAAAAACCTGTTGGCACCTTTACTCGCTGCAGAATCTCAGCAACGAAAAATTCGTCAACGTCGTCAACAAGATCCTCCGCCGCGAGTGGCAAGTCATTAAGTAGCTAAATCTCAACAACTTAGTGCTTATAAAAACGGGCAGAATCGATACTTCTATCCATTAAATTCAGGGTAAAACCAGTATTCATTGCCGAAATTTGTCTCATTTTTTCGCTTTGAAACCCGATTCTAAATAGTAGAAATCGTCGGGAAAAAAACTTGACACTGGCTTTCAACCCGTCTATCTTCGGCGGAAATTAGCGGGGCTTACTTCGGGCTGGAAGCACAGAGAAAGAAATCTTTACGGATGAAGAAAAGACTATCAATCTTTATCGTTCCCGATAGTGGGCAAGTGAAACAGTTCTCGATCTCGAAAACCCTTATTGTCTTAGCCGCCAGCGCCATTTTCACCTACGCGGTGATCACGCTGGTGTTTTCTTATGGGTTTTTCTCCGGTCGCGTTGAAGCCCACAAGGTCGATAACCTCAAGAAAGAGAACGAATTCCTGTCAGCGAAGCTGATCGGAATCAACGAGTCGATTGAGTTCCTTCGCGGCGAAATCGTCGCCCTCACCGAGAAAGAAAAGGCGATCCGGACGATCTTCGAGTTGCCCGAAATCGACCCGCAACAGCGCCAATTGGGCATCGGCGGCCCGGATCTGCTTCCGCAGGAGGCCGAAATATCCACGAGCCTTTCCAATCTCTACCAATCCGAGGCTGAAATCGACCGTTTAATCGCCCTGACCAATTTCGAAAAACAGCAATTTACGACGGTCTACGAAGCCTTGAACGCTAAGAAGACTGATCTTGACCACACTCCGTCGATCATGCCAGCGCAGGGTTACCTGATGCGTGGCTTTGGGATGAAGCGGGATCCGTTTACCGGTCAAGTTAAACTGCATGGCGGCCTTGACATCTCGAATGCCATTGGCACTCATGTCGTCGCTACCGCCAATGGTACCGTCGAGCAGGTCGAGTATACAAATGGCCTCGGGAAGACCGTAGTAGTCAATCACGGGAATGGCTACAAGACTGTTTATGGCCACCTTTCGGCCTATAAAGTCACTGTCGGACAGAGCGTTACGCGTGGACAGACGATTGCGCTAATGGGAAACACCGGCTATTCAACCGGTCCGCACGTCCACTATGAAGTCACCAAGGACGGCAACTCAGTGAATCCACTTGAGTATGTCGTGACCTACGCCAGCGACTTCTAAATGACAGATCTCCCGATATCTGACGGCCCGCAAGGACTCTTGCGGGCCGTTTTGATTTGGGCCGGTTAGCAGCCGACTGGAATCCTTTACTCATCGGGTGCATATCTCCGTCCTCTTGGCTCAATCAGGGATTTGGTTAGTCCGTTTTAAAAGACGCAAATTAATCTTGGCGTCCGTTCGTATCGGTTGTTTCCCGTAAATGTGGAACCCGATTGACTTTTTTGCGTTAGAAAGGTATGTAAAGATCGCGATGAACGGTCTACTATAGACACGAACACCGCAGGCAAGGATGACTGTAATGAAGATAAATAAAACGAAAGAAATCGTTGAGGATCGGGACGAACTCGAAATCGACGATTCCGCCGAGACCGAGTCCGTCGACCCGGCCGATCAAAGCGAGGCCGAGACCGTCGCATTGATTAAGCGGATTCAGGGTGGTGAGCAGAAGGCGTTCGGCTCGCTCATGAAAAAGTACAAGAATCAGGTGGCGGGCATCGCCTATCGCATGGTTGGCGATTACGACGAAGCCAAGGACATTTCGCAGATGGTGTTCGTCAAGACGGCCCGCAATTTGGATCGTTTCGACACCACCAAAAAATTCTCCACGTGGTTGTACCGCATCACGGTGAACGCTTCGATCGACTATATCCGCAAGCAAAAGAAACATCGCCACGAGACAATTGAGAACTACACCGACTCGGTTGAAACTCCGGCCGACACACCGGATTTGAGTCTGTATCGCAAGAATATCAAAGAGTGCATCCTGCAGGCCGCCGACGCGCTGAACGATAAGCAGAAAGCCGCGTTCGTATTGCGCGACATCGATGGGCACGAGATCGAGGAAGTCTCCGAGATTCTCGGCATGCCGGAAGCCACCGTGCGGTGGTATCTCCATCGCGCGCGACTGCGACTGCGCAAGGAACTATTGCGCAAGTATCCGGCGTTCGTCGAGAAGATGGGCGCGGTGATGGACGCTCCGTCGCGAACTTTTTAAGCACGCCTTTTCATATTGACCTCCCGAGAGACCGGCGAGTGGTACTTGTGACCGCCCGCCGGTTAATCTTTGCGGGCTGTTAACCCCTGCAGCTACCGAGCTCGAGCCGGCTGGGTTCTTACGGGATTTATCGCGAGTTCGATTGGCTCGGTCGCGAATAAACAGGCGCAATTTCACTGAGTACAACCGTTTCGCAACAAGGGACATCTTTTCAAAAAGGCGGGCCAGCGCAACTACCGACCGAATTGATCCTGTATATTTAGCTACAAGTCAGTCCGTCAACGCGAATCTCCTGGATTCCAGCAGTGCTGGATTCCGACTTGTGCGGCATGCGCGACAAATTCTCAAAATGTGATTGACCAATTGGGCAACGTTGCATTACTGTTTCCATCGTAACAAAAGGAAGACGGGTGTTTCAAATCAGACACCAGGGAGAAAAGGAAGCAACTATGTCAGAGCGGAATCGTTCTGGTCAAGGCGCAAAGGGTCGGCCCCGAGGCGGGGTTGTCCCACGCCAACTTCTCACCACAGCGTCGAAGTCAACTAATCCCCATCGATCAGAGACTTTCAGAAGAGCGGCAGTGCTCATCGCCTTGCTGCTGGCGCTATTGGCCAAGACCACAGTGAACGCACAATCTGGGGACGATAATCGCTTGCTCAATATCGTCGACGCGGCGGGAATGTTTAACGAACGCGGATATACCCAAGCTAATTCCTACAGCCTCTCTGGGCGTGAAATTATCAACGACTTCAACGGCAATCTGATGTACAGCCAGCGTCTCATTTATCTTCCGATCAGCCAGAACGGCCTGCATTGCGATGTCAAGTTAGCTTACAACGGCAACGTCAGCCATGTTGCGTTTGGGGCACGGCAGGGATCAAACAGCATAGTTCAAACTCCTGTGAATCTGCCTGAGTGGATCATCTCAATAAACGGTATCGCCGTGCAAACCTTCAATTTTGAGAATGAGCTCGTGACCTGGCAGAACGACACGAGCTTTTCTGCGCACGTATCTTACGATGATGAGGTAGCTGCACACATTGAGGGCTATCACAAGTGCTATCGTGAGAGAACTTCGGGTGTGAACCATGGAATTATCAGTATTCTGATGGAGGACGGAAGTGTTCGGGAATTCTATAGCGTCTCCAGTGGCGTCAGCGGACCATTCTTCATGTTTGGTGGCGAGTACAATTCTCACTCTAAGGACTACTCTGATCGAGGATACCTCTGGCCTTTGGAACATCCACATTCTGGGTATTTCACCCTATTCCGTTCCGATGGCACGCGAGTGGAGTTCAAAATCTATCAGCCGCATTTCCGTACCCGACTCGACTGCGAGTTCTCGTCCTTACCGTCGGCACGAACGGATTATCCGCGGATCTTGCTCCCCGTCAAATTTGCCGACCAAATGGGGCATGAAATCGATCTGAGTTACGCATACAAATTAGGCGCTGATACCGTGTTGGGGCGGCCGGTCTTGACCAACGCCGGAGCAATTCAGTTTAGCTGGAGCGCTTGGAATACGTCTACAACTACCAGAGACGTCATAGTGTCACTTGATGGTTCTCGAATCTCTGAACTGTCGTTTGCAAATCGTCCACCGGACCCAGGCGTGATTCAGGGAAGAGGCGCAAGTTGGTTGGGTGACTTCAATCGGGGCTTGGTCTGGCTGATTAAAGATGCCGCCGATCGATCGACAACTTTCAAGTACCGGCAGTATTCACGTACTTACACAGACCAAAACTTCAATCCCAGCTTGTTGACGATCGCGATTTGTCCGTCAGGTCAAGAAAAGTCTGGTGAAATCTACAGGGTCGAGCCGTGGCGAATTTGGCGAATCCAATACCCAGATGGCGGCGAATCGTTCATGCACTATTACAGGGACCCGTCAACGAGGTCAGGGTACACTATGTACAACGGCCTAGAAGATACTTTGACGATAGCCTATGACCACAGCGAGACCTGTCAGTACGGCTCAAACCCGCCGACGTTTCCTTGTATGAAATCTTCTGAGTTTGGAGCGATAGGTCGAGACCCCTTCTTCCTCAATATTGTAGCGGCGTGTCGCAAGTACAAGACTCTTGAGATTACGGATTCTACCAGCCTTGTAAGTCTCGATACCTTAGAATTCCACTGGAGTGACGAATTAGATTCACTTGCGAGTATCGACATTGACGACGACTTCACGACGAGGCGGAGATTGACAGTGGAATTCCACCCAGAAGTGAAGTCGACTTTCACTTCCAAGGATAAGACCGTCAAGTATAGGTACTACCCGGAAAGCGGACCATTCAGCAAGAGCTCAAGAGACCGTGGCTGGACTCTCAAGACCTCCTTTACGTCGGAAAGTGGTTCATTCCCAAGTCTTAGCCATGTGATCTCGAAAGACTTCTATTGGGATACGGATTGTTCCACGAATGTCTGCAAGGGCACTTTTCAGCTGGACAGTTTGAGAACTTCGTATGACCACCAGACAGCATGGGAACGCTATGACTATGAATGGCACGGTGACCCTGACTTGGAGACAACAAACAACCTCAGAAGCAAACGGGCCGTCGATTCATGGGGCATTAGTAACGAGGCCTTCTTTGACACTTCGTTCATGACGATCGACGGCTCTTCCGACGACTTCTACCACACCGGACTGATCGACAGTGTGGTGACGCGTCGCAGTTGGGACAATCGTCGTTTGCGAAAAGAGGCTTATCGATACTTCGCCACTGGCGCGATTCATGGATATGTCGGGCAATTAGATCGTTCCGCGGAATACTTGATTGATGCGTCGGGGACGATCATTGATTCAGTGGTCGAGATGTATCGGCACTTGACCGCTGACGCCCCTACCATCCAACATCAGGGGGCAACGAAGTGGCTGATAGATCCTCTTCAGGACACTGTTTTCAATTCCTACGCCGCGGAGGGGTCGGTCCCCGTGACCAACAGCCTCCTAACTTACGACGGGACGGTCGAGACGTTTCCGAGCCAAAATCGACCAATATACTCGGGTCCGTTTTGGTACAAGCGTACCACAAGGTGCGGTTCTCAAAGCCTCGAATCGCATCGGAGCGTCGATGCACGCGGCAACATACGCTGGTTCGTCGATCCGAATGGTTTTCGTTCTGAAGCAACATATGACGTCATCGACCGTGTTCAGACCATAACACTGCCGGGGGGATTCGCACCAACTCTCAAGTCAGCTATGTCCAGCGACACCTCCTGGTCGATCCACTATGACTATGATGATTCCCCATCTCCTGATCCTGTGAATGTCAGGAAGTCGATTCGTGTCGACAAAGCGCATCCATCTCAGGTGTCACAAGTCTGGTTTGACGGGCTGTCCCGACCTTTCCGACATGAGTCAATCGGCGCCTTCGGCGACATTGATAGCACAATCACGACATTCGACTTCGCCGGACGCGTCGTAACGCTGGAAGACCAATTGGGGAATGAGACCACAACCGATTACGATCATCTCGATCGACCCATTCGTGTCGTTTATCCGGCCCCAGTCTACGAGCGTGACAGCACATACTACTATGTTACGAACGCTGCTAATATTGGGCTGACAAGTCGATTCGGCTTTCGCGATAGCACGATCTTCGCCGAGAAGCACTTTGACGAAAACAATAGTCGAACCGACGAGTTCTTCGACATCCGCAACAAGCTGCGACTGAGCATCAAACAGAGCTCATCTGGTCCTTGTTCTACGTTTTTCGACTACGATGATCTGGGCAACCTCAGCAAAGTGATTCGTCCGAACGGCGATTCGGTTCTCTATGAATATAACTCGCTGGGCCAATTGGTTGAAGAAACCAACGTGGACCTGAGCAGCCTCAGCGGCGCAACTTTTTACCAGAAACGCCAGTTCGAATACGACAAGAACGGGAATGTCATTCGAATCAAACTACCGAATGGAAGTTTAAATTCTCCGGCATGGGCTATTTACAACAAGTACGATGCTCTCAATCGACAAACTGAAAGCGGCATCGATGTTTACGGGTACGGATACCAGCTACTGCTTCCCTACCGCCGTTTCTTCTACGATCAGAGCAGTTCCGAATTCTCCCTCGGCCGGCTGTCGTTGTCGGTTGAATTCGGTTCTTCCGGCTCACCTGGCTACGCGGAGCGCTTCGATTATGATCCGCGCGGCCGCATCAAGAGACAAGTAAACTACTTCAATGCGACACTCGATTCGTCGCTCTCGCCGCAAAATTACTTCGTGCACGGCGACAGCATTGTTCTGCTGTACTCTTATGATTGGGCGGATCAACTTAAGTCAATTACATATCCTGATGGCAGCATCATCAGGTACAGCTACGATAGTCGCGGGCGCCTGACGGCAGTCGGCGGCAGCACAGATGCCGACTCGGCCAAGTACGCACGCCTGAAGCATACGCGACGAGACGAGCTTGAGCGGATGACAATTGGATCGGCGGTTCAACAGGTTGACTATCTCTACAACCAGCGCGGCTGGCTGAAGTCGATCAATGGCGGTACATCATCGGCGGCTGGTGCGCCCAATGACGTTTTCGGCCAAAGCCTCCACTATGAGAACTTTACAGATCCCAATCCGCCGTCATCGATGACGCCGCAATTCAATGGCAACGTTGCCGCCCAACGGCAATCGCTTCTCGGTCAAGATACAACGACTTGTTACACCTACGATGCGAGTGATCGGCTTCAAGAGAGTTACCGGGGATCTTTGGGCCTGGAATCCTTCGGTTACGATCGCAACGGTAATGTAACTTACAGGAGGCACCATTCCGGTCCACCAGCCGGTCGGACATTCCACTATTCTCCGGGCACGAATCGTCTCAGCCGCATCCAAACGAATCAGAGCCTGTTCCTTGACGACACACTCCGTTATGATGCCAACGGTAACGTCGTTCGTCACAGCGGTAAGAAAGCCGACTTCACGTACGACCCATTTGACCGGCTGTCCTGGTGTACGAAGCCGACAATCCTCGGTCGCGATACGGTTAGTTACGACTATAGTACCTCAGGTGAGCGCGTCTACAAGGACTATCGCTACCAGTATCGCGCACCGTGTAATTGGCCGAAGTCGGCTGATTCGATCGGCGGAGAGATAGAACCACACCTTGGTCCTGGCGGCGACACGACATCGCTTCTCTGCACGTTTTCGGGCGTAAGCCGGACTTACTATGTCCTCGGTCAGGGCAGAATCCTCGCCGAGCTCTCGGCGCCGATCGCGCAGGCGATCAAAGCAAAGTTCCTCTATGCCGGCGGCAACCGGTTGGCGCTGCGGGACGCCAACAACAATCTCTTCTTCTACTTGAACGATCATCTTGGCTCGACGGTGGCAGTGCTCGACTCTACCGGCACGCTCAGAGACAAACACTGGTACTATGCCTTCGGCCAGACGCGCCACGAACAAACGAGCACGAATCAGGCGTACAAGTACACGTCGAAGCCTCTGGACAGAGAGGCGGGGCTGAACATATACTATTACGGCGCGCGATACTATGACCCGGACATCGGGCGGTTTTTATCGCTCGACCCGCTGGCGAGTAAGTATCCGAGCGTCAGCCCGTATGCGTACGTTAGCAATAATCCGCTCCGGCGAATCGATCCTGACGGCCGGACGCTATGGGACATAGTCGATGTTGGGTTTGCAATTTGGAGCATTGCTGATGCGATCGAAGAACCATCGGCGAAAAACATTGTCCTGGCAGTTGTTGACGTTCTCGCCATTGCACCGATTGCCCCATCGACGGGCTGGTTCCGTCGCGGGGCCGATGCTGCCGGCGGGGCGGGAAGAGCCCTGGGGCTTACAGACAATGCGGCGGACGCCGCGAAAGCGACCAGAGTAACTGGTGAGGAACTAAAGAAACTTAGAAGTGAATTCGAGACTGTGGCTAAACCTAAGTACTGGAAAAGTGAAGCGGAGAAGAACCCTACAAGATACACTCCTGAAAACTTGGAGAGAATGCGACAGGGCAAAGCTCCGCTTGGTCCCGACGGTAGACCGATCGAACTTCATCATAAGAAGCCATTGTCAGAGGGTGGCACAAACGATTTCGACAATTTGGAACCAATGCAACGGAGCGATCATAGAGAAGGCGACAATTATCGCAAGAACCACCCAAAATGAACGAGGCGAAGATGCTTGCCAGTGGTATCCGAGATTCTATTGTCAGACTGCGAACGGCTCCCTGCGGAACAGGTGCATCGGCCACCCATATAGCACGGGCTGAAGTGCAACTTGGCGTCAAGTTCCCTAGTTGCTATCGTGAGTTCTTGGCACTTGTCGGTTGGGGTGGGATTGGTCATTATGAGTTTCTCGGGCTTGGGGAAGACGTTCCAGACTTTCTCAATCTCGTCGGCATTACTCGGGAAGAGAGGGAATTGGCTCGGCCGGCAATGCCGCATTATTTGGTTCCCATACTCAACGATGGCGCTGGAAACCATTACTGCCTTGATCTCCGAGCCGCTTCAGAGGAAGAGTGTCAAGTAGTCTTCTGGGACCACGAGCTAGATGAGACTCAGATTCCCGGAGTAGAATCGGCAACGTTTGAATCGTGGCTTCGAGAAAGGATCGTGGATATTCAACATGCACTTGACGTGAACAGTGCGTCATTAAAGGATGGCCTTGAGGAGTGAGATCAGAGTTTCTCAAATGTACGCCAAACTGAACGCGCGTTGATCTCTGGTTGCTCATACAACGCCTGAGCATATCGAAGCCTCTTGCTTCGAGGTATTACGCGGCGGTCATGGGAGCCAGGCCGGTGAATATTGCGGCAATACGAGAACGGCCGATCAACTCAAGTCGATCACCTATCCCGACGGGAGCATTGTCCGATACAATTATGACAATCGCGGGCGCTTGACCGCGGTTGGAGGCAGCGCGATTGCCGATTCGGCCCGCTACGCGAAGCTACAGTACACTCGGCGCAATCAACTGGAGCGACTAACAATGGGGGCGGCAATCCAGCAGGTCGACTATCTGTACAACGCGCGCGGGTGGCTGAAGTCGATCAACGGCGGCTCGTCTTCGGCGGCCGGCGCACCTAACGATCTGTATGGCCAGAGCCTGCACTATGAGGCCTTCACCGGTCCCAATCCGCCGGCAGTTATGACACCTCAGTTTAACGGCAATGTTGCGGCCCAGCGGCAGTCGGTTCTCGGTCAAGACACGACTACTTGTTACACATACGACGCCAGCGATCGACTTCAAGTGAGTTATCGAGGGTCTTTGGGCTTGGAGTCATTCGGTTATGATCGAAACAGCAATATAACCTTTCGTTTGTACAATTCCGGTCCGCCGTTCGGTCGGACAATTCACTACACTCCCGGCACGAATCGCCTCAGCCGCATCCAAACGAATCAAAGTTTGTCCGCGGACGATACGCTCAGATACGACGCGAACGGAAACGTGGTGCGTCATAGCGGCAAGAAGGCGGATTTCGCTTACGACGGGTACGATCGCATGATTTGGTGCTCGGTGCCGACGAGCCTCGGCCGTGACACGGTTCTCTACCGCTACAACCCAACCGGAGAGCGCATATACAAGGAATATCGCTATCAATATCGGGCGCCGTGCAATTGGTCGAAGTCAACTACCCCCGGCGGCGAAGAAATTGAGCCAATCAGCGGCCCCGGCGGGGATACCACATCGCTGCTCTGCACCTTCGCAGGCGTAGTCAAGACCTATTACGTGCTTGGCCAGGGCAAGATCTTAGCCGAATTGTCGGCGCCGAACGCCTCCGCGATCAAGGCGAAGTACATATATGCCGGCGGCAAGCGGTTGGCGATGCGGGATGCGACGAATAAGCTGCATTACTACCTGAGCGATCATCTCGGTTCGACGGTGGCAGTGCTCGACTCCACCGGCACGCTCAGAGACAAACACTGGTACTATGCCTTCGGCCAGACTCGCCACGAACAAACGAGCACGAATCAGGCGTAAAAGTACACGTCGAAGCCACTGGACAGAGAGGCCGGTCTCAACCTATACTACTACGGCGCGCGGTACTATGATCCGGACATCGGGCGTTTCTTGTCGCTCGACCCGCTGGCGAGTAAGTATCCGAGCGTCAGCCCGTATGCCTATGCGCTGAACAACCCACTGAAGTTCCTTGATCCGGACGGCAGAGACATCGGACTTGCAATTGACAGGGACAGGGCGTTTGGATATGGCCACATGATGGTGGTTGTCGGTAGCGGCGATAAGTGGACGATTGTTTCTTTTGAACGGAAGGATGGGAGCGGTTCAATATTCGGTACCAAAGGTGAAGTTAGCCTGACGGAATACACAGGCACTCCGGAGCAACTGGTAAACGAAAACAATCCTGGCATTAAGGGCGGCTACAATATTGACCAGCTCACTCTGGTGCCTACTTCAGCAGAGCAGGATGCCGCTGCCTTGGACAAGGCAAACCAAATGAAGAACGCGCCTCCAAGATACGAGATTAGTCAGCAGAATTGCGCAGACGTCGCTTGTGTCGTTGCTGAATCAGGTGGAGTTCAGTTCAAGAAATCCACCGAAAACAACCCGGCTGGAGCGACCAACCCCAACGCGACCTTCGACAGGAACAGAAGCCAAGGGAAGAGTCTATCAAGTCGGCGCTACGTTACTGAGAAAGAGCGCCGCGCAGCTGAGGCTGAAGATGCCCTTCGATTGAAGGACTGAAAACTGGCTGCGGCGGATGTCGCCGTGTGAGGAGGAATTCGTGAACCAGAAAGTAACAGCACTGACATTGTGCGGGCTAGTCGTCGGACTAGTCGGGTTTGTTCTGTCGTTTGCCTTCGATCTGGAGCGTTGGGGACAACTCGCTTGGCACCTTCAATTGAATTCTCTGTCCCTCGGCTTAGCATGTTCAGCCACTCTACTCCACAGCTTCCAGTGGCAAAACGGTGAGTTCATCATCGCTTCACGAAAGCGCGCGTTGCAGTTTCTTGCCTATTTTGCCATCTCCTCAATTGCGGGCTATGTTTTTGACTGGGGGTTGTTCTATGCCTTCTTTCTCTACCCGATATTTCTGTTCGTTATGAGCTTCTGCATTGTCATTTTTGGTTGGCAGATTGCATCGGGGCCTCGACAATGGCAAAAGTTTGAGCCTCGGAAGTTCGTTTGGCGCTGTCTGATTGTTGCGGTGATACTGTGTGTCATCGTTCCGCTTATTGCTTCATCCTTGTTTGGTTGAAGAGCGCGAGGTAACCTGAGAGATGCATTTGATCGCGTAACATTGGCATCGCGGTGGTCGACTCGGCGGGAGCGCTGAAGGATCGACACTGGTACTATGCCTTCGGCCAGACGCGCAACGAACGGACGAGCACGAATCAGGCTTACAAATACACGTCGAAGACACTGGACAGAGAGGCGGGGCTGAACCTATACTACTACGGCGCGCGGTACTATGACCCGGACATCGGACGGTTCTTATCACTCGACCCGCTGGCGTCGAAGAATCCGAGCGTCAGCCCGTATGCGTACGTCAACAACAATCCGTTACGCCGAATCGATCCTGACGGTCGGACCCTTTGGGACATTGTCGATGTTGGGTTTGCGATTTGGAGCATTGCTGATGCCATCAAAGAACCAACGGCGAAGAACATTGGCCTGGCAGTTGTTGACGTTGCCGCCATTCTACCGCTTGTCCCATCGACCGGCTGGTTCCGTCGCGGGGCTGACGCGGCAGGAGGGGCAGGAAGGGCCCTCGAAGCTGCTGACAACGCAGTCGACGCTGCGAAAGCAGGCGGGAAAGCCATCGATGCGAGCAAGCAAGCGTTTGAGTCATTTGACGCGTTCAAGAAGGCCATGGGCTCCGCCGGAGAAGGAATGGAGTGGCACCATATTGTTGAACAATCGAAAGTTGACCAATTCGGGGCAGCTGCGATACACAGTACGTCGAATATTGTTGCTGTACCGGCGGCGGTGAATCGCCGAGTAAACGCCTACTATTCGTCTGTGCAGGATTTCACGAAAGGTAAGACTGTACGCGAATGGCTCAAGGGTAAGAGCTTCGAGGAGCAGGCAAAGTTTGGACAAGAGGTTCTTGATAGAGAAATGAAACAGGCTACCAACTAGGCCCCGAAGGTAGGGTCGAGAAAGATAGGCGCGAGGATCGAATTGCATTGTATTCCGATAGGTTCTGAATCGCTTTTCGAATTGAGAAATGATAAGAATAACTGTCGACAACGCCCTTGAGCAGTACATAAGATTTGCTGCTTCGCACGGAGCGGGCACACGAGAAGGCGATTATCGCCGGGCGAACAGTGCCCATGCGTCGATGATGCGTTGCCTCCGCGTTTTGACTGATCATGGACACAGGAATCAGCTAGTGAGCTGTTTCAAGCACATCGATACCGCTGTTCGAGCTTGGGCCGCAACCCACATGCTCCAGTTCTGTGAGGCTGAGGCAAAGAAAGTACTGGAAGAAGTAGCTGCGTCGGATGACTCGCTGGTTGGCTTCGGCGCATTGATGGTTTTGCGGGAATGGGACAAGGGTACTCTGAAAATTCCCTAGATTCAGTTTAGGAGCGACAGAGTCAGTCGTCAAGGTGCGTCGTGGTGGCGCTTAGAAGGGCGGCACCAGAACGACTTAGGCGGTTAGTGTTCCAAGGGCTGTCGGCAGCGCTGGAGTTGCGGCTCACGGCGTGCTTACCGTCTCTCGCGGCGCGTCGAGCCTCCTCATGCAGCGCGGGCGGGTGTCGACCGGATCAGAGGGTCAGAAACCGCATGGCAACACCGCCAACGACAGTCCGGCGACGCTCTACCAGAAAGTAGATAAAAATGACAACTACTTGAAAACAGGAGTAACTGGTAACACAAGGACTCGATACACGAAACAAGAAATGGCTGGCGGCAAACTCAAGACTCTGGAAACGGGGCCGCGCAAAGAGATGTTGAAGAAGGAACGGAAAATTGTAGAGGAAAACCCTGGCCCGGAGAATCACGAGCCGTGGGCTGGAAAGGCGAAACAACAGAAATGAAGGCCGAGACGAGAACAGATACAGTTACCCTTGCTGCTCAGGTTAGTGAGCCTGATCCCGAAGACGTAACTGATCGCCCACACGATGATCTTCGCCGCTTGCTGCGCGTCAATTGCAAGGGGCCGTACAGTCCCGATGTCGACGAATTTGCGCTGATCCTTCGTTTCGACGGCAACATTACGCAGTGGAACCTCGAGGGCTGCGCCTATTTGCGGCGAAGTTTCAAGGAGCGCTACATCACGATCGACATCTTTATTCCGCGCGATCGTTGGAAAGGCCGCACGGAAGTCGAGATTCGCAAATATCTGGCCGCCGGAACTCGCGAGGCATTGCAGCGCTGCATCGCGCGCCTGCAGAAAGATAAAACGCCGGTCGATGGCGAACGGTTGATGGCGGATTACGATTTAGTCGAGAAGGAGTACTTGAAGGCTGTGAGATGATGTAGCCGTCGCCACAGCTCGGTACCGAGCCCGCCACAGCGGCAAGAGGGCGAACTTCGTACATGATGCGTATGACCGTCTGGTTTGGTGAACGGCGTTAACGAGCCTCGGCCGTGACACGGTTTTCTACCGCTACAACCCATCCGGAGAGCGCATATACAAGGAGTATCGCTATCAATATCGGGCGCCGTGCAATTGGTCGAAGTCAACTACCCCCGGCGGCGAAGAAATTGAGCCAATCAGCGGCCCCGGCGGGGATACCACATCGCTGCTCTGCACCTTCGCAGGCGTAGTCAAGACCTATTACGTGCTTGGCCAGGGCAAGATCTTAGCCGAATTGTCGGCGCCGAACGCCTCCGCGATCAAGGCGAAGTACATTTACGCGGGCAACACCCGATTGGGGCTGCGGGACGCCAACAATAATCTCTTCTTCTACTTGAACGATCATCTTGGCTCGACGGTGGCAGTGCTCGACTCCACCGGAGCGCTCAGGGACAAACACTGGTACTATGCCTTCGGCCAAACTCGCCACGAACAAACGAGCACGAATCAATCGTTCAAATACACCGCAAAGCCGCTGGACAGAGAGGCCGGTCTCAACCTATACTACTACGGTGCGCGCTACTATGACCCGGATCTCGGCCGCTTCTTCGGAGTCGACTCGATAACTTGGCGGCTTGCAGCGACTGTCCCGACCTATCCAAGCGCTGTTCAGCCCAGACACGACGCTCAACCTGTCAATCACATCTTGCAGCGATTTTTGCCACTGTCAGATCCGGTCAGATAATCTCGCAGCAGCCTCTTGACATGCCCCTTGGCGATTCGGTTATTACAGCTACGAAGCTGTTATTCGCTCAGGAAAGGACGCAGAATTATGGCCGCTGACGGCAAGACGAAAGCGCTGGATGCCGCGCTCTCGCAGATAGAAAAGCAATTCGGCAAAGGCTCAATCATGCGCATGGGCGCGCTCGGGGCTATCGAACCGATTCCGGTCATCTCCTCGGGTTCGCTCAGTCTCGATTTGGCGCTCGGAATCGGCGGCGTACCGCGCGGACGAGTGATCGAGCTATACGGCCCGGAATCTTCCGGCAAAACCACGCTCGCGCTGCACATCATCGCCGAGGCCCAACGCGCCGGCGGAATCGCGGCTTTCATCGACGCCGAACACGCGCTCGACGCCGCTTACGCCAAAAAGCTCGGCGTCGACACCGACAACATGCTGATCTCCCAGCCCGACACCGGCGAGCAGGCGCTTGAAATCACCGAAACCCTCGTGCGCTCCGGCGCGGTCGATTGTATCGTCATCGACTCGGTCGCGGCGCTCGTTCCCAAAGCCGAAATCGACGGCGAGATGGGCGACTCGCACATGGGTCTGCAAGCGCGGCTCATGTCGCAAGCCTTGCGCAAACTCACCGGCACCGTTTCAAAGTCAAAGACCTGCGTCATCTTCATCAATCAGATACGCATGAAGATCGGCGTCATGTTCGGCAATCCCGAAACCACCACTGGCGGCAATGCGCTGAAGTTCTATTCTTCGATCCGCATGGACATTCGCCGCGTTTCGTCGCTTAAGGAAGGCGAAGAAGTGATCGGCAGCCGCGTGCGCGTGCGCGTCGTCAAGAACAAAGTCGCGCCGCCGTTCAAGGAAGCCGAATTCGATATTCTCTTCGGCACCGGTATCAACTACGAGGGCGAGCTTCTCGATCTCGGCACGACGCACAACTTGATCCAGAAAAGCGGTACCTGGTTCTCGTATGGCGACGAGCGCATGGGTCAGGGCCGCGAAAACGCTCGCGCTTTTTTGACTAACAATCCGGATATCAAATTGAGGCTCAAAGGCGCAATTCTCGAGAAAGTCGGCTTAGCGACAAACGGCCACAAAGACGAATAGTCACGATTTCCCGCGCAGGGGCGGATGGTCGAATATCCTTTGCACAGCGGGGCAATGCGCCCATTCCGCGCAGGGGCATGGCGCCAAAGGCCCCGCGCTTCAGCGGCGTGCCATGCCCTGTTGATCTACGGTTGTGGATACACCTTCGCCGTATTCTGTTGAAGGGTATGACTCGCATCGCGCCGCCGGGAGTCCTTCCTGGCGACCGCCCCCTACTTCGCCGCCAACTTCCGCCTTAAAAAATCCAACGCCTGATAGGCCGACCGCTCGCGAATTCGTTCGCGTGTTCCGAACAAATTCAGACGCAGATGCTCGCTGTGTCCGGCGTCGGCGTAACCAATATAGACCAGACCGACCGGTTTTTCGGATGTTCCCCCGCCCGGACCGGCGACGCCGGTAATCGCCAGCGCATGATCGACACCGATCACATCTCGCGCGCCGCGCGCCATCGCTTCAGCCACTTCGGCGCTCACTGCGCCGTGCGAATCTAACAATTCTTTCGAAATGCGAAGCACACTCTCTTTAACGTCATTCGCGTACGCCACCACCGATCCACGATAAAATTCCGAACTGCCCGGAGAGTCCGTCAGCAGTTTGGCGATCATCCCGCCGGTGCACGATTCGGCGGTCGCCAATGTCTGTTTCTTCGCCTTCAGGAGTTCGCCGACAATTTCAGGCAGGGAAGCATCACCCACCGCAAACACGTAATCGCCTAACTTTGAGATAATCGCTTTCGCAAGTTGCTCTGCCGCCGTGGCGGATTCCTCGGCGTTCATCGCCAGCGCAGTCACGCGCAAATCCACGCCGCGATAGCTCGGCAGATACGCCAGCCGCAACTTGCCACCGTCCGGTTCAAGCTCGGCAATCGTCTCCGCAATTTCCGATTCAGTGATGCCAGTCGTGCGGATGCGCCGAATTACAATCGCCGGCCGCCCCGGCCTTCGCGCCAAAAATGGAATCACCGATTGATCGATGATCGCTTCCATCTCGGACGGCACACCCGGCAGCGCGACGAAGAATCTCTCTGCATCCTGAAACACAATCCCCGGCGCCGTGCCGATTGGATTGTTGATCAAATCAGCTCCCAGCGGCTGCAGCGCCTGGCTCTGCACAATCGCCGGCATCTTCAGATTGCGGCGTTGATACAGAGCTTCCAACTTGCGCAGTACTTCGTCATTGAGAACAAGTTGCCGCTCGAACGCTGTGCAGATCGCGTTCTTGGTGACATCATCCTTCGTCGGACCCAGACCACCGGTCATGATCGTCACTGCCGAACGCTCCAATCCCTGCTTGATCGCGTCCACGATGTCGTCATGGCGATCACCGATAGTTGTCTTGTAAACGACCTCGACCCCAATCTCCGCCAAACGTCGCGCGATATAGGCCGAATTCGAGTCAATCGTGTGACCGCCGAGGATCTCCTCGCCGACGATAATGATTTCCGCGTTCATGACCAGAGATTGAAGTAAATCGCCAGTTGAAGCAACAGATTCGTGTAGACGCCGCATGCAAAATCATCGCCCATGATCCCCCACCCGGCTTTGAGATTGCGTTCCCAATAGCGGCCGGGAAACGGCTTGATGATATCGAGGATGCGGAAAACGATGAAGCCCGCCAGATAATTCTGCCACGTCACCGGCACAAAGCAATACCCGACCATGATTCCGGCGATTTCGTCGATCACAATCGGCTTGGCGTCGTGGCCGTAGAATTTTTCGGCCTCGGTGGCGACATACACGCCGAGCGCCAGCAGCGCCAGCGTCGTGCTGACCTGAATCACCCACCCGTGCGGAAACAGAAACCAGGCCAAAACCACGCCGGGAATCGTTCCGGTTGTGCCGGGAATCCATGGCGACATCCCGAATCCGGCGCCGGTCGCAATGAACTTGATTATCGACTTCGGCATACCACCTTACTTCATCGTATTGCGCAGAAGATAGAGACTCTTCCACAGATAGTCAATGCCGGTCGCCACCGTGATCGACACGGTCGCCAGCATCAGCCAGAAGATAATCCGCTCCGGCGTTTCCGACTCCAGCCACACCGGCCGGCTGCCCGAAGGAATAAACGTCCTCGCGTTGATGATCACGAGGATGAACGAGATCGAGGTCATTTGCAGAAAAGTCTTCAGCTTCGCCGACCACGACGGCGTAATCAGCGCACCGCGATACGCCGCCAGCGTTCGCAGTCCGGTGATCAAGAATTCGCGCAAAATAATTAGCAGCACCATCCACATCGCGACATAGCCGAGCGCGACGAAAGCGATAAACGCCAGCGAAACCAGAATCTTGTCCGCCAGCGGATCGAAAAATTTCCCAAAGCTCGTCGATAGGCCGTATTTGCGTGCATAATAGCCGTCGAACAGATCGGTCAACGCCGCAGTGATAAAAATCACCATCGCCCAGAATTTCGCCCACGGATTGTCGACGATGAACAGCGCCATGAACACCGGCGCGAGCACGATCCGCACCATCGTCAGAAAATTCGGGAGGTTCATCCGCGCCTCGCGATTGGCTGTGCATGTGCCGACCAGAGGTTGTCATTCTGAGCGCAGCGAAGAATCCGCTGGCTTCTTTGGCGGAGCGAAAGCAGACCCTTCGCTACGCTCAGGGTGAAAACGAGTTTGAGGATTTCGAAATTGTCGGTTTTTCGAGTTTCGTTCATGTCGAAGCGAATGTATTGATCGCTGCTGTATTCGGCAACCGGTTTGGGGGAATGCACGAATGCGCATGCCAGGCGCCCCTGCGCGCCTTCGGCGCGAGATGCGATTTTGCCGAAGCCCCGCGTTCGCGGGGAAGACGACGCATCGACAGCACGTAGATTAATCGTGTCATTCCCGCAAGAGGAACTGTTGAAAAACCGTAGTCATGTCATTCTGAGCGCAGCGAAGAATCTGTTTGACCTTGTGCCACAATACTCACAGACCCTTCGCTTCGCTCAGGGTGACAGCCAATAGGGCTTTTTCAACAGTCCCAACAGCGGGAATCCAATATTGTAGGTCGATACCCTTACGGAAGCAACATGTCAGCGAGCAGCTTGACGTCGAGGTTTCGACAGGGCTGCCTACCCATTTGGCTTCTCGCCGTCGCCGTTAATCGCGCCCTCAATCGTCTTCCACGGCAGCAGCGCGCACTTGATGCGCACCGGGAACTTGGTCACGCCCTGAAACGCAATCGCATCCGAGTAGCCTTCGCAGCGGTCGCAAGTGTCGCCGCGCAGCATATTGTTGAAGTCGGTGAGGACGACCTTCGCTTCTTCGACGTTCTTTCCGATCAGCGATTCGGTCATTACAGAGGCCGAAGCAATCGAAATCGAGCAGCCCTTGCCTTCGAAGTGCACATCGGAGATGACGTCGCCCTTGACATTGATGTAAATCGCGATTTCGTCGCCGCAGACCGGATTCTTGCCCTCGACGAGAATGTCCCACTTCTCCGGGCGGCCATAATTGCGGGGATGATTGTAGTGGTCGACAATAACTTCGCGGTAAAGATCATCTAATTGCATGACGCAACACCTTTTCGGACTCGACGAGCGCCTCAAGGAGAATATCGACCTCGGACGGCGAATTGTAAAGGTAAAACGATGCCCGCGCCGTCGACACTACGCCTAATTTGCCCATTAAAGGCTGTGCGCAATGGTGGCCGGCGCGAATCGCGATATTCTTGAAATCGAGAATCGAGCCGATATCGTGCGAATGCAGATCTTTGTAATTGAACGCAAACACCGCGCCGCGACTGGCGGCCGAGGTCGGCCCGTAAAGCTCAACGCCGTCAATTTCCTGCATGCGCTTCAGGACGTACTCCGTTGTTTCGCGCTCGTGCATGATGACATTGACCATCCCAAACGCGTTGAGATATTCAATCGCTTTGCCGAATCCGATCACGCCCGCCATGTTCGGCGTGCCGGCTTCAAACTTGTGCGGCAGCTCGTTGGTCGTGAATCCATCGTAGCGCACCGTCTCGATCATATCCCCGCCGCCCTGCCACGGCGCCATCAACGCCCCGAGTTCGCGCTTAAGATAGAGCACGCCGACGCCCGAAGGTCCCAGCATCTTGTGCGAAGAAAACGCCAGAAAATCGCAATCAACGAATTGCACGTTGAATCCGCAATGCGGCACCAATTGCGCGCCGTCAACCAGCACGCGCGCGCCGCGGTCGTGCGCAAGCTGCGTGATTGTTTTTAGGTCGGGCATCGTGCCGAGCACGTTTGACATGCCGGTAATCGCCACGATCTTCGTGCGCGGCGAGAGCTTGGCGGCATAATCATCCATGTCGAATCGCCAATCGGATGTCGACCGCACATAGACGATTTTGACTCCAATCCGGTCACGCAGCATGAGCCACGGCACGAGATTCGAATGGTGCTCAAACTCCGAGAGCAGGATTTCATCCCCGGCTTTCAGATTCTCCTCGCCAAAGCAGCGCGCGACGATGTTGATCGATTCGGTCGTCCCCCGCGTGTACACGATTTCCGTCGCCGACTTTGCGTTGATGAACTCGGCGATGAGGCGGCGCGTTCCCTCATACTGCTCGGTAGCGACGGCCGATAGATGATAAATCCCCCGTCGAACCGTGCCGTACTCCTCGCGGTAAAATTTCGCCTCGCCCTCGATTACCGAAATCGGCTTCTGCGAAGTTGCGGCGGAATCAAGATAGATCAGCGGTTGGCCGTTGCGGTGGCCGTTGGCGAATATCGGGAAATCAGATTTGATTTTGGTCAAGTCGAGCGGCATTAGGTCGGCCTCAAACTACTTCGCCCCACGCATAACATCTGAATCAATACGCGCCGGTGTCGCGCGCTGCTAAGATTTATTGCAGGCTTAGAACTACAAGCCGCTCCATCGTTTACGGTGAACCGGACGTTCGTTTTCGCCCAACTTTTGCGCAATCGGGAATCTCCGCACACCTCGCATAACGACCTGAATATTCGACTGTTCCGATCCGATCACTTCCAACGGGACCAAAACCACTAACATTTCCGCCTCTAACATGGAGTCAGAACCATGACCCTCGCAAAAGTCCTCGCCGTATTGCTGCTGACCGCAGCCACAACCGCTCTTTTCGCCTATCCTAACGGCGCCAATTATGAAGCCATGACCGGCGCTCCCGGAGAAAGTGACTGTTCGAGCTGCCATGGCAATCTCAACACCGGCCCCGGTAGAGTCCTGATCGCGGCGCCGAGTTCCTATGTTGCCGGTCAATCCTATTCGGTCACAGTTACCGTGCAACACACTAACCAAAAGCGTTGGGGCTTCGACCTCACCTGTCTCAACTCTGCCGGCGAACCGGCCGGAACATTTACGGTCAGCGATCCGGTGAATACGCTCACTTCGCTCGCGGCCACCGACCGCAAGTACATGAAACAAACGCAGGCCGGCTCATTCGACAACAAGCTGCATTCGGCTAATTGGACTTTCACCTGGGTAGCGCCGAATCCAAGCATGGGGCAGGTGACGTTTTATGCGGCCGGCTTGGCGGCCAACAGCGCCAATGGCGAAAGCGGCGACTATACTTACACGACCACCGTTTCGCTCACGACGCTCGATGTCGATGACATCACCGACAATAATCTCCCGTCCGCCTTCGAATTGAGCCAGAATTTTCCGAATCCGTTCAACCCGGCTACCTCAATCGAATTCAAGATTCCGGAGGGCGCCGACGTGCGCCTTGCCGTGTATAACATTCTCGGCCAGCAGGTCAAGTTGCTCCACGAAGGCGACCTCTCCGCCGGCGCCTATCGCACAGAGTTCGCAGCGGTCGATGATTCCGGCGCGCCGTTACCGAGCGGAATCTACTTCTATCGCCTGAGCGCCGGCGCTTACAGCGAAACGCGACGCATGATCTTGCTCCGGTAGCTGATTCGACAACCGCTGGTATCTGGAGAGGCGCCGCTCGGCGCCTCTTCATTTTACAGCGGTAAGTTAGTCCCCATTCACTCGCTCAGCTGATTAGTTATTCGTCGCAGAATCGTGTTTACAGCCCGCCAAATCCGCACTAAATTGCCCTCGATCGGGCAGGGTTTATCACTCTCTTTGAGCGAGGCGGAGCATGGACGGTATCATTTATCTCGATAACGGGGCAACCTCTTTTCCGAAACCGGAAGCAGTCTATCGGCAAATGGACAACTTCTACCGCCACTTCGGCGTCAATCCCGCCCGGGCCGGATACGACATGTGCATGGCCGCCGGCAGCAAAGTGGAGGAGACCCGCAAGCAATTGACCCGGCTCTTCAACGGCACCGACTACAATCGCTTGATCTTCTCGCTCAATGCTACGGACGGTCTCAATCTGGCAATCTTCGGTCTGCTCCAGCCTGGTGATCACGCCATCACGACGACGGTCGAACACAATTCCGTTCTCCGTCCGCTCTACCACTTGTTTAGGTATGCGAATGTCGGTGTCGACTACGTGCCGGTCGATAGCGCCGGATTCGTCGATCCCGACGATTTCAGAAAGCTCTTCCAGACGAACACGCGCTTGGTCGTCGTCAATCACGGTTCCAACGTCATCGGTACCGTCCAGCCGGTCGAAGCAATCGGTGCCTTGTGCCGCGAGCGAAACATTCCATTCGTTATTGACGCATCCCAAACCGCCGGGAAGATCCCAATCGACGTTCAGAAGATGAACGTCGACGTTGTCGCCTTCACGGGGCACAAGGCGCTGATGGGACCGATGGGCACCGGCGGCCTCTATGTCGCGGAGGGAGTCGATATCCGCCATACGCGCGCCGGCGGCACCGGCGTTCGTTCGGCGGTGCGAACCCATCTCGACGAATACCCCTATCGCCTCGAATACGGCACTTCGAACCTCCCCGGCATCGCCGGACTCAACGCCGGCGTCACCTGGATCGAGGAGCGCGGCATGCACAATATCCATCAACATGAAATGAATCTGCTGCGGCGACTCCGCGACGGCTTGGCGAAAATCGAAAGTGTAACTCTCTATTGTCAAAACGATCTCAGCGATCACATCGCCGTGCTCTCGTTCAACATTGACGGCTTGGAAGCGCTCGATACGGGGACGATGCTCGATGTCGATTTTAATATCGCCTGCCGCACCGGACTTCACTGCGCCCCGCTGATTCACGAACAGCTCGGCACCGACAAAATCCACGGCGCGGTTCGATTCGGCATCGGACCGTTCAATACGGAGGCGCACATCGACGCTGCGATCGAAGCCGTCGGCGAAATCGCGCAGAGCCACCGCAAGCGCATGGCAGCGGCGATTCAATCCTAAGCGCGCCCGCCGCGACTACAGCGCCACAGCGTCCGCAACGATTTCGGCAACGGTTCGGATCTGTACCCCCAATTTGTATTCTTTGTTCAGCTCACTGAGTTGATCAAGGCAGTTGTGGCACGGCGCGACGACGATCTCCGCACCCGTGGCGCGAATTTGCTCGGCTTTGATCTTGCCGGCAGCGATGCGCCGTTCGGCGTAACGCGCCATCGCCAGTTGTCCGCCGCCGCCGCCACAGCAGAAGTTGTTTTCGCGATTCGGATACATCTCCACGAAATCCGCCACCGCGTTCTTGAGTATATACCGCTGTTCTTCGATGACCCCGCCCATCCGCACGAGATTGCACGGATCGTGCAGCGTTACGCGCTTGGCATTCCGCGCCGGGTCGAGTTTGATGCGACCATCGCGAATGTAATCGGCGATAATCTCCAGAATGCTCATCACCGGGATCCGCGGTGAAGCCTTGACCCATTCCGGTCCTTCCCAGCGATTGGCCGCGAATCCGTGGCCGCATTCGCCCAGAACCAAAACTTCGGCTTCAAGTTGCCCTGCGGTTTGGTAAAGCCGGCGCGCGATTAACCCCGCGGCTTCATCGTCGCCGTTGAACAAGCCGTAATTCGTCACATCATAATAGTCGCTCGGCAACGTCCACTTTTCGCCCGCGGCATAAAAGATCTTGGCCGCAGCCACGATCGACAGCGGGAAGAACTTCGCTTCCCGCGGATTAATTGTATAGAGGAGTCGCGCTCGCTTCTGATCAATCGGTAGCTTCGCTTGCGCGACGCCAAGTTCCTGCTGCAACTCCTCTTCGAGCCATGCCGCCGTCTCGATCCACTCGGTCTTCGCAATGCCCATGTTGTTGCCGTGCGTCGTGGCTAAGTCGACCGTTGATTGCAGGTCGTTGGGAGTGAGGCCGAGGTGGTGCAAGACACTCCGGCAGGTGCGCACCATCCGCGAGATATTGATCCCGACCGTGCAGTGCAAATTGCAGCGCCCGCACATGCTGCAATTCCCGAGCAGCGAATCAACCCACTCGTCGATCACGCGCTGATCGGAAGAAGTCCGTCCACTGACGTTGGCTGCCGGATTCCCCAACCGCATGAAGTGTCGCCGGAAAATTGAATTGATAACTTTGACCTTGTATGCCGGTTGCGTTTTCGGATCGCCCGTCGCCAAAAAGTAATGGCAGGACTCGGCGCACAGCCCGCAACGCACACAGGCATTCGCAAACGCCGCAAACTGGCTGTCAATCTTGTTGCGAAAGAAATCCAGGTACGAACCCGCAGAGGACTTCGCCGCAATCATCTCCAAACTCCCCAAGCTCTGGCGCCGATCGTCGATCACTTGTCCCTACTCGCTCACCGGCGGCAGCGCCGCGCGCCGTCCATAAAACACGCCCCAGAAATACCGGGAGAAGAAAAAGAAAACACAGTGGCGAATCTTCCCCAGCGGGACGTAGACGAAGAGCGCTGCAGCCGTGATGAACAGCGCAGCCTCATTTCGCGATGAGAGCGAAGTCGCCAGCGCTGCCGCGACAAAGCAATTCACCAGGAAATTCGCCAGAAAGTCATCGACAATGCTAATCACCCGCATTCGTCGCAGCAGTATTCGTTTCGCGAACAACCCCAGCCCGGCAGTCAGACCCAACACGAGGGTGAATTGCCAGAGTTTCGTCGCCAAGAATGACGGCGCGTAGCGAAAGAGCGACGCCCCCAGTGCGAACAGTGACAGAAATATCGCGAAGTGGTAGAAGATGCCGGCAACGTACGTTGGTAGGTGCTTGACGGCGCTTTCTTTCTTCCACGGAAGCATACCCGTGACGAAAGAATAAAACACGCCGTGGCCGGATTCGCCCTTGGCAGGTGCATATATCGGTTTCGCGCCAAACGCGAGCGACTTTCGGACGAGCATCGCCAACGCCACAACCGCGAACACCGCCGCCAGCGTCACAAAAATTCGTAGAAGATCGGCCATTTCCCAGCTGCTAAACGCATCCATCCGGCTTCGGCAGACCCGCGATCTTGCAGGCTCCCTTGGCCGGACCCGTGGGGAACAGCTCGTAGATATTCCTGAGCTGCAGGCCGGTAGCCTTGCAGATTGACCGCACCATCGGCGCTTGTCCGTGCTGCAGGTAATGATCGCGAATGAAATCAACCACCGCCCAATGCTGTTCCGTTAAGTCCTGAATCCCCTCGGCGGCATCGGCCAGTTTGCGTGCAATCTCCCGGCTCCAACTCTGTGAATCCTTCAAAAACCCCTCTTCATTTAGTTCAATCTGTTTTCCGTTTATCTCGATGAAAGCCATGCAGTAACCTCTTGCTTGCCCTCGACCCGAAATATAATCTATTATGTCGACATCGTCAAACTAAAGACAAGGCCGCATCAGCCATTCAACCGGACAATCAGCGGGGTCGATTCTTGGACTTTGTGGGGCAAGGTTAAGGCTATACTGGGGTGCCAGGATTCGAACCTGGGTATGGCAGATCCAAAATCTGCTGACTTAACCGCTTGTCTACACCCCAGTAGTGTGCAGATTATACAATGACAACGGGCGTTCGTCAACGCCCGTTGTGAGAAATGCTGTTTGACAGGGAGAGTATTGACCCGCGCGGCGTTCGCTAAATTTCGTCTTCGTCACTCCCTCCTGCGATGACGCCGGCCGGGCCAACTTCCGCCAATTCGCGTTCGTAGGCCGCTAACACGCGGTCCTCAATAAAACGTCGCGCCTCGTTGTTCACCGGATGAGCGATGTCCTGATGGGTGCCGTCGGGACGCTTCCGGGAGGGCATACTCACAAAATAGCCGGACTTGCCGTTGATCACTTTCAGGCCGCGGATCACGAACATGTTGTCGAACGTGATGTTGACGAAAGCTTTCAGCTTGTCCTCGTTCTTGAGAGTCACTCGAATGTCTGTGATCTCCATCTCTACCTCCCAAAGCTCGTTTCGTGAGCCGTCCGGTCTCTACTCTTGAGGAATTCTCACAGGCGAGAGACTAAGGACCTGCCAGCCGGCAAACCGGCCGGTGATGAACGTCGCCAACTCGGCCCCAGGCGGTCGATCAAACAGCCCAAACAATGCTGAACCGCTCCCGGTAAGAGCGACGTGTCGGGCCCCGCCCTTTTGCATGAGTCGATCGCATTCGCTCAGTTCCGGATAGGTCGAGTAAATCAATGGCTGAAAGTCGTTGCCGATCCGGTTCAGCTTCGCGAACAAATCTACGCCTGAGACTTCATCATCAATTAAGGACTTAATCGAGAATTTTGTCAAGAAAAATCTTACTTTGGCGTACGCCTCTGCCGTTGAGACTTTGATACCGGGGATTACCAGCAAAACGCCGTAGTCTAACGGCAGCCCGATCTCGCGAACCCGCTCGCCGCGTCCCTCAATCAGGGCGCTGCCCGAGGAGAAAAACAGCGGCACGTCCGACCCGAGGCGGGCGCCGAGCTGCAGCATCGTGGACTGATCTAATCCCAGTTCAAATAAGCGGTTAATCCCTTTGATCGTCGCCGCCGCGTCGGAGCTGCCGCCACCGAGTCCGGCGCCATGGGGAATGTTCTTCTCCAAATGAATTTCAACGCCGCCCGCCCAGCCGAATTCTTGATACACCAGTCGCGCCGCCTTGACCACGATATTGCTGTCGTCATTTGGTATTGACGGGTCCGTGCAGTTCAGGGAGATACCGGCGGCAGATTTCTTGATCGTCAACCGGTCAAACAGATTCACGGCCTGAACCAGCGAGTGAATCTCGTGGTAACCGTCTTCGCGCCGGCCGAGGATTTGAAGGAAGAGATTGATCTTCGCAGGCGCTCGAAGAACCAGCGATTCCGTGCTCAATTCAGAAGACCTTGAATGTAGTATGACAAGAACGCGCTGAGCTCAAACTGATCCTCGCTCGCGCCTGCCTGATGTCGGAAATTGCTGTAGTGATTGTAGCGCGCGTCGAGCCGTCCTTCGATCAATCGCCGATCCAGCCAGAAAAGACTCAGCCGCAAGGAAGGATTCTTCTCGACCACGCCGGTCGGAAATTTCTGCTGATAGGGCACCCCCGATGCTTGATGCTTCTCGATCCGTCCCTCGCCGCGCCGCCAGTACTGGAACTCGATTTCGGCGTCGATGGCGTTGGAGAGATGATAGCGAAACATCGCCGTCATCCGATCCTGGTCGTTGCCGCCAAAAAAACCAATCGGCCGCCAATAGTAGAGATAGAGATTTTGCGGCTGATTCTGTCCGTATACCGTCGTGTTGACGCGAGTGTAGGAGAGTTTGACGAATGTCTGGCCCAAGCCAAATGGCGCGGCGGCGTCGATCCCCAGCTTGTAACCTACCTGATGCGGTTCCGATACGAAGTCGATCTGGAAATCATCGATCATAAGTTCGCCGAAGATGCGCGCCCGTTTCGGCCAATAGATTGCAAAGTCCGCTCCAAAGAGAATGTTGTCGTCCGAGCCGCGATTCCACTGTTCCCAATAGAACGGAACCACCGGATTGAGATACCGCCAGTCAATCGGCCGATTGTAGCCGCCATACAAGGCGACTTCCGACAGGCCAAACTCGAACATGCCATGTTTGCGAAACGCCATTCGATGCGCCGACAAGTAGCGCGTCAGCAGCGAATCGTTGTACTTCACGTCGTCAAGTCGAGTGAAGAAGTAGTCGAAGCGCAGCGCCGGTTTTTCGAAACCGATCCAGAAGCGGTCAAACGGCGCGGCGTTGTCGGAAAACAACAGGGCGTCACGCTGCTCCGGACCCCAGATCATCGATCCGCGACCGACGGAAGCAAAAAAGCCCTTTTGGTAGGCGTAGATGGCGCCGTGATCAACCCAACTGGTGATTTTCTCTTTCCAGATGCGGCCGTTGAACTGCGAGTAAAGTTCGCCGTGATTTTCGATCCGCACGCGCAGGTGCGCCTGAATGCCGCTGAGAGGCCTGAGCCAGAAATCGCTGGTCATGCCGATGCGATGAACCGGCGTCGTGTCCGATTTTGCCATCTCCTGCGCATACGGCTGCAACCGCATCGCCAACTCAATCCCGCGCCGCTGCGACTCACTCAGCATCCCCCAGCGATTCATCTGCCTGCGCCCGGGTTCGTCGAACAACTGCAGGCGCGCGCGCAGAAGTTCCCCCAGCCGCGCACCTTCGTTGTCGAAATTCGCCGATCCCTCAAAACTTGGTGCTGAAAACCGCGGCAGAATCAATGAATAGGGAAAGAGCTTGGGATTGAGAACCAACAACTCTTCGGCAAACCGATTCGTCACTCGATCCGTTGCCTCAACGAACGGAATCTCTTCGGCGCAAAGCCACGGCGCAATCAGCGTCAAAAGCATTGCTACTTGCAAAACAAATCGGCGACCGGCGACAAGCATGCGCCCAATTACCGCTGTTCAATCGGTCAAGTCAACTTCAAAGCCGAACCCGGCGCGGCGAATTCCCGTTGACAGCGGGCGCCAAAATCGCTTTCTTCGCCGGCGTCAAGTTCATTCGGAAGCGGACGACAATCTCCAATCGAGATCGTACCGCTTCTTGAGTGAATGCCATATTCCGGAGAGGTGGCCGAGAGGCTGAAGGCGGCGGTTTGCTAAACCGTTATACGGGTAAAACCGTATCCAGGGTTCGAATCCCTGCCTCTCCGTTCTTGTTCTTCCCAGAAATCCAATCAGACTTCTGCGGCCCGCCAATCCTGTGCTCGAGAGCTGCCTACACGGAAATGCGGTTCCGATAGACTGTTGGAGTGTGGTAGCCTGCCGGGAGGAGCGAAAGCAGCCTCATCTTGCCCGCATGGAAGAAAAGCTATCAAGCGAGATGGTCTCAATCGGTAATCGAAGCCGCGGTGTCGGAAATTACCAACAGACGCGTTCTGCTGCCGCAATCAAAACCGAGCGCCCTCACGTGGCGAATCTCAAGATCTCAATCGCCGCAAAATTTGCGGAAAATATCGTTGACAAAATAGGGAACGATCATTATCATAAATGGACATCAACAGCGATTTCTCCACCGTTCTATTAGAAAACAACCGTTGTTTCCAACTCACGCGGAAAGGATGTTGGTATGTGCTCCAAACGCCATTGCATCTGGTTTACGTTCGCGATACTACTTCAACTTGCACCGACGCTGGCACCTGATCTCCGTGCATCGCCGACAAACGACCATTCAACGAGCGTGAAAAACCGAAGCTCCGACAGTTCGCCGACCGACTTGTTCTGGGATAACACGCTTTCCAATGTGCCTGACGGTACGAATGGATCGGTCTTCGCACTCGCTCTGTACGCGAATCAACTAATCGCTGCAGGAAGTTTCACAAGGATCAACGGGGTTCTTGCCAATCGCATCGCTAGCTGGGATGGATTTGCCTGGCAACCGCTCGGAGAAGGCCTTGACGGTACGGTCCAAGCTCTGACAGTTTACAACGACAAATTGATCGTTGGCGGGCGATTTTCAAACGCTGGACAAGTCGTCGCCAGAAACATCGTAGCGTGGGACGGTAGCGGCTGGTCAGCAGTTGGCGCCGGGATTTCACCCTACTTCTGCGGGCCAGATTTCCCGCCAAATGAATGCTCCATTGTCGAGGCATTAACCACCTATGATGGAAAGCTGATAGCCGGCGGACTGTTCTCATTGATCGGAGTTCCCGAAATCTCAATTGCCGCTTGGGACGGTGCTGACTGGTCGGCAATCGGAGAACTCCCGAAACGATCTCCTCTGGGTCCTTGCTACTCCGTCGTTACGGCTCTGCTGGTCGATCGAGGGAATTTGTATGCCGGAGGAACGTTTCAACATCACATCGTGGAGTGGGAAGATCCCGCGTGGGTCCCCGTCGCCACAGGTATGTTCGGGTACTACGTCGACACCGTTCCCGAGGGCTGCTCGTACCTGGGTTCAGTAAGGACGTTGGTTCGCTTTGGCGACGTGATCATTGCCGGTGGCTTGTTTCGTACTTCCGGAGGCGATAGTACCAACGGCATCGCTTCGTGGGATGGCGTCGAATGGTCGTCTCTGAATTCGGGTTTCAATGCCGACCTCTACGGATATAACTGGGGCTCCGCCCATGCCTCCACTGTCGTGGGACATACTCTATTCGTTGGCGGTGACTTCGATACGGCGGGAGGTGTCGCGGTGAATCGGATCGCCGCTTGGACGGGCAGCGACTGGATCGCGCTCGGCTCCGGCATTGAGGGAATCGTGTCGCCATACAACAACGCCGTGTATGCGCTTATTGAATATGAGGGCACATTGGTCGTAGGGGGCAGTTTCTCTTCTGCAGGCGGCAAACTTGCGGGGTCAATTGCGCAGTGGACGTTATTGCCCGGTTTTTGCGGAGATGTTGACCGGAACTTTCAGATTAACTTGGCAGACGCAGTCTCTTTGATCAACTTCTTGTTCAGGAGCGATGTGAACGAGCCCTTGATGAGCTCCGTCGACGTCACCTGCGACGGCAGGACTAATATCACAGACGCTGTCTATCTGGTAAACTACATCTTCTCCGGCGGACCGGCGCCATGTGCGGCGTGTCTTTGAGCGCTGGTTTGCGGCTCGGCTGCCAAACCGGAAGTATCGAGACAGGTTCTGGATCATGATTGCTGATTGCTATGATCAGGCGAGTCGGAGCGACAGTATGCACAGTTCATGACCGGTCTTGATCCTCCGTACCCTCACCGACCCGTCGCGATCGCGCTTGGCAGGCCGTGAAGAATCGCTTATAATCCTGTGCGCAAAGGCGACGCTATGGAACCGGCAATTGACAAGAAACTCCAAGCCCTCTCTTTCCTGATCGGCAACACCCCGCTGCTGCAGATCGAGTTCCGTCTGCGCGGGCAGAATCGTCTTGTCTTCGCCAAAGCCGAACATCTCAGCATGACCGGCAGCATCAAAGACCGCATGGCGCTTCATATTCTCCGCCGAGCGTATCTCGACGGCTCGCTCAATCCGGGCGACACGATTGTCGAAGCAACCAGCGGCAACACCGGTATCTCCTTCGCCGCGATCGGCCGCGCCTTGGGGCATCCGGTGACGATTTTTATGCCCGACTGGATGAGCCGCGAGCGCGTCGATCTGATCCAAAGCATGGGCGCAAAAATCCGCCCGGTCACGCGCGATGAGGGCGGCTTTCTGGGCAGCATTGCGATGGCCGAAGAGATGGCCAAGTCGCATCCCGGCTGCTTTCTCCCGCGACAATTCTCGAATGCCAACAACGTCGGGGCCCACGCTCTCACCACTGGCCCGGAACTCTGGTGGCAACTGCAATACAGCGAGCGGAAACCGGACGCGTTCGTGGCCGGTGTCGGCACCGGCGGAACGGTAATGGGCGTCGGCAAGTATTTGCGCGCGCAGGATCCGAAAATCAAAGTCCACCCCATGGAGCCGTCCAATTCACCGACTTTGCGTACCGGCAAGAAAATCGGTCGGCATCGCATTCAAGGCATCTCCGACGAGTTCATTCCGGCCATCGTCGATTTGGCCTACCTCGACCCGGTCGTTGATGTCCCCGACGGCGACGCCATCCTCATGGCCCAGAAACTGGCGCGTCAACTGGGATTGGCGGTCGGGATTTCTTCGGGCGCGAACTTTCTGGCCGCGATTCTCGTACAGGAGCAAATCGGCGCCGATTCAACCGTCGTGACCGTCTTTCCCGATGACAACAAGAAGTACCTCAGCACCGACCTTCTCTGCGACGAACCCCACGCCAACGGCTATTTAGCGCCGGAAATTGAGCTTGTCGACTTCGTCGCCCTCAAGCGCGTCTGCAACACCTGCTGTGATTTTCGCGACTGCGCCGAGCGACTGAATACTCCGTTTGCCGCTGCGACGCGCGAAAACTAATTTGCGTATAATCAAATGCCCGCGCGGCGGCGACCGTTTGCGCTGTTCGTGATCGTCGATGCTGCTTCTGGCCGCTGCCGGGTGAAATGGGAGGAGTAAATGAATTTCAACAAATATACCACCAAAGCCGCCGAAGCCGTGCAAGGCGCGATGCAGCTTGCCGGTCAACTCTCGCAGCAGGCGATTACACCAACGCACTTGTTGCTTGTTTTGGCCAAGCAGTCCGAGGGCATTGTCCCGTCGCTGCTGCGGCAACTTGAACTCGATCCGACGGACGTCGAGCTTCGACTCAAAGCCGAACTCGCCAAACAGCCAATCATCTCCGGCGGTGTCGAGCCGTATGCCACTCCTGAATTGCGCAAGGTTTTCGACCAGGCCGAATCCGAGGCCAGCCAGCTTCGCGATGAGTACATCAGCACCGAGCATCTTTTCCTTGCTTTGATCGATCAGCCGGAGATCAAAAAGCTGATCAAGATCAAGCGTGACGACGTCCTCATAGCTCTGGCCGGGCTGCGAGGCAACCAGCGCGTCACCGATCCCGATCCGGAGGGGAAGTATCAAGCGCTCGAGAAATACACACGCGACTTTACACAGATGGCGCGCCGCGGCGAAATTGATCCGGTTATCGGTCGCGATGACGAAATCCGCCGCATCATGCAAATCCTCTCGCGCCGCACCAAAAATAACCCCGTGCTCGTTGGCGAACCCGGCACCGGCAAGACCGCCATCGTCGAAGGCCTCGCCAAGAAGATCATCGACGGCGACGTGCCGGAGACGATCAAGAACAAACGCCTGCTCTCTCTCGATCTCGGCCAGATGATCGCCGGCACTAAGTATCGCGGCGAATTCGAGGACCGCCTCAAAGCCGTGATCAAAGAAGTGGAAGAATCCGACGGCCAGATTCTCCTCTTCATCGACGAATTGCACACCATCGTCGGCGCCGGCGCCGCCGAGGGCGCGATGGATGCCGGAAACCTGCTCAAACCGGCGCTCGCGCGCGGCAAGCTGCGCACCATCGGAGCAACCACGCTCAAAGAGTACCGCAAACACATCGAGAAGGACGCCGCCCTCGAACGTCGCTTCCAACCGGTGATGGTCCAAGAGCCGTCGCTCAAAGATGCCATCTCCATTCTCCGCGGCATCAAAGCCAAATACGAGGTGCATCACGGCGTGCGCATCCGCGACAACGCCATCGTCGCCGCCGTCGAGCTCTCGGCAAGATACATCGCCGATCGCTTCTTGCCCGACAAAGCCATCGACCTCATGGATGAAGCCGCCTCGCAGCTCCGCATCGAAATCGACAGCAAACCCACCGAGATCGACCGTTTGCACCGGCGCATTCGCCAACTCGAGATCGAGCGCGAGGCGCTCAAGAAGGAATCAGATTCCGAGTCGAAGAATCGCCTTGTCGAATTGGAGCGGGAACTCAGCGACGCCCGGGAAGAAAACGCCAAACTTGAACTGCACTGGCAAAATGAGCGCAAGATCATTGACCAGATCAAAGAATTCTCGGCGCAGATCGACAAACTCAAAGAGCAGTCGGCGCAATTCGAGCGCGCCGGTGAATTGCAGAAAGTCGCCGAGATCACTTACGGCAAGATCCCCGAACTCGAAAAGCAAATCGCCGCCGCCAAAACCGAACTCGCGCGAGTCCAAACCGACCGGCAAATTCTCAAAGAGGAAGTTGACGAGGAAGACATCGCCCAGATCGTCTCGCGCTGGACCGGCATCCCGGTGCAGCGGATGCTCACCGAAGAGTCAAAGAAACTGGCGCAAATGGAAGACGAAATCGGCAAGCGCGTTATCGGGCAACGCGAGGCGATCACCGCCGTCTCCAATGCCGTTCGTCGCAGCCGCGCCGGGATTCAGGAAGAAGGCCGCCCCATCGGCTCGTTTATTTTCCTCGGCCCGACCGGCGTCGGCAAGACCGAGTTGGCGAAAGCGCTTGCGCAATTTCTCTTCAATGACGAACGCATGCTGGTGCGCATCGACATGAGCGAATACATGGAGAAGCACTCCGTCGCGCGTCTGGTCGGCTCGCCACCCGGGTATGTCGGCTACGAGGAAGGCGGCCAACTCACGGAGGCTGTTCGGCGGCACCCCTACACCGTAGTGCTCTTCGACGAAATCGAAAAGGCACACCCCGAGGTTTTCAACGTCCTGTTGCAGCTTCTCGACGAAGGCCGCCTCACCGACAACAAGGGCCGCACCGTCGATTTCAAGAACACCGTCGTGATCATGACCAGCAATCTCGGCTCGCAGCAAATCGCGCAATTCGCGAATGATCGCAAGGCGCAAGAGAGCGCGATCAACCAAATTCTGCGGCAGGTGTTTCGGCCCGAGTTTCTCAACCGTGTTGACGATATCATCATCTTCCAACACCTAACACCTGAGGAAATTGCGCGCATTGTCGAACTCCAGATGACTCTGGTGGCGCAGCGATTGGAGAAGCGCGGCATCGTGATTTCCATCACGCCGCAGGCTACAGCCTATCTGGCGCGGGCGGGCTTTGATGAAGTCTTCGGCGCGCGACCCTTGAAACGACTGATCCAGAATGAAATCCTCGACGAACTCTCGCTGCGCATCGTCGAAGGTAAAGTTAAGGACGGCGACAACATCAATATCGATTTCCGCGACGGCGGAATCTTCTTCCGCTGAATTCTGAGTAGCCATCTGCCATGCTTGAAGCTCACAGCAACACCGCCGCAGGGAATCACTCCCGACGGCGATTTGCATTTGAGTCAACTCTGCAATTGCTATTTTTGCTTCTCACGCTTCAGTGCTTCGAGTTCCGCTTGCATTGTGTCCAGTCGCTGCGTAAGCGCATCCTTCTCGCGTTTGAGCGCTTGAATCGCGATCAGCATGACGCCCGCCATGTCGCCGGAATTGATTGTCGTTGGCGAACCGATCGCACCGATGCCGTCATTTCCGAACGCGGCGAAAAAGTCTTGCGCCGTCGGCCCGTAATGACGGAACTGCTGCGGATCGTGCCCCTTGTAGTTCCAACTGCTCAGCCTCAGGTCGGCGAGCTTCCTGAGTACTTCGGCGTGATTGACTTCCTGGAAGTTTTCCTTCTGATTGACGTCCGATGGAAATGTGAACGCCACCTGTCCTTCGATAACCGTGACGGAGGAATTGCCGATGCGCACCTTGTTGCTGGCGCTAACGACGGCGTTGTAACCGATAGCGGTAGCATTGGTCAAATTGTTGGCGCTGACATCCGCGCCGCGACCGAGGGCCGTGTTGTTCGAACCGGTGGTGTTCGTCTGCAACGCGAGCGAACCAACCGCCGTATTACTGCCGCCGGTTGTCAGTCCGGCAGCGGAGAAGCCGACGGCCGTGTTACTCGAAGAAGTTTGGTTGTTGCCAAGCGCCGTGGTGCCAAGTGCGGAATTGTTCTGACCATCGGTGTTGCTGCCTAAGGCGCCATTCCCAAGCGCCGCGTTGTTGCTGCCGTTCAAATTCTCATCTAGAGTCAGAACGCCAACGGCCACGTTTCCCACTCCGGTCAGGTTATTCTTCAATGGCGAAACTCCCATGCAGACGTTGCCGCTTCCGCTCATGGTGAGATTGCCAGCATCAGTGCCGATGAAGAGATTGCTCAGTCCGAAATTGTGCAGGAAGAGTTGCCCGCCTTTGTAGACATTGCCAACTGAGGCGGTTGAATTGTCAAGACTGATATTTCCACTGACCGCGCCGCCGGTCGCGCCATCGATCGTGTTCACGCGAAACGCATACGGCTGCGACACCAAGCGCGTGCGCGGCGAAATCTCCGGATCCGCGCCGACTTTGACACCCAGGTAACGCGTCGCGCTACTAAAGACGGCGTCGGTAATCGGCGTGACCGACCCGAGCAATATCGTGAAATCGCCGCCGATCGTAGTCACTGTGCGCGACTCGGTCCAGATCGTCGCGCCGCCGGAAACCGCATCGTAAATCGTGAACACTACCGAGTAATTGCCGTCCGCGACCGGATTTCCGCCGGAATCGAGCAAGCGTCCTTGATAGTTGACGAGTGTCGGTGTCAGAGCCGACAATGTCGCAAAATTCGAAAAGAGCACGAAGAGTGCGATTACCGCCGCGATTGTTGTTCGCTGTGAGCGTTCCATAAGTACCTCCGAAAGCCTGTGAGTAGCCAGATTCGTAATTGTAGAGCGTAATTCTGGATCGACAAAGTACAGGTATTTCGCTCGTGGCGCAAGCGGTGATGTGCCGTGCCGGTCGTTGACTTCCCGCTGCGGGCGCGGTATCTTTGCTCCACGAAGAAGGGAGTACCGCTGCTATGGCTCAGACACTCGTCGAAAAAATCGCCCAGAAATTCGCCTTTGGTTTGGAATCCGGCCACGTCGTTCGCGCCGGCGACTATATCTCGATCAAACCGGCGCACGTCATGACCCACGACAACACCGGCGCCGTCATTCCGAAATTCAAATCGATTGGCGCCAAGAAGATTTTCAACCCGCGCCAGCCGGTGTTCACGCTTGATCACAACGTGCAAGACACCACGGAAGGCAACCTTGCCAAGTACGCCAAGATCGCGGCCTTCGCCAAAGATCACGGCATCGATTTCTATCCCGCCGGCCGCGGTATCGGACATCAGATCATGTGCGAGGAGGGCTACGCGTTTCCGGGCACAATGGCGGTGGCTTCCGACAGTCATTCCAACATGTACGGCGGGCTGGGATGCCTAGGCACCCCGATCGTTCGCACCGACGCCGCTGCGCTGTGGGCGACCGGTCGCACTTGGTGGCAAGTGCCGCCGATCGCCAGAGTCGAATTGCGTGGACGTATGCGCCCCGGCGTCACCGGCAAGGATGTCATCGTGACGCTCTGCGGGCTTTTCAACCACGACGAAGTGCTCAATCACGCGGTCGAGTTTGTCGGCGACGGCGTCAAGTATCTCTCGATCGACGAACGACTGACTATCGCCAACATGAGCACCGAGTGGGGAGCGTTGGTCGGCATGTTCGCCATTGATGAAGTCACTCTCAAGTGGCTGCGCGCGCGCGCCGATTTCGTTGCCCAGCGTGGCCTACAAGGCGTTCCCTCCGATGCTGACGGCAGCGGGGGCGCGCATCCGCGCATGAATCACCAGCGCATCGATGAATTGGAGAAGAACATCCCGACCGCCGATTCAAATGCCGACTACGCCAAAGAACTTTATCTCGATCTTGACAGCGTGCAGCCCCACGTCTCGGGGCCGAACACGGTGAAAGTGATCACCTCGCTGGCCGACATGCGCGACAAGAAAGTGCAGATTCACAAAGCCTACCTGATGTCGTGCGTCAACGGTCGCGTCGAAGACATCGCGCAAGCGGCGGCGGTCATGCGTGGTAAGAAGATTGCACACGGCGTGAAATTCTACCTATCGGCGGCCTCCAGCGAAGTGCAACAGGAAGCCGAACGGCGCGGCGACTGGCAGGCATTGGTTGCGGCCGGCGCAATCGTGCTCGCGCCCGGCTGCGGTGCGTGCATCGGTCTTGGTGAGGGCATTCTCGAAGACGGCGAAGTCGGCATCTCGGCCACTAATCGCAATTTCAAAGGCCGCATGGGATCGCGCGAGGCGCAGGCCTATCTGGCATCGCCGGCGGTTGTGGCGGCCTCGGCGATTGCGGGCTTCATCGATCTACCTTCCGGCAACGGCGGGGGCAAGCCGGTCGGCGGGGTCAGTTCCAAAGCCAAAGCCGCGGCGCCTTCCGGCAAAACGACAATCGTCGCCGGATTTCCGGCCGAGGTCAAAGGCGAACTGATTTTCTGCCATCAAGACAATCTCAATACCGACGGCATCTATCCGGGCAAGTACACCTACATCGACGATTTCACACCCGAGCAGCAAGCCGGGGTCGTGATGGAAAATTACGATCCGGAATTTGGCAAATTGGTCACGAAGGGCGACATTCTGGTCGGCGGCTTTAACTTCGGCACCGGCTCTTCGCGTGAGCAAGCCGCGACCGCGCTCAAATATCGCGGCATCGCGCTGGTCGTCGCCGGTTCGTTTTCCGAGACCTACAAACGCAATGCGCTCAACAACGGTTTTCTCGCGATCGAAGCGCCGGAGTTGGTCAACGATCTCAAGAAGCAATTCGGCGCGGATAGACTCACAGTCAAGACCGGAATCGCCGCGACGATTGACTTCGCGAATTCGCGACTTGTAGCCAACGGCGTGAATCATGCCATCGGCCCGGTCGGCGCTGCCGCGCAGGAGCTGATCCTCGCCGGCGGCCTTGAAGAATGGACAAAGGCAAGGCTGTGATGGCAATTGCTTCACCATATCGACAGCTCGAGACGTGAGGATACGTCTCCCGCGTAGGGGCGCGGCGCGCCGCGCCTTGCCCGTCATTCCGGCGCAAGGGACTGTTGAAAATCCGTATTCATGTCATTCTGAGCGCAGCGAAGAATCTGTTCGACCTTGTGCCACAATACTCACAGACCCTTCGCCTGCGCAGCGGCTCAGGGTGACAGCCTCAAGGACTCATTTGAAGTCCCATCAGGTTGGGAATCGCGCTGTGACATTGCCTCCCGCGCAGGGACGCTTCGCGGCGCGCCTTGCCCGTCATTCCGACGAAAGCCGGAATCCAGGTTCCGTGCGTGGCACACGCCCTCGTGTGACGCAACTGTCGGGAGCGCAGGTGCCCGACTTACAACTTGCAGGCAACGAATGGTGATATTTGAAGGTGAGGCCTCCCCATGCTCGGCGCGATAGTCGGCGACATCGTCGGATCGATCTACGAATTCAATAATATCAAAACCACAGAGTTCCCCCTGTTCGACACCGGATGTTCCTTCACCGACGACAGCATTCTCACCGTCGCGCTGGCGGAGGCCATCCTGCGCGACTGCGACTACACCGCGCTGCTCAAGGCCTACTATCATCGTTATCCGTATGGCGGCTACGGCGGCATGTTCCACGCGTGGGCGTCCAGCGCCGACAGCCAGCCCTACAACAGTTGGGGCAACGGCGCCGCAATGCGTATCAGCCCGGTCGGCTGGGCGTTTGGCAATTTGAAAGATGTTCTCTCTGCGGCGAAAAAGTACACCGAGATCACGCACAATCATCCGGAGGGCATCGCCGGCGCGCAGGCGACGGCTGCAGCGATCTTCATGGCCCGAACCGGAGCGAGCAAGGAGGACATTCGCTCCTACGTCGCCGAATCATTCGGCTACGATTTAAGTCGTACCTGCGCCACCATCCGCCCGACCTATCGCTTTAACGAATCGTGCCGCCAGACCGTGCCGGAAGCGATCATTGCGTTTCTGGATTCGTCCGATTTCGAAAACGCCATCCGCCTCGCCATTTCGCTCGGCGGCGACAGCGATACGCTGGCCTGCATCACCGGCAGCATCGCAGAAGCCTTCTACGGCGGCGTGCCCGCGCCGATCGCCGCGCAGGCTATAGAATGCCTCGATGACGAATTGCGCGAAATCGTACTCGAGTTTCGCGCTCGTTTCTGTGTTAGAAAATCCTAAACCGTGGGTGCCCCATCCTTCGGGGTCGGATTTAAGCGGTGGATACGCCTCCCGCGTAGGGGCGCTTCGCGGCGTGCCTTGCCCGTCATTCCGGCGCAAGGGACTGTTGAAAATCCGTATTCATGTCATTCTGAGCGCAGCGAAGAATCTGTTCGACCTTGTGCCACAATACTCACAGACCCTTCGCCTGCGCAGCGGCTCAGGGTGACAGCCTCAAGGACTCATTTGAAGTCCCATCAGGTTGGGAATCGCGCTGTGACATTGCCTCCCGCGCAGGGGCGCATGGTCGAGGATCCCGCGCTCCGCGGGGCAATTGCGCCCGTCATTCGGGAGCAAGCCGGAATCCAGGTTCCGTGCGTGCCACCCGGCCTCGTGTGCCACGAATTTTGGGCGCTCCGAGGCCCCGACCTACAATTGCACCACGCACCCCGCATTGGGCGGATTTCCCCCGGCGAAGATATAGTTAATCAGGTACATCGAATCGGCGATGCTGATTGAACAACTGGCGTCGGGGTCAGCGGCGTTGCGGTCGTAGGGGGCGCAGCCGCCGGCGAAAATGTAGTTGATCAGAAACACTGCATCCGCGATGGAAACACTGCCGGAGCAGTCAGCATCACCCGGACTCATGAACAGCGTGTCCGGAACAGCGAGGCTCAGGGTCACGTCACGAAACGTTGGGTACCAAGAATTGAAGCCGTCTTGAAAGCGAATGTGATCTGGTTGCGACCATATCGTGAACGTGTCTCCAGGCAGTGCCGAGAAGTGAATTCGTGCCGCCAGTTCCGTGCCGTCTGTTGGGCAAATGATCCCTTGGGTTGCGAGCAAGCCCCCGCGAACCCAGTTGGCAGCGTTATCAATGTGAATTTCTGTGAGCGTCTGAAGTGGATTCCCGGTAACGTAAATGTGCATCGTATCACATTGGATTTCCCCTTGCCAGTAAAACTCAAAGGTGTTGAAAATTGAAATCCTGTCGGAATAGAGAAATACAGGAATCTCGATCATGACCGAGTCGCTGCAGTTCTTGGGGCTATACTTCGGAGTCCCAAAATAGACGGAGTCGGGTACACCGTAATCAGTGCCTTGCCCCAACCCGGTCGCTGACAACGCCGCCAAGGCGATCAAGACAACTGCCAGCCAAGTCCGCGCCGACGTCCTCGCTCTTACTCTTGGTTCCATCGTCTCGCCTCCTCCAACGATTCGCACTCCGACAATTCGTATAGCGTCTGTTTCATCTCAATATCGCCACGCCAGTCTTGTTTGTCAAGGACAATGTGCTCGATAATTCGTGTTGATCGCGGAGGGGATCGGATCGGCGTCACCTTCCGGATCCGGCGAATTCTTAATTTTCGTTAATCTTTCCATCATCCCGTACCAATGGGGAACCAACTCCCCGCTTCGACTTGTTTTATGGCATAGATGGAGCAATTCAGCCCATCATCAGGTGGTGTCGGGAAAGAGAGGTTTAGCCCATGAACCAACAAGACAAACCCAAATCGCTGACGCGTTATCTGGCCACCGCCGCCATTGCGCTGGCGTTGATCGTCGCGCTGCTGCCGTCGATTCGGCAGCCGCAGGGCACATCCGTGGCCGCCAATGAGAAGACTGAGAACACCAACAAAAGCGAGGTTTCTTTGAATAAGCTGACTCCCGAAGAAGAGCGGGTGATCGTCCATAAGGGCACTGAAATGCCTTTCACCGGCAAGTACTATAAAAACAAAGACGCCGGTACTTACCACTGCAAGCAGTGCAACGCCGCGTTGTATCGCTCGACCGACAAATTCGATTCCGGCTGCGGCTGGCCGAGTTTCGATGACGAAATCGCCGGCGCCGTCAAGCGCACAACCGACGCCGACGGCCATCGCGTCGAAATCACCTGCGCCCGCTGCGGCGGACATCTGGGGCATGTCTTCGAAGGCGAAGGCTTCACCGCCAAGAACACACGGCACTGCGTTAACTCGATCTCCATGACCTTCGTGCCTGCCGGTCAGGAAGGCGCTGCCGTGAGCAAAGCTTCAGCGACTCAGAAGATGACGACCGAGACAGCGTATTTTGCCGGCGGTTGTTTCTGGGGCGTCGAGCATCTGTTAGCGCAGCAGCCGGGCGTGATCTCGGCGCGCTCCGGCTACATGGGTGGCAACACCGAGAACCCGTCTTACAAGGATGTCTGCTACAAGGGCACCGGCCATGCGGAAGCAGTGGAAGTCGTCTTCGATCCGAACAAGACGAGTTACGAAACTCTGGCGAAGTACTTTTTCGAGATTCACGACCCAACGCAACTGAATCGCCAAGGGCCGGATGTCGGCGACCAGTATCGCTCGGCGGTGTTCTATACTTCCGAGGCTCAGAAAGCGACGACGCAGAAGTTGATCGGAATTCTGAAGGACAAAGGCTACAAAGTCGTGACCGAAGTCGTTCCAGCGACCAAGTTCTGGTCCGCCGAGGACTATCATCAAGATTATTACGAGAACAACGGCAAGGAACCGTACTGCCACTTTTACACTAAGCGGTTCTGAGACTCCACAAACGTGATGACCGAGGCCCAAGTATTCAACCGCGCCGTTAGCGCAATTCTCACGCCGTCAGAATGACGACCGCGCCGTCAAAATAGCGTTACGCCGTCAGGATAGAATCCTGACGGCGTACTTTCTAACCTAGCTACCCCATAAACAAAGCTCCCTGAACCGTGCGGAACTCAGAACTTTCTCACTGACTTTCGGAATGAGTGACTCTCTCAATAAGGATTGAACCAAGAGGTTGGATTTGAATTCTCAACCTGCGGGTTATGAGCGTGAGCTGAACTCCGAACACGGGACAATACCGGACAGTAAGGGACAATACTGGCAACGACTTACGCTTTACATTTTGTCCGGTGTTGTCCAGTTTTGTCCCGTGTTTCGGCCTGTTATATTAGACAGGTGTTAGAAGAAGGTATATGTGCCTAACGTGGACTCAAGAAAGACAGAATGTCAGGCGTGGCTCGTGTTTCTCCAGCAGTTGAGGGAGATCCCATTCTCAAGAACATTACCAATCGTGTTCTGACTGAAGACTACTTCGCGTCCAGCTTCGGCTGACGGAGGGAGCAAACTGGTGTGCTGCTGTTGGAGGAAGCTGCTTGAGGACTTGGACGTCGCTGCGGTCAGGCTGATGAAACAATTTGAGAACGGGCATCGCTGCATTTTGCAGCCGTCATTCTATTGCTTTGTCGGAGAAACCTCTTCTCGATAGAGAGATTCCAACTGTACTCTGGTCGAGTTCATTTCTTGGTTTATTTTCTTTAGTATTTCACTTCTAATCGTGTGTTGCATCCCTGGAAGAAACTTCTTGCGCAACGTGTCAAACCGCGAACGATTGAGATACAGAAAGTAGAATCCGGGCCGCCCAGCTTTCAGTTCTGTCTCTACGAGTGCGGTCAATTCGAACGAAGCTTCGAAGTAGTGATTGGCGTAGATCTGCTTCGATGCGATCAGAGTCTTAGCTTTCCCCTGGGATTGCCTGAATAAAGTAACATGGTTTATGCTCACTATCGGTCTTAGCTTGTCATACTTCCTCTTGCACCAGTAGATGACGTTTTCTGTGCCAGGCAAATCGTCTTGTGGATACACTTCGAGATACCTGTGTAGTTGCGGCACATACTCGTAGAGAAAGTCGGATTCCTGTAAGAGTTCGTGAAATTCATCCGCCGATCGCAACGGATACTTCTGGTCATCGTACTGCACCATCGAGGCACTACCACCGATCGAGTAGGCTTTCACATAGCCGACCATCATTTCTTTCACCAGTTCGGTGACCCGTTCTCGGCAATTCGACGCGGACCAGTCGACCTCTCGTCGGATACGGTCAATCATTGCAGCGGATAGCTTCAAATTGCACTTGCCGACTTCGCACTCCTTAATGGAGACGAGCTCTTCCGGTTCCAGCGTGAGTTCGCTCAGGTTGTTCGCTTGCGCAGGATTCTCAAACGTCCCCATTTCCACTACGCTACTGGACTTCATGAAGGTTTCAATGTCGCGAAATTTGTCGATAAAGAAATCTGCCGGTACTTCCACGTACATGATGCCAAAAACCGCCACCTCCGGCTTTTTGTCAGTGTTGAGCATTTTGGTCACAGCCTCTCGCAGTTCCAGCGCTCGAAAGTCCTGCTGAGTAAAATCGACTCGCTCTTTGAGGAACGTCTTAAGATCGGGCGGAACCGTCTGCATAGAGGCTGAGATCGTTCCTAAAAGAAGGAAGATGAGAACCTTCATACGTGTCTCCATTCCCTAATGACAAGCTTGTTCGATCTGTTTCCCCGGCTCATGGCTTTGCAGCGACAACTATCCGCAAGCGAGAGATGTTCGACAATCATTTCTTATCCGATCCGCTGAGCCGTTTCCCGAAGGAACGCATCCTGAAGGCCAAGCCGATAAGTAGCGCACCAAAGATAGTGGCATACGTCCCAATCAGCCAAAGTACCGCGAGTGCGCCTTCAGATGGCCAAGCGATAAGCAAGGCGCCGAAAGCCACTGTCATAATTCCACCAAGAATGAGCAGCCATTCACCTGTCATTTCCTTTCGTAAGCGGATCCCGGTGACGATGTCGAGGACGCCTCCGGCAATCGCCCAGATGGAGATGTAGAACAAGAGCGCCATCGCAGTAACGTCGGGTCTCAAGATCGTCAAAATGCCCAGGCCGATGCCAAGTAGTCCCCTGATGATCAATACCCACTTTTGCTCGAGCCAATCGCGCCCCGCGATTGCTATCCCGATTTCAAGGACGCCATCTGTCAGAGAGAAGACGGCAAAGAGCATGATGAGCATCCTGAGCGAAATCTCTGGCTGAATCCAGACCAATATTCCAAAGCCGATGGCAATGAGGCCGCGCAGCAGCACCAGCCACCAGTTGCGAGACAAAATTCCCGCCAATTGTTCTTCAAGAAGATCCATGATCACTTCACTTTCTCAATCCGATGGTTAAGGGCGCTGTACTTTACCGATCTTCCAAGACAGCAATCTCGAGTAGAAGTACAGCGCCAATAATTCCGCAGCCGATAACTGGCTATCGCTGCTATCGCTCGCCGCGGCCACTGCGAAGACTGCCGTCAGAGCGACAGTGCCTCCCCGGCAAGTTTGCGGGCCTGCTCGAGTTTGGCGCTCCGCGTTGCATAGTCGGCCTTAACTTTGGAAATCCGTTTCTCGACCCTTGCCTTCTGCGATTCACTTGCCTGCTTCATTTGCGTGCGCATGGTTTCGACCTTCGCATCAGCCTCGCTTTTGACCTGCCCCGCTCTCGCCGTGGCCTCGGCGTGCATGATCTCAAGTTTCTTGCCGATGACTTCGATTTCCTTTTGCACCGCGACTTTGGTCTCGCTACTCGCTTGCGCCAATTCTTCGCGGAGCTGATTCATCTCGGCGTTAAATGCGGCCGATTCGCGTGCCAGTTGATCTTCAACGACTTCGGATTTCAGGCGGCGGAATACAAGACCACCTAAGATTCGCATTCTCGAATCCAACGGCGTTACCCAAGTCTCCTCGACTTCCGCGAGCACCGCCGCTTTACCCGGGCTCATGGCGCTCGACACTTCATCCAGAAAGCCGATGCCGATTCCAGACTTGTCCAGATCGACGACGAAGCCTGTCAATGCTCCTGCTGAGGCACCGATAGCGAGCCCAACCGGTCCCGCCAACAAACCAACCAGACTCCCGGACAACAAGCCGAGAGAGGTGGCGACCGGACCTGAATCGGCGATTTGCTCCTCGCTTACGACTCCGGATGCGTCTTTCACAATCACGGCCGTCGCGTAGAGCGTGATGTCGCCGTTGGAATGCAGATCATTCAAGGCGCGCAACCCTTCGTAGGCAGCCTCTTCCTTGTCAAAAACCACAGCCAGCATCTTGTTCATACAAATTTCCTTTCGGTTGACCTTCAATGGATTCGTTATCCGGCAGTATGCGCCCATCATTCGCATACCGGGGAGCCATCGGCTCAACAGTGTTGACATCTATCTTCATTCGAACTTCATTAACTCGTTGTAGCCGCGAACAACACTTCGTCTCCCGATTGAGATCACGATTGCCGTCCGTCATCCCCGGTGAATTATCGATCACTGTGATCATGGTTTTCTCGCGGTCCAACCACTGCAGTCAAAGCCGTCCTTGACGGCGGATCGAGACTACCATCAATGTCGCCAGCACCAGCGCGATCAGGAATCCACCAAGCCCGATGATAGAAACCCCGTTCCACGTGGGCGGAATCTTTGCCGCGGCGATAATCGCGGAGCCGACAAGACATGCTCCGACAACGAACGCGTAAGCAACGCGATTAGCGCTGCGGTCACTCGAGCTGAGCGCTTCGGGCATCCCGCTTTGATGAAATCTGACACCAATGCCCTCACGCTTGATGATCTGGCCCAGCTCCCTGAGTGCAGTTGGCGCTTCGCGAAGCAACTTCAGCATTTCGCGACTGCCGACGGCCGCTTCTTCCACCAGCCGTTGTGGTCGGAAGCGGTCCCTGAAGACTTTTCGCGCAAACGGCTCTGCTTCTCCGGCTACGTCGAACTCCGGAGCCAACGCGACAGCTGTTGACTCAATCTGGATGATCGCCTTGAGCATGAGGTAGAGATCCGGAGGGATTCGCAGCCCATGCTTTGCCAGCGCTGCCAGGATTTCGCCTAAGAGCTTCGACAAATTCAATTCGCGCAGCGTTCGCCCGGCATACGCATCCAGGAATCGCGCGACGTCGCGTTCAAGTTCCGGCATGGAAACGGATGATTCTGCACTGAGCAGACTGATGATGCTTTCCGCAACGCGATGAGGATTGCCATCAATTACGTGGTAAACCAATTCCACGAAATCCTCTCGCATCCGTTGACCCAGCCGTCCCATCATACCGAAGTCGATGAAGCACACGACATTGTTGGGAAGCACCAGGATGTTGCCGGGGTGGGGATCCGCATGAAAGAAGCCTTCCTCCAGCGTTTGCTTCAGCACGAAGCGAAATCCTCGCCGAGCCACTTCAGCGAAGTCAATCTGTGCTGCACGCAGCGCCTCGTTGTCGGAGACCCTGATGCCGTCGATGTATTCCATGGTGAGGATGCGCGAAGTCGACGCCTGACGAAAGACACGCGGGACACGTATCGTTGGGTCGTCTTTGAACTGCTGAATGACCCGTTCCTGATGAGCGGCTTCGACTCGGTAGTCGAGTTCTTCGGTCAATGTGTCCTCAAATTGTTTCACTGCAAGACTTGGTTGGTAGATGGCCGAATACTTCAGGCGGCGCTCCAAGTGGTGCGCCAACTGTTTCATCATCCGAATATCGGCTTCGACAAGATTCCGAATTCCCGGACGCTGCACCTTGACCACTACGTCTTGACCGTTTAGTTTAGCCCGATGCACTTGCCCAAGCGATGCGGAGGCTAACGGCACGGGCTCAAGTGACTCGAAAACCGACGCGTGCGGTCGCCCGAATTCTTCTTCCACGACCTTACAGACAGCCTCAAATGGGACGGGCTCTACTCGGTCCTGCAATTTGGTCAGCTCACTCAGTAGTTCGGCAGGCACCAAGTCGGGACGGGTCGACAGAACCTGTCCGAACTTCACGTAAGTGGGCCCCAGTTCTTCCAAAACCATTCTTAGCCGTTTTGCCCGCGCTTCCTGTTTCGAAGGTGATCCATCAAGAGCAGACGTCGTTTCAGGGTCGACTCGGCTTTTCTGTGGCCGAAGGGCGTCTGCTAAATCGCCCAGTCCACTGCGAATCAGAATGGCCATTACTTCGCTGGACCGCTTGGATTGCTGTACTATGGTCTGCGCGTTCACGAACGATCTCCCGTATGCGCCGGTTGGCGATTGACGCTGCTCACCTGCGGAAGCCCGGTCGCATTAAGAATTTGTGTTTCATCAAGTGTCTCATGGATGAGAAGTGACTTGACCAGTCCGTCCAGGTTAGCGCGATACTTCAGCAACATGTCTTTTGCCTCTTTGTGACAGCCATCGATGATGCGCCGAATTTCGACATCGACCAATCGAGCGGTGTCTTCGCTGATCGCCTTCTCGCCTCCGAGGGCTGCTCCTCCGAGGAACGGATTGCCGGCCGGTGCCAACTGCACCATGCCGAGCTGATCGCTCATCCCCCAGCGCGTCACCATCATGCGCGCAAGTAGCGTCGCTTGCTCGATGTCGTTTTCCGCACCTGTCGATTTACTTCCATACACGATCTCCTCGGCGGCGCGTCCTCCCAGAATGCCGACAATGCGAGCGCGCAGGTACGATTCCGGGTAATTGTAGCGGTCATTGATTGGCATTTGATAGGTCACGCCGAGAGCTTGCCCGCGTGGAACAATCGACGCCCGCTTTACCGGATCCGCTCCGGGGATTACCAAGCCCAGGATCGTGTGCCCACCTTCGTGATAGGCAATGCGCTCGCGATCCTCACGGCTAAGAAGAATGGGGCGCGCTGGGCCCAGTACGATCTTCTCCAGCGCATCGAAAAAGTCCTTGGAGCGAACCTCGTTCTGCCCCTTACGCGCTGCAAGTAGCGCCGCCTCGTTGACTAAATTTCTGATGTCTGCACCGGAGAGTCCGGGCGTTGCCGCCGCGATTTCGATCAGACTGACGTCCTTCGCCAGCGGCATCTTACGGGTGTGTACTTTCAGGATGGCTGCTCTGCCGTCTTTATCGGGAAGGTTCACTACCACGCGGCGGTCAAAGCGGCCTGGCCTGAGCAATGCCTTGTCCAGTACGTCCGGCTGATTGGTTGCTGCCAAGACGATGACACCCTCTTTGCTGGAGAAGCCGTCCATTTCAGTCAATATCTGATTGAGCGTTTGTTCCTGTTCACTCGAACCACCGAAATTGTACTGCCCGCGGGCCCGGCCGATGGCGTCCAACTCATCGATAAAGATGATGGCCGGTGCGCTCTCCCGCGCTTGCTTAAACAGATCACGCACTCTCGCGGCACCGACGCCGACGATCATCTCCACAAACTCTGATGCGCTCATCGAGAAGAATGGAACGCCGGCTTCCCCGGCGACGGCCTTTGCCAATAGTGTCTTGCCGGTACCGGGTGCGCCGACAAGCAGCACGCCCTTTGGCGCCGTTCCGCCCAGCCGAGTGTATTTCTTTGGATCTCTTAGAAAATCGACGATCTCGACTAACTCGTTTCTTGCTTCATCGATACCCGCGACGTCATCAAAGGTCACCTTCGCTTCGCTCTCCTTGTCGAATCGTCGGGCGCTGCTCTTTCCTATTCCCATGAGACTGCCGAAGCCACTCATGCCTCCTTGCGTCGCCGCCCGCCGGTAGAGCCAGATGTAGAAGCCGATGAAGAGCAGTCCCGGACCGAAGCTGAAGAGTAATTTGAGCAAGGGGGATTCTTCTTCATTCACGGACTTGGCATCGATTTCGACGCTATTCTCAAGCAGTAGTGTTTCCAGGCCGTGATCGACATAGATCGGCAACGCGGTGCGGAAGGAGGTTACTTGTCTTGACGGTCGAGAGGCGGTCGCACCTTTGGCCTTCTCAGGCTCAAAGGCTACCGGCTCTTTGAAACGACCGGTGATAATGTCTCCGTGGCTGTAGACTTGCTGGACATTTCCCTTGGTTACTTCCGCCCGGAACAGGCTATACGGTATCGTCACTTGCACTTCGGGCTTGCCGATCAGCAAACTGGCGACGATGTAATTGAGAATCAGTACCAGAGCAAAAGCCATCCAGGCATTGAGCGGTGGAAATTTGGGCTGGTCGCCACCACCAGTTCGCGGCTTGGTATCGCCGCGTGAAAGCGGACTCTCATTCTTGTTGTGACCGACGCTATTCATTGAAACCTCTCTTACAGGATGGGTGATGCGATTTCTGCGATTGGCGAGCGTCGATACTAAACGGACCAGCTCCGAAGTGCGAGATGATTAACGCTCCTCCAAGTATTGAAATATTTTTCATAAACATGATCATTTGGATCTCGGCCGCTGCCGGATCGGCGATGCCCCAGAACTTGTGCATCATCAGCGTGGTGGGAATCAGGAAGAGCACGATGAGCCACGCTCCGGCTTTTGCCCGAAATCCCAGCAGAATACTGAGTCCACCAGCCAGTGAAAGTGCGCCCGAGAGCGGTACCGCAACGGTTGAGAACGGCACACCATGCGCGGCGGCAAGCTCGATACTGTGGGCAGAGAAGTGGTTGAGTCCGGCAGCAATGAATATCAGCGAGAAGAACACTCGCCCGATGACTACTCCTATGCTTCTGAGCCGCGAGCGCGCTGCACTGGCGTGGTCAACATCGTCTGGTGCATTGACCGCGGCTGCTTTCGAAGTTTCCGTGTTCTTTAACTCAATCTTCATTTGTCGTTTTCCTTGTCGATTGTGTCCTATGCGCGATGCAAGCGCGTACAGAGCAATTCACTTTCGATCCTGCTGCGATCATCCAAACCCTGGAGATCGATCTTTCTTGACGCCTTGAGCATTTCCACCACACGGGGGGAGACATCAGCAAGCTCTCTTACTTTGTTCATGCACGCTTCTACCAGTAGCTCGTCGGGAACAATGGTGTCCACCAAGCCGAGCTCAAGGGCGTCAGTCGCCGAGATCGGCTTTCCCTCTGCTATGATCCGCCATGATTTCGCCGTCCCGACGAAATGAGGCAGAAAGTGTGCCAGAGCAGCCGGCGGAGGAGTTTCGTACCTGACATGAGGAAACGAGATGATCGTGCTTTCCGTGGCGATTCGATAGTCGGCTGGAAGAATGCCGCCGAGAAACTGCCCGACAACGGACCCGCCGAAACCGGCTACCACGACCTTCTTCAGGCAATAGATCAGGCGTGCAAACTGAGCGAGTGCGTTTTCCTCGCGATAGCCCAGTAATTCCATCTCACCCATGGCCGCGATGGATTTCATGTACTGGTCATAGCCTTCCTCCCCCAGAACGGACGGGCTCGTGACTATTGCCAACACGGAAATCTCGCTGTTTGCCTCTGCGTTTCGGAAAAGCTCGAAGAACTTGTGCTTGAGCACGAGATCTGTGGCGATTTCATAGATTGGCCCCTTGACATGCACGACTCCGATTTTCTTGCTTCTGTAGAACTCGAAGTGCTCGCTGCTTAGAACCAGTAGTTCTGGATTCAAGATCCTTTTCATATAAACCTCGTGCATTCACTCATCTCGTGTTATTCTTCTGTATTGAACGGTGCGCTGGCTGAGCGCCTGCTGAGACGCCGCAACGCCGGCGCCACAATTGGCCGTTTGCCTACTCCAGTTTTGCCTTGGCTCTCCTGAAGGCTTTTCTCAAGTTGGAGCGTGCTTTTTCAACGCCTCTCGCCAGCTCCGCGGAAGCGGCTTTACCGGACTTCTTCATGTCCGCCAATTTGGTCTTCGCGCCATCCAGCTTGTTCCGCAAGACCGCGGCATCTTCTTCGAGCTTTTGCTTTGCGCTTCCATTCGCCTTCGCCGCCTTAGCCCTAAACCGCTTCAGATCAAGCCCCCACTCTTTGACTGTGGCTTCCAGCGCCGCGATTTTCGCCTGGGTTCCGTGCTTTCTCAGTTTCATCACTTCTTCTCCTTGCTCGACGTTTGGGGATGGCTTCAGCGATCCACTCAGAGTCGATCTGTTGATTCCTTGGTTTTGTGGAGCCGGCCGATGATTGAACTCACAGTTCGTTCTCTCGATCCAAATCGAGTGATTGAGCAACCCCATACTCGTCAGCGCGGAATGGACTCTAAGTGCGAAGGGACTCTTCTGCTGTTCGCCCTTTTCAGACTCCCAGTAAATGTGGATGCTCATGTCGCTCTCGACGGGATAGTTGTAGTAAGTCCTGATCTCCTGCAGGCAGTTGTGTTTGTCAGTCGAGAAATCTGACTCACTTATCTCTGCCACCAGCTGATCCACGAAGTCTCGATTGAGCTGTTCAAGTGAGCGTAAAGTGATTATCTCAACCCATTTCATTTCTGACATCCTCATAGTGTTCATCCGTCTGCCTGCTATTAGAGCAGATATCATGCCTAACCGCCTAAGCGCTTAAGTAATAACAAGTTCACACGCGTTCCGTATAGTTCGTTACCAAATATCATAAATTACTTTCGATATTTGGTAATTATTACGATATTTAGTAAACTGTTCACGGCCGATGTCATTGCGTCCGGGAGGCTCCGGCAGGAGGATGTTGTGAAAATTGATGAAAATATCTTTTTTCGCGAGGCAACACTCAAAATTTGCAGCAGCCTTGATATCGGGGAGGCGTTGAAAGACTGTGTTGACTATCTACAAGAGTACATTCCGATCACGTCGGTTTACCTTCATCTCCTTGACCCGGACCTGAATTTGATGCGGTTGGTGGCAGCGGCCCACAAAGCCGGGCGGGATGCTGCCGTCCGCGTATTGCACCTGCCGGCAAAAGGCATGAGCGAAAGAGCTGCTTGGCTTAAGTTGGACTTGCTCGAAACTGAAGAAGTGGTCCGGGTTTTCAACTACCCGGATGATTCGGCGGGGATTCCGGAGATTCTGCAGCTCTTCGGAATGAAAGCCGAGACGTCTTTGATGAACATGCTGCTAAAGCTCAGTAAAGGAAGTCAGATTGGGGGGCTGGCGGTGTTTGCAGAAGGTCTGAATCAATTCTCGCCGGAGCACGTGCGGCTGCTCAAACTCCTCCACGGTCCGTTTGCTATTGCCGTTTCCAATGCGTTGATCCACCAGGAAGTTGTTCGTTTGAGAGATATGCTCGCCGACGATAATCGCTTTCTGTTCGCCGAGCTGCGTTCGGCTTCGGGCGATGAGATCGTCGGATCGGAATTCGGAATGAAGTCCGTAATGGGAATGGTGCGCCAAGTGGCTCCGCTCGCCAGTCCCGTGCTGTTAATGGGAGAGACCGGCACGGGAAAGGAAGTGGTCGCCAACGCCATCCATTACTCATCACCGCGGAGGAACGAACCCTTTATCAAAGTGAACTGCGGCGCGATACCGGAGTCCCTTCTCGACAGTGAACTCTTCGGTCATGAAAAGGGCGCTTTCACCGGAGCGATAAGCCAGAAACGAGGTCGATTTGAAAGGGCGGATAAGGGCACGATCTTCCTGGACGAGATCGGCGAACTACCATTGCAGGCACAGGTCAGGTTACTTCGGGTTCTGCAAGAAAGAGAGATCGAGCGGGTTGGCGGAACCGAACCGATACGATTAGATATTCGGGTGGTAGCTGCGACGCACAGAAATCTTCAAGAGATGGCCGCATCCGGGCATTTCCGAGAGGACCTTTGGTTCAGACTCAATGTCTTTCCGATCACAATTCCGCCATTGAGACAACGAAAGGAAGACATAACGGCTCTCGTGTACCACTTTGTCGAACGCAAGTCCAAGGAACTCAAGATAGCGCAACGACCACTGATAGCGACCAGCACCATCAAGAGACTCAAGGAATATGACTGGCCGGGCAATATCCGCGAATTGGAGAATCTGATCGAAAGGGCATTGATCCAAAGTCGTGATGATCCCACTTCATTCGAGAGACTACTCGCCCCCCAGATGGCCACGACTCATGCAGCATCGCCTGAGGCAGAACCGATTCATAACGTGCTTACACTGGATGAGATCAACACCCGGCACATCAAGCGGGCTTTGGAGATGGCTGGCGGCAAGATCAACGGGCAAGGTGGGGCAGCGGAAATTCTCGAATTGCACCCAAACACTCTTAGGGCGAGAATGAAGCGGCTGGGTATCCCGTATGGGAAGAAAGGCCGGCGTCCCCCGTCGGCAGGCTGATGATACGGCGCTACTCTGGAGCCATTGCGAGTCCAGTGGATTCGCTGTAAACCTTTGCAGGCCCGAATGTCGAAAGATTCGACTACAACTTTCGTTACTCATCCCGTCATGCTTACGAATGCCTGTGTCACGTCCGGTGAGCCAGAAATGGTGTTGCCGGTGCCCATCGGGACAGCGCAGAAAGCAGCTAATCCTTTGATTCGATCGATCACTCGAGATCAATCCTGATCGCAATTCCCCGGTCAGCTCTCGTCTCCTGCGAGGAGAATCCCGATCGGGTGAAGCGCTTCCACATGATCGCAGAAGACCTTCAGCGCCGCCGTAATCGGTACTGCCAGCACGATGCCAAGCGCGCCCCAAAGCCAACCCCAATAGAGCGTTGAGATTAATTGCGCCAAGAGATTGATGTTGAGATGTCTGCCGAACAACTTAGGTGAAATAATATTAGACTCAACGAACTGGACTGCCATAAAGAACACGAACACCCAAACCGCTGACAGAGCTGTGCCATGCTGAACATAGGCCATAATCATCGGCGGTACTGCACCCAAATAGGCTCCGGCATACGGTACCAGATTCAGCAGCGCCGCTAATGGCCCCCAGATGTAAGCGTATTTCACGCCGCCGATCAACAAACCGATGGTGAACACAACTGCCAATCCAACCATCGTGATGAATTTTACCCAGAGATACCCGGCAATCTGTGTCGACACTTCGGTTACGATGGCCGTAGCTGCAAAGACACTCTCATTCCCCAGCGAACTCACGGTTCGCCGGAGCAACCCGGGTTGCTCGATCAGCATAAATGCAGTCAACAGCAGAGCCATGACTGCCTGTCCGAAGAAACTCATTATCGAACCAACACCCTTGAACAAGACCTGTGGGATTGCGGAAAGCTTCGAAAGATCGATCTTGTCGAGGATACTCGCGCCATCTTCTCCAAGAAAGTCGAGAAACTTGGGTAGATCTTTAGCGTGCTCGTTCCGCAACTGTTGCAGTTGCTCCCAATAGCCGGGCAGATTGGCCGAAAATGCGCCTACCTCATTGATGAGCAAAGCACCGATGACAGTCAGGGAGATTACCGCGATCAGCATGATAATTATGACCGCCAATAAATGGGGCACTTTCAGCCGTCGCAGCGCGACAACTCCCGGCCAGAGCACATAGGCCAGGGTTACCGCGGTCGCGACCGGGATCAATATCGGTGCAGCGAAGTAACAAAGTCCTGTGAGCGCCGCCAACGCCAAGAGCGGCGCGGCGAATTGATTGATGGTCAGCATTCCGTTACTGTTCGACATAGATATTCTCCTATCAGTCTTTGAATATTGCCTCAATGAAAAACCATGTTATTCAACATTTGCAGCCACTATGATGTCGAGCCGGGTCGATTCCATCCGGAATCGAAATTGCGTTCATCGACACGCGTTGGGCAGGCCACTCACAAACAACACCGTCTTGTCTCCGCCTCCTTGCATCAGCATTGCCGCAAGTCGCGTGCCAATTTGAGAACATTCGGTGCAAACGAAGTGGGAACACCGACAAGATAGCAGAGCAAGGATACTGACCATTGTCGCACACTTTTAGCATCCTTAGATGGTACTCACCGCGAAAATCGTTGCTGATGCGCTTGGTGCCGGGACGCGAATAAGATTGAAAGTCGGAGCTCGATGGAAGTACTGCTTTTTGATCGCGGCAGAAGATCTATCCTTTCCAGAAGTGACCAACTTTTCTGAAAATCGGAATTCATTTATTTCGTGGTTTTGAATTCCTAACCAAAATGTCCAATATTGCCTGCTGCATTCCACTTCTTGACGCTGTTGATCTTCGCTGACCTCTGGGTTCTGACCCTGGAGGTACAGAGAGGTCATCGGTGGCAAAGTTTCGGGTAGACTAAGTCGTTGTGTTGCAGTAGTGCAACAACCGCAGATGCACTAGCAGCTTGCTGAAAAACAGTATTGCGCATTGATGATTGACAATCTGGCTGGCGGGTTTTCGTTGATGGCCGGCTATCTTGGGAGGAGTTTATTGTCTTCGGGGCTTTTCCGGTGTCTGAGGTTGACTTCCAATCGCGATGTTTTTCGTTTAGCCAACCACCATTCCCAGATCCGGTTTCAGTTTCGCGATGCGCAAGAGATTGTAGGCGCTGCCAACCATCTCGGCAGCCAATTGCGTTCGCGCTCGACCTTTGTAACGGGTCTTGCGCAAGCCACCGATCACTTTCATCCAGCCGAAGATTTCCTCGATGCGTTTGCGCGCGCGCTGACTGATGGCATAGCCTTTGCGATTCCTGATCCGGGGATCGACCGCCGAACCACCCGGACGTTTGTCATTGGCCGCAATGTGCGGAGCAATCTGCCGTTGCTGTAACATCTCCACAAACCCCTTCGTGTCATACCCCTTGTCACCGGCCAACGTCTTCGGCTTCCGGCGTTTCTTCGCCTGACGCTTCAACATTTGCGCCGCCGCCGTCCACTGCGACTTGGTATCCGCCGGAGTCACGCTGATGTCCAACAACAGTCCATGCCGGTTCTCCATCAAGGCGTGACCATTGTAACACAGCTTCGCCTCTTTACCCGCACCCTTGCGATACAACCGGCTCTCCGGATCCGTCGTCGATTGATGCGTCGCATTGCTCCGCTTCTCGCCGTGGAAGTTGACGTTCGGATTGCCCGCATCGTCATCGTCAGCAGACCGATCACTCTCCTGGCGCCGGAAACTCTTCAGCGACGCCCAGGCTTCGATCAACGTCGAGTCCACCGTAAAATGATCGGCGCTAATCAAACTCTCCCCCTGCGCGGTCTTCACCACGCCATCGAAAAACAGCTTCCCGACCTCATGCTCCAGCAGACGCTGCCGATTCTTGCTGAAAACCGTCGCGTCAAAACTCTCCTCGACCTGATTCATGTCCAGAAACCAGCGATACAGCAAATTGTAATCCAACTGCTCGCACAACTGGCGTTCGCTGCGCACCGAATACAACGCCATCAGCAACAGAGCCTTCAATACCCGCTCCGGCGGAACCGATGGGCGACCCGTATGGGAATACATCGCGTCAAACACCGGCGATAATCGCTTCAACTCCCGATCCGCTAACGCCTTGATCTTCCGGATCGGATGATCCGCCGGAACTCGCTGTTCCGGCGTCCATAAACTCAACATCGTCTCCTGACGATTCGACTCTCCACGCATCGTATTCTCCCGCAACGAAAATCCGCATCACCTTAACCCCCCGCTCTGTCACTTTTCAACTACAACTAGAGTTTTTCAGCAAACTGCTAGTCGAGAGGGCACTTCCGCGGTTTTTGTAATAAGGATGTTCGATGAGGAGCCAATCGTTGACCGAAAGAATGGATATACGAGGAAATAACTTGATATGGAATTACTATTTGACAATAGCGGGGGCAGGATTTGAACCTGCGACCTTCGGGTTATGAGCTTTTTCAGCACTTCTGACAGAGGACAACAAGGGAAACTGAGGGACAGTACTGGCAAAGAACTAGTTTCTCATTTTGTCCGGTGTCGTCCAGTGTTGCCCGTGTTTCGGCCTGTTATGTTGGACAGGTGTTAGAAGAAGGCGTATGTCAAAGCATGATTGCATCGAAATCCTCTATGCAACTCATGCGTTCTTGATGTCTTCTACATATGCCAAATCTTGTCTTGTGACGGCTACCGGCATCGTATCTTAGTTCATTCCTTTTCGAATCCAGATGTAGCTGACGGCCGATGCACATTCCTTGCCCCTGGTCGTCGAAGTGGAGCACACGCGCCAAGCTGACGATATAGCATTTCATCAGTAGCGAACCCACTCCGACGACGTCAATTTGCCCGCTAAACAAGTATGATTGAAGGATGACGTCGACCTCCAATGTCCACATTAGTCATGGTCGAGTTACTCCAGTGTGGAGTCTTGGAACAAAAACTCACTCAATCACTATTACTAGGCAGGAAGAGTCCCACATGACAATCATTGGACTCTGCATGGTCATGACTCTGCGAGAGGCCAGCTCGCTCAACGCTGTCCGCTCAGGCAACGGGGCAAGTCTCCGCTTAATACATATGCTCCCCAACTCAGAGGATGATCCGATAGCCCATCGTTGCGCAAGCGTTCAATAGTCGCCAGTTGCATCAATCTCACGGCACTAGATAGATCCTTATCAAGGTGCTCATAGAGCTTGTCCAAGGCAAACGCCGATTGCTCGTCATCAAGAGGCCACAGCGCAGCAAGCACATTTCGGGCCCCCGCAGCGTGGAAAGCAAATGAGAGCCCCAAAGCGATTGAACCTTCCAAATCGACATCGACTCCGGACTCACAGGCAGCGAGGATCACCAACTCTGTGCCACACAAATTAGTTGAAGCGACTTCGATCGCGGACAGGTAACCATCTTCTGCATTGCCGCACATGTGTGCCGCATCATCTAGGCCGGAGCCAGCCAAGAGAAGGCCTGATCTGAGCAGTGGGCCAAACTCATACGTGGCTTGTTTAAGGTCAGTCAACGAATCAGCAACCCCGCGCCAAAAGTCTTGATCAAAGAATCCGTGTGTCGCCAAGTGAACAACACGATATCCATGGGAACTCGTTTTGAAAGCTTCTTCACTAGCGGAGGCACCGCTCAGTACCGTTACGGATTCTGGCGACCTTGATCGCCAGGCGTTTGCGATTCTCGAAACTTCCACTGCTGTACCGGGAAGGCGTGGAATCAGTCGCTTTCTCCAGTGAGAAGTGGGGCGTAGAATCTTCGCATCCAACTGTCCACCATTGCCGTACCGATTCCTTACAATTGCATCGCCGGCTAACCGACGAGTCAAACAGCTTGCATTGAAATCTGGATTTCCAAAAGCGAGTAGCCCTGACGATTGGCAGAGAGCGGTACTATTTACAGGGGCCGGATATAGTGCCGATATTATCTGAGTTGCAAAACGCTCCACCAAGAATGAACCAGTCGAGTCGATCAGTGAACCGAAGCTCACATGACTCAACTGCCCATCGGGTCTAATGAGGATTGTCGTAATCCCGTCGACAGATCGTAGTGGTACTTCAAGAAGAAGACTGAACAAACGCTTCGAGATTTCCTCGAATCTAGCCTTATCCTGTTTCTTCGGAAACGCCCGGTTTCGTGCCAGCGAGTCGATGTGCAGGCGGTAGAGTGCAATAAGCGAATCAATCGGTTCGCTTGGCCCCAGGTCCACAAGTTGAACGATCGATTCGCCCGAAACTGCAATGCATGCGTATCTTCCTTCCCCGAGACCCTTATGTTCATCTAAGTCGCGGAACCGATGGAAATCGAGCAATATCGAACTATGTGGAAGCACCGCTCTTAGCGAGTCAAGATCCCTGTGATTAGATCTATAGTCCCACACATAGTTCGCGTATCGGCGCGAAAGTTCGCCCTGTAAGCTGTCTACCAATCGACTCGCAGAAACTACGTTATCGAAGGACGGCTTCCATGCCATGTCTTCAGCAGGTCTGTAGTAGCTCGACAATACAGCTTCCGCGAGCTTCAGCGAATCCATTAGAGTCGAAGTTGCGCTGTCATTCATCAGCGAGATTCTGCGTCGCCGCATTACAAGACTCTCCCAAGCCGCATACTTCAAATTCAGCAGGTCTTCTATAGCTCTATTCGTCGCGGGTTGCTTGGGATCGTAACCAAGCAGCAGTAGGGATACTAGTAGATCCTTGCTTTCTCGTAGTTGGCTCGCAAACTCGATGAGGTCAGGTTCAGAAAGCACAGGCGAGTTTATCGAAAACAACGTGTCTCTGATAGCCAATGCTTTCAGAGCATATTCAATCGCTGAATTGGGCTTCCCATCTTTTCTACAAGTCCTTGCGAGGATTTCGAACGCGGTTGCGAGCGAAGAAGAGGAAGATTTTAAACCTGACAGTAGATATGTAGCTCGCGTTGCGAGAGATTCTGCCTGCCAATAATCGTGCTTGTCCGCCTTCAGGAGCGATAAATTGATGAGCAATTCACCAATTGACAACGAATGATCTTGCAATTCGTCGTTCCATAACTTCAGTGCTTCTCGATAAGTTTGCTCAGCAGCTTCGTAATCACCTGAGAGCTTTTCGCAGATGGCCAAACCATTCAGTGCCTTCGCACGAATAGACAAAGCGCCCGGCTCTTTCCGCAACAGCGAGACTATCAATCTGCAGCAAGCTTGTGCTGAGTCTAAGTTCCCTTGCTGAATCAGGATATCGGCGATGTTCAGTAGCGAGACTGCTCGATCCAGCGGTGTCGAGGCAGAGTCAGCCATCTTGTAGCGAAGGCAATCTCGGAGGTACGTTTCCGCTTTCGAAAGCTGGTCGCGCTTCGCACATACGATTGCCAGATCGTTAAGAGTCTGATAGTAGAGTCGCTTAAAAGTTGCTGTATCTTTGCCGACCAGTTTCAGACAGTGGAGAAGTTTCCGTTCAGCGGCCTGCAATTCGCCAATGGAAATATCCTGAGATGCAGACGCACTAAAGATAGCTACTTCATCAGAGCGATCCTGCCTCCAATCAGGTTGTGACACGAGCCGACACACGCTGTCGAGAAGCATACTGGAAATCTCGATGTTGCCTGATGCCATCTCCAAATGAGCCAATTGTTGTATGCAGTCGAGAAAAAACGATCCTATCTTATCATCCGGTTCAACCCTAAGGCGCCCGCAATATCGGAGGTACTGCTTCGCCCTAATGATTTCCCCAGCTCGCGAGGCATTAATTGCGAGATCGTACATGGTAAGCGCTACATCAAAATCGCGCTCACCCAACGAATTTCGCCTAATTGTCAATGCCTCGCGCAAGATAGAATCCGCCTGTTCAAAGTGCCCTATGTCGGAATTCAAGAGCCCCAAATAGTTTAACCCGGCTGCGATAGATAAGCTGTCAAGCGGCTGTACGCGCCTTCTCAAGGAGAGTGCGCTCAAAAAGAAGTGCGCTGCCGCGTCATAGGAGTGGCGCTCCTGGTTTACGATCCCGAGATTGGTCATGAGCACGGCGCTATCTGCGCATGCGCTAGTTGTGTCGTACTGCATCTCATTATAAGCACAGTCAAAGAGTGACTCGGCCTTTACCACGTTGCCGAGATTCAGATAAGAAACTCCGAGAGCAGTCAACGCCTGCCGACGTGGTCTCGTCCTCATTCCACCGATACGATCGAGGACATAGAGAAGCGATTCATGTGCTTCGACCGATGCTTTCCAGTTCTCCATGCCCCAGAAGGATGAGGCGACATACTCTTGTACAGCGACAACGCGCTCCGGGTTTGTCGCAAGAAATCTCAAGCTTTGCTTGCCGATCGCAAAATAAACGGAGTCGAGAAATGGTGAGCAGCAAATGTCCGATAGAACCTTGAGCCCATCGAGAGTTTTCGCTTCGTCAAGTGAGTCAATTTCTGACCGCTCGATCAGATTGCGTATATCGACTAGGCACTTCTGCGCCAGGACTGTATCCTTCTCAATGAGCGCATTTTTCGCTGTCTCGATCATTTCCTGACAGGAAACTTGGACAATTTGGAGTTTCCAAGAGGCGAATGCAGCAAACAGTACAGCGGCAGTGAGCACAGTATGGAAGAACTTGCGGCGAGTACTTGTCAAGGACTTCCTCACGATCGAACTGGAGTGTACAAGACTAGCCTGGTTTGAGCCAACCCGAAGCTAATTCGAACCGATGGCTTTGTCAAGTGACCGGGTCGATGCTGTGGACACAGCACATGTAGCTACCAAACAAGAAAGTCAATGAGAGATTCGTGATCGACAGCATCAATACCACGCCGTCCCGCGCTCGGAAGAGTTTTATGACGGTCAGAGGAGATGGCTGTTGAAGACGACGGAGCCTTAATTGCTAGCCTTGAAGTACGGTTCTTGACACGAGCAACTTCGACTTGATACTGCACAACCTCGCGCGTGATGCGTCTGGGGCGCTTACCGGATGCATCCTTTTGCCCGGAAAATGGCCCCATCTCAATTCCAAGCAAGGCAGCCAGTTCTTCGGTCGTAAGCAGGTCAAGAGCGCTAGAAAACTGAATGGCCGCAAGGCTGTCGAGCCCAGCTGTCATATACAGCAGCCCCAAGTTGACTATTGCCGAGCTCAAGGCACTGTCGCAAGACAGAGCCGAGCGATAGCAATTCTCGGCCTGAGAGAGCGAGTCCGCTAGCAAGTAGCAGTTTCCAAGTGCGTTGAGTAACTGTGCGTGATTACGATATTGAGAAGAAAGTGTTCGTCCCACGGTGATCGCACTATCAAGTGTTCCCAGCAGGACGAGATCCCTGATTGCATCGCAAGCCGTTGTTCCTCCGACCGAAGAATCCGCTAGCTTCATGGTAATGCGCTCGTTTGCTATTTCACGCAAATAGGAAATCGTCTCATCCAAGTTTCTGAAGAAATTGCTGTACAGTTCGTTAGGATCAATTGACCATTGTCGAGCCAATGATGAGTCTCTATCGATTCGCGAGATTGGTTCGAGATACGGGGAGGAACTCCTCTGCAAGTCGACAAAAACCGCTGTCGCTCGACTTTGTCGGAGCTTCTCAGCGCCGATACGAATCGCCTCAAGGAATCCGCTTTCCATTGCTGTCGTCTCGATGGGAATCCACACTTGATTTCGGTAGAGCACTACATCATTAGAGTCATTGCTGATACGGTGCCGGTTCTTTAAGTGCAGCCCTGTATTCGCGAGACAGAACGTGTGGTTATCCGTGACGGCGATACGGGCTTCTACACCGACTCCCGTGAGCAGTGATGCCAAGAGTACTGATTGATCGTCGCAGTCACCGGAGCGCAGCCTGGCCGTTGCAGTAGGCAATTGGACAATGTCGAGCTGCCTTGATGCGTCAAGCACATTTGGGTCGCGACGGTAGGCGATGCGCAACGACTGATAACATGATGCAACTTTCATGATTAACACTAGATCGCCAAACTGATTCAGAGTGTCAGGCGGCATCAAGTGACTTGCATCGATGTCGTTAGTTATGTTCGGATCAACGAAGACGGATACGCTTTGTGGATACTGCCAATCGATCTGATTCAGCGGGTGGAGTAACACTGGCAATCGTCGGGTAAGCTGAAAGTCCTTGCGCTTCAGAACCCCCTTGAGCGAGAGCGTGAGCTCTTCCTCTCGGTAATCTGTATTCTTCAAGATTTCACTGTGACTGACTGAACAGAGCAAGCGAACCACAGAGGTACTTTCGGGTGACAAATCACTCAGATGACCGACGGTAGATATTTCACCTAATCCCGGAATTGTGGCGGAAAGGCGCAAGTCGCTGATTCGAGCACGTGAAAGATTCTTGACCTTGGCGTACCCGAGGCACACTGTATCCAGGAACAAGAATTGTGATGGGATGATTTGGTTCACCAACGAATCCACCAGAAGGCTTGCAATGCTCGAATCGCCAACCGTTAGAGTTGTTAGGGGTTGATACCGCAGCGCAACATCGGGCGGAGAAGATAGGTAGTACAACTTTTCGTCGATAGCCTTGGCTAGTTCGCTGGCGATGTCGGCGAGCCTGCTTAACCGGCCCACGGCAGGGACGCCGCCGAGAATGGACATGTCGTCAACGCTAATAAGATTAGCGTTGAATCTGTATTGGTCCTCAGCGCCAAGATAACTTCCGCCAATCGCGTACATGATCCCAGCCTGCTTAAGCACTCGTCGGCGATCCTTGACGTTGTCAGGTGAATCTCGGACTTCGACGATTCTAAAGTAGCGGGAATTCGACAGCTCCGTCTTAAGAAGCTCTCCGAGTGCGGGAGAAATCCACGTCGCCGAGGATTCCGATTCTGTCGCCGTTATCGGCAGAAGCGCAATTGGGATCAGTTTTTCATCCTTATCGAAGTAGTCGTAGATCGGTTTGGATCGTCGTGCCAGTACCGAGTAGGAAATAGACAAGTTGTGAAAGTCGGCGATGCCAGAGCTGTTCGAGTACCCGTAGCTGAACGATAGCGGGCCCTTGGCAACAGATGTTCCCAATTGCAATCCCGAATTCAGGACACTCGAGTGGGACCAGGCACTGCCGTTTCGGTATCCCGCTCTGATCCCCAAGGTTCGAAGTGGACGGAATTCCACTCCAAATCCCATGCCGCTTGTGCCGACGGAAGAGACGTCCATCGAGGCGTACGTTTTGCAGAGCTCTTCAATGATCGAGTAGCTTCCTCCGATGGCGAGCACTCGAGGAATTCGATACCCCCAAAGTCGAGCAGCAAGGTTCGATACCGACAAAGCCAGTTCCCAAGTAGGTCGACGGTAGTTAACTCCGAAGCCCAAGGCGACGGTTTTGTCGATGTCCATCAGGCGTTCACTAAGATAGTCGACCGCGATGCCCGCTGAAAAGTAACGGGAAATTCGGTAGCTCGAAGCTAGAACAACTGCAAGACTGTAAGGATTTGCCGAGCCCTCTATCTCTCGCGTCGGGCCACTGCGAAGGCCGATCTCGCCATAATCCAGCATTTGAATGCCGAAGCCGACGTTTAGCCTGCTATGCGAAGTCAATTTTCCCGCCAGGCTTGTTCGATTTAGCTCAAAAGGAAGACTCGTATACGTTGCACTTACCTCGGCGTCGTCAAGGAGTGAGAGGGATGCGGGATTCCAAAACACGCCTTCACTACCTTGTGCCGAGACGACACCAGTCTGCCCGAGTGAGTTCGCCCGGGCGCCAGGACGATTCAAGAGAAATGCGCCGGAATAGCTGGCTGAGACTGAGCTATGGATCGAGAGCAGCGCAAAAACGAGAGTCGAAAGAACAACACGACACGAACTCTTGGTGAACGACGGCATGCCGGCAAACCTTTCCACTCAATCCTCCGTGACTATGAACTTGCCAGATCCTTGATCGAGCCGGACACCCGATGAATTCACGAACTCGTATTCGTACATGTAGACGCCGGGCGCCAGGTCATCCAAACTCACGTCAAGCTGTTGCTGGCCCTCCTGCAGATTCCAATGCATGTGAGATTTCCTGACGAGACCAGCGTCATAAATCGAGAGCGAGATTCGACCGGCAACCGGAGTCGCGACGGCGAACTTTATGCTGCCAAGCGCCCGCGGAGCTGGAATTGGGAAGACGTACAAATCAAATCGACCGGGTGGATACCTGAGCCGTACTGGGATTTTGAGCGGTGAATTCACGGCACGCGATGAACCAACAAAGACCGTATCTTGATAGGTTCCCTGCAACAAACCGGATGTATCGGCCGACAAAGTAATCGATGCCGGCGTCTTGCCCGACGGCTGCGAGAATTCTACCCACGTTGCCGGTGTGGATAATGCAAAATCTACGTCTTCGAAATCCGCGTAGAGTAAAACCGACGCCTGGCCAATCCCGTCGACGGCGTCAAAAGCGATTTCATTGGGAAGTGACTGCAAGGTCGTCCCAACATACGAAACGTCGACTACGACTTTGAGTGGGGAATTGATGGCGCCGTCGCTCCATATGTCAACTGTGTCGCGATAGCGCCCGGGCGTCATACTCTGTCTGCCGACATGAAAATACAGCTGCTGGGGCGTCGTGCCACTCGCCGGAAGCGCGGCGAGCCAGAGCGGCGACCCGACGCTGTAGGCAACAGTATCCGTCATTGACGAAAGCTCGATTGTCACCGAATCACCACCTGGTGTATCGCTTCTGAACGAGAGTGCAATCGAGCTGTCACTTGTCTCCAGGACGCCGCTGAGGTTTCGATAAATTACCCACGACGAGTCACGGTTATCGATGATGTCAAGGTCACCATCTCCGTCTGCATCGAAAAGATGTGTCGAATTCTCGCGCGTGTTCCATCCGGGAAATTCATCGAGTCTTACTGTGTAATTGCCCTCGGTATCATTCATGTACGTTCTAAGCAGCCCGTGGCACTTTTGCAGGAAGTCTGGGAACGAATCGCCATTCAGGTCACCGAATTCGATCGCATACGGATTGCATGATCCGATGCTCAGGAATCCCTCCAACCGGCGCTCCTTGAAAGCCTGCAGAAACGATAGAACACCGGACTGCGAGACAGCCATGACCTGCGGCAAAGAATCGGTCCACGAGTGCACTGGGAAGACCTTGAGCGGCTGGGTTGAGGGAAAACCCTTCAATTGCGAGAATGGACTGCCAAGCTCCGAATATCTTATGAAGAGCCGCTCTCGGTTGGTGTAGGATAGATCCGGGAGCCCATCGCCATCGAGATCGTCGAGTATGAAGCCCCCGCCATACAGCCAAAGGCTACCTGAGCGTTCATCTGTTGAAGTTTCGCTTGAGACAGTAAAGCTCGCAGCTCCGTTATTAGTGGCAATGACGAACTTGGGCGGGCGACTGGCGAATGGGGTACCGACTGAGATCAACAGATCAAGATCTAGGTCATTGTCCACGTCGCGAATTATTACACCTGACAAGGTAGTTTGATCCGATGCTGACCATACTCGAACTCCAGTTGCGAATTCCAAATTACCTTGATTCAACACAATCACAATTGAGGGAAAGTTTCCGGACCCTGAAGCCAAGACCATGTCTGTGAGACCATTATTATCGAAATCTCCAAGGCCAAGGACCTCGTAGTAGCTAAAGTATTGGAGAGGGATCTCTTGGAAATCAAAGTCGCCTCTACCACGATTGACGAACATTCGTAGTTCAGAACCGATATGCGTGTTGGCCAAGAGCACATCTTCATCTCCGTCATCATCGATGTCACATGTGAAGTAACCAAGAGCTAAGTCATCGATCTCAAGCGACGGCGGAGAGAGTTGAACTGCTTGCTCGTAAAGTCCTGTGCCTCCGGCCGCCATTGAAAACGTCCAGCTGTAGCCACCTTCCAGCATCTTGCCGGCCGCTGCTCTTAGCTGCGGGCTGACCACAATCCTCACAGTCTCACCGGCAAACAACGGCTCGGTCGGGACGATCAAGATTGAGGACTCTCCTTGATTGTAATAGCAGTGCGCTCTTTGATAACCGCTTCGATCACCACGAATTGTCACGCTCGAGTCACTCACCGAATTCCAATCCAGCGCCTGGTTAAAGTACACTTTAATTTCTGCTGATGAACTGACTGAAGCAGCGAAATTGCGCGGTGTGGTCCGTGCCACGCGCAGGGGTAACTCAAAGTACCTCGCTGCAACTGCATCGGTATAATTCGGCACACCGCGATTGCTTGTCCCGACTGTGACAACACCACCAAGCTGGTCAACAGCAAGAGCAGAGAACTCATCGTCGAGCGACGCTACGCCGTCGAGTTGTTGTATCCAGCCAAAGGTAAAATCCGCATTCAGCTTCGTGACATATCCATTCTGATTCTCTGAGGCGCCCCAAGGTCTAATGTATCCGCTGAAATAGACATTTCCGCTCGAATCAAACTCCATGTCGTCCAATGTGTAGTAATGGTATGCGGGGCCTCGGGTCGCCTGATAGATTCGAAAGTCCGCAGAATTCCTGATCTCAATCAACGTAACCTTTTGGTAGTCAGGGGAGAAGTGGGGCAAAGCTATAATGACGCTGCCCCGTGGAGTACTACTCGCGACGAGAGAATACAACTGCTCGGTACCCGGAGGAGACAGAATGTATAGTCGTTGCCCGTGCTCGCCAATTGCTGCAACCTGCAGTCTATTTACGCCCGTGAAGACGTCATAATCAGACAATATAATGTAAGATATCGTGTCTGAGACAATCGTTTGAAAGTATTGGTAAATCCAGCTGGTGGGATTGTCAGAAATGACACCGCTGTTCTGATAACTGTAGAGTGATTGCATCCAAAGTTGTGTTCCGTCCGGATCGAAGCTGCTGATTATGAAACTGCCACCGTGGTAGTAGTCCGTACTATCCGAAGTCCGTTGATAATAACTCACAAGACCGACGCAGACAATACCATTGGTCGTTTCATCGATGTTTGCTGACGCTGAAAGTGTATCTTTGTTTTCATAAGTCCATATTATCTCTCCGTCGGGGTTGTATTTCATGAGCAGTAAGTTGTAAGCTCGAACGCGGCCCGTCCCTCCGGACACGTAGATGTTGCCGCTCCTCGACAAGAGCAAGCCGTAACCGGCACTGCCGTAACGACCTTCGCCATGATACATCCGCTCCCACAACAGCGCTCCTGAAGCGTCATACTTGAGGGTGAAGCACTCTGAAGTGCCTGATGATTTGGATGATCCAGTGAGGTATGTATTTCCGAGACTGTCAACTTGCATTGCGAAGACTTCGTCGTCGCTTTCGCCGCCGTCCCAAGTCTCTCGCCACAGCAATTTTCCTGCAATTGAATACTTGAGAACGAATATGTCCTTTCCACGACCTAACGAGTCATAGCTCGTCCCTGAGACTATCGCATTGTTCCAGCGGTCGAGCTCCACATACTTCGCGGCGTCATCATCGCTCGCGTCGCCGTTGTAGTATCGCACCCAGGATGTATCTATAACTTGTGCGTGCAAGTTCCCAGCAACAACGATGACCAAAGGCAGTAACAGCACACAGAACCAACGAGGGAACGGGGCAATCGCTGCCTCTTGACGGTGGACATACCGTTTGGTAGTTCTTGTGATCAGAGCACTCTCGTGACAGAGCACTTTAATGCAATTCGAGGGACCGCAGAAGTATCTAACAGGGCCAGCTTTAACCTTATCAAACATGGCAGGATTCCAAATATTCACCAAGTCCTCTAAATCTCAGCCTTACAGCGAACTTTGTCAAGAAGTTCCGCTCAACAGCGCCGAGGCGAACGTGTGACCGCTCGACCTCGACTACACCAACCTTCACACACTGGTCGGATTGACATTCCGTCACCTTCACCTGCTGTTTATCGCAAGAGAATCATCTTGCGGGTTCGAACCAAATTCTCGGCCTCCATTTGATAGAAGTATACGCCCGATGCAGCATTTCGGCCGCTATCGTCGTTGCCCAACCAGCGGACCTGATGCTCGCCGGCGGAGAGCTCTCGATCCACCAAGGTAGCAACTCGTTGGCCGAGAACGTTGACTATCGATATTTGAACATGGCAAGGACGACGAATGCTAAAGGCGATCATTGTCTCCGGGTTGAATGGATTTGGAAAGTTCTGACCGAGTTCAAAATCCGTCGGTAGGATCTCAAGTTCTTTATCATCCGCAGCCGTGGCGACGGGAGCCGCAATTTTGATCGTTTGGTTTGCAGCTATGTTTGCAAATACCTCCTTGGGTGCGTTTGGCCATTCGATCACAAGTTTTCTGGCCGACGATTGAGCAGATAAACCTATTGTTGCGTCACCATCATCAACAAAAATCCGCTGTGTGACTTGGTCACTTTCAACAGAGATCCAGAAACCGGTCGCAGTTCCCAGGCCGGTCGCGTCTCTGAACTGCAGTGTAAGATGATTATTACACGCGTTCTCAGTGCGCAGCAAGTAGCCTGAAGCGAGTTCCGAAAATGTGATGAACGCATCGATGTCGCCATCGTTGTCGACGTCGCCGATCGCGTGCTGACGAACGCCCTCGATTTCGCTGTCGTCGATATCGATTTCGCGAATCAAGCGCTCGAAGTCTCCCGAAAGCGTGCCTTGCAGGACTTGGAAGAACTCAGGATCGTCGTCCGATCCGATCACAATAATATCAAGGACTCCATCATTGTCGAAATCGACCCATTGAGCGCCGATGGCCTCGATACCGATGCTCGTGATACTCTCTTCTTCGAAGCGATCGCCGTCAACGTTGCGATAAAGTCGAACCCGGCGATCGGCTGTGAGGAGGAGATCCGGGTATCCATCTCGGTCGAAATCCTCAAAGTCAGCGTCGGTGGAGCGATTTCGGCCTGCCGCGCGTATCTGATCGGTCACATCGGTGAATCCAAAACCGTGATCGTTACGGAGGAGCCGGTTCCCTTGGTCATAACTGAGAACATAGAGGTCTGCGTAGCCATCGCGATTGTAGTCCGTCGCGACAATACGAGTCGGGCTGCTGACCGCGGACAGATCCGCCGACGACATTTCGCTGTAGCTACCATTATTGATCCGCCTTAGCCAGCGACAACCGTGATTCTGATTGGCAAGCAGAAGGTCGTTCATCCCGTCACGATTCAGATCGATCACCAAGGCGCCAATACCGTCTCGGTCTTCGTTTCGAAGCAAGGTCGGAGTCTGCTCCAGAAAGACGCCGCTCGAGCTGCCAACGAAAAGCCTGTTGCCAGTATCGCCAATGATGTAAATGTCCAGGTGACCATCCACGTTCTGATCGAAGAGCAATATGCGCTGCACGCCCCGGCTTTCGATTGGCAGTCCGCTTCGATCCGTCACATCAGTAAGATCATTCGCGTCGTGCCGGTAGAGCCGAATGCCACCGTCATTATCAACTAAGAAAAGGTCGAGATCTCCATCGCTGTCGTAGTCGCCCCAGCTTGGTTCGCGGAGCGCATCGGCGTATTGCCTTGACGACACGAGTACATCGGGGGTACTGCCGCCGGTGAATCGCGCCACTTGCAAGATCGGCTCACGCTCGAGGCGGATCGTGGCGCTTGACACATTGCCGTCGTATGATCCTCGACCTTTGCCTTCCCAGCGATCGAAGGTAGATCCACAGAAACTCGACGCTACAATGTTCACTGAAGCAGCGGAGTCGATCCATCCGCTCCCGGGCGTTACAGTGCCTACGCCCTCGACTTCCATAGTAAGAAAGTATTCGACCCCATACTCAAAGCTGAGATTTCGCGCCAGTTGCCCAACATTGAAAGTCCGAGTTGTGGCCGTATCACCATCAGACCAACGCACCAACGCACGGCGGACGCCCTCGCGATTGCCTTGAACCGGGAGTACTTGCACAACCAGTTCCGAGTTGACCTTCTGGCACAACCTCCCCGGAACCTCTAACGTATCACCGTTGACCAACACCTTGCCATTTGAGTCGTTACATAGCAATTCGACCTGCACTGTCTGGGGATTACTCTCGAAGACTGCACGTTGGATAATCGGGGTGTCCATGACGATAGTGGCCGGATTCAAGCATCCGCTGTAGCTGCCGTCGCCGCTTCCTTCCCAGCGAGAGAATGGAACGGTGTTGGCAGAGGCGGTGATTTCAAGGGTGTTACCGTCGCGGTACCAACCAGATGGTATATTGATCGAACCTGGTCCGACTACAGCGACTTCTAGAAAGTGATACTTCGCAAACTGAGCCACGTAACTCGTATTGCGCAAAGCAGTCACAGAAACGGTGCTTCCGGTTTGACTTGAATTGCCCCAGTTGATGAACTGGAACCGCGACAACCCGTTTTCCAATTGAATTGGATCGGTCACCAACGTGTGTTGAGTTCCGTATTTCCATACCAACTCGTGACTTCCGGTGAATTGGCTGCCGTCAACTGCGAATTGGACATCGCTGGGAGAACCCGCGATTCGCACAAACACTCTCTCACCCTGTTCTATCGTAACGCCCCGGCAGTAATCCGTGCGATTATTGCCTTCGTCGAACTCATCAACAGCGTCCGCAGGGTCGACGACATACCCAAGAAAGTAGTCTCCGAGAGATTGTCGCTCGGGTATCAGAAGCGACAACCGACCAACCAATTCTTCGCCACCGCCAATTGTCTGCGTCAAAGAACCCAAGAGAATGTCCGACGCCGGAGTGAGATTGCGATCAGATGACAAATAGAACCCGATAGTAACGTCTTCCACTGTCCGGCTTCCAAGATTGTGAACGACATAGGGCATATGAAACTGATCTCCAGTTCGCAGCCACGTTGGCGGCGTGTGACCTGAATGGATTCCAGCGGCCAGATCCGTTCGTGAAAACAATGGCAAGGGGTAAATGGCACGCAGGCCAGCAAGATCGTCGGCGTTAGGCATGATATCGCGGCTCTCCCCCAAGTAGTGACCTCCGGCGACTGAGTTCATGATGCAAGGAACATCATTCTCATGGTCGAGACCGAGTGCGTGTCCAAGCTCGTGGATTGCAACTTCCTTGAAATTGGGGCCGCCGCCGCACAGCGACATTTGCGCATCGAACGCCCAGTCGCTCATGTCGAGAAAGATGATGTCAGTTTCGACGATTTCACCGTTGCTGTTGCGTGTCCGATCCCAAGTCACGCCGATGACCCCGAGTGGAAAATTGGCATTGGTGAAATACGCCTGCGGCTCGAATCCGACAGCGTTAGTTCCATCGCCGAGACTCGTCTCTCGAGTGGTACCGGTTCGCACGGAAAACGAGAACACAGAACCGTTCACCAACGTCTGGCGATTCCATTCAGTAATTGCGTCGCGAAGTCGCTGATCTTCTTGAGAGCCTGCAGGGATGTCGGTGATGTTGAATTGGAGTTCAGCATTCGCGTTCGGCCAATAGATCTTGTGGCCGAAATCGTTAGTCGATCTCACGTAGCCCATCGCGCTGCCGGTCAGAGCAGCGATACTGAGGGCCAAGCACGAGAGAACTTTAACTCTGCGCTTCATTTTGACTTCCCTTCTGTTGCGCGCGTCCACTTGTCAAGGAGGCTCCGGAACCGTCCGTGGTAGCCGTGCTCTAGTTGCTCCCTGACAATGCCGCGCAGATGACTTGACAGTTCGTCGAGGCTTAAAGCGGAGTCAAGCTCGGTTTGATCGTTAGGAGTCCGCGGGGCAGATGATGGTTCGAATGCTACAGTGGGTTTTTGGGCTGTCACTGCTTCATTCTCTAAGACACCGATTATCGAGGTTCCCGAGTAAGAGACGATCTTCCGCTCGCCGGCGCTGTTGCGGCGCACACGGAAAACTCCTCGATTGAGCCCTTCAATGACTGTGTTGCCGGTTGATACATCGGAAAGAAATAGCAGTAGCTCATCGCCAAGGCGAAAACGCGGAGCCCCGGCAACCGCGACAGTAAACGAGTCGATCACTCCGTGAGGGCTTGTGAACTCGACTCGCGACGCTGAGCTGGCCCCCTTGATTGACTCTTCAATGTTGAGTCGATACACGGTCCATGCATGGGTTCGGTCTGCGGAGACAGCCTGCCACGTTGAGTCGACAGTGCCGACAACGATCTTTGTGCTGAAGGCACAGAGATCGTCAAGATTCAGGGGCAATAGAGTCGTCGCCGGCCCTTGCCTTGGGACTAGGCCCAGTAATATCCCGAAAACAATTAGAACCATTAAAGATGTTCGGTCGTTCATACAATTATCCTTTCTGTAGCGATGTTTACTTGCCTCACGTATTTCTCAACGAACTCGGTAATGTGAATTCTGAATGCCTACCCAATTTCTGCCTAAAGTCGTGGCTCTTTGCGATCAGCGGCGAAAATTGCTCTTCACCGCGTATCAAACAGCAAGGCATTATCCTCGCACTCGCCAGATTCGCACGATGTCGCGGTCAACTTTGGCGCGAGCTGACAAGAAGTAAATGCCATCCTTGGTCCACACCGGCCACGATTCCCACGAAACCAACTCAGTGACCTGCCTCTTGTTGGTGCCATCAATTGACATTGTCCAGATGTTGAGATCGGCCGTAGGACGACCCTGGGCATCTTCATTCGAGACAAACACTATCGACTTGCCGTCAGGTGAGAAATTTGGTTTGTACTCGCCGATACCGGGCGTTGCCGTTAGCGGTGTCAATTCGGTGCCATCAACATTGATGAGATAGATGTCGTCGTCGTATTCGAAGGCGATTTTCGACCCGTCAGGACACCAGACGGGCGAAGATCCCTCGCGATACTGCGTCAAGTCAGAGCCATCAAGCCCAACCGTCCATATCACGGGAACGCCCTTTCCCGCATCTACAGTGACAAAGGTAAGTCGTGACTTAGAGGAAAGTTGAGGATGCAAATCGCTACCTAAGCCACTTCCCGGTAAGCGGACCTTTGCGCCGGTCCCATTTTTCTTCATCTTCCAAAAAGTCGTTCCGGTGCGAAAGATGATGAATTCGCCATCGGGCGTGAAGCTGGGGTCGAGGGCATCTACACTCCCTCCCGAAGTCAGTTTCACGGGCGCAGCGGCACCATTATCGAGGCGATAAAGTTGAAGCGGGTCTGCTGATCCGGCCGGACGAGCCGAAAAGACGATCGACTTGCCATCTGGCGATACACAGAAGCGCCACTGGATGTCGAGATTCGGGGGCGACACCCGTGAAAGTTGTCCGCGCGTCGATGGCTCGTCAATATCCGGCACATATCCAAAGACCGGGGCGAACTCCGAAGTATGCTGGGTCACCGGCGGCGGCGGTGGCGTCGATGCACGGTAGGATGCACATGATGTCAGCACGCTGAGAATTGACAATAGACTGAGTGCAGAGATTGACCATTTCATATAGTTCTCCTTTCCTCTGTTCCCAGAGCAGCTTGGTTTCGTTCTCGTCAACGCAGCTGCGAGGAGCATTTCTGAACGACATTTTCAAATTGTTCTGGGAATGGTCTTCTGGCTCTAAAACGTTCTTGCTAATCCGGGAAGTGAGCGGGTCAGAAGTCGCCAGTTGCTCAAAACCTGGCTTCGACTTTGAGCTTGACTTGATAGGTTCACATATTCAATTTGGAGCTTGGATCTTTCGCGAACAGAGTACTCATAGGGGTTACCGATGCCTGAAATAGACGATCCCAGTTGGCCACGTTTTCTCAACGACCTCTACAGGGACCCTCAGGCCGCCATGTCCGGATTCTATGAGATCGCATCGCGCCAACTTCGGCACGAGACACCGCGACCTTTGAGATACATTCCCGCAGCGATGCAGGGTGATGCTATTTCTGACTTTTTCCTGCATTGCTTCAGAGACGACCTACGCGTCCTTAAGTTGTATGTCAATAAGGGCCGCGCCTATGCTGGTTGGCTGCATCTGGTCGCGACGAACTACTTCTTGGATTGGATTCGCCGGAATTTGAATCCTCGATACTCCTTCACGGAATTCGAAGAAGCAGGTGAAGGCATTCCGCGCGCGAGGGTGCAGAGTAATAGCCAAGAGAATCGAGAGCTCTTAGAGCGCGTCCAACAGGCAATTGGAAAGCTCGGTGAAAATTGCCGACTCCTTCTCGAGCTTGCAGCTGAGGAGTTTGAAATCAAAGAGATCGTAACTATATTACGCTACCCAAAAGAAGCGAATATTAAGGTCAGCAATGACTTACGCTACTGTCGCAAGAAGTTAATTTTTGAGTTGCAGAAACTGGGAATTTCTTTAGCGGAGTACTTGCCTTCTTAGGTTTCGAGAGATGAACACGGATCAATACAGATTTCTTTCAGAATCAACAGGGGCCGATTCGTTAATGATTTTGAAGGAGGAATTAGTTGTGGATGGGAAGAATGGCCGACGATCTACATAGAGATGATGAATTGACCCCGGCCGAAGAGCAGCTCCTTGACAACTGGATTAGACGATCCCGACCCTCCGATGGAGCGGGCTTTGAGCGACCCGATGAGGAGTCGATCATCCGCTATCTGGACGGAACAGCCAGTGACTTCCAGTTAAGAAGAATGCGCCGAGCGATCGAAGCTTCTCCGGATTTTCGTCGAGAGCTATTGAAAATGGCTCAGGAGTTTGATCAGCTATCTGGTGCTCAAGCGCCATTGCGAACTGAAGAGAGTCAACTCGCGACCCCAGCGCTCGAAACAATAAAATCACGGCTAAGATCTGCGAAAGGCGATGCATCCGCGACTACTTCTCGTCCGGAAAATCTCCGTAAGGTGAGCCTCAGAGAGAGGCTGTTCGGCAGAAGCGCACAGGCATTGATACCTTGGGCAGTGGCGGCGACAATGACGATTGTGGTCATCGGGCAAAATGTCTTTCGCGGTTCTCAGCCCTTGAGACTGCTGCCCTTGACCGAGCTTTCTCCAGAAGGACAGATTGAGAAATCACTTTTTGTCAGAATGAACACTCGTAGCACAAGTCAGCAGGATGCCAGCCCCGCCCGTTTCCAAGTATATCCGACGGCAAGGGAAGCTGCTGAAAGAAGATTGACCGAGCTAATAGAGTTTAGGATTTCGGATGGACAGTATGTAGTTCATCCTGCCCAGATAGTTGATACTTCACAGAGGTCTTCTCGTAATGTTCAATTGACAATTGTTGGCAACAGCCAGAACACGCTCGCAGAGACAGCAGTAGGCTTGCCGGAAATAGCGGATAGCTCTAAGAGCTCCGCTGAACTCTGGATGATCGGATTGCCATCGCACGTATTAGCTCGTTCGCAATTGCCATTTGACACGTTGGGAATTGTCTGGCCAAATGCCTCAGACTCTCTTGCCGGGGTTGTGGTAACTTATCCGACAGACAGCGGCTACGCGGCAATATCTGGACAGATGATTAGATTGGTTCATACTCAGAGGGACCAGTAGGATTGAGATACCTGCATCTTTTGCAGTCAGTCGCACTATCCAACCATGACGGGGTTTAACACTGAACTCGCTTACTAAGTTTCCGGCAAAACTTCTGCTTTGTGCACTCTTGTGGGCGCCATTCATACCGTCATGTTTTGTACACGGAGAAGGCTGGAAGGAGTTATTGAATCGAGCGGATTCGCTGTTCAAGGCGCGAAATCTGGATTCTGCGATTGTGATAGGCAAATTAGCCCTGAACCTGACTGAAGCAGAATTCGGTGAGGAAGACACGATTGTAGCACAGGTGCAAGGACTCCTTGGGCAGTACAATTTTCGTATTGAGAATTACGCGGAAGCCGAATCTCTGTTTAGTCGATCACTCAAAATTCGCATAAACACGCTGGGCACAGAGCATCCGCTGACGGCAAATAGCATGACTAGCCTGGCGATTCTCCTTATCCGTCTGGGGCGTTACGATGAAGCGGAGCCCTACTGTCTTAGCGCGCTGGGGATTCTTGAGAGAACGCTGGGGCCAGAGCACCGGAATACGATTATTAGTTTGAACCACCTGGCCAGACTCTATGAAGAACAAGGAAAGTACGCCGATGCCGAACCACTTTTATTGCGTGGACTCGCAACGCGCGAAAAGATGTTGGGGCCGGAGCACGATGACGTAACCACAAGTCTAGATCATCTTGCGAGTCTCTACTACTTACAAGGCAGATACACGGAAGCCGAGCCTCTGTATCAGAGGGCGTTGTCAAACGACAAGAAAAATCTCAATCCTGAAGATCCATCATTGGGAACGTCATTGGCGAACCTCGGAAATCTGTACTATTCTGCAGGCAATTTCGCCATGGCGGAACCACTTTTACGTCAGGCAGTTGAGATCTGGGAAAACAGTTTGGGTCCCAATCATTCGAGTGTGGCCATCGCACTTAACAACCTTGCGAATCTTTATGCAGATCAACTCCGAACTGTCGAGGCGGAGGCTCTGTACGAACGGGCGTTGGCCATTCGCATAAAATCTTTCGGATCGGAACACCCAGATGTCGCTAGGACCTTGGGGAACTTGGCTTCTCTTTATAAAGACGAGGGCAGGTACTCCGAGGCTATTCTCGCATTCCAGAAAACGCTGGTCACTATGGAGAGTCAACTGGGAAGCGAGCACATTGATGTTGGCATTCTATTTCATAACATGGCAAGTGCCTTTGTAGGACTGGGTGAGGATGCCAAGGCTGATTCGATTAATCGCCGAGCCCTGGTTATCTTGGAGAACAAACTCGGCACAAAGCATCCTCTCGTGGGAATTGCACTTCATTCCCTCGCAGAGGCAAAGAGGAGGCAAGGACGCTATGTCGAGGCTGAATCAACCAGCATTCTTGCTTTGGATATCCTGGATAAGACGATAGGTCGGGAGCATCCGCATGTTGCAGCGAGTCTGGGTCTTTGGTCTCAACTCCGTCGACTACAAGGCGATACAGGCGGTGGGTTCAAATTATCGATGCGAGCAGTTAATATCAGGAGAAGGACCCTTGCGGAAGATGCCCTACTGCTCTCTGAGCGAGACGCCTTAGCATATTCTCGATTGTTTCGCAATTCCACAAGCGAATATGTTAGTTGCTTCGCAGATCTAAACATACGTGACAAAGAGACAATATCTAGTACACAGGCCATTATCCTTTCGGCAAAGGGGCAAGTGTCGGATGTCATGTTCGACAGACAGAGGCAACTGGTGCAAGAGACCGACTCCATTACCAAGAGTCTAGCGGAATCGTATCGGCTCCGAAGATTTCAACTGTCCAAATTGGTTCTCAGCGGACCCGGGGAGGACTTGACAAGATACCGCCACCAAGTTGACTCTTTGCGACAGCTAACCAGGGAGTTGGAGTCCCAATTGTTGCATCGCAGCTCGAGCTTCAAACTCAGACAAGACCGACAACAGGCATCCTATGCAATCATCGACTCTTTCATTCCTAAGGGTTCCACACTGATCGAATGCCTTAAATGGAGTTATCATCAGTTAGACCCGGATAGTGCGATTTCACGCTATCTCACACTGGTGGCAAAGGCTGACGGCAAAGCTGAAATTGTCAATCTTGGTGACGCATCGGAAATCGACTCTCTGATCACCAAGTACCGCAATGCTTTGCAACAAGCATCCTCCACTCGCGGCATGCCATCAACCGCTGACCTGCAAGAATACAAGAGGATTAGCCGGCTCTTGGCGGAAAAGATCTGGCAGCCGATCGCCAAGCATCTGAAAGAAGGCGAGACTCTGTTTATCTCCCCCGACGGAGCTCTCAACTTGGTTTCCTTCGCTGGTTTGATCGATGAAGACGGCAAGTATCTGATCGAGAAGTACCCGATTCACTATTTGTCTGCCGGTCGTGATCTGATTCGTTTGAAGGATAAAGCGAAATCGGGGAACGGGCTCTTCGCTCTGGGTGATCCCGATTTCGATGCCTCACCAGAGGTTCGGGCCGGCGCATTCTTTGGGACGGTCTATGCTTCAGCGGCCGCAGATCCTTACGCCACTCGCAATGTGCGTCCCGGCTGCAAATCGCTGAGCGAAATGACTGTCAAACCGATTCCGGCCACCTTTCATGAAGTAGAGACTGCTGCTCAGAGCTGGCAGAAGTTGTCGGATGAACAGGCTTTGTTGTACAATGGTCCTAATGCGACAGAAGATAATTTCAAGAAACATGCTCCCGGTAGCCGAGTCATTCACTTGGCGACACACGGCTACTTTATCGAACCGCAATGCAATAGCTTCAATAGGCCAAGGCGATTTGGAGATGAAGACGGAATTGTCGGAGAGAATCCTCTTTTGCTCTCCGGATTGTTTTTCGCTGGAGCTAATCTTCATGGTGAGGGCGCGGACAGCATCGGAATCGACGACGGCATTCTCACGGCCGAAGAGGTAAGTGCCATGAATCTGGAAGGTACCGATCTGGTGGTGCTGTCTGCCTGCGAATCGGGATTGGGAGAGGTTCAGGCGGGCGAAGGGGTTTATGGACTTCGTCGGGCATTTCAGATGGCGGGAGCCAGAACAGTGGTCAGTGCTCTTTGGCCGGTCTCGGATGAATGGACGGCGCAGATGATGTCCGAACTCTACAATCATTCCAGCCGACCCGTTCCGGCACGAATGCGGGAGATGCAGTTGACGCAGATCAAGAAACTGCGAGACCTGGGTCTTCCCGACCACCCGTTTTCCTGGGGCGCGTTTATCGCTACCGGCGACTGGAGATAGCTTGTTAGTATTCATACGCCTATTCTCTTTCATCTCTATTGTTGGCTTTGGCTTCTGCGTGAAAGCCGAACCATCTGTATTGACGGAAGCACTCGCAGCAGCCGATTCTTTAGTCAAGGAAGGCGAGGTCGATTCAGCACTGAACATTGCTCGTTCTGCGCTCGCCGAAGCTAAGCTACGTTACGAGGAACATGATACCACACTGGCGAGGGCAATGGCATTCATGGGGGCGCTCTGGCAAAACGTCGGTGGTCTTGATCCTGATTCTTCTGCAATCTTGCTCAGAGCTGCACTGGACACAACAGAAAAAGCGGTCGGTCGGAGCTGCGCATTGTATGCAGATATCGCAATCAAATTAGCGGAGTTGTTGGGACATTTGGGCAACTTTGAGGAGTCTGAGAAGCTGTTTCGACAAGCGATCGGCACACGGATTGAACTGCTCGGCGTCGATCACGTGGATGTTGCCAAAGCCAAGATCGACTTCGCGTACATGCACAGCTCTCGAGGAGATTATGTAGAAGCTGAGTCATTTTACTTGGATGCAATTGGCTCGCTTGACCGAAGCAGTAAGCCTGATAGGCAGCTTGTCCTTTTCGGTCGTTACCTACTTGCGCAATTGTATATGCAGACCAGTAGGAATAGCGCAGCCCTGGAGTTATTGGAAAGTGGTCTGCCGCAGGCAAGAGTTGCCGGCGACAAGTATCTTGAAAGTCTCTACCTCAATGACTTGTCCGGGGTTAGCTTGAACTCGGGGCAGTATCAAGCTGCTCAGGAGTATGCAGAGGAATCGCTCAATCTGAGCCGAGACCTTTGGGGTGAGGTTCATCCTGATGTGGCAGTAAGCTTGATCAACCTCGCGAATTTGCTGAATCAGTTAGGTCAATACTCTCGCGCCGAAAAATATGCGAGACAGGGGCTGGATATATGGGATAAAGTACTGGGCAGTGATCAGGGTGAAGAGTGGATTGAGAGCATGAACATCCTCGCGAGAATTCTTGAGCATCAATCCCGGCTTTCGGAAGCAGAGAACATATTTAACCAAACTCTGAGAGCCGTCGAAGCAAGATTGGGGGCGGCGCACCCGCTCGCCACCGAGTCGCTGGATGGACTTGCCGAGGTATATAGTGATCAGCGTGATTTCGCGAAGGCATCAGCAATTCTCAGACGCCTCATTCAACTTGATTCCCTCATCTACGGTCCACAGCATGTATTTGTGGCAAAAGACATTAATCACCTTTCTTCAATATCGTTCGAACAAGGTGACTACGATCGGGCTGATTCGCTGGAGTCGATAGCCCTTGGTATGATCACCGCCGATTCCTACTCAAAACGCCATCTGTTCGCGCAAGTTATGATGAATTTGGCTGTCATCCGCACAGCTAACGGAAGGCTTACTGAGGCAGATTCGCTCTTTCAGCAGTCGCTTGCAGAACTGACGGAAATCATGGGGGCTGAGCATCCAAGAGTAGCGCATGGCTTGTCGGCATATAGTAGTCTCAAGCTAAAGCTTGGTGATTTAGACGAGGCTCGACGGCTTAGCGTCGCGGCGTTTGAAGCAGCTTACAAGCATCTTCAGAACAATATCGATATTCTTCGAGAGAAAGATGCTCTCGCATTCGCCGAAAGGCTTAGAGGTTACGCTGATCTGTGTTTGTCTATAATCCTCACCAGCGAAGGGCTTTCTCGATCGTGGAACGCCGCCGCAATAACGTTGTCGGTAAAAGGAGTGGTTTCTGAATGTGTGGCAGCTCGCATCGATGCACAACGAGGTCCACAAGTGGTATCAACGAACCAGACGATGCGCCGACTCCAGGCACTCCGATCAGAACTTTCGGAGAGACTGACCGCTGGCCCAGGGCGCGACGAGACGTCTTACCGTGCAGGTATTGATTCGCTTGCGAAACTGGCTGACTCTCTGGATAGTTGGCTGGCGCTGCACAACGCAAACTATCTACCGCGACGAGGGAAGACATCGATCGAACCTACCCTGATTGCCGGCCGTCTCCCTAAGGGAAAGGTTTTGGTCGAATACTTGCTCTGGCAATCCTGCGAGTCCACCTGGAGCCGGTCTTTACCTCGATATCTGGCCTTAGTTCTGCATCCCGGCAACTCTCTTGCCGTCTATGACTTGGGAGATGCCAATGCGATCGATACCTTGGTTTCGCAGTACCGCGATCATATGGCCAGCGTTTCAGCGCGAGGCCATTTGCCAAGCAGGTCGCAACTTGAGAGATATCGAAGCATTGGCCGCGAACTTTACCAGTTGTTGCTGAAGCCTCTGCGAGCGGAGATTGGCAGAAGCGACCAACTTCTAATCTCGCCCGATGGCGGCCTGAACCTGATTCCCTTTGGAACGCTCGTCGATGACTCAAATCGATTTGTAATTGAATCACTTGATTTGACTTATGTGTCATCGGGAAGAGATTTGCTTGGTGATCACACGGGCGGAACCCTTAGCGAGGGACTACTTGCAGTCGGTGATCCAGATTTCAACGTCGCTGTCGCTGATCGAAGTGACCAAAGTTATCTTCCTATTGCACGAGCCGCTCGTCCGTCCAACTTAATGTACAACCAACGGTCAGCGTGCTCAGAACTTGACAAGCTAGCGGTCGACAGGCTTCCTGCGACTCGTTCCGAAGTATTGGGCGTTGTGAATTCTTGGAACGCGCTTCAGCAAAATGCTCTGGTCTTCTTGGATTCCCTAGCAACTGAAGGAAATTTCAAGCTACACTGTAGCGGTATGAAGGCAATCCACTTGGCGACCCACGGTTTCTCCTTGAACGCCGAGTGTCGAGATGACAAATTATACCTGGGGTGGGACGGGGCGAGTGATATCTTTGGAGAGAATCCGCTCCTGCTCTCGGGCTTAGTGCTTGCCGGTGCGAATCGTCATACGAAGAACGTGGACAGTCTTGATTTTGAAGATGGGATCCTGACTTCGATGGAAATTGCTGGGCTCGACCTTCGGGGCACCGAATTGGTCGTACTCTCGGCTTGCGAGAGCGGTCTCGGTAAAGTCGAAAATGGAGAAGGCGTCTATGGCCTCCGTCGTGCCTTCCTGCTCGCCGGCGCTCGCACCGTGATCAGCGCACTCTGGAAGATCGACGATCAAGCAACGGCTGAGATGATGAGTCAGCTCTTTGCCGGTCAGGGCCAATCGGTGTCCGAAAGGATTCGGACGGCTCAATTGGCCCAGATTCAAAAGCTACGCGCGCAGGGGTTGCCCGACCACCCGTTTTCCTGGGGTGCGTTTATCGCTACCGGCGACTGGCGGTAACAATGCACAGCGCGATTAGCGCCGGGTTAGTGCACTAAAGGAGTAGGGATTCGACGTCGGGTTCGGGTTTTGTCGACTCTGGTGTCGATCGCGAAATTCGTTAAGGAAGTTCTCCTTCCAGGTGTAATCGACCGATAGTTCAGGTCTTTGTTTCTTCAAAAGGCTAAGCCCCTGCTCCCAGGCACGATTTTGGCGCAGTGAGTGCTGATAGTCCGCCGCCAATATGTTGTTCTCTCCATTGCTAACAATGGGCCGCAGACTAAACTGTCTGATCGTCGGGGTTGAACGTTGCGGCGGATTCGGCTGCCGGCTAAGGCTCTTTAATACCGAAGCGGCGTGCGCGTCGCGCAGAGAATCGGTTCGCTCTTCGACAATTCGAAGCCGCAGTTGGGCGTGGCCGGAATTGACAATAATAAGCGAAAGCAAAGCCGCTGTGGCCAGAATTTTTGCCAAAGCGGTTAGTGTTGATGCGGTTTTCATCTCTTATTCCTCCTAATGTGATTCACACTCCTCAACGAAACTCGGCCCTTCCTTTCAGATTCTCCCCGTGTCGAAAATGAGATAACTCGCCGGTTTTCAGCCAGCGCCTGGCGGGTCCACCCTGCTGCAAAAAAACCTCCGAAATGTCCCCCCAAAATTCTGAAATCACGTCCCCCGTGCCGTTGAGTAGGTCAAACGCACTCTGAAAGGACAGTGACATGAAATGGTTCAACACTCAAACCGAAGCCGATCGCAGCCATGAGCGGATCATGGCGATCCTCGACGAGATCGACCCGGCCGAATTGTTCGGCCCGTTCACGCCGCCGGAGCCGGCTCTGGCGGGCAAATCGTCACCGCAAGTCGAAACGCGGGAGTCTTAACCATGAACGCCCAGACAGCACTCGCCGAGCGCTCACCAGCGCCGGCCCCGTTAAGGATCGTGAAGACGGTCGACCACGATGAAGCAAAGGAACTGGGCACGGCCACCTACTATGAATTCCGCGAGGTGACCGATGCCAATGAACTGGAACAGACTTTCCGTCTGCGCTATCGGGTCTACCGCGCGTGCGAACTCAGCCACTTCCTACCGCAGAACGAACACAAACTGGATATCGACGCCTACGACCTGCGCTCGCATCACTATGGCCTGTTTTTCAATCACGACGGTGAAAGTCAAGTGGTCGGCTGTGTTCGCGTTGTCACCGATCATGAGACCGCCGCGGCTCCCGCGGTCCGGTTGATTGCCGGAGCGCACCGGCACTTTGCACAAGTGGCAAGCCAGTCGCCGCGCGAGGTATTTCCGCTGCTGGAGTACGCGCCGTGCCGAACTGAAGTCTTGTCGCTCTATCATAGCTGTCGCGAACGGGGCAAAGAAATAGTTGAAGCGGGCCGCCTCGCACTCGATCCGGCTCACCAGTGTCAACATCTGGGTGCATTGTTAGTACAGGCGGCGGCGGCGGCGGTGGGGTTCCTTATCGGCCAATACGGATATGCGCTCGTGACTGCCAATCAACATGCAAGTCGCTTTTACCGTGTTGGTGGTTTTGGAAAGATTCCGGGGGCGATCCCGTTTCACGTCGGAAGAGTGCGCCAGCCGTTCGTCTGCTTAATTGGGACGGTCGGCAGCATCCCTGCCAGTTCGCGACCGACCGTCGAGCGCTACGCAGCCGAGCTGCGCGCCACCGGCCGGATTCGGATCGGGGCTGAAACAAAGCCCAAGCCAGCGGCCGTAGCTCCGGCGCCGCAAGCGGCTATCACGCACTTTGAATTCCGCGAGGTGACCGATGCCGCCGGTCTGCGCGATCTCTTCCGGCTACGCTACCGCTGTTTCAGAGACAGCAAGCTCAGCGGCCTGATCCCGGAGAACTCGTGTGAGCTTGATATCGATGCCTACGATCTGCGCGCGCGGCATTTCGGGCTCTTTGAATATCGCGGCAGCGATTGCCGGCTGGTGGGCAATCACCGTTACGTGTACGACTGCGAACAAAGCGCGGCGGCAGCGATCCGGCAGCTTGTGGCCGAGTGCCCCGAACTGCAGGCGCGCGTTCTGACTTCGCCGCAACACCCGTTTCCGGTGCTTGAGTACTGGCCCGACAAGGAGCCGATTTACGACTACTACCGGGCAGCAAAGGCACGCGGCGAGGTGATAATCGAAGGCAGCCGATTGGCGCTTGATCCGTCGATCGATTCGCTGGCAGTCGTGAATTTCGTCTTTCAGGCAACAGTGGCAAGCTATCAGGCACTGGGAGGAACACGAGCGATTACGGCCTTTAACTCAGATCGTAAGCGATTCTACTCCCGTTTCGGATTCACTGTCCAGACCGCCTTGCCAGATCGATTTATCGAATCCGCTAACATGGAGGGCGCCGTGTTGTATTGGGACAACTCCCACGCGGCTTCGCCGATTCGATCACGCATCGACTCTCTCAAGTCTGAATACCAATTGAACCATGTACTACGCCTCGAAGTGCACACGCAAGGCAACAGGAGCAACGACAATGAATAAGATCACTCATACCATAGTATTCATCGCAGCCGCACTGTTTCTGCCGCTGCTCGGTCAGCCGATACTTTTGCTCGATCCCCGGACTATCATCCTCGCCATCGCAGGGATTCTGCTACTGGTTTCGCAGCCGACCCTTGACCTGCGTGAGGCTGCTGCGCACCGCGCAGCCGACCGTTCGTCGTTCCTGTTGATTCTGATTGCCGGGCTGCTCTCGCAAATCTCCGCGGTCGTCGAGTGGGCTTACCTGCGTGAGTTCAGCCCCTTCGCATTCAACCGTCCCGAGATCATCGCCGGCCTGGTGCTCTGGAGCGGCGGGCTCGCGTTCCGCATCTGGTCGATTCGCACACTCGGCAAGTTCTTCACCGTGACCGTTCAGCGCGTTGACGGGCACCGTGTGATCAAACACGGGCCGTACGCGATCGTCCGTCATCCCAGCTATCTCGGCGCCATCGTGGCTATGCTCGGCTCAAGTGTGCTGCTGGCGGCGTGGTTCAGTCTGTTCATCGGCGCGACCTTGTTAGCGATTGCCTACTATACGCGCATTCTGGCGGAAGAGCGGCTGTTGGTCAATGAATTCGGCGACGAATATCGCAACTACATCGCGTCGACGCCGGCGCTTCTGCCGCTGAGTCGGCGGCTGTCGCAGTCGGCTCGGGGTCTTCTGGCGCGCTTGTCTCAACCGGGCAACGTGATTGTCGATTGAGGTGGCGGCATGAATATTGTGTTACCCAACAACTGCGCGAACCCAGGCTTCACTTTTCGAGCCGTAAGAAGTCATGATGAGCAAGTGGAAGTACTCCGTTTGCGTTACCGCATCTACCGCGGCTGCCACCTTCACGAGGTAATCCCCGAGAACGCCGCGCAAATTGACATTGATTCATGGGACCTTCATTCGCGTCATTATGGGCTGTTCCGCAATGACGGCCAAGGGCAAACCCTGATCGGCACCTCCCGAGTGGTTGAAGACACGACGCAAGTTATCAGCCCGCTGATGCTGGGCGTGCTTGGGGAGTACCCTGAGTTTCGGCAATCAGCTTTGCGGGACGCGCGCTATCCACTGCCGAGTTTTCTCTGGGCTCCGGAGCCGGCGCATCTTTGGAAACTCTTGAACGAATGGCGCGCAGCAAACGAGAACTGTGTCGAAGCCAGCCGCATTGCCATCGACAAATCTTGTCGCGGCCTGGTGTATATTTGCCACATTTTTGAGAGTATTGTCGCCATTCACTTCTTTGGCCTTGGCGCAACGCGCGCACTCGGCATCGCCAAACTCACCTTCAAGGCATTCTATGGCCGTTACGGATTCACACCGATCGCCGGCTTAGAGCGGTTCCCCTACTTGCACTGTGGCAAGAGTGGAACGTGCCTTGCGGGTTCGCCTTCAACTGTGCCTGCAGATGTCCGAAGCCATTTGGCGAGGCTGGCTGCGAACTATCTGAGCTTAGGGGAGATTCCTCTTGTTACGAGTCCGTCGCTGCCGAAATCGGAAGTGACTGAATTGACCGGGGAGGCAGCGTGAACGCGAGCACGATTAGAAGGTCGGCCTTAACTATGTCGGCCGATACGGACCTCGATCGCGGGGTCGCGACACTCCCGACCTACCGATTTCGAGAAGTGACCGACGCAGCAGGGCTGAAGCAGCTCTTCGAATTACGCTACCAGTGCTTTCGCAACAGCCGATACGAGGGGCTTGTTGCTGGCGTCGACGATGCACTTGATATCGACCAATTCGATTCTCACTCTCGACACTACGGCCTGTTTTACACAACATCGACGGGAGAGCACCTGATCGGCAGTCATAGGCATGTCACAGACAGAACCCAGCCCGCCGCAGGCGCAATAGACGCTCTGGTTAGCACTAATCCGGAGTTGGAGTCGCGCATCATAAATAAAGCCACCCAACTATTTCCGGTGCTCACCTACTTCCCGGAGGCTACTCCGATAATTGCACTTTATCAGCAAGCAGAGCGGAGTGGCGAAACTTTCATCGAAGCCAGTAGATTGGCTTGCTGGCCCGAATTTGGCTCACTGTCGGTTGTCAAGTTCATCGTCATGTCGACGCTGGCAGCTGCTCTCGCAAACAGGGTAACGCAGGGGATTACTGCCGTCAACTCGCGTCTGAAGCGCTTCTACGCAGAATTCGGATTTCACTCCGTGCCCAGCTTGCCCGATCGCTTTGTGGAGAAGACTCAATGTGAGATGTCAGTGCTTGTGTGGGACGGCAAATTGTGCAGCGCTGATAATCAAAGGGAGATCGGCAGGTTGGTACGTTCTTACAAGTCGAATGGACATCTTGAATTCAAGGCATATTCCCAGCTTGCGGAGGCAGCGAAAAGTGAGTAGGCCAATGGCAGCGGTACTCTTTGCGATAGTCAGCTGTTCCCTGCCGCTAGCGTTTGCCGCGGAATTGATTAGTGACTTGGGCATCGTGCTGCCGCTCGTTGCTTGCGAGATAATCATGCTATCGCGGTCAGCTCAGGGTCTTCTGGCGCGCTTGTCCCGACAGGGCAACGTGATTGTCGATTGAGGTGGCGGCGGAGATCGGCGTCCGCAGAAAACTCCTTTCAGAGTAAGGGTGGCACGGAACGGAGCTTCCGCCACAAGACGGAAGCTCTCGAACCCGGCGGTTGCACGAGTGCTGGCACCGCCGGGATCATCTGTTGAAGCACTGCGCATTTGGAATCTGATCGACTCTTGCTTGACGGACTCACAACAAGGACATATCTTGTCCAAAATCTAATCGTGCTCTTGACCAGCGCAACTTCTCTTCTGCTCAAGCGTGAAGTTGACGATCTGGACCGGTCAATCCTTTGACCGTTGCACTTTGATTATCAATGATACTCGTTCGGCAAGCGAGCTCACGTCGGAGAACTGAATCTTGTCCACCAACACATAGGGAGATAAAGGATGATCGCCAGTTTGCGTGTAAAGAGCAGGAGCCGACTCCAGTGTCTTTTCCTGAAGTTCCTAGTTACTATCGCGATTGTGCTGTTTTCCATCGGCGAATCTACCAGTGCATGTTCGTGGCTCGAGTTGTCGCAGCGTTCGGATTCATTGGCTGTGGCCGGTCAGTATAACGATGCAGTAACTTTCGCAGACTCTTCGCTAAACTGCGCCCGCGCACATCTTTTAGACGCGGACACCAACATCACACGCCTTCTCGAAGCACTCGGAGTGAGGCGCTATGAAGTCGGAGACCGGGTTAGGGCTGACAGTGCACTCTCTGCTGCGGCTGCGCGTGTCGTTCAGCGTTGCGGCGACCGCTGCACGAGGTTGGCATCGATAATTGGTATGAAAGCATGGATCTTCCACGACAACGGGCAACTGGACAGCGCCGAGCTGACATTTCAGTCTGCGCTTTCGATCTTGCGGGATTCGTCAGCAGCCGACGGCGTAGAAGCCGCACTGGCGTTCAACGGCCTCGGAAACGTGTTGCGTCGGCTCGGTCGCTATCAGGAAGCCTTCGATCAACTGAAGCAGGCGCACAGCTTGCGTACCGCTCTCTTTGGAGGCGACCATCCCCGGACCTCAAATGTTCTCATGAACATGGCATTCACTGCCGTCGACATGGGAGACTTTGCCCGTGCCGAAAGCCTCTACGCGGAGTGTCTGCAGATTCGACTTCGAACACTTGAAGAGCTACATCCTCACACCGCCGACGTCCTTCAGCGGCTGGGGCACCTGGCGTACATCCGAGGACGGTTTGCTGAAGCAGAAAGCCTGTACATTGCGTCGACAAACATCCTCGCAGCCAATTTTGGAGATGAGAATTGCCAGTTGGCCGATTCTTATTCAAGGCTGGGGAATCTCTATTGGCAATGGCGTAAACTCGATGACGGCATCGAATATCGACGTCGATCGCTCGAAGTTCTGGCAAAGTGCCCCACGTATGACCCGATGCTTTACCTCAACTGGAAGGCCGAACTGGCGCAGCTTCATAAAGACAAGCTGGAAGTAGGCACCGCCCTTCGTATTGCCAATGAATGCCTGGACACGCTTGCGACCATTGATTCGAGTCTTCACAGTGAAAATCGAGCTTGGCTTCTCAACGCACTCGCCGGCGTGATTCGCAATGCCAGACCGCTCAGAGAATCAGAATCTCTCTATACTCTTAGCGTTCGTGAATTCCAAATCTCGAAAGGGATTGATGACATTGGTCAAGCTTGGCCGCTCACGAATCTCGCCGGCATTCGGCTTGCCGAGAATGACTTTTTCGAAGCTGAACGAATGGCTCGCCGGGCCTTGGCGATGCGCGAAGAATTCTATGGGCGAAGATCATTCGATGTCTGCGAGAGTCTCGTGCAACTTGCACGGATCAAAGAATCGATTGGCGATCAAGCGGCCGTGAACGACCTGCTGAAAGAAGAACTCTCAATCAGGCGTGAGTTGCTCGGAGATAGTTCGCTGGATGTAGCGAATACTCTCGGATGGCTGGTTGGAAATTTCATCTCACTCCAGCAATTGGATTCTGCGAATGCCTATCTCGAGCTAGCCACGAAGGCATACGCGGCGGCTGTCGACTCAGCGGATGTTCGCGTGGCCGATCTGTATTATCATTACGTTCGTTTGGCTGAAGCGCAAGGCAATCTTGATCAGGCTTCAAAGTACGTATTGCAGGCGATGCGACTCTTTGCGCAGCAACCGCAGGCAGATAATGGATTAGCGAGGCTGACGATTTTTCATGATCACGCGCGGATTCTTAGGAAGTTGAAACGATTCGCGGAAGCCGAATCCACGATTGTGGTGGCACTGAATGAGTTTTCAGAGAACGTCGGGTTCGAAGATCCGGAAGTTCACTGGGCACGGACAGAGTTAACGCAAATCTATCGCGATTGGAACAAGCCGGGCCGGGCTGTCGAAGAAGCGGCAAAACTCGCACGCAATCTTGACCGCGCATTTGCACGGGGGCTACTCTCCATGACCGAGCAACAGGCATTACAGTTTGCTGAATTGCGCAAGTACAGCATAAATCAATATCTATCCGCATTGTATGAACTCAGCCCGCGCCCCCCGGAGTTGCCGGCAAGTGCGGTACCCATGATTGTCTCATCCAAGGGGCGAATCACCGAAGAACTCATCGATCGACAGCGGGTTGTTGGTGCAAGCCAAGATCAGCGCTTGATGTCTTTAGCTGAGCGCGAACGCGTAATCTCTCTGGAACTCACCAGCCGGGTGCGCAGCTCTGCAAGCTTACCGAATATCAAGCGGGAGATTGATTCACTGCTTCAGATTCGCGCTGGAGTTCAGGAATCGCTGGCGGTCGCGGCTTCAGCGTATCGGAGTTCGATGACGTCCGGCGCGGTTGGAGCATCGCAACTCAGTGGGCTTCTCCCGGACAGCGGATTGCTGATCGAATACCTGCGTTGGACGTACCTAGGGAAAGGCACCGCACCAAGTTCTGACCACTATCTAGCGCTCAGTATTTCGAAACAGGGGCATACCATGATACGTGACCTTGGCGAAGCACGCGCCCTCGATTCGCTGATTGCGTCATACCGAAGACACTTCGCCGAACTTTCGCATACGGGCTATCAAATCACAGCCAAAACAACAGCGGAGTATCGAAAACTGGCGACGGCGATTTATGGAATTGTGCTGGCTCCGCTGAATAGCATGGTGGCTGAAGCCAAGCACCTGACAATCTCGCCGGACGGCAGACTAAACATCGTATCATTCGCGGGTCTACTTGACAACACCGGCGTGTTCTTGGTGGAGAACAAAGAGATATCTTACCTCGTTGCTGGCCGCGATTTATGTCAGAAGCGACAGAGCGATCAATCGAACTCAGGACTTTTGGCCATAGGTGATCCTGACTATGATCTCTTGGCTTCGGGAAGCCCGCCGTCCCAATCATCGTCGAGATCGATCGGCCCGACTAAATCGATTCGCAGCGCCTGCCTTTCGTCTGCAGCGGCGTTTGTTGAGAGATTACCCGGAACTCGTGCTGAAATCGAAAGTGCCGTTCAACGCTGGAAAACGGCCACCAACGATCCGGTGATGGCCCTGACTGACAGCCTGGCCAGCGAATCCAATTTCAGGAGCTTCTGCAGCGGCCGGCGCTGGATTCACATCGCGACGCACGGTATCTCGCTCGCTGCGGATTGTTTGAGCAAACAGCCCAATTCCGCAGGTCTGAGAGTGGGCTTCTCGAAAGAGTCGCCGTTGTTGAAATCAGGACTGACTTTCGCAGGCTATAATCGACAAGATGACGGAACAGGCGCTGATGCACGCGATGACGGATTTCTCACGGCGATGGAGGCAAGTTCCCTTGATCTTGCGGGCACGGAACTGGTCATTCTTTCTGCATGCGACTCCGAAGTAGGAGATGTACTCACAGGTGAAGGGAACGCGGGGCTGCGCCGGGCCTTTCAACTGGCGGGCGCCAATTCTGTGGTCTCAACTCTCTGGCCGGTCAGTGACGACGTAACTACTGAATTGATGGCTTCGCTTTATGAGGATGACGTGGACTCATTTGCTGTCCGCATTCGTCGCGCACAGATACGAACAATCTCTACTTTACGCAACCAGGGCCTGAGCGACCACCCATTTTACTGGGGTGCATTCATTGTCGTCAGTCGGTAATTAGCGTTGTGCAGGGCTCTCAGGAAGTTTGGTGTTGGATACATTCCTACTGCTGATAGACCGAAGCTGCAGACCAGGCAAACGCAAGCGGGAAGTCATCGAGCACACCTCCTGCTTGCTTGACTAATGACTTGCAGATACTATCTCAATTCACTGAAACCAGAATCATCATGAGCGTCGTCTCGAATGACGACAGCCGCGATCGTCCTCCGCAGAAGATTCCTTTCAGAGTAAGGGTGGCATGGAAACGAGCTTCCGCCACAAGTCGGAAGCTCCTGAACCCGGCGGTTGCAAGAGTGCTGGCACCGCCGGGATCACTTTATGCCGCGCGCCCTGTAACTGACTTATCTCAAATCAATTTGTACCGAGCGATCTGACAGCATTGAATGGAGCCTGAAATGAGAACCTGATTCGCAGAAGCTGTTAACTCCTTGGATAATGCGGGTTCCCCGGTCATCTCGACCGATTTTCATCGATTTGGTTCCGAATTGCAGGCGGCATTGTCGTTGAAGTATTTGCAGATGCAATTGACCCATAAACTCAGCATGTTCGATTATAGCCGGTGACAAGAATGACAGGAATCTCATCGTTATTCAGTGGAAGCAAGATTGAGCGAAGGATCAAGTACTCCACCATGGTGATCTGCGCCGCGCTATTGGTGCTCGGAATGATCGCAGGTATGCCCGGCGGCAACTCGGATGAGCACGCGTCGCTTAAGGTCCTTCAACCGAACCGATCAGCGAGGGACAATGACCGAAAGCCAAAGCCGTGTGGCCTTTCCGGCAGCATAGCGGAACGCATCGCTGACTGTGATGAGTCCAGAGTGACGCGTGGTGGTTGGGTTTGGCGCCTTGTCACCCGCACCGCAAGCGGCAGTGAAGTCTGGATGGAGCCTGTGGACTCAGTCATCTGGGGAGAGGCTCTTCGGACGGTCGAGCCGGCGATGAAGGGGCTGATGACGTATTCTCGCTCGCTATCAGCATGCCGTTGCGATCTCGATGAGAACGGACGGATCTATTCGATGACCTGGGTTCTGCCGACTTCTGAGGATTATGATCGAGCGAACAGTATGGGGATGCGGGAAGTGCTGCCAAACATCTCGGAAGAATTCTGGACAGAGACATCCTATTATGTACCGCGTACGTGGCGCAACATAAGTCAGTTCTCACCACGGCCAAATCGAGCGGATACTTATGACGGTCGAGATGGGTTAGTCTGGAGAGACTACCCTGAACGCCTTCACCGTGTTCGATGCATAGGATGGCGGTAGCATACATGGCGAAGCGCGGATTATCTGCTGTCGCACACACTTTGCGGTCACTGAGACTTCACCGCCAAATCATCAGCTTTGTTGTCGACAAAGGGCTTTATCATGATGAGATTGACCTATCGCAGTCGGTGGTCAGGCATAACACGTAGATTCAACTGCTGGAGTTGCGGCCAAGAAATCGTTATCAGATTTCTCAAGTCAGGCGAGGAAGCCAAGTGTCGCAACTGCAGCCGAATCAATGTCGTTCCCGAGGGTAATACATCCGGTCTTGTACCTGAATCGGCGCTCGAACAACAGCCGAGTCAGACCACGACCAAAGCACGCGAAGCGAAGTTATTGGAGCAGGTCGCGACAATACTTGAGAGTAGTGATGGCCAGAAAGTCACTGCGCTGGAAGCTTGGGCAGTATTTCTCCTCACTCTACTAACTTTCGTAGTTGTTCGTTTAAAAGCGCACTTCCTTCTCAAACAGAATTTTGACGTCGACATCGTCGGCCTAACTGTGATTGTAGTTTCGGTGCTCATCCACGAGCTAGGGCACTTTGTTGCCATGGAACAGTTAGGGTATGAGGATGTACGGATATTTTTCCTCCCACTTTTCGGGGCCGCTAGTTCGGGAACTAACCCACCGCGCGATTCCCTAAAGCGATCAGTCGTACTCATAGCTGGGCCCGTCCCGGGTGTCTTAATTGGTGCGGCATGTTCCGTATACAGCCGGTACACCGGAGATACAACCGGTGCTTCGATTGCTGAAACCTTTCTCGTCATCAACGCCTTGAATCTCCTGCCTGTTCCACCGATGGATGGCGGGCGCCTCTTGGATGAGCTCATCTTTGCCAAGAGTCCGGTCGGCGTGATTTTTGCAAGAATCGTGAGCGGGATCGGGTTGCTCACGATAAGTGTAACCTGCAACGCTCCCTTGCTCGCGCTCCTATCCATCCTGCCATTTCTGTTCATAAAGTCTTCGTATCGGAAGGCGAAGGCGACTCGCCTGATTCACTCGAAGTTTCCTCGTGGAGCGGTAAGCGAAGCAGCCGTGCCGAGCACTTGTCTGGAGTACGCCGTGCCTCTGATTGCGCCGTATTATGCTGCCGACAATTACAGGCCTGTAGCGATCGCTTCAGATATTCGTAATGCGTGGCTCGTTGCACAAGGCCGGCCGGCATCGGCGAGAGCTAAGTCAACTCTCGTGGTCTGTCAAGTTCTCGCGATTGCAGTGGCGATTTGGTTTCTAACTCGGGCGCAATCGCCGACAGGTGCGGCGGAAAACGGCAGCACAGCTACAGGCACAGAGGCCAGCAGACAAAGGACATTGTCAGATGAAGGTCAATTTGCTGAGGGAGACGTGAGACCAGTGATCCTCGCACCGGAGCAATATCTTGTGAAGTTGCGTTACCCATTTCCGACTCAAGAGGACTTAAACGGCGTCTTTGTGGAGTTTGAGGGTGACGGACGCAAACAGGTTCTACTCGTGACAACAATTCTGGGTCTGCTCTCCGAGGAAGAGTGTTTCCAGATCATGCGCCCCGGAATGCCGAAAGCGAAACTGATCGAGGGAGGGTGGTATCTTTTGCTCAGACACAACTGCGCCGTAATCCGCAAGGAAGACGCGGATCGGCTGCCGCCTTTCGGACGGGCAAGGTATGACAGAAACATTGTCGCGTTGAAGGTGGCAACTGAAAACCCTCGGTTCGGTGACACTCTGTATTGTGCGGGAGAGTGGACAGAATCTCCACGCCAGACACTCGTAGGCGTGGTTCGCCCGGAGTCGTTCTACGCGTACGGTGAAGAGGCAGAACAGGTTGTGCGCTTCCTCGAGGGAAGTCGCTCTGCAAATCAAGGACTGCCGATTCTCAACTCGCGTAATGAGCTCGTCGGTCTCCATGACATTACGGTATATCAGACCTTTCCGATGAATCTTCTCGGGCCGCGACTTGGCCTTCCGGCAAAAGACCGCCTCATGGTCAGAGTCGATCGTAAGATGCTAAGCGAAGCGGTGAGGGCGCTGAATGAACGAGCGGTCTACAATGGCAGATTGCCCATTGAGACTGATAATTCAAGCAGTCTTGACAAAGGAAGTGAATCATCGCCAACCCGCTTACGTTGATAGTGTTATTACGAATGGAGTTAGATTCATATGAGAGCTCGTGTACTGCTGCTGATTTTGAACTTACTCATGGTGCCAGCGGATTTTGCATCTTCCGCGAAGATCATCATCTATCATTCCGGGGACAGGAGGATGGGGAGCCATGAAGTGACATCAATAGAATTCACCGGTCAAAGCGTAAAGCTTGTAACTATAAACCGGTGGTTCGAACAGGGCTCATAAGCTCATGCGCACGAATTTGAGTTTCCAGCAGTCATACCGCAGGACACAAAGTGCCCATCGATAGAGGCTGTTAGGTGTGCCGATAGTGTGTCCATACTTTACTACAACAGTGAACGGGAAAATTCGGCTACTGTTGATCTGGGAAGTGGGGGGAGCGATTCCATCTCAAGCCTTTTCAGTCGTCTGATCCTCTGTTGACGCCATATCGGCAGCTTGAGGCGGAGATATTGCAGGCTGAAACTAGTCTGGCCGATATCATTAGTTTTGTTACAGATCCTGATCAGTCATATGCCTTCGAACTAGCATTTGAATACCATGCGACCGTTACTGGATTCAGCTACGAAGACTTCCACCTGAATCTTGGCCAGGCAACTCAGAGATTTTGGGTCAACCTCGGTGATTGAACCTCTTTGATTGGAGTTCCAACCGCATTCCAAATATGGAATACAGACTTCCTTCAATGGCTTGGGCAACACTGGATCGAGGAAGATAATCACCAGTCTGTGTTGGTGGCGAAGTTCTGGATTGTTGATCCGAGTGACTCCTCAAGAATGACGAAAGACCTCAATGATGTCCACGAGTACTTGAATCGAGATGAGCAGCGAATGCTCGAAAAGTGACGAGGATAATGAGTTCCGGCTTTCAGGGTGGGGATCATGCGTCTCGGCTAGAGTCTAATCGTCCTCAAACGGTCTGTCCCTGTCCCAATCCTGTCGAATTCCTTCGAGCCTTGGGTTACTCGTGTAGCAATTGACGTTTCTGTGAGCGTGACCTTCAAACTACGTCTGGCGCAGACAGCAAAGGCATAGTCTGACAACTCTGGAAATCGTAGAGACCTGATCCAACCCTGCCAGTGCTCCAGACATTGATACCTTACGTTCTAGCAGCTTGCTGAAAAACAGTATTGCGCGTTGATGATTGACAATCTGGCTGGCGGGTTTTCGTTGATGGCGGGCTATCTTGGGAGGAGTTTATTGTCTTCGGGGCTTTTCCGGTGTCTGAGGTTGACTTCCAATCGCGATGTTTTTCGTTTAGCCAACCACCATTCCCAGATCCGGTTTCAGTTTCGCGATGCGCAAGAGATTGTAGGCGCTGCCAACCATCTCGGCAGCCAATTGCGTTCGCGCTCGACCTTTGTAACGGGTCTTGCGCAAGCCACCGATCACTTTCATCCAGCCGAAGATTTCCTCGATGCGTTTGCGCGCGCGCTGACTGATGGCATAGCCTTTGCGATTCCTGATCCGGGGATCGACCGCCGAACCACCCGGACGTTTGTCATTGGCCGCAATGTGCGGAGCAATCTGCCGTTGCTGTAACATCTCCACAAACCCCTTCGTGTCATACCCCTTGTCACCGGCCAACGTCTTCGGCTTCCGGCGTTTCTTCGCCTGACGCTTCAACATTTGCGCCGCCGCCGTCCACTGCGACTTGGTATCCGCCGGAGTCACGCTGATGTCCAACAACAGTCCATGCCGGTTCTCCATCAAGGCGTGACCATTGTAACACAGCTTCGCCTCTTTACCCGCACCCTTGCGATACAACCGGCTCTCCGGATCCGTCGTCGATTGATGCGTCGCATTGCTCCGCTTCTCGCCGTGGAAGTTGACGTTCGGATTGCCCGCATCGTCATCGTCAGCAGACCGATCACTCTCCTGGCGCCGGAAACTCTTCAGCGACGCCCAGGCTTCGATCAACGTCGAGTCCACCGTAAAATGATCGGCGCTAATCAAACTCTCCCCCTGCGCGGTCTTCACCACGCCATCGAAAAACAGCTTCCCGACCTCATGCTCCAGCAGACGCTGCCGATTCTTGCTGAAAACCGTCGCGTCAAAACTCTCCTCGACCTGATTCATGTCCAGAAACCAGCGATACAGCAAATTGTAATCCAACTGCTCGCACAACTGGCGTTCGCTGCGCACCGAATACAACGCCATCAGCAACAGAGCCTTCAATACCCGCTCCGGCGGAACCGATGGGCGACCCGTATGGGAATACATCGCGTCAAACACCGGCGATAATCGCTTCAACTCCCGATCCGCTAACGCCTTGATCTTCCGGATCGGATGATCCGCCGGAACTCGCTGTTCCGGCGTCCATAAACTCAACATCGTCTCCTGACGATTCGACTCTCCACGCATCGTATTCTCCCGCAACGAAAATCCGCATCACCTTAACCCCCCGCTCTGTCACTTTTCAACTACAACTAGAGTTTTTCAGCAAACTGCTAGGATTGCTCAATCAGCGCTGGAACGAGTGAGACATCCACAATTCAGAGCTAATGCGAGTCCACGATTTCGGACCCGCGCGATCGAATCAAGAAGACAAGTGACCACAAGCAAGTCCGGAGTGGCCAAATCGATTCGACCAGCACTAATCCATAAAATCGTGCATCTTACTCGTTCTACGAATACAGATCAGGGTCTATCAATCTATCCTCTTGCAGCGTCGGCGATTTGTCGTTTCCGCCTCTGTCGTTGGCACTTTTCGAGATGCAGACTTCAGATTCCGACCAGGCTTCGGAGTTGAAGCGCCACGTCGAAAGGGAGGTGCGGAAGCTCGATAATCTCTACAAGGCAGTTGAATCAGGTAATGTCGATTTGGAGGACCTGGCACCACGAATCAGTGAATTGAGATTGGACATTGATGAATCGACAAGAAAGGCCGCAGATCTTGAGTCATCGAGATGCAAGCTGTTGCAAATTCAAACAAAAGGCGAATTGCAGAAGTATGTGGCGATTTTCGGACGGTACTCGCCGAGGGATTGATCTTTGAGCGAAAGGGGTTCATCCGGTCATTGGTGAAGCGAATTGCTGTCACCGGCAAGGAAGTCATAATGACGTACACTTATCCTGAATCGGACGTGACAAACAAAGGTGAAAACTGTGGCAGCGGAGGTTTGGTTCTGTGTTCCGCAAAGAAAGCTCCCCGGGCCGGGCTCGAACCAGCGACCCGCTGATTAACAGTCAGCTGCTCTACCGACTGAGCTACCGGGGAGTGAATTGAGGCGGCAATATATACTTTCCCGCACTCCTGTCAAGTTGAATAGCGAAAATTCATCGCCGACAACGTGTTGCCGCACCCGCCCGCTGCCGGCGCGCCGCCCGCGCAAAACGTCTTGACAATTCTCGATCATGGAGTATATATATCCAAACTATCTAATTTTTTCAGAAGCGCGCGGCATCCATCGCACCCGCGTGGAGGTGTGTCTTTGATCGTTTCTATTCGGGACCTGAAGTTTATTGCAGTCCTTCTCGCCATCGCGGCATTCGCGATCGGCGCCACTGCCCTTTTCGGAGTTGACGCAGCAAGCAAATCAGCTTCCCCCATAAACGATTACGCGACGACCTCTACGGAGGGAATCACGCTCTATGAACGGCGCCTCGAATCAACCAACGCAGCGCAGACCAATGGCGACGGGCTGTCCGTTCCGAACGCTTCTGTGCCGCGAACAGGAACGCTCAAAGAACCGTCGGCAGTGTCAGAAATTCGATCGCGATTGGCTCCGACTCTTGAAGGGCTGGCGAGAGAATACATTTCGCCGACCGCCGCTGAAGCCGCTGCGGTCGCTGCGCAGCTTGCCCAGCGAGCGCCGATGCAGACTTTTGTCGTGTCGACCGATTGGGACACGACGGATTTTGACCTAAACGACAATATCTACTCGCCGCCAACGCTGCGTTCGGCGATTCAGAACGCGAACAAGACCCCCGGCGTTGATGAAATCATCTTCACCGTGCCCAGCGTAAACATCGGCGCCCTCGGCGCCATCGTCGCCACGCAGCCGGTGATCCTCAACGGTTCCTTTGGCGGTGGCAAGGTTCTGGTCAGCAACTCCGGAAGTCTTCAAGGCGCGCTCTGGTTTCAGGGCGGCGGCTGCGTGATAACGAATCTCGAATTCACGGGATTCACAAATGCCGGGTCGTGCGTCGCGCTGCTGTCCAACAGCGGTAATCCCAATACCGTGCAGGGGTGCGTCTTCCATGACAACTCGATAACGAGCATCAATTTCAATTTCTCGACGAACAATATCATCGGTGGATTGGGACCCGGTGAGCGGAATGTCATTTACAATCAGTCCGGCAGCCCGAGCGGCGCAATTTCCCTCATCCTGTCGAGCCACAACAACCGCATCATCGGCAATTACATCGGCACGCCCGACGGTATGACCGCGGGGCCGAACAGCCGCAACGGAATCTATGACGAAAGTCAGGGCAACTATGTCGGTTACAACGTGATTGCCGCCAATGCCTGGTCGGGTGTCTCGCGTTCGCTGTTTACGGCGTCACCGGCCTTTGGCCAAGTCTGCGAGTACAACAAGATCGGCACGACCGCAGACGGCTTGACCCCGATGGGCAATGGCGCGAATCAAACGGGAAACGGTTACGGAGCAAACCTCCCAAATGATACCGTCCGCCACAATCTCGTATCCGCAAACGGCAGATCGGGAATCGGGGTCGGTGGGGCGAATAGCCTCGTCGAATTCAACGTCTGCGGACTCGATGTTAACCTGTCGTCCGACTTTGGCAATGAGTACGCCGGAATTTCTGTGAGCAACTCCGTGCTGGTGCAGGACAACTGGTGCTCGGGGAACAGCACGGGAATTGACGTTCAGGGTACGAACACCGGCGCCGTCGTTCGCGCCAATGTCGCCGGCGCTGATTCACCGGCGCGGATCAGTTTCGGCAATCAATTCGTGGGCATCTACGTGAGCGCCTCAGGCTCGACGATCGGCGGCGAGAATCCCGCGTACGGCAACTTGGTCTGCGGCAACGGTGGGGACGCCATGGTGGTCAGCGGACGTTTTACGAAGAACAACCGGATCATCAACAATAAGATCGGCGTTGACAACTCGGGGATCGCGGCAATACCCAATGGCGGCAACGGCATCCGCATGCAATTCGCGCCCGACTCGACGACGATCACCCGCAATATCATCGCCGCCTGCGGCAAGCACGGAATCTATATGACGCCGCAAACCGCTCTGGGCGAATTCTTCCGTCCCGACGGCAACTGGATCTACGCCAACCTGATCGGCATCGGCGCCGACAGCTCGACCGCTCTTCCCAACCACGGACATGGAATTGCCATTGACGGCGGCGGACGGAATCTGATCGGCGCGGTAAGCGATTCGGGCAACATCATCGTGAATTCCGATTCGTCCGGAATCGCAATGTGGGGCGCGCGCGACAATCAGATCATCAAGAACTTCATCGGCGTCACCCGCAGCGCGATGGCTGCCTCAAACCAGCAGCACGGCATCGTCATGACGAATTCTGATTCTAACGAAATCGGCGGCACGATCGGATTCGTCGGCAACGTTATCGCCGGCAATGACCAAACGGGGATTAGCATCATAGGCAGCGGCTCGCGCGAGAACTTGATTGCGGCGAACAATATCGGCATCATTTACGACACGCTGCAGCCGGCGCTCGCGAATCTGATCGGCATTCACATCGACGGCGGCGTGCGAAACCGGATCGGCGACAAAAGCGCGGAAATTCAAAATGACATTGTCGGCAACAGCGAAGCGGGCATTTTGATCGTTGGCGATTCCAATGTGGTCGTCAAGAACTTGATTCGCCACTCGATTGACGACGCCGGCGCGGTGGACGGCGAAGGTGACGGCATCATCATCGCGGGATTCGATAATCGGATCGGCGGCGGCTATCCGACCGAGACAAACACCATCAACGACAACGCCGGCGTCGGTGTACTCGTCGTGACCGGTGAAGGCAACACCATTCGCGGGAACTTGATCTACGATAATGACAAGTTAGGCATTGACCTGATCCCGATTCCGCACGTGACGAAGAACGATTCGGCGGATGTCGACGCCGGAGCCAACGAGCTCCAGAACTATCCGGTCATCGACTCCGCCAAGGTCTTTAACGCCCAGACTACGGTTTATGGCCACGTCGAGTCGACCGACGATACGGCGAGTATCATGATCGAGTTCTTCAAGACCACCGATTGCGACACGTCGAAATACGGCGAAGGTGACAGTTTCATCGACTCACTTCCCGCATTCGTCATTTTTGGGCGCGCCGATTTCACCAAGGTATTCAACGAGGAGTTTGACTCGACCAAAAAGTTGACAATGACCGCCACCAACGCGCGCGGATCGACATCGGAGTTCTCGGCTTGCTGGCCGGCCAAGGTGATCGAGGTTACGGACTTTCTCACGGACTATATTCCCGAACGCGAGTTCGAATTGAGCCGGATGCAAAACGATATCCCGACGCTCACCGAGACTTTTCTCGGCAAGTACACGACCGACAATCTCGGTCTGATTTATTTGGGACAAGAGTTTCTCGATGCGGTCGACACGCTCAAGATCGCGAAACTCATGGACGAGAAACCAAATCCGAAGCGACCGACGATTTTGCCGATTGCTTATCGGGTCTGGCTCGATAACGGCGATTTCGATTCGAGCTCTTATAACCTGTTCTTCAGCGAACTCGATAGCAACTACACCCAGAGGATCAAGCTGACCCACACGACGGCGAAGTATAACCTGCTGGCTTCGATCGAGTGGGATGCCTCGCGCGCCTACGTCGATTCGCTCAAACAGATGTTCCGCAACATTTCGAATTTCCTGTATGATGTCGGCGACGGTCAAATCTGTCTGGACTCGGTGATGATCGTCGACGAAAAATTGGCGTGGTCGTCCTGCGATCTCCGTTTATTCGCCAGCAATAATCAGTGGCCGGAAGCGCACGCCGGCGGCTTGCTGATGGCGGAATCGTGGGCCAAGATTTCGTTTCCCCGGCAGCAGGAGACGGATTACGCGTCTAACCGTTACGTCTCGAGTATTTACGATCCGCCGATCCCAAGTGGACCGAACATGTTCCGGACACTCGCTCATGAATTTGGCCATTACGCCCTGAAGTTTCGTGACGAGTATAATTTCCCGCCGCCGGATACGGTGCGTTGCGTCGAGATTGCCAACTACGGCTTCATGGACCGGCAATACCAAGGGTACGAACCGACTGCTTCGGAAATGTCGTGGGCCGCTCAGTACCAGCTCAACGCCTGCCGGAACACCAAGCAGTACGTAGTAAACTTCACGAACTGCTGGTACCACTGGGAGGCGGGAATCGATAAGCAATATGACAATATATGGGCGCCGATCGCCACGCCATCCGATCGCGGCGTGAGCTTCAATTCCCAGAGCTACTTTTTCGGTCCGAATGATGGCGGCGTGCCGACCAACTACGATGTCGGCATCAAGGTCGGATTCCGTGAAATGATCCCCGCGCAGACGGGCCGCAATCGACTGATTCGCGCCGCCGACGCCCTGACGCATCAACCTAAAGGCGGCCTCAAAATATTGCACTATCGCAAAGGAGCCGGGTATCTGATTGAGCAGGGCCTGACCTATGACGATGGCCGGCTGATTCTCCTCGGCGTTCAGGAGGGAGACGCGGTCTTCGTCGCCGGTCCCGGATACATCGTTCCGCCCAATCCGCCGTTGCCACCGCCGCCGCCGAAGCCCAAATGGAACTTCGGAAGTTTCAAGGCCACCGACACAAGCTTTGTTCCGATCGCCGTGGGCGATACGCTGCCCGCGCGCCGCCTCTTCCCGCTTACGCCGCAAGCCGAAGAAGAGCCGCTGGACATCGCAAGTGTCGATTCGCTGGTCCCGATGATTTGTGGCGGCAACATCAGCGCCGGCGCTGTCGAGATTGAACTTCAGGCCCCGGTGGCGATTTCCGCCAGCCCGAATCTCCAGGTGCACACCGACAATAATGACGTTCTCGGCTATTCGACTGCTGTCACCGGAACGACGTACTCGGCAACGATCGGTGACGATCTCGCCGATGCCGGAACTATCTATGCCTGGTTGCTTGATCCCGAGATCGACTCGTTTTTCTTCACATTGGATTATGCGCTCGAGCAATTCTCCGACACGCTCACGAGTGTGGACTTCGCCGGCAAGCACGGCGACGTCGAGATCGATCTGCGATTTGCTTCCGGCGGTGTCACGCGCGCTTTCGTTCTAAGCACCGACTTTCCGGTTCCATACGGCGGGCTGAGCGGGACGGTTCTGCCCGCCGGCCGTTCGCATGCGATTGCCACGCACCCAACGGCTGCGTATGACGCCGGTTCGACGATCGCCATTACTTACGATCTTGCGCGAGTAGTCTCATCCGCCAAGGCCAACCTTGATCCGGCGACGCTCTCGATCTATCGTTGGGACGAGATCGCCGCACAGTGGGCCGAACTTGGCGGAGCCGTAGACACAACGCAATCGATCATCACCGCCGCGATCTCTCAACCCGGTGTGTACGCCGTTTTTGCCGAAGCCGCGGTGGCCGGCGCGCCGTGCGGCGATGCGGACGCTTCCGGGCGTATCGATATCGGCGATGCCGTGCACATGATCAACTACATCTTTGCCGGTGGCGTAGCGCCGCTCGACAGCGCCGGCGGCGACTGGGACTGCTCGAATCGCACCGACATCGGCGACGCAGTGTACCTGATCAATTACATCTTCGCCGGCGGCGCAGCTCCGTGTGCGGCCTGCCCGTAGACTGACTTCGACGTAAGAAGATGGTTGAGCCTGATCTTCTCGTGCCGAGTGAGATTCGATTTACGATCGAGCAACCGAAGTTGCGATTCTCTTCAACCTGTCAGAACTGCGGAAAGCACAGTTGCAGATTCTATCGTAGCGTCACGTTGAGAAGAAGCATAACTTTTTCGTTGTCGTAGTTCATGTACAAGCGGTAGCGATCGGTTGCGGTCCAGGATGCGACGACGCCGATTCCGTCCATGATAATATCACGATACGACCAGCCTTCGCGGAAGGCATCATCGTACTCTTTGTAAAGACCCAACCCGAAGACAACGGCGCCGGCCATGTACTTGTTTATCACGGTCGACAAGGTCGCCGTCGAGGCCATTGAGCCCATCATGTGCGTCCACTTATCCGGCGCTTTGATTTCCCAGTTGTACTTGTCAACGTAGTACCACCAGTCGCGCGCTTCTTCGAGTTGCTTGAATCGTCCATCACGCGGATAGCGGGCGTCGGCGGAGTTCGCCGCCAGCAGGAACACTACAGCGAATGCGCCGGAAAGCGCGATTCTGTGAAGTAGCGACGCACTGTAATTCATACAGGCCGGTATCACTCAAACAGCGTGCCGAAGTTGAAAGCGGCAATGTCGTTGCCCGACAGTACGTTAGGCGACGGATATCCGATGCAGAGTTCTGCATGCCTGAACGATGCTTCACACTCTTTGCCTCGGCGCGAAAAAATCGCCACTGGTGATCTGTGATTCGTGTTTCTCGCTAAGTTTGTCCTTTCGCAAAAAATAGGGCATAGCTCGAGCTAATCAGGTGCCTGATCGGACTTTCACGTTGCGCCGCGCCCAGTGTGAGCGTCACGTTTCCGGAAATCCCGAACGACGGTTCTGAAGCGATTGCACTGCGGTTGATCTTCTCGCATCCGGTTACCGGCGTCGCAAGCCACCGGAGTTTGGATTTGATCTCGACGCCTTGTCCTGCCGCGGTTCGCGTTTTTACGACAATGGCGGCCGCCAAAGAACACGTCAGGTACGAGGGCGAGATCGGCGGGTGAAATCATCCGCGATTACAATCGTGCCTCTACTAAGGGTCCGATGGGGGAAAATTGTAGTGGAATGCTACAAGATTACGGTTCGGAGCGACGAAAATGGCTCTCGACTTGGTCGTCGGGATAGGAATCCCGACGGCGCAGCGTTGGGGCGATGGCGCAGAGTCGCCCTCGTCCCGCACGGGTGCGGGACTCGGAAGACTCTGATCAACGAGACGGGCGCGGCACGCCGCGCCCCTACGCGAGAGAATTGGCGATTCATGCGGGTCAGAACTGCAGAGCTGAGAACCGACAAAGCTGGATTCCGGCTTTCGCCGGAATGACGGTGTGGAGAATCTTCGATGAAAAAGACAATTCCCGTTGCACGCTGAGAGTGTGGGACGCCCCCCCTTGGAAAGGGGGATTCGCAGCGGCGGAGACGCCTCTCCGAGAGCAACGCTGTCGGGTTCCGCGCTCGCTGCGCTCACTGGGAACCCGACCTACGGAACTGACAGGGACAGGGGAATCCCACCGTGCCGGGACTGTTGAAAACCGTATTCATGTCATTCTGAGCGCAGCGAAGAATCTGTTTGCCGTTGTGCCAGAACGAAAACAGACCCTTCACTTCGTTCAGGGTGACAGCCTATAGGGCTTTTTCAACAGTCTCTTCCGGTGGGGCACCGTTGACAATGGCAAGGCACGGCGCGAAGCGCTCCTACGCGAGGGGCAGTATGGCGCGTGCGAGCACATGGCCGAAGGTCCTGCGCTTCACGGGATGATGTGTCCGCGAGTGACACACCCCGCCATCCCGCACCGATGGTGCGGGACAGCACCCCTCTCAAGAGGGGAATTGAAGCGGCTGCGCCGCCGAAGAATGCGCCGATGGCGCATTGCGCGGCATTCGGCCGCTGGAGCGCGGGACGATGTAAATTCGTGCCCACGATTGTCACGCCTGCGGCGTGATGTCAGGAGCGCGGGGCTGCCACTACGCTGAATCGGTGGGCGCATCGCCATGCGCCCGTACGCGGAGCAGCGACGGAGGTGTCAAGCCGCAAGACGGCTTTACCTACAAGCTGGATTCCGGCTTTCGCCGGAATGACGGGATCGGGGGTCTATGATATGCGTTGACAACCCCCGGTTCCGCCGGCGCGGAGCGACCCCCTTTGGTAAGGGGGATGATCGCGGCTGCGGCGTGATGTCAGGAGCGCGGGGCTCCTGACGAGTGGCGATTTTCCGGGCTGAGATTTGAGTGCGTAGCGAAGGTGTTCTACGCCAGTTCGCTGCGCTGGTAGAGTTCGCGGTAGATTGCCGAATTTTGCAGGAGCTCGGAGTGTTTTCCGGAGTCGACGATTTGGCCGTTTTGCAGGGCGATGATGCGATCCGCACGCTGCACGGTACTGAGTCGGTGCGCGACGATGACGGCCGTCTTGCTTTCCAAGATGCGCTCGAGCGCTTCCTGAATCAGTTTCTCCGAGATCGAATCGAGCGCCGAGGTTGCTTCATCGAGCAGCAGCACGGCCGGATCTTTGATCACGGCCCGCGCTAAGCAGAGGCGCTGTTTTTCGCCGCCGGAGAGCGTGACGCCGCGTTCGCCGACCATTGTACTGTAGCCGTCAGGCAACGCTTCGACGAACTGGTGGATATTAGCCACTCTCGCCGCCGCAAGAATCTCGTCCCGACTCGCGTCCGGTTTGCCGTATGCGATATTCTCAAAGATCGTCGCGTTGAAGAGCAGCGGGTCCTGATCGACCAAGGCAATCTGTCGTCGCAACGAGGCGAAGGACAAGCGGCGCAGGTCGACGCCGTCGAGCGTAATCATACCGGACTGCGGATCGTAAAATCGCATGATCAGGCTGATGATCGTGCTCTTGCCGCCGCCGGAGGGTCCGACGATGGCGATTTTCTGTCGGGCCGGAATGGTCAACGAGAAGCCGGTGAGCGCAAAGCCCTGATCGTCGTAGGCAAAACACACGCGGTCGAAGACAATTTCGCCGCGGGACTGCGCCAGCGATACCGGCTGCGGGGCTTCGATGACATCCACCGGCGCGTCGAGGTACTCAAACACGCGGTCAACCGAGGCCATGATACTTTGAATCTCGACCTTCGATGACGCCAAGACCTGAATCGGTTGAATCATCCAACTCATCAACAGGAAAAAGGCCATGAGCGCGCCCAGACTCATCCGATCGATGACGATCAGGTATGAACCGATCGCCAGCACGACGATAACGCCCATGAAGCTCAGGATCATCACCGAACTGCGCGAGATCGATTGTGTGACGCTGAAACGAACGATGACGCGTTTGAGCCGGTCGAGCACCGCGTCGACTCGGCCCTGCTCGTGGGCTTCACGGCCAAAAGCTTTGATTGTCTTAAGCCCCACGAGGCTCTCTTGTAATCGTGCCGAAAGCGTGGCGTTGGTTTCTTGGTATTCGCGTGAGACTCGATTAATTCTCTGGCCGAACTTGTGCGTAAGATACCATGTAAGCGGGATCGGGATAAGCGACAGCAAAGTGAGCAACCAGTTTGTCGCCAGCAAATAGGTGAGGATCGCCGCCAGGAACATGAGATTGGCGAGCGCACTAACGAGAATATTCGTGAACAGCTCTTGGACGCGGCTGACGTCGGACATGAGCCGGGAGAGAATCTCGCCGACTTGGTGCTTCTGGTGGAAGCGCAACGACAAGCGCTCGAGATGGACGAACAACTGCGAACGGATGTCAGCGATAATACTACCGCCGACGCGCGCGCCCAGATAATCGCGCAGCCAGCTAAACAAGAAGACTAAAGCGTAGACTCCGACCACGACGACGCCGAACCAGACGGCATTGTGCCAGAAACCGGGTTCACCTTTGCGGGCGACCATCTCAGGGATGCCCTTGTCGATGAGGAATTGCAGCGCCGCGGGAAGCGTGAGCTGAAGGACGGCCGCTGACGCGGTCGCCAGCAATGTCAGCAGTTGCAGCCGCCAGTAGGGCCGCAGGTAGCGCCAGAGGCGCTTAGTTCTTGACATAGCGGGGATCGTCCTTCCAAATCTGGAAGTACTTGGCGGCGGCGAAACGAAACGCGCGATCCGAGAGCGAGGTCTTCATCCGTTCCTGACGCTGTTGAAGCATCTCCTGCCAATAGCCGACCCTGCCGTTGTCGAGATCGGCGGACGGCACGAAGTTCAGGCTGCTTTCGTACTGATCGTTGTCTTCGAGCCACCAGTGCGGCGACAGATAGCGGCTGCCGTAGGTTTGTTCGTAGTAAGCCTGACGCGTGTCGCAGTCGCAGCCGGGGAATTGCATATAGCCGTGGCAGGCCCACATCAGCGAAGAATCGCGCTGCAGGATTTCGTCGTCGATAAACGCGAAGGTTTCTTCGATGCTTTGCCGCGTTTCGCCGGGGTGGTTAAAGATGAGATTCGCGCGGTGCAGTACGCCATGCTCCGACATCGTATGACTGGCGCGGCGAAATTGCTCGAGAAACTTGTCCGGCTGCTTGGTCTTTTGCATTACGGTTAGCATTCGCGGCGAACAGCTTTCAATGCCGAGTTGGATCTCAACCTTGAGTTGCGCGAGCATCTTGATGTCATCTTCCTCAAGATACTCCGGCCGCGTTTCGAGTGTTACCCAATAATCGGGATTGCTCGCGATCAACTTCTGGAGAAATTCCTTACGCCAGGCCGGTCGCATGCCAAAACAGGCATCGCAGATGGCAATGGAGTGGACTTTGAAGCGCTCGCGCACGATGCGCATTTCGTCCACGGCTTGTTCCGGAGTGAACGCCCGCCATTTGCGATCTTTGAGTGATTCCATGCAGAACGAGCAGTTGAACGGACAGCCGCGCGACAGATATATGTACATGCTGCTGATGCCGTCCGGAAAATTGGCAGCGAAGAAATCGCCGATCAGATCCCAATCATGGCGAACGAAGGCTGCGCCGGGGAACATCGACGCGCGAAACATTTGCGTCTGTTGAGGGCGGCCGTTTTTCATCACGTCGGTCATGATTTCGCGCAGCGCCAGTTCGCCTTCTCCGGAAACGACGTAATCAAAAAGCCGCTCCGACGAGTTGAATTCTAACGGTCGCGCCGAGGGATGATAACCGCCGACGACGATCGGCTTGTTTGGGTAGAGTTCGCGGCAGATCCTGGCGACTTTGAGCGTTGCCTGATAGGAGAGACTTGTCCAGCAGGAAATCGCCAGCAAATCAAAGTTGCGTTCGCTCAAAAACGAACGCACTTGTCTTTCAAAACGGGAAATCTGCGCCGGCGTATTGGGCCGGCCGATGGTTATTTCAAAGTCGGCGTACTCGACATCGTGAAACTGCTTGAGATAGGACGCCAGCAGAAGCTGGGAAGTCTTGATCTCAACCCGCTCCATCCACGCCGGATAATGGAAGCAGGATGGATAGACGAGCAGAATCGATCCGCGTTCGGGCAAGCAGGATCACGATCCTTTCGTCACACTTCGACCGGTTTGAACCGATTGAGCAGGGTAGTCACCAGCTCGCCATCGGGCGGAGCGGCGATGCCGAGTTCCTGCTCGATGCGATAGGTGCAGTACGGATTATTCGCACGCGTTCCCGAAGCCGCAACCGAAGTCGTCGTGCATCCGCCGCGACACAGCGGCAAGTACTTGCAGTCGTGGCAATAGCCTTCGGCGGTTTCGCGGGTGAATTCGCGATTGTACTTGAAGGCGCCCTTGCGATTCCAGATTTCCCTGAACGATGATTCGCGAATGAAACCTTCGACGAACGATTCTTGCTGCGACAGGCAACCTTTGACGGCGCCGTTGGATTCGATACCGGCGACGCGAGTGCCGGCGAAACAGCCGAAATACGGAACATCCGACCACAGGTCCATGCCCATGCAGCCGTAATAGCCGATGTTCTCGCCAACGTCGATCACGATCTCGTGCATGTTCTTGCGGTATTCGATCATCTTGTTGACGAGGCGGACGTAGTTCTGGCGCGAGAGCACGAGATTTTTGTTTTCCATCATGCGGCCGGTGGCGGTGGTCATCTGGATGCGCCAGAGCGGACAGCCGGCCTCGATGAGGACTTTACGCATTTCGTCAAGCTCATCGATGTTGATATTCGAGATTTGGCTTTCGGCGCAGAAACGAACGCCTTTCTCGGCCATCCGCTTCATCGCCCAAACAACTTTATCGTAAGAATCGTCGCGCTGGCGAATGTAGTTGTGCGTCGGTTTGGTGCCGTCGAATGAGAGGCCGATGCGAGTGAAACCCATCCTCTTGAAGTCGTCGATGGTCTCGTCCGTGACGGCCAGACCGTTGGTGATCAAGCAGGTCTTGATCCCGCCCTGAATCATGCGCTCGGCGAGCGTGCGCCAATCTTTACGCATCAACGGCTCGCCGCCGGAGATGGTCACGACTTCGGTGCCCATTTCAATCATTTCGTCGATAAGCCGAATCGCTTCGCTCGTGTTCAACTCGTCGGGGCGCTGCTTGCCGGCGGACGTGCCGCAGTGAACGCAGCGCATATTGCAGGCAAAGGTGATTTCCCAGACGATCGACTGCGGGTAGATTCTGAATTCGCTCATACGCGAGCCTCCTTCGGGCTGCTATTGGAAGCCGCTTGCTGGCGCGACGCGGCGATTATTTCCAACATCGGTTTGAGATTGTGCCGCCAGCCGAGACACATTTCGTCGGGCGCAAACCCGCGGTCGGCGCGATGCGCCGGACAACCGCCGAGACAGATCGGCAGAATGTCGCAACTGGAGCACTTGGCGTCTTCAAAAGCATTGAAATCAAACAAACGAGTAAAGTTCGGATGGCTGTAATTCACGGAGTCGCGGATGTTGCCCATCGACTTGTCGTGGTCGCCGACATAGTTGTAACAGCGATACATCTCGCCCTCATGATCGATCACGAAAGCATACACCCGCTGCGCCATGCAGAAGGCGCTGGTCGGTTGCGGCAGTTTCTCGATGCGGAAACCGTGCCTGAGGAGCAACGTGAAATACTCGATCTCGACGCCGGAGAAGTCCGCCGTGTTGTAGCAGGTGTCATGGATATTGGCGCAAGCCGTCGAGGCGGCTTCGAGCTGGCCGAAGTACAGACCGATCCGCTTCTCTAACCCGGCCGCTTTGAGTTCCAGCAGGAGTTCTTCGATCAGGCCGAGATCATACGACTTGTCGACATTAACGCGGACGCCGACCATGATCTTAGTGCAAGCGTACTTGATATTCTCGACGATTTTTGCGAAGCTATCCTTGCCGTTCTTGAGGGGGCGCTTTTCATCGTGCATCCGCGCCGGACCGTCGAGCGTGACCTGGATCATCTTCACCTGCAGATCCATGAGCTTGTCGACAACGTCCTTGGTCAGCAGGTAGCCGTTGGAAATCATAGTTGCGGTGTACTGAAAATCCTTCGCCTTGCCCATGTCGATCATGGTCAGGGAGATGTCTTCGATCACGTCCATCGCCAGCAGCGGCTCGCCGCCGTACCAGCAGATGTCGACATGTTTGAGGGCGGCGGATTTCGATTCGACAAAGGCGATGAGCGCTTCGATCGTTTCGGGCGACATTTTGCCCTTCTTGTTGGCCTCATAGCAATATTGGCACGCCATGTTGCAAGCCAAAGTCGGCGCGACAACCAGGCCCATTTCGGTCTGGTCGTAGCGGCTCAAACCATGTTCGAACTTCAGGGTTTGATATTCATCACGCGGCTCGGAGTAGGCAAAGCGGCCATATTCGAGTTGCTTGAGCAGAGTTTGCTCGGCCTCGGTCAACGGCGAACCGACTGCCGCATCGAATTTGGTCATCAATGCTTGGTAAACGGCGAAGTTGTCGTCGGTCATCAGCCCCAAGGCGCCGGAGCGGGCGTTGTAGGCCAGACGATAGCCGTCACGCCAAGGGTGGAAGTGATTGTATCGAGAAATTCGCGTCATACCAGTTTCTCCCGTCTAATGATCTCGACTTCGAGCGTGGAGAGGGCCTCCCGACCCTCTCCATACTCTTCACCGCAGCCTACAGCTCGACTGTCGGATCCACGCCGTACAGCGGCTTAATGCCACAGACGCCAGTGCACTTCAAGAAGCACTTCGCCGGGCAAGCATCCACAGTGGCTTGGCTGGGGTCGATCAAATAAATCATCAGACTCCCTCCTGTTAGAAGTGTGAAAAACAAAGCAAGTGTGGTGAACACTCACTCGTACCAACTATCTCGAAACGAAGCTGATACGCTCGCTTAAGTGGGTTGTTCCGATCTCGACCAAACGACGTAACTCGATATGAATCCGTCAGATACTCGAACCACGCCGGCCGGACTTGAACCGGTGAAAGAAGTCTAACCGTCGAGCATGCGGTTCCGGATAGTGAGGACATCGTCGGCGCTTTCCAGCTGAGAACAAACCCAGAATATCGGGCTACTGCTTAATTGTGCGAATGAATACAACTTCAGACAGCTTTTGTCAAGTTCATTTTTTCACAAAGTTGGAGTTTTTCGATGAATAATGAATTGATTGACCGACACAGTCAGGAATGATTTTCCGGCTGTGATGTGGTTAGCGACGACCGGCAGCATTCGCGCGGCGTTGCGTCATGTGACGTTTTTCACATGATTATATGGCAATAATGGATCGATCTTGTCGATGCTTTGGCCCGATATCACGGACAACCGGGATCGCTGAACAACCCTGAGGGTTTAGACAACCGCGACAGGAACCGCTCTCTGATCGTTTCAATTGCGGCAGGAAGGGATTCCTGCCGCCGCTCATTGAGAGCGCGACGTAGTCTTTCGACAGTTTCGGCCGGGGCTGGTTTCCACGCCGATCTGACAGCGAACTTCAGCACGGAGGGAGTGGCAGGCGATTTAGCCAAAAGACAATCGGCGCGTGGTGACACGCGCCGATTTCTATAGCGCAAAACCCCTGAAATTTTGCCGAGGTCAGGTCGTGTCGCAGTAGTGCAACACGATCGTGATACGCAATTCCGTCGCCAGGCGCGGCGCGAAATCGCGGTTCGTCAGTTAACCCTTTGGCGCTTCAGTCTTCTTCGGCGCCTTCTCGTGAATACCCTTCGGGTCCTTGACGGCCTTTTCGAATTCAAAGCCCTTGAAGGTCGGTGACTTGTCGTTGTGACACTTCACGCAAACTTCCTTCTTCGGCTCGATCAGGCCGCTGGCCAGCGACAACGCCTTGTCTTTCATGATCTTCTGGGCCTTATACTCCGAGCCCGGTCCATGGCATGATTCGCACTGGACGCCGGTCAGAAGTGTTCCCTCGGCGGTCTTTCCGGTCGAGTGGCAGCCGATGCACTCCTCTTTCTTCTGTTCTTCCGGCTTCAGCGCTTCCCAAGCCTTGGCGTGCTTGGTGGTGAGCCAAGAGGTGTGCTCAACCTTGTGGCAGATCTTGCACTTGGCGTCGCCGACGAAGCTGAACGTTTTCTTGGCGTCGGCCGGCTTTGCCGCATCCTGAGCGACAGCCAAAGAGACTAAGAAACACATGGCCACGATTATCGTTGCCAGAACTGTCAATTTTCTCATCTGTTCTCCTCCTCGAGATGAATCTCCAATCATTTCAATCCTTATACACCCGCTACCGCAATGGGACGAAAATAATCATGGTATTTTCAAAGTCAAGGATTTTCAGCCCGAAAATACCCCAGCCATGATACTGTTTCTATATTTCGCTGTTCGACAACACTTTACGAGACATGGCCGTAAACGAAAATCGCAGCCTCTTGTCTCGACACAAATTACTTTTTTCACAAGAGCGACTAAAGTGGTCGATTTTCGAACATTCCGGAATGCTGCCTGAATGATATATTTTTGTTGATTTTGAATATTGGAGCGGATAAAATGCGCTCTAATCTCCGATAGGCTGTCTTGTGCCTGTCGCTCAGGATTGAGAATTGACTACCATGGAGGGATGCGCGCACCGCACGCTTCCGGAAATGATCTTGAATAACCCTTGTTGGGAGGTACCAACCTTGAGAAAAGCCATAGTATTCGTTGCGCTGGCGGCCCTGATTTTGGGCTTGGCGCTTCCGGCGCAGGCCTACGACCAGACCGGCCGGCTGGGTCTGAGCTATCGATTTGGATTCCACTCGGTCATGAAAGATCCGTGGAAAGCCCGATTTATGCATGGCGGCGAAGCCAAGTTCGTAGTTCACAAGAACTGGGCGGTAGGGTTGACCGGTACCTACGGCCGCACCAACGGCGGAATGCTCGATCTCAGTGGATCGCTGCCGAAATACGTTTCGACCGATGAGAACAGCCTGAAGCTGTACAATTACATCCTCGAACTCGGCCCGACTTTCAACGCCACTCCCGACAAGAACGTCAACTTTTTCCTGACCACCGGCGTCGGCATCGGCTACTGGGCGGTGAAGGACGGTAGTGATGTTGTCAAACTGCAGGGTTTGGACGGCAATAGCTTTGACCTTAAAGACCAGCGCGCCGCCATCATGTTCGGTGGTGGTGTCGAATATTTCTTGATCGAGAACTTCTCGATCGGCGCCGCGGTTCGCTATCACATCTTTACCGACGCTTTGTCCGGTTTCAAGGACAACGACGATCGTAAGGGATTCGAAGAATCGCTGGATATCCACAGCGGCTTGATCGAAGGCGGCGCTTTCGCGACGGCATACTTCGGAAAGTGCAAGGACGACGACAAAGACGGCGTCTGCAACGATGACGACAAGTGCCCGGACACGCCATGGAAATGTAAGGTTGACGAAAACGGATGTCCGATCGATTCTGATGGCGACGGCGTCTGCGATGGCCGCGACAATTGTCCGGACACGCCGAAGTGCGCCAAGGTCGACGCCAATGGATGCCCGACCGACGAAGACAAAGACGGTGTCTGGGACGGCTGCGACAAGTGCCCCGGCACTCCGGCTGACTGTAAGGTCGACGCTGATGGTTGCCCGCTTGACGGCGACCGCGACGGTGTGTGGGATTGCCGCGACAAGTGCCCGGATACACCGGCATGCTGCAAGGTCGATGCCAACGGCTGCCCGCTGGATGAAGACAAAGACGGCGTTTGCGACGGTTGCGATAAGTGCCCCGGCACGCCGGCCGGTTTAGCGGTTAACGCCGATGGTTGCCCGCGCGACTTCGCTTATCCGGAGAAAGAATTGATTCTCCGCGAAGTGCAGTTTGTTGTCAATACCTGGACGTTGACCGAGAAGGCCAAGACGGCACTGGCGGAGGTTGCCAAGTCGCTGGCGGCGTTCCCGCACGTGAAGATCGAAGTTCAGGGTCATACCGACAGCTCCGGAAAGCGTGAGTGGAACGATAAGCTTTCGAGCGAACGCGCGAACACCGTGCGTGAGTTCCTGGTGGCGAACGGCGTCGATGCTTCCCGCTTGACCTCGAAGGGTTACGGTCCGGACAAGCCGAAGTACGACAATGCGACGGCCGAAGGCCGCGCCCAGAATCGCCGCGTCGAACTTGTGCGCATGAACGATTAGTTCTGACTTCGAGAGCGCAAAGCTCTTGACTCATTAAGAGACGAAACCGGCAGATGGCGACATCTGCCGGTTTTGCATTTTCGAGTCATTGCCAGCCAGACACGAGTCTTGAGGGGAATAGCGAAGAACTTCATGAGAGTTCTGAATCGATGCGATGTCGGTGAGTATTGTCAGCAAACTGCTGACTCAAAAGGTCTCTTCATTTGAGCAGCACCATTTTTCGGTTTTCAACGAAACTAATTCCGGACACTTCCAATCGATAGAAGTACACACCGCTGGCGACTGCCTGACCGGAGTCGTCGCAGCCGTCCCAGTAGGCGATTTGCTCCCCCGGAAACTGAGCGCTATACACCAGTGTTTGCACCCTTTGACCCAGACTGTTGAAGATTGTTAAACTCACCGGCGCGGGTTGCGCGCCTAAGTTTGGCAGGCGATAGACGATGGCAGTTACGGCGTTAAACGGATTCGGATAGTTCTGCTCGAGCGCATAAGATTCAGGCACGATTCCCTGCGTTGCTCGCGGCATTACCACGCCTTGAATACCGAGGATCGCTGCCGGAGACACCAAGTTATTGCGATCAACCGCCACAACCGAATAAGTGTAGTCAGCGGTTGAGTCGATGTCCCGATCAGTAAAGCGCAAGTAACTCACGTGACCGATTTTGACCGCGTCGGAGAACCGCACTTGCCCGGTACCGACTTCCGCCGGCAGAGTTTTGGCGCCGCCGGCATACTCCACGGCGCCGCCTGGGCTAATCTCCGCCAGTAAATGAGCTGAGTCCAACGGCGGTGTCGCGCCGGTGGCTCGGAACACAGCGTAATGACGCAGATCGGACTCACTGTTGGCCGGCCAACGGAGCCGAACCGCGTTGGCGTCATGCTCCAACGTGACATTCTGCGGCATCTGAGGTGGATGATCCTGGTAGGCATAAACCGCGCCGCCGGGGCCGCCGAAAGCGCCAATGTCCGAGCGGCTCCCGTCGACATCCAATATCCACGGCGCGCCGGCGTCAACACAGGGCGAACCGGCCTGCAACCGCAGATCGCCGTTGAGCGGATCGGCGAACATCGGATCGACCGTCAGGTTTGTCCAAAGCGAGTCGATCGGCCAGGGGGGGGGCGAGCCGATGCCTAACAGCGGTAGCCGAATGTTGTTCGAAGACTGGTAGTAGCAATTGTACATGAACCGAAAATCGCATTCCGGAAGAAATTGTCCCGAAACGAGAGCCTGCGACGAGTAGTCGGAAATGGCGTTGTTATAAATCCAACAACGCGTCGCAGCTGATACTTCTGCTTCGATAATAAAATTGGGACGGGTATCCGTAGGTGGAGTGAGAACTATGCTGTTGTTCCCGATATTAATATCCTGCGCGTATGCCCAGATGATTAGCGGATATCGCGATGGATTCCTGTAGAAGACGTTGTTGGTTATCTCGAAAGTACCTACGCTGTTGCCGCCACTAACGGCGGTGTAGAATCCGCCACCGATGAAGATGTTATTACGGACAATCTTCTTGCCGCGATTGAAGATGAAATCCAGGAATGGCTGGTGATTATCGTCCAGACGAAACGTACAGTTTTCAACCGTGATGTCGCCGTTGGTGGCGTACTCAATTGCAGCTGAACTGAACCAATCCTCAAAGCTGCAGTCGCGTACTTGGACATTATAGTTGCTGTCAAAGAGAAGAATTCGCGATGCAAACCGATAGAATTGGCACCTTTGAAACCGACAATGAACACGTGGCGCCGTTGCGAAGTTTGCAAATGCAGTATAGGATGGTATCGCTTGATATGCGGGTGAGCTCCGACCATCAAACGTCAGATCTTCGACGGTCAACGAATCAGCCGCAAAGAACATGTAGTCGACTGACGGCGAGCCTAGGATGACCGACCTGTCGCGACCTAATCCTCGAAGCGTGATTCGCCGCTTCAGATAGTTGATCGTCTGTAGTGTGATCGTATCGGCGGCAAACAGGATCGTGTCGCCTTCCACGCTGGCGTCATTCGCGGCTTCAACGGTGTTCGCAGCGGTCTCCCAAGTGGAGTAAGGGGCGGTATTCGACCCCGTACTTGACACGTGAACCGTCGCAGCATGGGAAACGCCAGCCGCCACCAGAGCAAAGGCCGCCCACGCCCAGACAACCGCGAAGTACGCTTTCATGGACACCAGGCCCGCTTCCTACTTTGAATCTACGATAATTAGCTCGACTCCTCCAATCTTGTCAATCGCCAATTCAAGTTCTTGCGACTAATTTCACGAAGTTTCTGGTCGTTCCTCCAGAATCCTCTTCGTGCTGTAATTGCAGAGCGAACCAACGAATCGATGGTACTAATGCTCCAGCCAAAGCGCGTCGGAAACGAAGCAGACGCCGCCGAAGCGTTTGAGGATTGGGCGCACGGAGTCGGTCACGAGCTTAGTTTGGGATTCGTCGCAGACGGTGAGGATGTAGCTGTTCTTGAGCACGTCGACGAGTTGGTCGCCGGCTTTGATTCCGGAGCCGCCCTTGCCTTCGACGTCCTTGATGATCGTATAGCCGCTGACGCCGATCTGGTCGAGGGCTTTGACGATTTCTTTGACTCCGAGCGAATCGACGACGATTTCGATTTTCTTGACGGGACGCATGGTCTTATCTCCACCACAATTGAATCACGTAGAGGTACAGCGGCAATCCGGCGACGATGTTGAATGGGAAGGTAATCGCCAGCGACATCGGCACGTAAAGACTCGGGCTGGCCGCGGGGATCGCGAGGCGCATCGCCGCCGGAACGGCGATGTAGGATGCGCTGGCGCAGAGCACCGTGAAGAGAAGAGCGTCCCCGGCAGAGATTCCGAGAAGCTTGGCAATCACAATCCCCAGAGCCGCATTGAACAACGGCAAGACGAGGGCGAAGACGATCAGGAAGGCGCCGGAGCGTTTCAGGTCGCGCAACCGTTTCGCGGCGACCAGACCCATGTCGAGCAAGAAGAAACTGAGCATACCGGTGAAGATCGCGCCGGTGAACGGCTGAAGCTTGGCCTCGCCGGCTTTGCCCGTGAGAAGTCCGATAACGAGGCTGCCGAGGATCATTACGACCGAGCCGTTGAAGAAGGCATCGCGCAGCAATTCGCCTTTTGGCAGCGCGCCGTTTGTTTCCTTGTGCGCCGAGTGACGATAGAGCCAGACGCCGATGATAATCGCCGGGGATTCCATCAGCGCCATCGCCGCCACTAAATGACCGCCGTAAGGTTCGCCAAGTTTGTGCAGCAACGAAGCTGCGGTAATGAAAGTCACGGCGCTGATCGAACCGTAAGTGGCCGCGATGGCCGCAGCATTGGCGCTGTCAATTTTCCAGCGCAGAATGAAGTAGGCGTAAATCGGCACGATGAACGCCATCGCGATTGCGGCGAGAAGCGTGATCGCAATTTCAGCGGAGAAGCCGCTCTCCGAGAGTTTTACTCCACCCTGGAAGCCGACCGCCAAGAGCAGGTACAGCGAGAACAACTTCGGCAGCGGCTGCGGAAATTCGAGATCGGAACGGACGGCGGAAGCGAGCATGCCCAAAAAGAAAAAGAGAATCGGCGGATTCAGGAAATTGTCGCGGATGAGGGAAAGGTCCATGGTGGTTAGCCTCTATTGGAGACCGAGTTTCTTCGTGGTTCCGCCGAGACCGCCCGCGTGCTGCGGCGCAGACATCCCGTCGTCATGCCGACGAAAGTCGGCATCCAGTTGCCGACCTCGGCGAACTATGGATGCACTCCGGCTTCTGCCGGATTGACACCCCCTCTACCACCCCAGCACGATAGCGAACATCAGCGGCGCAACGATCGAGGCGTCCGACTCGATGATGTATTTCGGCGTATCGACGCCCAGCTTGCCCCAGGTGATCTTTTCGTTGGGTACGGCGCCAGAGTAAGAACCGTAGCTGGTTGTTGAATCGGAAATCTGGCAGAAATATCCCCACACCGGCACGCTGGTGCGCTGCAAGTCTTGATGCAGCATCGGCACGACGCAGATCGGGAAATCGCCGGCGATACCGCCGCCGATTTGGAAGAAGCCGATCGTGCCCTGCTGTGACGACTTCGTGTACCAGTCGGCCAGCCAAGTCATGTATTCAATTCCGGTGCGTACCGTGTGCACATTCTTGATGTCGCCTTCGATGCAGTGCGCCGCGTAGATATTGCCCATCGTGGAGTCTTCCCAGCCGGGGACGACGATTGGCAGGTTTTTTTCGGCGGCGGCCACCATCCATGAATCCTTCGGGTCAATTTGGTAGTGCTGCCTGAGCGCACCGGAGCGGACAGCCTCATACATGAATTCGTGCGGGAAATAGCGCTCGCCGGCCTTGTCGGCTTTGGTCCACTCCGCGAGCAGGACGTGTTCGAGGCGACGGAGCGCCTCCTCTTCGGGAATGCACGTGTCGGTGACGCGGTTGAGATGACGGTCGAGCAGTTTCTGCTCGTCCTGCGGCGTCAAGTCGCGGTATTGCGGCACGCGGACGTAGTGATCGTGTGCGACGAGATTGAACAGATCTTCTTCGAGATTGGCGCCCGTGCAACTAATGATCTGCACCTTGTCGCGGCGGATCATTTCGGCGAGCGACAATCCCAACTCGGCGGTGCTCATCGCACCGGCAAGACAAGTCATCATCTTGCCGCCGGAATCGATGTGGCGGCTGTAGGCATCGGCAGCGTCGATCATCGCTGCCGCGTTAAAATGCCGATAGTGGTGCCTGAGGAACTTGGTGATTTCGCCATTAGCCATCGCGCTTGCGCCTATTCGTCGTCGAGAATCAACATCGCCGCCGTGATGACGGTTGTCCAGAGGCCGTTTTTTTCGCCTTCTGCGGACTGCGTGATGTTACGCGAGTAGACGATCTCGCCTTTGAGTTTCCACTGCTCTTTGTTTTGGTTCCACGACTTGTCGAGGTCGATTTCCAGGCCCATGGTCGTCGCCAACATCTGGACGGCGAGGTCTTCCGCATAGTCGCCGGAAGCTTTCTGCGTCTGACCAAAACCATGGTGCTCGGACAGGTAGCCGAATTTGGATTTGTCTTTGGGCATTGCCAATCCGATGGAAGCCGACACCAGGCGGTTGGGTTCGTTGGTCGCATCGCGGCTCATGACGCAGAAAGCAATCTGCCCGGGTTCGAAGTACTTGAGTCCTTCACGGCGAGAAATCAGCTTGCAGTGCGGCGGAAAGATCGACGAGACGTTGACCAGATTAAGGTAAGCAATTCCGGCGTCGCGGAGCGCCAGCTCGAATGAAGCCAGCTTTTCTTTGTGCAGGCCGACGCCTTTGGTCAGAAAGATTTTCTTCGGGACGAAGTTCAATTCGGACTCCTTTATGGACAGCAGAAACGATTTCGTCGCGTAACAAGGCGGGAAAATAGAAAATTCACGCGGCGATGCAACAGGAAATTGCGGAGGTGCGGAACTGAGCTTTGATTACTCGTGCCGCTCGGCTTTGGCTTCCAAGGAGGAAAGCGCAAGATCTTCGCGACCCTCGCGTTCGAGGCCGAGAATGTGATTGAGAGCGATCTGAACGTTGCCGAAGCCGGTGGAAATCAGTTTGATGCGGCCGGGGTGGTTGGCGATGTCGCCGATGGCGTAGATATTTTCAACATTGGTGCGCATGAAGTGATCGGCCTTGATCGAGCCTTCGGCGATTTCGAAGCCGTGTTCCTTGATGAAGCCGAGTTTGGGGATAAAGCCGAGACAGCCGAGAATCCGGTCGACGGCGAGGTCTTCCGTCGTGTTCTCGCGCGTGTTCTGAATCACGGCGCTTTCGACGCGATCGGCGCCGCGGATGGCGACCAATTTTGAATCGAGCATCAGGCGGCAGGAAGTCTTCTGCAAGCGCTTGAGCGAGCCTTCAAAGCCCACGAATTTCTGAGAACGATGGACGAGAGTCACTTCCTTGCCGATGCCGGTGAAATAGTTGGCCCAGTCGAGAGCCGTATCGCCGCCGCCGATCACCAGCACGCGGCGATCGCGGTAGTGCTCGACATCCTGCACGACGTATTCAAATCCTTTGCCGTAGAAACGGTCGGCGTCTTCGATCTCCAATTTGCGCGGCTGAATCATACCCGCGCCGGCGGCGATGAGGACATAACGGCCGTAGACGTAGCGACCATCCTCCGCGAGTAGTTTATAAACGCCATCGCTTTCGCGTTCAAGGCCGATGACTTTGAAATTCAAGTGAATGTCAACGTGGTGCCGCGTCACTTGCCGCTGCAACTGCTCGACGAGATTGGCGGCGGTCGTCTGCGGGTAGCCGGCGACATCGAAGATGAACTTCTGCGGATAGAGCGCGGTGAGCTGTCCCCCGACATGACCGAGCGCGTCGACCAAGGTCGCGCTCAGCCCCTTGTCGGCGGCCAGATATGAGGCGTAGAGTCCGATCGGACCCGCGCCGATCGTTACGATATCGCGAATCTGTTTCATGAACCGGAATTCAACAGCTCTTCGCCGTAGCCTTCCAGCTCTTGCAGACCGTCAAGTTTGAACGGATCCCGCGGTGGGATTTCGATCATGACGTCGCCGCGCACTTTGCACTGGCAGCCGAGCCGCGAGGTCGGCGTCAGTTCGGCACACTCTTCGAGGCGGTCTTCCTCTTCCTCTTCCATCGCCGACAGATTTTGCTCGCCTTCACGGACAATAATGTGGCAGGTCGTGCAGCAGCAATTACCGCCGCAGTTGTGTTCCAGTTCGATCTCGTTGGCGAGAGCAACTTCAAGAATGGTTTCATCGTCCTGCGCTTCAACCGTGAGATTTCGCGGCAGGAAGGTCACTTTATGCGGCATTATCTATCCCGTACTCATTTTGCCGGTCGGATCATCGCGCTTAAACAACCGTTTCGGCTCTTTCGTGTCGCCGTAGAAAATCTTGCGCGCGCGACCGGCCAGTTCGATTCCGATCATCATATAAGCCCACCCGGGCACATTATGCAAGCCGCAATTGGAAACGCGGACGGCTTTGTCATCAAACCGCGACCAGTCGTAGTCGCGACATTTCCGCTCGAAGGCGTCCTCAAAGAAGACGCCATCCTCGGCAAGGTCCTTGAGTTCAAGAACTTCCATTTTGGTTGATTAAACCGAGAACGAAGTCCCGCAGCCGCAGGAGCGCTTGGCCTTCGGATTGGAGAATTGAAAGCCGCCGTTCACCATTTTGCTCGAATAATCCAGCGTCATGCCGGTGATGTACGGCATCGACCGCCCCTCAACCAGAACCGTCAAGCCGTCAAATTCAAAGCGAACGTCCCGATCTTTGGGCTCAGTGACGAAGCCCATTTCGTACGACAGGCCCGAGCAACCGCCGGCCTCGACCCAGAGGCGCAGCATTTTGCGGCTGGAGTCCGGCTCATTAGCGAGTCGACGGCGAATTTCGGCGATGGCCGCGTCAGTCAGTACGATCGACGGTACGCTTGGTTTGTCAGTATTTAGACTAAGAGCATCCATCTTACATCAGTATCGGCTATTGGCGCCACTTCGACAATTTCTAACAATTAGATTACGCGGTTGTTCCAGAGGATTGTTGGCGGAAATCCAAGCTGGTAACCTCTTAAGAATGAAAGAATTGGCGGCCGTCGAGCGATGAAGGGACGCGGCGAATACTTGCGGCGCACGTTTAACCGCCTTAGTATAAGAGATGTCGTCGGGCTTTCTTCCTGGAGGATGCAATGTCGAACAAGATCGCTGTGTTGAAAAAAGAAATCGAGAATCTCGAAGCGGAATATCAGAACGCTCAAGCCAAGCCGCTGCCGGACCGCCGGCTGGTCGACCATGTGTACAAGAAGCTCAAGAAGGCAAAAAAGGAACTCGAAGAACTCGAGGGCAAGAAGTAGTTACTCGTAAAACGCCCCGCCCAGATCCGAACCGGCATTGCGTTTCTTCTTGAAGCGATCCTGCGCTTCGCGGATCACTTGAAGCGCCGTGTCGCGGTCTTCCCAACCTTCGATTCCCACCTTCTTCTCTTCGAGGTCTTTGTAGACGGAAAAGAAGTGCTCGATTTCCTTGAGTAAGTGCGGCGGCACATCTTTGAGGCTCTGGATGTAATTCCACAGCGGGTCGGCAATCGGCACGCAGAGGATCTTCTCGTCCGGGCCCTTTTCATCGAACATCTTGAAGCAGCCCACCGGCCGTGAGGCAATCAGGCAGCCGGGAAAAGTCGGTTCCCAAACTAACACCAGCGCGTCAAGCGGATCGGAGTCTTCCGCCAGCGTGTCGGGGATGTAACCATAATCACTCGGATAATGCACGGCCGAGAAGAGCATGCGGTCAAACTTGATGATCCGGCGTTCTTTGTCGTACTCGTACTTGTTGCGGCTGCCCTTGGGAATTTCAATAAAGACATCGACTATCATAGCTGCAAACTATCGATTTAGCCGGGCGTGGTCAAGACCGCGCGTGACTGGCGTCGCGTCCTTTGAAGGATTTGAGCGACGCAATCAACCGATCGATCTCATCGAGCGTGTTATAAAAATTCACGGCCACGCGGACGCCGCCTTCGCGGTAGACCAGCATAAAGCCGTCTTGAAGCAAATGCTTGTGTAGAGTTTCATTTGCCGGCGAAGCGATACTGATGATCTGCGAGCGGTGCCTGAGCTCCTGAGAGCTGTTAACGACGAAGTAGTCGTCTTCTCGCAGGTAGGTCAGCAGCCTGTCGATCAGGGCCGAATTGTGGGCGAATATATTCTCGACGCCGATACCCAGCAAGTACTCGGTCGCCGCCGCCATCCCCCAGAGCTGGAGATACGGATAGGTGCCGAGATTGTAGCGGCGCGCATCAGCAAAGGGGTCTCGGTCGAAGTGCATGAGGTCGGAGTATTTCAATCGCCAATCCACGCCGAGCCATCCCGTCGAGAGCGAGTTCAAACGCTGTTTGGCGCGCTGAGAAACATAGAAAAATCCCGAACCTAACGGAGAGAGCAGCCACTTTTGCGCGCCGCAGGAGAGCAAATCGATCTGGCAGCAGTTGGCATCGAGCGGGCAAGCGCCCAGCCCCTGAATTGCGTCCACCAGAAAGAAGATGTCGCGCTGCTTGCAGAATTCACCCAGCTCTTTGAGATCATTGCGGAAACCGTTGAAGTACTGCACGAAACTGATCGCCAGCATCCGCGTGCGCGGTGATACCGCGCTCTCCAGTGAAGCAAAATCGAAATTGCGATTGCGCGACGGCAGGTATTTGACGACAACGCCGCGATCGGTCAACGCTCGAAACGGGTAGGGTACCGACGGAAATTCGTTGTCGGGCATGAGAATTTCGTCGCCCGCCCGCCAGTCGAGACCGAGGACGGCGAGGTTGATGCCAATCGAGGTATTGATGGCAAATTCGATCTCATCGACGTCGGCTTTGATCAATTTTGCGCAATTGCGGCGAATGTTGGTGTGCATCTCCTTTGCCTCGGCGTCGCCAACGTCGAGCTGCATGATTCCGCTAAAATACTGGTCGATGCGTTCTTTTACCGGCTTGAGCAGCGGCGCATACGATGCGTTGTTGAAGAAGGTCTTGTGGTCGAGACCGTAAAAGTCGTCGCGAACTCTGGGGTCAATCATGATGCGGCTCCTAATAGCGGTAAACGGCAGTAATCACGCCGAGACTGACAAGTAGCGCCAGAAGATTCCAGCCGATCTCCAGCGCCGTCAATGCCGACGAGAGACGATATTGGTTGTAACTGCGGATCGCGAAGGGCAACTGGCCGACACCGAAAACGAAAAGCGCGATAAAGAAGCCCGAGCGATAACTGGTGAAAGGCAGGATCGGGTACAACGCGGAATAAATTACAGCCGGCAACATCACCGAAAAAACGAAACTCACCAGAAAACCCGACAGAATCGAGGTCGATACCGCGCTCCGGATCTCGTAACGACGAATGAGCGCTTTGACTAAGAGACGGCGCAAATATTCCAACGCCAGCAGTGCCGCGCCGGCAACTAAAATGGATTGGATAAGCTTAGCGGTATTCATGTTCTCTGCGAGCGCTCAAAGCCACCGGCGTTCAACGTACCACTGATAAGTGATCTGAAGACTCTCGGCGATCGGCCGCAAGGGCGCGAACCCCAATCGTTCCCGCGCTTTCTGGGCCGACGAAAGCCAGTATTGGCAGCTCAGCTCCTTGACTTTGTCGGCGCCGAGTGTCGGCGACTGTCCCTGTCTCCGGTCGAACTGCTCGGCGAGCGGCGCCAGCCGACGCAGCAGCCAGAGCGGAATACGCAATGGCCGGATGTCGACTTTCATCGCCTCGGCCATGAGGTATTGTGCCTGCCACTGCGACAGCTCGTCAAGCGTGTTAACAAAAAATGTCTCGCCTCTTCCCGCGTCCTGAAACGCAGCGCGGACGATTCCGTCGACGAGATCGTCAATGTAGACGATGCTCACGAAGCTCTCGCGACCGCCGAACTTGAGCAACAAACCGGACTTCACGAATTTGAAAAATGTAAGCACTTCGGTGTCGCGCGGGCCGAACACGGCGGGGGGACGGATGATCGTTATCGGCAGGCGATCTTTGAGCGCCGACAAGGCGACTTCCCCTGCCAGTTTGCTCCGGCCATAGTCGGAGACCGGCGCCGGAGGATCGGCTTCCGTCCGCAAAACGCGCCCGCCGCAGTTTTCATTAGTGCTTGGGCCTGCGGCTGCTTGTGATGAAATGTAGACGAAGCGCTGCAAATTCCGGCATTCCGTCGCCGCCAATTGCGCCAGTTTCGCCGTGGCATCGGCGTTGACGCTCATAAACTCCGCCGCCGACACCGCCTTCACCAATCCGGCGCTGTGAAAAATGTAGTCGGCGTCCGCGATCGCATCGCGCAACCCGCCTTCATCGCGCAAGTCGGCGTACACGGGAGTGAACTTGAGGCCGGCGATATGATCCAACTTCGATGACTTGCGGAGCAGCAAGCGCAATTCACAACCCAGCGCCGCCAATCGCTCAGCGAGGTGACTGCCGACGAATCCGGTGGCGCCGGTGATGAACACCTTCGGCGGCGTTGAAAATGACGGAGTGAATTGACTTGACTTGGATGGGGCCATCCGTTAAGATTTCCCACTTGTGGTGAGCAACATCCCGCAAATCTATCAGGCGTAGGGGAGAACGCAAGCCAATTATGGATTTGTTCGAGAAGTGCCATAAATTCACAACCTCACTTGAGGTCAAAGAGGCGGGAGTCTATCCGTATTTCCGCCCGATTTCGACAGCCTCCGACACCGAAGTCATGATCGGCGGGCAGAAAATGATCATGATCGGATCGAACAACTATCTCGGTCTGACAACGCACCCGAAGGTGATCGAGGCCGCCGTTGCCGCCACGCGCAAGTACGGCGCCGGCTGCACCGGCTCGCGCTTTCTCAACGGCACGCTGGACTTGCATATCGAGCTGGAACAGGCGCTCGCTGATTTTATGGGCAAAGAAGCCTGCCTTGTTTACTCCACCGGGTTTCAGACTAATCTCGGCACGATCTCGTGTTTGATCGGCAAGGGCGACTATCTGCTGATGGATCGCTCCAACCACGCCTGCATTGTCGACGGTGCGCGATTGTCGTTTGGCAAAGTGCTGAAATACGATCACAACGACATGGACGATCTGGAGCGCGTGCTGCGGACGATTCCGGAAGACGCACCCAAGGCGATTGTCTCCGACGGCGTTTTTTCGATGGAAGGCGACATTGTCCATCTGCCGCGCATGGTCGAACTAGGGCAGAAGTACAACGCGCGGCTAATGATCGACGACGCGCATTCGATCGGCGTCCTGGGGCCGACCGGCGCCGGCACCGCCGAGCATTTTGGCTTGATCGACAAGGTCGAGATCACGATGGGGACGTTCTCCAAATCGTTCGCGTCGATCGGCGGTTTTGTCGTTGGCGACGCGCCGGTGATGGAATATGTCAAGCACTTCTCGCGGACGATGATTTTTTCGGCTTCCATTCCGCCGGCCGCGGCGGCCTCAGTGCTTGCGGCACTGCAGGTCATGAAGCAGGAGCCCGAGCGCAAAGAACGGCTCTGGCAAATAACGCGCAAAATGCACAACGGTCTGCGCGAACTCGGATTTAACATCGGCGCCACCGAAACGCCGATCGTACCGGTGCACATGGGCGATATGATGGCCTGTTTCACGTTTTGGAAGATGCTCACCGAAGACGGCATTTTCGCCAATGCCATTATCCCGCCGGCGGTCGCGCCGGGGCAGTCGCTGATTCGCACCAGCTATACCGCCAATCATACCGACGAGCAGCTTGATCGCGTACTCGACACGTTCGAGCGCATCGGCAAAATTACCGGCGTTCTCTCCGCGGTGGTGTAAATCGCACGACAATGTCTGAAGACGCCAACAACAACGATATCGAAGTCAGGGAGGTCGCGAGTCGGTCGCAACTCAAGACCTTCATCAAGTTGCCGTGGCGCATCTATCAGAATAACCCTTATTGGGTACCGCCGCTGATCGTTGACCGGCTCGCATTTTTTGACAAAAAGAAGAACCCCTTCTATCGCTTCGCGCAGACGACGCTGTTGATTGCCTACCGTAACGGCAAGCCGGTGGGCCGCATTGCGACGTGCGTCAATCGCTCGCACAACGAATTTCATCAGGAGAAGGTTGGATTTTTCGGGTTTTTCGAGAGCATCAAAGACTACGACGTTGCCCATCGTTTGCTCAAAGTCGCGATGATCTATCTCAAGAAGGCCGGAATGGAGTCGATGCGCGGCCCGTGCAATTTTTCCACAAATCACGAAGTCGGTTTGCTGATCGACAATTTCGAGCACTCGCCGCAGGTGATGATGACCTACAATCCGCCCTACTACGCCGAGTATTTCGAGAAATTCGGTTTGAAGAAGGTTAAAGACCTGCTGGCCTTCAACATGACGCAGGAAAACGTTCCCAGCGAGCGGCTGAACAAGATCGTCGAGCGCATTCGTCAGCGATCGGGCGCGACTTTTCGTAAGATCAATGTTCGCGACTTCGACAACGAGATCTTGCGTGTGATTGAAGTTTACAATCAGGCCTGGGAGAACAATTGGGGCTTCGTGCCGCTGTCACAGGATGAGTTCATTCACATCGCCAAAGATATGAAGATGATTCTCGACCCCGATCTGGCGCTCTTCGCCCAGATCGACGGCAAGCCGGCGGGTTTCGCGCTGGCGCTGCCGGATGTCAATCAAGTCATCAAGAAAGTCAAGAACGGCAGGCTCTTCCCGTTCGGAATCTTCCGCCTGCTCTGGGACTTGAAAGTCCGCAAGAAAATCAATCAGGCGCGCGTACTCACGATGGGGATCGTCAAAGAGTTTCGCGGGCGCGGTCTCGACACCGTTTTTTACTACGATCTCTATCATAACGGAGTTGCGAACGGTTACTTTACCGGCGAGCTGTCGTGGATTCTCGAAGACAACCGCTTGATGATCGCCGCCGCCGAGGCCCTCGGCGCCAAGCCCTATAAGACCTATCGCATCTACCAATTGCCACTGATGCTGCACGATTCGGTCATCCACGACCGGACGCATAATTCGTAAGGCTGGATCGCATCTTCTGGCGCACAACTACGCGCCGCTGCAGGCTGGCAGGCGTTGCAAACAGTAGTTGACGGGCAGTTGTCTTGTTTTCCAGGGAGGCAACGAATTGGACAAAGGGTGATCTTCAAATCCAGGTTTAAACAACGATCTTCCTTGAAATACACTACCTTGAAATCGGTTGCCAAACGGTCGATATAGAATGTAGACTGAGTCAATCTCCAAGAGAGCGCTCGCTTCAGGAGTAGGCAGATGTCATTCGGCCAACCCAGATCTCCATTAGGATGTTGTTGTCTGTGAATCCGTTTTCACCAATGCGATTCTTGTACCGGGTCTACAGCGGGGGAAAGTCCCAGCGCGCACGATATAGAGCGAGTTTCTTCAAACAGTTATTAGAGATTTGGAATCTGCATCGCCTTAACCAACTGGAGCCGTGGGAGTATTTCCAGTTTCATCTTTCCGACCCGAAGCTGAGTTGGGAAGAAAAACTGAACTTCATGAGCTACAATCAGGCTTGTCACTTCCATCGCATTGCCAACCCGACGGAGCAGCGCGGGCTGACGCTCAACAAGTTGGCTACCTATTTCTTCCTGAAGGCGCTCGATATCCCGACGCCGGAAGTCTATGGGCTGTTTGATCCGGAACACGGCTTCACCATGCGCAATAAACCTCTGCGAAATGAGGAAGATCTGGCACGATTGATCGATTCTCATCGGCTCACAGAGTTCGTCCTGAAGCCTGTGAGCAAGGGCAAAGGTGAGGGCATTCGGCTCATTGTCGGTAAGGACGGGAAATCGTTCGTTGCGGCATCGGGCGAGAGATACTCGACATCCGAGCTCTTCGAGCTTTGCTTCAAACAGTATTACTCGATGGAACGGGCGACACGTTGCGGGCTGCTTCTGCAGGAGCGAGTTCGGCAGCACGACGTCATTCAGAAGGTCAACCCGGGTTGTGTCAATTGTTGTCGCGTGATCACGTTGATCAACGATCAGGGCAAAGTTGAGGTGCTGGTCACCGAGATGAAGTTCGGGACCGGCCGCTCCGTGGTTGACAATATCGATAAGGGAGGCTTTGCGGTGATGATTGACGAGTCCGGACAGATGATGCCGGCCGCGATTCTGTTGCCGGATCATATTGAGTATCGCGATTGCCATCCCACGACCGGGGAACGCTTTGCCGGTCTGCAAGTCCCCTACTTTCATGAGGCCGTCAAGATAGCGATTCGAGCGCAGTCACTATTCCCGCAGTTGCGTTCGCTTGCGTGGGACATCGCGATCACCCATTCCGGCCCGACGGTTCTTGAAGGAAATGCCTGGTGGGGCTATACCGTGCAAGGCGATTCGAGAAAAGGGCTGCTTACGCCAAGCGTGAGGAAGGTTCTCGATGAAATGCCCGCCGATGGATGAAATGGTGACAAGGCCGCACAAGATCAAGACGTCAAGCTTCAAGATGGCTTGAGCGACGGGGCAGCTCGACCGTCGAGGCACACGGGAGCGTGTGCCTCGCACTAAATCTTCTCCCATCGCAATGCGCAGGGCGGGACAGGTAGGTGGGGCACCCGCGCCTTCGCGCGTGCGGCCAGAGAACATCGTGTCCAAGTTTGCTGCGCTGTATTGAAAAAGCCTATTGCACAATTCGACGACCAATACGTCTATTCTCTAAACGCACGACGTCAAACCTCTGGGAGGTTGTATTATGGGCAAGTACAAGTCAATGATGTTGGTCGCGACTTTGGCGTACATCGTTGCTGCAGCACCATCCGTAAGGAAGGCGACTACTTCGGTGTTCTTTCCCTATTTCGATGCGCGCAGCCACTCAGTTAATCAATGTCAATTGAGAATCACCAGTCGTGGCTCACTGGGGTCCACTGATAACGGGGATTTGGAACAGCCGCATTTCTATGGATGTGCCTTCCCGGCCAACTCCGGTATCGAGCATCTGTACTCGAGCGCTCTTTGGATTGGTGCCGTTACCGAAGATGACACTCTGGTGTCAGTTGGCGCCGATCCCACGTTTGGAATGGAGTTCTTCTCGTTGGGCAATCCACGCGGCATCAGCGAGCGATCCAGTAGCCCGTCCGACACTCTCTTCGATCCGGTTGCCATCGCTCCTCAAGAGTTTGTTGTCAGTTTTCAAGACACGGCCAGAGACCCGTCGCTGGTAATTGCCGATCCTGCCGAAGAGCGACCACACATCCCCCTCAGTCTCTCAGTCGATCTTATCTCGCGGGCCTGGATCAATTCTCCAAACGATGACTTTGTAGTTCTGAGCTACACCATCCATAACATCGGTTCACAGCAATTGCGCGATGTATATGTTGGTCTGTTCTTTGACGCCGACATCATGCACTTGGATACAGAAACCGGATTTCTGGACGACTTGGCCGGGTCGTTATGGATTCCCGCTGCGCACGGCGAGGACAGTTTGCTCGTTGCCTATGTGATCGACAACGACGGCGACCCCAATGAATTAGGGTTGTGGGATAGTCAATCGGCGCGATCGGCATTCGGATTCACGTTTCTCGACCTGCCGCCCGGAACTCGGCCGAGCTTCAATTGGTGGTTTATCGACCTTTGGCGGGCACATTGCGATCTTGGCCCTCGGCAAGTGGGTGACAATCGGGAACTAAATCCGTATGGCACCGGAACACCGTTGGGTGATCGCAATAAGTACTGGGTGATGTCGCGCAATTCTGTCGACCCGGACGCGCTATTTTACACGTCAAGTCTTCGCTTCCCAGACTGGCAGCCGGACCCTCCTTGCATCGTCCACGACCTATACGCGCCGTCCACAGACACGCAGATACTGGTCTCCTTCGGAAGCTTCAACCTCGCCCCCGGCGACAGCGTCACTTTCACGGCGGCAGTCATCATGGGAGCGCTTGTGCATGTTCATCCCGAAAACCTATCTCGACTTTACGACCGGGACGATCCGGTTCTCTATTATGAATCCTTTGATTTTCGCGATCTGATCGCCAACACGCAAGTGGCTGACGCGCTGGTGCATAAGCACCTGTTTGGCCGCAGCGGCGACTTCGATCGATCCGGGGAAGTCTCCCTTGTCGACGCCGTTTCTTTGCTCAATTACGTGTTCAAGAACGGGCCGGCACCACATTTTGCGAACGCGATGGACATCAATGGTGACTGCCAGATCACTTTCGCGGATGCGATTTTGCTGATTCGATATCTGTATCAGAAGAACGCAGTGCTTCAGCGCGGCTGCGCAGAATAGAGTCTTCAAGGGCGCATAGTTATGCGCCCACACGGTTGTACTGAGGTTGCGGCGATTGCCCCTACTCCGTCCGGCCGAAGCCGATGTTCTTTTCTTCCGGCACGCCGACGACTTTGATCTCGCCGAATTTTTCTTCGTATTTTTTGAGATTATCTTCCAGCGCCTTTGCCAGCGACTTGGCGTTTTGCGGCGTCATGACGATCCGCGCATGCACCCGCGCCTTGGGCGTTCCGGGAAGCAAGCGCGCAAAATCGAAAATTATCTCGGATGGCGAATGCCCGACCATCACCAAATTCGCGTAGATGCCCTCGGCTTCGGCTTCACGCAGCTCCATCTGGATTTGCTGCGTCGGCGGTTTGTTCATGCGATCCTCCTTGTCAAGCTCGCGTCACTGTAATATAATACGCGCCGCTGTCAAGGAGATTCCCTTGTCGATATTGAGCCAAACCCGACTCGATGACATCTTTGCCCGCCTCGACCGCGGCCACGTGCTGGTCTACGGCGACGTCATGATCGACCAGTATCTGTTCGGTAAGGTCGAGCGCATTTCGCCGGAAGCGCCGGTGCCGGTGGTGGAAGTCGACAGCGAAGAGTTGCGGCTCGGCGGCGCGGCGAATGTCGCCCGCAACATTCGTGCGCTTGGCTGTCAGGTCGAGTTGGTCGGCTTGGTCGGCGATGACGACAACGCCACCAAGCTCAAACACCTCCTCGAACGCGAGGGGATCTCGCAGCATCGCTTGATCGGCGATCAAAAACGCCCCACGACGGTCAAGACCCGCGTGGTCGCCCATAGCCAGCAAGTCGTGCGCGCCGACCGCGAATCCCGCGCCGAAATCGACGGTTACACAGAATCGGAGATCATTCGCTACATTGAGAGTCGTCTGCCGGACATCGACTGCCTGCTGATTTCGGATTACGGCAAGGGTGTGATCACGCTGCCGCTACTTCAACAGATCGTCGGCAAAGCCCGCGCTCAGGGCAAGTATGTCGCCGTCGATCCGAAAGAAACGCATTTCCGCAACTACCGCCAAGTGTCGGTAATTACGCCGAACGAGCACGAGGCCGCATTCGCCGCCGGTCGTCGCGTCCGTGATGACGACTCGCTCAAGGAAGTCGGCTGGGGACTCATGAAGGAGCTCGATCTCGAATCGATTCTGATTACGCTCGGTCCGCGTGGAATGGCACTGTTTCAGAAAAGCGGCCAGTTCGATCATTTGCCGACGGTGGCCAAGAAAGTTTTCGATGTCACCGGCGCCGGCGATACCGTGATCGCGACGATGTGCGCAATAGTCGCGGCGGGTGCAAACAATCTGGAGGCGGCGTATGTTGCCAATCAAGCTGCCGGGATTGTGGTTGGGTACCTGGGAACAGCGTGTGTCGATGCGGATGAGTTGTACAGCGTGATCGCTGAGCAGATGTGAAGCCATCGCGAATTCGCACCCGCGACGGCTGGATTCCGGTGTTCGGGACTGTTGAAAAAGCGCCGTGCCTGTCATTCTGAGCGCAGCGAAGAATCTGTTCGCCGTTGTGCCACAAGGACAACAGACCCTTCACTTCGTTCAGGGTGACAACCCGGGGGGCTTTCTCAACACTCGCGTTCGCCGGAATGACGAGAATGAACGGATTCCCGCTTTTGGGACTGTTGAAAAACCGTATTCATGTCATTCTGAGCGCAGCGAAGAATCTGTTCGCCGTTGTGCCACAAGGACAACAGACCCTTCGCCTGCGCAGCGGCTCAGGGTGACAGCCAATAGGGCTCTTTCAACAGTCCCTTTCGTGGGAAAGACGTGAGAGGCAATTGTAAGACGAATGAATACAGACGCGTCAAGCAAGATCATCCCTAAATCGAAGCTCGCCGCGTTCGCGCGCAAGCTCCAACGCAGCGGTAAGAAAATTGTCTTCACTAATGGTGTGTTCGATATTTTGCATGCCGGGCACGTCGATTATTTGCAGAAGGCGCGCCGTCTCGGCGACGTGCTGATCATCGGCCTCAATACTGATTCATCAGTCAAAGTCAACAAGGGCGACCAGCGGCCGATTATACCGTACGCGCAGCGGGCGAGATTGCTGGCAGCGTTAAGCGTTGTCGATTATGTGGTCCCGTTAGATCGAAAAACCCCGGATCGGTTGATCGAGATCATCTGCCCGCAGGTGCTGGTCAAAGGCGCGCAGTACAGGCTACGGGAGATTGTCGGAGCGGACTTCGTCCGTGCGCGCGGCGGCAAAGTTGTGCGCATGTCGATGGTCAAAGGGCTTTCGACCAGCGAGATCATTCGGCGGATCAAGCGACTCACCTGAAAACAAGAAACGTCCCGTCGTGCGACGGGACGCCTGAGCATTAGCCTTGAGAGTCGAAAAACTACGGCAGCACGTGCACGACTTTACGGTCGCCGGAATTGACGAACTCGATCACGCCGGTAATCTTCGCAAACAACGTGTTGTCGCGGCCGATGCCGACATTGCGGCCCGGCTTGATCTTGGTACCGCACTGGCGGACAATAATCGAACCGGCGAGCACTGCTTCACCGCCGAAGCGCTTTACGCCGCGCCGCTGGCCATTCGAGTCGCGTCCGTTTTTCGATGAACCTAAGCCTTTTTTATGAGCCAAGGAAAACCTCCTAATATTCGCAAATCAACCCGCCGCCCATTCAGATGCAGGCCGACCATTGGCCTTTGCGGCAGATTCACAATATAGCTGTCAGGGACCGCTGGTCAAGAAATTTTTCCGGCTTACTAACCGGTCAAGTGCCGCTCGATTCGCCGATCGGGAATCAACCAAACGACGGCCACGACCACATACAGGGCCAGAGGAATCCAGTTGTTGATGCAGGAAATCGCGACGGCGATGGCGTAGAGCGCGAGCGAACCCTTGCCTTTCAGGTCACGGCCAAACGCCCTCGCCAAGGTGGATTCCTTCCCGTGAAGTCTCACCAAGTTGCTTGCCAGTATGTTGTACGCAACGCCGGCCAACAACATCACAACGCCGTACAGCCCGACGGTCTTCTGCTCGAAGTGATTCTCACCCATCCAACCGGTTACGAACGGCACCAGTGAGAGCCAGAAAAGCAGATGCACGTTCGCCCAGAGCACTCTGCCGTCGACGTGCTTGCTGGCCTGAAACATATGGTGATGGTTGTTCCAGTAGATCGCGATGTAGACGAAACTCATGACGTAACTCAGAAAAATCGGCAGCAGGTCCGCGAGCGCCGTCCAACTCGTATCGTGCGGCACTTTCAGCTCCAACACCATAATCGTGATAATGATGGCGATTACGCCATCCGAGAACGCCTCGATACGGCCTTTGTGCATGAATGGTCTCCTTCGCTCGGCGGATAAAATATGTCTGCCAATTTCGATCCACAATTGAGAAGTGGAAATGTGTGACCTGCGGGTGCACACGCATGTATTCATCGCGTAGTGGCGCATGGCAATGCGCCCGGCCCGCAAGACAAAAGCCGCCAGGAAAAATTCCTGACGGCTCATCTATCGCGTTCGCGGCGCGCTCACCCCAGAGGGTGGGGCGCCTGTGATTACCAATTACACTTTCGCGCTCTTGTGCGATTCGCTGACCGTGTTGATCCGGAAGACCAGTTTGTCGCGCTCCGGAGCCAGATCGACCTCGATGTGGCAATCGCCGGCGAACTGACCAGCGAGGATTTCTTCCGCCAACGGATCGTCGAGGTGTTTCTGCAGCGAGCGCTTGAGGTGGCGCGCGCCGTAGATCGGGTCGTAACCCTTCTCGGCGATAAAGCGTTTGGCGTCGTCGGTGACGTGCAGCGACAGGCCGCGTTCGGCGAGGCGCTGCGCCATCTCCGCCAACTGGATCTCGATGATTTGCAGGATATGCTCCATCAGCAAGGGATGGAAAATAATCGTCTCATCGATCCGGTTGATCAATTCCGGATTGAAGATGCGCCGCATTTCGGTCATCACCGCCTGCTTCATCATCTCGTAGTCGTTCTCTTGCGCGGTGCCCGCGAAGCCGAGCGTTTTGCCCGAGCGAATATCGCGCGTACCGGCGTTCGAGGTCATGATAATCACCGTATTGCGGAAATCGACCTTGCGACCGAACGAGTCGGTCAAACTGCCGTCATCGAGCAACTGCAGCAGGATGTTGAACACATCCGGATGCGCCTTTTCGATTTCGTCGAGCAGCACGACCGAATACGGATGGCGACGCACTTTTTCCGTGAGCTGGCCGCCTTCTTCGTAGCCGACATAGCCGGGGGGAGCGCCGATCAAACGGCTGACCGCGAACTTCTCCATGTACTCGGACATATCGATCCGCACCAGCGCGTCGGGATTTTCGAACAGGAATTCCGCCAAAACGCGGGTCAATTCGGTCTTGCCGACGCCGGTCGGGCCAAGGAAAATAAATGAGCCGATCGGGCGATGCGGATCCTTGAGACCCGCGCGCGCGCGGCGAATCGAACGCGTGAGCGCGACAATCGCCTCTTCCTGACCGACGATTTTGCGCTTCAGCTCCTCCTCCATGCGCAGCAGGCGCTTGGATTCCTTCTCTTCGAGGCGGAACAACGGGATGCCGGTGATCTTCGCGACGATTTCGGCGACGTGCTCTTCCTTCAGAACGATCTTCTCGCTCTGCCGTTGCACCTCCCAGTTGCGCTTCATCTGCTCATATTCTTCTTTCTTGAGCTTGAGTTCGTCGCGCAACTTGGCGGCCTTTTCAAATTCCTGATTCTTGACCGCGTCTTCCTTGCGCTGCGACACATCGGAAATCAAGTTCTCCATGTCGCCGAACTCCTTCGGCTTCGTGTAGGTTGACAGATGCGCGCGCGAACCGGCCTCGTCGATGATGTCAATCGCCTTGTCCGGCTGGAATTTTCCGGTGATGTAGCGATTCGAGAGAATCACCGCCGCCTTGAGCGCTTCATCGGAGATGACGATCTGATGATGCTCCTCGTAACGAATCTTAAGCCCCTGCAGAATTTTGATCGTGTCTTCCTGCGACGGCTCTTCCACCATGACGGTATGGAAGCGGCGATCCAGCGCGCCGTCTTTCTCGATGTATTTGCGGTACTCGTTCAGCGTCGTCGCGCCGATACACTGCAATTCGCCGCGCGACAGGGCCGGTTTGAAGATATTCGACGCGTCGAGCGAGCCTTCGGCGCCGCCGGCGCCGACGATGGTATGCAGTTCGTCGATAAAAATAACCACGTCCTGCGAATTGGTGATTTCGTTCATGACCGCCTTGAGGCGTTCCTCGAACTGGCCGCGGTACTTCGTGCCGGCTACCAGCGAGGCCATGTCGAGCATCACGATACGGCGATTTTCGAGCACCGCCGGTACTTGGCCGGTGACCACGCGCTGCGCGAGTCCCTCGACGATCGCCGTTTTGCCGACGCCCGGCTCGCCGATCAGCACCGGATTGTTCTTCTTGCGCCGCGAGAGAATCTGCGAGACGCGCTCGATTTCGTTGTCGCGGCCGATGATCGGATCCAGTTTGCCCTTGCGGGCCAGTTCGGTCAAATCGCGGCCGAAGTGATCGAGCGCCGGCGTCTTTGACTTCTTGCGCTTCTTGCCATAGCTGGACGGCTGCCCGCTGGAGATATTCTTCAATTCTTCGTAGACATCTTTATAGTCGACATCAAACATCGACATCACCTGGGCGGCGACGCCTTCCTCATCCTTGAGCAAGGCGAGCAAGATGTGCTCGGTGTCGATCTCTTTTGACTTCAGCGCGCGCGCTTCCTGGCCCGCGACTTCCAAGGTTTTCTTGGCGCGGGCGGTCAGCGGCAGTTGTCCCATCGTCATCGTTCCGCCGGCCGGCTGAACGACGTCTTCGACCGATTGGACCAGCTCGTTGAGATCAAGCCCAATATTGGAGAAGATTTCGACGGCGCGGCCTTCCCCAAGGCGGATGAGACCCAGCAGGAGGTGCTCGGTACCGATGTAGTCGTGGCGCAGTCTGGCGGCTTCATCGCGAGCGAATTCGATCGCTTTGCGCGCCAGTTCGGAGAACATCTCGTTCATCTATACCTCCGCAAACAGAGACTTCGAGTTTAAGAAGTGGCCAGCATTTCGCGCACCAAGTTCGCGCGGGCCACGTCGCGGTCGCCGGTTTCCAGCGCGGCGCCATGCAACTTCTGCAAATGCGCCGGCTGACACAACATCAGCATGCAATTGATCGTTTCGAGCTTGACGCCGTCGAGAATCTTCAGCGCCACACCCAGCCGAACCGCGCTCAGGAGGTTCATGACCTCCTCCGATGTTAATACGCGCGCATGCCGCAAAATGCCAAACGCGCGCCAGATTTTGTCCGCAATCTCATCGCCGGCCTGCGACAACAGTTGATCGCGCGCCTGATTCTCGAATTCGAGAATTTGCCGCGTGATCTTCTGCAGCGACTCGGCGATGTCGTTCTCGGAACGGCCCAAGGTTGTCTGATTCGAGATCTGGAACAGGTTGCCCCAGACATCCGAGCCTTCGCCATAAAATCCGCGCACGACCAGCCCGAGTTTGGTGATATGATCGATTACCGAATCGATCTCCTTCGTCAACACGAGACCGGCCAAGTGAATTAACACCGAAGCCCGCAGTCCGGTTCCAACATTCGTGGGGCAGGATGTCAGGAATCCGAAGTCGGTGTCGTAGTCAAACTCCAAACTTCGAGCGAGTTCGTCGTCAATACGCATGGCTCGGGACAGCGTTTCACTCAGCGCCAGTCCGGAGTTCATGGTTTGTATGCGCAGGTGATCTTCCTCGTTAACCATGATCGCCGTGCGCTCGTCGGCGGCGATGAAGATGGCGCTCTCCGACTCGGGCCGGAGAAACTCCGGCGAAATCAGATGCCGCTCGATCAAGAACGAGCGATCTAAATCATCGATGTTGTCGCGCCGCACGAATTCGCCGTTGGCCAGTTCCGGGCAGGAGCGAATCGCGGTTTCCGCGAAGTTCACGACTTGCGCGGCCGTTTCCGGCTCGGCGTATGGCGGATAGGTCTGACCTTTGATGTTGCGCGCCAGTCGCACTCGCGAGGAGAGCACAATCGACGCTTCGGCGCCGTCGGTCGACAACCACGCCGAAACCCGGTCGGCCATTTTATCGAACATGGGTTGCCTCCGTGCGCGCGAGCAAGTCTTTGAGCAGGTCGCGAACCTGCGCCGCGCGCTCGAAGTCTTCGTTGGCGATCGCGGCTTTGAGTTCTTCCTTGAGGCGCGTTTCTTCCTTGAGCGTATCCATCGCTGAGATGGCGGCGGATGTCTGACGCTTGCCGCGGTGGAGATTTGACCCGTGAATGCGGCGCAGCAAGTCGGCCAGCGTCTGGCGGAACGCATTGAAGCAATCACCGCAGCCGAGACGGCCGGTCTTGGAAAATTTATCGTAGGTTAATCCGCAGGTCGGGCAGCTCTGGTCGGCCAGTTCTTTATCCGCACGGCCAAGCTGGGACGGCACCATCGACGTCAAGAAGTCGGCCAGAGGAAACGGGATGTTCTTTAAGGGATTGGAAAAGCCGCGGCGCTTGGCGCAAGCGGGGCACAAGTTCATCACGATTTTCTGGTTGTTGATCACCTGCTTGAGGTGAACCGTCGCGTCATTCTTGCGGCAATCTTCGCACAACATAGCCGTCAATCCAATCTGGTCAATTGCCCATCCGAAAGTCGATAACGCTTCTGCGCGCGCGCCGCCAGCGACAGGTCGTGCGTCGCGACGACGATCGTCATATGCTTCTGTCGATTGAGGTCGGCCAGCAGTTCATGAATTGTCGCCGCGGTCTCGTGGTCGAGGTTGCCGGTCGGTTCGTCGGCGATCAGAATCTCCGGCGCTCCCGCCATCGCCCGGGCCACCGCCACCCGCTGACACTCTCCACCGGACAGTTGTGTCGGTCGGTGATGCAATCGCTCGCCGAGACCGACTTCGGTCAGCAGTTTAACCGCAACCGCCTCGCAATTGTTCCGCTTCTCACCCCGCACCAGAAGCGGCATCATGACGTTTTCGACCGCGTCAAACTCTTCCAGAAGATAGTGGTGCTGAAACACAAAACCACACTTTTTGTTGCGGTACGCCGACAACTCGGTCTCGGCAAGGCTGTCGATTCGTTGGCCGGCCACGGTAAGCGCGCCTGCCGTTGGTGTGTCCAATCCGCCGAGAAGATGCAGCAAGGTGCTCTTTCCCACTCCCGATGCGCCCGTCACGGCGACAAATTCACCGCGCCGAATCGTAAAATCGACATCGCGCAGTATTCGCAGCTCGCCGGAAACGGTTGCGAAATGCTTGTTCAGAGCTTGCGCTTCCAGAATATGATCATCCAATGTCAGGTATCGACTCCTGTCTACAAATTGTATGTCGTCTCACCGTGAGAGTTTCTTAACTGCAAATCTGCGAGAAACTTATCCATGCCGAAGAATATCCGCCGGAAACAGTTGCGCCGCCCGTCTTGATGGATACAAAGTCGCCGCGAATGCGATCAGAATACTTACCACCGCGATGATCGTGAACTCGTGCGCACGCATGTCGATCGGCAAGCTATTGATGAAATAGATCTCCCCGGGAATTGATACAATTTGAAACGATTGCTGCAGCCAGCAGAGCAAAAAGCCGAGGAAGGTGCCCGCCAGAGTGCCGACCACGCCCAGGAGAGTGCCTTGCAGCATGAAGATCTTCATGACCTGCTTACGATTGGCGCCCATTGACTTGAGAATGGCGATGTCTTTGCGCTTGTCGAGCACCAGCATGACGAGCGTGGTTACAATAGTAAACGCGGCCACCAGCACGATCAACCCTACGACAATCGACATACCGTATTTCTCCAGTGTCATCCAACTGAAGAGATTTTGGTGCCGCTCTGACCAGTCAACTGCGTAGTACGGCTGGCCGAGTTCCTCTTCGATTTTCATCGCCACTTCCGCCGACCGGTAGAAATCGCGAAGTTTTACTTGAACCCCGTTTACCAGTCCTTCGAGCTTGAAGAGGTCCTGTGCCATCGCTAATGAAATGTAAGCCAAACCGGCATCGTATTCATTCATCCCCGTCTCAAAAATGCCGGTAACGATGAACTTCTTGTACTTCGGCTGAAGTGTCAGCGTCATCTTCTTCTGCTTGAGCGACGCCAGCATGACGTCGTCGCCGAGCCGGACGTTAAGCACGCCGGCTAATTCACGGCCAATGACGATACCCGGAGTCGAGTCCGCCTGCACGCCGAGATCTATCGCGCCGGCAACCATGTTTTCCCGCAAGCGGGACACTTTGAACTCCTGCTCAGGGATAATCCCCTTGACAAAAATTCCGTCGTTGGCGTCGCTGGATCCAATCACCGACTTGTAGAATATATTCGGCGCCGTGCCGACGACTTCGGGATCGGTCTCGACTTTCGCCGCCACTTTCTCCCAATCGCTGAAGCCGTCACCGACAAACGAATAAACAGTGATGTGCGCGGTAGTATCGATGATGCGGCCGCGGACTTCGGTTTCCAGTCCGTTCATGATCGCGACGACGATATTCAGCGCCGCCACGCCGATGGCCACGCCGAGTATCGAAATTACCGAAATGAACGAGATGAAGTGTTCGCGGCGCCGGCTTTTGAGATAACGTCGCGCGATGAAGACCTCGAAGCCCAAGGCTACTCCGGTTTCATCTGCGGAAAGAGAATGACGTCGCGGATTGAGTGCTGATTCAGAAGCAACATGCAAAGTCGATCGACGCCGAATCCCAGTCCGCCGGTCGGAGGCATGCCGTGCTCGAGACAAAAGACATAGTCATCGTCGAGCACCGCGGGCGCGTCTTCGTCTCCGGCCCTCGCCAACTCGACCAGCTTCTCGAAGCGTTGCTTCTGGTCGATCGGATCATTCAACTCCGAAAACGCGTTGCCCATCTCCATCGCGCCCATGAAAACTTCGAATCGCTCCGTGAGTCCGGGCTTGGAACGGTGCGGCTTGGCCAGCGGTGAAAGCTCGACTGGATAGTCAGTAATGAACGTGGGCTGGATCAGTTTCGGCTGAACTTTCACCGAAAACAGCTCATCGATCAGTTTCCCGCGGCCAATCAATTTTGTCGGATCAATGCCTTGCTCTTTGCATAGCGCCCGCAATGCCGCTTCATCCAGCGCTGCCACGTCCTTGCCGACAGCTTCTGAAATGGCATCGAGCAGCGGCAGCTTCTTCCACTCACCACCCAATTCGATCTGATTCGCGCCGAATTCGATCAGAGTCTTGCCCAGCACACTCGTCGCCACCGTCGTGATCATCCGCTTATAGAGCGCCATGACGTCATTGTAGTCGGCGTAGGCCCAGTACAACTCGATCATCGTGAACTCGGGATTGTGGTTGCGATCCATGCCTTCGTTGCGGAAATCCTTGCAGAACTCCCAGACTTTCTCAAATCCGCCAACGATTAACCGCTTGAGATAAAGCTCGTTGGCGACGCGCAAGTACAAGTCGGCATCCAGGCGGTTGTGGTGCGTCACAAACGGTTTGGCGGCGGCGCCGCCGTAGATCGGTTGCAGGATCGGCGTTTCGACTTCGACGAATCCTTCGCCATCGAGAAAATCGCGGACGGCACGCACGACTTTGCTGCGCAGAACAAACACGTCGCGCACTTCCGGATTGGCGATCATATCAAGGTAGCGGCGGCGATAACGCGTCTCCTTGTCGGTCAAGCCGTGCCACTTTTCCGGCATCGGACGCAGGCTCTTGGCCAATAGTTGCACGCTCGACACGTGAACCGACCTCTCACCGGTCTTGGTCGTGAACGGATAGCCACCAATTCCGAAAATGTCCCCGATGTCCGCCTTCTTGAATATATCGAACTCGGCTTCCGTAACGGCATCCTTCTTGACGTAGATCTGTATCTGACCGGACTGATCCTGCAAATTGGCAAAGATCGACTTGCCCATGTGACGAATCGTCATCAAGCGGCCTGCCAGGCGGATTGTCGTCTGCGCGGCGGCCAGTGCGTCGAAATCGCTGAGCGCGCTCTGCGCCGAATGAGTCCGATCGAATTTGTAAGCGTACGCTTCGATCCCGGCGGCGCGAAGCGCTTGAAGTTTTTCCACTCGCACCAAGTGCTGATCAGCTACGTTTTCAGTCACGAATTCTCCTTAACATCTCAATCGCATCGTCGGCAACGTTCGCCGCCGGCGATTTCGCCGCGCTACTCGCCAAACTTCTCCGCCAGCCTGCGCTTCACGATTTCCGGTACCAGGTCGTCGATCTTGCCGTGATGTCGCGCTATCTCCTTGATCAGGTTCGAGCTGAGATAGACGTAGCGCAACGACGGCATCAAGAACACCGTTTCGGCTCGCGGCGATTGTTTTCGATTCATCAGCGCCATCTGGAATTCATACTCGAAATCGCTCACGGCGCGAAGGCCGCGGATAATCGCACAGCCCGACTCCTGCTCAACTAAACTGGCCAAGAGGCCCCGAAAGACGATCACGCGCACCTGTGGCACGTCGGCAAGCGCTGTTTGCGCCATCTCACGGCGCTCCTCGTGGGTAAACAAGGCGCTCTTGCGCGAATTGTCGGCGATCGCCACGACGATTTCGTCGAACATCTCCACGGCGCGCTTGACCAGATCGATATGCCCGTAAGTGATCGGATCAAAGCTGCCGGGATAAATCGCTCGTCTCACGAAACTCTCCTCATGATCCACACTACTGTGCTGCCATACTTCTTCTCACGCAGGATCTCGAAGCCGCTATGATTCAGCCCCCGGGCTTCTTTGGTCGCCATTTCCAGAATCAGCAAGCCGTCTTCGGCCAGCCATTCATGCTCGGCGACCCCCGACAGCACCAGCTCCGGAAATCCGCGCAGGTACGGCGGATCGGCGAAAATCAAATCAAATCGAGTTTCCTTCGCAACCAGTTTTGCGGCCGGCCTCCAGTCGGCGCAGACGATGCGCGCGCGGTCTTGATAGGCGCACTTGGCGATATTGTGCTCGATGACTTTCACTGCCCGCGGATCATTGTCGATCATGAGCGCCGAGGCCGCTCCGTGCGACAAGGCCTCGAGCGCGAGCGCCCCCGATCCGGCAAACAGATCGAGCACGCGCGCGCCTTCGAGGTGCGGCGACAATGTTCCGAATAGCGACTCCTTGACGCGGTCCAGCGTCGGGCGAAAGCCCTCGAAGTCGCAGGTCTTCAGAACCACTCCGCGTCTTTCACCGGCAATAATGCGCATTTTCTCCATCGAGCTTCGATGCAGCGGCTCAGAGTGACAATCCGAGGGAGGAGCCACTCAGCAACAGGACGGTCACCCACAGCTTACTGTCGGTTCCATGATATTGCTGATAAACCATAACGGACGGTCGCTCTCAGACATCTTCCGCATCGCGGGATTGCCGCAGGATCCTGAGGTCACCCGCGATTTCGCAACAATCTTCACGATTCGAATGATAACGTCTGCCGTTGTTCGCGCAATACGAATTGACTAATCTGATCTGAGATTCTAATTTGTCGCCTTCATGGCGAGCCTTTACGCTGCGAATTTCGAAAAACCTCTGCGCAATTTGTTATGCGCTATTGTAATTGCCGGCGGGCTGGTTGGAACGGTGGCTGCCCAGCAACTAAGCGGCAATGTCCGCCCGACTTACCAACTTATCCAACTCCGCCTCAATCCCGACGATTCGACCTACTCCGGCCGCGTCGAAATCGACCTGGCGGTCGCTGAGCGAACGACTGTGATCGAGCTGCACGCCGAAGCGATGCGCTTGCTCGATTTCGAGCTTACGCAAGGTGAGCGCAAACTCGATCTCATGTTCAGCGAACGCGCGCAAGGCGTTCTCCGGATCGAGACGGCGGACACGATCCGTGCCGGTAGCTGCAAGCTCAGTATCGACTTCGAAAACAACTTCGATTGGCAGGCCAATGCGCTCTACAAGGCCGAAACGGATGGCGAGGCCTTTCTCTTCACGCAATTCGAAACCAATGAAGCCCGCGAAGCCTTTCCTTGCTTTGATGAACCCAAGTTCAAGTTCCCTTATCAATGGAAGATCGAGCTCCCGCGCCGCGATTCGATAATTACCAATTCGCCGGTGCAATCGGTTCGCGTTTCCGGCGACTGGCAGACTGTGACCTTTGTTCCGACCAAGCCGATTCCATCCTATCTGCTGGCTCTCGCTTGCGGGCCGTTCGAGATGCGCGCGATTCCCGATTTACCGATTCCTGTGCGGGTGGTAACTTGTCCCGGCCGCATGGTTCATTCCGACTCTGCGGTTGCTTGGACGCCGCCGATTCTTAATGCGCTGGAAAAGTACTTCAATCAGAGCTATCCTTACGAAAAACTCGATCTCATCGCCGCGCCGGAGTTTCTCTGGGGCGCTATGGAAAACGTCGGCGCGATCATTTTCCGCGAGGACGCCCTACTCTTCGACCCGGCGCGCAGCACCGCTGCCGACCGTCAGTGGGCGATATCCACTTTGGCGCACGAGTTGGCGCATATGTGGTTTGGGAATCTGGTGACTTTGAAGTGGTGGGATGACTTCTGGTTGAATGAATCCTTTGCCAGTTGGATGGGCGACAAAGTTTCTCATCAGGTCTACCCCGACTTGCGCCTCGACATCGCCAATGTCAATTCCACGGCCAGTGCGATAATTTACGATAGCCGCCTCTCCACTCGCGCCGTTCATTCCGAAATCGAAAGCGCCGACGACCTCTGGCAAATGGCGGACATTATCACTTACAGCAAGGGGCAGGCGATTCTCGAGATGTTTGAGAAGTGGATCGGCCCGGACAAGTTCCGCAGCGGCGTGCACGAGTACCTGCGCCGCCATGCCTGGGGCAATGCCGCGGCCAACGACCTCTGGGACGCGCTCGGCGGCAAGGAACTTGCCGACGCCATGACGACCTTCATCGACCAACCGGGCGTGCCACTGGTCGAGGTGCGCAACATCGTTGGTGGCCGCTTTCGGGTGAGCCAATCGCGCTTTCTCACGCTGTCGGCGGATTCGACGCCGAAGCAGAAATGGCGAATTCCGGTTCGCCTGCGCTACTCGTACGACGGCCGCGTCGGCGAACACGCGTTCATGCTGGCCGACACGGCACAGGCGTTCAGCGTCTTCGACGAATGGCCGCTCGACTGGATCTATCTCAACGCTGGCGTTTCCGGATATTATCGTTGGGCTCTTCCCGGCGACGATTACCGCGATCAAACGGCAAAGATGCTGCCGCACCTGACAGTTGCCGAACGCATCATGCTGATCAATAATATGATGGCGCTGCTGCGAGCCGGAAGATTGCCGGCTTATCGCTTTCTGGGCGAAGCCCTGCTCTTTGCCGATGACTCTGATCCGATGGTGATTTCGGCCCTGACCGGCGCGCTCGAGCTATGCAAGAATGTGTTTATGGATTTGGAATTGCGCCCGCCTTTCGCGCTCTACGTCCAAAGATTGCTCAAGCCGACCTTGCAGCGTATTGGCATCAAAAGGCAAGACAACGAAACGGCCCAAGTCGCACAGTTGCGCGGTGATTTACTGGGCTGGCTGGCCGATGAGGGACGGGATGCCGAAGCCGCAGCCTTCCTCGATTCGGTGCTGGTTGTCTACTTGCACGATCCCGCTGCTGTCGATCCCGAGTTGGCGCCGCTTGCCGTTGATCACGGCGCGGCGTTTGGAGACATGGCGCGATTCGACGAGTATCGACAGCGCTTCGAAAGAGCGACCAACTATCTCGAACGGGAGCTGTTCCTTCACGCGCTCGGCAGGTTCCGCGATCCACAGATCATGACGAAGGCGCTCGAGTATGTCTTCACCGGCCCCCTGCGGCCCCAAGAACGCTGGTCGATTCCCTTCGCTCTGCGCGGCACTGAGGTCGGCCGCGAGTTGGCCTTCGATTGGATGATGAGCAATTACGAACGCATCGGAACGGTCGTGCCGCGTCAGTTCTTGGGACGCCTGCCATCTTTCGCCGGCGGCTGCTCTCCGGGTCGATTGCAGCGTGCCCGCGAGTTCTTTTCTTTGCCTGAACATCAGGAAACGGGCACTATGCAGGCACTGGCGGAAGTCGCCGACGGCGTGAACGAATGCAGTCGACTGCGCGAGCGTGAGCTGCAGCGGGTTCGAGAGTACTTGCTGAAGCTGTCGAATTAATGACCGATGCTCGGTTCTGTCTGCAGCGACTCTTTACGGATGGCGCCTGCTGTCAAACCTCCCAAGGCAATTGCAGGAAGTATCTCGCCAATGTCGAACTGTTCTTCGCAGTCGACTTGTATATTGAGCGCTTGAGCATTCAAAGAGCGCCAACGGGAGGTGTATGGCAATCGACGCTCCAGCGCCGCGGCACAGGACTGGACATCGAATTCTCCACAGGCGATGACTTCGATCTCTCGCGGCGTTTGGCGACCGCCAAAATGACTCATCAGAAGCACACCGAGTTCATCAATCCAGCCGTCTTGACCAGTAGCGTTCTGAGACGGCGCGATCAGATCGGCGCACACCAGCAGACGCCGCGCCTTGAACAGGTAGACGCTCATCGACGAACCATGCCGGTAAGTGAATACAGCGTGTTCGGCGCTCAGTAGTGGCCGAATCGCTTTAGCGATCGCTACCGGCACGAAGACGAGACGATCCAGCATCAATTGCCGCTTGCTAAACCAATCCGCAATCTGCTCAACTCGCCGGTCGTCAATCAGCCAGGCTTCAGCTCCTGTGCCGACCCTTTCGATGTACTCATACCGATATCGGTCGAGCGGCTCAACGCACGCCTGCCCCAGTTCCCAATCCAGAACTTCGCGATCATCGCCACCGGCGGATTCGTTAAGCGAGACACGCCGGCGGATGTATTTGCCTTGCGACAATCCATAGACACAGCGACAGCCGGCCAACACTGCAGCCGGCCGCTCAATCTCATTAGCGGCAAGTTTGCCGGCGGCTGTCACGGTTAGCGACGGACGTTCGGATTCTATGATGGCAAAGCGCATCAGCGCGCCGTCGCGAATCACCGCGGCGATCCTTCCGCTTCTAATCAACATGCGACTATTCTAATCGCCACAACGGCCCAGGCAAGGCTGAAGCGGCTTTCGTTCCGGCCGGCTGGGCGGTTGACGGAAAGCCGCGTCTCTGCTGGATAAAATCGACCCGACCCCCATTTCGACCGCGAAAAAAAAGTCTAAAATCAGAAAGTTTTTTATTGCGCCGCGTATTGTGAATGGTTATTGAATGCAGCCGTAGACGTTGAAAATACAGGGTGAAATGGTGGTGACACCGGTTTTGACCCTGTCAATATTGGTTAAACCCAAACCCCAATCGTGGGAGGTAGGAAATGGCCAACAAACCGTTGACCAAAGCGCAGTTGATCGGCGTACTCGCCGACAAGACCGGCATGACGAAAGTCGAAGTCGGCAAGTTTATGGACACCCTGCACATGACCGCCGTCACCGAAACCAAGAAGACCGGCGAATTCACGCTGCCGGGCTTCGGCAAACTCGTTAAGTCGAATCGCAAGGCGCGCACCGGCCGCAATCCGCAGACCGGCGAAGCGATCAAGATTCCGGCCAAGACGGTCGTGAAGTTCCGCGTCGCAAAGGCCTGCAAAGACGCGATCATCCCGCCGAAGAAGTAGTTCTTGTTCCCCGAGATAAGGGAAAAGACAAACGTCCCGCTGTTCCAACGGCGGGACGCTTTGTTTGGATTAGGGTGATCTCGACAAGATGGTCGATTGAGTGCCCGAAATTCCATTAGCCTCCGACCATAGAATCGCTTAGAATTTGACCCACACCGTTCGAGCGGTGGAATCAACTATTCGATTTTTCGATTTGAGGCAGTGATATGAACGTGAATGCAGTCTGGGTGAGTATCAAAGACGATGTCGCTCGTGAAATCGACGGATTCTTAAAACACCAATTCGATTCCGGCTCGGTTGACCAACTCATTTATGAGAAAGCCGTTTCCGAAGTCGGTGTCTTCGGCAATCTATCCCGCTGGATGGAGTCGCCCGATCTCGACCGGCTCTCGCCGAATGCCAAACCCGGCATTTTGTCCGCGATTTTTGCCCAACGATGGCCGGATGTCAACGAGGCGTTCTTCACCGATGTCGAGTTCGGCACCGGCGGCATTCGCGGCCGCGCCGTGATCGCCGACTGGGAACTTGAGATGCTGCGCGATCAGGGAATTGAAGCGCCGTTTCTGCGCGGACCGAACACCATCAACGATATCGTGCTGCTCCAAAAATCCGCCGCCATCGCCAAGTTTGCCAACCAGCGCGGATTCAAGTCGCTGGTCATCGGCTACGACAGCCGCATCCGCGGCCGCGACTTTGCGAAGATCATTGCCGAGTTGTTCATTGCTTACGGTCTGAAAGTGTATCTCTTCGACGACGTCGTGCCGTATCCCGAAGTCACCTTCGCGATTCCCACGATGCGCGCCGACATGGGCATTCTGCTTTCGGCCTCGCACAACGACCGGCGCTACAACGGCTACAAATTGTCGTGCGGCAATGGATCGCAGTTTTCGGTCGCTGAACGGCGCATCATTCTGAGCGAGTACATTGCCAAGACCGGTTTTGACGAGATACGCCGCCATGATTTGGCGCAGACCAACAATGATCAATTGGTCTTCCTCGGTGGCGCCAGGCGCGTCAAGGGTGTCAACTACTACAATTACGACGGCGAACCGGTGAACATGCACAAGCAACATGAGCATCAAATCTCCTCATTCTTGCTCGACAAAAAGCTGCTTTCCGGTCAGGCCAAGAAGCTTCATCTCGGTTACTGCGCTTACAACGGCGCCGGCCGCGATGCCGTTCCGCGTCTGATCAAATCATCAAAGATCGACAAGCTCGACATCATCACGGTCATGCACCCGATCGACGGCATGTTCCCGGCTTTCGATGATCTCAAGAGTCCCAAGGGCAAAAAGGTCTACCAGCAGCCCGATCCCGGCGACAAATTTGCCGCTATGAAAGCGGTTGCTGAATATATCAAAGAATTCGGCGAAGACCGATTCGGTAGACTCGATGCCTTGATCGGCACCGATCCCGATGCCGATCGCGTCGGCGTGGTTGTGCCAGTGCCGAAGGCGCAGCGCGCGATTTACGGCGGCGAATCGAACGTGCTTCTCGACGCCGACACCGCCTGGGCGATCTTGCTCTGGTATCGGATGGAGAAGATGAGAGCCGCGAAAGCCAACTTCAGCGACTACTTCCTCGTCCAGTCGCACACTACAACCGACGTGATCACTCTTCTCTGCGAAAAATACGGCATCGGTTGGATCAAGACCTGGGTTGGATTCGCGCAATTGGCGGCGGCGGTCGAACGCAAGTGGAAGGATGAAGAAATCTCCAAAAGCATCTACTGGACGCTGTATGACTTCAGAGGTCTCACGCCCGACGCCAAAGTCAATCTCGCGGCGCTCGAACAATCGAACGGCTTTTCGATTCTTGGCGGTCCACCGAAAGATGCCATGTCGATGGGCACTGCCGGTCATGTGCGCGACAAAGACGGTATCTTCGCGGCAATTCTCTTCCTTGAAGTCCTCGCGTACGCCAAGGCCGTCAAGAAGACGGTCCTCGAATTAGTCAACGAGAAGCTCTACCTCGATCCGGCGATCGGCCTGATCCGCACCGGTTATCGCCCGGCGCCGGTCTACGGCCAGTACGAGGGCATCGAAGGCCGCTCGACGAAGATGAAAGTGATCCATAAGGCCGAAGAACTCATGGAGAAAGTCAAGTCCGGCGGGGTCGTAAAATTCGGAGGGCTCAAGGCCTCACACTTCGAAGTCTATAAGACCGGCAAGTACGACGTACAACACGGCTACACCAAGGGCTACAATCCCGATGATCCGAACACCTTCGGTTTTCCCGATGAAGGCATTCGCTTCTTCTTCGGCGACTACTACAGCCATCTGACGATTCGCCCGTCGGGCACCTCGCAGAGCCTGCGTTTCCACGTTCAACTGCGCGATAGAAAAGTTTCGCGCGGCGAATTGCTCAAGAAACGAGTCGCCATGGAAAAGCGCATCGTAGCGATCTTCGAAGATGTCGGCAAGCAACTCAACGTTGATTGGGACGAATAGACAGAATCAACGGCGAAAGCGCCTTAGTCGTTGCTGCCTGATTTCTCCGGTTTGCCGCCTTCAGTTTCTCGGGCAACCGTGGGGATGAATTGTCCTTTTCGCTCAACTTCCGGCAACCCCAGCGTTCGCCGCGCGCTATTCAGAGCGTCGTGCAAATTGGCGAACAGGTTATCGGCGCCGATTTCTTCAACTAAGTCGGAATTCGTCAATGCAAACAATGGCTGCGCATGCACACCGGCGAGGAGCAACAATGTCGAATGCTTGCGACAGTTATGCGACACCCGCTTTAGAGCGTACAATCCTGACGAATCGATGAATGGCACGTTTCGAAGCTGGAGAATAAGCACTCGGGGCGGCCGACCCACGATCTTGATCGATTCCTCGAATTTGCTGGCGGCGCCGAAAAAGAGCGGGCCGGAAATCTCATAGACTTCCACGCCGGGCGGAATTTCATGACGGCTCACCGCGAGCGGGTCGTCGTTTTCGCCGTCATCGTCCTTGAATTCGCGCGCGATGGCTCCGACGTTGGTGACTTCCGACATCCGGCGGATAAAAACAAACGCCGCAAGCACCACACCGACCTCGATTGCGACGGTCAGGTCGAAGAGCAGGGTGAGACCGAAAGTCGTCAATAAGATGACGGCGTCGCCGCGCGGACCGCGTAACAAACCGACAAACGAACGCCATTCGCTCATGTTGTAGGAGACAACAACCAGGATCGCGGCCAGGCAACTAAGCGGAATCAGCGACGCCCAGCGCCCGAAGAACAGCATCACCAGCAGCAAAACGGCGGCGTGGATGATTCCGGCAATGGGTGTTCGCCCGCCGTTCTTGACGTTAGTCGCCGTGCGGGCGATGGCTCCGGTGGCGGGAATTCCGCCAAAGATCGGCGATGCGATATTGGCGACGCCCTGTGCCACCAATTCCATATTCGAACGGTGCCGACCGCCGATCATACCGTCGGCCACGACTGCGGATAGCAGCGACTCGATGCCCGCCAGCAGCGCGATCGTTGTCGCCGGCTGCACCAATTCACGAATCGTCCGCCAGTCAACGTCCGGCAGTGACGGTGACGGCAACAAGGACGGTATTTCTCCAAAACGTGAGCCGATCGTCTCCACCGGGAGATTGAAGACCTGAACGGCGGCTGTGGCGCCGATCAGCGCGATCAACGAACCGGGGATGCGTTTTGATATCCGCGGCCAGACCACCAGCAAGAGAATCGTAGCGGCGCTAATGGCGAGAGCCACAGGGTTGACGCGGTCGAAATGCTGTGGGTAGGCTATCCACTTTTCCACGAAGTCCGCCGGGACATCGCCCATGGTCAGGCCCAGCAGATCCTTCACTTGCGACGAGAATATGATAATGGCGATTCCGGAAGTGAATCCGACAATAACCGCATGCGGAATAAACTTGATCGCCGAACCGAATCGCGCCAGCCCCATGACAATCAGTATCACGCCCGCCATGATGGTCGCGATCATCAGGCCATCGAGACCGTACTGGGCGACGATGCCGTAGACGATGACCACAAAAGCGCCGGTCGGGCCGCCGATCTGAACGCGACTGCCTCCGAGTGCGGAAATCAGGAAGCCGGCGATGACCGCGGTAAACAGGCCCTTTTCCGGAGATACTCCCGACGCGATCGCGAAGGCGATGGCCAGAGGCAGCGCCACGATGCCAACGATGACGCCCGCGTTAAGATCGTGGGTGAATTGCCGGCGGGAATATCCGCTCAGAGTGGAGAACAGCTTCGGACGCAACATAGAGCCAGTCTGCGACCCAAAATATCGATTTTATGGCTCGTTGAAAGGAAATCTTGCTCAGTCAGTTCAGTTGGGTAAGACCTTCGCGAATCGCGTATTTGGTCAACTCGGCAATCGAGTGAAGATCGAGTTTATCCATTATCTGCTTTCGATAAGTCTCGATCGTTTTGACCGAGACATCGAGCTGGCCGGCGATTTCTTTCGTGGTTTTTCCTTCGGCCAGCATCTGCAACACCTCGCGCTCGCGGGCGCTGAGGATCGTATACGCCGTGCTCTCGTCGGTCGGGGCCGATTGAATGTAGTCGTTCAAGACGAATTGGGAGATCGTGGACGACAGCGAAATCTTCCCCGGCTGGGTGCTGCGAATCGCGCCGGCGACTTCTTCGAGCGCCGAGTCTTTGAGTAAATACCCGCAAGCGCCGGCTTTCAGAGCCTCAATGATATAGCGGCGGTCGGCGTGCATGGAAAGGATGATGACGCGGACGCCGGGAGTATCGGCGAGGATACGCTTAGCAGCTTCGATCCCGTTGAGATCGGGCATCGTGATATCCATCAAGATGACGTCCGGCTTCAGTTCGGCTGCGAACTTAACGGCGCTTTGTCCGTCGCGGGCTTCACCAACGACGACGAAATCAGCATGCGTCTCGAGCATCGACCGCAGACCATCGCGAAAGAGCTTGTGGTCGTCCGCCAAGAGAATGCGGAAATTCCTGAGGTCGGCGCTCATGAGATCGGCACCGTGAGCCGCACTTGCGTTCCGTCGCGCGAAGAATGGACTTCCATCCCGCCGCCGAGATGCATGAGCCGCTCGCGAATCGAGAACAAGCCGAATCCGCCATTCGTTTGTGCGCTGAGCAGCCGCGTGGTATCGAAGCCGCGGCCATCGTCCATCACGGCCACCTGCAACTTGTCGCTCCGGCGATTCAGCCGAACCGTCACGGCGGACGCCTCCGCGTGTTTGAGCGTGTTTGTCAGCAGTTCTTGCACGGACTTAAAAATGACAACTTCGATTTCATCGCGCAAGCGGCCAATGTCTTCCGGTGTGTCGACCGACACCGGCAGGTCGTGCTTGCTCGTGAATTGTTCACCAAGCCACTCGAGTGAGGCCGTCAGCCCCAGTTCGTGCAGAATCGGCGGGCTGATCTCGAAGGTCAAGGAGCGCGTGTACTGGATCGTTTGGTTGAGGAGCTCAAGCACTTCGGCGGTCAGTCGCTTACGCGCGCCAGCGTCCGGCTCGCCGGCTAATCCGGCCACGCGCATCTTGAGAATCGCCAGCGTCTGGCCGATGTGATCGTGCAGATCGGCAGCGATTACGCGCCGCTCGCGGGCTTCGGTCAGCGAGAGTTCCGCCGCTAATTTGCGAAGTTGTTTCTGGTAAGCCTCGATTTCCGCTTGCGCTCGGCGGTACTCGGCGACCTGGTCCTCCAGCGCCGTGTTCATTGTGCGCAATTCCGCCGTGCGCGCCTGCACCTGCCGTTCAAGATCATCGTGCGAACGCTTGATCAGCTCGAGCGACCAACGATGTTCGAGATACATGCGCAGGATTTCCGCCAGCGAATTGATCAGCTCCGCTTCTTCCGCAAGAAACGGCCCTTGCGTCGCCGTCGGCCGCTCGTCGCGGTAGCAGATCTCGATAGCGCCGGATTCGCCGTTCCGCGTCGTGAATGTCGCCAGTTGCATCCACGGCGTGGCGCGGAAATTCGGCGTGCGGACGTCGATCTTGCCGTAGCTGATGCGGGCGTCGGTGATCTCCGGGTATTGCCAGGCATCGGGCAAGAACGCGATCAATTCCTCAAATATCTCGGCCAGCGGGCGAGATTCGTCCTGCAAGACGCGCGCCGTATGATGCAACGCATCGAGCTCCTTAATCCGCTCGCCTAAGTCCTGGCGCAACCGCGAGACAAAATCGTGCATGGTTAGTTCAGGTCGAAGTCGTCAAGTATCGTCGCAAAGTAACGGGGCGTGGATTGCCACGCCCCGTCGGAAATGAAAATCGCTTAGACGCGCACTGCCGGTTCGTTGGCCGGCATACTGACGGTCATGTGTCCGGCCTCTACGGTCGCCAGCGCCGCCATGACTACGATTTGATCGACGTCATTCGAACGATGCAGCGCGTGCACCGGCTTTTTCATGCCCATCAAGATCGGTCCAATCGGATCGGCGCCGCCCAGCTTGATCATCAGCTTGTAGGCGATATTTCCCGAATGCAAATCCGGGAAAATGAGAACATTCGCCTGCTCTTGCAGCTTGCTGAACGGGAACGTCGGCTGCAGGATATTCGGATCGGTCGCCGTATCGGCCTGCATTTCGCCGTCGACAGTCATGTCCGGATAGTCACGATGCAGAATTTCGACCGCCTTCTGCACGGTCGCGACCTTCTTGTGCTTGACTGAGCCGAAGTTCGAAAACGACAAGAGCGCGATCTTGGGATCCACGCCAAACCGTTTCGCCGTTTCGGAGCACATCAGCGTGATTTCCACGAGCTGCTCCGGCGTCGGATCGATATTTACAGTCGTGTCGCCGAAGAAGTAGAGTTTGTTTTTGATGATCAGAACGAACAAGCCGGCCACCGTCGAAAGGTCGTCGCGCTTGCCGATCACTTCCAGCGCCGGACGAATCGTCTCCGGATAGTGCTGGCTGACACCGGCCAAGAAGCCATCCGCGTCTCCGACATGCACCATCATCGTGCCGAAATAGTTCGGATTGCGCAGAAGCAGGCGCGCGTCGTGCAGCGTCACACCCTTCTTGTGCCGCAAACGGAACAGCTCTTTGGCGTACTTTTCGTAATTCGGCGACGAATGCGGATGAACTATCTCGATACCCGTAAGGTCAATATCGTTTTCTGCCGCAACCTGCCGAACTTCCGACTCCTTGCCCAGCACGATCGGCTGCGCGAAACCTTCATGGTTGATAATCATCGCCGCGCGCAGGACTTTCGGCGATGTGCCTTCCGAAAACACGATCCGCTTCGGCGTGGTGCGGGCACGATCGATGATTGAGGAGCGAATTTCGCGGCCCAGACCGAGACGGTGTTCAAGCTCGTGCTTGTACTGATTGATATCCAGCTCGCGGCGCGCAACGCCGGAGTCCATCGCCGCTTGGGCCACGGCGGAAGCTTCCCAGATCAGCACGCGGGGATCGAACGGCTTGGGAATGATATACTCGCGGCTGAATTTGAAACTGGAAACACCGTAGGCGCGCGCGACAGAGTCGGGCACGTCTTCCTTGGCCAGATTAGCGAGCGCTCTCACCGCGGCAATCTTCATCTGCTCGTTGATCGCTTTGGCATGGCAGTCCAGAGCGCCGCGGAAAATGAATGGGAAACCGAGCACATTGTTGACCTGATTCGGGTAATCGCTGCGGCCGGTCGCCATGATGATGTCCTTGCGCACCGAGATCGCATCCGGATAGGTGATTTCCGGATCGGGGTTGGCCATGGCGAAGATGATCGGATCCTTGGCCATACTCTTCACCATCTCCTTGGTGACCTGATCTTTCACCGACACGCCGACGAAAACGTCGGCGTCGACCATGGCTTGATCGAGTGTGTGACGATCGGTCTTGCGAACGAACTGGGCTTTGTACTTGTTCCACTTGTCGCCGCGACCTTCGTACATCACGCCTTTGGAGTCGGCCATCAGCAGGTTTTCCGCTTTGACACCGAGCGATAGATACAGCTTCGCACAAGCGATTCCGGCGGCGCCGGCGCCGCTGAATACGACACGCACCTTGTCGATGTCCTTGCCGCAGAGTTCGAGCGCGTTAAGCAGCGCGGCAGCCGAAATGATCGCCGTGCCGTGCTGGTCGTCGTGAAACACAGGAATGCCGAGCGACTTGATCAAAGTCTCTTCGATTTCGAAGCATTCCGGTGCTTTGATATCTTCAAGGTTTATGCCCCCGAAGGTCGGTTCGAGAATCTGGCAGGTACGAATCACTTCCTGCGGATCGTGCGTGTTCAATTCGATATCGAAAACATCGATATCGGCAAAGCGTTTGAACAGCACGCCCTTGCCTTCCATCACCGGCTTGCCGGCCAATGCGCCGATATCACCAAGCCCGAGCACGGCGGTGCCGTTCGAGATCACCGCCACCAAATTGCCTTTGGCGGTGTAGAGGTAAGCATCCGAGGGGTTCTTCTCAATCGCCAAACAGGGCTGCGCCACACCGGGGGTGTAGGCCAGCGACAAATCACGCTGGGTGACACAGGGCTTGGTAGGAACAACTTCGATCTTGCCCTTGCGACCCATCGAGTGATACTGTAGAGCTTCTTCGCGTTTAATCACAATTTCATCTCCCGTTTCGGGTTGTCACAGTCGAAGAATATAGCCAATCCGATCCAGACAACCAAGAATTTTCGCGGTCTTCTCGCTCGAATATGTGCTTTTTTTCACAAGCGCACACGGTGGCTGTTCTCGCAAAAGTTCTTGTCTCAAAATCGCTTATTGCTATTTTAGACAAATGTCGCTCTGTCCGCATTGTGCCATTGCTTCTTTGGGGTGAAATTCTCATTCGATCGAGGACAGCATCCGTGTCGATTCGCAAGCAGATCAACCGATTGGCTGAGGTCAAAGCCAACTTTGGCCCCGATCCGATGCTCGAGAAGGGGTTATTACTTGAGCTTCTGGCGGTGGTCGAGATCACCGACCCACGTTTACTTTACTCGTATCACGAATCGCTTTGTTACCTTCGCGCTTTCGCCGACAGTCCCCGAATTCTCGAATTGGTCCGATCCGAGCTGTACAGCTTCGAGCGGCGGGTCAGAACTTGCCGCCGCCTCGGCGGCAAACACGCCCGCGAGTTTCTCGACGACACCGGTATCGTCGGCACGACGCTAAACCACAACTACGGCTACTATATGACCAAGTGGCTGCGTGATCAGTTTCCCGGCGCAACCGATATCGATTGGAAAGTTTATCGCAATTCCGGCAACGACCCGATTATCGATCTTCTTCCCGTTCTGGTTGATTGGGCTGAAAATGACGCCATCGACGACCCATATCTGCCTTTGGAGACGATCATCAAAGCCGACATCGGTAAGCGCGAGGTCAATGTGCTCGAGTGGTTTGCCCGGGTCTTCGAGCGTTTGCCGGCGCAACCGTCGGTGAAACGCGTTCTCTACGACAACTTTGAGCTGCCGGTCAAAATCAAGGTCGGCCGCCATCGTTTCGCGCGAACACTCATCGAGACGGAATGTGACGACTACCACTTTCAAGTCGAGCCTTTGCGGAAAGTGTACCCGAATCTACTGGCGGAGGCTAAGCGACGAGACCTCAAGCCCAATCGATTGACTTTGGCGGACGCCGCGAAGATTATCGATCTAACCAAGTGCGTTCTGGTCATGCGCCACCGCGAACTCTGGCCGCTGACGTTCGCTAATCCGCTCGATGTCTGGGCAACGCCCATTGGACGCGGCACGACCATTTATATCATCGGCATGCAGCCCGCTTGGCGCCTACCGATCGAGGCCGATTACGCCGCGCTAATCGTCCGCAACGGCATTCCGATCGGCTATGGTATCGGCGCGATGGCGCTGGAGCGGATCGAAATCGCGATCAACATTTTCGAGTCATTCCGGAGCAGCGAAGCGGCTTTCATCTTCGGCAAGTTCGCGCAGATTTTCCACCAGTTGTTCGGGTCGACGTATCTCGTGATCCGCCGCTATCAGGTTGGCTACAACAATGATGAAGGTCTTGAGTCGGGCGCCTACTGGTTCTACTACAAGCTCGGATTCCGCAGCATCGACGGTGCGTTGCGTCAACTCGCCGAAGCGGAGGCTGAGAAGATCAGGGCTGATCGCAGCTATCGCACGCCACTCGCGATACTCAAGCAGCTCGCAGAATCGGACTTGTGTCTCAATCTTAAGTCACCGACCGACTTCTCACAACGCGATCTATCACTCGGTAACGTGGCGTTGGCACAAACGAAATTGGTCAGCGCCGAATTCGACGGTGACCGTGATCGCGCGAAGTCGGTTTTGGAACAACGGGCGCGTCAGTCTCTGGGGTTGCGGAGCATCGGGAATTGGACCCGCGACGAACAGATCTGGTTCAAGCGCTGGGCGCCGCTCGTATGCGTGTTGCCCGGAGCTTCATCATGGAACCCTGTCGAGCGCCGCTCGCTCATTGCTTTGATCAGGGCCAAGGCCGCTGCGCAGGAACAAAACTTTGTGCATCAGATGATTGCTCATCGGAAGCTCAATGCCGCTTTGCGGAAGCTCTCGGGTTCGGCTTAATCTGAAGTTTGCGCATTGACTTCGATAGAAAAGGCCGACGCTCAGCGCCGGCCCTCGTATTTAACGGGTATCTTAAGACTACTCTAACAAGTTGGGGCCGGCCCGCCGGCGAAGATGTAGTTGATCAGATGGACGGCATCCGCGATGGAAATGCCGCCGCTGCCGTTGGCATCACCTTCACAGAGCGGATTCGGCGCAGCGCCGCCGGCGAAGATGTAGTTGATGATGTAGACCGCATCGGCAATCGAAAACGCGCCGCTGCCGTCGGCATCACCACAATTGCAGGTCGAGTGATTCTGCTGAAATCCTTGATTGAGGTTGTAGCTGGGCGAGCTTCCCCAGCCAGCCGCTGTCTGTCCGACTGTGGTCGAAAGCCGGTACGAGGCCGAGGTCCCGTTCGTTGTGCCACCGCCGGATACGACCTGCCACTTGATTTGTTCGCCGGCTTGCGGCGCCTGAGTCTCGCAATGTGCCTGCGGAACGAATGCGAACAATGAAAGCGCCGCCAGCAACACTGAGAGTGGAACGACTCGTCGAATTGTGCACATAACCATGCTCCCGATCATTGACGCCTGTTGAGCCAATCGCAAAGTGGATAATTTATATCTATGACGCTAATATAGCCGCTATCGCCGCCCCGGTCAAGGTTTTTCGACAGAGCCAGCCAAGAATTCACGGGGATTCACCGCCGTTTGCCGGCGACATTCAAGTCCCGTAGCAGGTTCTAACCGCGCCGAAGACACGGGAGAAACCCAAGCAGACGGCATCTCGGCGCTCTTACGAAACGGATTACGTCCCCTCTTCGCTCCAATTTGATCTTGACTAATTGGTCGTTTTTTAATACGCTGCTGCTGCAAAGCAAGTCAATACGATTTTGATACAAGGATATTGGTTCTTTTCTTTCTGTCCTCAACCCCGGAGGGGTTATGAAAGCAACGTTTCCATGCGGCTTGGCCTTGTGGCTGGGCATGTTTTTCGCGTCACTTTCTCCAACGGCAGCGGCGAGTGATCCCGGTCTCATCGGACACTGGAATTTCGAGGAGGGCGCCGGCAACATCGTCCATGACGCTACCCCTAATGCCAACCACGGCACGGCGAACGGAGCCTTCTCTTGGACAGCAGGAGTTGTCGGCAACGGAATTGAACTGAGCGGCGGTTCTATTGATTTCCCGGTACCGAGCAATCTGAGTCCGGCTACAGCAATCACTCTGGAAGCTTGGTACAAGCCGGTTTCCTTCCATGGCACGGGCAACGATCCGATTTTTGATCGCGGTTTTACGTCCCACACCCTTCCGGCCTATCAATTTCACCTCGGCGTTTGCGGCGACCAATATACACCGCATCCGCTTCCGTTTAGTCGCGCACAGTTTCTCTTTTGGATTGCCGTGGGCAGTTCCCAAAGTGACATCCGCACGCCTGTCGATTTTTGGCAGCCCGGCGAATGGTATCACATCGTTGGCACCTACGACGGCGCCATGCAGAAACTCTATGTTAACGGCGTGCTGATCACGCAGAAGCCGCTGACGGGGATGATACCGGACTTTGCCAACACGATGCACTTCGGCGGCTTTTCTAATCTGCCGTACAAGCTTCCCGGTACCCTCGATGAATTGCGCATTTACGAGCGCGCTCTCACGGAATCGGAGATTCTCGCGCATTATCATCTGGTCTATCCCCAATTTGTGCCGCTGATCGTCCGCATCGAGAAGACGCACGACTCGTTTTCCGGTTCCTACGAAGAAGTTTCGATTCAGAAAATGCTCGGCGCCGAGCAGATCGGGGGATTCGATTTCCTGCTGGCCTACGACCCGACCGGGTTGTCGTTCGTCAACGCCCAGTTGGGGGATGATCTTGGTCCCGCCGGTTGTGGCTGGGAATACTTCACCTATCGTCACGGCGCTCAGGGCAACTGCGGTGGCCCTTGTCCAAGCGGCCTCCTGCGCGTTGTCGCACTGGCCGACGCCAATAATGGCGCCAATCATCCCGACTGTTTTCTCGTTCCCGACGAAGGTGAACTGGTACGGCTACGTTTCTTCGTGACTAACAACCGCCTGTTCGAGTGCCAATACCTGCCAATTCGCTTTGTCTGGATTGATTGCGGAGACAATGCGATCTCCAACACAGGCGGTGACACGCTCTTTATTTCCGACAAGGTCTTTGAATTTCAAAATTCGAACCCCAATCTCGATCCATCCTACGAGATCACGGATCTTGATTGCGCCATGACTCCGCACTATGGCGGCGCCTGTGCCGAGTGCGATACCTCGCTCAAGTATGAGCCGCTTCGCGCTATCTACTTTTGGAATGGCGGCGTCGATGTCGTCTGCGCCGATTCGATCGACGCTCGCGGCGACGTCAATCTCAATGGTATCGCCAACGAAATCGCGGATGCCGTTCTTTACACCAACTATTTCCTCTTCGGTCTCAGCGCGCTCGATCCCAACGCTACCTATCGCGAGGCGCAAATTGCGGCCTCGGACATCAACGCCGACGGCGTGCCGCTCAGTGTCGGCGATCTCGTTTATCTGCTCCGGATTATTGTTGGCGATGCGCTCGCTTTCCCGAAACTGGCGCCGTTTGCCAACGATGTGACCGTTTCCTATGACGGCACGCTCACCACGACCGCAGCCGTCGACGTCGGCGCGTTGGTTGCGACGTTTCGCGCAACAGGTGAGTGCCGGATCTCGGAATTGGCGGCGATGTCCGTCCTCAGCCATAGCAGCGACGGCGTCCTAAGAGTGCTCGTTTACTCCGGGCTGGAAAATCCACAGCGACGCATCGCTGCCGGAGTCAACGAGTTGTTCTCCGTGATCGGCGATGCTGAGCTGGTCGCCGTCGAAGCGGCTGATTATGATGGCAATTTGCTTAACGTTACTCTCAACAAGGCGGTACGACCACAGGCGTTTGAGTTGCTGCAGAATGTGCCGAACCCCTTCAACCCCAGCACCCGGATCGCCGTGCGTTTGCCGGCGGCATCCGACTGGCGCATCGATATTTTCAACATCGCCGGTCAGGTCGTTGAATCGTTTGCGGGTCGGGGGGATGAAGCGATCAACGTCGAATGGAACGCTGCCGGGCAATCGAGCGGCGTATATTTCTATCGCGTTACCGCCGGTGAATTCGCAGCGACCAAGAAGATGTTGTTGCTGAAGTAGAAGTCCGGCCGGTTACAGACTACAAGGATAACGCCGATTTCTCCATAGTTTCGTCAGTTCTTAGGCACACGAAAAGTCTACAGCCGGGAGTCTGATCGACTCCCGGCTGTTTTTTTGCGCTAAAGCGCGAATTGGATTAGCAGGCGGCGCAAGGCGCAGCGCCACCGGCGAAGATGTAGTTGATGATATAAACCGCGTCGGCGATGCTCACACCGCCGCTGCAGTCAACATCGGCCGCGGCCAGTGGATTGGGCGCCGGTCCGCCGGCAAAAATGTAGTTGATGATGTAAACGACGTCGGCGATCGAAACCGATCCGTTTCCGTCGACATCGCCACAGATGTAATTCGGGGTGAAAGTGATGTTTGTCACCGTGAGCGAGAACGGATTAGCTTTGGCGCCGCTGTCGCCGCACAGCATGAGTTGCGAGATGCCGCCTTGGTTCGATCCCAAATACTCGGCGCTGACCCGCAATTCATCAATCACCATATTGCTCACCCCGTGCGCGGCCCACGTCCACTGCACGCCGCTTGGCGACGGCGCAAAGTCAAACGTCCCGGTAGCTACGATGCTCGCCGGTTTGCCCGCAGTGGTTCCCTTAAAACCAACAGGATATACACCTTTCGCCGTCTCCACCACGTAACCAAGTCCGCTCAAACCATTGTCTGATCCGGTGAACACTTTCGCGCCGTTGTTGTAGGCCTCGATCGTGTACGTGCTTATTCCGGAACGCACTGCCAGATTCCACTGAATCGCCTTATTGGGACGGAATATTACGATGTCGAATGTGTCAACGATGCCGGCGTTGTGCACCAAGAACCCCGCGCTAACTTCACCACCGGTAGGGAAGGTTCCGCTGGAGTCGGGGTTTACCATCATGATTGACCATTCTCCGTCCTTGGCGTCTTGCTCGGCGACAAGCCCGTCCTGCCCGCTCGAACCGAGATTACCCACAATCAACCGCGAACCGCTCGGCGTCATGACCGCATTGCCGAGCGGCGTGACCATGACATTGCCGAAGCTGAACGACACCTCCTCCAACCGAATCTTGAGAGAATCTACCTCGCGGCCGTAGATACCGACACTGGAGGGCCCCGAAATTCCCGTATCGGGGATTTCCGTGCTGATCGACAGATAATCGATCTGCAAATTGGTCACGCTGTGACCGGCCCAAGTCCAGCGTACACCATTCGGCGCGACCGTGAAATCGTACTCAGCCGCTGCGACAACGCTCGCCGGCTTACCTGCAGTGGTTCCCTTAAATCCAACTGGATAGACCCCCTTCGCCGTCTCGACGATATAGCCCAGCGCGTCTGTCCATGTGTCGACCCCCGAGTACACTTGCGAGCCGTTGTTGTACGCCTTGATCGAATAATTGACCGCCGCGCAGCTAACGGCCAGATTCCAGGTGGCGGCAGCGGACTTGGTCTGTGAGATCGACATGACGTATGGTTCTGCGCTGCCATCGTCGGCAAACCTGAACTCTGCCGCAATTGAGGCTCCGGCGGGGAGACTCCCCGATTGATCCGGATTCTCCAGTTCACCCGACCAGACGACCGACGACGGCGGCGATGATATTGCGTCCGGGATGTCGACGGTGACTCCTTCGGGCGCCATCGTGCTCATAAACCTCTTGATAACCAATCCGCTTCCCGAAACCGCGAGGGTCGTCGGTCCGGCGGAGATATGGTCGAATCCGAATATTCCCACGGTATCAGGGACCGGCGACGGCGTCGGGTTGCAGAGGCACGCAACCGGATATCCTCCGTACGGCGCAAAAACGCCGATGCCAAAGGAAAAGTACGACAAGTAAAGCTGCTGATCGGCGTAGCTGACAATCCCGTCGCCATTCAAGTCGCAGGAGTAGAGCACTACCGGCGGCTCGCCGCTGCCCCCAATGAAGGACGCGAGATACGAGTAATCCGGCACGGTTAACGACATGCCGTCATTGTTGAAATCGCCAGTGGCGTAACAGATCGGCTGACACATCCTCACGCCGATGAAGAAATTGTAGTCCGGTCCGCTGCCGCTGCCGTAGCTATGCCATGCCCCTTGTGAGTAAGAGCTCGATCGAGATAAATTCGTCTGCCCCGAGTCCGAGAGGATGCTCTCAAATCGGCCCGATCCGGAAGCCGCGCTGGTCGAAACGCCAACATGAAAATCTCCGGCGAAAACCAAGTTGAGTGAACCAAAATCAAAAGATGTGAGCGACGGATATGCCGAATAGCCGCCCGGCGCGATCTTCCGCGTTGCCAGCATCGCTCCCGGAAGTCCCGACGCGTTGCTATAAATACTGACCCAGACCGTGTCGTCGCCAAACGATCCATCCCCCGGATCCCAAACGGCAATTTCAACGATTTTCAGCGTGTCCGTTCCGACCGGAGTAAAGCGCATTGCATAAGCGCTAATCACTCCGCCGGGAACGTGATGAACGACGTTGGGGGAACCGTCGCAGTAGTTTAGCGTGTAGCAGTTGGCGGGCAACGCGGCTGCTTCGTCAACCAGAAGCCCCACCAAGCAGCAAAACGCCGCCATGAATATTAGCACAGATTTCATCGGATTGACGCCGCCCCGTCGCAAGTGGCTACGGCCTGACACCGACTGTTCAGGGTTTACAATGGCCTGAAATGTTCGCACTCGAATAACCATACCTTGCTCCTGACATTGTTTCCTTTTCAACTCTCTCAAGATTTGCTTTCGCTTGCAGCCCCGAAGACTCCGGAAATCACTGAACCGATCGACTGCTCCTCTCGCTGATGGTTGCTGTAACGAAAGTTGACGAGTTCTGCCCGAAATCGTCGGGCATTCGGCTCGCCGGACAATGAACATGGCGCAACAATTTCAGTTCGTAGCGACACGGACCATGTTGGCCACAATGTCGTAGCCAGAATCCGATGGCTAAGTCACCAGGGGTCGCGGTTGAGTGGGTTGATAGTGGCTTAGGGACTTTCTAATCCAAGATGCCGCACGGGTCGGAGTTTGTCAAGCACATTTGAGGAGATTATTATCCAACTTTATGGATTCGATTGGTCGGCGATGCGCGAAGCCTGCCCTCAGCGCGGCATTTCGGGTTGCAACCGCGCCGAAGGCAAGGGAGAAATCCGGCAACTTAGACTCACGACTCTGTAGCGATTTTCTATTGACAACAAACTCAATGTTGGCTAAATCGGCTGTATACGTAGGTGATTGCTAAGACCTTTCGTTGGCAAGGTCAGAAAGTCGAGAATGGCTATGACTCGAATGAAAGTAGCGGCGGCGCTGATTGCGGCGCTCTTGGTCATTTCGTCTGTCCCGGCTTGGGCGGTAAATGACATTTCCATCCACATCAACTACCCGTACGACGTTGTTTGGGCCGGTGAGGATAACATCGTCGAGTTCTGGTTCACCAATTCGTACGCTGTCATAACGGGTATGACAGCCGGCTTTGAGTTCACCAGCACGGCAGGCAGTTTCCAGTGGCAGGGTGGATACGGAAACAAGCCCTCGGCCGCACCGGTGAAGTACCTTCGGGTCGAATCGCAATTCATCGGCGCCTTCAACATAGGTTGGTCGGCCGATGCCAATCAATTACCGGGCCGTTTTCTCTTCGGTGGCGCTGCTGCCGGTGGAGGAGTTCCATTATTGAGCACGTCGACCCGATTCGCAACCATGAAGCTTCTCGGCTCACAACTTACCGACACTCTCGGCACGTTCTGCGTCGACAATATCTTCTTTCCGCCGGCGGGCACATGGGAATGGGCCAGCCACTTGCCATCGATCAATCCTGACTTTCAAGGTCAACCGAGTGACGGACTCGGCAGTGCGCCACCGGTGTGTTTCCCGGTCGTCAAGCGTTGGTGGATAAAGGGTGATGCCAATGGCGACGGCAACGTGAGCATCGCGGATGTGGTCTTCATCGTGAATTACATTTTCGCCAGCGGCCCGGCGCCGAACCCCGTTTACGCCGCCGACGCCAATTGCGATGGCTCGGTCTCGATCGCCGACTGGGTGTATCTTGTGAACTACATCTTTGTCGGTGGCCCCGCGCCGTGTTGATTCACATGTAACCTTTGTCGCCGATCGCTAAGTGGACCAATTACCGTGGTGTCGATCCTGCGATCCTACTCGTAGTCCGATTCGAGATAATCCGAGGTCTTCTGCTGGCGCTGGATGCGCTCCGAGAGGCGCTTCGACAGGGCCTCCGCGGCGTTTTCGCCGTAGACCTTGAGCATGTGATTCATCGCGATCACTTCCGAAATCACCGTGATATTCTTGCCCGGCGAGATCGGAATCGTCACCACCGGAATCTCCACTCCGAGCACGGTCGTGTAACGGTCTTCCAAACCCAGCCGTTCAACCGAAGTGCCGCCCTCCCAGTAGGTGAGCCGCACTTCCACCTCAACCCGCTTCTGCAGGCGAATCGCGCGGATGCCGAACAGCTTCTCGATATCGATCACACCGATGCCGCGTACTTCCATGTGATGCCCCAGAAGCTCATTGCTCTGGCCGATGATTGTCGTCTGCGTCCGGCGCGTGATCTTGACCATGTCGTCGGCGACCAGACGATGTCCGCGTTCGACCAAATCGAGCGCGCACTCTGACTTGCCGATCCCCGATTTTCCGGTATACAGCAGCCCGACGCCGTAAACGTCCACCAGCGTGCCGTGCTTGGTGATTGACGGCGCAAAGATCCCGTCGAGAATCATGCCCAGCCGGCTGATAAAATCCGTCGTCGTCATGCGCGTCGAACAGAGCGGCACTTTCGCCTGATCGGCGACGTCGATCATCTCTTTCGGCGGCGCGATGCCTTTAGTCACGACCAGCATCGGCACCGGGAACGCCGTCAACCGGTTGACCGCTTCGTAGCGTTGCGCCGGCGTCAGCGAGAACAGATAAGCTACTTCGGTTTCGCCGAAGACCTGCACGCGCTTAAAAGCGTAGCGCTCGGTGTAGCCGGTAAGCGCCAACCCGGGACGAAAAATCTCGTTGGTCTGGATCGGGCGGCTGACACCTTCGGCGCCGGCCAACAGCGTGAGATCAAGAAGCTCCTTGCGTTCCTTGAGCAGTTTATCGACGGTTAATGCGGACATACTTCTTCCCTACGCCTAATCTATCGGCCTCAACCGCGAATGCAAGGGGAAGAATTTGCGGGATTTCGACTCCCGCGGGAGCATCGAGGAATCCCGATCAGCGCGAACTAAGGCTTGGGGACCCCGGAGCCGGTCGCTTTCCAAAACGCCGTGTAAGTCAGACCGTCGCCCCAAACACGGTCTTCGCAGTGCCACGCGCCGTTGGTCAAGGCCACCAGGCGGCGGACCTCGGCGTTCTTCTCTTCTTGTGGAAGATTGCGGAATCGCTCTTGCTCTTCGTTTGTCCAGCCGCGCCCGTAAGCGGCGCGAAACAGGTCGAGAAAGCTGTAACAGCAGTTTTCGCTCATGTCCAATCGCAATATGAAGTCGGCCGCAAACCACGGCAAGCATTAGTTTGCCTCGGCGACATTCAAGAATTTCGCTTTGGCGGGGAGCGGCCACTGCGTAAGCTGTAGGCATGGACAGCATCACTCTGCTCGGCCTGCTCGCCGGAGCGTTTACGACCTTCTCATTCGTGCCGCAACTGGTGAAGATCTGGAAGTCGCGTTCGACGCACGACATCTCCCTCGTGATGTATGCCGTGATCTCGACCGGTATTGTGCTTTGGCTGGTTTACGGCATCATCATTCAGGATACACCGGTGATCGTGGCCAACATTGTCGCGTTGTTCTTTACGCTGAGCATCCTCGCCTTCAAGCTGCGATACAAATAAGCCGGTGGGTAATCATCGACAGACGAGACCAATCATAGCGCACGTGGTTGATACTGGCGAGCAGCGCGATCATTCTTGTGCATCGACTCTCGAGTGGAGCGCTACACCGGAAGACGCGCTGGCGACGGCGATTTACCGCAACGACCGTTACGAACTCGATGGCCGCGACTCGTACGGCTACGGACCGCTGGACGAAGATCGCATCGAGATCGATTACTCGGCAGCGACTGGAATAACCAAAATCGGCACGCGCGTATGTTCGACCATTTCTTCGGCATCCGAACCAAAGAGCTTCTCGCGCAAGTTTGATCGTCCGCGCGTCGTAATGACGATTAGATCGCAGTGCTGCGCTTCGGCGACCTCGAGGATCTCGACCTCCGGCGCTCCTTCGCGCAAGAGAATCTCGTGCGGGAGATCGCTGCCACCGGCTTCAGCGAGCTCCGTTTCGAGAATCTTCTTGGCGGCGATAGCAATGTCCTTCTCCTCCTTCAGGAACTCATGGGCCGAAATGCGCATCATGACCATTTCCTTCTTGGACATGAATTCCGGCCGCACATTAAGGAGCACGAGCTTGCCGTCGCCAAGGCGGGCCAACTCGACAGCGGTCTTGATCGCAATCTGCGCATCCTTGCTCAGGTCAGAGGGAACAAGAATCTTCTTAAACATACCAACTTTCTATCGGAAGAATATAATCGTCAGCAAACCGAACAGCGGCAACAATATTGCGCTCGACCAGGCCATGTAGCCGAAGAAACTCGGCATTTTGATTCCGGCGTTTTCCGCGATGGAACGCACCATGAAATTGGGCGCGTTGCCGATGTAAGTGTTGGCGCCGAAAAAGACCGCGCCGGCGGACAGGGCAACCAAATCCTCGATGAATAGCGCCAGCTGCGGATGATGCAATTTGCCGACGAGAATCGCGTGGACGTCTCGCGGTGCAATCCCGAGATTCCCGAGTGACATGTTGAAAAACGTCAGATAAGTCGGCGCATTGTCGAGAAACGATGAGAGCGTGCCGGACATCCAAAAGTAGCTTGCGGGAGACCCGATCACCGAGAAGAGTCCCGCAGCCGCGCCGTCAGCACCGGCCTGAAGGATTTTCAGCGGTCCGACGATCGTCAAGAAAATGCCGATGAAAAGCAGGGCCACTTCCTTGATCGGCTCCCAGCCAAATTCATTTCCGCTCCGACACGCCTTGCTCGTGTACTTGAGACTGAGTATTCCCATTAGTACAATGAGCGCATCGCGCAGTAACGACTGATACGCAAGATGGATGCCACCGATATTGAAATGATCGGCGTGCCAAAGACCGGACATCAGCACCGCGCCGATGATTCCCGCCAGCCAAACAAAGTTGAGACCGCCGTTGATTCGCAACGGCTCACCGACTTCCGTCTCGACCGGCGCCGCCTTTGATTCCTTGCGCCACAAGTAGCGATCGATGAAGTAGTAGAGAGGCAGCAGAAAGATCATCAGGATGGCCATCTTCGGCCACAAGCTGAAGGTCCAAAAGAACGGCACGCCGTTCAAAAATCCAAGAAATAGAGGCGGATCACCCAGCGGCGTCAACAGGCCGCCAATGTTGGCCACGAGAAAGATGAAGAAGACGATGGTATGCACCTTGTGCGAGCGCATGCGGTTGGCCCGGATTAGCGGTCGGATCAGCAACATGGCTGCGCCGGTAGTGCCCATCCACGAAGCGAGCAAAGTGCCGACCAGAAGAATCGTCGTGTTTGTCATCGGTCGTCCGACAAGGCCGCCTGACAGATAAATACCGCCGGAGACCGTATATAGGCCCCAAAGCAGGATGATAAACGGCACGTAGTCGAGCAAAACGACATGGGCCAGCTCGTGGATGGCGATGCCGCGAAACGCAATGACAAACGGCACCGCAAAGATCAATCCCCAGACGATAGCGATCTTGCCGTAGTGGTGATGCCAGAATTTGGGGGCAACCATCGGCCACAGCGCGATCGAGAGCAGAATGCCAACGAAGGGGATCCCCGACCAGAGCGGCAACTTCGTTCCCAGTGCTCGAACTTCGTCAACAATGACCGTGTCCTGTTTTGCGGAGAATTCTTCCGCCGTGCGCGCCGCCAGCGCCGTTGTTGCGCCGAGTAACAACGTCATGAACAGCGAAGCAGCCACAAGAGTTAGGAAGCGACCGCCTTGTTTTCGAACACCAACAGACTTCATCGAACCGCCAAGATACTTGCTCAGAATGCCAAGTCAAGCGAAGTACACCATCAGCGTGTCCGTTCGACCGAATTGCGCTGATGAGACTTGATTCGAAGTCGAGTTTCGCTTAGGTTTTGCGCATGGATATCGCCGCTCTGCTCAGACAACAACTGGGGGAGAAAATCGTCAGCACGAATCCCACCGTGCTGGAGTCCGCCGCAATCGACGAATCGTCGATGATGCCCGTCCTTCCCGTCGCTGTAGTTAGAGCCGCGTCGGTTGACGATATCGAGCGGACAGTGCGTTTCTGCTATGAAAACTCGATCCCGGTAACCGTACGCGCCGCCGGCAGCGCGCTGGAAGGTTCCGCCGTGCCGGTCAGCGGGGGAATCGTTCTCGACGTCAGCGGGTTCAACAATATTCTGGATTTCTGGCCGGAGGATTTGCAGGTCAGGGTCGAACCGGGGGTCGTCTACGACAAGCTGAACGAATTTCTCAAACGCGAGTCGCTGTTTTTTCCGCCGTCTCCCGGCGGCAGTTCGGATGTCGCCACAATCGGCGGCATGGTTTCGACCAATGCCAGCGGCATTTACTCCGTCAAGTACGGTGGCACGAAAGACTTCGTGTTGGAGCTTGAACTCATCGACGGCGCCGGCAAAAGGCATCGTTTGGGAAATCGCGCGATTAAGCGATCGTCAGGATACAATCTCATCGATCTGATTGCCGGCTCCGAAGGCACACTCGGGGTGATTACGTCGGTAACGCTGCAACTTCGCGGCATCCCCGAAGGCAGTCGCAAGATTGCATTCAAGTTTCCCGGCGAAGTCGACGCCGCGCGATGTGTTTCGGAATTGATGCGCTACGGCCTTGATCTTGCAGCCGTCGAGTTCCTTGATCGCGAAGTTATCGTAGCGCTGAACCTGCTAAAGGAATACGGCTTGGAGGAAGTGCCCTGCCTGTTTCTCGAAATTCACGGCCCCGAGCCGGTTTTGAACAGCACCGCCGAGTCAGCCGCGCAAATCGCCGCAGACTTGGGCGGTCAAGCACTGGCGATGCCTTCGGGACAGAATCCTTGGGAGATTCGTCACTTCGTCACCAATGCCATTAAACTGCGCAAACCCGGGTACACGATCATCCGCAACGACTCTGCGTTTCCGATTTCACGTTTGCCGGAAATCGTTCAGTATTGTCGCGAGCTATCGCAAGAATCCGGGCTGTTGATTCATGCCTTCGGCCACGTCGGCATGGGCTTGATTCATGCGCTAATTCTGGCGCGCCGGGAAAACGCCGCCGAGTGGCAACTCGGAATGGAAGTCAATCGCAAGATCATCCTCAAGGCCGTCGAATGCGGCGGAACAATCTCGGGCGAGCACGGCATCGGACTTGGCCACAAAGAGATTTTCCACGCCGAGCACCGCGACTCGGTAAATCTGATGCGTCAGATCAAGCGCGTGTTTGACCCGCGCGGGATTCTCAACCCCGGAAAGATATTCGATCTGTAGACTGCCGTACTTCGACTGGGAGGGGTTGTTTCAATCGCTTTCTCATCTCAATTGTAGGAGCGACTTTCGTCGCGACTTGTTTCCGGGCACACGAGCAGCGTCAGTTGAAATCCCGCATCCAATATCAGAGCGAACGCACTCGCTAGTCGAAGTCCAAACTCATCGATCGGTCTGCTCGCGCGGGATATCGAAACAAACTTCGAGAAAACAGCGGATCATATACGCCGTGAGTCCCCAGACGTTGTGGCGGCCATACTGGTAGTAATAAATGGGCGTAATCTGACCCCGGAAATTGTGCCATTCGGTCCGGCAATTGGCGGTGTCCATGAAGAAACCCAAGGGGATTTCAATCAGTTCCTCGATTTCGTCGGCGCTGACTCTGAAGTTGTAGGGATGCGGAATAACACCGATGATCGGCGTCACCACGTGATCGCTCACAGCCGGAACATCATCCATCTCGCCGATGATACGCACGTCTTTTGAGCGTATTCCGACTTCCTCGAATGTCTCCCGTAGCGCCGTTTCCGCAAGCGATTCATCGCCCTCTTCAACCGCGCCGCCGGGAAACGATATCTGCCCCTTGTGCGACGCGACGTGATTCGTTCGCAGTGTCAGGAGCAAGTGCGCAGCGCCGTCCTTCTCGAAGAGCGGTGCCAGCACGGCTGCCGGTATCGCGCCGGGTAGAGTCAATGTCCGCCGCCGTCGAGCACGCAGGCGTTCTTCAATCTGAGCGAAAGCTTCGGTTGCGGTTAGCAGCGGTTGCGGCGTCATATCACTTTTCGGATGGCTCGTCATTCTCCGTCAGAAAGCGGATATTGCGTCGCAGCCCCTGAAAGCGCGTGCGCTTCACCGCCCATTGGGCGAACAACTTATTAAACGTCGTGCGACTGAGTTTCTTCCAATCGGCCCGGGTCATTTCTTCCAGTTCGGGTCTCATCTCAAAATCCGGCTCGTCGTGCGGCTTGCTCTTGGCGTTGAACGGACACGCATCCTGGCAGATATCGCAGCCGAACATCCAATTGTTCAGCTTGCCGCGCAGTTTTTCCGGCAGATCACCGCGATACTCGATGGTAAGATACGAAATGCAGCGTCGCGAATCGACAATTCGCGGTTCGATGATCGCTCCGGTCGGGCAAGCCGCCATACATTTCGCGCAGCGGCCGCAGTGGTCACGCAAGGGTGTGTCGTAGTCCATTTCGATATCAACGATCAGTTCACCCAAGAAGAAAAAGCTACCTGCTTTCGGATTGATCAGCAGCGAGTTTTTTCCGATCCATCCCAGACCGGCACGGGCCGCCCAGGCCCGCTCTAACACGGGAGCCGAGTCCACGCAAACGCGCCCATTTACGGGCCCGATTTCCGTTACAATACAGTCGAGAAGCCGTTGCAATTTCTCTTTCACCACCAGATGGTAATCGCGTCCGCGCGCGTACTTGGAGATTCGCGGCGCCTGCGGATCCCTCTGCTGTTGCTTGGTGAAGTAGTTCTGCATCACGCAAATCACCGACTTGGCGCCGGGCAATAATTCGCGCGGATCGACGCGCATGGCGCGGTGATTCTTCATGTAGCTCATCTTGCCGTGGAAGTCGCGCGCCAGCCAACGCTCAAGCCGGTGTTGTTCGTCGGTGAGAAGTTCGGCCTTAGCGACTCCACAATATGAGAACCCCAATTCCAGGGCCTTGGCCTTGATGAATCGCGTCGTTTCGGAAGACCGCATGATTGGAAGATAATATGCATCGATGAAATCGGCAATCGCGAGCTACGGTTAGCGATCACCAACTTGCGGCCAACTATTGAGATTCCTCCAGTCGTCGTCTGATGGAGCGCATGACGGCTATATGGTGGTCGTCGTGCTCGGCCGTGAAATACGCCATATCGATCAGTCGCATCGGCTGATTTAGGCGTGGATGAATCGCCACGCGAGCGATTATGCCGTCATCGAGTCCTTCAAATCGCTCGATCAAGGCCGACCGCCGCTGCAAGAAATCGCCAATGGTATCGGCAATCCGCCGATTATTGTGCTCCGCCGCGGTCGTCTGGTAGTTCGTGACATCCGCCGGACGCAGCGTCCGCGCGCCGGCAAGGTAATCATCGATCCGGCCGTTGTGAAGCGCGTCGAGGTCGTAGAGATGCCCGATTTGTTCCTGAATCGACCAGCGATTGTCGAACCGTTGCCGGAGTTGCGGCGCTTCGAGTCCTTCGATTAGTCGCAGTATACGCGGCAAGGCGCCGCGCATTCGCTCGATGATTACCGGATAGAGTCCGAGCGGAAAGTCGAATGAGAACTTGCGTTCGAACCAGGGCTTTTGTGGGATCATGGCAAACTTCCTTCGAATAAAATACCTTCTCAGGGAAGTTACGATGGCGAATCAGCGAAGTTCGATCTCCATCGAGAGATCAAGCCAAGGCGCGGAGTGGGTGATTGCGCCGACGGAAATGAAGTCGACACCGGTCGCGGCGTAATCGGCGATGACATCGAGCGTCATGTTGCCGGAGGCCTCGATCTCGACGTCCTGATCAACCGCACGGATCATCTGCACAGCGACGCGAGTGTTTTCGATCGAGAAGTTGTCGAGCATGATCCGATCGACCTTGGTGGCCGCGGCCTCACGCACTTGCACCAGCGTCTGGGTTTCGACCTCGATTGCCAGCTTCTTGTCCGTGTGCTGAGCGGCAAATGCGCGGGCACCGGCGACCGCCGCGGGAATCGAACCGGCTGCAATGATATGGTTGTCCTTGATAAGAATCATGTCGTGCAGACCCAAGCGGTGGTTGCCGCCACCACCCGAGGCGACGGCGCGTTTCTCCAGCAGCCGCAAACCCGGGGCCGTCTTGCGCGTGTCGAGAATCGTGCAGCGCGTCCCCGCGACCAGCGCGGCGTATCTGGCCGTCGTCGTGGCGATCCCGGAAAGATGCATGAGAAAATTGAGCGCCGTGCGTTCGCCCGTGAGCAGCGCCGCCTGCTTGGCCTTGATTTCAACCAGCCGCTGCCCGCGCCTGACCGGCGAACCTTCCTTGAGTCCCGTAGCAAACTCCGAATCGTCATCGAGGCGATAGAAGACCAAGGCCGCCAAATCGAGACCGGAGATGACGCCGTCGGCCTTGGCGATGATCACCCCGCGGCCGCGGGCAACCGGATCGATTGTCGCCAGCGTCGTCACGTCGCCCGTGTCGACATCTTCCGTCAATGCACGGTCGACGATGTCGATCAGATATTCAGCCCCAAGCTCCATGGGAAAATCTTAGCCGATTGAAACGGGCATGTCAACCAAAAGCGATGTCAACTCAACGCTGTGTCGGGACGGGGTTGGCGCCTGCTTCAGCCGCGTTTTTCGCGGCGCGGGCTTCGTTCGCCTTTCGGTCATCCGCGACGGCCTTGTTCATCTTATAATGCAGTTGCAATTCTGGCGCTTTGCCGAATGCCACCGGATCGATATACAATCCGCGTTCCTGCGGCTTCTTTGCCACCACGACGTCGATGCGATGAGCATTGGCATAGGCATCTTGGCGGATGCCGGTCACCTGCCACGATACTTTCACACTTGGCTTATCCGTGCGAATCACGAATTGATTCCCGCTCATCTCCTTGGCCACGATGGCATGAGCGAATTCGCCGATAACGGTCAATTGATAACGAAAATCGCGATTGAGAGCAGAAAACCACTCGGGCATTGTAACGGCGGCCTCGCCGCTCGCATCCGTGGTGACCATGCCGTCGTAGATGTTCTTCATGTCCGGCGACTCGACAAAACTGTGCTGCAGATACGCATTTTCCGGATCGAGCGGATGATCGATACGGAACGCCCCGCCTGGCTTGATCAGAGTACCTATAACTTCGAGCGTGCCGTTGCAGGTAGTCCAGCCGTTGAAGTAACCGGCCCAGGCGCCGTATCCATCGCCAAAACTTGCGCTGCTATATACTCCATATGCGTATGCACCCGGGGTCCCGCTGTGATAGGCAAAACCGTTGACGCCGTGATTGAACATCCCTCCCCCTGCCGAACCATAGAGACCAACATGTGACCCGCTACCGCCATACCCATGAGCCAGGGAGTATACGCCATAGTGACTGAATTGGCTGAAATCGGGAATCTCCGCTTCTGATCGAACGCCGTACCATCCGCCGCGAAAATCCCCGCCGATGCCATACCCGTCTGCAGTAATCGACTCACCGTAGATTCCCCTCGCGTCGTACGGCCCGATGGACCCGTAAATACCCCTCAGCGCTACCGCAATCGAAGTGTTGTCATAAGCCTGGAAAAGCCCGCCATAGAGGCCACCATACGCCTGAACGGCTGTCTGACCTGCGACCCAGTTGCTCAAAGTTACGTTACCGTTGACCTGGCCACCCGTCGCGCCATGAATTGTGCTGACGTACCTCGCATACGGTACGCTTTGCAGCCGCTGCCGTGGAGACAATTCCGGATCACTCTCAATGCTGATCCCTAAGTAAGACGCCGAACCGCCAAACGCGTTGCTGGGGATAGGCGTGACACTCCCCAAGTTGACGGTGAATAAGCCATCCACACAGGCAATTTGCTGCGACTCCGACCAATACGCGAACCCCCCAGTGGAATCCCCATAGATCGAAAAAGTCACTTGAAAGTCGCCATTGAGCGGAGCTCCGGCGGAGTTGGTCAGTCGCCCTTGGTACGTCATCGTGTTGGGTCCAGCGGCGCTGAGCGGTCCGGCGACGACAAGCACAATCGCCGCCGCGGCAAGTAAAATCCTCGTAAGTCGGAACATCGATTCTCCTCTTTTCGCCGGTTGCGGCGACAATTCGAATAGGGAAAGAAAGTAATAATCGATCTATAAAGGCTATCTTGACTGAAGTATACGCAAACTTCGATGAAAATCAACGCAATTAGCGAGCCGCTTGTGGGTGCGTTGCTTGTCCATGGTCGCCCCCGCTGCCGCAATCTTTTCCCGTTTTGTGACCCGTCAAATCCTCTATATTCGCGTCATGAAAAAGCGCGGTCTCCTCATCAGCTTCGAGGGCATCGACGGTTCCGGCAAGTCGACACAGGCGCAACGCTTGCGTGAGTACTTGCAACACGAAGGGCATGCCGTCGTCTTCATTCGCGAACCCGGCGGCACTGAAGTTTCCGAGGCGATTCGCGCCATCCTCCTCGATAACCGCCATCGCGGCATGAGCCCCCGAGCCGAATTACTGCTCTTCTTAGCCGCCCGAGCGGAGTTGGTTGATCGCGTGATCGAGCCGGCCTTGGCGGACGGCAAGATCGTGATCACCGACCGCTTCAGCGACTCGACCTATGCCTATCAAATCTATGGTCGTCGCTTGGCCGCTGACGTCGTTCGTCAAACTAATCAGTTTGCCGCCAACCGCATCAAGCCCGACCTGACCTTCGTCGTCGATCTCGATGTGCCGCGGGCGCAGCGCCGCTTGACCAGCGCCAAAGACCGCATGGAAGCCGACGCGACTTCTTTTCATCGCCGTGTCCGCAGCGGCTTTTTGTCTCTCGCCGAAGCGGAGCCGAGACGGATCAAGCTACTCGACGGAACGCGAACTCCGGATGAGTTGTTCAGTCAGGTTCTCCAACGGACGTTGCCGGTTCTGAAACGGAGGAAGTTTGTCGCGCCCGCCGCAAAGTGAACTGCCGTTGACCCTGCTGCTCTTCGCCGCGACGGTGCTGATGACGCTGATCGCGGCAGCGGCCTGCATCACCGATCCGCTCTTTCGTTCCATGATCCTGCTGGCACGCCAGTCGGATTTGCTCTCCCAGCGTTACTACGGAGAAGTGGCCCCGGAGCGGATGTTCGATGATGCTTGGCGCGGAATGCAGCAATCGCTGCCGTTTCGCGTCGAACTGGTCGATGAGCAGAATCCGAGCAGCGGACAACCTCCGCAGCCGCGCGACTGGGGCTTGACCCTGCAGCCGCTTGATTCAACGGTCAAAATCGTTGCCGTGGCCTCGCAGTCGCCGTTTGCAGGTTTGATCCTTCCGGATGACGAGATTACCGCCGTCGACGATCGCCACACAGACCTCTACTTGACGTTGGGCGACTACCTTCGCCAGCGCGAAAACACGGCGGTGACGTTTCGCATCCGTCGCGAAGCACGTGAAGACAGCGTCGTGATGGTCGTTCCCGAGTCGCGCGAGAACGCGGCGCCGGAAATCGAATTTGCGGGACCAATCGCCTACTTACCCCTGAATCTAATCGCCGGTGATTTCGCCGAACAGATTTCCTCAGAGTCGATTTCGACGCTCACGCAATCAGCCGCTGCGATCCTCGATCTTCGCAATGCTCAAGGCGGCGGCCCGGATAATGTCCGAGATTGGGTCAACGGACTGACCAATGCACTGGCGGGCAAGCGTGTCGCCGTACTGGTCAACTCCAACACCGGCGGCGTAGCGGAAGAATTGGTGCACTTACTGCAGGATCGAATTGAATTGCGGACCTTCGGCACGCCGACCAAGGGCCTGCGCTCGAGAGTCGAAGAGATCCGCTTGCGCGGCGGGCAACGACTATTGGTGTCGGTTGACCGCGACGGCCTTGAACACTCTGCGCTTGACACCGCCGCGACCGGCGATTCGCTTGCCACGATAACTCCACCGGACGCAGTAATCCCCGATCAACGCTGCGGCGAAGAATCGTTGTCGCCGTTGCTCTTCGCGCTGGTACATCGCGGCTTGCTGATGGACTTCGTCGTTGGCGGCCGCTACACTGCCCTTCCGTCAGTGGAAGAGGAGGCACAGCTCTTTGCCGACTTCACGCTCTTTCTGAACGAACGGCGCTTTCGATTTGAGCCTTTGAACGACGCGTTGACGGAACTCGGATCGCACCAAGTTCCGGCGGAGATGCTTCCACACTTCCGCAATCTCCGGGATGCGGTAAACCGCGTCGAGCCGTCACAACTCGAAGACCAGCAAGATCAGATTATCCGGGCCTTGTTACGCATGATCCAACGCATCAAGATCGGCGGCAGGGCGCCGTTATCGGCGCGCATTCGTTTTGAAGATCGTTGCCTCGGCGCCGCCGTAGACTACCTTCAAGGCTCGCGGCAGTGAATACGGATGCCCTCTGGCTGATGGCGGCAACCGTCGGCATCGGTTTCCTCTCATCGTGGCTGGGAATCGGCGGCGGCATACTGCTGGTGCCGGTGTTTACGTTATTGCTTAAGCTACCAATCCATCAGGCGGTCGCCTTGTCGCTTTGCTGCGTAATGGCTACCTCGATTACGTCAACCGCGCGTTACCTGCCGACCGGTCTTATTGACTTGCGCCTGGTTCTGACTCTTGAATTGCCGACGATTATTGGCTCTTATCTGTCCGGCAGAGTCGCTGGCATGTTCTCGGAAGACCTCATCGCCGGAATTTTCGCCGCGCTCCTGATTACGTCGGCGATTCTGATGATCGCCAACCGCAGTCACAGTGTCGTTCGCCCGGTCGATGAGGCCAAGCGCCTGCCGCCGGCTCTGGGGGCATCGTTTATTGCCGGTGGGTTGGTTGGTCTGCTCGGCGTCGGCGGCGGCATCGTCAAAGTGCCGATCATTCAACTGATCATGGGACGGCCGGTCAAGCAGGCCACGGCCATGTCGTCGATGATGATTGGTATCAGCGCGTGCGTCGGCGTGATTCCCTATTTGACGCGCAGTGAAGTGCCGCTTGAGCAAGTGCCCTTGGCAACTCTGGGCACGGTCGCCGGCGCTTGGCTCGGAGCCAGGATTTTCCACAAAGTCGAATCGATCTATGTAAAGATTCTGTTCGCGGCGGTATTACTCTACACCGCCGTGACGATGATTCTGCGAGTGGTGCGATGACGGAAAACAAGATTGAAAGCAATACCGCCGTGATGGCGTCGCTCTATCGTCTGATCATGATTGTCAGCGTCATTGCTCTTCTCGGAGCGGCGTTGCTCTGGCAGTTTGCACCCACCGCCACGACTGCGCAGATCGCGAGCCTTCTGGTGCGATCGTACTTGTTCCTGATTCCGGCGGCGCTGGGTATCTTTGCAGTCCTGATGCTCTGGCGGCGGCAGGCGGTCATCGGCGTTACCGCAGCCGCGCTGGTTGGCCTGTGGCTTTTGTTTCAAATTCTGGGATGAATAACCGCTCACCATTGCGCGTCTTCTGCGATTTCGACGGAACGATCTCGGCCAAAGATGTCGGCGCCTCGCTGTTTAATCACTTTTCCGGCAAGCGTAACTCCGGCACGGTCAAGCTCTGGATCGAACAGAAAATCACCTCGCGCGAGTGCCTGTGGCGCGAATGCCACCTGATTCATGCCGGCAAAGCCGAGTTGATCACGGCGCTCGATCGCATCAACATCGCGACGGGATTTCCCGAGTTTGTGGCTGAGTTGCGCAAGCGCGACATTCCATTGCATGTGTGCTCCGACGGGCTTGATTTCTACATCGATGCCTTTCTCGAAAAGTCGGGGCTTGGGCACTTGGACATCCACTCCAATCGCGCGCACTTCGTCGACGGCAAATTGTATCCCTCGTTTCCGTATTTCGCCGCCGGCTGCGGCTTCTGCGGCACCTGCAAGGGCGAGCGCATTCGTAGCCTACGGCAGCCGGGTGAAAGAACGGTGTACATCGGCGACGGTTACTCCGATCGCTGCGCCGTCGGCGTCGCGGACGTTCTCTTTGCGCGGGACGATTTAGTGACCATTGCCCGCGAGAAATCGGTTGACTGGATTGATTACTCGGACTTTTATGATATCCGTGAATATTTTGCGGCGCGTCTCTGGTGAGTGCCGGGAATGGGAATTCGAATAAGATGAAAACGGTGATTATGGCGGGCGGCTTCGGTACGCGCCTGCGCCCGCTGACGCAGAGTCTGCCCAAGCCGATGGTGCCGGTGGCGAATTTGCCGATGCTGCACCACATTGTAAACCTGCTCAAGAAACACGGTCTTTTCGACTACGTCACGCTGCTTTACTTCCAACCGGAAGAGATTAAGAGCTACTTCAAGGACGGCTCCACTTTTGGAGTCAATATGCAGTATCTCTTGGCCGAAGACGACTTCGGCACTGCCGGTGCGGTCAAATTGGCGGAAGACTTCTACAAAAACCATCGCGTTCTAATCATCTCCGGCGATGTGTTGACCGATTTTGATCTGTCGGCGGCCTTGCGTTTCCATGAAGAAAAGCAGGCCGAGGCCACGATCGTGCTTACTCGCATGGAGAATCCGCTCGCTTACGGGGTCGTCATTACTGACCAGGATGGCCGCATCTCCCGCTTCCTCGAGAAACCGACTTGGGGGGAAGTCTTCTCGGACACCATCAATACCGGGATTTACATCCTCGAACCGCAGGCTCTGGAGCGAATTCCCAAAGCGACAAACTTCGATTTCTCGCAAAACTTGTTTCCGGCGATGCTCAAGAGCAACGCCCGGCTCTTCGGCTACATTGCCGAAGGATACTGGCGTGATGTCGGCAATCTCTCCGAGTACCAGCGCGCGCATCTCGATATTCTCGGCGGCAAGGTTGGGATCGACATCGGCTACAACCAACTGCGGCGGGAGAACGCCACGATTTGGATGAGCCGCGATTTTCATGTGGACGAGTCGGCCCGCTTCTCGGGCGCGGTGATTATCGGCGAAGGCGCCCAAATCGAACCCGGCGCCCACATCAGCAACGCCGTAATCGGCGACCGCTGCCGCGTGAGCGCCGATGCCCGAATCGAAAACAGCGTTCTCTGGCACGACACGCAGATCGGCTCGCGTTCGCTTGTCACGCAGGCGATCATCTGCAACGATGTTTTGATCGAGAGCGACGTCACGATCGCCGAGGAAGCGATCATTTCCGATCACGTCAAAATCCGTCAGGGCGCTACCGTTAAAGCCAACTGCAAGATCTGGCCGGGAAAGGAAGTCGAAGCCGGCGCGACCGTGTCTTCGTCGCTAATTTGGGGCGAAAAATGGAATCGTGAATTGTTCTCCGACTCTAAAGTCTCCGGCCTCGGCAATATCGAAGTTACCCCGGAGTTCGCCGCCAAGCTCGGTTCGGCCTTCGGCGCGACCCTAAATCGCAGCGCCTCGATTGTCGTCAGTCGCGGCGTGTCCGCAGCCTCACGGGTCTACTCTCGTTGCTTCATGTCGGGGTTGCTCTCGTGCGGCGTCAATGTAGTCGATCTGCGTACGCTACCGATCCCGGTGATGCGCTATGAACTGAAATCGGGCCGCCATGGCGGCGGTATCCATGTCCGCCAAAATCCCGGTAACTATCACATCAGCGAGATTATCTTTATCGGTCCCGATGGTATGGATCTGCCGCCCCGCAAAACGCGCAGCATTGAGACGCTTTTCGCGCGCGAGGACTTCCGCCGTGCGCCGATCGAACAAGTCGGCACGCTCGACTACCCGACTCGCACCGTCGAGTCGTATCGCGCCGATCTGCTCAAGCACATTGATGTCGACGTCATCTCCGAACGCAAGTTCCGCATCGTGCTCGACTTCGCCCACGGCGGCGCCTCGGAGATCTTTGGCGGTTTGTTTAGCGCGCTCAAGTGCGAACTGATTTCGCTCAACGCCTATCCGGATCCGAATCTCCCCGGGGCTCAGAGCCGCAACGCCGTCGGTCAACTCGGCCAGATCGTCAAGTCGCTCGGCGCCGACCTCGGAATCCAACTCGCGCCCAGCGCCGAGAAGATCACGGTCGTCGATCGTAACGGTGAAGTGTTGTCCGACCAAGTACTGCTCTTGATCATCACCTCCCTCTTCCTGAGCTGCTACCCGACTCGCAGAATCGCGGTGCCGGTCATGGCCAGCATGGGGATCGAACAGCTCGCTTCCGAGTACGGGGTTCAGGTGTTGCGCGTTCGCGGCGATCATTTGGCCATGATGCAGGCGGCGCAGATGGAGCTTGTGGATTTCGTCGGCGGCACCCGCGGTGGATTCATTTTGTCCAAGTTCCAACTGGGCGCGGACGGCATGTTCGCGACGATCAAGCTTCTGGAAATGCTGGCCAAACGCAATGCCGACCTTGCCGAGCTGCGCTCCGACTTCGCGCGCTTCCATACCGCCGAACGGCAAGTGCCCTGCTCCTGGGCGCGCAAGGGCAAAGTCATGCGCTTGCTCACCGAGCATACCGAAGGGCGCAATCGCCAATTGGTCGACGGCGCTCGCTTCCAGGAAGACGCCGGATGGGTCTGGATCGCCCCCGATCGCAATGCGGCTTACTTTACGGTGCTGGCTGAAGCGGAAGACCGCGCACGGGCTGAATCGCTGGCCGGAGTTTACTCCGAACAAGTTCTCAAGTGGCAAGAGTGACCAGAGCGCGACTTACAGCTAAAAGCAGCTATCCCGGACATCCTAAGTGTTGCTGCGCGGCGCTCCAAAGTTTGCTTCGTGCTGGAAAACCTCAGATTCTGGTTATTCTCAAACGGAATTGAATTGCGGCTACTCAGATTCCGGAGATCGCTGCTTAGTACAGACGCGCGCGCTTGTTCAAGTATGAAAACAGCGCCCGGTCATAAGGTGTCGCCGTGTCAATAGGGACATAGTCGATATTCGAAAGACGGCACTCGCGCGCCATGCGGTCAATGATACCAGCCATTATCTTCTGATATTCTCCCTTGATCTGCCACGGCAGCGTGCTGATCTGCTCGCCGGTTTCCATGTCTTTGAAGATCGCTTCCAACGGAAACGAGAAGTCGCGCTCCTTGGGATCGAGGATATGGAACACGATGATTTCGTGCTTTTTGTGGCGGAAGTGCTTCAGCCCGGCGAGAATCCTGTCCGGGTCGTCGAGCAAATCAGAGAGCACGATCACTAATCCACGCCGTTTAATTCGCTCTGCCATCTGATGCAACGCGTCGGCAACGTTGGTCTGTTGCGCGGGTTTGAATTGTTCCATCTCGCGCAATAACACGTGCAGATGCGAAGCCGCCGATCGCGGTGGGACATACGTATTGATTTTCTCGTCGAATCCGACGAGCCCGACGGCGTCCCGCTGTTTGAGCATCAAGAACGCCAGCGCTGCCGCCAGGCTGAGCCCGTATTCCAGCTTGGTCAGTCGGTTCTCGGCGGCAAATTGCATCGAGCGCGAACAATCAACCAGTAGGTAGGCTTTAAGATTAGTTTCTTCCTCATACTGCTTAATGTAGAAACGATCCGACTTGGCGTAGACCTTCCAGTCTATGTCGCGGATGGAATCGCCGGGCATGTATTGCCGGTGCTCGGCGAACTCGACGGAAAACCCGTGATACGGCGAGCGGTGCAGTCCGGCGATGAATCCCTCGACGACCAGCCGCGCTTTCACCTCGAGCCCTTTTAGTTTGCTCAGAACGTCGGGCGCGAGAAATTGACTTTGTGAGTGATCGGCCATGATGAGATTATACGTACTTGAGCGCGAGGCGACCATTGATCTTTCGGGTCGGCCTAAAATCATTTGCCACTTTTCTGCAAACCTCGCTGCGTTTGGCAAGTAGTACTTACGGGGCCGAAAGGAGCGTCGAAATGATCTCCGTCATCATTCCAGTCCTGAACGAAGCGCAATCCGTCGCCGCCGTCGTGAACATGGCGAGAGTTCACCCGCTGGTCGACGAGGTCATCGTCGTCGATGATAAGTCTGTTGACGATACGGTCTCGGCCGCTCGCAAGGCCGGCGCCACCGTCATCACCAGCACCAAACTCGGCAAAGGCGCCTCGATGCGCGACGGTTTTCTCGCGGCACACAATGATGTGCTGCTCTACCTGGATGGCGATATCGCCGAGTATTCCGGCACCGTGATCGACAAATTGTCTTCGCCGCTTCTGGCCGACCAGGCTGATTTAGTTAAGGCGACATTCAGTCGACAGGCCGGTCGCGTCACGGAACTGGTCGCCAAGCCGCTGCTGGGCATTCTCTTCCCGCGCCTGCCCGCTTTCTCACAGCCGCTGTCCGGGATGATCTGCGTTCGCCGCGAATTATTGCGCCGCGTCCACTTTGAAGACGATTACGGAGTGGATATCGGTCTGCTGCTGGATATCCACGATCTGGGCGCTCGGGTCGTCGAGGTCAACATCGGCAGCATCGAGAACCGAATGAGGCCGTGGCAACAATTGGGGAAAATGTCACGGGAGGTCGCCCGCGCTATTCTGCGCCGCGCTTCGCGGTCGCCCGAACTCAGTTTGGATGATCTGGAAACGATCAATGTCGTTCGGACGCAGATGGAACACGCACTCCGCGAATCGGTCCGCCAACTCCAGAAAATGGTGATCTTTGACATGGACGACACGATCCTGCGCGGCCGCTTTGCGTTCGCTGCCGCGGAGCATTTCGGCTTTCACAGGCAGTTGATGGATCTCATGAGTCGAGATCAGGAGCCTTTTGTGCGCGTAAAACAGATCGCACAGCTCTTCAAGGGCGCCCCAATTTCAGCTCTCTGGAAAGTTGTCGACGCCCTGCCGCTGGTTTCCGACATCATCGATGTTGTCGCCTCGCTCCACAAGCGCGGGTACATTGTCGGCATCATCAGCGACAGTTATGACTGCATTGTCGACCACGTTAAAGTCAAAATCGGAGCGGACTTCGCGCTGGCGCACGAACTGGAATTCTCGCAGAGCGTTGCCACCGGCGAGGTGCGTGTCCCGTCTTTCTTTACGCGGACCGCGGCCAGCCGGTGTGCGCATACAATCTGCAAAGGCAACGTGATGCGCGCCGTCGCTGAACAGTACGGAATCGAGCTGAAAAACGTCATTGCCGTCGGCGACAGTGAAGGCGACCTCTGCATGGTCCGCGCTGCCGGGATCGGCGTCGCCTTCTGCTCTAAGAACGACCTGCTGCGCGCCGTTGCCGATCAGTGTATCGACGAAGAGTTAATGGCGCCAATTCTCGGGTTTGCCCATTAGCCAATCGTCGATCGTCCTTAACCATCAGTCTCAGTAGCTGCGGCTGCTCTGCAGCGCCTTTTTGAGATCCAGCATCTGGTAGGAATCGTCGGCTTTGCCCCGACGTTTGGCGGTGTGTTCGAGCAGATACTTGATGCGCGCGTGCGTGAGTGAGCCGTCGGCATCAAGGGCAATCATGCGCGCGATTGCGCCGGCGACCTGCGGCGCGGCAAAACTCGTCCCCTCCTGCATGACATAAGCCGGCTGGAACTTGATCGTTCGACTGTAACTCGCTGAAACATTCTGCTCGGTTACATCCTGCGAGAGCGCCGCTCGCACCCAGGCGCCGTTAGCGTACAGTTCCGGTTTTCCGACACCGGCCTTGCTCGGTCCGCGACTGGAGAAGTGCGAGATGTCGTCTTCGTAATGGCAATTCTCAAGATTGACGGTGCGCCCTTCGAGATTCTCCCACTGCACGACACCGTTATCCAACGACCCCACGGTTATCACATCGCGCACGTTTCCCGCCGATCGGATTTTGAACTCATTGGTATGATCTTCGAAATGGATGGCCTTGGTGATTTCCGGCGGATAAACATATGTCACGTAGCCGTGCCAAACACCCGCTGCGCCGAGCATTTCCACTTTCCACTCGCCGGCGGCTAAAGCCGCGCTCGAATCGGGATCGCGAAGCACGACGCGCACTGCGCCCCACTTGTCGAGCCCGCGGCGATTGTTGGAGATCAGGATGATGCCATCCCGGCCGAGCGCCCGCAGCGATGCGGAGTCCGGGAAAACCGGTCCGTAAATGCGACCGGCTGGTGACGTCAGCCGCACCTGATACTCGTATTGAACCGGATACCACAACTCGATCACGGCGACATCGTCGCCGGCGACGTCTTCGGTCGTCTCGACCTCAAATCGAAAGCTGCCGTTGCCGACGCGATGCGTATGCATGCGGTTGTTCTCTTCACGACAGGGATTCCCGCTGTCGTAGTTCTCGTTGCCGGCGGCGGCGACGACGGCCTTGAGCAGGCCGCCGCTGAGATTCGCCTCGAGTTCCGACCGGATGATTCGCGCCAACAAATCGGTCTCGCCGTCCTTGGCGCCGCCTTTGGGCAAGTAGCAAAGCAAGATGATGTACGGTCGGTTGAGAAATGCAGCTTCGCGACGGACGAAATCAATTCCCAGCGCCAACGTCATTTCGTCGAATTTGAAGTAGTCAATTTTGACGACAACCAAGTCGGCGTCCGGTGCCGCGCCGCATGTGCTTCCCACCGCCATCGACGCAACCATCGTACCGTGACCCTCGAAATCGCGCGAGGCGCAGCGCTCGCGATTTATTTCCGTGCCGCGATATACCGAGCCCAACACTGCGCCGTCACTGAAGCGGTAATCGTTCTGCGTCGTGTCAAGCTGGTCCCACAGCGCGAGAATCCGGTGTCCGCCGTCGCGCGCGAACTCGGGATGGTCGAAATCGATCCCTGTATCAATGATTCCGATGATCGGTTTTGCAGCCGACACAGCCCCCGCAGTGTCGGCGCTGCCCAGTTCTACTTTTTTTTTACTTCGATGTCAGCAGCAACTACCGAACCGGCGGCCGCGGCCCGCGCCGTATATCCTTCAGGCGCGACCGGCTCTATGCTCTCGACGAAAGCAAGCGCCTCGACAGCGGGAAGCATCGCCAGCGGCATCTTTGCGGTGAAAATCCGACCGAATTGCGCAACCGCTTGGAGACCGGCTTGGCAAAGCGCGCTGCCGGCAGCTTCCGGCTCGGCCGGCGTTGTGGTAATCGCGACCTTGACAAGCACGCGATCGCCGGCCTTCTCGAACTGGATCGACTTGCGAAAGATATCGATGTTGGCCGCTTCTGCATGCGCGATCCGCCCGTCGCCAAACACGGCAAAATAGAAATCGTCCAAGTCATAAAGCGACTTCCGCAGACTTGGTTGGTCGCTTGCTACAGTTACTCCGGCAAGCAATATCAACGCTGTCGTAAGCGTCACCAATCCTCTTCTGTTCGCAAGTTGCGATCTCATAGAAAGCATGGTGAGTATTATTCAAAGACGTGTCAAGCAATTCGCTGCGATTAACGAAATTCTAACACGGAAATAACGCAATCAGAATCTATCGGGGCGAAGCGCCGGTGCCGGCAGTCGTCAAGATGAACGCCGACCAATACCAGGGATGACGATGTTTCAAGCGCGGTGAGTGGATCATCTCGAGCTTGGCGCCGCGCATCGCCTGCGCCGCTCCTTGATCGAGATCGCGATAGAAGGAGCGCATGAATCCCGCCGTGGCGAAGTCCTCGACTTCCCACAACGACAGCACCAGATTTCGCGCCCCGGCGCTGTAGAAGGCGCGCGCAAATCCGTCCAGTCCTTCACCCAGTTCAAATCGGCCGCCGCCGGATTCACAGGAAGAGAGCACCACCAACTTTGCATCGAGCGGCCACGCCTCGATGTCCGCCGTCGTTAGATACTCTCCGCTCGTGTCGGCCGATAACCAGATCCGCGACCGCGTTGGATCGTCGTAGTCGATCGTTGAATGCGAAGCGATGTGAATTCTCGCGAACGACCCAAGATCGAGATTCCGCAGAGCGCCCTTAGTTGCTGCGGCGCTATCTAAGACTGTTGTGTAAGTGCTGCCGTGCAGCTCGGCAATCCACTCGACTTCTTGACGCGAATACTCAAGCGGTGTCATCGGCGCCTTTGGCCGCGGATCAGCAATGGCGAGCAACCGTCGCTTTGGCTCAGTAGCGGCTTTGGACTCCCCGCCGCCATAGAGATACAGCGACGGTATCCGCGTTACGGCGCACTGTTCGACTAAAAATCGCTCGCCGATTCGCAGCGCCTCAAACGGCAGCAAATGCAACGCGCCATCGGCGGCGATAACCAAATGGTCGTAGCGCGTCGGATCGAATGATGCTGGAAAAATCAGAAGCGCCAGCTCCCGCGCGGCAAGCGGCAAACTGTCGAGCAAGGATTCGTCTTTGATCGACGTCTGCACCAGTCGCGAGTAACTCTGCACCGCCCGAGTAATCGTCTCGCGGTTGGCGAGAGAGCAAATCTGCGATTCCGTTCGGTTGATTACTATGAGGTACGACCCGTCCGGCGTGAGCAGATAGCTGAGAAGCGCCGTACGATCATCGGGCAGCGCCCGCTGCAGCGAATCGATGGCAAGCGGCGGCGGTTGGTAGGCACTTTGACCAGCCGTCCCGCGAGCGACTCGCTCGCGACGCAACTGCGAAAGTTGTTGGGAAATCGCGTCTTCCCGCGCTGCAAGGCGCTCGCAGGCGCGGACATCAGTGTTAGTCGCCAGCGCCTTCGCAATCTGATCGAGCTCATGCACAAGCTTGGATTCAGCCGGTGAAGTAGCGGGTTTTGACCGTGATCCTCCCGCACGAAGGGCGTCGAGAAGACCCCGCGATTTCGCCTTCTCGATGTAACAGAGGATTGAGTCGATAAGATTCGGCGCCAACGTCTTTGTGGCCGAAATCGACGATTGAGAACCCGGCCTGTTGTCCGGCGCCTCGCCGTTACGGTAGTAGGCATGTACCAGAAGCTCGTACACGTTGCGCGATTGTGCCAGGAATCCTGATCGGAGCTGAATATCGGGAAGCTCCCCGCGAAGCGCTTCGATGTTCTTGATCGCGCCGGTCAAATCGAGTATGGCGTTGCGATAATCACCTCGGTCGAATCGCACCTGGCCCATCACGGTCAATTTCCTGGCGCACTCTGTCAGCGGACACCGTAGGGTTGAGGACATCATTGTGTCAAGCAAACTGTCGATCTGTTTCCAGCGCCGCGCGCGACGCAGCAAATCAATCTTCAGGTAAAGCAAGTCGCTCTTACGTCGTTGCGGAATCCCCGTGCGATACGCCGCACGGGCTGAATCAAGCGCCCCAAGCGCTTCGTCATATCTTCCTGCCGCCGCGTAAAGTCGCGCTCGCACCACCCACACTGCGGAAACTTCTGCGTCAGCCCCGGCGATGTGCGCTTCAACGTCTGCTTGACTCAATGCCGTCTGCGCGTTCGCTGTGTCGGTGGCCGCGAGGTACAACTCCGCCAGATTGAGGAGTGTGCCCGCGTTGTTGCCGACCAGGTTGTGCTCGCGCCGGGCCGCTAACGAAAGCAGGTAGTACTCTCTCGCGGCATCGAGGTCTCCGGCCTGCTGGTAGGCGCTGCCAAGACTGTGCAACACCGAAGCCAGAGCTCCGAAATTTCGCTGTTCCTCGGCCAAGGACTTCGCGTCCAAGAGCGCGCGAATCCCTTCGGTGAATTCACCGAGTTGTAATAGGATGGCGGCGCTGCCCTGCAACGCCGTAAACAACATCCGACTCTGTCCCAGGGACTTGGCGGCTTTAGCCGCGTTGTGATACTTTGCGAGCGCCGAATCAAGCTCCCCGCGGCGCTCTAAGCCGACGCCTTGCGCCTGCAACAACCGAACCTGAAGGACCGGATCGCGGAGCGAGCCAACCGGTGACTCGCATTCGTCCAGCCATCTGTTAACCGAATCGATCTCGGTCTCGCGGCCAAATACCGTAATCAAGGTGAGAAGTGAAGAGACCACCGCCGACGTATCACCCTGTTGCCGCCTGAGCCTTAGCGCTTCAAGCGCATAGGCTTCCGATTTAGCGCGCTCACCGAGCGACAGATAGACGGAGGACATGTTGGAGAGACAATCCGCGATTCCGGGAATGTCATCAAGCAACACCTTGAGCACCCGCGCCGAATCGAAATACGCCCCGGCCACGAAAAACTCACCGATCTTTTCATAAAGTCGGCCCGAAAGATTGTAGCTTCGCGCCTGTCCGTCAAAGTCGCCGCTACGGCGACTGACCTCGAGCGCTTGCTGACAAAATGTCAGGGCGTACTTGGTGCTCGAAGACTGGCTGGTAAGATTGGCCTGATAGTGGAGGCTACTAACCGCCGCAGCGGAGTCTCCCAACTCAAGGAACCGATCGGCGACGGTACCGAACGAGCCGGCCAGAAGATCAAGACCGGAGTCTCGATTGAGACTCGCAAGCAAATCTCGAAATCGACCCTTCTCCCGACTCCTAAGCTCATACTTCTCGTTACGCCAAAACCGATACTTGTCGCACTGTCTCACATAAAACGAGTCCTGAAAATTCTCCACTGCCGCCTCGGCCATGGCGCGCGCCGCTTGCCAGAGATCGGAATCCCCGGTGTCGAAATACGCCTCAAGCTGTTGCTGGATCGAGCGATACAGCTTGATGCGCGTGTAGCTGACCTCGGGCGACCCGGTCGCGGTTTGACCACCGACCGGCGAAAACATCGCCGCTGTCAAAAGAACGACAACAAACTTGAGATTGACCATGCTCACCCTTTCAAATTAGCAGCTCGAGCTTTCCCCGACAAGCAGATCCAGCACCCTGTCTCTGCGGCGAAATCTCAGAAAAAAACGATTGAACTACGCCAGAAATATCTATATAATCAATCAATCTTGGCGAGTTTTGTCGATGTCCACTTCTTGATACAGTGCACTTTCTGAACCAACAGGATACCACCGATGACACAATCACATGATGAACGTCTCACACCGGCTCTGCTTATGGTAAAGGTCATATCGCACGACGCGCGTCCGGAAGTTGTCAAACGCCTGATGGCGACCGAACATGTAACTCAATGCGACGCCGTCGACGGCGACTGCGACATTATCGCCACCATCGAACCGCTTCCCGGCGCCGGTCTCGAGCGATTTGTTTCTAATCGAGTCAAGGCCGTCCCGGATGTCTCGGGCTGCGAAGTCTGCCTTGTCGATTCGCTCGCTGACTCCCGCACCGGAGACGATTCGACAGATTCCACCGCCGAGACAATCGTTTTCGTCGAGTCGTCACCAGACCGCTTTGAACCGATATTCCAGACGCTAACTGTCTTAAGCGCAACGAGTTCGTGTCAAATAGCTCAACCGCCCTACTCGTTTGTCATTCGGCTAAAGGGCACAAACTTCGCCTTTTTGGACAAAGTCCTGAACGAGAAAATTCTTCCCCTACCCGGAGTCCTGCGCGCACGGCAGCACCGCTTGCTCAAGCTTACCGGCTTCTGATCCGAAAGAACTATCAGGATATCATTTACCGTCAATCGCTATTATTGGATGGTGATTTTGGCCCAAACCGGATGATTTTGCTTGCGATTTTTTTCACATGGTGATAGCTTAATGAAGAGACGCTAACCGACCTGACACGGCTTCTCGCTACACCGCCGCGTGGCCGTTGGCGCCCCGATTTGGAGGCTCAACTTTATGGACTCTCAAGCTCAGGAATTCAAACCGTTTAACCTCGATGTCTGGAAGTTCGACGGCCATGCCGGCGCGCTGATTCCGCTGCTTCAGGCCGCTCAGGATACCTACGGCTACATCTCCGAACGCGCGATCGATTACATCAGCAACGTGACCGGCATCCCGCCGGCGGAGATTTTTGGCGTCGTTACGTTTTATGCCCAGTTTCGCACCAAGCCACTTGGTGAAAAAGTTATCAAAGTCTGCAACGGAACGGCCTGCCACGTTAACAATGTCAAGGAGATCGCCAACACCCTGCGCGACGAGCTCAACATCGACTACGACGAAACCACCGAGGACAACAAGTTCTCGATGGTCTCGGTCGCCTGTCTCGGCTGCTGCTCGCTGGCGCCGGTAGTAATGGTCAACAACGAAACTTATGGCCGACTCACGCCGATTAGGACGCGCAAGCTGGTCAAGGATCTGCGGCGCAAATAGGAAAGGATGGTGTGAGGATGGCCAACAAGATCGTACAAGTTGGGCTCGCAACCTGCGGCATCTCCGCCGGCGGCGAAAAAGTCTACGCGGCGTTTCAGGAGGCGCAGCAAAGCGGCGCCGAATTCGACCTGCGCGAAACCGGCTGCATCGGCATGTGTTACCGCGAGGTGCTCGTCGCGGTCGCCAACGGCAATGGCACAAACTACCTCTATGGCGAAGTCACCCCCGACCGCGTCAAGCGCATCGTCGAAGAACACATCCGCAATGACCAGCCGATCGACGAGTGGCTCGTTTCTGGCACGGATCGCGAAGTCGGTTTCTTTGACCGCCAAGTGCGGATCGTTCTGCGCAACTGCGGGATTATCGATCCCGGCTCCATCGACGACTACATCCACGCCGGCGGCTATAAAGCCATCGAGAAAGCGCTGAAACAGATGACCCCGGATCAGGTGATCGAAGAGATCACCAAGTCGGGTCTGCGCGGACGCGGAGGCGCCGGATTCCCCACGGGAAAGAAATGGGCGCTCACACGCGCGAGCGTCTCCGACAAGAAGTACATCATTTGCAATGCCGATGAGGGCGACCCCGGCGCGTTCATGGACCGCTCGGTGCTGGAAGGCGACCCGCATGCGATCCTCGAAGGCATGATGATCGCCGCCTTCGCCATCGGCGCCGACGAGGCCTATATCTACTGTCGCGCCGAATACCCAAAAGCTATCGCCCGGCTGCGGCAGGCGATCTCGCAATGCAAGAAGCAGGGATTTCTCGGCGAGAAGATTCTCGGGACGGATTTCAACTTCAGCATCAAGATTAAAGAAGGCGCCGGCGCTTTCGTCTGCGGCGAAGAAACCGCGCTGATAGCCTCGATTGAAGGCCGTCGCGGTATGCCGCGATTCCGTCCGCCGTTCCCGGCGCAGCGCGGCCTCTGGGGCAAGCCGACCTCGATCAACAATGTCGAGTCGTTCGCCAATGTGCCGTGGATCATCATGAACGGCGCGGCCGCCTACGCCGCTTACGGCACCGACAACAGCAAGGGCACCAAAGTTTTTGCGATGGCCGGCAAAGTCAAACGCACCGGCTTAGTCGAAGTCCCGATGGGGATTACAATCAACCAAGTCATCTTCGACGTCTGCGGCGGCATCATGCACGACAAGAAGTTCAAAGCCGTGCAAATGGGCGGACCCTCCGGCGGCTGTATTCCGGCCGACATGGGCGAGACCCAGATCGACTACGAGCAAATCAACAAGACCGGCGCGATCATGGGCTCGGGGGGCTTGGTCGTCATGGACGAAACCACTTGCATGGTCGATGTTGCCAAGTTTTTCCTGACCTTCACGCAAGCCGAATCGTGCGGCAAGTGCACCTTCTGCCGGATCGGCACCAAGCGGATGCTCGAAATCCTCGAGCGCATCACCGAAGGCAAGGGCCGCGTCGAAGACATGGCGACTCTCGACCAGCTCGGCGAGCAGATCAAGATCGCCTCGCTGTGCGGACTCGGTCAATCGGCGCCGAATCCGGTGCTGACCACGCTCCGCTACTTCCGCGACGAGTACGAAGCGCACATTCTCAAGAAGAAGTGCCCGGCGCACGTTTGCACCCCGATGCTGACCTACACCATCAGCGCCGAAGACTGCACCGGCTGCACGCTCTGTGCCCGCGCCTGTCCGACCAACGCCATCACCGGCGAAAAGAAGCTGCCGCACATCATCAATCAGGATCTCTGTATCAAGTGCGGCAAGTGCTTCACCGTCTGCAACCCTCTGGCCGTGATCAAGGATTGAGGTGAACGATGATTAACATGACGATCAATGGCAATGCGGTCACCGCCGATCCCAACAAGACGATTCTCGAAACCGTCCACGAGTTGAAGCTCGACAAGATTCCGACACTCTGTTACGACCCGAAACTCGAGCCGTTCGGTTCCTGTTTCCTCTGCGTCGTTGAAGCTGCCGGCATGAGCAAACTTCTGCCCGCCTGCGCGACCAAGCCCTGGGAAGGGATGAACATCCAAACCCGGTCCGAAAAAGTCGTCAGCGCCCGCAAAACCTGTTTGGAGCTCTTGGTGTCAAATCACTGGGCCGAGTGTTTCGGCGCCTGCCGTCTCAACTGCCCGGCCGACATCGATATTCAAGGCTACATGTCGCTGACCTACTTGGGCAAATACAAAGACGCCGTCAGTCTCATCAAAGAGAAAAATCCGTTTCCGTCGGTTTGCGGTCGTGTCTGTACGCGTAAATGCGAACTGGCTTGTCGCCGCAAGATGATCGACGACGCCGTCGGCATCGACTATCTCAAACGCTTTGCTGCCGACAAAGACCTCGAAGATATGTGGACGCCGGTGCCGAAACCGCGCAATGGCAAGAAAGTAGCCATTATCGGTGGCGGTCCGGCCGGCTTGACCTGTGCGTACTATCTCGTGCTCGAAGGCTACGAGCCGACGGTCTACGAGGCCTTGCCAGAATTGGGCGGAATGCTGCGCTACGGGATTCCCGAATACCGTCTTCCGAAAGCAATCCTCGACAAAGAGATCAACTGGATTACCAACCTCGGCGTCGGTGTGCATACCAACACGCGCCTCGGCAAAGACCTAACTATCGACAATCTCTTCGAGCAGGGGTTCAAGTCGGTGTTCATCGGTCTGGGCGCGCAACTCGCCAAGACGATGGGCATTGCCAACGAACAGGTACAAAACGTGCTCGGTGGCGTAGATTTCCTGCGCGATGTCACCCTCAATCAGGCGCCGAAGATTTCCGGTCGCGTCGTCGTTGTCGGCGGTGGCAACACGGCTATTGATGCCGCTCGCACTTCGCTGCGCCTGGGCGCCTCCGAAGTGATCATTCTCTACCGTCGCACGCGCAAAGAAATGCCCGCGAACGAACTCGAAATCGTCGCCGCCGAACAAGAGGGGATCAACATCAAGTACCTCGCCGCGCCTGTAAAGATTAACTCCGAGAACAATCGGCTGCGCTCGATGGAATGCATCGAGATGGAGCTGGGCGAACCCGATTCCTCTGGTCGTCGCCGACCGGTTGAGAAGAAGGGATCGAACTACACCCTCGAATGCAACTGGGTGATCTCCGCCATCGGTCAGGAAAGCGATCTCGGTGGTGTCGAAGGCGGCAACGGTCATCACGATCACGAAATCGAATTATCAAAGTGGCATACGATCATTGCCGCTGAGAAGACCTTCAACACTTCCCGCGAGGGCGTCTTCGCCGGTGGGGATGTGGTCACTGGCCCGGCGGATGCTATCGATGCCATCGCCGCCGGTCGGCTGGCGGCATTCGCTATCATGCAGTATGTCGAAACAGGATTGTACCAGCCGCTCAAGCCGATTTTCGCGAGCCGCAAAGACAATCTCAAGCCCTTTGCGCCGGAAGACATCTGCGATCCGACGCCGAGCACGCGCGTGCATTTGCCGGAACTTCCGATCGAGACACGCATTCGTACCTTCGACGAGGTTGAACTCGGTCTTACCGAAGAGCAAGCGCAGTTCGAGGCCTGCCGCTGCGTCGAGTGCGGTTGCCAAGTGGCGATGTCCTGTAAGCTTCAGGAATATTGCGGCGAATACGGCGCCGACCAGACTCGCTTTGCCGGAGCGTTCAATCGCTACAACGTCGATAAGCGCCATCCGTATATCACGCTCGACTCCAACAAGTGCATCAACTGCGGTCGCTGCGTGCGCACCTGCGCCGATATTCTCGATGTCGCCGCGCTGGGATTTGTCTACCGCGGATTCAAAACGATGGTCAAACCGGCGCTCGACAAGCCGCTGGCCGAAACCAATTGCATATCTTGCGGCAACTGCGTCGATGTCTGCCCGACCGGCGCGATTGTCGATAAGATGCCGTTCGGCCGCTCCGGACCGTGGACGATGTACAAAGTCAAAAACGTCTGCAATTTCTGCTCGATCGGCTGCAATGTCGAAATCAACGCCAAAACGCCCGACTTATTCTATGTCTCCGGCTCATTCTCCGGCGAGCCGAATTTTGGCGAGCTTTGCGTCAAAGGCCGCTACGGCTACCAGCAGCTTCTCGGCGGTGAGCGCCTTCGCCGTCCGTATCTCCGCAAGGGCGGCGACTTGGTACCGGCCAAATGGGAGGAAGTCTGGCAGCGATTCGAACAGTCGATCAAAGACCTTCACATCGAGTACGGCCGCGAGGCGCTCATGGTGTCGGCGTCGCCAAAACTCACCGATGAAGAACTTTATCTGACCGGCAAATTCGCCCGCGCCACGCTGGAGACCAACACCATCGGCTCGTTCCAGCATCTCGCAACGGAGGCCGATTATCACGCACTCGATGGGATGCTTGGCGCGACCCATTCGACCTGCGGAACGAAAGAGCTTGAAGCCGCCGATCTGATTCTCATCGTCAATTGTGACCCGTTCAAAGAGAGTCCGGTGCTGGGCTTCCGCCTCAAACGAATGCTCAAGAAAGGCAAACGCGCGATCGTCATCAACTCCGCCGATATCGGTATCAATCGCTACGCGACTTTGTGGCTCGATCCGCGGCGCGGAACTTCGACTTGGCTTCTCGACGGCCTGATCGCCGAGATCATGCGTTCCGGTCGCAGCGATCAGGATTTCATCAACTCGCGGACGCAGGAAATCGACCGTTTCCGCCGCTACATCGAGAATATCGACGTTGACGAAGTCGAAGCCGTCACCGGCGTACGCGCCGAAAAACTCGCCGAGTGCGCCAGGCTCTTGAGCGACCCGCATCAGAAAGTCGTCGCGCTCTACAATCTCGATAGCCGCAAAGATCGCTCGCCGAACGATCTCAAGGCCCTGACATCGCTGCTGCTCTCGACCGGCAAGATCGGCGTTCCCGGCAGCGGCTTGATTCTGCTCTCCGGTCAGGCCAATACGCGCGGCATGCAACTGGCGGGCTTTGATCAAAAACTTGTCCCCGGCGCGCGTGCCGTCAACGAGGGCACGGTCAAAGCGCTCTCGATGCTCTGGAAAGCTGACCTAAAGTCACTGCAAAACGGCACAACCCCGTTCGCGCAGGCCCTCGGCAGCGACAAGATCAAAGGCGCGATTATCGTCGGCGAGAATCCGGCCGTCGATCCGGCGTGGTCGGCGAAGATCGAGAAGCTCGAGTTTCTCGTCGTCGCTGATATCTACATGACCGAGACCGCGAAGATGGCCGATATCGTGCTGCCGCTCAATTCGTATGTCGAAGACGAAGGCACGATCACCAACTGGGAAGGCCGCCGCCAGAGCCTCAAGGCGCTCGGCAAGCCATTGACCGGCCACACCAATCTCGAATTGATCGCGCGCATGATGCACGCCGCTGACGGTGGCGCCGAAAGTGTGGCCTATACACATGACTGGCTGACGAAAGAAATGGCGCAGTTGCTTCCGGCCAAAGACGCCGCGCCGGACAATGCCGCCATGTTTGCGCAGCGCTTCCCGACGCAGTCCGGCAAAGCGCGCTTTGAGGTTTACTCGACTCAGGTCAAGGCAACGGAAGTGAGATATCCGAACGTACTTGTGCTCGACGAACGCACCGATGCCCGCCTGCAACAGTTGTTCGGAAAAATGTAGCCGCGACTATTCGACGGCACTACTCACTTAGACGCGTCGGGGCACGGCGTGCCGTGCCCAAAAGAATCAAATCCCACCGCAAGCGGTGGGGCACCCGCGCTTCACAGTGGGCGCGAATTCACATCAACCCGCGCTTCAGCAGGGCAATGTCCGCTCATCGTGGGCGCGACCTGCGGTCGCGCAATGCGCCAACGGCGCATTCCAGAGTTCATTGCCGCGTAGGGGCGCAATATATTGCGCCCGCATCGATTCGTGATCCGTACCTGAAACCACGCGTAGGCCACGGCGTGCCGTGCCCGTCAGCTCGAAGTAATTCGCAGTCCCCTTCAATCGTACGACGCATAATCCGCGGTTCCGATCCGACAAATCGACTCCCGCCTGCGCAGGAATAACGACCGTCTTGTCTACTTCCCCTGCCGCGTATAATTCAACAACCCGCCCGCCAGCAGGATATCAATCTGCCGCTGCGACAAATCAAACTGCGCTTCGAAATCATAACCCTGCGTAACGTTTCGCACGTTGAGCGTCTTGCCGGCGGTCAGCTCGCTGCGCACACCGGTGATTTCGAGCACGTCTTCCTGATTGAGTTTGTCGTAATCGGCCGCGTTGATAAAGGTCAACGGCAAAATGCCGAAATTGACCAGATTGGTCTTGTGAATACGCGCAAAACTCTTGGCGAGCACGAACTGCAATCCGAGATACATCGGCGCTAAAGCCGCATGCTCCCGCGACGAACCTTGCCCGTAATTCTCCGCGCCGACGATCGTGAACGATCCGGCCTCCTTGGCGCGGGCGGCAAATTTCTGATCGACATGGAAAAACACGAACTCGGAAATCGCCGGAATATTCGAGCGCAGCGGCAGCACCTTGGCGCCGGCCGGCATAATATGATCGGTCGTGATATTGTCGCCCAGCTTGAGCAGCGCCTTTCCCGAAAGCTTGTCCGCCATCTGGCCGCGCGTCGGCAGCGGCTTGATATTCGGGCCGCGCGCGATCTCCGGCCGGTCGCCGTTCTTGGCCGGCGGAATAATTCCGCGATCGTCGATATAGAATTTGGCGGGCAAATCGAGACGCGGCACCGCGCCAAGATCGCGTGGATCAGTGATCACGCCTTTGAGCGCCGTCGCAGCGCAGGTTTCCGGCGAGGCCAGATAGACATAGGAATCCTTAGTGCCGGCGCGGCCTTCAAAATTGCGATTGAACGAACGCACCGAGACGCCACCGGACGGCGGCGCTTGACCCATGCCGATACACGGCCCGCACGCCGATTCGAGAATGCGTGCGCCCGACTGGATGATTTTAGACAGCGCGCCGGAAGTCGCTACCATCGTGTACACCTGCTTGGAGCCGGGCGTGATCGTGAGGTCGAGATTCGGGTATACCTGCTGCCCGTTGAGAATCGCCGCGGTCACTTCCAGATCGTGCAGCGATGAGTTTGTGCAGGAGCCAATACAAACCTGTTGCACCTTGGTGCCCGCTACCTGACGCACCGGCACGACCTTATCGGGCGAATGCGGCTGCGCAATCAGCGGCTCGAGTTTGTCGAGATCGATCTCGATCACCTTGTCGTAGCTCGCTCCCGGATCGGCGGCAATCGGCGAGTAATCTTGCGGACGTCCCTGAGCCGTCAAATACGCCTGCGTGTTTTCATCCGACGGGAATATCGAGCACGTCGCGCCCAGTTCCGCGCCCATGTTCGTAATCGTCGAGCGCTGCGTGAGATCGAGCGACTTGACGCCTTCGCCGAAATACTCAATCACATTTCCGACACCGCCTTTGACGGTGAGAATGCGCAACACTTCGAGGATCACATCCTTGCCGCGCACCCACGGCTGCAACTTGCCCTTGAGATGCACGCCGACGACGCGCGGACACGGCAGATAAAACGCGCCGCCGCCCATCGCGACCGCGACATCCAGACCGCCGGCGCCAATCGCGATCATGCCGAGCGCGCCGTTGGTCGGCGTATGCGAATCGGAGCCGAGCAGCGTCAGCCCCGGCTTGCCGAAGCGTTCGAGATGCACCTGATGACAGATCCCGTTACCCGGCTTGGAGAAATAAATTCCGTAATTGGCGGCGACCGTCTGCAGATAGCGGTGGTCATCGGCGTTTTCGAAACCTGTCTGCAGCATATTGTGATCGACGTACGAAACCGAGAGTTGCGTTTTCACGCGCTCGATACCCATCGCCTCGAATTGCAGATAAGCCATGGTGCCGGTGGCGTCTTGCGTCAAGGTCTGGTCGATGCGGATCCCGATCTCTGTGCCGAGCTTGAGCTCGCCGTCCACGAGGTGGTTCTTGAGAATCTTGTATGTTAATGAATCAGCCACAGCGCGTCCTCCGTGCGGAAAAAGCCTAATTTCATCATCGTATTAGTATACGCAGCGGCGTGCCGGGTCAATCGGAATTTGGAGAGATCCCTTTTCGTAGGAGTGACTTCAGCCGTGTCTCAGTTCGGAACCCGAAATGCCGATTATATGAGGCACTGCCTCAAGATCGATTTGATCATTACGAAGCACCGGCCCTAATCGACATAGGTAATTCGTACTCGCTCGGAGACACGGAAGTACTGAAACCAGATAAAGCACTGCACAACTGTACTGATCGCCGCCCTAACAACAGCTCCCATATCGATAATCTCCAAGCGACTCTCGGAGAGCCAGTGAATGAGGCCCATCGTTGTGCCCGCATAAATCAACGTTGAAACGACGTAAACCTGCGCATTGAGAACGGCGCTTGGCTTAATGAAGAACAACTTAAGACTCGCCCACTCCGCATGCAAAAACCACAGAACCAAGACGAATAGCGTAACACCGATCTTCACCCTTGTAATTTGCGGAACGAACGGCCCTAAGCCGTCAAACAAACTAATTCCAAGCACGGCCAGCAGAATTGGCAACACGACTCCGTTATATACACAAAACCAAAGAAGCCAGCCCCGGACGCCGGGCGAAAGACCTTTCTTCGACGGCCGGCTGAGCTTTCGTCGGGGTTCGACTGCCGTTGCTGTCCGGGGGAGATCGAAGCTCGCATCGCAGTGGATACACCTAACGGGCGCACCGACTTCGCCTGAAGCAAAGAAGAGTTCACGGTGACACTCGGGGCACTTGAACTTCAATGCCATTCACTCCTCCTGGCCTTACACTAACCTCATTTTAGTTATTCTCAAGGTATCATCGAAGGATTGGTTTGCAAAGCTTTATCGTTACATCTCAGTCAACTTTGAGTTTTAGTGATCTGCCGAATCACCAATCGAGTCTTCTCTCTCAGGTAAGATGTCTCTGGGAGATGGGCGACAATCTGCGCAAAGAGACTTCAGCGTATTATCTCACCGCCGCAAACCCCGGAAACATCTGTCCCGACTCCGGAATCGCGTTCAGCGGGACGTAATCGCAAACCGCCTCGAACCGCGCCCAGAGTTTGTGCACTTCCGGATTGGAGTGGGCGGCCTCGATTGCCGCCTGCGACTTCCACTCGAAGACTTCGACAATCGTCCCGTCGGCGGCGCGCATAACGGTGGCCGCTCGATCGGTGACCAAACCCTGACTGCGCAGAATCGGCTGATGGTCGCGGATGACGGCCAGCAGTTCTGATTCCTTACCGGCATTGGGCCGAAAACAAGCAATGACAATGACTGACATCATAGACTCCTTTTGAAGTTGTTGCTTTTCAACTGAGTTACGAGAGCCGCTGGAGATAGTTTCACGGTCCATCGTCCGATTGTTCCGCTGCCTTAACTTCCCCCTTGAATCATCGCCTCAAACTGACGACATTGGCAGTATGACGCAAACATCCATCGCCTTTCAGGGCGAACGCGGTGCGTTCTCCGAGGAAGCCGTCCGTGCCTACTTCGCCGAGACGGCCGCAGATCTCGCGCCCCTGTCGCAGCGAACCTTTCCCGAGGTCTTCACCGCGGTCGAATCCGGAAAGGCCAATCTCGGCATCGTGCCCATCGAAAACTCGCTCGTCGGCAGCATTCATCAGAACTACGACCTCCTGCTCAAACACAATCTCAAAATCGTCGGCGAGTGGCGGCATCGCATCGTGCATCACTTGATCGCGCATCCGGGCGCCAAGCTTGCTGATCTCAAGACTGTTCACTCGCATCCCGTGGCGCTCGACCAGTGCAAAGACTACCTTGACAAGCACACCAAGCTCACGCCGATTGTCGAATACGATACCGCCGGATCGGTTAAGCTGATCAAGGATAGGGCGGTGCTCGACGCCGCCGCCATTGCCGGCGAGTATGCCGCCGAACTTTACGAGATGCACGTGCTCGCCAAAGCGATTCAGGATGAGAAAGACAACTTCACGCGCTTTCTGTTTCTTGCGAAAACACCGGCGGCGCGCGCGGAGAAATCGAAAACCTCGATTGTCTTTGCCCTCAAAAACCTCCCCGGAGTGCTCTTCAAAGCGCTATCGGTCTTCGCCCTGCGCGACTTGGATTTGACCAAAATCGAGTCGCGGCCGCTGCGCAAGAAAGCCTGGGAGTACTATTTCTATCTCGACTTCGTCGGCCATATGGATGACGAAGCCCCGCAAAACGCGATCACGCATCTGCGCGAGATTACGACGTTTCTAAAGATCCTCGGCTCCTATCCTCTCGCCGAGTAGACTTGCGGAAGAGGGCATTCGCGCATCTTCGGTCACAGAGTTTCTACCACCGGCAAAAAGTTCGGGCGCAGTTGACTTCGCACATCGTAGACCGTCCATCCCGTCATTTCCGCGAAAGCCGGAATCCAGCCAATTCCGTCATTCCCGCGAAGGGGACTGTTGAAAAACTGCGTTGCGCCCACATCCTGCGGCGGCAGGAATCCTTTCCTGCCGCAATTGAAGCGGTCAGGAAAGGATTCCTGACCGCGCCAAGCTTTGCAGTGCAGGGTTTTTCAACAGTCCCGGAACGGTGGGATTCACCTCTCCCTTTCAGGGAGAGGGGCACGGGTGAGGGTCCTTTTCCTCACCCAACCCCGTAAACTCGTAGCATTCCACTACAATTTTCCCCCACCGGACCCTTAGTAGAGGCACGATTGTAATCGCGGATGATTTTCCTCGCCGATCTCGCCCTCGTACCTGACGTGTTCTTGAACGGCCGTTCTTGTCGTAAAAACGCGAAATCGCGGCAGGACAAGGCGTCGAGATCAAATCCAAACTCCGGTGGCTTGCGACGCCGGTAACCGGATGCGAGCAGACTCATCTTCGAAACAATCGCTTCAGAACCGTCGTTCGGGATTTCCGGAAACGTGACGCCCACACTGGGCGCTGCGCGACGTGAAAGTCCGATCAGGCGCCTGATTAGCTCGAGCTATGCCCTATTTTTCGCGAAAGGAAAACTTAGAGAGAAACACGAATGAAGAAAACGTAGGCCGAAACCTCTGAAGGGAAACCGCAGGGAACCTCGGACACCGACCGCGGGGTTTCGACAATACCGTCGATCGCTCCGTCGGTCACCAGCCGCGCACCGCGGACATCCCGCGCGAATGAGCGATTACCTGAGGTACAGCATAGCGTACACCGCGATTCCGCTCACGGAAACAAACATCCACACCCACCATAACCAGCGAGTGATCCGGCGGTGTTTATCAAAGCGGCCCTTCAGCGCATGCCAGACGGCGATGATGATGAACGGCGTCATTGCCGCAGCGAGTATCACATGCGGAATCAGAATGGCGAAATAGAGCGGCCGCGTCCAATCGTGATGCGGATACGGAACCGAACCGACAGCTTGATGATAGATCAGGTAGCTGATGAGGAACAACGCCGATGAAACCAGCGCGGCGATCATGAACTTCTTATGCGTAAGATCGCGACGATTCTTGATCGCGACGAATCCGCCGACCAGAAGGATCGCGCTGACCGCATTGAGGATCGCATTGAGAGTGGGTAGGTCGCGAACGTCCATCACATCGCTCGCGCCAACGCGCGGATGTTCTGCCGTAGAAGTTCCATTTCAGCCTCGTCGTCGTAGGTGTAGAAGCCGCGAATCTGGCCAAACTGGTCGAGCAGCACAATCCGCGCCGGATGTCCGGCGGGAAGATCGGAGGCATCGAGCATGAATCCACCTTCGATCAACTGGCGCACATCGTCGATCGCGCCGCGCGCGAACAGCCAGCGCCCGTCGTCGATCCGATGCTCCTGGGCATAGCGCGTCAACACCGCGAGCGAATCATAATCGGGATCAACGCTCACCGACAGGAATCGCACCTTATCCGAACCACGATAGAGATCGTAGAGTTCTTTTAAGTTGGCGGTCATCGTTGGACAGATCCCCTTGCAGCGGGTGAACATGAAATTGACCACGTGCAACCGGCCGTTCAATTCGGGGCGCGTGAGCAGTTTTCCATCGTGAGTGGTCAGCGAAAACGCGGGCACATTTCCGAGAATCGGCAGGTCGGAGCGCGAGCGATCCGCCCAGCGAATTACTAACGCGGCAACTATCGCCAGCAGTGCGACTATCGGTACGCCCCAGACCAGCGGATTGGATATGCGCTTTGTTTCGTTCATCGAACGCTCTCAGACCGTCCGTTTCACGGCAGTGTACAAAACAAGCACCGCGCCAATGTAGAGTGTGGCTGTCCACACGTGGAACAACTGCAGCAGCGGCGGCAGTGCGACCGCGACTAACCCAGTACCGAGCGACATCTGTGCCGCAACCAGAATGATCAACCACCATACGGTCAACCGCACCAACTGCTCCGGCTGCTGCGCGCTGCGATAGATCTGCAGGCCGACCACGAGCGTGATCACCGCGATCCCGATGCCCAGCAGCGTATGGAGGTACTTCACGCCGCCAACCATGTTTAGCAGTTCGTGATCGTTCGCGAGCGGAAACCTCGTGATCAGTTCTTCGATTGCCCCGCGAATCCCCGAGCCGACGACGACCTGCACGATTGCGAGAGACCAGAGCGCGCCGATCCAGAGCGCAAGACTCTTCGGGTAGCTGCGGATCAGGTCGAACTTGGCTTCCTCAAGGTAGTAGGCCCGCTGAGTCGTATAAGTCAACAGCGAAAGAATGATGAGAGCGATTATCAAGTGCAGCGAGACGGCAACGGGCGCCAATTCCGAGAGCACGACCTGCCCACCCTGCCAACCCTGAAACGCCACCAACAGGGCGGCGGCAATCGACGGCCAGAGGATTCGCTTGACGTGCCGATACTGCACGATCGCCAGTACCGCTGCGATGACGATCAGCAACCCCAAGAGCATGCCAACGAGACGGTTGGTGTACTCAATCCAGGCCAGAGCGAAATTGAATGTTGTGGGATTGATGTCTGCGGGGAGATCGCCGGCGCTCAACGGCGGAAACCAACGACCAAAACAGCGTGGCCAATCGGGGCACCCCAATCCAGCGCCGGAGACTCGCACCAGTCCGCCGGCAAAGATGACGACGTAGGTCCACAGCACCGACCAAAACGCGAACCGGCGATAGGCGGTCATGCGCCCGTCCTCGTGGCAATTGAAAACGTCATGCTCATCAATCCGACTATTGAATAAGTGCGGTGCGTGTCATTCTGAGCGCAGCGAAGAACCTGTTTGCCGCTGTGCCACAATCTCAACAGACCCTTCGCTTCGCTCAGGGTGACAGCCCAAAGGTCTTTTTCAACCATCCCGAAAGCGGGCATCCACTTTTCGGTCATCTTGGAACTTAACGGGATTGCGGTGTGCGCCGATTCTTGATTCCCGCCCCGCCAAACGCGGGATCCTCGACCTTCGCGGGAATGACTGATCATGTGACCAGAGACCGATTTAACATTGCCGCAATTATCCACTTCCATGCCGGAACTTTAGCCACTCATAAATGCAAACGCAACAACTAATGTCCGGCGGGAGTCGCGGGCTTGGCCGTGTCGGATGGGGCAGCCACCGCTTTCGTCGAATCGACGAACTTCACGCTGTCGGCGTTCGCCGCTCCGTGTGCCGCAGCGCCGCTTTTGAAAGCCGGTGAGTTGTACATCTCGGCGCGCGGATTAATCGTGCCGTCGGTGAGCGGATCAATGTCGCCGCGACGCAAGGTGTCGAGCATAGTGAAAATGATAAACACCGTCAGGGCGAGCAGAGCCACCGTGAAGCAGATGAAGAAGAATTTGTTGTCATACCAGAGATGCATAAAGAAAAACGCCACGAGCAGCGCCTTCGTCGAGGCGATCACCAACGCGATCACGATATTCAACGAGCCAAAATCGTGAATCGCGACCTCGACCGTGACGAACGTCAACAACAGCAGCGTTGCGCCGATGGACAAATAGATCTTCAGCGGCAAAATGTGATGATGCGAATGTTTGGCGGCGTCTGAACTCATGTTTTCATCCGATCAGATAGAACAACGGGAACAGGAAGATCCAAATCAGGTCGACGAGATGCCAATACAATCCCGTCATTTCCAGCGGCGTGTAATACTCTGCCGATAGTTGGCCGCGTTTGACCCGGAGGATCATCCAGGTGATCAGCCCCATGCCGCCGAGCACGTGAATGCCGTGCAGGCCGGTCATCATAAAATAGATGCTAAAGAAAATATGCGGGTTGTTGCCTTCCAAGCCGGTAAATGTGTAATACTTGCCCGGCAACTGCCCGAGATGAAACTTATGGCTGTATTCAAAGTACTTGATGACCAAGAACGTGCAGGCGAACGCCAGCGTCGCATACAGATAGTAGAGGGTTGTCAGTCTGCGCCCCAATTGCATCTCGCGAATGGCCAGCGCCATCGTCACCGAGCTGGTGATCAGCACCACGGTGTTGATTGTGCCGAGGGTCAGATCGAGAAGCTTGTGCGCTTCCCAAAACATATCCGGATACCACGCGCGATATACCGCGTAGGCGCAGAAGAGTCCGCCAAAGAGCAGAATTTCAGTGAGCAGAAACAGCCAGACGCCCAGCTTGGCGGCCTGCGCCTGCTGTTCGGCATCATGGAAATGATGCTGCAGGAATTTTGGATGATCGTGAGCGGCTTCGTGATTTGCCATAGGATTACCTTGTCGCCTCGACGACGACCTTATCGTAGTCATACGGGCCGTGACTGGGGACGATGTCGGTGTCGAAATTCTCGGCCGGCGGCGGGGAAGTCGTCTCCCATTCGAGGGTCAGCGCGCCCCACGGATTATTGCCCGCCGGTTTACCGCGGAATATGGCTTCGATCAGGTAATAGGCCATTACCAAAAAGCCCGCGCCAATAACGAATGAACCAATCGACGAGAACCCGTGCAGGCCCTGATATTCGGCCACATAGGTGTAGTATCTGCGCGGCATACCCTTTGACCCAAGAATGAACTGCGTAAAGAAAGTCATGTTGAAACCAATGAAGATCAGCGCGCAAGCGATCGCCGCCAGTTTTTCGTTGTACATCCGTCCCCAGATTTTCGGCCACCAGTAATGGATTCCGGCCAGGAACGCCATGACTGTGCCGCCCATCATCACGTAATGGAAATGCGCGACGACGAAGTATGTGTCGTGCAAATGAATATCCACCGAGAGCGCGCCGAGCATGATACCGGTGACACCGCCGATCGTGAACAAAAAGAGGAAACTGAGCGTGTACAACATCGGCGCTTCCAGCGAGATCGAACCCTTGTACATCGTCGCCAGCCAGTTAAACACCTTGATGCCCGACGGAATACCGACGAGGAATGTCAGGAACGAGAAGATAATCGCCGCCAATTCCGATTGGCCGGAAGTGAACATATGATGACCCCAAACGAGGAAACTCACCAACGCGATGCCCAGACTGGAAAACGCAATTGCCTTGTAGCCGAAAATTTTCTTATGCGAAAACGCCGATATTGTCTCGGAGATAATCGCCATGCCGGGGAGAATCATGATGTACACCGCCGGGTGCGAATAGAACCAGAAGAAGTGCTGATAAAGAACCGGATCGCCGCCTAAAGCCGGATCGAAAATTCCGATCCCTAAAGCGCGTTCGAGAATCAACAGCACCAGCGTGATGCCGAGCACCGGCGTCGCCAGCACTTGCAGAATCGAAGTTGCGTAGATACCCCAACAAAACAGCGGCATCCTAAACCACGTCATGCCCGGTGCGCGCAGCTTGTGAATCGTCACAATGAAATTCAGTCCGGTGAAGATCGAAGAGAAGCCGAGGATAAACACGCCCAGCGTCATCGGAATGACGGAAGTGCTCGTCGACGTTGAGTACGGCGTGTAAAACGTCCAGCCGGTGTCAACGGCGTTGGTGAAAGTCGAATAGAGCACGAATAGCGCGCCGAAGACGTAGATATACCAACTGGCGAGGTTCAGACGCGGGAAAGCGACATCCTTGGCGCCCAACATCAACGGCAGGATAAAATTGCCGAGCGCCGCCGGGATCGACGGGATGATAAACAGGAAAATCATCACGGCGCCATGCAGCGTGAAGAGCTTATTGTAACCGTCGGCGGTCACAATATCCTTTGCCGGCGTCAGCAGTTCCCAGCGCAGCAGCAGGGCGAAAACGCCGCCGACCAAGAAAAAGAACATGATCGCGAACAGGTACATCAGGCCGATGCGCTTATGGTCGCGCGTCAGCAGCCACGACTTCAAACCCTTCGGATCATTCAGATAGTTGCGTTGCGGAATTGCGTTATCGCTCATGCTCGCGTCTCACTCACTTCAGTGATTTGATATACTCGATCAGGGCGTCGAGCTGTTTGTCTTTTAGCAGCCCCTGGTAAGTCGGCATCACCGGCTGATAGCCTTTGACGACCTTAGCTTTCGGTTCGAGGACTGATTCCCGGATGTAATTCTCATCGACGATAACGCTCTGACCGCCCTCGAGTTCCACATTGTGGCCGAAAATGCCCCTGAATGTCGGTCCCGTTCCGGACTTGCCGTCGATCGAGTGACAGGTGATACACGCCTTCTGCGAATACAGCCGCGCGCCGTAATCGACGGTCGACTCTCCGGCCGCCGGCCCCGACAGCGCCTCGATCCACTTGGTGTAGTCGGCGAGTGAAGTCACCCGCACTTTGCCGATCATCTCAGAGTGTTTCGTGCCGCAGTACTCGGTGCAGAAGAGGTTATAGGTGCCGGTGTCGGTAGCCTCAAACCAGGCAATCGTATAACGGTTCGGCAGCACGTCCATTTTGATACGGAAATTCGGCACGAAGAAACTATGAATCACGTCTTTCGACGACATCAGCAACTTGATCGGGCGGTCTTCCGGCACAACCAGTTCGTTGACCGTTGAGGCGCCGTCCGGATAATCGAAGGACCAAAACCACTTTTGACCGGTGACTTTCACCTGCATGGCCTCGGCAGGCACCACGTGCGCGCGCAAAAAGCCCTTGAAGCCCCAGGCGAAGATGATAAAGGCAACGATGGTCGGAATCACCGTCCAGGTGATCTCCAGGGCGGTGTTGTGCGCCACACCCGAAGTCAATCCGGCCTTGCCGCGACGACGATAGCGGATCACGAAGAGCACGATTGCGGCGGTGACAATCGCCAGCAAGACTGTCGACGAGTAATAGATAAAGTTGAAGAGCGCGTCGACATCCGGCGCAACCGTCGAATGCGGCGGCGGTAAGAATAAGCTTCCTGTCTTCTCGTCCATGGCTCTCCGTTACAATCCCAATCAGGCCGCGAGTTTCACGACGCGGCGGCGTTCACGTCCCCAAAGAATACCGAGGAACGCACCCAAGATCAGCAGCGTGGCGACGCCGCCCAGTTTCATGACATTACCGGCGAAGACGACATAGCCTTTTGCCGCCGGATCATAGTGATAGCAATAGAGAATCAGCCGGTCGATCGTGCTGCCGATTTTGCCCTGCGAGGCCTCGATCAGCGCAAACTTTAGATCGCGCGCCTTGAACTCCAAACCGTAAAGGTAACGCGAGATGACGCCATCTTCCGTCAACACAAACGCTCCGGCCGGATGCGCATACTCCTTGCTGATCTCGTCGTAGTAATACATGAAACCGATGGCATTGGCCAGTGCGCGCGACTGCGTCGAATCGCCGACATGAAAGCGCCAACCGTTGTTCCGACCTTTCTCACCGAGATTGTCCATATAGCGCGAGCGCTTGCCGTCCGCGAGCACAGGGGTCTCGTTGGGGTTGATGCTCACGGTCAGAATGGTGAAGTCTTTTTCGGGCGTCAGGCTCATCTCGCGAATTCCATCGGAAAGGCCATTGAGCACCATCGTGCAGAGCATCGGGCAATTGTAATAGGCCAGTGTTACGATCACCGGTTTGCCTTGATGAAAGTACTCCGCCAGTTGCACGGTATCGCCGGTGTCGTTGACAAATGTCAGATCGAGCGGAATGCGTTCGCCGAGATGCTCGATGATGTCGATCTTGCGCAGCTCCGGCACATCGTCTTTCAGCACCTGCGCCGCGGCGACGGAACCTATCAGCAGGCTGCTTATGATCACCTGAGCCGCTTTCATTGCGGGACCGCCGCGCTGCGTTGCGTGGAAAACATTTTATTGGCATAGAGCTGCATCGCCTGATCAATCGGGATGCGATAAATGCCGGCCTTGGGATCGAGTAGCTTGTATGTTGTCAGCGCTTCGTCCTCACGGGCGCGCAGATCGCGCAACATCGTGTTCGGCGGCGCCAGTTGCAGATCGGTCTTCATGGTTTCCGACGTGTGGATGAACAACTCATCGACGAACACGACCGACAGTATGATGCCGGCCACGACGGCCACCGTGAGGATACTCGTCCACAGGATATTGACATCCCGGCGTTCGTATCCGCTCTTGGCGTCGGGCGTATGAGATTGGTGCGCGTCGTGACTCATCAAAACTCAATTCCTAATGGTTGACGAATTTGATCGAAGCCGCCAGCTTCGGATCGCCCACCGGCACCGCCGGCGCAGCGGTAAACCGCCGCCAGAAGTACCACATAAAGATGCCGCCAATGCCCATCATCGTTGTCAGATCCATCCAAGAAAAGTGCGCGCCGTGATGCGACAGATTGGGCAGCACCAGCCAGTATAGGTCGACGAAGTGAATAATCAACAACCAGACCGCGATAAACATCAGCATGCCCGGGCTGCGTTTCGCCGCGCGGGTAATCAGCAACAAGAACGGCGCGACGAAGTGCCCGAAAACGATCGCCAGCGTGACATACTTCCACGAGCCTTCCCAGCGCTCCAGATACCAGATCGTCTCCTCGGGGATATTCGCATACCAGATCAGGAAGTATTGCGAGAAGGCCATGTACGCCCAGAAGACCGTGAAGGCGAACATCAGCTTGGCCATGTCGTGATAGTGTTCGACGGTAATGACATGATTGAGCACGCCCTTGCGCGCCATGATCACAACCAAGACGATCGATAAGGCCATCACCGCCATTGCGGACCCGGCGAAGTAGTAGGCGCCAAAGATCGTCGAGTACCAATGCGCGTCGAGCGACATGATCCAATCCCACGCTGCAAAGGTGGTCGTGATCGCGAAGAGGATCACACCCGGCGCGCTGAGCATGCGCACCTTCTTGGTCACTTCCGGCGAATGGCCGGCATCCTGCTGCTGCGAAACTTTGTAAAGCCGGAGCGCCAGAAACGTCCAGATGCCGAAATAGATTAATGTGCGAATCAAGAAGAACGTCGGATTGAGGAAACTCTCCTTCTGGGCGAGCAGGTGATCGGCGCTCGCGTACGCCGAATCCGACCACTTGTACAAATTGCCCAGTCCGAATGCGATCGGCAGGAAGAACACGATCATGATCGGGAGCGTGTACATCACGGTTTCGGTCAAGCGGCGCAACACGACGCTCCACGAAGCGTTGACCAGATGATGAATCATCGTGAAAAACAGCCCGCCGAGTCCGATCGAGACCCAATAGGTGAACGCAGTCAGATAAGAGTAATAAAACTGCTTGGTATCGACGAAAGCTCCGGCTGCGGATGCTACCAGTCCGACCAGACCAACGCCGAGCATGATGGATCCGAACTTGCCGGGATCGGTGAAGCGATATGTCTGCGCGTCTAATTTCATCGTTTCATTACCTACTTGATCGTCCCGCGCAGTTCGGTCGGCAGGTCATCGAGCGTTGCATGCTGGCTCAGTTCCAGAGCCCGGAAATAGGCGACGATCGCCCAGCGGTCGGCGACTGAAATCTGGTGTTTATATGACGGCATATTGCGAATGCCGTTCGTGATGACATCGTATATATGCCCGTCCGGAGCCAGGCGGATGCGCTCTTCATGAAAACTCGGCGGCGGCAGCATGCCGCGCTGCACGACGATACCGCGGCCATCGCCGATGCGGCTGTGGCACGGGGCGCAGTAGATGTTGAAGCGTTCCTGGCCGCGTTGAAGCAGTTCCATAGTGACCGGAACCGGAATTTTAGCGATCAGGCTGTCGCGCTCGTCGCGACCGCGGTAGTAAGCGTTATCATCATATAGTTCGCCGCGGGCGACGGTGCCGGCGACCGGTTTGCGCATCGCCATACCGTCGGCGAAGAACTGGCTCTCGCCCTGCGGGACGTACTTTTCCTGCCGATCCATATTCGGGTTCAGATGCACCGGAGTATTTTCCGAAGGACGACCGCGCACGCAACCGAGTTGCAGCGCCGAGACCAAGCCCAACAGCGCCAGCGCCGCGATCAACCGCGAGAGGCGATGCGTCGTCATTCTTTCACCTCGATCGTCTCGATCTTCTGACCGCCGATTCTCTTGAGGAATTCCTGGATGCTGGGCAGGTCGAATTTCGGATCGGATGCATCGATGCTGACAAAAAAAGCGTCATCGGAAAAGCGCCGGAAATTCTCCGACTCGAAGAGCGGATGGAATAGTTGCGGCAGACGGTTCAAGACGAACATACCGAAAGTCGCCGTGATCGCGGACGCCAGAACCGTGATCGCGAAAATCGGCGGCGCGTACGCTTGAAAACTCCAGATCGGTTTGCCGGAGATCACATGCGGGTAGTCGGTCACCGTCGCCCAATAGAGGAACGCCGCGAAGCCGCCGAAAGTTAGGAGCGCCATCGTACCGATGATAAAACCGAGTGGTGACCGACGCAGCCCCATCGCTTTGTCCATGCCATGAATCGGAAACGGCGAATGACAATCGAATCTGCTGAAACCGGCGTCGCGCACTTTTTCGGCGGCATGAATCAAGTCCGCCGGAGTGGCGAACTCGGCCACGATGGCTTTGATCCGTGCGGTGGCAAGGCTCATGAGTTTGCTCCTCCCAAGGCCGGGTCGATTCCCAAATTCGGTCGGGTTTGTTCTTTAGCCGGAGCCGGAGCCGCGGTTTCCGGGTGCGCATGATGCGGATCGGCTTGCGGCAGCACGGCCTTGATCTCGGTCATCGAGATCATCGGCAGGAAGCGCAGGAAGAGCAGGAACAGCGTGAAGAAAAGCCCGAACGAGCCGATCATTGTCATCGCGTCCCAAATCGTCGGCCAGTACCAGCCCCACGAAGACGGCAAGAAGTCGCGCGTCAGGGTCAGGAGGATGACAAAACGCTCGAACCACATGCCGACGTTGATCAAAATCGATGCGATGAACATCCACACCAAGGACGTGCGGAAGCGCTTGAACCAGAAAAATTGCGGGACGACGACGTTGCAGGTGATCATTGTCCAATACGCCCACCAGTACGGCCCAAAGGCGCGATTCAAGAATGCGAATTGTTCGTAAGGATTCGCCGAATACCAGGCGATGAAGAACTCGCAGCCGTACGAATAGCCAACCATCATGCCGGTTACGAGCATGATCTTGTTCATCTTCTCGAGGTGATTCATCGTAATGAAATTCTCGAGCTTGTAAACCTTGCGGGCAATCAATGCGAGCGACATGACCATCGCGAATCCGGAGAAAATAGCGCCGGCGACAAAGTAAGGCGGGAAGATCGTGGTATGCCAGCCCGGCAGCACTGACGTTGCAAAGTCGGTCGAGACGATCGAGTGCACCGAAAGCACCAGCGGGGTCGAGATGCCGGCGAGAATCAGATAAGCCAGCTCGTAGTGTTGCCACTGGCGATTGCCGCCGTGCCAGCCCAGCGCGAAGATGCCGTAGAGGATTTTGCGTGCTTTGGTCTTGGCCCGGTCGCGCAATGTTGCCAAGTCCGGCACCAAACCGACATACCAGAAGAGCAATGAGCAGGTGAAATAAGTACCGACGGCGAACGCATCCCACAACAGCGGGCTGCGGAAATTCGGCCACATCGACATCTGATTCGGGATCGGCATCACCCAGTAGAGAAGCCAAGCGCGGCCGACGTGAATCGTAGGGAAGAGCAGCGCGCAGATGACCGCGAAAATCGTCATGGCCTCAGCGAAGCGGTTAATCGATGTCCGCCAGCGCTGTCTGAACAAGAATAGAATTGCGGAGATCAGCGTGCCGGCATGGCCGATACCGACCCAGAACACGAAGTTGACGATATCAAACGCCCAGCCGACCGGCTGGTTGTTACCCCAAATACCGATGCCTTCATAGACGAGATAACCGACGGTGCCGAGTAGCATCATCAAGATCGAGGCCGACAAGCCGAACAAAAGCACCCAGCCCATCTTGGTGCGGTCTTCGACAATGCCGCTGATGTGCCGCGTCACCGAACCAAAAGTCTGGTTGCCGGTGATCAGAGTTTCGTGGTGGCTGTCGCTGTGCGCGCTCAAGCTGATTTTTCCTCTTCTCTAACCATGATGACCGTTGATTCCACCCGGCGCCGTGACCAGTTCCGGATGCGGGTTGCGGATTTTCGCCAGATAGGTCAGGCGAGGTTTTACGTTTAGTTCGGCCAACATTGCATAATTGCGATTCTGCGCTTTCTTCTTGTTCACGGCGCTTTCGGGATCGTTGATGTTGCCGAAAGTGATTGCCCTGGTCGGACACGCCTGCTGGCAAGCGGTGACGATTTCGCCGTCGCGAATCGCGCGGTCTTCGAGTTTGGCCTTGATTCGGCCTTCGCTGATCCGCTGCACGCAGAAGGTGCATTTCTCCATCACGCCGCGGAAACGCACGGTGACATCGGGATTCATCGCCATGCGCACGATTTCCGGGGTGTCCTTGGTGAAATTGAAATAGTTGAACCGGCGCACCTTGTACGGACAGTTGTTCGAGCAATAACGCGTGCCGATACAGCGATTGTAGATCATCACGTTCAGGCCTTCATTGTCGTGCACAGTCGCGGCCACCGGACATACTTGCTCGCAGGGGGCGTTTTCGCAGTGCTGGCACATGACCGGCTGGTGGACAATCGCGGCGTCGTCGATTTCGCCGGAGAAATAGCGGTCAATGCGCAGCCACTGCATTTCGCGGCCATTGCCGACCTGCTTTTTGCCAACGATCGGGATGTTATTCTCGCTCTGACAGGCAACTGTGCACGCACCGCAGCCGATACAGCTATTCAGATCAACCGCCATGCCCCACTGGTAGCCCTCAGTGTACTGCTTTTCATCGAACAATGACTTGAGCGGCGGGTGCTCGACCATTTCTTGCGCGAAGGTCGGATGCTTGCGATAGTCGTCGAGATGCGCTTCGCGCACCAGCGGACGACCCTCCATCGACCAGTGATCCTGCGACGAAATGAGCGGGTATTCGCGGTTGAGTATCGTAACGCCGGCGCCGCTTGCCAAATAGAATGAGCCGGAAGTCGTTAGCGGATAGGCATTGAATCCGGCGCCGGTGGCCACGCGACCGAAACGTTCGCGGCCGTAACCCAAGTCCAGCGCAATGGTATCGTCGGCTTGCCCCGGGACGATCCAAACCGGCACCTCGATTGACCGCCCGGCTGCGGTCAACTGCACGAGATCGCTGCTCTTGACGCCGAGTTTCTTGGCGGTCGCCAGCGACATCGTCGCCGCGTTGTCCCAGGTGAGTTTCGTGATCGGGTGCGGCATCTCCTGCAACCAGCCGTTGTTGGCGAATCGGCCGTCGTGGATTTGCGGCGAACAGCAGAGCACAATTTCGATGCCGTCGCTTGAACTGCCCAATCCGGAAACTATCGCGTTGATATTGGTTCCGATTGCCGGCGCGGCAATCTCCGGTAACGATGACTCGGCCAAAAGCCCATCATGCAGAACCCGGCGCCACGACTTCTCGAAGTTACCGGGAAGCAGCGCCGACCAGGTTTTGCGCACGATATCGTAGGAGCGAACTTCTTCGCCCGTGTTAATCAAATGAAGCAGCTCAAGCGCTGAATGGCCGCCGAAAAGAGGTTCGATCATCGGCTGAATCACCGACGCGGTGCCGTCGATAGAGCGGGCGTCGCCCCACGACTCCAGATAGTGCGCCGCCGGCAGGTGCCACAGGCACGCGCGTGAGGTGTCGTCGCGGTAGAGCGACAGATGAACGGTGGATTCGACCTTTGCCAGCGCACTCTTGAAATTGAGGTCGGCGGGCGCATTATGCACCGGATCACCGCCAATAATGATTGCGGCGCCAACCTGCCCGGCCTGCATCTTCTGCGTCAATGACAGCAGCGCCGCCCGATTGGGCAGCTCAGCATCGTTCGACTCGCGATACTTCACGGTTGTGCCGATGTTGCCCAGCGCTTCATTGAGCGCATAGACAAGCGCATGTACCGCCGCCGGCTGCCGATGTCCGGCGCAAACCAGCGAGCGGCCGCGATGCTTGATCAAATCGGATGCAACAACGCGTAACCACTTCTTGTCGAAGGATTGGTTGACAAAATCGCCGAGCATCGCCGCGATAGGCGTCGCGTATCCTTGGTTATTCATTTCCAAAACCACTGCGGCCGCGAACGCGCCGATCGCACTTGTCTTTACTCGCAGACGGTGATCCGCCATCGAACCGGTTAGACTGTACACGCCTTCCGCGACATACAGGCGGTTCATCTGATCGGTTTCGCTGTTGACGCGCCGACCCTCGGCGTAACCGCGCGCGGCATTGACATTGTCCGATTCCGTCTTGAGGAAATCGCAATCCAGCGAAAGGATGACGTCGGCATTCTCGAAAGTATACATCGGCTGGAGAGTTCTGCCGGTCGCCAGCTTGACGCCCTCATAGATATTTTCATCACTGACCGCTTCGTAAGTTACCCACGAGGCCAGCGGATACTTCGATTTGAACTCGCCCGCCAAACGCGCCAGAGTCGGCGAAGCAAAGGACTCGGAAATGATTGCGAGGCCGGCGCCCTGCGCGGCGGCGAATTTCGGCATCAATGTGCGCCACGCCGCGACAAAATCCGCCCACTGCCGCTCGGCGCCCTTCTCGAAGGCGCGCTGCGAACGGTCGGGATCGTAGAGGCCGAGAATGCTGGCCTGCAGATAAGCATTCGTGGCGCCACGACTGGCGGGATGAAGCTCGTTGCCTTCGATCTTGGTTGGGCGGCCCTCATGATTTTCGACTAATACGCCGTAGGCCGACAACCCGAGCGGCATTGTTGTCGCGTAGTGCTGCGCAACTCCCGGGATGACGTTTTCGGGCGCAGTGACGTAGGGAAGAATCTTCTCGACCGGCTTGCGACATCCGGCCAGCCCGGCCAGCGCCAGCGAGGCGCCCATCAGGCTGAGGAATTGCCGGCGCGACACCAGGTCTTTTAGTTCCGACGCGCCGTCCGGGAATTCCTTCTGCAGAAACTCGCGGAATTCCGGCGTGTCCGCCAACTGGTTCAACGAACGCCAATAGTTGCGGCCGTCGACGCGGTCTTTGATGTTGTCGCCGTTTAGCGATGACACGCGGAACACTCCTGCGGCGGATTCAAGTTTTGTTCTTCCTTCCAGCGCTTCACCCACTCGGCGTGATCGGCCGGCGGAGTCCAATTCATGTTCGTAATCTGACTGACCGGCCTTAACATGTTGTCCGGATTGCGGTGGCAATCCAGGCACCAGCTCATGCTCAGCGGCTGCATCTGCGTGACCTTCTCCTGCTGCGCAATATTTCCGTGGCAGCTAATGCAGGCCACGCCCGAACTGATATGCAGGGCATGATTGAAATAAGCGTATTGCGGGAGCATATGCACATTCACCCACGGAATCGGCTTGCCGGTCGACCAGCTTTCCCGCACGGGAAGCATCTTGGGACTTTGCGGCAAGACCAAGGTATGGCAGTTCATGCAAGTCTGAGTCGGCGGGATATTGGCGATGGCCGATTTCTCTATATAATTGTGGCAGTAGCGGCAGTCCATCCCCAAGTCCCCGGCGTGCAATTTGTGCGAAAACTCGACCGGCTGCGTCGGACGATAGCCGACGTCGGTGTATTTCGGCGAGCCGTAATACCAGAAGAAGAACACGACAAACGCGCCACCGAGCACGACGACCGCGAGCAAGATTGCCGGCAAGTGGTTTGTCCAACGGGGAAATATCTGCGACAAGGACGATCCTAATTAGTTATTTTTTTCACAATCCGACGGCGCACGGTCTCAACATAGATTATATCTATGCACTATCTCGATGTTGACCTGCACGTTGGCGCGGATAATATCGAACAATCGATTTCGTGTCAAGAATTTTTGTAAAACGATTGCCAGCCGCCGAAAATCCCTCACCACAACTCAAGATTTCAACCTGCGATCCCGGCGCGATTCTCAGATTCGAACAATAAAGAGACCGCCGGCAAGTCATGCAAGCAATTTATCCACGATCAGCGCGCCGCAAACGGCGAACAGATAGATGATTGAGTAACCGAAAATGCCGCGCGCTTGTTCGACTCGCTGTTTGACCAAAGCCAGCGCCGCCTTGACGATGAACCACGCGCCGAGCGCGCCGCCGCTGATGCCGTAGACGGCGCCGGCGCCGGCCCCGAGTGGAATCAGGCTGATCGCGACGAGCACGACAGTATAGATGAAAATCTGCCGATAGGTTTCGGCATCGCCTTTCAAGACGGGCAGCATCGGATAGCCGACTTCCCGATAATCGTCCTTGCAGAAGAGAGCGAGCGCCCAAAAGTGGGGCGGCGTCCAGAAGAAGACGATGAGGAAAATCGCCCACGGCATCAAGGCCATCTGGCCGGTGGCGGCGGTCCAGGCGCCGACCGGCGCCATCGCTCCGGCCGCGCCGCCGATGACGATGTTTTGATACGTGGTGGGTTTGAGGTAAAGGGTGTAAAACAAGCTGTAGAACAAAATCGTCGCCAATGCCAGAACGGCGGTGAGCAAGTTGAAGAACAGCGCATAAATCGCGACGCCAACGATTCCGATCGTCACCGCGAACACGAGGGCTTCACCCGGATGGAGTAGTCCCTGCGGTAGCGGTCTGCGTTTGCGTGTGCGTTTCATCCGGGCGTCGACATCGCGCTCGAAATACTGGTTGAGGGCGTTGGCGCAGCCGCCGGTCAGGTAGAGCCCGATGAGCACCAGCGCGAATCGAAACGGCCGGTCGATGAGCGAACCCTCTAAGATCAACGCCGTCGCGCCGGTAACCAAGACCAGAAGCATGATCGACGGCTTGGTGAGCTGCAGATACGCTGAAAGCCGCCGCCTTAGCCGGGCGGCAGGCGCGTTCAAAAACGTAGACTCAATCGAGTGATTTTCGGAAACCGATGGTTCGATCAATTCATGACTCCACTGCGCTTGTCGGCGCCGTAATCTCCGGATTCGCGGGCGCAGTCTACCGATTTGCTACGGCGAATTCAAGCGAATCCGCAAGAATTCTCCCAATGAAGAATGTCAACGGAAAGAAGATTCGAGTTGTAAAACCGAGAGCCGACAATCTTATTAGAGTGTTCCGCTTGAACGGAAGGAGTCGTCATGAGGTTCAGAAAATCGCTCATCCGGATGCTGCTCGCCGTCGGTTTGCTGGCGGCCACGGCCAATGCCGGATTGCGCGCACGCGCCGGAATAATGTCGCCGCAGGGAGACTTGAAGGAATCGGCCAAATTGGGCTGGCGCGCCGAGATCGGCGCCGATCTCAATATGTTCAGTCTGCCGTTCATGACGGTGGCCGTGTCGGTCAGCGCCGTTGACTTCGGGAAGAAGGAATCCGAATACAGTTTTCAGTCCAATTCGTTTCGGCAAGAGTCGCACGTTGCGCTCACCGGCGGCGGCGCCGGATTGCGGGTGCGACCGCCATCGGCGATGCTGCGACCGTTTGCCGAGTTGCTGCTCAGGCTTGCCTCGGTAGAGCAGGAGTACAAAGACGGCGCCGGCGGCAGCAGTCTCGAATCGAAGACGAAATTCGGCTATGAAATCAACGCCGGCTTCGAATATCAGTTAGCGCCGAAGACGGCGCTGGAGTTTGGGGCGTCGTATCTCACGCTCTGGAATCACAAGCTGTTCAGAAATCGCGTCGAGCAAGAGATCGACCTCAAAGCTTGGGGCGTGTTCGCGGGGATTAACTTGGGAATCGGTCTATGATGCGTCGTTCGTTTGGGCGCGGCGGCCTTCGGTTTTTGACGGGCTTGGGCTTAACTGCGCTGTTGCTACTGTATAGCCTGACCTCATGCTCCAAGCAGCAGGAGCCGGCAAAGCTCCCGCCCGGGAATCCGACCACCGAAGCGGTGCAAGTGATCAAACCGTACGCCGATACCTCGGTGGCGCGGTTGAACGTTCCGCCGCCGACCACCGGCGCTTATTTCGTGCTCGACCAGCGCAGTCGCACGATATTTGGCATCGATTTGAATACGAACAAGGTAGTCTCGCGATTGCCGATCAGCGAGCCGGTGGTGCAGATCCAATATGATCCGCATCGCAATTGGATCTATGAAGCGGTCACCGGGCCGCAGCCCGGCTTGAACGTTTATGATGTTGGCGGCAGCCGCTATATTCAGAAATTCCGTTTTCCCGGGGCGCCGCGCGCGATGTGCTATCATCCCCTGCAGCAGCGTTTGTACGTTGTCTCGGAAGACTCGAGCAATGTGCGGGTTTTCGTGCCCGACTCGATGAAGTTCGTTCTCGGAATTCCGCTCAGCATTCAGAACCAGACGCCGATCAAGCCGACGACTTTGCAGCCCGGCCCGATGGGCAAACTGATCATGGCCAACGGCCCACGCTCCAGCGTCACTCAGTTGTTCACCGAGCACAATTTCATGCATCAGACGGTGGTCGTTCATAATGCGATCGCGATCGATCAGGCGTTTTTCTCGTTCGACGGCAATTCGGCGTTTTGTACCGACACCAAGCAGGGCGCGCTCTATCGCATCGAGTTTGGGTCGGGAAAGATTCTCGGAGAGATGTACAAACTCGACCGACCGCGATTCGTCCAGCTCGACGTTCCCAGCAATACCGTGGTGGTTACCGTCGGTGCGACCGAGATTCTGATGCTGAATTCCGATACGTTTCGCGAAACGGGACGAATCAACCTGTCGGAATACGGCGACGAGATTCTCAGCTTCGAGATTCCGCCCAAGGCCAACTACGCGGAACTGCTGTTGGACTACAAGGGCGTTACACGTTGGGTGCGATTCGATGTTAAGACATGGGAAGTCTTGCGTTTGGTCGAGCTTTACTGAGGCCGCTCACTTCTTAAGTAGCGCCGCAAGCGATACTCGGCAATGCGGCTACGGATCAGCCCCATCGGCGGTCGCGACGGGATTCCCGGCTCCTGCGGACGCGCACGCGCGACTTTCGACTGTAATTCACCGGAATTAATAATCCCGGCCATCGTCTCGTACATGCTGCGAACCAGATGCCAATCAAGATCAACCAATGTCCAGTTCGAATGAGGCGTGACAGTTTGCTGTTCAATAATCGGCCCGCCGTCGACCGCATCGGTCGCCAAGTGCAGCGTGAATCCGATCCGGTCCCAGTCGCGTCGATAGGCCGCCCAGTGCGTCGGGGATGACCCCCGGTACTCCGGCACGATTCCGCAATGGGCATTGATGATCGGGGCGAACTCCGCGAATCGCTTGAGGCGAACAATCGGCGCAGCGCAAAGGAGTATGGCTTCCGGGGCGTAATTCCGCAGCAGCCGAAGCACCTCGTGTGATTGCAGCGATTCGAAATTGTGCCATTGACGCTTAACGCTTGGCGAAAACGACTGCGCCAGTTGGGCCAAGATTCGGCGGAATGCCAGCGGGTGTTCGCGGATGTCGATTGCGGAGATTGGGGCGGTCACGACTTTCGGCCGACGAAATCGGCGGCGCAGCGACGCCAGCATCGCGGCGAGGTCCTGCAGCAGCAGATCGCCGGCAACGAGCCATCCGCGGCGCCGGCGAAACTTCGCCCTGGCCCAGAGGTGTCGAGGCGCCGGCGTCGATTCGTTCACGACGAGGACATCATGCGCCGGCTCGATCAGATTAAGGAGAAAATAGACCCACGGATTCGAGCCGCGAGTGAGAATCGCGATTTTCACGCCACCTCGTATAACCCATCGCGTCGCGACTCACAATCGGATTTTCTTGGCGAGCACGGCTTGCCGCATTTCTTCCTTGAAGGCGCGAAAGCGATCGAGCAAAGTCGAATCCCCCAATCCCAGCATTTGGACCGCCAGCAGTCCGGCGTTGTACGCGTTGCCGATCGCCACCGTTGCCACCGGAATGCCTTTGGGCATTTGCACCGTCGAGAGCAGCGAGTCATGGCCTTGAAGCGGCGCAATCGGCACCGGCACGCCGATGACGGGTAACTCGGTGTGGGCAGCGATGACGCCGGCCAGATGGGCCGCGCCGCCGGCGCCGGCGATGAAGACCTTGATTCCCCGACTGCGTGCGGTTTTGGCATATTCTCCGGTCTCATCCGGTGTGCGATGCGCCGAGGACACTTTCATTTCATAAGCGATCCCGAATTTTTCGAGGGCTTCGGCGGCGCCTTTTATCACCGGCAAATCCGAATCACTTCCCATCATGATCGCCACCTGCGGCCTATTGTTCGTCATTATCTATCCTCCTTCGATGGCGACGCAGGGCGCCGCCGTTATTCCTCCGTGTATCGTTCGCACCGACCGAATTCTCCAAAATCGGCACGAAGCTTCATCGAGCGAAGTGGATGCGGTCAACCGTAACGAGCAGAGCGATTCTCCATTGACGGTCCGTGCCACAGGTCCGCTCCGGCGTCCCGAGTCGGGCGGCCGCCATCGCGCCGATAATACGGTTCGCCACCGTTTGCCGCAAGGCGAGAATCGCAGTGGCGGCTTTGAGTTTTTGCTATCGAGCTTTGCGGCGACACTGTATCATTACGGTGGAGTATGACGCTTAAAGAAAAGATCAGCGACAATCTATCGCTGGCGCAGGAGTTCTGGCTGTTCGTGCGCCGGCGCAAACGCTACTGGCTGCTGCCGTTTTTCGTGATCTTGTTCCTGCTGTCGGTGTTTATCGTCCTGACCGAGAGCAGCGCGCTGGCGCCATTCATCTACTCGCTGTTCTAACGGAAGGACTGTTTTCGCCCGGATGCGAATCGGTGAATACAGCATTGCGTTGGGGGCGACGCTCGTTGTCCTGTTTCTCGCCATGTTCATGGCGCGCCGCGAAACGCCGCCCGAGACTTTTGCGGCACGCTGGGAAAACCTGACATTGACTCACGAAAACAAGCCGGTGGTAAAGGGAATATTCGCGCCGACGGCGCTCGATGTGCGAGTTGATGGTGGATTGCTCCCGGATAGCGCGGACCTGGAACTTCTGGTGCGCCCGCAAAATCAAACCGGCGCTGAGTTTCGCGCGGCGCCGATGCTTACCGTGCCGGGCGAAGGATTGCTGTATCGCCGCGAGCTTAAAAATCAAGACATTGGTCGCGGATATGAATATTACTTCCGTCTCCATGCGGTCAAAGATTCGACCGGCGTCGATACGACGCTTGCCTACCTGCCGCAAGAGCACGCCCGCGACAGCGGCGCGGTCATGTCGGTATACTTTGTCGGCAAACCACAGGCGGGCGTTTTAGTCGGCCATATCGCGACGATGTTTGCCGCGTTCTTCTGCGGAGCGCTGGCGATGATGCGCACATTGGACGGCGAGAGTGTCTTGATGCGCCGCCGGGGCACCGCGGCGCTTGTCGTTGGCACGGCGGCATTCCTGCTTGTCGGTGTTTTCATTTTTGGTCCGCGTGTCGAAATGCAAACCTACGGGATACCGTGGAGCGGATTTCCCAACGGCACGAATCTAACGAGTACGCTTTCCGTGGTCGTTTTCGCGGTCTGGCTGATTCTTGCTGTCGGTCTGCGAGGCACACTGTTACGGAACGACCCATCCCAAGACTGGATCGGGACGAAGCGTCTGCGCTTTGCACTGATGATCGCTTTGGTCCTGATGGTCGTCACGTATCTGATTCCGCACGGCGCCGGGCGAATGTAACCGTTTCATGAGCCGCCTGCTTCGATCAGCCTTATTCAGTTTACTTACCCTTTTGATCATTTTTGGCTTAGCCGAAGTCGCGCTGCGAGCGCTCGGAGTGCGCGCTCGTGTCGATAACCCGTTCTTCATGCTCGTGCGCGTATTCGAGTATCCGGAGTATTTTCAGAAGGATGCGCGCCTGCTCTGGCGGCTGCGCGCCAACATCGGTGACGGTGTGGAGTTTATCGTTCGGGGCGATTACCGGACGAACTCGCTGGGGCTGCGGGGCGGCGAGGTCGTGATGACGCCGACCCGTCAGATGCGTGTCGCCTGTTTCGGCAACTCCTGCGTTTTCGGCTGGCGGCTCAACGAAGATGAGACTTTTCCCGCGCAACTCAGGGACCGACTGCGCGTCGAAGACGCGACGGCGGAGGTAGTCAACTGCGGCGTGCCCGGGTATTCCACATTTCAGGGTCTGCGATTCGTGGAAGAACTCTTGGCGAAAATCAAGCCGCATTTTGCTACGATTTGTTACGGCTGGAACGATCATTGGGCGGCCGGATTCGATATTCCCGACAAGGAACAGCGGATGCCGCCGGCGCCGGTCGTGTCGCTGCAGAACTTGCTCGCGCGCAGCCAAGTTTACCGCGCAATCAAATACGCGCTCTTGTCGCGCTCGGAAAAGTCTCGGGAGTTCACGTACAATCGGACCGCGCCCGTGTATCGGGTTAGCCTCGAAGATTATCGTCAGAACCTCAAGTTGATCATCGCTCGTTGCCAAGAGCAGGGTGTCATGCCGATACTGATCACCGCGCCGATCGGTGACGCCGACCCCGACATCATTAATGCGGTCGAAGACTACCACGGTCGTTACGTTGCCGCTACCCGGGAAACGGCGGTCGAAAGTGGCACGCCGCTGGTCGACGCCGCTCTGGCTTTTACCGGCCGCTCCGAGTTTTTCGACGACCCGCGGGCGGACTTTATCCACTACAATGCCGCCGGAGCCAGGGCTTTGGCGACGCTGGTCGCGGCGACGATTGATTCGATGCGGCAGATCCGGTGATTAAGTGATGGCGGCTATGGTTTGCGTCTACCGACTTGTTCAATGCCGCCTTGGAACAGGGTCAAGCTCTCGGCCAGTCCATTGTCGCCGATTTTGAATTCAACCTCCGCTTCGACGACTTTCAGAAAAAAGCGCGTTGCTGATTTGGGGAACAACTCGAAGCGCGACTGCCCGGTCGCTTGGCCGAATAAGCGCGTTCCTTCCTGCGTGATCGTGATCGCAAACAACGGATTGAGTTCATAAACTCCCGGATAACGGGCCAGCGTCGTCGAATCGACTTCGACCGTCTCATACTTGGGCATCACGGCGGCGGCTTGCTCGGCGGGGAGTTTATCGCAGCGCGCATCGATCCCTTCCTGATGAATCATGTGCGCCATTACTACGCCGGCCGAATCACGGTCGAACTTGATCGTTGTGGCATGGTTCTGCTCGAAAAAGAACTGATCGACTGCTTCCGGCAGCAGTTCAATGCGCGCGCCGCCGGTTCGCTGCGAGAACAAGCGATTGCCTTCGCGCGAGATGATACGAAACTGTCCGTCGCCGATGGCGTAAGCGCCAACGTAGTCATCGTACTTTGATAAGTCCGGCGCGCTGGGCGATTTGCGCACCGGCAAATCATAAGGCTCGCCGAGAGCGATCGAACCCAACGCCGCCGCGATCTGCCGCGCCGGAGCGTCTTGATCATTGGAGAAAACGGCGATTGCGAGCTTCTCATCCGGGAAGCGAATGAACATCGTGCTGAATCCGAAGATAGCGCCGTCGTGCCACTGTCGTGCATGCCCGGCTTGTTGGTCGATGACCCAGCCGTAGGCGTAATTGCCCAGGAAGGGAGTGAACATCGCTCTTAGTGATTCTTCGCTGAGAATCTTTCGTTCGCGCAGCGCCCGATCCCAATGCGCAAAGTCCGTGACGGTCGAGTATAGCGCGCCGGCGGCGCCGGGGATTCCGGACGGAGTTGTGCGCGCTAATACTCGGGCGCCCTTGTCGTCGTGCGCATAACCGACAGCGCGCGTTTCGGGCGGCAGTGACGCGAATCCGTAGCCGGTGTGCTCCATTTTCGCCGGCAGGAGGATATTCTCGCGCACATATTCATGCCACGGTCGTCCGCTAACCTTGTTGATGATTGCCTCGAGCAATTTGTATCCGGAGTTGCTGTAGGCATGCTGGCTGCCCGGCTCAAATTCGAGCGGAAGGCTCGCAAAGACGTTTATCTGCTTTTCAAGCGAGGCATCCTCTTGCATCAACACTTCGACGGCCGGCAGGCTGGTGTAATTGGCCAGTCCGGCGGTGTGCGTCAACAAATGGTGGATTGTGATCTTCTCCGCAGCTTCTTCCGGGAAATCGGGCAAGTACTTCGAGATCTTGTCGCTGACCAAGAGTTTGCCGGCTTCCTGCAGCTTCATAATCGCCGCCGCTGTGAACGATTTGGTAATCGATCCGATCAAGAACGCCGTCTGCGAGGTGTTGGCGCGGCCGGTGGCATACTCCGCCTTTCCGAATCCGCCGGAGTAGATGATCGCGCCGTCCTGAGAAATCATCGCCGCGCCGGTGAAGCCGCGCACCGATTCGGTCGCTTTAAGGTAGTGTTCAAAGTCGGCTGCGGTCGCTGCCCAGATCGAGTTGACGGCCATTGCGGCCGCAAGCGCGCAGCCGGCAATCACGTTTCGCAGAAGCCGAGGGCATTTCTTCATTCTGTTTATCCTTTGTCCGAAAGTGAAATCCACAATTGCGAGGGGAAGTGATGCGCTACGACGCTGAGAGCGGCTTGCCCAGAGTCAGCGGCTTGGCCGGATCGGTGACCGCATCAATCTTGATCGCGTAGCTATCGCGGTTGGCGATGTCTTGATCGGTGATGATGTGGACATCGAGCAGACGATCGTTACGAAAGCCGGTGCGCTCATAGTTAATCTCGGCCAGACAGAGACTCCAACCGTCCAACCATTCGACCAATAGCTCGCGCTGTTGCAGGCTGCCGTCGAAGTGAATGAGCAGATCGATGTCGCTGTTCGGGCCGGCGGTGCCATTCTTGGTGGAGCCGAAAAGGTAAGCCCCTTTGACGCCGAATTTGTGCGGATCGATTCTCGACGCCAGTTGTTCGGCCATGCTGTGGCGCCAGCGCCAGTGTTGATCGGCGGAAAACTCGGGATGGTCGTGGGCGTCCTGTAGCAACTGGAAGCGCGACCGCGGCGCCGTGAGCATGGCGACCGCGTAGTCGAGATCGGCATTCATCAGCACCTGCAACACTTGACCGCTGCTCGAACGCGGCACGTCGATCAAGCGAATGACATCTCGCAGTTGCTCAAACTCCGGCAACACGTCCGGAAAAACGTTGTAGGCCCGGTGCAAGAAGCCCTCGTTGAAGACGACGCCCGGGTCGTCCGGATAGAGCGGCAAATAGCGAATCTGGGCTTCGACCAAGTCTTGGAAGAAATGCGTTCCGAAGGAGAGATCCGGCACGTAATTCCCGCTCGAGCGCGCGACCTCGATCAACATCGCGGTGTTGTTGATATCGGAGTAGGTGATACTCACGCCCAGTTTGATATCGCCGCGGCTACCCCAGCGGCCGGGACCGATCAGGATGAACTGCCGCTTCGGCAGAATCTGATTGAGGCGGCTCACGGCGCGACCGACAGTCAAGAGTGTGCCGCGATCGGAAATTTCGCCGTAGCGCACCGGATCGACATAGACGATATGCGTCACATCGGGCATGCGGCCGTTGGAGACGTAGCGATTGGCGGTGAAAATCGTTTTCTCCGCCGCGATGTCTTTGGGAATCGGCGCCGGGGCGCTTTCATCCGAATGACTCTGTGGGCGACACTGAAGCAGATAAAAATCACGGCCGTCGTGCGCAAATTCGATATCTACCGGGCCGCCGAGTTTTTCTTCCAGCGTTTTCAGAATCGCCTGAATCATGCCGATGAAACTGGTGTTGGACAGCAGTCCGTCGAACGAGACCACCATTTCTTCCGCTTCGAAGTCGAGGTTCAGCCCCATCGGCCGCTGCAAGTGATCGCCTTTGTCGACGGAGATCAATTGCCCAATCATCGGAATTTCGTGTCCGTACTTTTTCAGCAGGTCGGCGACCGGCATCGTCTCGAAAGTGTTGGTTTCAAGGTCGATGACATCGATCCACTTCGGCGAGTAGCGGACCGCCTCGTCGACCGTGACATTGACGCGCAAGCCGGGCTGGCCGGGCGAAATCAGGATCGGGTAGTCGCTGGACGTGCGATCGACCGCGCGGGTTCCCAGTCCCGGGACGATGCGCAACAGCCCGTCCTCGCGCTTAATGCGGGGCGACCAACGGAGTTCGTTGCGGCTGAAGGCAACGCCCGCGAATGAAGGGAAAAAATAGCGGCCGACTTTGGTGCCAATCACCTGCTGGATGATGATGCCCATTTCTTCGTAGAAGTCGAGCAGGCCGCGCTCGCTGCGATACTCGATCGGATCGGGACCAAAGGTCGACGCATAAACTTCCGCGATCGCGTCCAGCAGCGCTTCGAGACGCTTTTCTTTGGCGCCCTGATTGGCCAAGAACAGGCTCTTGTATTTTCCCGAGAACGCCGAGCCGGCGCGATCTTCGAGCAAGCTGGAGCTGCGCACGATCAGCGGGTGGTCGCCAAATTCATCGAGAACAACCGACAACGCTTTGACAATGTCCGGCGGGAAGACGGCGTTCTTGAACGTCAGCACGACGTTGGGATACTCGATGCGAATTTGGTCAATGTCCTTGTACTTCTGTTCGATCACTTCCTCGAAGTTGTTGTAATTCATGAAGTGCAGGATCACGTCGGAAGTGATGTAAAACGCCTTGGGTGTCTTAATCTGCGCCAGCAGTTCATTTTTCTCGCCGGCGCGCTTGAGCACCTGACCGGCGAGGAAAATGCCGGCAGCCTTGCCGCCAAGTTTGCCATGCGAATCCTGCAAATAGATGACGTTTTGCATGAGGTCGAAGATGTCGTTGACATCGACGAAATGTTTGGCGGCGTTGATATAGTCCAGCGACTCGGAGAAAATGCGGCGGATCAGCGAGACCAACAGTCCGCGTTTGGTGTTGATCGGAATATCGTGGCCTTCGGGAGCAAGCCGGTTGTAGCGTCGAATCGCTTCATGCAACTCCGAGATCGGCGTGTTGATATTCGCCAGGGTCTTGATCAGGAAGCTGAGTTTGTCCTGTTGGATCCAGCGCTGGATGAAATTGGAGATCTCGCCGGGCGCCAAATGATCCGACGCGATCTTAAACGTCTCGGCGCTCAGGAAGTCGCTTGCCTCAAGCAAAGTCCGCTTACGGTGGGGGACATTCGAATCCTTGAACAGGCTTTCGACATCGGCGCCGCTCTCGTCGCCGTAGTACAGCGCTAATCGTTTGGCCTCGTCGATGCCGGTCCAACAAAGATAATTCAGCATCTTGGTGGAGATGTTCAAATAGAGGGTGCGGTCAGTACGGCTGAGCAAGTCGAGCACCACCTTCCATTCCGGCCGCGAATGTTCGGTGATTTCCCGCGCGGCGGTGCTGTACTGGGTGAACATCGAGCGCATCTTTTGAAACGCGATGTAACTCGAGAGGCGCTCGGCAATGGTGCCCAGAAGTTTGGTTTCTTCTTTCAGGAATGGGCCGTCGGTTTCGAGCGGCATCGGTTGCGTGTAATAGACGCTTAACGTGCCGACGATGTCGTCGAAAACTTTGAGCGGAGCGCTTTGCACCCAAGGGGTTTCGCGCAGGCCGCTGGTGGTGTAGGTGCCGTCTTCGAGAATGATCCGCGCTTTGCAGATGTCCGGATACTGCCAGCCGCCGGGGATCGCGTCGATGATTCCCATGCAGACTTGTTCGATTGACGCCTCCGGACGGTTGAGCCATTCTTCGATCTTGTAAAGGCAATTGAGTTCCTTGGCGCGTTCGCGCAGGAACCACAGCAGCTTATCCGGAACCGGTTTTTGATCGCTCATATCGCTACAATTCCTCGACCACGTCGACCATCAATCTTGATCTTCAGCGGCGCCGACAGTTTGACGCAGCGGACGAATTCGGAGTCCGACACCAGATGCTGCGCATTCAACCATTCCCAATTTATGGGATAACGCGCCGTATGCGGTACCGAAAAATACCCGACCTGCGAGCTGATCACATTGTGAAAGAAGTGCGAACCTTGCGACAGTTCGACGTGCAAGTCGGGCAGGGACGTTTCGACGATCACCTTGGCGCCGGAAATCTGCCACCATTGCACCGGAATCCCGGCCGGCGGATCGGTCGTGCCCAGACGCCCGAACGCGATCAACAAATAGGGATGTCCGGTCGCGGTTAGTTTGTGGTTTAGCGCCTCGAGTTCATCGGCGATCAGGTGTGATTGGCGTTCGTCGAAGACTTTCGGCTTGAGGAAGATCACGTCGCGGATCGTGTTCATGTAGCCGTTGCCGAGGACACGCTCGGAAGCGCAGAGCAGATCGGGGGTCTCGAACTCGGAGTCAGCGACTTCGACTTTGGCGTGCGACACGAACATCGGCCGCACTTGCAGAATCCAGAATTTCGCCGCCAGGTCACCCGCGGTGTCGATGGTCATCGCAAATTCCATCTCGACTTCGTGGCCAACAGTCTCTTCGCAGAGCTTGACCAGATACTTGATCATGTCGTTGAGCGGGATATCCGACAGCTTCAGCAGCGGCGCAAAAGTAATCAATCGCGGTCCATTTCCGATTATACCGGTCACGATGCGGTCGTTGTCAGCCTGAAACGTCGAAGCAACGTATCTCAAAGTGCCGTCCGCCTCCGCGTCGGCGATCGTGCCGCGAATGAGGAACTCCGTTTCGCGCAAAGGATCGTACGGCGCGTGGCCGAGATTGATCGCCCAAAACCGGCTCTGCGTGCCGTTGACCATCGACTTGAGCGATTTATACGGCGGATTGGCCCGCGGGTAGGCCGGCGAGTATGTCCAGCATTTTCCGCCATCGACAACTTGCTTGCCCAGCCCCAGCGCCAGACTGACGATACCGTCCTCCGGCTTGGCGCTGCCGGAACGATAGAAATTATAGGAACGGACGACCCCGGAAACGACGGGATAGAATCGCTCGCCGCGCTTGAATCCGACGACTTTCTGGATGATCACCGCCATCTTCTCTTGTTCCGGTTTCTGCTTGGTCGTGCGAATGTAGTTCTTGGCGTCGCGGAAGAATGTCGAAGCCCACACGTATTTGATCGCGTCGGTCAAGCGTTTGAACCGATAATCGGGATCGTCATTGTTGTGCGGGATCATTTTCGTGCGATACACGCCGGCGAACGGCTCGCGCAGGGCATCTTCGAAGAGGCTCGATGAGCGGACTGCGAGCGGGCTGTGTACTTTGTCCGAAAGGGTTTTGAGATCGCCAACAATATCCGCCGGCAAGCTGGCCTCGACAAAGGCGTGCGCGATTTGATCGTCGCGCAAATCGTCACGCATGGCGATCCCGTGGAGATCGTTTTCCTTCATGAATTCATCGAAAACCTCGGTGGCGAGCACGGTGAGCGTCGGCAGATTGACGCCGAGCGTTGGAAAGCGCTGGTGATCGATCCGGGGAATCACACTATCTTTGATAAAGGCCAGCCCTTGTCCTTTACCGCCGACGCTGCCGGAGCCGATCACCGAGATCGTGCCCGAAGAGTCAAATGTCTTTCGGTCAAAGGGGGTGAGGGCGTCGGCGGCGCGTTTGGCGTAGTTGTCAGACATATAAGAAATTCTACCTGAACTCAGATCCTCAGGTTTTGATGATCAATAATAATGCTTCATTCCCTCAAACAGAGATGAAATTCTCAGGAATTCTCCTGACAAATGATCTTCATTTTTCCATTGTAGGCCTGATTCATCCAACCATATTCCCTTCACTCATGACGCACGACCGCCGCATCTTCAATATCTCGCTCCATTGGTGGATTCTTGGCGGGCTGCTATTGGGCGTCGCCGCCGGCGGACTGGCTAACGCGCTGTGGGGCGGCGACGATCCGCGCGTGCTCTGGATAATCTCCCGGATCACCGAACCGGTCGGTCAGCTCTTCTTGCGATTGCTGCTGATGATCGTTGTGCCGCTGGTGTTTTCATCGCTGATCGTCGGCATCGCCGGTATCGGCGATGTCCGCACACTGGGCCGGGTCGGGATCAAAAGTTTCGCTTACTGTTTAGTGATCTCGGCAATCTCAGTGATGATCGGCCTCACGCTTGCCAACACGATTCGTCCCGGCGAACGAATCGATCCGGGCACGGCGCAAGCTCTGCAAGAACGCTACTCCGGCGACGCCGCCAAGCGAGTCGAAGCGGCACAATCCTCCGCCAAAGACGACTCGCCGCTGATGCAAGTTGTGAAAACTCTCGTGCCGGCGAATCCGATCGCCGCGGTGGCTTCCGATCCGCCGAACTTGCTGCACATGATGTTTTTCGCGCTGATTATCGGCATTGCGATTACGCTCTTGCCCAGCGAAGCCGCCGCGCCGATCGTGCGCGGCTGCGACGCGCTCTTCAAAATCTGTTCCAAGATCATCGACATCGTCATGCTGTTCGCGCCGCCGGCGGTCGCGTGTCTGGTGTTCAGCACGATTGCGCGTTTTGGGCTCGATCTGCTGCAGGCGCTGAGTTGGTTCATTCTCACTGTGCTGCTTGGACTCGGTCTGCACATGTTTGTCGTTTATTCGATCTCGATAAAGCTCCTCTCGCGCATGTCGCCGCTCGAGTTTTTCAAACGCATCCGCACGGTGATGCTGACCGCGTTTTCGACTTCGTCTTCCAATGCGACCCTGCCGACGACGATCAAGGTCACCGAGGCCAATCTCGGCGTGCCGCGGCACATCAACAACTTCGTGCTGACCATCGGCGCCACCGCCAACCAAAACGGCACGGCGCTCTATGAAGGCGTCAGCGTGTTGTTCTTGGCACAATTAGCCGGCGTCGACCTCTCAATCGGCCAGCAAATCACGGTCGCGTATCTTGCGATTCTTGGCGGCGTCGGCACCGCCGGTGTGCCGGCGGCCTCGATTCCGTTTATTGTGATTGTGCTGGCGAGTATCGGTGTCAATCCCGCGTTAATCGCCGCGATTCTCGGTGTCGACCGCTTTCTCGACATGTGCCGCACGACTCTCAATGTTGCCGGCGACATCACTGCCGCTACCTACGTCGCCCGTTCGGAAGGGCAACTCAAGTTGCCGCCGGATGATCAGGAGATGCTGTAGGGCTAAGGGGTTTGCAGATTGGATTTAAGGGGCACAGAGCCGGCTTTATCTCGCTTGGCTGTGCAATGAGGGAGGCATACGTAATAGAATAGATCGCCATTACCTCGGATGCGTCTCGCTGATAAGGGATCCGCGATTTCAGGAGTACGGAGCTCCGGGCCCACTGAAAATCAGCGAGGTGCGGTGCTACTCAGATGCTTCACTCTTCAAAATGGTCGACCTGAAATCGAAACAACTTCGCATCCGGCGAAAGGTATGACTTTTCCGGCAAGCCGGCTTTGATGCAGGTCTGCCGCAGGAATTCCTCACGACTCCAACCGTATTTTTCCGGCACTTGCGGCAGTAGCAGGCCGGAACGACGCCCCAGGCGGATGAGCAGCCCGTCGCGGCCGACTTCGATTTCGTCGAGCGATTCCACCTTAATGAGCGGTGTGAGCACGGAGACTTCGATTTCGATATCGGCTGACTCTTCCAATCGCAGCGGTACGAATCGGGGGTCTTCTACGGCGGCTTCGATAGCGCAGCGCGCGACAGTTTCGGCCAGTGGGTAGTCGGGGGTGATCGTGCCAATGCAACCGCGCAAATGGCCGTCTTGGGTCAACGTGACGAAGGCGGCACCGGGTTCGACGAGATGACCGGTCGAAGTGGTATCGAGAACCGTGCCGTCAGCGAGATATTGGCCGATGGCGGATCGGGCGATGCGCAGGAGCTCGCGCTTGTCGGCGGAGGATAGACGAATCGACAAGTACGATTAGGGTAGCGAATGTAGATATCAAATACCATCGAATAGTTGGTCGAACGATAAGGCAACGTGGGGACTGGGCACGGTTCCGAGTCCGAGGCACCTCGTGCTAAGCCCTTGTGGCGCATGGGGGCATTTGCGCTTGACAATCGGATATGAGCCGCGTACAATAACGAGCTATGGAGATATCGCTGGAGACCATGAAGGCGGAACCCAGCGATCTGGGGCTTTCCGCCAATGCCGCCGAGCTTGAGCTTCGGCTTGACCTCGCCGAGGTCACGACGCCGATTGCGTTTAAGGGACGGGGCTGGCGGATCGAAGATGAGATATTTCTTGACGGCGTCATCGATTACGCGGTCAAGTACACTTGTGCGCGCTGTTTGACCGAGTTCTCCAAAGAGCACACGTTGCCTTTGAACTTGGTTTTGCAGCTTGTTCCGGACGATCGCTTAGCCGAGCCGGACGATGACGACGACCAATTCGTGATGATTTCGGCGGCGAAGACGAGCTACGCGTTGGACCAACACGTGCGCGATTTGATCGCGCTGGAAGCGCCGTTGCGACCGCTGTGTCGCGAGGATTGCCAGGGTCTTTGCCCGCAGTGCGGCGCCAACTGGAACGAGGCGCGTTGTCAATGTCAGAACAAGCAGGCCGATCCGCGCTGGGAGGCGCTGCGAAAGCTGACCGAAAATGGAAATAACCGTTAAACCATAAGAGTAAGAGATGCCACTTCCAAAACGAAGACACTCCAAGCAGCGCGGCCGCAAACGCCGCACCCACTACACCGCAACTATGCCGGCGATGAGCGAATGCAGCAATTGCGGGGAAGCCAAATTGCGCCATCATATCTGCCCGTCGTGCGGGTACTATCGCGGCGAACAGATTCTGGAAGGAAAGGAAGCCTGATTCGGCGTTGAAACGACGCATCGCTGTTGACTGCATGGGCGCCGACCTCGGGCCGCTCCCGCTGGTGACCGGCGCCGTTCATTATCTGCAACTGCCGGAGAATCGGGACGACGAGATCGTTCTGGTTGGCGACGAGAGCGTTCTCAGGGAACATCTCGGATCGATGAAACTGGAAGCGCCGCTGCCGATCGAGATCGCGCACGCGCCCGAGACGGTCGAAATGGAGATGTTCGCGACCGATGCCTTGCGCAAGAAAGGTTCGTCGATTGCCGTCGCCATGCGGATGCACCGCGAGGGCACGGTCAATGCCGTCGTGTCGGCAGGGCACACCGGCGCCGTGATGGCCACGGCGGTGCTGACCTTGGGACGATTGTCCGGAGTTAGCCGTCCGGCAATCGCCGCTCTGTTTCCCAATGCTCACGAGGCGGCGACGCTCGTTCTCGACGTCGGCGCGAATGTCGATGTCAAGCCCGAACACCTGTTTCAATTCGCCCAGATGGGGGCTTCCTATGCCGAGGACATCCTCCGGCGGCCGAATCCCAAAGTGGGGTTGCTCTCGATCGGTGAAGAGCCCACCAAGGGAAACGAACTTGTCATTGCCGGACATGAATTGTTGAAAAGCGGCGAATTCAATTTTGTCGGCAATGTCGAAGGGCGCGACGTGCTTTCCGGCACGTGCGACGTCGTGATCTGCGACGGCTTCATCGGCAACGTCATTCTCAAGTTCGCCGAATCGGTGAAGGTGCTTTTGGAGACGCGGATCCGCAGGCAAATCAGCACGAATGTTTTTTCGAAAACCGGCGCGATTCTCATGGGCCCGTTCCTGCGGCGCATGAAAAAGTCGCTGGACTATGCCGAGTACGGCGGCGCGCCGCTCCTCGGACTGAATGGAAATTGTGTCATCTGCCACGGCAAGTCGTCGGAGAAAGCTATCCGCAACGCCATTCGCGTCGCGGCGGACATGATCAAGACCAACGTCGCCGCGCACATCCAGAAACGAATCGAAACGAACACACGGACGGTGCAACAATGACCTCCGCTAAAATAATGGGAATCGGCGCGTACACTCCGGCCAAGGTGCTGAGCAACGCCGATTTTGAAAAAATGGTCGACACGACCGACGAGTGGATCACGTCGCGCACCGGCATCAAGCGCCGCCACGTGGTGGGCGATTCGGGAGAAGCCACTTCCGACATGTGCACAGTCGCGGCGGAACGCGCGCTGCGCGATGCCGGGATGAGCGCCGAGCAAATCGACCTGATCGTCATCGGAACCGTAACGCCCGATATGAAAACGCCGTCAACGGCGGTCATTGTCCAGAAGCACATCGGCGCGAAGAACGCCGCCGCGATGGACCTTAACGCGGCATGCGTCGGCTTCGTTTATGGACTGACGACGGCGCGGGCGTTTGTCGGCTCGGGCATGTATAAGAATGTTCTGGTTGTTGGCGCGGAGACGCTGTCATCAATCACCAATTATCAAGATCGCGGGACTTGTGTCCTCTTCGGGGACGGCGCCGGCGCCGCGGTCGTGTCGGCTTCCGCTGACGCCAAGAGTGGAATACTGGCCACGCACATTGCCGCCGATGGCAACCACGAGCATTTGCTGTATGTGCGCGCCGGCGGGTCGCGGCAGGCGATTACGCCGGAAGCGCTGAGCAACGGCGCGGCTTACGTTTACATGAACGGCTCGGAAATCTACAAGTTTGCCGTGCGCTATATGCAGGATTCGGCGGAACACGTCATTGCCGAAGCGGGTATCAAGCCGGAAGACATCGATTTGGTCATTCCGCATCAGGCGAATATCCGTATCATTGAGTCGCTGCAGAAACGACTGAACGTGCCCGACGAAAAGTTGTTCGTGAATATCTCCGAGTACGGCAACACGTCGGCGGCTTCGATTCCGATCGCGATGGTTGAAGCCAAAGAGCAGGGCAGACTCAAGGCCGGCGATTTGGCGCTCTTAGTCTCGTTTGGCGGTGGGTTGGTCTGGGGCGCGGCGCTGGTGAGGATGTGACGATGAGCAAAGTCGCTTTTCTGTTTCCCGGCCAGGGTTCTCAATACGTCGGAATGGCCAGAGATCTTTTCGAGGCACATGCCGAAGTGCGCGACCTTTACCGGTCGGCTTCGAGTATTCTGGGCTATGACCTCGCGGAGGTGAGCTTCAACGGCCCGGAAGAGCGCTTGAAAGAAACCGTCGTCACGCAGCCGGCCATTCTGGTGCACTCGCTGGCATGGCAAACTCTTCTGAAGAAGAATAATCTGACGCCGCATTTCGCCGCCGGTCACTCGCTTGGCGAGTATTCGGCGTTGGCGTGCGCCGGCGTATTGGCAGCTACGGATGCGGTCACGGCCGTGAATACGCGTTGCAAGGCGATGCAGTCGGCCTGCGAACTCAATCGTGGTACAATGGCGGCGGTGATGGGAGCGGATCGGGAGTCGGTAATGAAACTCGTGGCGAAACTATCAGCCGATGGCGTCGTCGTCCCGGCAAATTTCAATGCACCCGATCAGATCGCGATCTCCGGCGATTATCGTGTGATTGAGAAAGCGCCGGCATTAGCCAAAGAATTTGGCGCCAAGCGAGCAATGCTCCTGCCGGTCGGAGGCGCGTTCCATTCACCGCTGATGGCTTCTGCGGCAGCGACGCTCGGCGCAACGTTGAACAAACTCCAATTCCATGCGCCGAAGTTTCCGGTCATTGCCAATGTCACCGCCAATGCGGAGACGGAGGCGACAAGATTCAAGAGTCTGCTCGTCGACCAGATCACCGCGCCGGTTTTGTGGACCGATTCGCTCGCCGAATTGCAGAAACTCGGTGTCACACGTTTTGTTGAAGTCGGGCCCGGCAAAGTGCTCGGGGGCTTGGTCAAGCGCACGCTCGGCGAAGTCGAGATCATGAGTCTTGACAAACTTTCCGACTTTGATTTGGTTGCCGAAAAATTGCTGGAGGCGGTTTGAAGCTAACGGGAAAAGCGGTTGTCGTAACGGGCGGAGCACGCGGCATTGGCCGGGCGATCGTCGAAGCGTTCCTTGATGCCGGCGCGAAAGTGATGATCGCCGACGTTCTGGATGATGTCGGCAGCGCTACCGTGGGCGAGTTGTCCGCGCGCGGCGAAGTCGCCTACGTGCACTGCGATGTAACCTCCGCGGCCGATACGCAGTCGGCGATCGACAGAACCGTCGAGCGTTTCGGCGCCGTCGATGTGCTGGTGAACAATGCCGGCATCACGAAGGACACTCTGTTCATACGTATGGACGAAGCGGCGTGGGATCGCGTGCTCAGCATCAATCTGAAAGGCGCGTTTCTGATGTCGCAAGCGGCGGCCAAGGTAATGATGAAAGCGCGCCAAGGCAGCATCGTGAATATCTCCTCGGTCGTCGGACTGATGGGGAATTTCGGGCAAGCCAATTACTCAGCCTCCAAGGCCGGACTCATCGGACTGACCAAATCAGTTGCGAAGGAGCTGGCGCCGCGTAATGTTACTTGCAATGCGGTCGCGCCCGGGTATATCCAGACCGAAATGACCGAGCATCTGCCCGAAGCGGCGAAGGAAGCGTTTCTGAATAATATTCCGCTCAAACGTCCCGGCCTTCCGGCGGACGTGGCCAGCGTGGTGTTGTTTTTGGCATCCGAAGCGGCCACCTATATCACGGGCCAGGTGGTCCAGGTGGACGGCGGGATGCTGATGTAGTGGAGATCAAGTAGTAATTCCGATTGATAACAGGAGGATGAGGTCATGGCTGATGTGGAAGCCAAAGTAAAGGAAATCATCGTTGAGCAGTTGAATGCCGACAAGGATGCGGTCGTGCCCAGCGCGAAATTCGTCGATGATCTCGGCGCCGACTCGCTGGATACCGTCGAATTGGTGATGGCGTTGGAGGAGGCTTTCGGCTTGGAGATCCCGGATGAGGAAGCCGAGAAGATTTCGACAGTCGGCGACGCGATCAACTATATCAAGGCGCACGCAAAAGAATGACGGCGGCGGCGAGCTTGCTCGCCGCAGTCGCTTCCGAGGACTATGAAGAAAGCTGTCATCACGGGATTGGGCATCATCTCGCCGTTGGGCAACAGCAAAGATGAGTTTTGGGCGGGGATCAAAGCCGGTCGGTCGGGCATCAAGAAAGTCGATCGCTTTGACGTCTCCCAATTCGACGCGCAGATTGCCGGATTGGTGGAAAACTTCGACCCGGCCGCCTTCCTTGACAAGAAGGAAGTGCGCCGCACCGACCCGATCCAACAGTACTCTCTGGCGGCGACACAGTTGGCGTTGGTGGATGCCGGCCTCAATCTGGAAACGGTCGATAAAGAACGCGTCGGCGTGATCACCGGTTCCGGAATCGGCGGCATTGCGACGTTTGAGGATCAAACCTGGACCTACAAAGAGAAAGGCCCGGGCAAGGTCTCGCCGTTTTTCATCCCGATGATGATTATCGATATCATTCCCGGATTGATATCGATCCGCTACGGATTCAAGGGGCCGAACTACTCGACGGTCTCGGCTTGCTGCTCATCGGCGCACGCCTTGGCGGACGCCATGCGGGTGATTCAGCGCGGCGAGGCGGATGTCGTGATCAGCGGCGGTTCGGAAGCGCCGATCACCGAGATGGCGTACGCCGGGTTCTGCTCGGCGCGCGCGTTGTCGACGCGCAACGACGCGCCGGAGAAAGCGTCGCGACCGTTTGATGTCGACCGCGACGGTTTCGTCATGGGCGAAGGCGCGGCGATTGTCGTGGTCGAGTCGGAAGAGCATGCCGTTCGCCGCGGCGCGAAGATTTATGCCGATATTCTTGGCGCCGGAATGTCGGCGGACGCGCATCACATCACGGCTCCGGCCCCGGACGGCAACGGCGCGGCGCGCTGCATGGTGGCGGCTCTGAAAGATGCCGGACTTAAAGCCGAGCAGGTGCAGTACGTCAACACGCACGGTACGTCCACGCCGCTCGGCGATATCGCTGAGACGCAGGCGATCAAACAGGTGTTCGGCGAACACGCCTACAAGCTCCTGATCAACTCGACGAAATCGATGATTGGCCATCTGCTGGGCGGCGCCGGCGCGGTCGAAACGGCGGCGACGGTTCTGCAGCTCAATGAGGAATTCGTCCATCAGACCCTGAACATCGAAAACCAGGACCCGCAGTGCGACCTCGACTATGTGAAGGAAGGCGGACGCGCCGCGTCTTTCGATATCGGTATCTCGAACTCTTTCGGATTCGGCGGCCACAATATCACTCTCGTTTTAGGCAGACATAAGAACTCATCGAGGTAGCGCATGCGCCAATGGCTCGCTCGTCTGTTCAGCCGCACACCGGCCCAACGAGCGCAAATCCCTCTCAGTCCGACAACTCGCGCTGAACTCGAGAACAAACTCGGCTACAAGTTCAAGAGCGAATTCTATCTCAGCAAGGCATTAACCCATCGTTCGTTTCTGCGCGCCAACGAACCGCGTAGCTTGCGGTCATACGAGCGGCTCGAGTTCCTGGGCGACTCGGTGCTCGGCTTGGTCGTCGCCGAGGAACTTTTCAACCGCTACCCCGATGTCAGCGAAGGCAGCCTGACCAAGAACAAGTCGCTATTGGTAAACAAGAAAGTGCTGGCGCATGCCGGGATGGAAATCGAACTCGGCAAATATATCCAGATGTCGAGTGATGAAGAACGCGCCGGCGGCCGCACGCGGCCCTCGATTATCGCCGACTGTCTTGAGGCCGTTATCGGCGCCGTCTACATCGACGGCGGCCTGGAGCCGACGCGCCGGGTCGTGCGCCAGATCATCTCATTTGAATTCGAAGAAGTCGCCCAGTTTCTCTCGCTGCGCAACTTCAAAGGCGAGCTTCTGGAGCGCCTGCAAGCTGCCGGAGGTGGTTTGCCGAAGTATTCGGTTAGCGATGAGGACGGCCCCGATCATCGCAAGGTGTTCACCGTCGAGGTTTATGTGAGCGGGCGCCGATTGGGCACCGGACGCGGTGATTCGAAAAAGAGCGCTGAGCAACGCGCCGCCGAAAGCGCGTTGGCATCGCTGGACGAAAGTTCGGAAGAGAATTAGAGTCACGGCGATCAGAGTATGATCGCCGCTGAAATAGGAGAAAAGATGAAGATCGTTGTTTGCGTGAAGCAGGTTCCGGAAATCGCGCTGGTGAGTGTCGATGCCGCATCCGGAACGTTGACACTGCCACAGAGTCCCGGGCTGATCAATCCGTTCGATTCCTACGCCATCGAGGAAGCGCTGCGTCTCAAAGAGAAGCACGGCGGCACGGTGTGGGTGCTGTCGCTTGGCGGCAAGGAAGCCGACTACGCGCTGCGCGAGGGATTAGCTTTGGGCGCCGATGAAGCAATGCATCTGACGGACGATGCTTTCGCCGGCATCGACGCTGTCGGCGTCGCCACCGCGCTGGCGGCGGGTGTCAAGAAGATCGGCGCAGTCGACCTCGTGCTGTGCGGCAAGCAAGCCATCGACTCCGACGGCGCATTGGTTTCGTCGGCGGTAGCCGGGGCGCTCGGCTGGCCGCAGGTGATGTTTGTGCGCAAGATCGAGAGCATTGACAACGCCAAGATGACGGTCGAACGCATGACCGATGACGGTTTCGACAAGGTCGCATGTCCGCTGCCGGCGGTGATGTCGGTAGTGAAAGAAATTAACGAGCCGCGGTTGCCGTCGCTCAAAGGCAAAATGAACGCGAAGAAGAAGACGGTTGTCGTGCACAACGCCGCCGATCTTGGGCTTGATTTGTCGGCGCCGGTGTTTGCCTCCGGCTGCAAACAGGTGAGCGCGGCGAATCCGCCGGCGCGTCCAAAGGGCGAGATGATTACCGGCGCGACGCCGCAGGAGATCGCCGACAAGCTGTTCACGAAGTTAAGAGAGCGGCAGGTGATATAGGGGCACTCGTTGAGTCCGGTGCCTTTCGAGGCCGAACTACACGACTGCGTTCCATTTGATCGAAGAGTCGTAGATCAGCCCGCGTAAACGGTTAGTGACACCGGACGACCGCAAGGGTTGCCCCTGCGCGATGAAGGAGCTTTGGAGTGAGGTTGCGACGCGAGCGCACAATTTGCGCCGCTTCTTTAATAAATTGTAAGACAACAGCTTAGTCGCAATTCCAGAACAAAACCTGATGCTGACGCAAAAAATGCTTGACAAGCGATTGGCACAATCTTAGCTTAAAGCACAGCCAGAGGATGCGCGTCGCTTTGTCCCCTGTGCATCCCCCGACTCAGAAGTAATTTGATAATACGTTCAGTTTTTCGGAGGCGCCAGGTATGAAAAACCTGCTCAGGCTACTCACAGTCGTTGTGGTGACCGCCTCGATATTTCTGCTCTTGCCTTCCCAATTACGGGCGGTGGATCATCCGTGGGATGACCGTCCGGGCGACTCAACCTCGCTTGGAACGAAGAATCCCATTGCGAATAATCCACCCAAGCCGCGCGTACCGACAATCACCCGGATCATTGATACGATTCGCGGATTGATCGGCGACTTGCGTGCGGTCTTGATTGATGGCAAAGACAAGATCGAGGTGCCGGACCAGAACGGAGATCCGCCGCGCAAATCGACACGGTTCTCCGCTCCTCGAAAATGATGCGATGACACGACTGATTTGATGAGTAGCTACGGTAATGCGACATACGATACGGTGAACAAACTTCGCGCGATTCAATCTCTGATTGACGCCGCCAAGTTTGTTGATGCCCGTGCCGAACTGGCGAAATTGGTTCCCGCGATCGAGCGGGAGCCAAATTCGCCGGTAGCAGGAGAATTCTATTACTTGCAGGCGGCCGCGGATTTGCCGGTTCAGCCGCCGCTGGAAGTTCTCGCACTGGCGCAGAAGGCCTACAGCCTGGTTTCCAACACAGCTGAAAATCTTCTTATCGGGCGCGTGCAAGCGCTGATCGGCAAAATTCAAGTCGCGCTCGGTGATCTGCACGCCGGTGAAGCCTTCATTCGCGACGCGATCAGTTCTTTCCGGCGCATCGATCAGGAAGAGGAACTTGTTGGTTGCTACAACCGCTTGGCGCAGGTCTACTTTATCCGCGGCGAGTTCAAGTCGGCGGACAAGTTCCTCGGCGAGTCGATTGCCATCGCGCAGCGGCTCGATTCGTCCAACGAAACCGCCGTGTATCGCGCGCGCGGTAACCGGGCGCGCATTCAGATCCTGATTGGCGAATGGGATACGGCGCTGGCGACGCTGCGCGAGTGCATCGAATATAATCGGCGCGTCGATGCCGGTGTGTCCGAAGCCAAAAATCTCCTGTCGCTGGGCTATGTATTGTACCTGAAAGAGCAGTTCGCCGAGTCGCGACGCACGCTCGATGAAGCCTACGAGGTGATCAAAAAGCATGATCTGTCGCGCGAGCGGTCGATTTACCATGAGTATATGGGCGAGTTGCTTGCGGCCATGGGCGATTTGCGCATGGCGCGCCAGCACTATTCTTACGCGCTCGAAATCGGTCACCGGATCGCGCCGGAAAGCGCGATCATCAGCCAGACGGAGCGCCGACTGGCCGAACTTGAGTATCACGCCGGCAATCTGGCGCTGGCCAAAGATCATGCCGAACGCGCGCTGGCAGTCGCCGAACATGTAGGTGAGATCATCGAAGTCGCCGGCGCCAAGAAGATTCTGGGCGCGCTGGCGGCGGCGACCGGTCAATTCGATGAAGCCGTAGCGCTGGCGGATGCCGCGATCGGCATCTGTGAGTTGGCCGGAGAGACGCGCGAATTGGCGTATGCGCACTATGTAGCCGGCAAGTCGCTAATCAAATCGAGGATACACCACCAGATTGGGATTAATCACCTCAATGCCGCGATGAAATTGGCGGATACCATGGCGCTGAGCTGGCTGCGAATTCACGCGCACTACGAACTGGCGGCATTGCGCTTCGAAGCCCGCGATTTTGACCGGGCACTCGAGCAGCTCGAGCGCTGCGAAGAACTGGCGCTTGAGCACCGCGATGACCGGGCGTTGGAAGAATGCCGCATTTTGCGGTTGGCCATTGAAGACGACATGGTGGATGCCGGTCTCTCTAATGACAACGAATTTAGTTTCTTCAGTTCGTTATTGTCGGCTTCCGAGTACGGCCATCTCAAGAGCGGCACGCTCGAGGACAGCCTGAGAGTCCTGCGCGACAAGATCGGCGGTTCGCGGGCGTTTATCCTGTCGTATGATCCGGCGCAGAATCAGTTTGAGACGCTCGCGGCGGTTGATTTCGATCCCGCAAATCTGGCAAAGGTCTCCAAGTCACTGGCCAATGGTCGAGGCGGATCGCTGCCGCTGGACCGGCCGCTTCTGGTGACGCACGTTGCCGACGACCGCAAGCGGACATTCGATTATCTCGCCGGCGCCGCGTCGATGACCGCATTCATTTCGATTCCGATTCAACTCTCGTCGGAGATTTCCGGCTTGGTATTTGTCGATCGCAGCGAATCCCACCCGGGGCTGTTTACGCGTGGGAATCTCAATTTCGCGATCGCATTCTCCGACATTCTGGCGTTCAAGTCGTCCGAAGAACAGAAGCGGCGGTTGGCGCAGGATAACAAGCGGCTCAAAGATCAACTGCAAAAGCAAGTCGCGTTCCCCAACGTGATCACGACCAATCATGAGATGCTCGATATTCTCGAGCGCGTGATTCAGGTCAAGGACTCGCCGATCTCGATTCTGATCGAAGGCGAAACCGGCACGGGCAAAGATTTGTTGGCGAAGGCGATTCATTACAATTCGAATCGCCGCGACAAGCGGTTTGTGTCGGTCAATTGCGCGGCATTGCCGGAGACGCTGTTGGAATCGGAGCTGTTCGGCTATCGCCGCGGCGCGTTCACCGGCGCCGAGGGCGAAAAGGTCGGGCTGTTTGAGGAAGCCAACGGCGGTACGTTCTTCCTTGACGAAATCGGCGACATGCCGCTGTCGATTCAGGTCAAGCTACTGCGCGTCATCGAAGAGAAAGAAGTTGTGCGCCTCGGCGAGACCGTGCCGCGCAAGGTCGATGTCCGCGTGATTTCCGCGACCAACAAAGACCTCAAGACGATGATGGAGCAGGGGAAGTTTCGGCAAGATTTGTACTATCGCCTGTCGACGTTTGCGTTCCGGCTGCCGGCGCTGCGCGAACGGCGCGAGGATGTCCCGCTGCTGATCCGGCATTTCCTGAACAAGTTTGATCCCGAAGTGCGGATTGAGCCGGAAGCGTTTAACTGTCTGGCCGATTATGACTGGCCGGGCAATATCCGCGAACTGGAAAACGAACTGAAGAAACTCGTGTTGCTGGCGGGTGACAAAAAAGTGATCTCCAGTTTCATGATCTCGCGGCGCATTACCGAACAATCGGCGCCGGCGACAGCCGAGTCACACAACGGCAACGGCCACTTTTCGCTCTACGAGCATCTCAGCCGCTTGGAGCGCGAGTATATCCTCAAGGCGCTGCGCGAGTCGGAGTGGATCAAAAAACACGCCGCCGAGCGGCTGTCGATCCCTGAGTCGACATTGCGCCTCAAGATGAAGCAATACCGCATCACGCAAGAATAACCCTCGACTTCTCTTTGTCATCACCCCGGCGGCTGCGCGGAGGGGTCGTGGACTTTCTATTCGCAAGACGGCTCGACCTACAACCGCCCATCGTTTCGGTGGGGCACCCGGCGAGATCATACTTGTATCGGTGAGCGGCGGCGAGTAAGTTCATGGCATGAGTTTGTCGTTGCCTTCCGACAAGTGCGGCACATGGAGCTATCTCGGATTCGGCACATTTGCAGGCGAGTACAACATGTCGCTGGATCGGCAACTTCTCGCCGAGTTGCAGTCGGGCCAAAGATCGCAGCCGGTCGTGCGATTCTATTGCTGGGATCGGCCGACGGTGAGCCTGGGAGTCAATCAGATCGCCGAGGAAGTTGTCCGCCTCGATCAGCTCAGTCGACTCGGATACGGCTTGGTGCAACGTCCAACCGGCGGACGCGCGTTGTTACACAAGGGGGATATCTGCTATTCGATCATTGCGTCGAAGAATCACCATCCGCTGTTTCATTCGCTGAGTTCCTCTTACCGCGCGATCGGACAGGCGATCGGACAAACATTGACCAATCTCGGTATTAAATTGGCCGAAATCCCGGCAACGGGGGCGGGCCGGAAATCGCCGCTCGGACCTTGTTTTGCGATGCTCAATCCATTCGAAGTCACGGTTCGAGGCAAGAAAATCTGTGGCAACGCTCAATACCGGTCAGGGGATTTCTTTCTACAGCAAGGTTCACTGCGGGTGCTTGACAACTGGACGGGCAGCGACCTGCGCGATCTGTGGCCGGACGGGCAAGCGCTTGATAAACATGGAATTACATCAGTTTACGCCGAGTTGCACCGGGGGCCGATCATGACGGAAATTGTGCGATGCTGGTGTGAAGCGATCGAGGATTTGTTCGGGGTAGAACTTGCAATTGCACCGATTTCCGCTGTCGAGCATTGAGCTTGCGGACTACGATAAGTGACTTGACACTCGCGAAAATCTTCACTTAGCGATTAAACAAATCCACCGCTTAACAGTCTATACCGTTGACGAATACCGGCTTTCACGACCAAATTTCCGCTTGACTTGGATAGGTCGGAATTGCTTTATTCGCAGATTGTTTTGTCTCAGTGGAAGGCCTTGTATGCCAACAGGCTTGCAAGGTTGATGGGAAGAGAGAGCGTGGACATTCACCGAACAGCTAAGGCGTCATCCAACACCAATTGTTTACGTCGTCTTGGGGCGAAAGTTCCCGTCTTTTCGGCTTCCCCAGAGTTTCGGATATAAGAGTTTTTCTTTGGTCTGTTTCTCGCCAAGCGAGAAGGAGGAAGAGCCATGCGGTTTGCGAAAGTTCTCAGAAACATCCTGCTTCTGATGGTACTGGCGCTGTTTGCCTCGTCGGCGGTGTTTGCCGGCACGACGGGTAAGCTTCGCGGCAAAATCATCAATAAGAAGTCAAAGGACGCAGTCCCGTTCGCCGTTGTCGAAATCGAAGGCACGACGATGGGTGCCCAAGCAGATGTAAATGGTGAGTATATCATCATCAACGTACCGCCGGGTATCTACACGGTATCGGCCAGTATCACCGGCTATACCACGGTCAAGACGCAAAACGTTGATATCCGCGTGGATGCGACAAAGGAGATCAATTTCGTCCTCGAAGAGAGCGTAATCGAGATGGAGGCGGAAATCGTCGTCGCCCAGCGCGATCTGCTCCAGAAGACGGAAACCGCCAATTTGCGTCAGATCACCGCAGAGGAGATCAAAAACAAGCCGGTTTCGACCGTGCAAGATCTGCTGACCACGCAAGTCGGCGTGGTTGAGCGCTTCGGCGAGATTCATATTCGCGGCGGTCGCTCCAACGAAGTCACCTACGTCGTGGACGGCGTGGCGATCAAAGACCCGCTCGGCGGTCGTGGCGCCGTCGACCAAGCGATGAACATCGACGCCCGCGCCGTTGAAGACATTCAGATCATCAAGGGTGGTTACGACGCCGAGTACGGCAACGCCACGTCGGGTATCGTCAACATTACGACCAAGAGCGGTTCGCCGGATACCAAGCTGCATATCGAGTACCAGACCGACGATCTCGGCACCGGTATCATGAACAAGAATTCCTACAACTTTGATCGTGCCATCTTCAACTTGTCGGGTCCGGACAAAGCCCTCGCGGGCGGTTTGCTCCCGCGTCTGGGCATAAATTGGTTCAACGAGAAGTTGTTCTACTCGATCCAGGCCGCGGCGGACAAGACCAATAACTACGTTAATTACTCGCAGTTCTTTACGCCGACTACCGAGCGCGATTTCAAGAGCCGCTCGATTCTCGGCCTGTTTGACCTGACCGATCGCATGAACAATTCCTATGAGGCTCAAGTAAATCTTCGCTATCAAGCGACCGCCAACGTCAAGCTAAACTTACGTTATCGCGGTTCGTGGGACGACCAAACCTCGTTCCAGTACAACTACGTTTACACACCGGCAACAGCGCCAGTCGTGCATGAAAGATCGGCGGTGTATTCGGCGCAGTTGACGCATTTCCTCGATAAGTCGACCTATTACGAGGTCACCGTTTCGCGTTTCAATCGCGACTATCTGGAGAAGCCGGGTGATCCTAACCGTCCGGGTGAAGGTCTTGAGCCGGGTGATTTCCTGCTGTTCGACAAGTACGAGTACTTCCTCGATCGCAACGGCAACGGCACTTTCGACCAGCCGGAACCGTTCATTAACGCCAATGGTGACACCACATACTATGGTTCGTACTACACATTCGGGGACGCCTTTGACGTCCAGATTCCGGACGGCCAGGGCGGGTTCCTGATCGGCAACTGGCCGGCAGTGAACGGCGGATTCACGAGCAACGGAAGCAACGACTTTTCGAGTCAAGTGGCCGGTTTGTCGGAATTCCGCGGTGTCAACAACGCCTACCGCGGTGGCCGAAATTCTTCGGGAACGATTGACACCATCGTCACCGATTGGAATGGCAACGGGATGATCGACTTTTTCGAGTCGGAGCAGTTCGTTGATCTGAATGGCGACGGGCGGTGGAATATTGGTGATTTCCTTCTTCAGGACACCAACGGCAACGGTAAGTTTGATCCGGAGCGCGCCCCGGTCACCAATATTGACAATCCCGAACCGTACACCGACGGCGACCGCAGTCTGGGCGAACCGTTCACGGACGTGAACCTGAACGGCGTCTATGATGCCGGGATTGACATTTTTATTTTGGCCGTCGAGCCCGGTGTCAACCAGGACCTCAACCGGAACTCGAAATACGACGGACCGAATGAGCCTTGGATACCCGGAACGCCGTTTATTGACTACAACAACAACGGAATTTTCGATTCTCCGAACGGTGTGTACGATTCCGGCGAGCCGTTTATCGACTTGAACAAAAACGGTCAATGGGATCCGCGCGACAGTTTCTACGACCGCGGCCATCAGCAGTGGGCGTTCTATCAGGATCGGTCGGCGACGCGCTGGACGGCCGATTTCAAGATCACCAAGAACTTCTCGAAGGAACACGACGTCAAGACCGGTATGGCCCTTGATTTCCACACGATTCAGATGGGCGATCTGCGCTATCCGAATTTCTCGTACGACGGTATTCCGGACGGCGGTCCGTGGCCGGAGCGCGGCATTTTCCGCGATTTCTACACCCGGCATCCCATCACCGGCGCGATCTTCGTGCAGGATCGTATGGAGTATGGCGCGATGATCGCAAACATCGGTCTGCGCTACGACTTCTTCATCCAATCCTCGGAGCTTAAGCAGTCGAGCAGCACGGATCAATCGCTGGAGAAGTCGATTCTCGGTTCCCAGAACCGCTTCAGCCCGCGCATCGGTTTTAGCTATCCGATATCGGACAAGGCGCTGGTCAAGTTCTATTACGGGCACTTCAACCAGTTGCCGGATCTCAATCTGATGTACCAGCGCGCCACGCAGGCATCGAATGCGTTCGGCATTATCGGCAACGAAAACCTCGATTTCTCGAAGACGATTCAGTACGAATTCGGCGTCGAGTACCTGTTGACCGAGGACTACAAGCTGGGTATTTCCGGTTTCTACAAGGATATCTTCGGCATCATCAATTCCGTGCGTGAAGGCTCCGGCCCGAATCAGCGCAACGTCTATCAAAACTCGGATTATGCCCGTACGCGCGGTTTCGAGCTTGAGCTGGAAAAGAACTACGGCAATTTCGTTCAGGGCGACGTGACTTACGAATATTCGTTTGCCTACGGCAAATCGTCGGACGAAAACTCGAATTACTTCGACGACTTCTACAGCCGGGCGATTCCGATTCAGGAATTCCCGTTGAACTGGGACGTGCGTCATCAAATTACGATGAACGTCGATTTCCAGATCGGTCGCGATCAACATCCGCGGTTGTTCGGTTTGAAGCTGCCGGATGATTGGGGCGCCAGTGTAATTTGGCAGTTCGGCTCGGGCTATCCGTTCACGCCGGACAAGAGCTATCCGGGGCTGCGTTTGCTGCCGGGTGAAGACCCGCAGACCAACTCGCTGCGTTATCCGTCGACTTCTCGCGTCGATGTGCGCACGTGGAAACGTTTCCCGCTGCTGGGTCTTGATTACATGATCACGGTGGAAATCAAGAACCTGTTCGACAATCGCAACATTGACTTCATCTATGGTCTGACCGGCCGCTACAATAGCAATTCGAAGCCGACCGGTTCGACACCGTGGGTTTGGGAGGGTGCGCCGATTAACCAGAATCCTTTGAATTTGGCGCAGGGTCGCAATATCCGGGTCGGCATCGGAGTTGACTTCTAAGATCGGTCGATCGACCCAGAGAGAAGGAATATGTTTACTCGTTCTTGTGCTGTTTCGGCGTGGCGACCGGCCGTTGTTGGTTTGGTGTGCCTGGGGCTTGGCGCCCACAGCGCTTTGGCGGCAACGAAGCGCGCGTCAGACGACGATCTGCGACGCCTGGCGCTGCGCAAGGTCACAGCGACGCCGAATACACAGAACTGCTCGCACCGTGTCGGCAACGTGTTTTTCACGATTACCAACTGGGGTTTCTTTGGCAGTCAATTCGGGGATTCCTATGACTGGCTGACTGAAGATTACTGTCTGGGTCCGGGCGTTCGCGCCGGTGAATTGGCGCCATCGTTTGAGTTCCCGGCCGGCACGGGAGTCAATTACCTCTATCAGGGCGCGCTGTGGATTGGCGCAATCGTCGACGACGATACACTGGTATCGGTAGGCGCCGACGGCTGGCAGCGGACGAACGAGATGTACCCGCGCCCGGCGCCGAACGATGCGATTGTCCAGCTTTCCAGCCGCAAGACTTCCGAGTTTTACAGCCCGGAGGCGGTCAGTGAGCAGGACTACATCGCGGAGTATACCGATACGCTGGTCGACGACGCGCTGACCGGCCGCGACGCGATTTTGAATCGATCGCATAAACCGATCGGTATCAAGATCATTCAGCGCAGCTACTCGTGGTCGTTTAGCTATGCCGAGGACTTTATTCTTCTCGACTACAAAATCGTCAACCTTAAGGATCGCGATATCCGCAAGATGTACATGGCGCTGTATGTGGATGCCGACATCTGGCATCAGTCGGTGCCAACCAGCGTCAGTCGCGGCTTCGATGATGACATTACCGGGTACCTCGAGACGGTGCCCTCACCGGCTTGTGCCGAAGTTATCGAGCCGATCAATGTTGCCTGGACTGCGGATTTCGACGGCGACCCCGATAAGGGCGTATTCAACCAGTTCAGTCCGACGGCCGTCTCCGGCACTCGTGTAGTGCGCTCGCCGTCTGAAGAATTGCAGTTCTCCTTCAATTGGTGGGTCTCCAACGGCGACAACACCGCGCTCGACTGGGGTCCGCGACGAGTTGACAATAATCGTGACTTCGGGGGCTTCCTCGGCACGCCGGAGGGTGACCGCAACAAGTATTACATCATGTCGCAGCCGGAGTTCGACTACGATCAGATTTATTCGGCGGTTGACCAGTCGACCGCCGGTTGGTTGCCGCCAAACCGCGATCTCGGCGAAGACCTCGCGAATGGTTTCGACACGCGCTACTTGTTCTCCTTTGGGCCGTTTGATCTGGGACCGAACGATACGCTGCCGATCACGATCGCTTACATCGCCGGCGACAAGTTCCACCGTAGTCCGAATGACTTCCGGTTATTTGATCCGCTGGCTCCGGATGCTTTCGCGCAATTGCTGGACTTTAGCGATCTGGCGACGAACGCCTTGTGGGCGGGCTGGGTTTATGACAATCCCGGCGTTGATACGGATGGCAACGGCATAAAGTCGACGGATCCCTTCGATCCCTATATTAATCCTTGCACCGGTCGCGAGTACTACAAGGCCGGTGACGGAGTGCCCGATTTTGCCGGGCCGCCGCCGCCCCAGCCGCCGATTCTTCGGTTCAGCGCCGAACCGGGCCAAGTAACGATTCGCTGGAACGGCAAGGAAACCGAAACCGAGCCGGATCCGTTTTCGTTCCTGAAGGACTTTGAAGGTTATCGCGTTTACATGGGTTCGCGGCTCGTGCTCAGCGAGTTTGCTTTGTTGACATCATTCGACTTCGAGAACTACAATCGATTTCGCTTGAATCGCGACTTCGATCCACCGCGCTGGGAGCTGACTGAGATTCCGTTCACGCTCGATTCGCTCCGAAAGCTCTACGGCAACGAATTCAGGCCGCTCGATTACTCGGGCCCGAACGATTCGCTGGAATGGTCCGAAGGCGCCGGGATCAGCTACTACTATTTCACGCGCCAGGACTACAACCGCTCGCAACTCGGAGAGCCGGGCACAATCGCGAAGGTATATCCGAATGCGGTGCCGGGCCAGATGGTGTGGGCGGAAGACCTTCAAGATTCCGTTGATGCCTACTATGAATACAAGTATGAAATCGACGGACTGCTTCCGTCGCAGGCACAATTCTTCGCCGTGACGACTCTGGACTATGGCAATCCATCGACGAATCTGGCGGCGCTTGAAAGCTCGCCGCTGGCGAACGCGATTCAGGTGTATCCCATCAATTCGGCCGATCAGGTCGAGAGACAAAAGTTGGAAGTCGTAGTCTTCCCGAATCCCTACCGTATCGACGGCGGCTATCTCGAAGCCGGCTATGAACGTCTCGATGGCAATGCTCCGTCCCCGGAGCGTGCACGGCGGTTGCATTTTGCGAATTTGCCGAGTGAAGCGACGATCAAGATCTTCACGCTGGACGGCGACTTGGTTCGTGAACTGGAGCATCCGTGCGGCTGCCCGCTTCAGGAGGGCGAGAGCATGATGTCGTGGGATCTGATCACGCGCAACACGCAGGCGGCGGTGTCGGGGATCTACCTGTACACGGTGGAGAGCGCGTTGGGGACACAGGTTGGCAAGTTTGTGGTGATCAAGTAGGTAACGGTAGGAGATGAAGGAGAAGAGCATGAAGAGAGAGAGATTGATTCTCGGTGGTTTGCTTGCGATCCTGCTTCTACCGGGCCTGTTGTATGGTCAGGCGAAAGTAGCGACGGCGGGCGCGCAGTTTTTGGAGATCGGCGTGAGCGGCCGGGCGATCGGGATGGGGGAGGCGTTTGTCGCGGTAGCGAACGACGCGTCGGCGATCTACTACAATCCGGCGGGACTGACGCAGTTATATGATCGGGAAGTGGTGTTGTCGCACATTTCGTATGTGGCGGACATTCGTTATGATTTTGCGGGGTTGGCGTATCCGTTGTACCGGTTGGGGGGTGTTTTGGGTATCGGGTTCTATTCGTTGGATGCCGGCGACATGGATGAGACGACGTACGAGTACTTTAAGGGCACGGGGCGGATCTTTGGCGCCCGGAGCTATGCGGCGACGTTGAGCTACGGCCGTGCGCTGACGGATCGGTTTAGTGTGGGTGTGACGATGAAGTTGGTGGATGAGATGCTGGAGGATGAACGGGCGACGGGTTGGGCGGCGGATGTGGGGACGAGCTATGACACGGGCTTCCGGAACTTCAAGATCGCGATGGTGATTACGAATTTCGGGCCGGACATGACGTTTATCCAGGAAGGCTATCCGCTACCGATCAATTTCCGTTTTGGCGGAGCGATCAACGTGCTGGATGGCGAGCAGCATAAGGGCGTGTTTGCCCTGGAGGCATCGCATCCGAGCGACAATTTGGAGAAGTACAATGCCGGTTTTGAGTATCAGTATCAGGACCGGTACTTTTTGCGGTTGGGCCAGAAGTTCAACTATGACGAGGGGAGTTTGAGCGTCGGCGGCGGCTTGCGTTTGCCGGTGAACAAGATGGAGTTGCGGTTGGACTACGGTTTTCAGGACTTAGGGATACTGGAGCAAGCCCACCGGTTTACCTTCGGGTTGAAGTTTTAATGACGAGGTAAGAAGCCGCTGATTTTGATAGAGATTTCTGATTTCAATAAGTTTGGAGGAAGACTGATGAACGTTTTGCGGTCTGCCACTGAGCGGTGGCTGGCGCTCGTAACGGCCTGCCTGACCATTGCCTTGGTCGGCAGTTCGTCGTTTGCGGCGTTGGTCAGCAAAGAAGGACCAAATGAGCATCGCGATCGCCTGCAAGGCTTGAATAAGCCGACGGCGGGACCGGTGCTTGAAGTTCGCGTGCATAAAGTTGGAAATATCCAACTCTGCGTTACGAACTACGGCATTTTCGGCAATCAAGCTGATCCGAGTATCAAGGATCCGGAAACCGGTCTGTCGGCGCCTTCGTGCGTGTACCCCGCCGGTTCGGGAATCGAGTACCTGTTCCAGGGAGCGCTCTGGGTCGGGGCCATCGTCAATGAAGACACCTTGGTGTCTCACGGTCATGACGGTTGGCAGCACATTTTCGAATTCTATGCCGATCAGGCGCCGCGCGGCTCGATGATCAAGCGGACGATTCGCAAGTCGGAACCGGAGTACAGCGCCGAAGCGATTTCGGAAGCCGATTATCTTGCGGTCTACACCGATACGCTGACGGATCAGGCCTTCGTGGCGCAGAATCCGGAGGAGGGCCGTCCGCACGTCCCGATCGGTATTGAGATTACGCAGAAGAGCTATTCGTGGTCGTACTCCTATGCCGAGGATTTTATTCTGCTCGACTTCGTCGTCAAAAACATCGGTATCGGCGACATACGCAAAGCCTATATGGGAATCTACGTTGACGCCGATGTGGGCCACCTTTCGACCGGTAATTATTTCCAAGACGACATTTGTGGCTTCAAGGCGAAGGTTCCGTCACCGGCTTGTCCGGATCTTGAGGACATCATCAATGTGGCTTGGATCGCCGACAATGATGGCGATCCCAACAAGGCCGGAGTGTTTGACGGCAAGAGCCCGACGGCTGTTACCGGCACGCGAGTTGTGCGTACCCCGAACCCCGAACTGCAAACAAGTTTCAACTGGTGGGTCTCGCAGGGCGACGCCAAACTCGATTGGGGACCGATCAAGCAGGCGAACAATCGCGGACTCGGAACGGGCGGATTGGGTACGCCGGCCGGCGACGAGAACAAGTATTTCTTCATGTCGAATGGCGAGTTCGACTACGACCAGTTGTACTCCGGTGTCGACTACTCTTCCGCCGGCTGGTTGCCGCCGAATACGCAAATTGCGGAAGATCTGGCGGATGGCTACGATACACGCTATCTGCTCTCGTTCGGACCGTTTGATATTGCGCCCGGCGACTCATTGCCAATCACTATGGCTTATATCGGCGGTGACAAGTTTCACGTGCGCCCGAATGACTTTGAGTATTTCAATGCGGAAAGCCCGGACGAATTTGCCAACCGCTTGGATTTCGGCGACCTGGCGACCAACGCACAATGGGCCGGCTGGGTCTACGACAATCCGGGTGTGGATACCGACGGTGACGGCAAGAATGTTATCGACCCGGCGACTGATCCGGTGTTGAACCCCTGCACGGGCGATCTTGTCTATCGATTTGGTGATGGCGTTCCGGATTTTAAAGGCCCACCGCCGCCGACACCGCCGTCGATTCGATTCTCGGCAGAGCCGGGCAAGATTACGCTGCGTTGGAACGGCAAAGAGTCGGAGACCGGCGAAGACCCGTTCTCGTTCCTGAAGGACTTTGAGGGTTATCGCGTTTACATGGGTAGTCGTCCGCTGCTCAGCGAGTTTGCACTGTTGACTTCCTTCGATTTCGAGAACTACAATCGCTACCGGTTGAACACCAGTTTCTCGCCGCCGCGGTGGGAGCTAACCGAAGTCCCGTTCAGCCTTGATTCGCTCAAGAGCATCTTTGGCGACGACTTCAATCCAATGGATTGGACTTCCCAGGCTGATTCACTCCCGGGGGTCGACGAAGAAGGAAACGTAACGGCATATTACTTCACGATTCAAGATTACAATCGGTCGGAGATTAACCAGCCGGGCACGATTGCGAAGGTATACCCGAATGCGGTGCCGGGCCAGATGGTGTGGGCGGAAGACCTTCAAGATTCCGTCGAAGCCTACTATGAATATGAATTCGAGATCGAAGGCTTGTTGCCTTCAAGGCCACAGTACTTCGCCGTGACGACTCTGGACTATGGCAATCCATCGACGAATCTGGCGGCGCTCGAAAGCTCGCCGCTGGCCAATGCGATCGAGACCTATCCGATATTCTCAGCCGATCAGGTCGAGAAGCAAAAGCTGGATGTCGTGGTCTTCCCGAATCCCTACCGTATCGACGGCGGTTATCTTGAGGCCGGTTACGAGCAGCTATCCGCCGTCGCGGCCTCACCGGAGCGTGCACGGCGGTTGCATTTTGCGAATTTGCCGAGTGAAGCGACGATCAAGATCTTCACGCTGGACGGCGACTTGGTTCGTGAACTGGAGCATCCGTGCGGCTGCCCGCTTCAGGAGGGCGAGAGCATGATGTCGTGGGATCTGATCACGCGCAACACGCAGGCGGCGGTGTCGGGGATCTACCTGTACACGGTGGAGAGCGCGTTGGGGACACAGGTTGGCAAGTTTGTGGTGATCAAGTAGGTAACGGTAGGAGATGAAGGAGAAGAGCATGAAGAGAGAGAGATTGATTCTCGGTGGTTTGCTTGCGATCCTGCTTCTACCGGGCCTGTTGTATGGTCAGGCGAAAGTAGCGACGGCGGGCGCGCAGTTTTTGGAGATCGGCGTGAGCGGCCGGGCGATCGGGATGGGGGAGGCGTTTGTCGCGGTAGCGAACGACGCGTCGGCGATCTACTACAATCCGGCGGGACTGACGCAGTTATATGATCGGGAAGTGGTGTTGTCGCACATTTCGTATGTGGCGGACATTCGTTATGATTTTGCGGGGTTGGCGTATCCGTTGTACCGGTTGGGGGGTGTTTTGGGTATCGGGTTCTATTCGTTGGATGCCGGCGACATGGATGAGACGACGTACGAGTACTTTAAGGGCACGGGGCGGATCTTTGGCGCCCGGAGCTATGCGGCGACGTTGAGCTACGGCCGTGCGCTGACGGATCGGTTTAGTGTGGGTGTGACGATGAAGTTGGTGGATGAGATGCTGGAGGATGAACGGGCGACGGGTTGGGCGGCGGATGTGGGGACGAGCTATGACACGGGCTTCCGGAACTTCAAGATCGCGATGGTGATTACGAATTTCGGGCCGGACATGACGTTTATCCAGGAAGGCTATCCGCTACCGATCAATTTCCGTTTTGGCGGAGCGATCAACGTGCTGGATGGCGAGCAGCATAAGGGCGTGTTTGCCCTGGAGGCATCGCATCCGAGCGACAATTTGGAGAAGTACAATGCCGGTTTTGAGTATCAGTATCAGGACCGGTACTTTTTGCGGTTGGGCCAGAAGTTCAACTATGACGAGGGGAGTTTGAGCGTCGGCGGCGGCTTGCGTTTGCCGGTGAACAAGATGGAGTTGCGGTTGGACTACGGTTTTCAGGACTTAGGGATTCTGGAGCAAGCCCACCGGTTCACCTTCGGGTTGAAGTTTTAATGACGAGTACAGCGACTCTTTGAGGAGGTCTTGATGATTGATATGAGAAAACAATGGGTGATAGTGGCGCTGTCGGTACTTGTCACGATCGGCAGTCTGCTGACTTCTTGCTCGACGTCACCGGACGGCAATGAACCGACAAATTCCGTCCCCGTCATCCAAATCGTAAACATTCCCGAAAGCGGAACGCACTTCACGACGAGTCCAGTGATTAGCTGGTTCGGGACTGACGCCGACGGCTACATCGTGTCATATGACTACGCCGTAATCCGGGCCGATATCGTGGAAGCAGCCGTAGACGTGAGTGACGAGGCCGCGGTTCGCGCCTATGCCAGAGCGCAGATCCAATCGCAGGGCAATGGCGCGACCTGCGATCCGGCGTGCTGGACCGTAATCAACGTGGCGACCGTCGACAGCCCGACGCGGCAGAGCATCCGCTTAATCGCCGGCGACACGCCGGAAGATACAGTCCGCCAGTACTTCTTCGTTCGCGCGGTTGACGATGACGGCGATCCATCGATAATCGACTACAGCCTTTACTCGCGCAGTAACAATCCGCCGGTTACGGAGATCCTGACGGTTCCGGATCCGGCCGGTGTTTATGACGCCCCGGATACGCTCGGGACATACAAAGGCATCGTCTTCGATTGGAAGGGAACCGACCGCCTTGACTTTCCGAACGAGGCCGATCAGCCGGATTTCGAGTACTTCTACCAAGTGTTTGGACCTTATGCGCGCGCCGATTTGAATTTCGATACGACGACGGGTCGGATTGCCGACGGAGCAGGCATTGACACTCTCGCGACGGCGAAGTTGGTTTTGTCCTCACAAAACACGGAGACGGGATTTGGCTGGGTTGGCGCCAAGAGCACCCGGCTGTTCAATCTTCACCGCTGGGTACCGACCTTCACAACGACGCGGGACGATTACTTCGTGCTCAAGGTCACAACGCGCGACGATGCCAAGGCATCGGATCCAACACCAGAATATCGCATCTTCCGCGTAATCGTGCCGCGGCGGGAGAAGCCGATCTTACTTTGGGCGCCGCCGTTTTGCCAGACGCGATTCCGTCCGGGCAATGTCCCCTGCGACAGCTACGATACGCTGCCCAATTTCCCGGTACCGCCGGGTTCCTACTCCGAATCAGACGTTATCGACTACTATAAGAGAATTCTGACGAGCGCCGGCTATCCGGAGTTTACCTTGACTCGCACCATGCCGACGCGTCGGCAGATCGCGGAGTACGCGCTGGTCTTGATGCTTTTTGACGGCGACTTCAAGCCGGTTAGCGATCGCAAGGATACGGCGCGGGTTTTCGCCGATCTCAATCGCTATCTGGATTTCGGCGGCAGGGTTTGGCTGTGGTCGCCGCAGCCATTGTCGGCATTCTATGACGGCAGCAAAGAATCAATGAATTCGTTCCGAATCAACTCGACTCCGGCGCTGTACTATTCGATTTTGGCCGAGTACCGGGCGGCATGGGAAGCGGCCTATATCAAGCGCACCGGCTGGGGAATCCACGACCTGCCGTACCCGATAACGCAAGAGCAGTTTACGGGAGCGCTGGCACTCCCGGGCAACGAGTTCACCGATATCGATCTCGACCAGGATAAGCTGCAAAATACTTACATCATGTTGAAATACAGCACCGAGATTCGCGACAACTACCCGCTCGCCGGACCGCCGGCGACGAGTTATTTCATTCGCAGTATCACGGGTCAGCCGCTGTTCATATATCGTTCGGCGTACGGATCGATCTTGCCCGATTCAGTATCAAGATGGATCGAGGGTCACCAGGGTACGGTGGTGGCAGTCCGGACGTTTAACGAGAAGTCGAAGTTCAAAACGGCGGTGTTCGGATTTCCAGCCTGGCCGCTGGTTGAAGAGCAGGCTGTTGATCTCACGAGAAAGATGCTTGATTGGTTCTTCGCCGAATAGCGGCGCAAAGCAACAAGGTCGAAGTGCAGCGGCGTCGGAGAAATCCGGCGCCGTTCATTTTGAGGGAGGCGCACCCAAGGTCTGCAGAAGTTGCCGCGCGGGCAGGAAGCTTGAATCCTGATCAAGGCACTGCCGAGCATAGCTCAGCGCCGTGGCGGTATCGGCCAACGCGAAATGCGCGAGCGAGAGATTGAATGTGATCAACGGTGTCGGTTCACTGATTGCCAGCGCCTGTTCCAAGGCGGCGATCGACTCACCGGGCTTTCTGAGAGTCAGATAGGCGGAACCCAGATTGATCCACGCTTCGACAAGATCCGGATCCAACGTGGTGGCTTGCGCGAAGTAGACGACCGCCGAGTCGATGAAACCGCGGCCGGCCAGCGCATAGCCCAGATTGTACAATACTCGACTTTCGAATACCGTCGGCGCCAAGACGTCGCTCGTCAGAGGCAGGGCGGAAGCATCGGAATAGGATTGTGCTTCATTCTTTCTGACCCTGTTCAGTATCTCGCGCAGGTGTCGTTCGGCGGATTCGAAGTCGCGCAGATCGGTCTCGATGGCGGCGAAGATAAACATCTCACTTAGGGAAAGCGGTTGCGACGCAACATGCGATTTGATCAATGTAAAGGCGCTGTCCGGGCGACCGCTCTCACGCAGCGCATACCACAGATTGAGTCGCGCGGCTTCCAGATAAGGCTTTTCGGCGAGAGCGGCCTCGGCAGCGATAACGGCCTCGTCGTACTGCTGCGTCTGGCGGTACAGGTATGCGAGGTTATTGAGCGCCTCGGCGCTGCCTTGCATCAGCGAGTCTTCGCGCCAAAAGTACTGCCACGCGGAGTCGTACTGGCGCAGCTTCATGAAGGCGACGCCCAAATTGAGATTTACTTGTTGTAGCGGCTCGCCCAGAGAGTTTGCCAGCCGGTACGCACTGATCGCCTCGCCAATGCGACTCTCGGTCATCAAAAGGTTGCCGCGATTAAATTCGGCTTGCTGACGGTTGTCGAATTGGAGTCGATACAAGTTCGCGTTGAGCAGCACGGTCAGACAGATGAGAGATCCGCCAATGATAAGCATGCGTTGTGCGCGGCGCCGGCTGTCAATGAGGTCCCAGAGGGCGACGGCGGAAAAGACGGCCAGTAGCGGCAACAACGGCAGGCGAAATCGCGAGTTGACGAAAAAAGCTACAAAGCTGAGCGCATAAACAATGATGAACGCCGCAACCGCCGGTGCGGCTGATGAGCGCCGGTACGCCAGGACCATGCCGATCAGCCCCAGTGGAGCGAGAATCCCCATACCAACGGGGAGCCAACGCAGTAGCCAGATTTGCTCCTTGAAGTAGGGCAAATTGCGGTTGTTCGAGATATCTTCACCGGAAAAGATCAAGTACAGCTTGCGCACCCAGAGTTTGACTGCGGCAAGCGGCTCGCCGGCGATGAAGGCCCAGCCCTTGCGGAAATAGTGTCCACTGATCTCTGACGGCGAAAGCTTGCGAGCGGATTCCAGCTCGGCGAGGCTTCGGATGTCTTCGTATTGCCACGCATAGCCCAGTTTGCCCGGCATCACGGCCGAGATGCCGTCGGCGTCCGAGTTGTTGCCGATGTAGAAGTTGACACCGCCTTGCGTCGCAATGGTCAACGCAGGCTCGGAGCGAGTCAGATTGTGTGCCAGCACGATGCCAACGGGGAGAGATAACGCAATGGCGATGATGCTGAGAGTCGAACCGCGGCTGATGGCGCGTTCTCTTGTCACAGGTTTCCAGAGCAGCCAGCCGACGATGGGCGCGAGCACAACAGTGTTAGGGCGATCGATGATTGCCAACCCAAGCAGAAGTCCGATGAGAGCGAGAGTTTTCCAGCCGCCGGATTGGCGGTATCTTAGAGTCAAGTAGATGGCACCCAAAATCAGAAGTAGCACCGAGGACTCGAGAAGCAATTCGCCTTCAAAGTAAACAATGTCCGCGGTCAGAAGAGTCAGGATAGCGGCGACGGCCGCGACCCGCCGATCGAACATCTGGCGCGCGACCAAGAAGGTCAACGGCGCGGTCAGCGCTCCGATCGTGAGTTGAAGGAACCGCGCTGCAGCGATGCTATCATTTGTCAACCAATAGATGAAGCCCAGAAAATAATTGTACAAGGGAGCGCGAAAGAACGGCTCACTGGACATCCACGCCCCGCCGGCGATTGCTTTCGCCGCCGTGTGGTGATAGAGCGCATCGACCGTAGGATGGAGAAACTCTAAGAGCGCTCGGTACTCCAGGAAGTAGACGATTCGGAGCACTAATCCGACGCCGAAAAGGCACCAGATCCAACGTCGATCGATCACAGATTCCATGCTGATAAATTACCGAATTGTCTGCCGGGCGGCAACGACGCTCTCCACCTTGCAGAGTGCTGCATATCGGCTTGTGCATAGCGATTCACGAAGTTCGCGACCGGGGCAGCCAGATTATGGGAGCCGCCCCATAGGGTGTCCGCCATTCCGACATCCAACTAATTCCTGCCGATGAGTTTAGCCGCTACCTCTCCATTGTAGTCATCGGAATCCCAATCGCGCGCTGCATCAACGTGCACAGCAGTATCGCGGCATGACGGTTGCTGAATACAGGTTTGATGAGAGGATTGCTTGCTGTCCCAATTTGCCTTTTGTTCGCAATCTCAACGAATGTAGCCGCCTCCTTGTCAGGACTCGTCGAGTCGGATCGTTTGGCGCCGTCACTGGCCGCGAAGATTGCCAATGCCGACCGGCAGATTGCGGTTGTCGCGTTTCTCGAGACGAACGAACCGTCACTAATCGAAAGCCCGCTTGCGCAGTCCTTGCTGAAGACAGCGCGGCAGCGGGATTCGCACGCCGCGCTGCTTGATGACCTCAAGGCCAAAGTCTCACGACATCGCGAGACACGCGAATTGCTCGAATCATTGCAGCGTAGTGGCGCGATCAGCGGGCTACGGCAGTATTGGATTACCGACGCGGTTGCTTTCACGGCGGATGCGGCTGTGATCGAAACACTACTGGACGTTTCGCAGATTCGTCGCATCGTCGACGATCGTCAGTTAGAACTGGTCGATCCGGTTTCGCAGACGGAATCGGTTTCAGGACTGGCCGGGTCAGACAATTCAATGGCTCAAATCGGCGCTCGCGCGATGTGGAATCTCGGCTATACCGGCCATGGCCGGCTCATCGCCAGTTTCGATACCGGTGTCGAGGGCAGCCATCCGGCATTGGCAGCGACCTGGAAAGGGAACGACAGCAGCTATTCCGGCAGCGCCTGGTTTGATCCTTATGGCAGCGCGAATCCGGTTGATCTAAACGGGCACGGCACGCACACGATGGGATTGATGGTCGGACGCGACGGTGCGGACACGATTGGCGTAGCTTTCAATGCCCAATGGATATCGGCGGCGGTGATCGACCGCGGGCAGACGCTGAACAAGACGATCTCCGACATTTTGGATGCATTCGAATGGGTAGCGGATCCGGACGGCAACCCGCAAACGGTAGCCGATCTTCCCGATGTGCTCTGCAACTCGTGGGGGATCCCGAAAGGTCTGTTCTCGCCGTGCGACAATACTTTCTTTGAGGCGATCGACAATCTTGAGGCGTTGGGTGTCGTAGTAATCTTTGCCAGCGGAAATGAAGGCCCGAACTTAGGGACGATCCGCAATCCGGCCGACCGGACGACCAGCATGACCAACTCCTTCGCGGTCGGCGCGGTCGATCAAACACGATCGGATCTGATGATCGCCAACTTCTCGAGCCGTGGGCCGGCAAACTGCGATACTACCAAGGTCAAACCGGATCTCGTGGCGCCGGGCGTGAGCCTGCGCTCCAGCTACAAAGGTGGCGGATTTCGACTCATGTCGGGAACTTCGATGGCCGCGCCACTGGTTGCCGGATGCGTGGCGCTGATGCGGGAATACAATCCCGACGCGACCGTAGAACAGATAAAGATGGCGTTGATCGAAACCAGCTCGGATCTGGGAATCGTCGGCAAAGACAACGAGTATGGCTGGGGCTTCGTCAATGTTCGGGAAGCGATTGAACTCCTCCCGCAGCCGATCAAGCCGCGAATCACGCTGGAGACCGTCCTGCTCAATCCGGCAAATGCCGAGTTTGGCATCGGTACGACGACACCGGTAGTCGTGAGCATTCAGAACGGCGAGCCGTCCGCGATGCAAGTCGTAGGCACGCTGCGCAGCTCGAGTCCGCACGTCTATATTCTGGCGGGTGAATCTTCGTTCGGCAATCTCGCAAGCCTGGGATTGGCCGACAATAATCAGGCGCCGTTTATGGTCAAAGTCGATCACGAAGCCGAGCCCGGAGATGTCGCCGCATTCACAGTCGATTTTACGTCCACGCAATTCGGCTATCTCAATAGCGTTGACTTTGAATTGACATTTGGCCAGCCGGTGATTGCAAGCGTTGAATTAGTCGCAACGCCGCGCCTAAACGCCGAAGTCACCAATTTCGGGGTTTGTCGGCGATTATACGACTATGCCGCCTCAGCCGATCTGCTCTCGCACATCGGGCTGATCTTCGCTACGGCCGACGGAACGGTCTACGATGCGATGCCGGGGAATTTCGATTTTCGGGCCATGAGCGCAAATCAAAAGGCGACGAACGGCAGTTTGACACTTGTCAATTCGGTGATCGGTTCGGCAGATGATCTGATCGAGATTGAGCAACAAGTGCGCGCCGACGCGCAGCCGTTGGCGGCCAATTTTCTGCTGTATACGCTCCGGGTCACTAACCACTCAGGTTCGCCGCTTCAGGCATTCGGTTTGAGCGTTGACGCCGATCTGGCCGGCGGGGAAGTTGTCATCCTTGACGGTGGCGACTTTGTCTTTCGCAACAACGGATACAATCGCTATCTCGGTGTGCGCTTGCTGCCGCAGGGAGCGCTGTTTGCGCGTTCGCTGGAAGGAGCGGATTACAAGTCCGGCATACTGACCGACACCGACCGTTGGCAGACGATCGTCTCCTCATCCGTGGGATTGAACGCCGGCAGTGCGGATCAAGCGGCGATCTTCGGTGTTAACTTTCAGGGCGTCAGTATCCCGAACGAAGTAGGAATTGTCATCGCGTCAGGAAACAGCATGGACGAGATAAGATCCGCACTGCAAGCTGGGCAGCATGTGTTCCAGCAGGCCACCGATGTCGACGACGACAACGGCATTCTGCCAACGACGTTTTCGCTGAGTCAGAACGTGCCGAATCCCTTCAATGCCGAAACGCGGATTGAGTTCAATCTGCCCAGCGCCGGCGATTATCAGTTGAGCATCATTAATTCTCTGGGCCAGACAGTGCGCGGCTTCAGCGGGCATGTTCTTGGCGCCGGAGCCGGTGAGATTTTCTGGGATGGCCGCGATAACTCGGGTTCCGACGTCGCCAGCGGAGTGTATTTTTATCGTCTGGAATTCAAAGGCAGCGCGCAAACAAAGCGAATGGTCCTGCTCAAGTAGTCGCCGTTGGACTTAGAAACGCCGACTCTGAAGTGCGATTGACTATTCTCACAAATCTCTCTATCATCAACTCCTGATGCAGAATCGGAGCGGAGTCGATCCCCGCGTGCGACTGGCCGCGGTTGCCGTGCCGGGCGTGTTGGCCAGTATCACACTTCAGCCATGGGCGATGCTGCTGCTCTTCGCGACGGTCGTGGCGCTGCAATTCTGGGCGCGCGTGCGATTCGCCGATATCCGGCGAGTCATGCCGCTGCTGATCCTGGCCTGCGGCCTGATTCTCGTTCTCCATCTGGTCTTCACGAAGTCTGATCAGACGTTTCCCGCATTCGGAATGTCACTACCCGGCCCTTTGCGCACCGGATTGCTCTATAGTTGGCGCATGGTCATTTTTGTCGGTTTGGCACTTTCGTTTGCGAGGTTGATCCGGGCGCACGAGTTCGCTGAGATTGTCTGGCGTTCGCTGGCGCTTCTCAGAGTGTTTCGAGTTCCTGCGAATAGCCTGGGGCTGGCGCTGACGCTTGCAGTTCGCTTCATACCGACTATCCGCCAAGAGTACGAGCGCATTCGGTTAGCGCAGCAGCTCCGCGGCGCAAAATCGGTCGGCGGTTTGTTCGCGCGGACGCGCTCTTTCGTTCCGCTGCTTGTACCGGTGTTTACTTCGAGTCTGCGACGCAGCGAGACACTTGGCGATGCGCTGGAGGTTCGCGGCTGGGGTGTGGCTGCGCGGCGGACCTTTTTCAAGGAGTGGCGCATGCGACAGGCTGACTGGATAATCTCCGCTCTGCTCTTCGCTCTGACAATAGGCGTGTGGGTGCTGTCGCGATGAGGAATATCCTGCTGCGGTTCGAGTTCGTCGGCACTGACTTCGCCGGGTGGCAACGGCAAAAGAGCGAAACGACGATCCAGCAGTTGATTGAAGATGCGATCACGAAAGTCACGGGCAAAGCCGGCGCCCTTACGGGATGCGGGCGCACCGATGCCGGCGTGCACGCCGAAGACTACATCGCGAATTTCCACACCGAGTCGCGAATCCCGGCGGATCGCTTCGCGCCGGCGCTTCAGACCAAGTTGCCGGCCAGCATCCGGCTGCGGCAGTCGAGTGAAGTTCGCGCCGGGTTCAATGCGCGGCGCAATTCCTACGAAAAAACATACCGTTATCAGATCTTTCTCGGCCAGAGTGTCTTCTGCCACAATTTTTGGTGGGAATTCGACGGCGAGCTGAATATTGAGATTCTCCGCGCCTGTGCCGGCAGAATCACGGGCCGGCACGATTTTTCGGGTTTTTGTGTGACGCAATCGCGCAAGGCGGACAATCACTGCGTGATCAAACAAGCGACTTGGCGGCGCGTCGGACGCAAGCTATATTTCCGGATTACCGGCGACCGGTTCTTGCACCACATGGTGAGATTTCTGGTCGGAGCGCAGGTGGAAGTCGCCGGCGGCAAACGATCGTTCGAGGATTTCGTCGCGATGCTCACAGATCCGGAACGGCAGCGGGCGAAGTATCCGGCGCCGGCGGCGGGGCTGTATTTGCAGAAAGTCAAGTTTCGATAGTTGGGAGAGTGGGAATGAAGTTTTTCATCGACACGGCGAACATTGATGAAATCAAGCAGGCCGCTTCTCTGGGCGTGCTCGACGGCGTGACGACAAATCCGTCGCTGGTCGCCAAAGAGAAGGGAAAGTTCGAAGACATTCTCAAAGCGATTTGCGAAATCGTCGACGGGCCGATTTCTGCGGAAGTTACGGCGACCGATTACGAGGGGATGCTACGCGAAGGACGCGCACTGGCAAAGATTCACGAAAACATCGTTGTCAAATGTCCGTGTATCAAAGCCGGCCTGCAGGCGACGAAGACGTTTGCGGAAGAGGGGATCGGCGTAAATTTGACGCTGGTGTTTTCGCCGACGCAAGCCATCATGGCGGCCAAAGCGGGTGCGCGTTTCGTGTCGCCGTTCATCGGCCGACTCGACGACATCTCCACCGACGGCATGCTATTGATCAAGCAGATCGTTCAGATCTACGAAAATTACGCTTTCGATACGGAAGTGCTGGTGGCGTCCGTGCGGCATCCCATGCACGTCGTCGAGGCGGGATTACTGGGCGCGGATATCTGCACGATGCCGTTTAATGTCATTGATAAGCTGATCCAACATCCGCTTACCGATATCGGTCTCCAGAAGTTCCTTGACGACTGGAAGAAGACACAGGGGCGCTGATGATACCGCGTTATACGCCCAAGGATATCGGCGCACTGTGGACGGACGAACACAAGTTCGATACCTGGCTCAAAGTCGAATTGGCCGTTGCGGAAGTTCAGGCAGGGATGGGAATGATTCCCAAATCGGCTTACCGGCAGCTCAAGTCCAGGGCCAAATATTCAGTCAAACGGATCGACCAAATCGAAGCGGAAGTTAAGCACGACGTAATCGCTTTCTTGACGTCGGTATCGGAGCATGTCGGTCCGGCAGCGAAGTTTCTTCATTACGGGATGACCTCATCGGATCTGGTTGACACGGCCAACGGCGTAACAATGAGAGAAGCCGGAGAGTTGATCCTCTCGAAAGTCGATCTGGCGATTCGCGAAGTGCGCAAGAAAGCGATTCGCTACAAAAAGACGCCGTGCATCGGCCGGACTCACGGTGTGCACGCGGAACCGACGATTTTGGGATTGAAGTTTCTGCTTTGGTATATGGAACTCCGGCGCCAACGGGAGCGGCTTGAGCGAGCGATCAAATCCGTCGCCGTGGGCAAGATTTCGGGAGCGGTGGGAAACTACGCCAATCTTGATCCCAAGATCGAAGCGGCCGTATGTCGCAAGCTTATGATTGCACCGGCGCCGATTTCGACGCAGGTAATTCAGCGGGACCGACACGCGGAGTTTGTGGCGGCGATAGCGCTCTTGGGCGCCTCGCTGGAAAAGTTTGCGACCGAAATTCGCGCGTTGCAGAAGACCGAGGTTTTGGAACTGGAGGAAGGATTTTCCAAGGGCCAGAAGGGATCATCGGCGATGCCGCACAAACGCAATCCGATCACCTGCGAGCGCATCGCGGGATTGGCGCGCGTGCTGCGCGGCAACATGGTGGCAGCATACGAAAACGTCGCGCTCTGGCACGAACGCGATATTACGCACTCATCAGTCGAGCGCGTGATTCTTCCCGACACAACGATTCTCGTTACCTACATGCTCAATCTCTTCACCCAAGTGATGCAGAATCTGCAGGTCTATCCGAGGAATCTGAAGCGCAATCTTGAGCTGACCGGCGGTCTCTATTTCAGCGGTCGATTGCTGCTCAAACTCGCGGAGGCCTGTGGATCACGCGAGACGGCGTATCGTTTGGTGCAGCGCAATGCGATGGCCGGGTGGCGCGGCGAAGGGAAATTCACTGCTTTGGTAATGGACGACGCTGACATACGTAAACATCTGAAACCGGCACAAATCGCGGAGTGCTTCGATTTGAACTACTACTTCCGCAATATTGACAAAATTTTCAAGAAGTGTCTCGGATGAAAATCGCGAGCGACGGCTGGTTTTTCGTCATTCCTGCGTTCGCATTGGCGGCAGTGTTGTGGCTATCAGGGCTGGGACTGTCGAGCGTTCTGCTGCTGACCTTAGCCGTATTGGCTACTCTCGCGACCGGGTTTGTTGCCTATTTTTTTCGTGATCCGGAACGGACACCACCGCCGGGTGAGAATCTGGTGCTGTCTCCGGGTGACGGGACTATTTTGATAGCCGAAAAACGCCGAGGTACGGACGGTAGAGAGTATCAACTCGTTTCGATCTTTCTTTCGGTGTTCAATGTGCACGTTAACCGAATTCCGATATCCGGGCGGGTTATTCATGTCCGGCACGTACCGGGTAAGTTTCACAAGGCGTTCGAAGCGGCCGCCGTCACGGAGAACGAGCGCACCGAGATTACGATTAAATCGGGTTTTGGCGAAGTCAGTTTCGCGCAGGTAGCGGGGATACTGGCGCGACGAATCGTCTGCCGCCTCAATCAGAATGATATCGTGACGCGCGGGCATCGTTTCGGGCTGATTCGGTTCGGTTCCCGGATCGATCTTTTCCTGAGTCCGTCCGTACTACTGGATGTGAAACCAGGCGATAAGGTCGCCGGCGGAGAGAGCATAATTGGACGATTCGCGAAGAATGGCTAACTTCCGTGGGATATTCCCCGGTGCGTTTACGATGGCGAACATGCTGTGCGGCTTTTTCGCCATAATTTCGACGCATCACGGCGAGGTCACCCGCGCGGCGTGGTTGATCATTCTCGCGGGATTCATTGATGCTCTCGACGGCAAGGTCGCGCGGTTGGCGCGGGGAACGAGTCATTTCGGGAAAGAACTCGATTCGCTGGCGGATATAGTCAGCTTTGGACTGGCGCCGGCGTTCTTGGTTTGGATGGCATGCTTAAACGATTTCGACCGCTGGGGTTTTATGCCGGCGGCCGTGTTTATCATGGCCGGGGCGTTCCGCCTTGCTCGCTACAATGTCATCTCCGATCCGCACGCCAAGTCGCATTTCGTCGGTTTGCCGATCCCGCTCGCCGCGCTGGCGATTTGTTCTTACATCATTGGCAGCATGAGTCTGTGGAAAGAGATTCGCTATCCGGAATTCGTCGTCACCATGGTGATCGGCCTGTCGGCGCTCATGATCTCGACGGTGATCTACGACTCGCTGCCGGAGCGCTGGGACCGCAGAGAAAACCGTTGGCGAATTGTGATCCTTATCATATTCTTGGTCGCAATGCTGATCAAGCCGCGGTTGGTGCTATTTCCGTTCCTGGCCGCGTATATTCTTTTTGGTGTTGGCCGGGAAGCGGTGCGGATAATCAACAATACGCGGCGAAACACGCGGGAAAGAAAGCATGTCGAATAGAAAGAAAGTGGTTTGCCGGGTGCGTCTCAAGGAAGGCGTGCTCGATCCGCAGGGCGTGACGATTCGCCATGCCCTCGAGCAATTGGGGTTCAAGGATGTTGTCGATGTTCGCTCCGGTCGGGTGTTCGAGTTGACATTCAAAGACGGCGTCAACGGCGATTTGCGCCGTCAAGCCGAAGAGATTTGTCGCAAAGTGCTGGCAAATCCGGTAATCGAAGAATTCGAGGTCGGGGAGAAGTAATGCGTTTCGGAATCGTGACGTTTCCGGGATCGAACTGTGATCATGACGCGCTCATGGTGGCGCGCGATCAGCTCGCAGCGCAGGCCGATTTCATCTGGCACAAGGATGCGGATGTAAGCGGCTTTGACTGTATCATCCTGCCGGGCGGGTTCTCCTACGGCGACTATTTGCGCTCCGGCGCGATTGCGCGATTTTCACCGGTGATGAAGTCGGTGGTTAAATACGCCAACGACGGCGGGCTGGTGATTGGGATCTGTAACGGATTCCAGGTCTTGCTCGAGTCGGGCATGCTGCCGGGCGCGATGCTGCGCAATCGGGATTTACGGTTCATTTGCCGGCACGTGTACCTGCGCTGCGAGACCAGCGATTCGCCGTTTTCGAATCAGATTGCGGTCGGCGATGTGCTTAAGATTCCGATCGCACACACGGACGGCAACTACTATTGGTATCCGGACGATGTCGCTGAATTGGAGCGCCAGGGTCAGATTATTTTCCGCTATTGCACCCCGGCCGGTGAACTTTCAGCTGCCGCCAATCCCAACGGCAGCGTTCACAACATCGCCGGTATCTGCAACAAGGGGCGCAATGTGTTCGGAATGATGCCGCATCCGGAACGCGCATCGGAAGCTTTGCTTGGCTCGGCGGACGGGATCAGAGTTTTCCAATCAATCATGCACCACGTCGGCGCGAGGGTTGCGGTTTGAAGCGCAGCGAGATCGTCTTTTTGATCGTCTCACTGTTATTGGCCGGAGTAGCCGGTGGCGTTCTGGGAGATATTATCGGCGGCTTCCTTCCCGACGGGGCAGCTAAGACGTTGTTCCAGAAGAACTTACCTGTCGGTTTTGAGCCGTTCACACTCGATTTGTACGCGATCAGCTTCACGTTGGGTTTGATGATCAAGATCAATTTCGTGAGCGTATTGTTTATGGTTATGGTACTTATTTACTTTCGCTGGTGGTATATTTAGGGGCAGTGTAAGGAGCGACAGGCATGCCGAATTTAGGATTCCAGGAACTGCTGATCATTTTTCTGATCGTGCTGTTCTTGTTTGGCGCGAAGAAGATCCCCGATATCGCCGCCGGTCTGGGTCGCGGTATCCGCGATTTCAAACGCGCGATGAAAGACACCGGCGACGAAATTCAGAAGGCGGCTTCGACCAATGAAGCCGACAAACAATCCGGCGCGGGTGAGAAAAAGGAATGATGTTTTCGGCCGAAGCCATTTCGAAAATTCAAAACACGCTGGGCGCCGCGGAAGCGATCTGGGAAGCCGATCATTTTCGAATCAAAGTGACGCAGACCGAAGAAAAGCGCTCTTTGGTGCTGGAAATCTATCCCGACACACAGTTGGGCGAACATCGCGGATCGTTGATCGTCGTGTACACCGGCGGTGCGCATTTGCAACTCCACAACTGCTCGGGATTTGTCGCCTCCGAAGAACTCGGCGAGGTCACTTTCGTTGCCGAAACCAAAGACCGGATCTCCGGCCTCGTGGTAGAGCGCGAAGCCGCCTGCTCGCTCTATTCCGATATCAACCGCGATTTGATTTCATCGGACTTCTCCAAGTTTGGCGTCGAAGTGATGCTCTCCGGCGTGGCGTTGTCCCTCGCGGAAGAGCTATTCGACGGCAAGTGATATCTGCCAAGTCGGGCGAATGCGCTGCGTCGTGGCAGAGATGACATTAATTCTCGTTTATTGAAATCTGCGATCAATATCGATCACTCCAGCAATCGCACAATCCACTGAATTCGGTCGTTGAGAAAACTGCCTCGGGTTAAACCAGTAACTCGAATTCCAACTCATCGGCGATAGGTATGCCGCCGTATCCGCTGAGGGGAATCGACGGTTATAATTTGCGTGACTCCAAGACGGCGCCTTTGTGAACCGCAAGCAAGTGAAAACCGAATTTCCGGTATAGTTCTATTGCCGGCAGATTGTCATTGGTGGTAATGAGCCAGACGCAGCGGCAGCCGCGCTGTCGGGCTTCGTCGATTGCGGCGGCCAGCAACGCCGATCCGATTCCGTGGCGTCGGCGCATGACATCCAGCGTCACAAGTTCGCACTGGTGACCACGTACGCAGAGAGTGATCAAGCCAACGGGCACGTCGTTCACCGCAGCGATCAAGCCCTCAAGAGCGAATGCGTCGATCAGATTGCCGCGCGTAACGACGCGGGTTTCGCCCCAGTGGTCGCACAGCAGTGAACGGACGAAATGATCATCGGATGAATCACGACGCCGGATCGTGAGTCCGCTCATCATCGCTTACGTCCCCGTTGTTGCGCGACGAAAACGCCCAGCAGGACCAACGCACCTCCCATTGCCGAGGCAAGGCCAAAGGCCTCATTGAGCATGGGGACGGCAATGACCGTCGTCGCAATGGGCTCGAGATAGAGGAATATTCCGGCGCGGGCAGCGCCAAGATTCGCGACACCCTCTTGCCAAAACCAGTGGGCCAGCGCTGTTCCGAGCACGGCAAGCAGAATCAGCGCCGCAGTAACGTCGATGGGCATCGCCCAAAAGCGACCCCAATCGGAAGTGAAGATCATATAGGTCAACATCAGCGCAGTCGTCGGCAGCAGTACGCCGAAGGTCACGATCAGCGGCGACCGGGATTGCGTGAGATTGCGCGTGGCCACAGTGTAGATTGCCCAGGTATGCGCCGAGATTAGGATCAGCCAATCGCCGGTGCTCTGCAACCAGTCGAGATTGAGCAGATTGCCCTTAGAGATGAGCAGCAAGATGCCGGACGTCGCAACAGCGATGCCCACAATCTCGCGCCCGTGAATGCGCTCACGCAAGAAAATGAGCGAGAGGACGACAGTCACCAACGGGGTGATAGAGATGATCCAGCCGGTGTTGGTTGCCGAGGTGTATTGCAGACCGGTGATCTGGATGAGAAAATGCGCGGTGATAATCGCCGAGCCGACCAGCATGCGGCGCACGGTCTGGCGATCGAGTTCGATGCGAGCGCGCTTGAGGGCAATGATGGCGCCGAGAATCGGCAGCGCGATGAGCATTCGCATTCCCAGCAACTCGGCCGGTGAGAGATAGCTGAGGCATATCTTCGTTGCGACAAATGAGCCGCCCCAGACAATCACCGCGAAGAGTAGTTCAAGTATCGGAATCATCGGCAATTCGTCGGCGCCAATCCACTACCACCATCGCCGCCGACGGAAAAACCAGATCAGGCCAACAACAGTGACGACGCAGATTGCCCAGAAGGCCATGTAGCCATAGCGCCAGTGGAGTTCGGGCATATTGAGCGGACCGGCATTCTTATCGAAATTCATCCCGTAAACACCGGCGAGAAACGTGAGCGGGATGAAGATGGTGGCAATGATCGTCAGTACCTTCATGACTTCGTTGGTGCGATTGTTGATGCTGGTGAGGTAGACATCGAGCAGGCTGGTCACGGTCTCACGCAGCGATTCAATCGAGTCCATCACCTGAATCACGTGCTCATAAAGATCGCGCAGATAAGGTCGAGTGTGAGCGTGAATCAACTCCGAGTCGGAGCGTTCGAAGGCGGCGAGGGCTTCGCGAAGCGGCCAGACCGAACGACGCAGGTCGATAAGCATGCGCTTGATATCATAGATCGACTGCAGGCTCTCGGGCCGCGGATTTCGCACCAATCGGCGTTCCAGCATCTCGACGCGTTCGGCGATTCGTTCCAGCACCGCAAAATAGTTATCGACGATGGCGTCGACCAGCGCATGCGCGAGATAATCAGTTCCGAGAAAGCGGTGACGCGGCTGCGCCTTGCGCAGACGATCGCGGATCGGTTCAAAAACGTCGCCGGGAACTTCTTGAAACGACAGCACGTAATTGGGGCCAATGACCAGACTTACCTGCTCGGAAACCACCTTGCCGGAAGTCGCAGAGAGGTAAAGCATCTTGAGCATGATGCTCAGGGAGCCGTCAAAGGTCTCGAACTTGGGACGCTTCTGCGTGTTGACGATGTCCTCGAGCAGAAGTAGGTGGATGCCAAAAATCTTTCCCACGCGATCGACGATCTCGAGATTGTGCACGCCTTCGATGTTCACCCACGCAGACTTGCCCTCGGGCGGCACCGCGATCTCCGCGACGCTGCAGCGATACTCGCGCAGAGCATCGGCGTCGAATTCCATTACGTCGATGGTGACTTCGCTTCGCCGTTCCACGCCGATGTAGAGCGGAGTGCCGGGAGTGAGACCGGCTTTGCGCGAAATGCGGTCGGGATTATCGGTCATGGTACTGAGCGACAATCAAGAGCATTGTTTCGCGAAAGAAAACGACTTTTTTGCAACCGCCGCCACGGTCGCCCGTAATTACTCCCACCAGGCGTCCTCATCCTGAGCCGGCCGGCAGCGTGAATCTGCCGGGGCTGGCGGATAGCCAATTACCCGTTTCAAGGAAATCGAATGATACGAATGACAAGGCACGGCTGGGTTGCGGTTGTGATTGGTTTACTGGCGATTACGCTCGTCGCCGCGGCCACGGCGCAATCGCGAGCGGGACAGCCGCGCAAGACGATTCGCGCGGTCAAAGCCAATCCGCACGCGCCAAACATCGACGGCAAGTTGGACGATCCGATTTGGCAGCAAGCCGAGTTTCACTCGGACTTTCTCCAAAAGATACCCGATGAAGGAAGAGATCCGAGCGATCGCACGGAAGTCGCGATTGCCTTTGATGACGATAATCTCTACATCGCGGCCCGGATGTATTGCGCCGATCCGAACCGGCTGCGCATGCATCTGGAGCGGCGAGACAATCAAGGGCCGGCCGAGCAGATCATAGTATCGATTGACTCGTATCTTGATCGCCGCACCGGCTATGGATTCGGGATCAATACATCCGGAGTGCGGTTCGACCGCTACTATGCCGAGGATCAGGAAGGCGGCGCCGACTATTCGTTTAATCCGGTCTGGCATGGGCGCACCGGTTTGGAGGCCAACGCTTGGGTAGCGGAGATCGAAATCCCGTTTTCGCAGTTGCGCTTCACTGAGAAGCCGGAGCAAGTTTGGGGAGTCAACTTCAATCGCTGGATTCCCGTGAAAAACGAAGACATCTATTGGGTCTACACGCCGCGCAACGAAACGGGATTCGTCTCGCGATTTGGCGATTTGGTCGGAATCCGCGACATCAAACCATCGCGACGCATCGAGGCATTGCCATATTTCGCGTCCGATGCGCGCAAGATCGACGGCAATTTCGCGGCCAATCCGTTGGAGGACGGTTCCGAGTTCGAACCGCGCCTGGGCGGTGATTTGAAAATGGGGTTGGGACCTAATCTGACGCTTGATGCGACGTTTAATCCGGATTTTGGCCAAGTGGAAGCGGACCCGGCAGACATTAATCTGACCGCGTACGAAACAGTGTTTAACGAGAAACGGCCGTTCTTTACCGAAGGGGCGCGCATGCTGAGCGGCATCGGACCGAACTACTTTTATTCGCGGCGTATCGGCGGTCCGCCGCATGACTTCGGCACCGGCGACTTCGTGACGCAGCCGTCAAATTCGACAATCCTTGGGGCAGCGAAGATAACGGGCAAGATCAATTCGAAAACTTCCATTGGCTTGTTGACGGCGATAACGCAGCACGAGCACGCGCGAAATTACGATTTGGAAGCCGATTCAATCTACACGACGCAGGTTGAACCGACCACGCTGACCAGCGTCGCCCGAATCGAGCAGCAGTTCGGCAAGAGCGGCTCGACGGTCGGACTGATGGTCACCGGCTTGGGGCGCGACCTCAGCGGCGTCGAGCGATTGGAGCAACGACTGCGGCGGACGGCCCTTAGCGGCGGCGCCGATTGGCGCATTCGGTTCAGAAACGGAATGTACCAGATCTCCGGTTTTGCCGGCGGCAGTCATATTCGCGGCAGCGCCGATGCCATTGCGCGGGCGCAGCGATCAAGTGCGCGCTATTATCAACGTCCGGACGCGGACTACATTGATTACGATCCGGCGCGCACCAGTCTGACCGGATACTCGACGCAGTTGAGTATCAGCCAGAACGGCGGTGAACACTGGCGCTGGAATATTGCCGGCAGCGCCGAGTCGCCGGGCTTCGAATTGAACGACGCCGGAGTTCTCGGGCGTGCCGATGACTTGGACTCCTGGGGGTATCTCGGCTACATGGAGCAGAAGCCGGGGTCATTTTATCGCAGCTACTATTTCGAGATACAAGGTAACGGCAACTGGAACTACGGTGGCGACCGCCAGTGGAGCGAAGGCGGAGTTTTCGGTGAAATCACTTGGAAGAACTACATGAACCAATGGATAACCATTCGGCGCCAGTTCCCGGGGCAGGATGACAGTCGCACGCGCGGCGGACCGTCCATAGCCAACGAACCGGGCTACTCTTTTAGTACCGGTATCAGCTCGAATTGGGCGGCAACGACAAAGTGGAACGCATCCGTCAATTACGGCGTCGACGCCCTCGACGGCTGGCTGTGGTCGGCAGGAGGCAGTGTGAGCACGCGCATCGGCAACCGCCTGCAGTTGTCGTGGAATCAGCGCTATACCCGAGAGGACCAGCCGATCTGGTACGTTTCCACAGTCACCGACGCCGGCGGCGGCGCGGGAACTTTCGGAACGCGCTACGTATTCTCGCGCCTGGCTCGAACCACGGTGGTTGCGACACTTCGTGCCAGCTACTATTTCACCCCCGATCTCAGCCTCGAAGTCTACGGCGAACCCTATGCCTCCAATGCCCGGTTCCATCAACACGGTGAGTTGGTTGCAGCGCGCGGTCATGAGTTTCGCCGATACGGACAAGCCGAAGGTACGGCCATCGAGCTTGTCGAAGACGAGGACGGTTACCCGCAGTACTATCAGGTCACGGACGGCGAACAGTCGTTTGCGCTCCCATTTCTCGACTATGGCGCGCGCAGTTTCCGATCGAACATCGTTTTGCGCTGGGAGTTTCGCCCCGGCAGCACGCTGTTCCTGGTTTGGCAGCGCAATCTTTACGAAGACCGCGACATCGGTAAGACGGTCGGTCCGAAGTCGATGTTCGACTCGTTGGGCGCCGACGGTGCGGATGTAGTGGCGCTGAAAGTCGCTTACTGGATCCCGATCTCATAATCGTATCTATTCTGAGAGGCGGCGACTATGGCGAGCACGGCGATGACCGTGCCCGTCTTGCTTTAGGTTAGTCACCGCACGTCGTAACGAAGGAAAGCGACGAACGCGCCGGCGAAGGCTGCGAGCGCATACAATGCCAAGAGCGCCATGTCGACCACAGCGCCACCCAGTGCCGCGCTGAGCGGGTGTCTCGGCTGGGAATAGGACGGCATTTGCGTGATATCGACCTGAGCATCTTTATTCGGACCGCCGATTTTGAGCCCGGATTGAGAATCGAATTGGATCACAAAGGCGCCGGTATTGCCGGCGGCTTTCTGCTTCTCGTCAACGAACTTGACGAAGTCGGCGCGATAGGCGGCCATAGCGTCTTCATTGCGTGATTTGAGGCTGACATCAGTGCCGGCCAGATTCATCGCCGCCAACTGGTAGGCAGAAGCCGGTGAAAAGCGCGAGAGTGTGTAGGCCAATCGCTCTTGTGCGTTGCGGCTGCGGCCGAGGTCCTCGCGGCGCTCGATCTCGTACTCGTCGAGTTCAACCTGCACCGCTTTGCGCCGGGCGTCGTCTTCCTCAATGTATTTCCACATCGTTTCATCGTCGATTTCGTGGGGATTTTCCGAGCCGCCGCCACGGTTGCGATTTCGTTCTTCCCAGACTTTGTCCTGTTCCTTGTAGAATGCTTGCCAACGATCTTGCGAGTATGTAGCAATCTGCCCCTCGATTTCTGCGACGGTCGGAGTCGGCTGAAGCTGTGCGGCGGCAATCACCCCGGCGCGGGGAACGATTAGTACCAGTACGATCCAGGCCACGAGTGCAAGCAGAAAGGACACGCTGCTGCGTTTGGAGAGGGCAGACATCAATACTCCAAAGGCGATAAAAAAGGTGAAAAGCAACAGCGAGCTGAAGATCAAGGCGGCGAGTTTTGCCCAGTGCGCAGCCGAGAACGGAACGGCGAAAACCATAACCAGCAGCACGCCCAGCAAAATCGGAATCAACAATGGCACGACCAGCCCGAGCCAACTGCCGATGCACTTGGCGAGAATGTACTGCCCGCGGGGAACGGCGTTGGCTAATACCAGTTTGAGTGTGCCGTCTTCGCGTTCGCCGCTAATGGCATCGTAGGTGAAGAGGATTGCCAGCAGCGAAAGCACGATTTGCACGATAAAGGCGAAGTCGATGAAGCGGAACACGGCAAAGATCGGATCGTCCGAATAGGCGCTGTTCCGCAGCTTCACCATATCGTTCTGGTTGATGCCGGAGAAGCGGCCGATGTCGTAGTTAAGCCCGGCGACGAAGATCTGCAAGGGATCGGGCTCGCGATAGGTGCGATAGGAGAGCGAGCGATACGAAGCAGCTTCACGCGCGGATTGACTGGCCAGTTGCTTGGCGGTGTCGTATTGACGGACGGCGTTCTGGTATTCCTGAATTCCGATGTAAACCGAAAGGAGTATCAACAGAGAGCAGATAAGGAATGTCGCGGCGAATTTCGGACTGAGGACTATCGCTTTTAGTTCTTTGGTAATCAATGTACGCAGCATCTAATCATCTCCGATCTTGGCTTAGCGCAGGTCGTAACGACGAAAGGCAATAAAAGCGCCGGCGAAAAAGAGCAAATTGAACACCGCGAGCAGGCCAATATCGAAGGCGGCGCTGGCAATGCCGGCGGACAGTGATTGCGGGTGATAGGAGAATTCCGGCATCTCCTTGATATCAATTTTCGCCGGTTCGCCTTCGCCCTCTATTCTCGACCGGAAGACCATCATTCGTCCACCCGGGACAAGGCCGGTCTTATCCTTGATGAAATTGGCGTATCCGGCCTGATACGATTGCGCTTCCGACTTGTAATGCGATTTCAGATCGATTGAGGTCCCGGCGAGATTCATGATTCCGAGCGATAGCGACGCCGCCGGTGAGATACGCGCCAAGCCGAAGGCGACGCGTTGCTGCGCCGCTTGCGCGTTGGCGCGTTCTTCGTTGAGACGATCGGCGAGTTCTTTCAGCTTTGCATCGCGCTCATCGGCGGCGGCCTGCATGAAGCGGTTGAGCTCTTCGATCGCGGCCTCGGGATTCTCGTCGTTACTCGGCTTGAAGTCTTTCCAGTGCTCGCGCTCTTCCTGCCACAATTGTGATTGAAACCGCATCTTCTGCGCGCCAACTTCATCCACCGACGGAACGTCAACGGCGCGTCCGGCCAACAGAACGGCCGTGCGCGGAACGATGAGAACACAAGCGATCCAGACGGTCAATAAGATCATGAAGGAATTGCTCGAGCTCCGAGTCAGCGCGGAGACCATAATCGCAAGTGTGAGGAACGCGCCAAAATAGAGGAACCCGGTGCCGATAATCAGTCCTAACCGCACCCAGTCCTCGCCGGTCATGGGGACACCGAGAAGCGGCAGAATCAGACAGCCGATGGCAATAGCCAGCAGCAGCGGCAGTCCCAGTGCGGCCAGCGCGCCGAAAAGTTTGCCGAAGATGTAGCTGTGTCGTGGTAGAGAATTGGCAAAGGCCAGCTTGAGCGTGCCTCGTTCGCGCTCGCCGCTGATCGCGTCGTAGCCAAGTAAAATCGCGAAGAGCGAAAGCACGATTTGGAAGAGGAATTCCAAGTCCAATGCGCGAAAAATCGCCTGCAGCGGCTCGTCATTGTAACGACTGTCTTGCGGCGCCAATTCGCCGCGGCCGGAGATCTCGGTCATCCGGCCGATATCGTTGCTGACGCCGCTGACCAGAGCGGCGACCGGCTGCGGTGGCAAAAAGACACGGTGCCCCTGCACATTAAACCAGTCGGTCATGCCCTCGAACTGGCGGAGGTTTTCGGCTTTGGCGGCTTCATACTGCGAGCGCGCCGTCAAGAAACCATTCGCGCCGACGTAGAACGAGAGAATGATCAGCGCGGCGCAGGCGCCGAAGATAACGGCAAACTTGGTGGCGCCAATGATGTCGCGGACTTCTTTCTCAATAAGCGTGCGTAACATCCTGCGCCTCCTATGCCGTCAAGGATTCGGCGTGGCCGGCCATGTGTTGCATGTAAAGCGATTCCAGATCCCGGTCGCCGAGCTCGGATGCCGGCTGCATCATGACGAGCCGGCCGTTGTTCATGATCGCGATGGTGTCGGCGATTTCGCGCGCCCGGAAGATGTCATGAGTCGACATGAGCACCGCCTTGCCCTCGTTGCGCAATGACTCGAGGAGCCGCAGGAAGTCGTGGCCGGCCTTGGGATCAAGCCCGGAAGTCGGTTCATCGAGAAGAATCGCCGGCGCGTCTTTGAGAATGGCGATCGCGATGCCACATTTCTGGCGCATCCCTTTCGAATAGCTGCGAAGTCGGCGGTTGTGAAACTCTTCCGCAAGCCCGACACGCAAGAGAACGTCGCGAAAGTCCTGGCGGGTGTAGCTGCTTTTGCCGCCGAGTCGCGAAAAGAACTCCAGATTCTGAAATGCCGTGAAATTGGGGTAGAGCATCACATTCTCGGAGACGAAAGCGACGTGCTTCTTGGCCTCCAGCGGCTCGCGATGCGTCGTGAAGCCATTGATGCGCGCTTCGCCGGAAGTCGGCTCGATGAAATTCAGAAAGATGTTTATTGCCGTTGTCTTCCCGGCGCCATTGCCGCCAAGCATGGCGAAGATCTCGTGGCGTCTGACGGCGAAGCTGACATTGTCGAGCGCGAGCAGGCCGTCCTCATAGCGCTTGGTAAGACTTACGGCTTCGATGACCGTCCGCTCGGGGTTCTGCGTTCTGTCGCTCATGGGGATCGCTCCTATCGTAGAAATCGATTATCTTCGTGACAATTTCACGCCAAACACGACTATCCCGCCGACCAATCCGACAATGAGGAGAAGCAGGAGTATGGTTCCCAAGAGGTTGGAGTCGGGGAGGATTTCAACCGTCAGCGTCTTGTCTTCGCCATTGACCGGTTGGCCGTTGGAGAGGCCGGTCGTGCGCAGGCGAACCTCGTACTTTCCGGCATCGATGTCATCGGGCGGCGTGAATGCGAGATTGACATGCTGCTCGGCGCCAATGTCGAGACCGGGAATGAGCGCCGGCGAAATATCCTTGGTCCAATTGAGCGGAAGATCGGCTTTGATTTCGACATTGTCCAGCCGGTGGCTGCCTTCATTGACGAGATCGATACCGACGGTGACATTGGCATCGGCGGCGATTGCATGATACAACTGCGGCGCGCGCACCAGCAATTTGCCCTTGCCGCGCGGCAGCACCTCGAGGCGGACATAGCCGACATCAAGCCGCTCGATTTCTTCGACATCCCAGAGGCGTTGCACATCGCCGAGCTGCTCGACTCGATCACGCGGCACGACGAGAACATAGAAGGGAATTGCCTTGTCGATGGTCACCAACTCTGTTGGACGATCCGGCAGGCTGATCTCCAGAGCGGCGCGCTTGGTGTGAGTCGACTCGGTGAATTTGATTTGTGACAGGCGCGCACCGGATGATTCTTTGAAAAAGCGGCTTATCTGCTCGGGGAGGTTCACGACCTCCAAACCAAAGGTGTTGCCGAGACCGGAAAAGAGCTCAAGCGTGAGGTCGAAAGTCGCCGACTTGCCGAGTTCGACCTCCTGCGAAAACTGTTCCGACTGCACGGCAACTTTGTTCTTCGAAGCGTCCTTCTGGAGGAAGATCTTCATCGTTCGTTGCGTGCCCGAGCCATAGATCATGTAGACCGAGACGGCATCGAGGTCTTGAAGCAACGCAAAGTCGATGGTCACCGGTTCGCCGTGACGCAAACTCTCGACTTTGGCTTCGTACGGTTGGCTGATGGTCGCGCCCGACTCGTTGAGCAATGAGACGTAGATGTTGTTGACGACGTCCGGCTGCAACGACTTGAAAAGAGCGTCGTCGATGTTGATCAGCTTCTGAAATTCTTGCGATCCGCCGCTGGCATTGGCAAGTGTGAGCCGGACGCGGCGCGAACCGTCGGCGGCGTGATACTTGACCGCGCTCTGGACGGTGACGTATTGTTCCTCGAAGAGAACCGCCAGAAGCGATTGCTGATAATTGACTTCGGCATCGGCGAAGATGTTTCGTGCGCGATCAAGCTCGGCGCGCGTAATCAGGTCGCGCTCGAACATTTCTTCTTGTCGCTGAAACTCGGCGCGCGCGACTTCAAAGGCTTCCTTGGCGCGCTTGAGGCCGAGCAAGCGGTACTTGTCGTCGCGCTGGTTGAAGGGGTTCGACGACTGCGCATCCGTCATCGACACGCCAACGCAGAACAACAGCAAGGTCGATAGGAGCAAGCGGATCATGGGCCCCTACTGTGACTTCTTCTGAATGATCATAGGCCCGCCCATCGGCTTAGGCTTGATAAATGACGTCGTCAACGACTTGCCGTCGCGCTCGATCGTCATGGTCACTTTGTCGCCGTTCGTCAAATTGTCAAAGACATTGAGGAAATCAGCCATCGACTTAACCGGCTTGTCTTGAATCGACACGATGCGGTCGCTCGCCTTCGGAGTATTCGTGGCAAAGACATCACCGACATGAGGCAGTGTGCCGGCAATCGTAACGCCGGTCTTGGTGGACTTCAGGATCAGGCCGACCGCTGGCAGAACTTCATCGCCGCCGGCATCGCCACTCTTGCGCACGACTGTCATGGTCCTGCCGCCCGTGGAATCACCCATGGACATCTCGTTGAAGTCCCCGCGGAACGCCTTGGGGTCTCCCTTGGTGAAGGCGACGACCACCATGTCTTTCCCGCGCTTAACTCCGAACTTGAGTTCACCACCGACCGGGAAACCTTGGTATCCCCTTTCCAACTCGTCCAAGGAAGTGACTTTCTTGCCGTTGAGCATGAGAATGACGTCGTCCTTGCGCAGATCAACCGCTTTGTAGGCTTCCTGGCGATGTTCGGCGGGATTGATGATTTCGATGATCAGACTGCCGTCGCGCGCCACGATGATGGCGCCGACTTCATCGAGCAGGACTAACTCGCCGGGATTGAACATGCGCATCTGCGGCTTCTTTTCCTCGGCGGCGAAGACTTCGCAAAATAGCGATGAGCAAATGGCGGCGATGCAGGCGCCGACGATAACGTCTCTGATGATATCTTTCACGATTGTTCCTCCAGTGAAATTCAACTGTGCTTTCGTACGACAAGGATAAGGCGGTGGTTACGATGCGCATAGTTAAGTGGTGTTAGGTTGTGTTAAGAACTGTTAATGACAGTGGCAGCGATGCCGAATGCGCGTATATTGTTGGCGATGCAAATGACGAAGACGCGCATGGCGCTGATGATCGCCGCGATGACCATCGCTCTCGGTGGATTGATCGGCTTGCAGGCGTACCTGCTCAAGTTTGCGTACGAGCAGAAGGAGCAGACGTTTCGCCGCAACGTGCTGATGGCGCTGAATGCGACCGCGCAGCGACTGGAGACGGGTCGGGCGGCGATGATGGCTGTCGGACAGCGAATCGATGATTCGCTGCCGCAGGTCACGATGGCCTTCTCCGCCGATACAAACCTGAACTGCGATAGTGTTACGGTTCGAGCGCAAATGGCGGCGCTCTCGAACGATTTTTCGACCAATACGCCGCTTTGGGTGAACGCGGATACGCTTCGCTATCAGGTGGAGCAACCGCAACACGTTCTCATCAAGATCTACGACCGCGGCACGGGCCGGCAACAAATCGTTGTTGATACGTTTCGCACACCGGGAGTTTACATTGCGTCATTATCGGGAGTCGTGCCTAAGGACAATCGATTCATGTACATGTTTCGCACCGATTCGGCGGCAAACGTCTTCGAAGTCAGCCATGAATTTGGCACGAAGCCGGCCCTGCCCTGGATCTCGGCCGACCGCAAGACGGCATATGTGCGGCAGATCATCGACAATCTCGTCATCGAAGAATTCTCGCCGGTGACGGAACGCATCGATCCGAACCGATTGGACTCGCTCTTGAAGGTATCATTACGTGAGGCCGGAATCGATATTGAACCGGCTGTGGGCGTGCGGGGAGTCGTCAACGATTCGCTGTGGCTGGCCAGACCACAGCAGGCCGCAGCAGAACTCAAAGCGTCGGATCTGCGGGCGTCGCTGTTTCCGCACGACATGTTCGCCGCGCGCAGCGAATTGGTCGTGCACTTTCCCGAAGGCGCGAGCTTTGTCTGGCGCCAGATGGCAACGCTGCTGACCAGCAGTCTCGTGTTCACCGTTATCATTGGAACGATCTTCGTTTACAGCTTGCGCGTCATCGTTGCGCAGAAGCGATTCGCCGGTCGCGTGGTAGATTTCATTAACAACATGACCCACGAGTTCAAAACGCCGATCTCGACGGTGTCGCTGGCGGCGGAGGCGATTATGCGGCCGGATGTCATCGATCAATCCGAGAAAGTCACGCGTTATGGGCGCATGATTATGGATGAAAATCGGCGCATGCGGCTTCAGGTAGAGAAAATTCTGCAGATGGCGATGCTCGAAGAGGGCAATTACGAGTTCAAATCGACGCCGACGGCGATGAACGAGATTGTCCGGCGAGCCATTGATGGGATTGCGCTTCAGGTCGAAAATCGTCAGGGGCGCATCGATCATGCGCTAAACGCTCCAGCCGACGTTGTCTCCGGTGACGCCCTACATTTATCCAACGTGATCAATAATCTGCTCGACAACGCCGTCAAGTACTCTTCGGCGACGCCGATGATCGCGGTAGAAACGCGCACCGTCGATTCGGAGTTGGAGATTGTCGTCGCCGACCAGGGCATCGGCATGACTGAAGCGGAGCAGAAACTCGTTTTCGACAAATACTACCGCGTACCGACCGGAAACATACACAACGTGAAGGGCTTCGGATTGGGTCTGACCTATGTCAAGCTGGTCGTGGAGGCACACCGCGGGCGGATAAAGATCGATTCGGCGCCGAACAAGGGAACGGAGGTCGTGATTCGCCTCCCGCTTGCGAATCCGGCAGAGAACGCATGAGTAAGCGTAAAGTGCTTCTATTGGAAGACGATGCAAATCTCGGTTTCATCTTGCAGGAACATCTGCAGATGCAAGGATTCGAAGTCACACTTTGCGTCAATGGAGAAGTGGGCGCCCGGATGTTTGCACCGGGGAAATTCGATCTGTGCCTTATCGACGTGATGATGCCGAAGAAGGATGGATTCACCTTTGCGCGGGAAGTACGCCGGATCGATCAGCAGACGCCATTGATATTCCTCACGGCAAAGTCGCTCAAGGAAGACAAGATCGAGGGCTTCAGAATCGGCTGCGACGATTACCTCACCAAGCCTTTTAGCATGGAAGAGTTGACGCTACGAATCACGGCGGTGTTGCGGCGTTCGCAAGCGGCGCAGCCGGGCAAGGAATTGCCGACACAATTCCGTTTCGGGCAATTCGAATTTGATTACACGCGCCAAACATTGAGTTCTGCGAGCGGCCAATACAAGTTGACACCGAAGGAGGCCGACCTGCTGCGACTGCTGTGCCTGCACATCAACCACACACTGGAGCGCGAAGTCGCATTACGCATGATTTGGGGTGATGAAAGCTACTTCTCCGGACGGAGCATGGATGTGTTTGTGTCTAAGTTGCGCAAGCACCTCAAAGACGATCCGCGCGTTGAGATCATGGGAATTCACGGCAAGGGATTTCGACTCATCGTCAATGATTAACGCCGCGTCGCGCCCTTGTCGCCACCGTCAGCGCCGAAGGCGATCGGCGTGAATTGATGCGCTCAAACCGCCGCCGATTTCTTCGCGAAGGTCACCGTAAAGTCCTGCATGGCCGCAGCGAAATCCTTGGCAGAGCGATAACGGTCGTTCGGGTCCTTGGCCAATGACTTCTTCAGAATCAGATCAAATAGCGGTGGCACCTTTGGATCGAGGTCGGTAGGCGCCGGTGGATCTTCATTCAGGATCTTGTATACCAATTGAGAGATGTTATCGCCGGTAAACGGACGCCGGTGCGTAAGCATTTCGTATAGCACCACACCGAGGGAGAAGATATCCGAACTGGGCGTCACATCTTTGCCGCGTAACTGTTCGGGGGAGATGTAGTTGGGCGTGCCCATGGCGACGCCCGTCTGGGTCATACTCGAGGATTCAAAGTGCGCGATGCCGAAGTCCATCACTTTGACCTTGAAGCCTTCCATCACCATGATGTTCGCCGGTTTGATGTCTCGGTGGACAATTCCCATCTTGTGCGCATAATCGAGCGCCGAGCAGACCTGAATGATGATCGTTGCGAGAATGCGATAGTTCAATTGTAGATTGCGCTTCAGCACCGATTCGAGCGTGTAACCCTCGATGTACTCCATCGCGATGTATTGCAGATTGCCCTGCATGCCGACGTCATAGATCGTCACGATATTCGGGTGAGATAGGTTGCCTGCCGCCTTGGCTTCGCGATTCAAGCGCTCGCGCAGTTCCTGAATCTCCGACGGATCGGCAATCGCATCGAGGCGAATCGTCTTGAGGGCAACCAGGCGGTCGATCGCCGGGTCCTTTCCTTTGTAGACCGTGCCCATGGCGCCTTTGCCCAACGGCTCGATCACCTGATAACGGCCGAATGACACCGGTTGGCCATCGTTCGAGAACCGAACGCCGTAAATCTTCTTCTCTTCGTCGGTAAGAATGATCTCGTCATCAACGTTTGCTTTCGATTTTGGCGCTGGTTTGTCCGGAGGCGCGACGCTCGGAATCTTGGAGATATCGACATCGAGCAAGTCGGGGATGAAAGTCTTAGTGTCGTTTGCTTCGGCGGCGGCAACATCCTTGCGAACATCCTGAACGGTTTTTTCGACGTCCGATGTCCGTAGCTTGCTGGTCGCTCTGCGAATGGTCTCTTCGGAGACCAGATCGCCGCCTTTGCGGAGAGCTTCGTAATCGAGGCGAATGGTCTCGGAGAACACTTCCGGCGCCGCCTCTTCGCGCATCATCCCGGCGGGAATCTCATCGAAGCTGAATACTTGTCCAGTATCGCGCTTGGTGGCAATCGGTTCGTCGCCGAGGAGTTTCTTGAGGTCGTAAGTCTTGCTGACGCTCTTCGTCGTCTGCGGTTCGCGGTGTGGTCGCACCGCTACCGAAGCGATGATGAAAAAGACCACGGCGATCGTCGGATAGATGACGTTCATCACGCCGTTCAGCGAATCAAACAGCACATAATTGACATTGAACAAAACGATACCGATGATCAGCAGGGCGGCGATGCGATAAATCTGCCCCATGCGCGGAAGCATCAGTCCGCCGAAGGCGCCGATCAGCAGGATCAGAAGCAGATCGAGCGGGATGAAAAAATCGAGGCGCTTCGGCGCGGCGCCGTCGATTAGATTCTGCGCGGTTGCGGCGTAGAACTGATAAGACGGCAGGTTCCCGGCGATGGCCGTCTCGACGAATTCAAAATCGCCCGGTTGGGTTGCGGCCACGATTACGGCCTTACCGCGAACCGTCGCCGGATCAGCGTCGCCGGTAAGGACATCGATTGCGGAGACGAGTTGATAGGCTTTTCCCGCCGCCGGCAAGTTGACCAGCAGACGACCTTCGTCATCGGTGGGCAGCGCCAGCGAATTCATAAGCAGTTTACCGCTGCCGTCGAAAGTAAACGAACCTTCGCGGCCATTCAAGTAGAGATTAGCCAGTTGCACCGGCGCCGCGATGAATATCTTGTCTTCGAAGTTTACGATGGTATTCAGCGAACGCACCTTGTCGTCGAGATCGGTATCAAAGTAACGAAAGCCGACGGCGGCGACGTTTTGCGCAAAGACCTGCGGCGGAACAAATGCCGCCACGACGCGCGGCAGTTCATCGATTGCGACATCCTTGGTCGGCATCAAGGAGGAAAAGTGGAAGTAATCGGGAGCCGGCCGCGAGGCTCCGCCCTCGTCGGATACGACGATATCAAACGGAAGCACGATGTTGCCGCAATCGCGCATCGACTCGGCTAACGTGCCGGAGTTTCCGGATGAAAACTCTTCAACACGCTCGCCCAATGGAAAATCAAGCATCACGGCTTTCGGCTTGTAGTCACAAATCGTGATCAGCAGATCGGAGATGCGGCCATGATCCCAGGGCCAGTCACCAACCTCTTCGATTGATTTGGCGTCGACCGCCACAACGGCGATTTTCGATAGATCGGGTTCAAGAGCGCGCGAAGAACGAATCTGGTCCTCGAGCTTGAGTTCGAGATTGTGCAGCCAGGGGAGATCCTGGGCATAGAGAATGACGACCAAGAGCGTGAGCAACCAGTAGAGGATGCCGCTCTTGAGACGAGCCGATAGCATTTCCCAGCGAGAATAATACTTCTGCATAGCCTTACTTTCCGTTCGCCAATCGCTCGATCAGGAACTCTGGCAGTTGTGCGGCCGCCATCTTGGCTTGAGCCGTGGCGACATCGTATTCAACCCGCCGGTGGCTCATGCGCTGCGACCGTACGTCGAACAGAGCATAGGCAGCTCGCGGATCACCGTCGCGCGGTTGTCCAACTGACCCCGAGTTGATTAGGTAGCGGCTTTCGGATTCCAACTGCAAATCTCCCGGCTCATACTGCGTAACCTCACCGGCGAAATCGCGCGAAAACACAGTCGGCTTGTGCGTGTGGCCAAGAAAAGCGACGCGCTGGCGAAAGTGGCGAAATTGCCGGTCGGCCTCGTAGACACCGAGGCAGTAGCGCCACTCTTCTGGGGCTTCCGGCGTGGCGTGCACCGCAAGAACGCCGTGTTGTTCGTGCTTCATCTTGAATGCCGACATGATGCCAATCGATTGTGAGTCAAGAATTGCCGAAGTGAACTGAATCGCCGACTGGGCGTAGTCGTTGAAGTCGCCGGAATCGAGCAAGCCCAACGCCGAATAGTCGTGGTTACCCATCAATTTGACCGTACATTCCGCCTGAATCAGTTTCAGCGTTTCATTCGGGTTCGCGCCGTAGCCGACGGCATCGCCCAAAAACCAGATTTCCGCGGCGCCCGAGCGATGAATATCCCGCAAGACCGCTGTCAGCGCTTCCAAGTTGCCGTGCACGTCGGAGATCAGCGCGATGATCATTCCTATCCTTCAACAAACCGGAAAACCGACTTCCCAACTTCGACGATATCGCCGTTCTTCAAAGTTGCGCTGCTGACCGGTTCGCCGTTGACTTTTGTCTTACCCGAACGGCCGATGTTCACGATTGTAAACGATTCGCCTTCCTTGAGGACCTTGGCCTGCAGCTTCGAAGTCCAGAATCCTTTGACGGGGATGTTGACGAATTCCGACTTCCCGAAGGTCACGGCGTCATTACCCAGTCGGTGCTTCTTTTTCTGCTCGTCCATTGCGATTAGGACTGAACCGCCGAATTCGGCGGCGATAGACTTGTCGGCGCTGTCGCGGTCGACAAGCTCCTTCTGCCGCTTGGTCGAAAGCACCATCGTGCCCTCCATGTCGGAGAGTTTCTTCGCCGGTTCCGTTTCGCGGTGAAAGACCAAATCGAACTTGCCGATCGTGATCGTATCGGAATCCTGCAGAAATACTTCGTTGACCTTGCGCTGATTGACGAAGGTGCCGTTGAGGCTGTCGTTATCGATGATCAAAGCGCCTTTGTCGGAAAATTCGATCTGCGCATGCTTGCGCGACACGCCGCGATTGTCGAGAACGATGTCGTTTTCGGAAGTGCGCCCGATACTGATGCGCTCCTTCTCTGTGACCACACGCTCAACGACGCGGTCGCCGAACTTGACGATGATTTCCGGCATTTAACGATGCTCCTTTCTTTCGTTTTTCGCATCGCCCTGCAGGGAAATCGGAATCGGGCGGGTCTCCATCAGACTGGCCAACGAATTATGTTTCCCTGATGCTGAAGCAGAATGGAATTTTTTCTCAGAGTTATTTCCCGTCAGCGGCTGAATTGTGCGCGCGCCGGCCTGGGTGTCGGTGTAGAACACCAGTTCGTAACGACCGATGGTGATGACGTCACAGTCGGCCAGCAGACGACGATTGATGCGGGCGCGATTGACGAACGTGCCGTTGAGGCTGTCCAGGTCCGACAGCTCCGCGCCGCGGGAACTGAATTCGATTAGAGCATGTTTACGCGACACCGCCGCCGAATCGAGAACGACGTCATTATCGGGCGTGCGCCCGATCGAGAGGCGGTCCTTTTCGGTGACGATCCTCTCGATCATTTGGTCTGCGGATTTGACGATGATTTCCGGCATGTGCTCAGTCCCTCACACAGGTGGCGGTCGCTTTTGACGAGCTGTTAGATCTTGCTATACGAGCTTTCTGCTTTGCGCCAAACGACTTGCCGATTTCAGCGCGTTCGTATATATTTTTTCGGTATGCTGCCGGTAAACTTGAGAAATCGCCCTGTTGTTTTCGCTGCGCCGCTGGCCGGTGTATCGGACTGCGCCTATCGTCAGATCGTGAAGGCGATGGGTGCGGATTATGCGTTCCCCGAAATGATTGCCTCAGAAGGACTTATCCGCGACAATGGCCGGACGATGGATATGATGCGCCAATACGAAGGCGAAACCGCGGTTGGCTGCCAATTATTCGGCACCAAGCCGGAGTCGGTAGCGCGCGCAGCGGAAGTTGTTCAAATGCAAGGATTTAATTCGGCGGATCTGAATTGTGGATGCCCTGTGCACAAGGTTGTGGACAAGAACGGCGGCGCAGCGCTCCTGAAAACCCCTGAGCTACTCGGTGAGATCGTCGCGGCAGCCGTTAAACGAATCTCAATCCCGTTCTCTATCAAGATCAGGTCCGGCTGGGATATGAGGTCTGTCAATTTTGTTGAAGTCGGCAAGATAGCAGAAGACTGCGGCGCCGCGTACATCACGCTGCACGCACGCACGCAATCCGAGATGTTTGCCCCTGATGCGCATTGGGAGCATATCGCCGCGCTCAAGCATGCGGTTAAGATTCCGGTAATCGGCAACGGTGCGATTTGGACTGCTGACGATGCAAAACGGATGCTCGCGGAGACGGGGTGCGATGGCGTGATGATCGCCTCGGGTTCGCTGGGGAATCCGTTCATTTTTCGAGAGGTTCGTAGCTTGCTCGAAACCGGCAAGCCGCACGATCCGCCCACGACCGAGGAACGCGTCGAGGTCTGTTTGCGTCATCTGAAGTTGATCGTCGGTCTGTTCGGCCAGCCGGCCGGCATTCGTCGCGCGCGTAAACTGATTGGCTGGTACTACCGTTACATCTCCGGGCGCAAGAAGATCGACCAGCGGTTGTTTCTCGTCGAAAGCTACGAAGAAGTGGAAGACTATCTCCGAAAGTTCCTTGAACAGCTTCGCCACGAGGCGGCTTAGTGGATCGAAGCCAGATTCAGAAGACTCTCCACGATCTGCAGAATGGCAAGATCAACATCGCGAAAGCGATGAAAATGTTCTCCGAGCAAGGGTTCGCGGACCTCGGCTTTGCCAAAGTTGATCATTCTCGACCGAGTCGATGCGGCATCCCGGAAGTCATCTTCGCTGCCGGAAAGACTCCGCAGCAAATCATTCAGATCGCCGGGCGCTTGCGCAAGTCCGGCGATCCGCTGTTGATCACCCGCATTGAACCGCGGAAGTACCAAAGCGTGAGACTTAAGATCAGCGGGCTGCAGTTCAACGAGACTGCGCAAGCAGCGTTCTTCCTCGATAAATCGCGGAAACTGGAGGGTGGCATCGCCATCGTCACTGCCGGTACATCTGATCTGCCGATTGCCGAGGAGGCCGCTGTCACTTGCCGCGTCTTGGGGTTTGCCGTGGAGCAAATCTACGATGTCGGCGTAGCCGGAATTCACCGGTTGCTGGCGCACGCGGAAGTGCTCAACACGGCCAAGGTATTAATCGTAGTCGCCGGCATGGAAGGCGCGTTGCCTTCCGTAATTGGCGGGTTAGTTGATGCGCCCGTGATCGCCGTGCCGACTTCGGTTGGCTACGGCGCATCGTTTGGCGGCGTGGCTGCACTCCTGGCAATGCTCAATTCTTGTGCCGCCGGTGTCACGGTGGTGAATATCGACAACGGCTTTGGCGCAGCGGTGGCGGCCGTGAAGATCATGCACAAGATCGCGTCGCCGGCAATCAAACACGCCTCCAAACCACGGAAGCCCAAGTGAAGATCGGATATTTCGACTGCTTCTCCGGCGCGGCCGGTGACATGATTGTCGGTGCGCTCATCGACGCCGGTTGCGAAAGGGAATTCCTCCAGAGCCAGGTCGATAAGCTCAAGCTCGGCGACATTCGCCTGGCGACAAAGGTCGTCAAGAAACATGGACTGCGCGGCACAAAGGTTGAATTCGAGTCGAAGGAAACGAACCCGCCCCACCGCCATTTGGGAACGATCGAAAAGATCCTGAACGCATCCGAATTGGAAACAAAGGTCGCCGCAAAAGCGCAGTCGATCTTTCGCCGACTGGCCGAGGCCGAGGCGTGGATGCACGATGTGCCGATCGAAGAGGTGCACTTTCATGAAGTCGGCGCCATCGATGCGATTTGCGACATTGTATGTGCGGTCGCCGGACTGCAACGGTTGGGCGTCGACAAACTCTTTTGTTCTAAACTGCTCTTGGGTTCCGGCATTATCGAATCTGCGCACGGGAAAATTCCGCTGCCGGCGCCGGCGACCATGGAGATTGCGCGCAACTTCCCGGTGCTCCGAATCGACAACGGTCGGGAGATGACAACGCCGACGGCCGCGGCGATTCTCGTGGAATTAGCCGAGTTCTCCCCCGGATATGACCTGACGGTCGAGAAAATCGGCTACGGCGCGGGTACGATCGATCTGGAGGATCGGCCCAATCTGCTGCGCTTTGTACTGGGCACGACGACGGATCGGCTACCCGGCGATGTCGTCACGATAATCGAGACCAACATCGACGACGCAACGCCGGAGCACATCGGCCACCTTCAGCAGCGGCTATTGGATTCCGGTGCGCTCGACGTGTTCGTGACTTCGATCCTGATGAAAAAGAGCCGTCCGGCGCACAAACTCACAGTGATCGCTGCGCCCGACCGCGCGCAGGCGTCGGCACAACTCATTCTTCAGGAATCATCAACTGCCGGCGTGCGATTGCGTAATGAGTCGCGCTGGAAGCTTGACTTCCAGTTTCGCACGGTTGCCACCGAGTTTGGCGAGATAAAAATCAAGTTCTACTTCGGGGGCGAGATTCGTAAATTCAGCCCGGAATATGAGGATGTGGTCGCTGCGGCGATCAAGAGCGGCACGCCTTTCGTGCGGGTTTACAATGCCGCGATCGCAGCAGCGAACTTGCTTAAGGAGTCGGATCGTGAGTGATTTGAAGGTACTCGTTTTTGCCCAGAGGAAAGGTGACGGTGTCAGCAGCGCTTCACTCGAAGCCATGAACGCCGGCCGGCAGCTCGCCGACAAGCTGGGCGGAAAACTGGCCGCTCTGTGTATCGGCGCCAATACTGAGAGCGGCGCCAAAACGCTAATCGCCGCCGGAGCTGATGTCGTCTTCACGCATGACTGTGCTGCGCTCGACAAATTCCACGATGATGCTTTCGCGGCAATCTTGGTCGAGCTGATTCGCTCCCAGTCACCGCAAATTGTGCTCGGGGCGGCAACGGTTTATGGCAAAGCGCTGTTTGGTCGCGTGGCCGGCGCGCTCGGCATGGGCTTGGCCGCCGATTGCAATAGTGTATCGATTGACGGCGAGAACCGCCTGAGTGTCACACGGCCGGCGTATGGCGGCAAGGTGTACATCACGGTTAGTTTCAAGTCAACGCCGCAAATCGCCACTCTTCGCCCCAAAGTCTTTGCCGAAGCAGCGCTCGATGCCGCGCGGACCGGCCAGATTCAACCACTGGCGGTGTCGGCAACATCACAAGTACAAGTGGAAACCGGCGCCTCCACTGGCGGTGGCGAAATCACTCTTGCAGAGGCCGATATCATCGTTGCCGGAGGTCGGGGTTTGAAAGAAGCTAACAATTTCAGGCTCGTCAAAGATCTGGCTGATGCCGTCGGCGGGGCTTTGGGCGCTTCGCGCGCGGTGGTCGATGCCGGATGGATCCCTTACAAGCATCAAGTCGGCCAAACCGGCCGCACGGTGAATCCGAAGCTCTATTTCGCCGTCGGCATTTCCGGAGCGATTCAGCATCTCGTCGGAATGCAGTCATCGGGAACGATCGTCGCCGTCAACCGTGATGCCGATGCGCCAATCTTCAACGTCGCGACCTACGGCATTGTCGGTGACCTCTTCGAAATTGTGCCGGCATTGGCAGAGAAGTTCAGGCAGGAACTGAAGAAATAGCATCATCGCACTGGCCGAGCGACAACACCCTGATTTCGACTCGACTGCGGTTCGTCGAAATCTTCCCCCTTGGTTAAGGGGGATTTCGACAATTCAGCAGGGATGATTGGCAAAATCCCCCTTGGCAAAGGGGGGGCTCGCGCCGCAGGCGTGAGACGGGGGCAGTGACTGAAAGTGTGAGAGTAGACCCATGAATTCTCGTTTTGCGGCTATCGATATCGGCTCTAATTCAAGTCTGTTGTTGGTTGTCGAGTTGGCGCCGGAAGGCATCGCTAAAGCCGTAATCGATGTCAAGGCCACCACGAGACTCTCCACCGGCGTGGGCACGAACGGTACAATCTCACCCGAATCGATCAAACGGCAGTTCGATGCGCTCGATGGCTTTCAGGAACTACTGATCGATCATGGCGTCGAGCAGGCGGTCGCTTGCGGCACTCAGGTCTTTCGTTGCGCCGAGAACGGTGAAGCGTTCGCGGAGTCGATTCGCGATCGTTACGGCTGGCCCATGTTGATTCTGACCGGCGAACAAGAAGCCGCACTGTCATATCGCGCCGCAGCGACCGGAATCACGGACGTTGCTCGCAGACGAATCGTCCTCGATATCGGCGGAGGTTCGACCGAGGTTGTGGTTGGTGATGGACGCGAAATCAAAACCGAACGCAGCTATCCGGTGGGAGCGGTAAATCTCACTGAGCGGTGTGGATTGGACCAAGCGCTAACGGCTGAGCGGCGCGATGCTGCAACCTCGGCATTGCGTGAAATCATCCCCGAGTGTGACAGCGGCGGTCAAATCCTACCGGCCGAGTTGGAGGCGGAAGAGCACACCCTTTTGGCAGTCGGTGGAACGGCGGTTACGCTGGCTGCGGTAAGCGAAGGGATAAGTGAGTTTTCGGGCACGAAAGTCCATGGGATTCGTCTTGATCGCGGTCAACTTAACATGCTGATCGAAACACTGGGCAGCGCTTCAGTTGGGGAGCGTGCCAAGATGATGCCGTTTGATCCCGACCGAGCGGAGATTATTGTCGGTGGCGCCTTGATTCTGGAGTATTTGCTGAATCTTGTCGGCGCCTCACGGGTAACAATATCAAATCGCGGCTTACGCTGGGGTGTGATGACCGATGCCTTTCCCCAGATCAGTGCTGAGCGGATTCAACAATAGCCCCTGTGGCGCGTCTATAAAAAGGCTTGACTGAGCTTGGCCAGAACATACTTTTGTGCCGGAGGAATCGCTATCGATCGCTTGCGAACGGAAGAGTTGATATTTGAAGCGGACAGTGAAGATTGCGGTTTGTCATAAAGTTGCCGAAGTTCTCGCGTGGGCGTGATTTCGGTTTTTTTGTTTCCAAAGTGAAGGGATCATTTTGAGCATCATATTGAGAATCACGCTGCTGATTGTAGCGACGGCGGCTGCGCACATTCAGGCGGCTTTGCCGAAAATGGTCGCAGACACATCGCGGAATATTGCCGATAACTCGATTTCGCAGATCTACTTTGACGGCCAGCGCATCTGGCTGGGCGGGAACTCGGCGCTGATGATGAGCCCGGATAATGGCCAGACGTGGATAAGCTTCACCAAAGACGATGTTTTCACGCTCGGAGCCGGGATCGCGGCAATCGGCCAAGCCAGCAACCGGATCCTCGTTTCCGCCGCGAGCGAAGAAGCCGACAATTTTGGCGCCGGACTATACTACACCGAAAACGGCGGCGCCAATTGGACGCACTTGCCGATTCGGCCGTTTACCGGCATCGGAAACGTTGCTTATGACTTCGCGAGTTTGGACTCGGTCGCCTACGCGACTTGTTTCTATTCCGGCCTGCTGCAGAGCTTTAACCGCGGGACGACTTGGAAAAACGTCTTCATTTCGACGGCGCTCGAAGATGATTTCGAGGAAGACAGTGTCTTCGACGCACTCGCCGGGAGATACTTCTCAGCGGTAATTGATCCATACTACGATGATACGACCATTGTCTGGGCCGGCTCTGCCGAAGGCGTGCAGCGATTGTACTACATCGGCAAGCACAAGAAACTGGCCTCGAACGGAATCAATGATATTGCCGTTTCGCGCGACGATTGGTGGTATGGCGGAAATCGCGGCATTACATACTTCAACGACTCGAGCCTGATCTATCGCTCTTGGGATATGGACAACGGATTTCCCGGGACGTACGTGTCCGCGATTGCAGTCAAGGGCGACACGGTGATTGCCGGTTTATATCTGACCGCGACAAGTCAAGCTGATGGCTTCGCCATCACAACCAATAAGGGGCAGAACTGGACACGCAAGACGACGCCGCAGGCTCTCGGCACGAATCGTCGCGTCAATGAAATCGCCATTCGAGGCACGCGCACTTGGGCGGCATGCGGGTCCGGCGGACTGATATACTCCGACGATGACGGTGACACCTGGACGAATCTCTTCTTCGACGACGCCGACACCGCCCAAACGAACATCCTTAACCGCATTCACTGTGTCGACATTTCACAACGCGGCGATACGACGCGAGTGGCGGCCGGGACGGACTCTGGATTTGTGATGTATTATTTCGATGCGAACAATGAACTGCTCGATCGTCGCCATTTTCCGCTCTTTGACAATACCACGTACGGGCAAGCCGTGCTCTCTATCTCGACTTTTGTGACCGAAACTGCGGATGAGTACTGGCTGGCGGTACGTTCATACAAGGACTCGTTCGGCCAGCGGCCGGCGGCGCTTCGTTCGACGGATGGCGGCGTACTGTGGGAACACTTTCTCACCGGGCCGCCGGCGGTTGATTGTTATGAAATCGAAGTTAGTAGGTTCTTTGGCGATACCCTGATTTGGGTCGCGACTTCGGCGGGCATGCGCTATTCGACGAATTTTGGCACAAAGTTCGACGCGCCGGTCTTGCAGGATCTCATCACCCGCGAAAAGATCTCGGATGGCTTGCCGTTCCGCGCTGTGGCGACCGGACCATTTGAGATGCACTTCGGTGCGCAAGATTCGGGGCTGGCACAATTGTACGTCTATCAAATCGCCCCGGGCATTTTCGGTCAGGCATTTCGCGTCAATCAGGCCAATCTGGATTCGTCGCAGTATGATTTTGTCGGAAGATCCTTTGTCGCCGCTAACGCAACCCTGACTGACACGATGCTGGCCGGCAATTTTGTCCCGACGCTGGGATTGCAGCTAACGCAAGGCAAATCGATTATTTGGGCCGCAGTGGATCGCACGGCCTCCAATCAGAAGCGCGGTTTGTGCTTCACGGCTGATCGCGGCGAGTCGTGGTCCTTTACACAAGAGAACACGCAGGCCTGGAATTTCGAATTCAGTGGCGACACGGTGTTTGCGGCGGCGAATCAGGGTCTGTTGATGACAACCGATTTCGGGCAGAATTGGACGAAATTGGATATCGTCGACCCGATCAACGAGCGCAGAATTTCGGACTCGTCGCAAGTGTACGCGGTGAAGAAGATCAACGGGCGATTGTGGGTTGGTACCGAAGACGGAGTGGCCTACACTAACAATCTGACCAGTTGGACGATTCTCCGCACGTTCGCGCCGATTACCACGAGTCAAGAAGAACAGACCTACGTAACGCCGAATCCATTTTCCCCTTACTTGGGCAGCACCGATTTGCGTTTCCACTATCGACTTGAGAAGGGCGGCAATGTCACAATTACGATTTATGATTTTGCGAACAATATCGTCAAGAAGGTGGTCGACGGCGTTGCGCGCTCAGCCAACGTGCAGTATGACGACCTTGACACGTGGAATGGATTGAACAGCAGCGGCGACCCGGTCGCGGGCGGTGTATATTTCTATTTGCTGGAGTCCAGCGGCGGTGACAAACTCTGGGGCAAGATTATGGTGATTCCATGAAAAAGCAGTTCCTCCTCCTTTTAATGACTCTTATCCTGGCGCTTCTGATACCGACGCTTTACGCCGATGACGCCGGAGGTTACGCCGGAGCGTTCCTGCAGCTCAGCGTTCATCCGCGTGCCGCCGGAATGGGCAATGCGTATGCCGCCGTGTCCGACGATCCGTCGGGCGTATTTTTCAATCCCGCCGGCGTGGCCAGTCTTCCCAGAATCGGCTTCAGCGGCGGCTATCGCGATATGTCGCTCCAGCGCTCGCTGCAGCACGTAGTAATCTTGTTTCCGGTTCGCGGTGAGGCGGCGATCGGGTTTTCGGGCGAGATGGCTTCGATGGGAAACGTCATTGGCCGCGACAGTCGCGGGAATGAAACCGGAGAGCTGAAGAACCTTGATGCTGTCATCTCCCTGGCGTTCGCCCGTCGCTTCTCGCGTTTCGTCAGCATCGGTGGCAACGCGCGCTACTATTACAAGAAGCTGGAAACGACGAACGCTTATTCCGCCGGATTTGATGTCGGCGCCATGGTGCATCTCGATCAAGAGAGCGTGCTGCCGCCCGACGGCGCGATCGATCTGCTGCGCTTCGGCGTGGTCGTCAAGAACATCTCAGCCAAGTACCCCTGGAACACCGGAAATTACTGGCCTCTGGGCACCGATGTTAGCGACAAGGTACCGCTGGCGGTGCGTGCCGGCGCGTCAGTGTTAATGCTCAAGCATCGCCTGCTCATGGCCTTGGATGCCGAGAAGGATGAAGAACGTTCGCTGAAGCTCTTCGTCGGTGGTGAAGTCAAGATCGTGCCCCAATTGGCGCTGCGCGCCGGAGCCTCAGGCGGTGAGCCGGCGTTTGGCGGCGGCTTCATTTTGCCGATCAATACCCGGAAGGTGCAGATTGACGTCGCCGTCGAGCAAGCCCCGAATATCGGCGGCTGGGAATCGATCTTCGGTTTCTCGATCGGGCTGTAAACAGAGGACTGCAATTGAGACATCGTATGATCGTCGCCGGCGCCCTGATTAGCGGCTTGCTCTTTTCGCAAATTGCCCTGAGCGCCGACCCGGGATCAGTCGGCTTCGCATTTCTCAAGGTTTCTGCCGGCGCACGAACTGCGGCGATGGGGGATGCGGGAACCGCAGCCGCGACTGGCGTGTCCGGTGTAGGCTTCAATCCCGCCGTTGTCGGCAATCTCGCGTCCGGACAAGTGGGTTTGATGCATCATGAGAACATCTTCGATTCGCGTCGCGAATTCCTCGGTGGCGCGACACCGTTGTTTGGCGGCGGGATTGCTCTAACATTCGATTTTCACAAGATCGGTGATATCGAAGAGCGACAAGGTCCGACGGAAGAACCGATTGGAAGCTTCGATTCGCAGGACTGGGTCACCGGACTCACACTCGGATTTCCTTTCGGCCGGCAGTTCAGCGCGGGTGTGACGGCGAAATACGCTGCGGAAAAAATCGAGTCGCGAACCGCCGACGCTTTTCTCTTCGATGCCGGTTTGCAGTGGCAAGCGTCAGAAATCCTGACCTTCGGCGTAGCCGCGCGGAATGTTGGCGCCAAGCCCAAATTCAATGACGAAGCGATCGAAATCCCCATGACGCTCGCGGCGGGCGTGGCAACCTCGGTTCGGGGTTTTGTCACCGCGCTCGATGTCTCCGCGCCGAAGGACAGCGATGTTCGCGTGGGAATCGGCATCGAAAAGCAACTGGCGCAGATGTTTGCGCTGCGCGGCGGTTACAAGACCGGCTACGACGAGGAGAATTTCACTGCCGGCGCCGGATTCACCAAGTCGATCTGGCAGATCGACTATGCCTTCGTGCCGTTCCAGTCCGGACTCGGTGCGACCCATCGTTTTGCACTCACCATAAATTTCAACAAATAGGGATCAATCATGGCCAAGTATCGAATCGCATGGCTGCCCGGCGACGGCGTTGGGGTCGATGTGATGCAGGCAACTCGCGTCGTTCTCGACAGAATGAAATTGGATGCCGAATACGTCCATGGCGACATCGGTTGGGAATGCTGGCGTCAGGAAGCTAACCCGCTGCCGGATCGCACTGTGAAGATTCTCAAAGAGACCGACTGTGCACTTTTCGGTGCGATTACTTCCAAGCCTAAAGAAGAAGCGGAAGCCGAGCTGATACCGTCTTTGCAGGGGAAAAAGCTGGTGTACGCCTCGCCGATCGTTCGTCTGCGGCAGGAATTCGATTTGCGCACGAATAAGCGCCCGTGCAAGGCCTATCCTGGGAATCCGCTGAACTACAAAGAAGGCGTCGACATCACCGTCTTCCGCGAGAACACGGAGGACTTGTATGTCGGCGTCGAATTCTATCCGTTGCCGAAGGATCTTTCCGCGATGATGGCGAGTCTGAACAAGAAAATGAAGCGCTTTGCCGATCTGCCGGCGGAGGATGTCGCGATGTCGTGCCGCCTGATTTCTAAGACGGCCAGCCGCAATATCGTCCGCGATGCCTTCGAAGAGGCAAAGAAAACGGGCAAGCGAGCGGTGACGGTAGTCGAGAAGCCGAACGTGCTACGCGAGACCTCCGGGCTGTTTACGCGCGAAGCCCGCGCCGTGGCCAAGAATTACCCGGGCATAGAGCTGTGGGAAACGAATATCGACGCCATGTGTATGTGGCTGATCAAAAACCCCAACGAGTACTCGGTATTGGTCACCAGCAATATGTTCGGCGATATCATCTCCGATCTGTGCGCGCAATTGGTCGGCGGATTGGGTTTCGCCTCGTCCGGGAACATCGGCGATAAGTACGCGGTATTTGAGCCGACGCACGGTTCGGCGCCGAAGTACGCGGGCCAATTCAAAGTCAACCCGATCGCCACATTGCTCGCCGCCAAGTTGATGCTTGAGTGGCTCGGCGAGACCGCCGCCGCTAACCGTCTGGAAGGCGCAGTTGCCGAAGTTATCAAGGACGGCAAGGTGCGCACCTACGACATGGGCGGAAAGTCCTCGACAATGGATATGGCGAATGCCGTAGCTGCCAGGTTGTAGTTCTGACCATAGGGCGTGTAATACGGACGATCAGCCGATCGTCCGTTTCTTTGTGATCCCTCTTATGGTCAGATCGATATGTGAGCGGAGATTTCGAAACGGTTTACCTTCGCGAATCAAGGTGCGCATGGCCACGCTCGCGGACCGCTTGCAGAAGCGATCCGAATTCGGCGCCAAAAAGCACCACGAATGCCGAGTAATACACCCAGAACAAGAGTAATGCCAACGAAGTAAACGATCCGTAAATCGTCAACCACTCGCCGAAGTTCTTGACATACGAGTCAAACAGTAGCTTGGCGATCTCCCAGAGTATCCCCGCCAAAAGCGCGCCGAAAAACGCGCTGCGCAGATGGCGCCACCGGCTCGGTAGCAAATAATACAGCCAGGTAAACAGCAGGGTTGAGATCAAGATCGGGAATCCGAAAAGAATGACCGGCCCGATAATCGGCGCGTCAAGAATATTCACACGCACGAGCGGTACGAGATTGTCGGCCAGCGCCTGTAACACGGTGGTGAGCGCCAGCGAGATCAACACAAAGAGCATCATAATCGGGATGCAGATGAAGGCGACAAATCTCGATTCCCAGAATCCACGACGACCTTTGGTGCGCCAAATGCGGTTCATCGCCTCCTCGGTTACCGCGAAGACGCGCGTCGAGCCCCAAAGCACGCCGATCAGTCCGATAAGACCGTAGATTGTTTTGCCCCGCGTTGTGTCGGATATGACTTTCAGCGCTGTCGCTGCGGCTTCGGGAAAGTTCTTTGCGATAAAGCTGTTGATGTCAACCAAGGCCGCAGAAGAGGATGCCAGAAAAAAACCGAGCAACGACGTTGCCAAAAGCATGAAAGGCAGGAAGGACAGTGCCGCGTAGAACGCCATCGAAGCGGCGAGGGACGAGATGTTATCGACGACGAACGCGCGGTGAAAAAGTAAGACGGTGAATCGCCAGGCGGTACGGATCAATGATCATCTCCCGAGAGCAGAATTCCCACCGGCTTGAGCGCATCGATGTTGTCGCATACGACCTTCAGCGCCGCCGTGATCGGTACGGCAAGGATGATGCCGATGGCGCCCCACAGCCAGCCCCAGTAGATCGTCGAAATCAACTGCGCCAGCAGGCTGATATTGAGCGACCCCTGCAGCATCTTGGGCATGACAATATTCGATTCGATAAACTGCACGACCATGAAAAATCCAAACACGAGCGCTACGGCAAGAAACGAATCGAACTGCACAAAGGCCATGATCATCGGTGGAATCGCTCCGACGTATGCGCCGATGTAGGGTACAAGATTGAGCATAGCCGCAAGTGGTCCCCAGATATAGGCGTACTTGACGCCGCCGATTAAGAGGCCGAGCGTGAAAACGATCGCCAGGCCGACCATGGTGACAAAACGCACCCAGATGTACCCGGCGATTCGATCGGAGACCTGGGCGATAATCCCGCTGGTGGCGCGCTCATGCCCGGCGCCGAAAAGTGTCCGAAACCGGCGGTTGTAAGACGGCTGTTCGATGAGGATGAATAATGTCAGGAGGAATACCAGCACCGATTGACCGACGAAACTCAACACGGAACCGATGCCTTTGAAGAGAAACTGAGGGATGCTCGACAGCGATTTGATGTCGATCTTGTTCAGCAGCTCGTCAGCTTCGCCTTTCACCAACTTGTCGAGAAACTCCGGCAATTGCGGCATTTTCTCGACGCGCAGTTTTTGAAACTGCTCCCAGTACCCCGGCACGGCGGCGATGAAATCCGTCACTTGTCCGTAGATCAAGAGCCCGACCAACGACAAAATAATGGTGGCCAGCAGCAGCACGAGCAGTACCGCCGGCAGATGCGGCACTTTCCACTTCTTCAGGCGGGCCACCATCGGCCATAAAACGTAGGCCAAAGTTATCGCGGTTACCAGTGGCACGAAGATCGATGCCGCAAAATAGCACAGGGCCGTGAGCGCCGCGATCGCCAGCAGCGGTATGGCGATTTGGTTCAGGGACAAACTCGCTGAAGTCTTGGTCATGACTATTCTCCAATCAGCCTCAGAAATTCAGCCTCCGACAGAGTCGGAATTCCGAGCTTCTGCGCATCCTGCAGTTTGGATCCGGCATCGGCGCCGACAATGACGAAATCCGTCTTTTTGGAGACGCTCGATGCGACCTTGGCGCCGAGATCGATGAGTTTTTTCTTCGCCTGATCGCGCGAGTACTTTTCCAAGCCGCCGGTAATCACAAAGGTCTTCTCGGCAAGCGGCTTTGGCCCGGCCGCAACCTCGAATCTCGGGAGCGCTCCCCACGCCGATTTTAGCTTGGCGAGAATGCTTTGATTTTGCCGGTTGTTGAAGAAATCAAAGATACTGGCGGCGACGATTGGGCCGATTCCCTCGACGCTGCTGAGGTCCTCGATGGTCGCGTGCGAAAGCGTTTCAATCGACCCGAACTTCTCCGCCAACACGCGCGCGCCGGTCTCGCCGACGTTGTTGATACCGATCGCCGAGATGAGATGCGGCAGATCGGCGGATTTGCTTCGATCGATCGCGGCGATGATATTGCGCGCCGACTTTTCGCCCATGCGATCGAGCGCGGCGACCGCGTCGACGCTCAACGCGTAGAGATCAGCCCAGTCGTGGATTAGTTTCTTCTCAAGCAATTGTTCGATGATCTTCGGACCGAGGCCGTCGATGTCGACACCGCCTTTCGACGCGAAGTGAATCATCCGCTCGGCGACTTGTGCCGGACACGACAAGTTGGGGCAGCGATGGGCCGCTTCACCTTCGATGCGGACGACGGAACTCGAGCAGATCGGACAATTTGCCGGCATCTTGAACTTGTGTTCTTTGCCGCTGCGTTTCGCCGTCAGCGGCTTGACAATCTCCGGAATGACATCGCCGGCGCGCTGGATAATGACGTGATCCCCGATCCGGATGTCTTTGCGGACGACTTCGTCGTAATTGTGCAGCGTGGCGCGTTTGACTTCGACGCCGCCGACACGCACTGCTCTGAGGTTCGCGACCGGGGTTAGAGTACCGGTGCGCCCCACCTGTACGACAATGTCTTCAACAATCGTTTCTTCTTGTTGCGGCGGAAACTTCATCGCAATCGCCCAGCGCGGCGAACGAGAGATCTCGCCGAGTTTCTGTTGCTGACGGAACGAATTGACTTTCACTACCATACCGTCGATATCGTAGTCGAGTCCCGAGCGGCGCTCATTGAGATCGCCGTATCGCTCGGCCACTTTCTTGGCATCGAAGCACAACTGCGCTTCGGGCGTGACTTCAAATCCCAACTTGGTCAGCAGGCGAAGCAACTCCCACTGCGTCGCAATGGCGGCGCCGTCGATCCGGCCAATGCCGTGCGCGTAAAAACGAAGCGGTCGCGACGCCGTGATCGTTGGGTCGAGTTGTCGCACCGATCCGGCGGCGGTGTTGCGCGGATTGGCATAGAGCTCTTCGCCGCGCTCTTCCCGTTCGCGGTTGAGTCTGGCGAAATCAGCTTTGGTGAGAATGATCTCACCGCGCACTTCGAGGCGAGTAATCGATGCCGACTTGATCTTAAGCGGGATGTTCCTGACAGTGCGGAGGTTTGCCGTTACGTCTTCACCAGTCGTGCCGTCACCGCGCGTGAGTCCTAAGGCGAAGACACTGCTTTCGTAAACTAACTCGACAGCCAGCCCGTCGAGCTTCGGCTCGGTCAGATACTCAACGGTCTCCGGATCGCCGGCGAGGACTTCGGAGACGCGACGGTCGAAGTCAAGGAACTCTCCCGGTGTGACGGCCTTATTGAGCGACAGCATCGGCACGGCACGTTTGACTGACCTGAACGCGCTCGCCGGCGGCGCGCCGACGCGTTGTGTCGGGGAATCCGGGCGTTTGTGTTTGGGATGCTCGGTTTCCAGGGCAACAAGCTCGTCAAACAGACGGTCGTACTCGGCGTCAGTGATTTCGGGATCGTCGAGCACGTGGTAACGGTGATTATGGTAGTTAAGCAGCTCGACGAGATCGTCGATGCGTTTTTTGGCGTCTGCGGCTTTCATGATGGAAATCTACGAGTGTTTTATGAGCCTGTCAATCAGGGTTCGCGACCGGTGAGCCTCGTTATTGGCTGGCCCGAGGAAAAGACAGAATTGCACGCCGGCGAATGTGGTGCGTTATGTCTATTGACTGGTACAAAGGCTTGACTTATGTTTGAATCGCCAAGCCAGATACGAATGGAGGCAGGTTATGTTCGCTGCAAAAGTGCCCGAGTTTTGTGGGATCAATCTATGGCGTCGCTTAGCGCTTCTCTGCGTAATCATCGGTAGCGCAAGCGCGCTCCATGGGCAATCCAAAGTTGGCTCCGAAGACTCGTGGTTCGGCACGTTTGCCAACTTCTATTCGACGAACAATCGCAATGCGGCCGCTCAGGCTTCCGGTGTTAATGGCATCGCATTGGCACGAGGCGCGGACGCCATAGTCATTAATCCGGCAGGACTAAAGTCACCGACGGGCACCGAGATCTTTGTCGAGTTCGGCGGGCTGCGCAACGCGCTGGATCCACGCACGTCGGGGAGCATCATCCCCTTCGACCAACCGCTGGCGCGGTTCAATTCCCTCGGGGTATCGTGGCGGGCCAGTCAGCGCATTTACCTCGGCTTTGCTCTCTCGCATCCAAATCAATATCGCGTGCGATGGGAGCTGACGGAGACTACTTACGAGTACTTTGTTGGTGCGGAAACATACATCGGCCGCGTTGATGTCGGTGTATGGGAGTTGACCTCCGCGGCGGCATACCGGCTCAGCGAGGAGCTGGCCGTTGGTGGAGCCGTGGCGCTCCATCACCATCGAGTTGACAGCGACTTTATCGAAGGAAAAAACATCCTCACTTACAAAGCCAGAGCCAATGCTTTGGCGTTGAGGCTCGGGTGGCTGATTGAATTTCCGTCGTTTTCGTGTGGCTTCTTCGCTCGTAGCGGATTCGATCTTGATCTGAGCTACCGCAATCCGGACGGCGAAACGGCCTGGCAGACAACAGCGCGGCTTCCCGTCGAAATCGGTGTCGGACTCGACTGGCGCAAGACGATCAGTCTGGAGTACAGCCGCATTTTCGTTGACGGCGATAAGCAGGACATCAACGTCTTCGGCGGAGGTGTTCGTGCTGCGATGGCGCGAAGCCGGGAGTTCGGCACGCTCAATGCTGCCATTGGCCTTCGCTATCGCGTACTACCGGACAACTTCCTCATGAATCGGCCTGACCAGACATTCATCAATTGCGGTCTGGAATTGGCAAAAGACGACTACAAAGTGGCGCTGACCTTGATTAACGGTCATTGGCTAAGCAACGAAGCTGTGCGCGTCTCCGAATTGCTACTATCATTGCGTCGATCTTTCGGCGCCTGAGCCGACTCGAGACAAGAATCACGCCGTCACCCGCTCAGATTCGGTTTCGTGCGTCGGCGGCGTTGTGGTTTAGTTCTTGTTGACACGTCCGCGACAATCACGTCATTGCGGACATGAAGGACAACGAAGTTCTCCCGCTCCCGCTGACTAAAATCATCGCCACTCTCGGTCCGGCCAGCGCTGAAGAAGCCATCATCGAGCAGCTTGTCATCGCCGGCGCTTCGATTTTCCGCCTCAATTTCTCGCACGGATCGCACGACTTTCACCGGCAGTTGATTCGCCGAATTCGCCGGGTGTCGCGCCGACTTCGACGACCGGTCGGGATTCTTCAGGACCTCTCCGGACCAAAAATCCGCGTTGGACGCATTGAGGGCGGCGCCGTAACAATTGCCGAGGGCGCTACGATTCGCATCACCTGCGACGAAGTGATCGGCAACGCCTCGCTAATCAGCGCCACGCCGGCAGAGTTGATTCCCGACCTGCGCAAGGGCGATCGCATTTTCATCGATGACGGGCTGTTGCGACTCGAGGTGGCCCGCGGCGGTAAAAGCGTGATTGAGGCGACTGTGATCAAAGGCGGCATCTTGCGCGAACGCAAGGGCATCAATTTGCCGCAGGCGACCCTGACGCTTCCGGCGCTGACCGACAAGGACCGCAGCGATTTGGAGTTTGGGTTGTCTCAGAACGTCGATTTCGTGGCGCTCTCATTTGTGCGCTCGGCAATCGACATAGCGCAGTTGCGCGTCGAGATCGAGCGCCACGGCATGGCCACTCCCATCGTCGCCAAACTGGAGAAGCCGCAGGCCATTCGCAATCTTGGCGACATCTTGCAGGCCGCCGACGCCGTGATGATCGCGCGCGGCGACTTGGGGGTCGAGATGCCGATTGACGAAGTGCCGATGTTGCAGAAGCGAATCATCGCGGCGGCCACCGAGTACAACAAGCCGGTGATTACGGCGACGCAAATGCTGGAATCGATGACCCATAACCTGACGCCGACCCGTGCCGAAGTTTCCGATGTTGCCAACGCGATACAGGATGGCAGCGACTGCGTGATGCTCTCGGCGGAAACGGCCGCCGGCGAGTATCCGGTCGAAAGCGTCGCCATGATGGCACAGATTGCGCGCACGACCGAATTGCGGATGCGGGAGCGCCTTGAGCCGAAATTCGATCTTGTCGGCCGACCGGCAATCGAGTTTGCCGTGGCCGTGGCCGAATCGGCAGTGGCGATGGCCGGCGGTATCGATGCCCGGCTCATCGCCTGTTTCACGCAGACCGGGCTGTCGGCGCGACTAGTGTCGAAACAGAAATCAACCACACCGATCTACGCCTTCACGCCGCATGACGAAATCGTCAATCGACTCACGATCCTGCGCGGCGTACAGCCGATTAAGGTGGCGCACTTCAAGTCGGTCGATCACATGATCTTTGACGTCGAACAGTTGCTCCGGCAGCGCAACCTCGCGGTTGCCGGGGATCGCATCGTAATCATCGCCTCGGCGCCGGTGAACCTCCACGGCGACACCAATATGCTCAAGCTCCACACGATTACCTGAAACCATTTAGGTGTTTACCGTCGACGTTCTTTGCGCTATATTCCGGCCCGATGCCGTCAACACGCCGCCGCATACGTCTTAAGATCCGCCTCGACGCCGACCCCCTCAAAATTTGGGACGCGGTGGTCAATCCACGTAAGCTGTCAATCTGGTTCTGCAATCGCGCCGAGGTCAATCTCAAACTGCGCGGCGCCGTACATTTCTCCGGCGAAAACTGCGCCGCGACGACGTTTCCGGAGAAGGAAATCAAAGGGCAGATTCTCGACCTCGATCCCAATCGCCTCCTGAAGTTCACCTGGCCGCTGGCCAAGTCGGAATCGGAAGTCACATTTCAGATCGATGACAGGGGACGCGGCTGCGACTTTCTCGTGACGCATGATCGATTGCCCGAACGGACGCTGATGATGGATGCTTGGATCATTGCGCTTTACAATCTGCAAGGACTGATCGCCACGCAGCGGCCGGTTTATCGCTTAGACTACAGCCGTCTCGATCGGGGTACGATCCGGCGTGAGCTGTTCTTTGACGTCTTGCCGCCAGTGGTTTACCGGGCGTTGACCAATCAACGGGACTTGCGCATTTGGTTTGCCGAAAGTGCCGAAGTCGAAGCGGTAGTCGAAGGCAAGTATACAACGGGTTGGCGTGGCGCAGGCGGTGAACCCGCCGGTCCAACCCGGATTCTTGAACTCGTCGAAAATCGCAAACTCGTCTATGACTGGTCGTATCCCGGCGAGACGAGCGGCGACGTAGTTTCATGGGAACTCTTGCGCATCGGTGAAAAAACACGCGTCACGCTGAAGCACAGCGGATTTCCGCCGGATGCCACAAACAAGTCTCACACACAAGGCTGGCACGCCTACATGCTGATTCTCAAAGGCTACTGCGAATCGGGCGGGCAAGTAGCGCACACGGTTATTGAAGGCGACTGGAATTAGCTTCGTCGCGGGTGCGACCCGCGCCGCGTTCAGCGGCCGGTGGCGTTAATGACAGCGGGAATTGTGCGCAGCAGAATTTTGGCGTCGAGCGCCAGTGACCAATTGTCGATATACTCCAGATCCTGAAGCATCCACTTCTCGAACGAGCAGTCGTTACGTTCGCCGACTTGCCACAAGCAGGTCAATCCGGGACGCATTGACAGTTTGCGGCGCTGCCAGAGATCGTAGCGGCTCACTTCCTCCGGCAGCGGCGGTCGCGGCCCGACCAGCGACATCTCCCCGCGCAGGATGTTGATGAGTTGCGGCAATTCATCCAGCGAGAGTTTGCGCAAGATACGCCCGACCGGTGTCACGCGCGGATCGAGTTTGATCTTGAACGCTGGTCCGTCCATTTCATTGACAGTTTTCAGCGAGTCCTTTAACCGTTCGGCATCTGCCACCATCGTGCGGAACTTGATCATTTCAAAACGCCGTCCATGCAATCCGCAGCGAACCTGCCGGAAAAATATCGGACCGGGTGAAGACCGCTTTATCGCCGCTGCGATTGCCACGAAAAACGGCGCCAGCAAGATCAACCCAACTCCGGCCGCTACGCGATCAATGGTCGACTTTGCCAGCAGTGCCAGTCCCGGCTCGGGAGTGCGACTGTACATTATGGCCGGTCGACCGGCAAAGTCGATTACCTGATGGCGCGCCGGTTGCAGTTCCAGAAAATCCGCCTGTAGACAAACCTGCGCGCCCATCCGTTCGCAAACTGCCATCGCAGAATGAATACTGTCGATCAGCGACGCCGGCGCGGAGAACATGACGATGTCGACATGATTTTTCTTGACGACTTCCGGCAAGTCGCCCAGGCGTCCGACGAGCGGGATATCGCGATAACGATACCACGGACCGTCAGCGTCGACGATGACCAATCCGACAACCTCCATTCCCCATTGCGGCGCGGCGGCGATTGAATCGACGACTTCCCGCACGCGATCGCGCGTGCCGACGACAAGCGTCTTCTGCTTGTTGCGCCCACGGGCACGGAAGTGGTGCAGGATCTTCAGCAGCGTGACTCGCGTCAGTAGCAGCCCCGCACCCTGCAGCGTCATAAACGTTAGGAATTGGGACCGCGGCAACGGCGGAAGTTTAGTCAAGTAGACTAATGCCAAAAGCGTACCACCGGCCCCGAGTGTCAAAATTGCGGATTCGCGCGCAAAATCCCGGATGGTGCGCAATCGATAGATGTAGCGCTCATCGCGCAGATAAACGCAGGCCGCCAACGACAACAGCGCCAGGGCCGCCTGCATCCGGTGATGTTCGAAAGCCGGTCCCCAGCGCCATGCCTGACCGTGTATCGCTTCGCTAATCAGTGTCGCCGCGACGAACGCCGTGAGCGTGAGCAGCAGATCGACCGCGAAATTCGCTCGGCGCAATCGGCTAACATGACGGCGCAGCATCAGGCCTGATCACTTTCCCTGCACCGCGTCCAACGCGGCGAGATAACGCTCGGCAAGCGTGGCGTGTCGACAGTTTTCACGGGCAAACTCACGGCCGTTGGCGCCCAGTTGTGACGCCCGTTCACGGTCGCTTGCCAGCGCCATGATTTTCTGCGATAGGTCGTCGGCGTCGTCGGGTATAACAGCAAGTCCGGCGTGAGCCGATTCAACCAATCGGCGCGATTCGCCTTCAGCCCCGATGAGCATCGGCTTTCCGGCGGCCATCACTTCGTAAATTTTTGACGGTATGTTCTTCGTAAAAAGCTCGGCGCGCCGCAGTGGCACAAGACAGAGATCCGATGCGGCATAGTACTCGGCAATCCGCGAACGCGGCTGCTGCGGCACGAAAGTAATATTGTCGAGCCGGCGCGCACGCGCCCTTTCGATCAATGATTGACGTTCGGCGCCGTCACCGACGAACACAAAACGAATGCTGCGCTTTTCGCGTAACCTTTCCGCAGCCTCAATCACAGTGCCGAGATTGTGCGCCATTCCGTGGGTGCCGATGTAAGACACGAGAAACCGGTCGTCTCCGCCGCTCTCCCGGCGTACGGCGCGGCTGTCACGTACTTGCGCGAAGTGATCGAAATCGACGCCGTTGGGGATCAACACCATCTTGGCGCGGGGAACACCGCGGCGGCTGAGATCGTCAATGGTGCCCTGCGCAACGGCGACGATAAGAGCAGCTTTGCGATAAAGGAACAATTCGATCTTCTCCAGCAACTTGACAACTCGGCCGCGTTTCATCGCGCCGACGGCGACGATTTCCTCCGGCCAAATGTCCCGCACTTCAAAGATGAACGGAATCCGCTTGCAGCGACTGATGATGTATCCGGCGATAGCCACGAAGAATTGCGGCGATGTCGCGATCACAGCGTCGACCTTGCGTATCGCCAGCAGTCCCACCAACGTGGCGGACATCATGAACGACAAGTAGTTCATGATCCGCTTCACAAAACCCTTGTTGGGCGCCGCGAACACATAGGCGCGACGAATATCGATGCCGTCAAGCGTTACTCTTTGATAGAGCCTTCCCCGGTACTCTGGCGGGATTATGCCGCTGGGATGATTCGGAAACCCCGTGAGCACGGTGACTTGCCGCCCGGAATCCGTCCACGCCCGCGCAAACTGCGATACGCGAACCGCTGGAGCGTTGACTTCCGGTGGATAATAGTGACTAATGTAAAGAATGCGCTTTGTCATAATCAGCCCCAATCTTGTCAGTCGATTGTTATCGGAGCGCCGATCGACAAGGATCGCTTGCACTCCAGGGTCACCAGAGTCGAATAACCATAAGATTCGCGCAGGGTCGCGCTTTGGCCTTGCCGAATGGCCGTCGCAAACTGGGTAATTTCCGCAGCGACGCCCTTGTCCTGTGTCCCCTTCCAAATCACTCGCTGGCGACCGTCGCTGGCTTGAGTTAGTCGGCGAAAATCATCAAGCGCCAAAACTTCGCCGCCGCAAAAAACTTGCATCGTTTCCTTCGGAAGGCTGCGGTCGCCCATCGCTGTGTAAATGACCGACGCCACCGAGCCATCGCGATAACGCAACTGGATCTGAAAGTTCTCGGCGGCGCTGTGTTTTCCCTTTGCTTCCGAAACTGCGACCGTACTCACTGATATCGCGGACGACTCGAGCAGGTGCGCGATCAGGTCGATGAAGTGGCAGCATTCGCCAAGAATACGGCCGCCACCAATCGTATCGTCCTGCATCCAGTGATCTTTAGGCGCTTGGCCGGCGTTGATCGTGTAGCTGATCACGGCCGGAGTGGTACGGGCAGCGAGGCACTTCTTCATGGTACCGACGCTCGGAGCGAAACGGCGATTGAACCCGACCATCAGAACGCGGTCACTCTTGTTCGCCACATCTATGATCTCGGCAAGTTCTTCGTGCGTCAAACACAGCGGTTTCTCCACGAAAACATGCTTGCCGGCCCGCAGCGCGGCGATGACAGACGCAGCGTGGCGGTTGTGCGGCGTGGCAATCAGAACGGCATCGATTGCTGCATCGGATAGCAACTCTTGCTCCGACTGCGCGAGGTTGGTAAAGCGAAAGCGGTCGCCTATAAATCGCGCTCTGTGCGGAGTCGCCGTGTACAGGCTCGAGAGCGTGAAATCGGAATTCTTCTTTACCGCCGGCAGAAGCACGCCCGCGCCGAAATTGCCGGCGCCGCAGACACCGAGCGATATTTTTCCCTCGAGCTTTCGTGAAGTCGCTGTTCCGGCATGCAGCGCCGACGTCCGTTGCGCCGTGGGGTACCGCAGCAATATGCCCAGCACTTTCTCGGCGCTAATGCGGGCGAAAGCTTCGTGGGCAGATTCGATATCATAGGTCTCCGTAATCAGTGACTTCACATCGATCCGTCCGGCCGCCACCAGCTCAAGAAACGCCTGCATATTGCGGTTCTCCGTCCAGCGAACATATCCGACCGGATAATCCTCACCGCGCTCCTCGTATCGCGAATCATAGCGGCCGGGTCCATATGATCGCGACAATGACACTGACAGTTCTTTGCCGTAGAACTCGCGACGGGGAAGATCCATTGCCACGTCGCCGACGATCGCGAGGCGGGCGCGATCACGGGCGATTTTGCCGGCGAACTCAACTGGCTGGTTGGACTTGGCCGCAGCGGTGATGATCACCGCGTCGACGCCGATCCCTTGCGTAAATTGGCGAATGGCTCGTTCGGCATTCGCGCGACTCGGATTCACCGTCAGCGACGGAGCAAAACGCGCGGCTTGTTCGAGCCGGGCGTCATCGATATCGATTGCCACGGTTTGGCAGCCGTTGGCGTGCAGAAGCTGCAGCGTGATTTGGCCGAGCAAGCCGAGGCCAATGACTGCGACGCGTTCACCGATCGTCGGCTGCGCCCGGCGCACACCCCACAGTGCGATCGCGCCCAGGGTGACAAATGCGCCTTCTTCAAATGACAGCGTCGCCGGCAATGGTGTGGCGAGGTTTTTCGGAACGAATATCCGATCGGCATGGCTGGCATAGCCGAATCCGGCGCAAGCAACACGGTCGCCGACGGCGAATTCGCTAACGTTCTCGGAAACCTCAACGACAACCCCTGCGGAGCTATAGCCAAGCGGTATCGGCGCAGCCAGGCGCAGGCGCACTTTGTTTAGTGTCGCGAGCAATCCTTCGGTACGGATCTTCTCAATGACCTGGCGCACCAAATCCGGCCGCGAATGCGCCTTGCCGACCAGGCTCTGTTCGGCCAAGTCGATAATCGCGCGTTCAGTGCCGGCAGAGATCAGCGAGTATCTATTCGCGACAACGATTCCGCCGCTCTTACAGGTTGGCGCCGGGCAATCGGCAATTTTCAAGCCGCCGCGCTTCGGGTACTGGAGTACTTGCTTCATTGATCAGCCTCCTTGAGTCTCGGTGCCGGAAGTCTTTGGCGTATCGGATAACTCGCGCCAATGCGCTCAAATAGCGCAATTGCTTGTTCTGCAGTGCGCTGCCAGCCAAATTGTGCGGCGCGAACCTTGCCGCGTTGCGCGAGATGCTCGCGAACTCCCGCATTGCAAAGAATGGCATTCATCTGTTTTGCCAAGTGCCCGACACTTCCGGCGCGCGCCAGTAGCGCGGCATCACCCGCGATCTCCGGTAGCGAACTCGATGCCGATATCACCACCGGCGTGCCGTGCGCCATCGCCTCCAACACGGGCAGACCGAAAGACTCGACATTCGAGAACAGCACCAGCATCTCGGCCGCGCGGTAGTAGCGCGGTAACTCATCTCGCGGAACGGCGCCAAGGAAGTGCACGCGATCGGCAACGCCGAGTGTGGCGGCGTGACTGCGCAATTTCTGAGCGTAGTCGTGCCAGTCGCCACCGATGAGTAGCAGGTCGACATCTTTTGTGCCGGAAGCGATCGATGCATAAGCTGAAATGAGCTTGTCGATGTTCTTGTTCGGATAGAGCGTAGCGACACATAGAATGAACCGTCGCCCATGCGCCGGACTGGAATCCACACTCCTCGAGCTATCAACGCCTTCGTAGATCACGGAAATCTTGTCGTCGGGCAGGTGGTAGGTTGTCTTCACGATGTCCGCCGTAGTCTGCGATACCGCCCAAACATGGTCGGCCCGGGCAACGGCAGCTTTCATCGCCGAGCGAGTGTACCCAGCCTGGGCGAAGATGGTCGCCCGGGACTTTAGTGAGCGCCCGTGATAAGAGACGTTACGATCAAAGTCGAAATAGAGAAGATTTTGAATGGCAACTACCGAGCGACAACTCACACCGCGCGGCAGAGTTCCGAACGGCGAAAAGAAGAGATCAACTTCAAGTTTCCGCAGGGCCGCCGGAAGTGTGAAATTTTCAGCGAGCACTCGCCGAACACGTGATGAACTGTCGGGCAAGAGCGACACGAATTGGAATCGCGCATTGTCAAAGCAAAACAGGCAATGATTGCTGTCGGTGCCAAAGATTAGGTAGCGATTGTGATCGTCGCTTCGGGCGATGTGTTGCATCAGGCTCACGAGGAAAGTCTCGCCGCCGCCGGTTTGACCAGGCTCAATGAGCATCGCGTTGACCGCAATCTTCATGGCGCGAAAGTCTCCTCAATCACGCGACGGGTTTGCGCAAACCGGTTTTCCCAGGTGTCGTTGCGCACAAGCTCTCGAAGACGATCGGACAGCTTCAGCCTTTCAGCCGGAGCGAGTGAGAGCAGCGTGGTGATAGCGGTCCGAAATTCTCCCGGTGTTGTCGCGATGCGGATATCTGGTGAAAAGCGCATCACTTCCGGCATCGGCACGCTCACCACCGGCTTGCCGGCGGCCAGGTACTCAAAAACCTTGAGCGGCGAACAGGACGCAGCGATGGCGTCGTTCTTGTAGGGGTTTATGAAGACATCGATCTGCGCCATCGCGTCCGGCAATACGCCGTAAGGCACACGCCCGACGAAATGCACATTTGCAAATCGTCGCAACGCGGTCGTGTCAATTGCAGTCGGGCCGATGAAGACAAATTGCCAGTTTGGTTCAGATGCCGCGAGCCGGCAGATCAGGTCGCAGTCAATCCAGTAACTGAGCATGCCAACGAAGCCGATTCGCGGGCGCGGAATCGTATCGACTATGCTCGCCGTTGCTGACCCTCTTCTGCCAAAGTGCGCGATTTCGCAGGCGTTGGGTATGACGTGGACATTCTCATGCTTGTCTCGGAGCAGCTCCTTGAGTCGGCCGGCTGTGACGATGACGACCTTGGTCATTTGCAGCAATTTACTTTCCAGCCGCTCAACAGTCGTGCGACGAACAAGCCCCTGCGCGGCCGCGAGATCGTCAACCTTTTCGTAGAGCGCCTTCTTGGCGCCGATGATCTTGATCGCCAAGTGCGAGTAGGGAACGTAGGAGTAGACCAGCGGCTCACGCAGCCCCATGCGGCGGAGCGTCCATTTTAGCCAGACGCCAACGATCACATTGTTGATCAGCGCCAGTGATGCGAACATCTGAAAGAACGGGATCAGGAGTGGTGGCGTCACCACATGAAGATTGTCCTTAATCTTGCGCGGCCGATGTAGAAATCGCCAGGCGCGACCCGGTTGTGATCGTCCGCGTTTGAACCACGTCAGCCAGTGCCACTGCGCCTCGACATAGATTACCGGATGCCCCAGATCCGCGAAGTAGTTCATGAAGCGTTGCTTGCGGGTCCAGAGATCGTCGTAATCCTGCGTTGACAGACAGAGAATCGGCTGGCGCTTTTCACACATGAGCGCTCTGCCTCGTCATTAACGGCCGTTGCTGCGGATTTGTCAGGTTGGTCGACAGACCATGAAAGACATCGCAAATCCGGCCAGCCGTATGCCCGTCCCAGTAACGTGGGATGCGATAGCTCGGGCATGCTGACGCGAGAATCTCATCGAGTGCAGTGAGTACCGCATCCGGATCGGTGCCCACGAGACGGTTTGTGCCGTCCCAAATCGTCACGGGACGTTCGGTCGAATCGCGGAGCGTCAAACAGGGAACGTTTAGCGCCGTGGTTTCTTCCTGTACGCCACCCGAATCGGTTAGCACTACGCGCGCGTCGCGCTCCAGGCGCAGGAAATCCGTGTATCCGAGCGGCGCGCACAGCGAGATATTCTCAGTCTGTTCCAACTTCGGCATCAAACCGCTTTCATCCAGTTGTTTGCGCGTACGCGGATGCACCGGAAACGCGACCGGCAAACGATTCGCAACCGCCGTGAGCAGCTTGACGAGCATCTCCAGTTGATTGCGATCATCGACATTTACCGGTCGATGCAATGTGACCAGCGCATATTGGCCGGCAGGCAGCCGGAGCTCGTCGAGGATCTGCGATTGCGCCGCCTTAACGAGACAAGCGTTCAGGCTGTCAATCATGATGTTACCGACAAAACGGATTTTCTCGGCGGCTATTCCTTCGCGCATCAGGTTGTCGTCGGCATCGGGACAGCTTGTGAACAGCAAATCGGCAAGGTGGTCGGTAACGAGTCGATTAATCTCCTCGGGCATCGTGCGATCGCCGGAGCGCAGACCGGCCTCGACATGCGCAACCGGGACTAATTCCTTCGCGGCGACCAGAGCCGCGGCGGTCGTCGAGTTGACGTCGCCAAACACTATCACCCAATCAGGGCGCTCGCGCTCGAGCACGGCCTCGAATGCCAGCATGATGCGCGCTGTCTGCTGAGTATGTGTCCCCGAGCCGATGCCAAGCGCGATGTCGGGTGTCGGCAGCCGCAAATCGTCGAAAAAGACATCCGACATGGCGCGGTCGTAGTGTTGCCCGGTGTGGACGATGATCGGATCAAATTGCGCCGGACGGGCCTTCATCGCGTGCCACAGCGGCGCAAGCTTCATGAAATTGGGCCGGGCGCCGGCAACGAGAACAGTCTTTTTCATTAGCTCCCTCTACAGTCTGTCGATGACGAAAATGGTGGTCGCAATACTCGCGGCGATGGAGGCCGTGGTCGAAAAGAACCTGAGCCAGTCGCGATCTTTGGCAACTTTGGTCGGAACGAAAATCGCATCGCCGAGCATCACTTCCTTGCCGCGCACTCCGCCGCCGGAGGCAATGGTGCCATTGGCGCGAACCAGCAAGAGATTCTTGCGATCGGCATTGGGCAGAAATCCGCCGGCGCTGCGAATGTAGTAGTCAACTTTCTTGTCGCTCCGGAAGGCGATCGTCGACACCGACGGCACCGCACCCAAAACCTGGATTCCCGCCGGCTTGGCCGGGATGTAGATGTGATCTCCATCCCGCAAGCGAATGTCGAAATTCGTATTGCCCCTTTCGAGCAGCTCGCCGGCGTTGACCACGATGCGATTCGACATGCTGTTGTCGCGAAGTTGCCCGCTGGAGTCGATTACGATTTGGCCGGAATCCTCCTCGATCACTTCGATCGAGCGATTGATCAATTCATCGACGCCACGCCGCTTGAGATCGTTAATGATCGTCGCGCGCGTAAACACGGTACCGGCGGCAAAAGCTTCAGCGCTCAGGCCGCCGGCCCGTTGGACCAAGGAGTAGAGGGAATTCGTTTCAGGAGTGATCACGTACTTTCCGGGAAATTCGACTTCGCCCTCGATGGTCACGATATCGCGCTCCTCCCAACCGGGAATCTGGCGCACGAATACTTTGTCGTTGGTTTCCAGGGTCAGGTCTTGTTGCGGGTCGTCGAGCGAAGCGTAAAGCACTTCGCGCCGGCCGTCATCAAACGTCCGCGCCAACTCGATGCGCAACGGATAGGCCGAGCGCTGAAGATTTCCGGCGCGGAACACCAGATCGGAAACCTTCATGCCCTGATAAAACGCGTAATCCCCCGGCCGCGCGACGAGTCCGTAGATGGAGACCGCTTGCGGCGCCAGCACTTCATCCTGGGCGTAAGCGATCAGCCGATCGTGCGCTTGCAGTAGGATGTTGCCGCGGCCGGCAAGGACGGCCTCCGGGTCGACGGTAATCAATGTTGTGTCGTAGTTGTGCTCGCGCCTGAGAATATCGATCCGACCGCGATAGGCGCGGTCCTCCAATTCGCATCCTTCGGCGAACAGATCCGCAAGAGTCATGCCTTCGCGGTACTGGTAGATTCCGGGATGGCGGAAGCGGCCTTCGAGGTGAATCACGTTCAGCTTGTGGTCGTAGATCGACTCAACGGTCACGACGTCGCCGTCCGCCATGCGAAATTGACGATCCACCAGCGAACTGTCTTTCAAATTGAGATCGATCACTTGATAGGCGTCGGTGCGCGTTATCCGGTCTACGCGAACCTTTTCGAGATAGGCGGTCGGAAGCGTTCCGCCGCCAAGTGCGACGACATCGCCGATCGTCTCATCGCCGCGGATTTCGAAAATCGCTTCGCGTTTAACCGCGCCGGTAACGGTGACGCGTTGACCGACGACGTCCACAAAAACAACGTCTCCCGATTGCAGTGCGACGCCGGCGACGTTTCGACCAAACAGCAAGAAATCGTAGAGATCGACTCGCGCCGTCTCGATGCCTGAACGAATCAGGCGAATCGATCGCAAGCTGCCGCGTTCACTGGGACCGCCCGCCAAGTACAGTGCGGAAAACATCGTCGAAAGCGAATTGACACTGTAACTGCCGGGGTACTTGACTTCGCCAAAGACGAAAACCTGAATCGATTTCAGTTTGCCGAGCGTGACGCTAAGCTGGAATTCGCTGAAGCCAGCCGTCAACCGGTCTTTGAGCCGCTGCTCGGCCTGCTGAATCGTCAGTCCCCAAATCGGAACTTCACCGATCTTCGGAATAAACACCGCGCCCTGCCGGTCGACGGTGAGATTGAATTCCTGTTCGACGCGTCCCCAGAGATTGACAATGATGTTGTCGCCGGGTCCGAGCTTGTAGTCCACCGGTACGGCGAGATTCTGCGGGATTTCGTTGGCGCTGCCGCCACGCGCAAAGAGATTGTAACCGAACAGCGTTAGCGAATCCGCCGGGATGTTAGAAGGTGCGGGTCGCTGTTCAAATCGTTCGACTGAATCGGGCAGCGACAGGGAAGACCGATAGCGTTCAAAGTCCTCGAGTGATTTCTGATTTGATCGCCGCGCCAGTTCTTCATAGTTCAGCCCATCCTGGCGCGGGTAGGGTTGTGCGATGACGACAGCCGCCGCCATCAGAGAAAGACAAAAAATGAAGCCCTTCATACTCTCTCCTTGCGGACGAGGTCCGATTTGTCCTACCCGGAGAAAGCAATTGCAATGCCAAAATGGAACGCCGCCTTAAGGCGCTATTGTGCAGATGCTTACGGCCGACACCCGTGAATGTGATCTGGGTTGATCGGCAAAATTTTCTTTTGTAAAGCTGAGCTATTTCCGCTCTGGTAATGCTGCCAGCACCGCTGCGACCGTTTTGAGCCGGCGGCCGATTAGCACTTCAGATGACGGGGATAGCAGACCGGCGTGAAGCGGACGCTTGGCCGCGAATTTGATCTCCGATGATTTTGATCGCTCGATCTGACTCGCATCGAGACAGAAGGCCTCGGCGATGCGAACCGCAAAATCAAAACGGGACATCGACTCGGGTGCGGCAAGATGGAGGATCTGCGGCAGCTCTTGATGCTCGCACAATGCGGCGACCGCATCGGCCAGATCGGCTACAGAAGTTGGGCAGTTGAACAAATCGACGGCCGCGCGGTACGGCATGCCCAGTCGCAACGTGTTGACTACGGCGGAGAGGGCGTTAGTGCGCTTTGACAGATCGGTTGAGTAAAGGGCACAAACGCGAATGACTGTTGTTCTCGGGCCTAATCGCAACGCCGCCGCCTCGCCCTCAAGCTTGGTGCGACCGTACTCGTTGATCGGATGTGGACTTGCGTCCTCGCCATAGGGTCCGCTCGATCCGTCGAAAACGAAGTCCGTCGAGAAGTGAATCAGGCGCGCGTCGGAATGCGCAATCGCCGACACGAGGTTTTCGACGATCGCCACATTCCCGGATCGGGCATAACTCGGCTCACGTTCGCAGCGGTCGACATCCGCCGCACCGGCCGCATTGAGCACCAGATCGTAGCGCTGGTACGACAGCGCTTTCATCGTTTGCGCGAAATCCTGCAGATTGACGTCAATCGAGTGGGCTACTTTAGTAACTGAATTTAAGGCTGTAGTGTGGTGGGTGGCGTCGACTTCGAGCTGCGAACCCAAGACCCGCACCAATTCCGATCCCAGCAATCCGGCGCCGCCGCAGACGAGTATGCGCATTATGCGCCTCGCTGGTCGTAATGGCGGCGCAGGAATTCGGCGGTTTGCTCGCCGCGCAATCTGTCAAAGCTCCACGAGTTCTTGCGGTACCAGTCGATTGTCGCCGCCAGTCCGTCGCGCAAGTCTCGCTGCACGATAGCGCCGTAGCGCGCAACGTACTTCGCAGAGTCGATTCGATAACGACGGTCGTGTGCGGGCCGGTCGCTGACATGCGTCATGGCCGCTGTCGAGCCGGTCAACTCGCGCAGCAGCGTGACGACTTCGAGATTCGTCGGATCCGAGTCGGCGCCGATGTTAATCACTTCGCCGCTGGGGAAATCCGCGATCAGGCGCAACAGTGCGGCGCAAAAATCCTCCACGTATAACCAGCACCTTCGCTGCAACCCGTCGCCATACAGCGGCAACGGTTGGCCGGAATTGATGCGGTGCAGAAAAAACGGAATGAGCTTTTCGGGAAACTGGCGTGGACCGAAGTTGTTTGTCGCCCGCACGATCGCCGCCTGCTGTCCCAGCGAGCGCATTGCTGCCAACACCAGCAGATCGGCCGCCGCTTTGGAGGCGGCATAAGGACTGGACGGATTCATCGGCGCCGACTCGTCGAATGCTTCTCCCTCCGGAGTCGGACCGTAGACCTCGTCGGTCGAGATTTGGAGGAAGGGAATCGAATATTTTCGACAACTCGACAACAGGACTTCGACGCCCCAGACGTTGGAGCGCACGAACACCGCGGTATCGAATAGTGATCGGTCAACGTGCGTTTCGGCGGCGAAATTGACAACGACATCGAAACCACGGCTCAGCGTCCGATCGACAAGTTCGCTGTCCCCGATGTCGCCTTGCACAAACTTGAGCCGCGGCGAATCGATGAGTTGTCCGAGGTTGGCAAGCGACCCGGCGTAGGTCAGTGAGTCGAGAATTGTGATTTGCGCTGTCGGCTGCGCTTGCGCTACGCTGAGCGCAAAATTCGCGCCGATGAAACCGCAACCGCCGCAAATGAGAATGCGGTCAGCCATCACGTCGTGACCAATCGTAGGGAATGCGTTTGTCGTACGGATCGATGCGATATTCGTCGGGCTCAAGCTGATTGTAAGGTTGTGTCGGGATGTTTAGCACCATGAGTTCATCGGCGCCGATGTTCTTGAATCCGTGATAAATACCCGGTGGAATCTGGATTAGGAAGCGATGCCAGTCCGTCGGAAAAAACTCGTTGATCTCGCCAAAACTTGGCGACGATTCGCGTCCGTCGTAGAGCACAAATTTGGCGCGACCCTTGAGCAAACACATGTGATCGGTTTGCAGTTTGTGCATGTGCCAGGCTTTGACGACGCCCGGATACGATGTTGTCACGTATGCCTGGCCGAACTTCAGAAACAGCGAATCGTCGGCGCGCAGAATCTCAAAGAGATTGCCGCGCTCGTCGCTGTTGATCTTAAGATCCTTGATCTTTACACCGTCAATCATACATCCCCTATGAGTTGTTAGCGCCGCGATGCTGCCGCACCAGCTCGTGGGAACGGTGCAACGATTCAACCGTGCCGGCGTCCGTCCACCAACCGCTCAACATTTGGTAACCGCAGCGCCCGGTGCGAATGAAGTGATTCGAGACATCGGTAATCTCGAGTTCGCCGCGTGCCGACGGCTGCAGCGTGTTGATGATATCGAAAGCCGCAGGTTCGTACAAGTATACTCCGGTGACGGCAAACCGGCTCTTGGGCGCGGCCGGTTTTTCCTCGATTCCGGTCAAGCAGCCCGATGCGTCGATGGTCGCGACACCGAAACGTCGGGCATCGTCAACTTCCTTGAGAAAAAGAAATGCGCCCAGGTCACTGGCGGCGAATCTCCGTACCGGCGCGCTGAGATCGTCCATGAGAATGTTATCGCCAAGAATCGCGCAGAATCGATCAGAACCAATGAACGGCTTTGCCAGCGCGAGCGCTGCCGCGATCCCGCCTTCGCCCTCCTGATAGGCGTAGCGCAAGCCGTTCAAGCCGAACTCGCTGCCGTTGCCGAGAAGCTGGAGAAAGTCGCCGGCGTGATTACCGCCGGTGACGACCATGATATCGGTGATGCCGGCGCGGGTCAGCGTCTGAATCGGATAATAGATCATCGGCTGGTCATAGACCGGCAGCAGATGTTTGTTCGTGATTTTGGTCAGCGGATAGAGCCTCGTTCCGAGGCCGCCCGCAAGAACTACACCTTTCATCCTCAAATCGGCGCCCTTTCGTCGCCGGTATCGGAGTGTCGTTACCGAATATCTTTTGTTGAATTGATTATGTCAAACGGGTATCGTTTGAAATCATGGCGCGAATCATCGCTCACCGGGGGTCGTCCAAGATGTTTCCCGAGAACAGCCTGGCCGCATTCCGCTACGCCGCCGAGTCCGGCGCGGATTCGCTGGAAGTCGACCTGCGCGCCTCGCGCGACGGACACGTCTACTGCTTCCACGATTATCACCTGGCGCGCATGACCGGCTATTCCGGCTATCTGAGCCGCACTCCCGCACGGGTCGTCGACAAACTCCGCGTCCAGTCGCGGCAGCATGTCCTCCATTTTGAGCGCTTCGTCCAGGAATTCGCCGGGCGAATCGAGATTGTGCTCGATATCAAGTCTCCGGGTGTGGAGGGCGACATCATTCGCATTCTCGGTCGCCATGCGACTGCGCCATGGATCGTCTATTCGAGTTTTAACGCCAAGATCATTGCGCGCATCAAAACTCTGGCCCCGGCCGGCAAGACGGCGCTTATCGTCGGGCCGATTCGCAATTTGAAAGTCAAGTTCGACTTTCCTTCGCATTTGATCGAACGGCTGTACGGTCTACGGTGCGCGGCCGTGCATCTATCGCGGCTGATTGCCAAGCCCGGACTGGTCAAGCGACTGACGGCTGCGGGAATCGCGGTCGCAGTTTGGACTGTGGACGATATCGCCGCGGCGCGGCAATTCGGATTTTCCGGCGTCGACGCCATCATCACGAATACGCCTGAGGTTCTCGGTACGGCCGCCAATCGCAAGTCGATATTTGGCGCCTAATTCAAATACCTTGTCGCAACAATTTCGGTGCGAGATCCTCAGTATCAAGTGCTTACCGGAATCGCACCGGTCCCGCCGATAATACGTGGTCGAAATTCACGATCGGCGCTCCAATGGCGGCGTACAACGGAGTGTGAAGCGAGGTGAGTCAGCCATGAACCAACGATGCTGGATCCTTATCTTTGCGTTGTCAGCAACCGCGTGCTTCGCCGACACCTTGCAAGAAATTCTCCACGACCACGCGACGGCGTCCGGATTTAAAGCTTTGGAGCAAGTTCATTCTCTGCGAGTCGCAGGGCGCATCGCTGCCGGCGGCATGAGCGGCACTTCGGTAACCTACTTCAAGGCGCCCAACATGTATCGCAACGAAGTTCAACTGCCGTTGATGTCCTCGATACAGGCTTGCGCCGGTGCAGACTGCTGGACGCGCGATCGGTCCGGCACAGTCACAACTCTCGGCGAAGAAATGCAGGCGATGACGCTCACGCAATTGGTCATCGATCGAATGAGCTATGTGGAGACGACGCGGTTTAACGGCGCTGTCAGTTTAATCACTGATTCCCGGCTGGTTGACGAGCGCGAATGCGCGATTCTGCGTGTCGTCCCCACGGGGGGCAGAGCCGTTGAGTTGACCATCGACCGCAACACCGATCTGCTCTACAAAGCTTCGATTTCCACGGATTTCGGCAAAGTCACCGTTGAGTTCGGCGATTATCGTGAAGTCCGCGGCGTACAAGTTCCGTTTCGCAGCTTGCAGACAACGGAAGCCGCATTGATGCAGATGATTATCGAAGTCGATTCGATCGCAGTCAATCCGGTGCTGCCCGATTCGCTGTTTGTTCGTCAGCGTGATCAAACTCGCGAGTGGCCGTTGGCCGCCGACTCGATCATTATCCCGTTTCGCCTGATTCGCAATCACAGCTACATCGACGTTGAAGTTCCCGGTTTGGGCATTCGGCAGTTCATATTCGATTCGGGCGCCGGCGGCGTCGCGCTGGATGCGACCCTTGTGGATTCCTTGGGGCTGGTTTCGCTCGGAACCATCGAGGCCCATGGTGTCGGCGGCGCCGACTTGGCGGAAGTCTTCACCGTCGATTCGCTCCGCGTCGGCGAGTTCTGGCTTGACGACCTCAAGGCTTTCGCCGTGGACTTTTCCGGCCTCGAGCGCGCCGGTATGGAGCCGATTGACGGTGTCATCGGCTACGACTTAATCCGCCGGGGCATCATGACCGTTGACTACCCGCACAACCAACTCATCTTCTTTCGGCCCGAGACCGAACCACGAATCGATTGGGGAGCGGCCTGTCCGCTGCATCTCGATTTTCAGTTGCCCTACATTGAAGGAACGATCAATGACTCGATCTCCGGCAGGTTCCGTCTCGATACCGGATCAAGTTCAACTCTTGATCTCAACGCGCCGTTCGTCGTGGCGCACAATCTGATCGACCAAGACACAAGTCGCTATCAGCAGATGTCGGCGCACGGCGTCGGCGGCAGCGTCACGGGTGTGGTCGGAGTATTGCCGTCACTGTCCGTCTGTAATGAGCGATTGGATTCGCTTACGGTGAGTTTCTCCACTGCCGAATCGGGAGTTTTTGCCGGATCCACCACCGCCGGAAATATTGGCGTCGGCCTGCTGAAACGCTTTCGCCTTACATTTGACTATGGCCGCGAAAGGGTGTACTTTGCCCGCCCGGAGAAGTAGCTCAGCGTTGAAATCAATCCGAAGCTGATCTTGTTTCTTCGCCGGAATCCGAACCCGGCCTGAAGCGCTGCAGCCAGACGGCGTATATTGAAGTCGGCGTTATTGCCGATACATGATTGAGTTGAAAGGAAACTCGGAGGTATACATTGCGTGTCGGAATTCTCACGGGCGGCGGCGATTGTCCCGGACTGAATGCAGTCATTCGCGCTGTCGTTCGTAAGGGTATAAATAAGAACGGGTGGGAGATCATCGGTATTCGCGAGGGCTGGAAAGGCTTGATGGGGGACACGAATGTCCAGCCGCTCGGCATTAATGATGTCTCGGGCATTTTGCATCGTGGCGGTACGATTCTAAAAACTTCGCGCACTAATCCATTCAAGAATGGCGACGGTGTGGATGAGATCCTGCGCAATCTCAAGGACCTTGAACTGGACTGCCTCGTGGCCATTGGCGGCGAAGATACTCTCGGCGTCGCGCAGAAGCTGCACGGCATGGGCATCAAAGTCGTCGGCATCCCCAAGACCATCGACAACGATCTCTCCGGCACCGACACAACCTTTGGCTTTGATACCGCCGTGAACATCGCCATGGAAGCAATTGACCGCCTTCATACAACGGCGGAATCACATAACCGCGTGCTGGTCATCGAAGTCATGGGTCGCCACACCGGCTGGATCGCCTTATATGCGGGCGTCGCCGGCGGCGCCGATGTCATATTGATTCCCGAGCGTCCGGTTCTGGTCGACAAAGTGTGCGAGCTGATTCGCAAGCGTCACAAGCGCGGCAAAGACTTCTCCATTGTGGTCGTCGCCGAAGGCGCCAAAGTCTCCTTCGACACGGCGGTTGACAAGAACGGCTCTCTCATCGTGAAAGATATGGGGGTTGATCAATTCGGCCATGTGCGCTTGGGCGGAATCGGCACACTCCTCGCCGACGAGATCGAAAAGCGAACCAAATTCGAAGCGCGCGCGGTGATTCTCGGCCATATCCAGCGCGGCGGCGCGCCGACGGCGTTCGACCGGGTGTTGGCTACGCGCTATGGTTCGGCGGCGGTCGACTTCATCCGCGAAGGAAAATTCGGTCAAATGGTCGCGCTGCGCGGCAACGATATTATTGGAGTCGAGCTTAATGAGGCCGTATATTCGCTGAAGATGGTTGATGAGCGTCTCATTGAAATGGCCGAGGAATACATTGGCTAAACGCCTCGCGATCGCCGTGGCGCTATCGCTTTTGGTCGTCGGTGCTGCGCACGGTGCGAATCCCCGGGGAACCACAGCCCTGGGGCTGCGCCTCGGACTTTTTTCCAACCTTGAGACTGAATTGGATCGCGCCAATGACGAAGTGCGGGTGTTTAATAGCCGCACGAATTTCTATCTCGAAGTCTTCGCCAATTACTATCTCACCAAATGGCTGGCCGGCGCCCTGAACCTCGGCAGCTACACCAAAGGCGAGATCACCTTCAATGTGTACGTCGACGACGTCTTCGACGGCCAGTTCCTTGGTCAGGCGACGATCTATCCGATGCAACTCGGGCTTAAGATCAACCCGTTCGACAAACAATTCCCCGGTCGAACCATGCCGTATCTTGAAGGCGGTGGTGCGTTCATCATCGGTCGCGAAACCGCGACGATCGGCCCGTACGACTCCTACTGGTACCGCTACACCGACGGGAACATTGATACGGAAACGGCGTTCGGTTGGTGGCTCGGAAGTGGCGCCGAAATCCCGTTGACCGAGACGGTTCATTTTGACGTGCTGGCAAAGTATCTGAATAGCAAATTTTCGGGCGATATCGCCGGCATCCGGGACTACACCGGCTGGCAGTTCTCGCTCGGTATCGTTTATCGGTTATTGCCTAAATAGCAGGGAAGTTGGAGGAACATCATGGCGGTAAAAGTAGCCATTAACGGATTTGGGCGCATCGGACGCTTGATCGTTCGCAAAGCGATTCTGGAAGGCAAACTCGAAATCGTTTCGGTCAACGATGTGACCGACGCTACGACTCTCGCGCATCTTTTTAAGTATGATTCGATTCACAAGAAATTTAACGGCGAGGTGCGCGTCGAAAGCGACAACATCGTCATCAACGGCAAGACCATTAAGTGCACTAAGGAACTAGATCCGGCCAAGCTGCCGCACAACTCTCACGGCGTGCAGGTCGTCGTCGAATCGACCGGTAAATTTACCGACAAAGACGGCGCCTCCAAGCACATCACCGCCGGCGCCAAGAAAGTGCTGATCTCGGCTCCGGCCAAAGGCCACGACGGCACCTTCGTCTTCGGCGTCAACTGGGAGCAATACGACAAAAGCAAGCATCATGTTATCTCCATTGGCTCCTGCACGACCAACTGCTTGGCGCCCGTCGTCAAGGTACTGAACGACACTTTCGGCATCGAGAAGGGGTTCATGACCACGATCCACGCCTACACCAACGACCAGCGCATCCTCGATTTGCCGCACAAAGACCTGCGTCGCGCCCGCGCCGCCGCTATGTCGATGATCCCGACTACCACCGGCGCCGCCAAAGCGATCAGCGAGGTCATCCCGGAAATGAAAGGCAAACTCGACGGTCTGGCCGTCCGCGTCCCCACCGCCGACGGCTCACTGGTCGATTTGGCGGTCATTCTTGGCAAAGAAACGACAGCGGCAGATGTCAATGCGGCGTTCAAAGCGGCCGCCAACGGCAAGCTAAAAGGCATTCTCGAATACTGCGAGGAAGAGATCGTCTCAATTGACGTCGTTGGTAATAGCCACTCTTCGGTGCTCGACTCGAAAATGACTCAGGCGAAGGGCAGCATGATCAAGGTCTTCTCGTGGTACGATAACGAATGGGGCTTCTCCTGCCGTATGGTTGACGCGCTCGAGCGCATGATGTAAGCGGGGCGCATCATGAAAAAACTGACAATTGACGATTTGCAGCTTCAGGGACGCAAAGTCTTGATGCGAGTCGATTTTAATGTCCCGCTCAAAGGCGGCAAAGTCGCTGACGATTTGCGCATCCGCGAGTCGATGCCCTCGATCAAGAAAGTCGTCGCTGGCGGCGGCAAGCTCATCCTCATTTCGCATCTCGGCCGGCCCAAAGGCGGCCCGGCGCCGGAATTCAGCCTCAAACCGGTCGTGCCGGTACTCGAGAAACTCTCCGGTCGAAAAGTTCACTTCGCCAATGACTGCGTCGGTTCGCTGGCCGAACAGGCCGTTGCCGACGTCAAAAACGGCGAAATCTTGCTATTGGAGAACTTGCGTTTCCACAAAGAGGAAGAAGCCAACGACCCCGAATTCGCCCAGAAGCTGGCTTTCCTCGGCGATCTCTACGTTAATGATGCCTTTGGTTCGGCTCATCGTGCTCATGCCTCGACCGAGGGCGTTACCAAGTACTTCGATCAGGCGGCAGCCGGCTACCTGATGAAAAAAGAGCTCGACTTCCTCGGTTCGGCGCTGAGCAATCCCAAGCGCCCGTTCGCGGCGCTCTTGGGTGGCGCAAAAATCTCCGGCAAGATCGATGTCATCACCAATCTGATGAGTAAAGTCGACAAGATTCTCGTCGGTGGTGGAATGGCATTCACCTTCTTGAAAGCCCAGGGCAAGGAGATCGGTGGCTCGCTGCTTGAGGCCGACAAAATCGACTTGGCCAAGGAAGTGCTCCGTTTGGCGGGCGCGCAGAACATCAAGCTGATCCTGCCGGTGGATTTTGCCTGCGCTACAGAAATTAACGATTCCGCTACAGTGACATACAACGCCGCGGGATCGATTCCTGCAAACCTCAAAGGTCTCGACATCGGCCCCGAGTCCGTCAAGCTATTCGCTTCAGAACTGGCAGACTGCAAAACTGTCGTCTGGAACGGCCCGATGGGCGTTTTTGAAACCGACAAATTTGCCGTCGGTACGCTTGAGATGGCCAAAGTGCTCGCTAAACTGACTGGCACCGGCGCGATTACGGTCGTCGGTGGCGGTGACTCGGCTGCTGCTGTCGCGAAGAGTGGATTGGAGAAGCAGTTCTCTCACATCTCGACCGGTGGTGGCGCCTCTCTCGAGTTCCTCGAAGGCAAGGTGCTTCCGGGCGTGGCTGCTCTGACGGACAAGGCGTAACGCAATGGCTCGCAAAAAGATAGTTGCCGGCAACTGGAAGATGTACACCCTGCCGACTGACGGCGCTCAACTCGCAAAGGCGATCGTCGAGTTTGTAGGTCAAAATCCTGTCCCCGAAGTCGTTCTTTGCCCTCCACTTACGTCGCTGCCCGCAGTCGTTGCTGCGTCTTCCGGAAGCCCTGTGAAAACTGGCTCCCAGAACATGTATTGGGCAGACGAAGGCGCTTTCACGGGCGAAGTCTCGGGCAAAATGCTGTTGACGGTCGGCTGTACGCACGTTATCATGGGACATTCGGAACGACGGCAGTACTTTTTCGAGACTGACGCCACTGTCAATCTCAAGTTGAAGAAGGCACTGACGTTGAATCTGACTCCGATCGTCTGCGTCGGGGAAACGCTCGATCAACGGGAAGCCGGACTTACCGATGAAGTCGTCCGCAGCCAGATTCTCGGCTGCTACGACGGTGTCGACCGCAGCGAATTTCTGCGTACCGTGATTGCATACGAGCCGGTCTGGGCGATCGGCACGGGCAAGACGGCGACGCCCCAGCAGGCGGAAGAAGTCCACAGCTTTATCCGTTCGGTACTGCGCCCGAACTACGGTGCGGCGGCCGACGACATTCGAATTCTCTACGGCGGCTCAGTTAAGCCGGAAAACGCGCGCGAGTTATTCTTACAGCCGAATATCGACGGCGGACTTGTGGGCGGCGCCAGCTTGAAGGCCGACTCGTTTAACAAAATCATCGCTGCGGCCCGATAGCCGCAAGAGGAGTTAAGTAGCGTGTTCACAGTTCTGATTGTAATCCATGTCATTGTGTGCATTGGGTTGATTCTTGTCGTGCTGATGCAGTCGGCCAAAGGCGATGGACTGGCCTCGGCCTTCGGCGGCGGCGCTTTTTCGGGCGCTGTGTTCGGCGGGCGTGGCGCGGCGACGTTTTTGTCCAAAGCAACTACCGTCCTCGCAATTGCCTTCATGGTGATGTGTATCGCGCTGACACTTGTTACCACCGGCGGCGTAACCACCGGCGGCGCTGAATCGGCGGTCGAGCGCGTTGCGGGAAGTCAACCGCCGGCGACGGCACAACCGGTAACGACGCCTCCGGCGCAGCAGCCGGCCCAAACTCCCCCGAGCACGACTCCACCGGCCGGCGGCGGCCAGTAGCTCGAAACGCCTTCAATTGCATCGATCTGATTCGCGGCAGGCTTGCTCATACATGCCTGCCGTTTCGCTTTGCGCTCTGTTCAAAAATCAGACTTGACAGATACACGTTTCCCGGTATATTGCGGCCACATGAACGCCGTTACTCTTTACACGACCCTCTTTGCCATGTTTAGCATGGGCTTTTATTACTGGTGGTGGTTTACCCACACCAAGGGTAGTGGAACGGTACCGGTGTAGTCGTTACAACATACGGAAATCGGAAGCCCACTATCCTGAAGGATGGTGGGTTTTTTTTGCGAAACGAATTATGAATCTGATCGAATTGCTCAATCAGCCTGATACCGAACCGCTGGTATTGACATTCAGCGAACTCGATCTCCCCGGCGACATCGAAACACCGGTCTCGGCGTTCCTGAAATTGCGCCCATTGGGGGCCAAGTTCCTGCTCGAATCCGCCGAAGACCCGACTGCCATTGGTCGCTACACATTCATTGGTATCAACCCGCTGCTCACCGTCGAGATCAATCGCGAGCAAACGCTGTTTCGCGCCGGCGCACAAATGCTGTCGATGCCGCACGATGCGGAAAGCGCACCCTTCGGGGGTGTGAAGAAGCTGCTCTCGCGGTTTTCACTGAAGACGGGCGGTGATCTTCCGCTCCTCGGCGGACTGGTAGGATTCACTTCGTATGAAATCGTGCAGTTTTTCGAACCTAAATTGCAGCCGCTGTTGGCCGACTCAGAATACCCGCTGGCGCGGTACTACTTCGTCGACACGCTGTTGGTGTTCGACCATTTCACCCGCCGTATGAAACTGCTGCGTTTGACTCTTGACGGAGCGCCGCTCGAGACCGAGCGCGCGCCGCTCTCCATCGATCAAATCCGCGCGGCTCTTTTGCAGCCGATCCCGAAACCGGCGGCCGCCACTAATCCGGTCGGTAACGGATTCGTCTCGAATTTCTCGCCCTCCGAGTACGAGGCCATCGTCGCGACGGCGCAGAAACACATCTTCAAAGGCGACATCTTCCAGACCGTGCTTGCTCGCCGCGAACAACGCACATCCGCGGCTGACGGATTCTACATCTATCGGGCGCTGCGAATGCTCAACCCCTCGCCGTATATGTTCTATCTTGATTTCGACGGCCTTGAACTGATTGGTTCATCGCCGGAGGCAATGGTCAAACTCAACGGTCGACAGGCGACAATTCGTCCCATCGCCGGCACGCGTCGGCGCGGTCGTAACGCCGACGAGGATTTGCGCCTCGGGCAAGAACTCATGCGCGACGAAAAGGAATGCGCCGAGCACGTCATGCTGGTGGATTTGGGTCGCAATGACCTCGGCCGCGTCTGCCGATTCGGCTCCGTCCGCGTCGCCGCGATGATGGAACTCGAACATTATTCTCACGTCATGCACATCACTTCTTCAGTCGTCGGCGAACTGCGCCCTGACTGTTCTCCCTTTGAACTGGTGCGCGCGGCATTTCCGGCCGGGACCGTTTCCGGCGCGCCCAAATTACGCGCAATGGAGATAATCGCCGACCTCGAGAAGACCCACCGCGGACCCTACGCCGGCGCCGTCGGCTATTTCTCGCTTTCCGGCGAGCTCGATATGTGTATCACGATTCGCACCATCGTCAAGCGTGGCAATGTGATCTTGCTCCAAGCGGGCGCCGGGATTGTCGCCGATTCGATTCCCGAGCTCGAGTACAAAGAAACCGCCAACAAAATTGCGGCTTTGCGCGAAGCGGTGCGCGTGGCGGAAGAAGGGCAATTGTGATTCTGTTCATCGATAACTACGATTCATTTATCTACAACCTCGTGCAGTACTTTGGTGAGCGCGAGCGCGACGTGCGCGTGTACCGTCCCGATCAGATCACGCTCGAAGAAATCAGAGCCTTGCACCCGCAGAAAATCGTCATCTCGCCGGGACCGGGTCACCCGCGGGAAGCGACGTTGTCGCTTGACATCATTCGTGAATTACACTCGACGACGCCGATCCTCGGCGTCTGTCTTGGCCATCAGGCGATTGGCGAGGCCTTCGGCGCCGAGGTGCGATCGGCGGACCGACTGCTGCACGGCAAAACCTCGCAGATTTATCATCGCGGAAAAGGTGTGTTGGCCGGTCTGCCCAATCCCTTCAAAGCCACGCGCTATCATTCGTTGGTCGTCGGCGAAGAAACTCTGCCCGACGACCTCGAGGTTGTTGCCTACACTTCCGAAGGCGAAGTCATGGGTTTGATGCACAAACACGCCCCGCTCTACGGTGTCCAATTCCACCCCGAGTCGATTCTGACCACCGAGGGCATGAAGATCATCAACAATTTCGTGGACTTGCGAGTATGGTAAAGGAGTTGCTCGCCAAATTGGCGGCGCGACAATCGCTGACCTTTACTGAGGCGGCTTATGTCGTCGCGGAAATCGCCGACGGACGCGTCAGCGATGCGCAAATCGCCGCGTTTCTCACGGGCCTGCGCGCCAAAGGCGAGACGGTTGCCGAGATCGCCGGCTGCGTGAGCGCGCTCCGTCAGCGCGCCGTTTGCGTACCGCACTCGCAGCAGCAGATATTCGACTGTTGCGGCACCGGCGGCGACGGCTTGCATTCATTCAACATCTCGACTGCAGCCTCGCTGGTCGTCGCGGCCTGTGGCGTGCCGACGGCCAAACACGGCAATCGCGCCGTCAGTTCGTCGTGCGGTTCGGCGGATCTGCTCGAGGCTGCCGGCGCCAGACTCGAAGTCTCTCCGGCCGGCTCGGCAAAAATTCTCGATGAAATCGGATACTGCTTCCTCTTCGCGCCCTTGTATCATCCGGCCGCTAAACGTGTAGCCGCCGTGCGGCGCGAGCTGGGGTTTCGCACGGTCTTCAATTTGCTCGGGCCGCTGCTCAATCCGGCGCGCGCTACGCATCAGGTCGTCGGCGCGGCGACGCGATCGGCTGCCGAGACTTTGGCTCTGGTTTCTGAATTCATTCCCGATCTGCGCATCACGACGATTTTCAATTCGCATGGTGTTGATGAGCTTTTGCCATCCGGCGTGAATCATCGCTACCAGTGGCTGGAATCGGGATTGCTCGAAGATCCCATTGAACTCCCGCTCTGGTTACAAAACGGGTTTGTGCCGGAAGCGCTGCGCGGTGGCGACAAAGCGGCCAATCTTGCGATTCTCGATCGCGTGCTCGCCGGCGAGGATTCGGCCTACGGGACGGTGATCGATCTCAATGCCGGATTCGCACTACTGGTTGCGGGAAAGACCGAGGACCTTTGCACGGGTATCGAGATGTCTCGCGCTGCGCGCCACTCGGGCGCTGCGCGTCGCGTCCTTGACGACTTCGTCCGACTCTCACAGGAGACCGAGTGATGCTCGATGTAATAGTTGCGAATGTGCGTCGGCAAATCGCATCCCGTCCGCGTCGCGTTTGGCAGCAGTCTGTTGAGACACTGCTCGCAGACGTCCACCGTCGGCCACGCCCGTCATTTCGCAAGGCTCTGGCCGGTCCCGGCGAGCGCTTCATCTTTGAGATTAAGCGTACGGCTCCCAGTCAGAATCAGGCGCCCGTCGCTCTCGATGCCGCCAGGACGGCAACCGAATACGAAGCCGCCGGCGCGGATGCGATCAGCGTTCTGACCGAACCGAAATTCTTCGGCGGTTCGCTCGATGACCTCTCTGTTGTCGCCGCATCCGTGGGACTTCCGCTGCTGCGCAAGGACTTTGTCGTCGACGAACTGCAAATCCTCGAAGCTAAAGCTTGCGGCGCGTCGGCGGTTCTGTTGATCGTCGCAATTCTCGACGACAGTACTCTAAAGCGCTTCCTCAAGCTATCACATGAGACAAGACTCGATGCTTTGGTTGAAGTTCACGATGAAAACGAATTGCGGCGCGCTCTTAGCGCCGACGCGCGCATCATCGGCGTAAACAATCGTAATCTCCAGACGCTCGAAATCGACTTGTCCGTCGGCGAACGCCTGCTCAAGTTAATTCCCGATTCGATTATCCGCGTCGCCGAAAGCGGCATCAATTCGCGATCCGACATCGTGCGCTTGCGCGCGGCGGGAGCCGGCGCGTTTTTGATCGGAACTGCGGTCAGCCGGGCATCGGACACAAAAGCGAAAATTGCGGAGCTGCGCGGCCAATGACGACGGTCAAGATTTGCGGCATCACGACGGTTGCCGACGCGCTGCTCTGCGCCGAAGCCGGCGCCGACTTTCTGGGATTAGTGCTCTCTGCTTCGCCGCGCCGCGTCTCGATCGAAAGCGTTATCGGCATCAAGACGCACCTTCAGGGCCGCGTACCGTTGGTCGGAGTTTTTGGTATCCCTGAGGATCTGCAAGCTTATCAGAAGCTCGGCGGCCCGCAGTTGGATCATTATCAGGTCTATTTCGATGTCGCACATCAGGCTTTCGGTCAACCTGCCTGCGGCTGGATTCACGCGCGTTTCGAGCGCAGTGCGATGAGCGCGCTCACTCTCGGGAGCGGCGACCTGCGCTTGCTGGACTCCAGAGATTCGGGACTCGAAAATCTCTCCGAATCAAACCGCACCGACCCGACACCGCTTGCGTCTATCATGATTGCCGGCCGATTGTCGCCTGCGAATGTTGGCGCAGTAGTTCGCTCCCTTCAGCCACTTGGTGTTGACGTCGCCCGGGGAACGGAGCGCGAACCGGGCCGCAAGGACCCGCAGAAAGTCGTTGATTTTATCAGCGAGGTGCGCCGTGCCGGTGCCTGAGCGCAAAGGCTACTTCGGGCGCTACGGCGGCCGCTTCGTGCCCGAGACTCTGATTGCGGCGCTCGACGAACTCGAACGCGCGTTCGCAGCGGTCCGCCGCGACCGGCAGTTCCGTCACGAACTCGACCAGCTACGCAAGAATTTCGGCGGCCGGCCTACACCGCTGTATCATGCGGCAAACCTGACTCGTCGCTGGAAAGGCGCGAAGATACTGCTCAAGCGGGAGGACCTCAATCACACCGGCGCGCACAAAATCAACAATTGCCTCGGACAAGCTCTGCTCGCCAAACGGCTCGGCAAAAGGCGAATCGTAGCCGAAACTGGCGCCGGTCAGCATGGCACCGCAACCGCTGCAGTTTGTGCCATGCTCGATCTGGAATGCGTCGTTTACATGGGCGCTCATGATGCGAAGCGCCAGAGTCCCAACGTTCAGCGTATGCGCCTCCTCGGCGCCACTGTGCGCGAGGTTACATCCGGATTGGCCACCCTGAAAGAAGCGACATCCGACGCGATTCGCGATTGGGTGACGAATGTCCGTGACACGCACTACATCATCGGTTCTACGGTCGGCCCGCATCCGTACCCGACGATCGTACGCGAATTCCAGTCGGTCATCGGCAAAGAAACGAAAGCCCAGATACTTAAATCAGAGAAACGGTTGCCGAGCTGCGTTATCGCATGTGTTGGCGGCGGTTCGAATGCGCTGGGGATCTTCACGGCGTTTCTCAACGACCTACGAGTGCAACTGATCGGCGTGGAGTCGGCGGGCAAAGCGCTCGTGCCGGGTCTCCACGCGGCGCCGCTGGCCAAGGGCGCCCCGGGCGTACTCCATGGTGCGATGAGCTACGTGCTGCAGAACGCCGACGGCCAGATTGAATTGACCGAAACCATCTCGGCCGGTCTCGATTATCCCGGCGTCGGTCCGCAGCATTCGTTTCTTAAAGACTCCGGGCGCGTGAAGTACGTGACTGTCCTCGACCGCGGAGCAATCGCGTCCTTCAAGGAACTTTGCGAATACGAGGGCATTATTCCGGCGCTGGAATCGAGTTTTGCTTTGGCCTATGCGAAGAAACTCGCCAAAACTTTGCGCCGGCGCGACACCGTCGTCGTCAACCTTTCCGGTCGCGGCGACAAAGACCTGACAAGTGTGATGGAATATGAGCAGCAGTGTCAGTAGCGTCATGTCAAGAGCGAGAGCGGCAAAGCGCAAGTGCCTTGCGGCGTTCCTGACCGGCGGATTTCCGAGCGCGAGCGCGTTCCTGTCGGCGGCGCAAGCTGTGTGCGACAGCGGCATCGACATCCTTGAAATCGGCTTTCCGCACTCGGATCCACTGGCGGACGGCCCGGTAATTCAACGCTCGTCGCATCTGGCGCTGAGCGGCGGATTTACTACCGAGCGCGGCTTGGCCATGGTGCGCGAGCTGGCGTCCGCTGTTTCGCAGCCCATCGTGATCATGGGCTACGTGAATCCGATACTGCGCTTTGGTGTCACGCGCTTTGTGCACACGGCGGCGCGTGCCGGAGTTAGCGGTTTGATCGTGCCGGATTTGCCACTCGAAGAAAGCCACGAATTGCGCGCTGCTTGCCGGAAGGCGGGGATCGACCTGATCTATCTGGTGACGCCCACGACGCCGCCAAAGCGCGCCAAAGCGATTTGCTCGGTAGCGGCCGGATTCGTCTATTTCGTGAGTGTTACCGGCGTCACCGGCGCGCGCAGTTCGATCGATGGCAATTTGCGAAAGTCGATCGCCGGAATCAGACGCCACACCGATCTGCCGGTCTGCGTCGGATTCGGCATTTCATCAGCGCAATTGGCGGCGCAGGCAGGCGAATATAGCGACGGAGTGATCATCGGAAGCAAGCTCCTGCAGATTATCGATTCGGACCACCGGGACGATTGGCCGAATCTCAGACAGTTTTTAACGGAGGTTCGAATGCAACTCGGAGACCGGCCATGATGCTACGCGGCGTTCGCGGCGCGATCTGCGCGGCGGCAAACTCGCGCGAAGCGATTTTCGACGCCACGCGCAAACTCTTGGTGTTGATGTTCGCCAAGAACGAAATCGAAATCGGAAACATCGCCGCCATCTACATTACGGCAACCAAGGATCTCAATGCCGACTACCCGGCTTACGTCGCCCGCGAAATGGGTCTGCGGCTTGTGCCCCTGATGTGCGCCACCGAGATCGACGTTCCGGGAGCGCTGCAGCGGGTCATTCGCATTCTGATCCTCGTCAACACGGATCGATCGCAGGAAGAAATACGTCACCTTTACGTCGGCGATGCTGCGCGTCTGCGTCCCGACCTACCCGGAGAGGAAGCATGATGATCGTCGTAATGAAGAAATCCGCCACGGTCAAAGAGACCGCCGGTGTGATCAAACACATCGAGGAGCTTGGCCTCAAACCGCACATCTCGCAGGGCGAGGAAAAGACCATCATCGGCGCCGTTGGCAACGAGCGCACTATCGACAAAGAGCGGCTGCTCGTGCTCGAAGGCGTGGAGGATGTGATCCCGATTCTTAAACCATACAAATTGGCGTCGCGCGAGTTTAAGCCGGAGGCGACCGTCATCAGCCTCAATGGCGTCAAGATCGGTGGCAATGCGATTTGTGTTATGGCCGGGCCCTGCGCCGTCGAAAGCTACGAGCAAGTGCTGGAGGCGGCGATTTCAGCCAAGGAGTCGGGCGCGAAAATTCTGCGCGGCGGCGCCTTCAAACCGCGTACCTCGCCCTACGCGTTCCAGGGGCTTGGTCGCGAAGGCCTGAAAATCCTCGCCCGTGTGCGCGAGGAAGTCGGCATTCCGATCGTTACCGAATGCCTCTCGCAGGACGATGTTGACCTGATTTCCGATTACGCCGACGTGATCCAAATCGGCGCGCGCAACATGCAGAATTTCGCCATGCTCGAACGCGTCGGCAAACAGTCGCGGCCGGTCTTGCTCAAACGCGGACTGATGTCGACAATCGAAGAGCTGCTGATGTCTGCGGAGTATTTGCTCGCCAATGGCAACTACAATGTAATTCTGTGCGAACGTGGAATTCGCACGTTCGAGAAACTAACTCGCAATACCTGCGATATCGCCGCGATCCCGGCGCTCAAGACATTGACTCATCTTCCGGTCATCCTCGATCCGTCACACGCTACCGGCGAGCGTCACTTGATCCCGCCGGTGTCGTTGGCCGGAATCGCCGCCGGCGCCGATGGATTGATCATCGAAATCCATCCCAACCCGGACAAAGCGATGTGCGACGGATATCAATCGCTGCACCTTGATCAATTCGCCAATCTGATGCAGCGGGTCAAGCCGGTGGCGGCCGCTGTGGGGCGCGTCGCGTGATTGATTTGCGCCAGTGCACGATCGGTATTGTCGGGCTTGGGCAGATCGGCGGCTCGCTGGCGAGTGCGCTGCGGCAAGCGTTGCCCGAACAAAATATCTTGGCGTTTGATGTCGACTCCGGATTGGCCGAACAAGCGTCAAGCCATCAGTTGATCACCGGCGCCGCAGCTAACATCGCCGACCTCCTGCAGCGCGCCGACGTCGTGATCATCGCCTTGCCGATTCAGGGCATCTGCGACTTGCTGGCCGATCACGGTGAACAACTTCGGGGCAAACGGCTGATAGCGGATGTCGGTTCTTTGAAGTCCAAGATCATTGAGACGGCGCAATCATTGCGGCTCGCCAACTTCGTTGGCGGCCATCCTTTAGCCGGCTCGGAAAGACGGGGCGCCGGCTCGTGGAATCCGCATCTTTTTGAACGCGCTAACTACTTCGTCTGCGCGCCACCGGGCTGCAATCCCGATGCCATCGGCCTGCACCAACAATTCGTGACGGCGATCGGCGGCGTCGAAATCGCCATCGATCCGCAGATTCATGATCAAATCTTCGCCACCTCGAGCAACATTCCGCATTTGCTGGCGTTTCTTCTTCGAGCGCAGTTTGCCGACGCGACTATCGAACACCGCGAGACGGCGGCGTTTGCCTGTCCGAGTTATCGCAGCGCCACGCGCGTCGCGGCATCCGATCCCGAAATGGTCTATCAGATGCTTTGGCATAATCGAAAAAATCTGACCGCGGCGCTCCGGCGATTTCGCGATGATCTCAACGCCGCGCAGAAGGCGCTTGACAACGGCGACGCGCTGCGATTTCGTCAGATCTTCGCGAAAGGCGACGATCGTTAGGCATGGCAAAGCGCATCATCGGTGACATCACTTTGGGCGGCGATAAGTCGCTCTCGCATCGCGCCGTGATGTTTGCCGCTATGGCCGACGGCGTTTCGCGGATTCGCAATCTCTCCTCCGGGCGGGATGTGCAGTCCACGATCGCGGTTTTCGGCGGTCTGGGCACGGACATCGAAAGCAGCGCCGCCGAAGTTGTAGTCAGATCCAAAGGCGTCGGTGAGTTCGCATCACAGTCCGATCGCCTTGATTGCGGGAATTCCGGAACCACCCTGCGTCTCGCACTCGGCATACTCGCAGGGAGTCGCACAACGGCCACCCTGTTTGGCGATGCATCTCTCAACCGCCGCCCGGTGCGGCGCGTCATGCTGCCGCTCACGCAAATGGGCGCGGAAATCGCGACCGAAGCCGCCGGCGATCATCCGCCGGTGCGCGTCGTGGGCCGCCGGCTTCGGGGCATCGACTACGAGTCGCCGATTCCTTCGGCACAAGTGAAATCGGCCGTGCTGCTCGCCGCGCTGCAAGCCGAGGGCACCACCAGCTACCGCGAACCCGAACCTTCGCGCGATCACACCGAACGCTTTCTTGTTCAGCAGGGCATCGATTTGCAGCGCAGCGGCAATGCGCTCACCCTGCGTCCCGGCCGCAAGATCGCGGCGATTGACTATGACGTCGCCGGCGATATCTCGACTGCCGCATTCTTTATCGTCGCTGCATCGTTGGTGGCGAGATCTGAATTGCGGATACGCGACGTGCTCTTGAATCCAACGCGCACCGGCGCGCTGCGCTTTCTCGAATGCATGGGCGCCGCCATCACGATCGCGAATTCTCGGGAGCGCTTCGGAGAACCTGTGGGCGATGTCGTGGTTCAAAGCGCGGCTCTACACGGCGCCGACAGCGCGGGAATTCCCACTGCAAGCTTGATTGATGAGGTTCCGATTCTCGCGGTCGCTGCCATGTGTGCCGCCGGTGAAAGCCGCATCCGCGACATTGGCGAGCTTCGGGTCAAAGAATCCGATCGCGCCCAGGGTATCATCGACCTCCTTGCGTGTTATGGCTGTCAGACGCGCGTCGATGGCAACGACTTGGTAATCACCGGGACTTCGCCGCGAAAAGCACGCGAGCCTGAGCATCATCACGATCACCGTTTGGCAATGGCCGCCGAAATCGCAATGCTGGTGTGCGGTGATCGTTTCACCGGCGCCGCTCGAGATGTCATTGCGATTTCCGCTCCCGAGTTTTATGATCGACTCGAAGAAATATGGCGCGACTGACAGACGTTCCCCAAATCTACGGAATCCTCGGCGAGAACATCTCGTATTCGCTCTCGCCGCTGATTTACAATGAGTTGTTTCGTCACCATCGCATCGCGGCCTGCTATGCTCGCTTTGACATCCGCAAACGAGATTTGCAGAGCTTTGTCGCCGCGGCGAGAATGCTGCCGCTATCCGGCTTCAATATCACTATTCCGTACAAGGAAGCGGTGGCGGGCCTCATCGACGTTGCCGATCCAATCGTTCAGGCAACCGGAGCGACGAATCTGGTAATCGTCAACGATCACCGATTGCTCGGGTACAACACCGACTTGGATGGTATCCGCGCGACAGTCGAAAACCGACTCCATGTTGACGTAGCGGGCAAATCCGTATTGCTGATCGGCTCCGGCGGCGCCGCGCGGACGGCGCTCTACTATCTCGGACTCAAGCGGGCCGCGGAGACGACAATTGTCATGCGAACGTCTGCGCGCGCTCGTCGTTTCCGAGCGATCAGCAAGCGTCTTGCGCCCGGCGCTGCACTGAGTTTTGTTTCCGCTTCTCGGATTACGCTCGACGGCTTTGATCTCTGCATCAATTGCACTCCGATCCCGACACGGAAACTGCTCACTTCGCAAGCCTCGCTCGGACATTGCGCAGTATTCGATCTCAGCTATCTTGTCGATACACCTATAAAGTCGCGGCGTTACGCCGACGGTAGATATATGTTAGCGGCGCAGGCGGCGCGGAACTTCGAGCTTATGACCGGGATAGAAGTGAAAGTCGAGAGCGTTCTCAAGATCATCAATCGCGGGCGGAGAGCATGATTCGCTTCACCACCGCCGGCGAATCGCACGGTATGGGCTTGACGGCGATCGTCGAGGGCATTCCGGCCGGGCTCCAGCTCGACACCGAGGCCGTTACCATCGATCTCCGTCGCCGCCAAATGGGCTACGGGCGCGGCCTGCGCATGCGCATCGAACAAGATACCGCACTGGTGACGGCCGGAATCTGGGAGGGCGCAACCATCGGCAGCCCGATCGCCATCTTTATCGCTAATCGCGACTGGAAGAACTGGAAGGATCAGAAACGCGACAAGAAACTCGTCCCCCGTCCCGGTCATGCCGATCTTCCGGCGCTGCTCAAGTACGACTTCGATGACATTCAGAAAGCCATCGAGCGATCTTCAGCGCGAGAAACCGCCGCTCGCACCGCTGCGGGCGCAGTCGCCAAGCAGTATCTGGCGGCCTTCGACATTCGTGTATACTCGCATACGCAACAAATCGGATCAGTACGCAACGACAAACCGGTCAAGTTCTCACTCGCCGATTTTCGTGCCATCGAAAAGTCACCCGTCCGCTGTGCCGACAAAGAGATCGAACGCGCTATGATTCGCGAGATCGACCAAGCCGTCGCGCGCCAGGACACACTTGGCGGCGTTGCAGAGATCGTGGTTACCGGCGCGCCGGTCGGTCTTGGCACCTACGCTCAGTGGGATCGGCGCACCGACGCCCGTCTGGCGCACGCTCTCATGAGCATTCAATCGGTGAAGGCGGTCGAAATCGGCGCGGGGCTGGCGGCGGCATCCGCCTTCGGTTCGGCGGTTCACGATCCCATCGCCTATCGTAAATCAACCGGTTTCACTCAGACGACCAACAACGCCGGTGGCATCGTTGGCGGCATTACGACCGGCGCCGAGATTGTCGCGCGGGCCTATTTCAAGCCGATCTCAACCCTCGGCAAACCTCTGAAATCGACCAATATTGAATCCAAGAAGTCTACCGATGCGCCCTACGTTCGTTCCGATATTTGTGTCGTACCGGCCGGTGGCGTTGTTTGCGAGGCCATGGTGGCGCTGGCCATCGCTGATCTCATGTCTGAAAAATTCGGTGGCGATTCGATGCGCGAAGCGCTGGCCAATCACCGGGCCTACCTCAAACATGTGCGCCGTCGGTAAGCAGCAAAACATCTTTCTTGCCGGGCACATGGGAAGCGGCAAGTCGACAATCGGCGCCAAAATCGCCAACGACTTGAACTTTGCGTTCGTCGACACCGATGAAGTCATCATGCAGGAGGAGAATCTGAGTGTCAGCGAGATCTTTGCCCGTTTCGGCGAGGCGCATTTCCGTCGCGCCGAAAACGCATTACTCGAAAAACTGGCTTCAGGAGAGAAGCAGGTGATTGCGACCGGCGGCGGAATGCTCGCCAACGCTCAGAATCTCAAGACGGCTCAGCGGCACGGCATCGTCTTTCTCCTGACCGCGGACTTGCGCGAGTTGGCGGCGCGCTTGAAGACCGCGACGGACCGCCCTCTCCTTTCGGGCGACAGCATCGAGTCGCGGCTGCGACAGCTCGATTCAACACGCGCACCGGTGCTGAACCAAATCGCGGATCGAATTGACACGACAAACTTGTCACCGACGGAAGTCGCCACCACGATCGTGATGAGATTTCAAGAATGGCTCAGCGAATAGGACAAACCCATTTCCGGTTGCGCAGGACGGATCCGCCTACGAAGATCGTCTGGGGCGAGCAGTTGCTGGCGGGTACGGTCGCAAGGTTTCTGAAGTCGATACATCCGTCGCCGACGGCGACACTGTTCGTTTGTGATCGAAAAGTCTATCGCCTCCATCGCAAGCAACTCGATGCCCTGCGGCCAAAACATTCGCCGCTCATTTTGCTCGCCGCAACCGAGCGCCGCAAGTCCGAACAAACGGCTCATCAACTCCTGCGATGGTTGCATGCCAACTTCGCCGACCGTCGCGCGCTTGTTGTCGCGATCGGCGGCGGCGTCATTACGGACTTGGTCGGTTACGTCGCTTCGATTTACATGCGCGGCGTGCGCTATATTTCTGTTCCCACGACACTGGTCGGCATGGTCGACGCCGCCATAGGCGGCAAAACGGCAATCAATTTTGCGGAGACGAAGAATATCGTCGGTACGTATCACGCTCCGCTCCAGATCGTCAGCGACTTTGAGTTCTTGGCGACGCTTCACGATTCACAGATTCGCGACGGCGTCGTCGAAGCCCTCAAAATCTTTGCCGTTGCCGACCGGCGGGCGTGGAACCGGCACGCCGCCGGCGTCGCCCAGCGCAATCCGCACGCGGCAGTATCAGATATGATAGCCGATGCGATTCGACTTAAGGCGAAGATCGTCACGCGTGATCCATTCGAAAACGACCTGCGCCGCATCCTCAATTTCGGCCACACGACCGGACATGCCTACGAAGCAATTACCGGCCACTCACACGGTCGTTCAGTGGCGTACGGCATTCTTGTCGCCCTTGAGTTGTCGCGTCGATATGCGGGTTTGCCGGAGCGCGACTACGCTCAAGTCGCGGTCGCCATTCGTGCCGTCTACCCGAGCTTCGATTATCGCGGCCGAAATACTGACTTGCTCTGGTCGAAAGTCCTTCACGATAAAAAACGCCTGGGCAGGGAAATCCCGTTCGTGCTCTTAGAAAGAACTGGTCAACACGCCATTCGTAGCATAGACTACCGTCAGTTTGCCGCTGCCGTCGCGGCCGTCTGGGAGCCAGTAGCGTGAAATCGAAGTCGCAAATCATCGTCATCAACGGTCCGAATCTAAACCTATTGGGTGAACGCCAGCCTGAGATCTACGGCCACATGACCTTGTCGCAGATCGGCCGGGAGCTTCGCGCCGCGGCCCGCCAAGCCGGTTTCCAGTTGCTCTGGCGCCAGTCAAACTATGAAGGCGAAATCGTCGACTGGCTGCACAAATACCGCAAAGGCGTCGCCGGAATCATCATCAATCCGGCGGCCTACTCGCACACCTCCGTCGCAATCTTGGACGCCCTGCTCGCGCTCGAAGTGCCCGCGGTCGAAGTACATTTATCCAACATCTACCAGCGCGAGGAATTCCGACAGAAGTCGATTACCGCGCGCGGCTGTGTCGGCGTTATCTCCGGACTGGGCGCGTCCGGCTACTTCTTGGCCCTGCAATTCCTGCTTGAACATCATAAAGGCTGATCAATGAAGTACATGTACACCAACGGCAAATTCCACTCGCCCGGCATCAACACCGTCTCGGCGATGATGCAGGCCTTCAATTACGGCACGGCCGCGTTTGAAGGCATGAAAGCCTATTACCTTGAAGACCGCCGAAACTGGTACCTCTATCGCCCGGAAAAGTACTTCGAACGCCTCTGCCGCAGCGCGCGCATGATCGACCTGGAATTCAAGACCTCGTTTGATGAATTCGTCGGCATCATCGCGACTCTGATCAAAAAAAACAACGTTCGCCAGGACACTTACATCCGGCCGCTCGTCTATCGCGATGAGAAGGGTGTCGGACTGATGCGCCCTTCCGGCTACGGCCTGTCGATCTTTATCCAGTCGATTCCCTTCTCTTCGGCGAATCAGTTTCGCTGTTGCTTCGTCGCCCAAAAACGGCCAACCGACGGGAGTTATTCCGGTAAACTGACCGGCAACTACTTGCTCTCGTTCCTTTCTGCCAGGGAAGCTAAAGCGAAAGGCTACGATGTCGGCATCCTGTCGTCAACCGAAGGTCACGTCTCCGAAGCTTCGATCATGAATCTCTTCTTCGTCAAGAGCCGCCGCCTCTACACACCCGCTATCGAGTGCGGTCCGCTTGGCGGAATTACGCGGCTGTCGGTTATCCAGATCGTGAAAGAGATGCTGGGGATGCGCGTCACGGAAGGGAAATTCCGGCGCGAGAGACTACTTGAAGCCGACGAGATCTTTTTCACCGGCACCGGCAGTGGCGTGAACTTCGTCAAGCAGCTCGAGCGCCGCAAGTTCAACCTTGACCGCCAAGATCAAATCGCCTTGCGGGTGGCGGCGGCATTTGACGACGTCACCCACGGCCGCGTCGATCGCTACCGCGATTGGCTCGTGCCGGTCAAGTAGCGCAGTCGGCTGGGCTCTCAGTCCCGCACTTCATTCTGACGAAACCCGATCGCGACGCTTCCGGCAGCATATTGGCTGAGCTCCCGATCACTGCGATCATGACCTGTATTCGCGTAGTGGCACGGCGTGCCGTGCCCTTCTGTGATCGACGATATGATTGTAGGCCGGATTTCCAGTCACCCCGCACGACTATCGCTCCTCGCGTAGGAGCGCACCGCAGTGCGTCCAT
>CAZTYE010000001.1:474392-524071 GCA_964617645.1 uncultured Ignavibacteria bacterium
AGTCACCCCGCACGACTATCGCTCCTCGCGTAGGAGCGCACCGCAGTGCGTCCATCGTCCTCATCTGTTCAAGTTGTAGGTCAAGCCGTCTTGCGGCTTGACAGTCACTCTACTCGACGACCTCAACTCGCGTAGTGGCACGGCGTGCCGTGCCCTTCTGTGATCGACAATATGATTGTAGGCCGGATTTCCAGCCACCCCGCACGACTATCGCTCCTCGCGTAGGAGCGCACCGCAGTGCGTCCATTGTCCTCATTCGGGCAAATGGCAATCCCGCCAAAACAAAAGCCCCGCCTTGCGGCGGGGCCTTTATGTGAATGCCGCCCGATTTTGGCGGCCTCAAGGGGCCAATCCCTTACTTCACCAGCAACATCTTCTTCGTCGCCGTGAAGTTATCCGCATCGAGGCGGTAGAAATACACTCCCGAAGATACATCGGCGCCGTTAAGCCCGGCCGCATTCCAACTCACCTGATGGCGACCCGCCGGAAGCGCGCCGGAGAACACGGTAGCGACCCTCTGGCCGGCGACGTTGTAGATCGTCAGCGTGACTTCCGACGACTTCGGAAGCGCGAATTCGATTAATGTCTCCGGATTGAACGGGTTCGGATAGTTCTGTCCGAGCGAATACTCGGTCGGCAGAACCACCTTGCCCACGTGCGCCGTCATCATGTTGCCATTGTAGTCGGAGACTTCCGCTCTGATCAACTTCGCGTCACCCGTTACGCGCACCAGGTCGTTCAGACCGGCCGCCAGCGACTTCGATGACAAATCGTAGATCAGAACCTTCAGTTCTCCATCAACCACACCTTGCACTGCGCTGAGATCAGTGAGATTTGCGACCTCGTACTGTTCGCCGACCGCGAATGTCAGCAGCACGCCGCCGATGCGTTCGTTCGATTCGGCCGCAATGACACCGTTCCCGGAGATCACTTCGACCGCTGACGCAAACGGCGAGAGTTTGGCTATCGGCAGGGCGTCGCCGACGATGATGCGAATCAGATAAACCAGATCCGCCACCGTCAACGGCTGCCCGTCGGCGTTCACGTCCGAGGCTGCGATTTGCGCTTCGCGCCGCTGCACGACCGGATCAAGCGCCGCCTGACCGTAGATGAAGTAGTTGGTGTAGAGCACGGCGTCTGCGATTTCGTTGGCGATGCCGTTCAGGTTCATGTCGCCCCGCGCGTCGATCGAATCGGCGCAGACGACGTCAATGCCGCCCTCCCAGAATTCGATGCACCGGAATGGCTCGTACTTGTCGCCCAACATACAGTAGTCGGCGGCGCCGAAACCGAAGGGGCGGAGATAATCCGGATACAGCGCATCATTGAACTCGTCCCACAGCAAGTTGCCTTCGAACGAGTAAATGCGCTTGTCCAGATACAACGAATCGCCGGTCACCGAGGAGATCGTGTTGTCACCGCAGTCAAACCAGAAGAATTTGATCGGCAGATACTGGCACTCGAAACGGCGGTCGTTCGATACGAGGAACTTCAATTTGAAGATTTCCTGCGCCGACGGAATGGCCGGCCCGAAGCAGAGCGGATGATTCGCGCCGTTGTTCATATCCGCGATCGCCACCACCCGCACCAAGCCCGACGGGCATGATCCGCTGCAATTCCCCTGGGCGCCGAACCGATAGGTGACATACTCCCAGCCGCAGGTCGTCAAGAGCAATCCCGGTGTCGCGTCGATAAACGACAGTCCGGTGGCATCATAGCTCAGCAACATATCGAATCCGCCGAACAATTGCCCGATGCCTTCGATTGTTACCGAAACGTATTCGAAATGCCCTTGCAGCGTGTTGTGCGTCTTCTCTGTCTTCACGACAAAACAGGTCGCCGTGTCGCAGTCGATGAATCGCACCCAACGCTGGTGCGTCGCCGTGGCGGAGGCCTTCGAACCGCAGCTATCGTTGACGGTAATCGTAAATGAGAAGTAGCCGTCCACCAACCCCGGATTGAAGCAGAAAAGTCCCGCGCCGTTGGCGTAGGTTAAACTCGCCGGCATCGGCGTTACCGAAATATCCTTCACGTTGCCGTCGGCGTCGCCGTAGGTGAACGGCACACAGATATTCGGTGGTGTCGTGTCGAGACAGAAGATCGTCGTGTCAGTCGGATCGACCGTGACTGTTGGCGGTACGTTGACGCGCACGGTTACAACGGCCGTGTCGTAGTCCGTCGCGCCGCAGGCATCAGTCGCCTTGAGGACGAAGGAGTAACTTCCTGAAGTCGTCGGCGCGAAACAGATCTGCGAGCCGTTGTAGCTGCCCACCGGCGATACCAGTTGACACGTGCTCAAATTCGCGTTCGGATCGAAACAGCTTGCCGTCCAGCAAATCTGACCGCCCGGAGTATGGCACGTGATGTTCTGATCGGCGCCGGCATCAGCCACCGGCGGACCGTTGAGCACGACGTTGACCGTCGTTTCGCAGGTATCGGCCTTGCCGCAGGCGTCGGTCACGATGAACCGTATGACGTTTGGCCCCGCGACCGGAGTAAAGCACACCTGACTTCCGGTCAGCGTGCCAACGCTCACGGTTCGTGTTGTGATATTGTTGTCAACGTCTGTCGCGGTAAATCCATTGATGCAAACCTGGGCCAGATTACACGCAAAGAACGTGGTGTCGCCGTGGCAGGTCGCAACCGGAGCGGAATTGATGATCACAGTGACCACCGAAGTATCATAGTCCGTCGCGCCGCAGGCATCCGTGGCTCTGACGACAAACGTGTAGGTCCCGCCGCCCGCTGGCGTAAAGCAGATTCCGCCGCCGTTCAGAGTTCCGGGCCCGCTAACCAACTGACAGGTGCTCAGATTGTTGTCCGGGTCGCTGCAACCGGCCGCAATACAAATCTGCGCCGGAGCGCATTGGAAGACCGTTGAATCCCGACCGGCATTGGCTACCGGCGGCTGATTCATGGTCACCGTCACCACCGCCGTGTCGTAGTCGGTTGCCCCGCACGCATCAGTTGCCTTGAGCACGAGCGTGTACACCCCGCTCGTTGGCGGCGTGAAGCAGATCGAATTGCCGCTGAACGTTCCCGCGCCGCTCACCAATTGGCACTGGCTCAGGTTGTTGTCGATATCGCTGCAGACGGCCGAGATGCAAATCTGCGTCGGCGCACACAGGAACAACGTCGAATCGTTGCCAAGCGTCGCGACCGGCGGCTGATTCATCGTAACCGTCACCACCGAAGTATCAAAATCGGTCAGGCCGCAGGCGTCTGTAGCCTGCACAACGAACGTGTACACTCCGGCGGCTGCCGGCGTGAAGCAAATCCCGCCGCCATTGAGCGTGCCCGGCCCGCTCACCAATTGGCAAGTGCTCAGATTATTGTTCGGATCGCTGCAAGCCGCCGCGATACAAATCTGCGCCGGTGCGCACTGGAACAGCGTCGAATCGCGTCCCGCATCGGCCACCGGCGGCTGGTTGATGACCACCGTCACCACCGCCGTGTCGTAATCGGTCGCGCCGCAGGCATCGGTTGCTTTCAGCACCAACGTGTAGCTGCCGGCGCCGGCCGGAGTAAAGCACACCTGCGAACCATTGTAACTGCCCGGACCACTCACCAATTGACAGGTCGACAAGTTACCGTTGGGGTCGCTGCAGGCGGCCGCGATACAGATGGGCGCCGGCGAACACTGGAACACCGTCGAGTCGTTGCCGAGTGTCGCTACCGGCGGCTGATTGCCGGAGACAATGACTACCGAAGTATCGTAATCCGTCAAGCCGCAGGCATCCGTCGCCTTCAGCACGAATGTAAACGTGCCCGCGCCGGCCGGCGTAAAGCAGATCGTCGAACCGTTGAAGGTCCCCGGACCGCTGACAAGCTGGCACGTGCTCAGATTATTGTCGGGATCGCTACAACCGGCAGTGATACAAATCTGCGCTGGTGCGCACTGGAAGAGCGTCGAATCGCGTCCGGCATCGGCAACCGGAGCCTGATTCAGACTGACAGTCACGACCGATGTGTCGTAATCCGTCGCGCCACAGGCATCCGTCGCCAGAACCACGAAGGTGTAAGTTCCGGCGCTGGCCGGTGTAAAGCAGATACCGCCGCCATTCAGCGTTCCCGGCCCGGCAACCAACTGGCAACTCGAAAGATTGTTGTCGGGGTCGCTGCAACCGGCGGCGATACAAATCTGCGCCGGCGTACACTGGAACAACGTCGAATCGCGACCGGCATTCGCTACCGGCGGGTTATTCAATGTGACTGTAACTACCGACGTATCGAAGTCGGTTAGTCCACAAGCATCCGTAGCCTGAAGCACGAACGTGTACGTGCCGGTCGTCATCGGCGTGAAGCAGATCGAGCTGCCGTTGAACGTCCCCGGTCCGCTGACCAGCGAACATGTCAACAGATTTCCATTTGGATCCGAGCAACCGGCCGGAATACAAATCTGAGTCGGGGTGCACTGGCCAAGCGTCGAATCCGGACCGGCGTTAGCCACCGGCGGGAGATTGAGGGTCACGGTCACTACCGAAGTATCGTAATCCGTCGCGCCGCAGGCGTCCGTTGCTTGAAGCACAAAGGTGTAGCTGCCCGAACTGGCCGGAGTGAAGCAGATATTCGAACCGTTGTATGTCCCCGGACCGCTTACCAACAGGCAAGTACTCAGGTTTGCGTTCGGGTCGCTGCACGATGCCGGAATACAGATCGGCGCCGGAGTACACTGGAACAGCGTCGAATCGCGACCGGCATCCGCAACCGGCGGCAGATTTAGTGTGACATTGACGACCGATGTGTCGTAATCAGTCAAGCCGCAGGCATCCGTCGCCTTGAGCACAAACGTATAAGTTCCCGAGCTGGCCGGAGTGAAGCAGATGCTTGATCCGTTGTAGGTCCCGGGTCCACTCACCAGTTGGCACGTGCTCAAGTTCGCATTCGGATCACTGCACGATGCCGCAATGCAAATCGGCGCCGGCGTACACTGGAAGAGCGTCGAATCCCGTCCAGCGTCCGCTACCGGCGGCAAGTTCAAGGTGACGGTCACTACCGATGTATCAAGATCGGTCGCGCCGCAAGCATCGGTTGCTTGCACTATAAATGTATAGGTGCCCGAAGCCGCCGGAGTGAAGCATATTCCCCCACCGTTCAAAGTTCCGGGACCGCTCAGCAACTGGCACGAAGACAAGTTGTTGTCGGGATCCGTGCATCCGGCAGTAATACAAATCTGTGCCGGTGTGCACTGGAACAGCGTCGAATCGCGGCCGGCATTGGCCACCGGCGGCTGATTCAAAGTAACGTTGACAACGGAAGTATCATAATCGGTCAGCCCGCAAGCATCCGTGGCTTTGAGCACGAAAGTATACGTTCCGGAGCTTGCTGGAGTGAAGCAGATGTTACTGCCATTGTAGCTGCCCGGACCGCTGACGAGCTGGCAGGTGCTCAAGTTGCCGTTGGGATCGGTACAGCCCGCCGGAATGCATATCGGAGCGGCTGCACACTGGAACAGCGTCGAATCGCGCCCCGCATCAGCAACCGGCGCCTGATTAATCGTGACATTTACAACGGCCGTATCGTAATCCGTCGCGCCGCAGGCGTCGGTAGCCTTGAGAACAAACGTATACGAGCCGGATGCCGCCGGTGTGAAACAAACGGTTGATCCGCCGTAGCTTCCGGTACCGCTCACCAATTGGCAGGAGGAAAGGTTGCCGTTAGGATCGCTACATGAAGCAGCAATGCATATCGGCGCCGGGGTGCACTGGAACACCGTACTGTCATTCCCCAAGGTCGCCACCGGCGGTTGATTTGTCGTAACCGTCACTACCGAAGTGTCGTAGTCCGTCGCGCCGCAGGCATCTGTAGCCTTGAGCACGAAGGTATACACACCGGAGCCGGCAGGCGTAAAGCAGATGTTGCTGCCATTGTAGGTGCCAGGCCCGCTCACCAACTGACAGGTGCTAAGATTGCCGTTGGGGTCGGTACACGCCGCCGCTATGCAAATCGCTGCTGGGGCGCACTGGTACAGCGTCGAATCGCGACCCGCGTCGGCGACCGGCGCCTGATTCAATGTCACGTTGACTACCGACGTATCGTAATCAATCAATCCGCAGGCATCGGTAGCTTTCAGAATGAATGTGTAGCTGCCGCTCGCGGCGGGAGTGAAGCAGATGCTCGTTCCGTTGTAGGTGCCCGGGCCGGAAGTGAGCACACACGACGAAAGGTTGGAATTCGGGTCGGTGCAGGAAGCCGGGATACAAATCTGTGCCGGAGCGCACTGGAACACAGTCGAATCGCGACCCGCATCCGCTACCGGAGCCTGATTGATCGCCACCGTGACCACGGCAGTATCATAGTCGGTCAGGCCGCAGGCGTCGGTCGCTTTGAGCACAAACGTATATGACCCCGCGCCGGCCGGGGTGAAGCAGATATTGGTGCCATTGTACGTTCCCGGACCACTCAGCAATTCACAAGTAATCAAGTTGTTATTGGAGTCGGAACACGACGCCGCCCAGCAGATCGGAGCCGGCGAGCATTGCGTCAACGTGCTATCGCGTCCGGCGTTGGCGATCGGCGGCAGGTTCGGGCAAATCTGAACAACATAAGGGTTTGTCTGCGGATTTGTCGGCGGATCGGACACCGTTGTTTGGCCATCGGATGCCGTAATGTAGTACGATACGGATGTCTTACACGCCAGCAGCGCCGAACTCAAAGTGGCACAGAAGAGCGTGTCCCCGGGCTGCAGGGTCATGGCGATGCTCGTATAGGAAGGATCCCCGTTGAGCTTGTAGAAGAGAGTTACTGTCAGTCCGGCAGGCGGCGTATCGCCGTCTGTTACCTTGGCGCAGAAAGTCATGTTGTTTGTCGCACTCTGACAGCTGGCGCTCAAGTTGATTGTGCTGAAACTACGCACCGGGTTCGGCGGATAGGTCTCTTGACAGTAAGCCGTGTCGCAGGGCGTGCAATTCGCGCCGGACCTCCGGCAAATGACTACCGGATGAATCTGACCATTCTGAATCGTATCCGGGTTGTTGTAACAGATGTAGTAGCGATTGCAAAGGCGCTGCTTGATGAGCGTGTACACCGAATCGACGTTGGCGCTGGTGATCGCATGGCTCCAAAATCCTCCCGTCGCCGCGGCGAATTTCTGCAACGCGATCGGATTGTACCACGTGTTGTCAATCGGGCCGAGATTGAACGTGTAGATCGGTACGCCGCCCGTATTCGCCAGGTTGCAGATCAACACCGAGTCGTCCGCATAGCTGTTGTCTGAAACGCCGTCCGGCGGTTGGCTGCAGAACTGGCTGCGATTCTCGAGACCATCGGTGAAGGCGATGACGGCCTTCGCACCCAACTCAAATCGGGTCAAGTCAACACCTTTGTAGATTCCGTCATAACAGGCCGTGAAACCGCTCGCAGTCAGCGCATTGATGGCATTGTGCAAGGTTGTCTTGTTGCTCGTGAAATTCGTTACCGTTCCGATGCAGTTCGAGTAGGGAACGATGGCAACGCGATCGAATGTATCCATGTTATTGACATAGCGGTGCATGGCGGCTTTGGCGGAATCCAGCCGATTATCCGTAGACATACTACCGCTGACATCAACAACGAAGCAGACTGATGTGATACAGGAATCGGCTTCGAGTTGCTGGACGGTAAAAGACGGAATCGTAACGCCATCCTGCTTGACGCAGAAACTGTCGGCATTCAGCCCCGGGATAGTAAAGCCGTTTGAACCAATAACATCAACGTAAGCGCAGACGACCGGCCCGCAAATAAGCTGGGAAATCGTCAACGACGGTTGTGTTGTCGACGCGCTGACAAAGAGCGACGGCACATCGAGATTCCCCTGACCCCGATTAGCCTGCTGCGCGGGAACTCCGAACGGCTGCGGATTAGCCATCGAGGTGTCCGGCCAGATGAATGTAGTGTCATCGGGCGCGTCGATCACGATCTGCGCGTTTAGAGACGCGGGCGCCAGCGCACAGAATAGCATTAGCGCAGCGAGAAACCTTGCTAACAATCTGCTCATAACCACTTCCTGCCAAGTTCAAAGGTTCTAACGAGGCATATCATGAATTTCATATTACTTAATTACCGGCGCGCCGGCACGATGACTCGCCATCACGCCCATGCGCGAAAATTCGCTCGAGAGTTTAGGGATGCCCATGGAACTTCTTCGGGAAGGAAAACGTGCTATAGTTGGGAGAGTTGAACGATTGCGTATCGACCTACAACGCGTTACCTTTGTGTCCCGATTCGTCCTCCTAACAAAATGTAACTCAACGATCGAGGTTGTGCCGCGATGATGCACACAATCCAAACGTTGCTTTCTTCAGCTTCGGTGTCCTGCCTACTGTTTTCACTCAGCACCAAGCTCAATTAACGCTGTCAGTCTCGTAGTTGTACTTTGTGAAGTACTTGCTTCTCTATGCCGCAAAGAACACAATTGTCAATTATATGTCAAGGCATTTTTGGGTTGAGAGGAAGTTTTTCTTCACTGTAATCGACTACCAATCAATTGATTAGGCTGCTTCGATATTGGCCCTTGACAGCCTGCGGGCATTGTCTACAGCACGAGTCATGTTTGACATACGCCCACGTCCATCTGGATTCTGCAAGACGTTGTGAAATCATCTGTTACGTGGCTCCAGTCTGTTCGGTCGAGTCAGCGGATAGCCGCAATCCGGGTAGCGCCACTCGCTGAAGCGTTTTTCTTGACATGATCTCGTGGTAATCGGCTATTTTCGACAAATCGGTCTGACCGATCCAAGGCGCCCGCAACTACGGAGACAAAACTGCTTGCGACTCAAAATTTGCCGCGAAGACGAACTATCTGACGGCGGTGTCAAGACGCTGCGCGTAATGGCTCGGACTGTCGCCGTTTTCCGAATCTCCGGAAACCTCTATGGCCTCGAAGCCGACTGCAAGCATATGCGAGCCTCGATTGCGAGCGGTTCGATCTCGGGAACGACGATTACATGTCCGGCTCACGGATGGAAGTATAACATCGTCACCGGCGATTGCCTTAACGAACCCTGGGCGAAACTGAAAACCTACCCGGTCGAAGTTCAAGACGGCTGGATTTGGGCGGAGATCTGAAATCCGTCTCGCCGTACTGCTGACGATGGGCTGTGGGCGCGAATTTACATAGTCCCGCGTGTCAGCGGGATTCGCGCAATGTGCCGTCGGCGCATTCCTCGGAAGCGAAATCGCGGCTGAAGCCGCTCCTGCAGAAAAAAGCTTGGCGGGAATCTGTGACTCCCGCCTGTTCGACTCATCTGATCGCGGCGCCTACCACCCCGTCAACTGCTCGAGGTTGGCATTGATTTTCTCGACCATCTCTTCGAATTCGCGTTTCTTGGCCTGTTGCTGTTCAACGACGGCCCTCGGCGCTTGCTCGACAAACTCGCGGTTCGCGAGCTTCTTGCGCGTCCTTTCGAGAAATCCGGTCACGCTTTCCAACTCTTTTTGCAACCGCTTGCGCTCCGATTCGACATCGATCAGACCCGCCAGCGGGATATAGATTTCCGCCGCGGGAATCACCGTCGAGGCCGAGAGCGGCGGTTTTTTTACATCCGGACCAATTACCAATTTCTCGATGCGTCCGAGGTTAAAGATATAATTCCGGTTGTCTTCCAGAACCTTTTGCAGTTCAGAATCCGAGATCTTGATGTGAACATCTGCGCGCTTGCCCGGCGGCACATTCATTTCCGCCCGCACATTCCGGACCGCCGTCACTACACGCTGGAGTTTCTCCATCATCGCCTCAAGCTGCACGTCGATCAGCTTTTCGTCGGCGATCGGGAAAGGCTGCTGCAAAATCGACTGCTTGCCGGCGGGCACTTGGTGCAGCAAGTGCCAGATTTCTTCCGTGATGTAGGGCGCGAACGGGTGCATCAGGCGCAGGATACTGTCGAGGCAGTAGCCCGTTACCCGTTTGGCCAGCAGTCGATCCGCCGCATCAGCGTCGCCGTACAGGCGCGGCTTGACCAACTCGATGTACCAATCGCAGTAATCATGCCAAACAAAGTCGTAGAGCAGCTTGGCGGCGGCATTGAATTTGAAATCACGCAACTGCTCGGTCGTCTTCAGCGCCGTCTCGTTCAGGCGCGAGAGTATCCACCGATCCATCAGCGGCATCTCGAGCGAAAATTCCAGCCGGGTCAATTCGCCCTCGCCGACATCATCGCCGAGGTTCATCATGATGAAGCGTGAGGCGTTCCAGAGCTTGTTGCAGAAGTTGCGACCCAATTCGAAAGTGCTCATCGAGATATTGGGATCCTGGCCTTCGGGAGTGCAAAGGCTGAAAGTCAGCCGCATGCTGTCGGCTCCATACTGGTCGATAACCTCGATCGGATCGATACCGTTGCCTTTGGACTTCGACATCTTCGCGCCGTGCGCGTCTCGCACCGTGCCGTGGATGTAAACGTCGTTAAACACCAGTTGGCCGGTGAATTCGTACCCGGCCATCACCATTCGCGCCACCCACAGGAAGATGATCTCGCTGGCGGTGAACAGCGAATGCGTCGGGTAGAACTTCTTGAGATCCGCCGTTTCTTTCGGCCACCCGAACGTCGAAAACGGCCACAGCCACGACGAGAACCAGGTATCGAGCACGTCCTCTTCCTGACGAATCTCGCTCGATCCGCACTTGCGGCACTTGGTTGGCGCGTCCTTGAGAATCATCTCTTCGTTGCATTCGCGGCAATAATAAGCCGGGATCTGATGTCCCCACCACAGTTGCCGGGAGATACACCAATCGCGGATGTTCTCCATCCAGTAGAGATAGGTCCGCGACCAGTGTTCGGGATGAAAGCGCAACTGGCCGTTCTTGAGGGCTTCAATGGCCGGTTTGGCGAGCGGTTTCATGCGCACGAACCACTGATCGGACAGATACGGCTCGATCACCGTCGAGCAGCGATAGCAGTGCCCCACCGAGTGCGTGTAGTCCTCGATCTTGACCAGCAGCCCCTTGCGCTCAAGTTCGTCAAGCACTTCCTTGCGCGCGGTCTTAACATCCAGTCCCTTGAACTTGCCGGCGTTTTCGTTGAGCGTTCCGTCCGGGTTCAGAATGTTGATCTTCTCCAAATCATGGCGGCGGCTGATATCGAAGTCGTTCGGATCGTGCGCCGGAGTGATCTTGACCACGCCGGTTCCGAACTCGAGATCGACGTAATCGTCGGCGACTATCGCCAATTCGCGGTCGAGGATCGGCAGGATCGCGGTCTTGCCGATATACTTCTGGTAGCGCTCATCCTTGGGATTCACCGCCAGCGCCGTGTCGCCGAGCATTGTCTCCGGGCGCGTAGTTGCCGCAGTGAGATAGACATCTTGACCCTTGAGTTTGTAGCGGATGTGATACAGCTTTGAAGTCTTCTGGTTGTACTCCACCTCGTCATCCGACAGGGAAGTCAAACAGCGCGTGCACCAGTTGACGATGTACTTGCCTTTGTAGATTAGCCCCTTCTCGTGCAAGCGAATGAATACTTCCTTCACCGCCTCCGATAGACCGGCATCCAGCGTAAATCGTTCCCGCGACCAATCGCAGGCGCAGCCCATTTTCTGCAGTTGCAGCACAATGCGGCTCTTTTTCTGGTTGACGTAGTCCCAGACGCGCCGGACGAACTGCTCGCGGCCGATCTCGCGCCGCGAAGTGCCTTCCTTCTGCAACAGCTTCTCGACGATAACCTGCGTGGCGATACCCGCGTGATCCGTTCCCGGCAACCAGCACGTTTCCTTGCCCTGCATCCTCTGCCAGCGGATCATGATGTCCTGCAGTGAGTTGTTCAGGCCATGGCCGATGTGCAGTTGATCCGTGGCATTCGGCGGCGGAATGACGATCGTGTACGTCGGTTTCGTCGAATTCACGTCCGCATGGAAATATCCGGCGGCCAGCCACTCCGCGTAAATGCGGTCTTCCACGCCGGCCGGATTGTATTGCTTAGGGATTTCTTGTCCGCTCATTATCATCCGTTCCTGCAAAAAGCAAACATCGAGTATAGATTACGCGCCCGCCAAGTCAAGGCGATATTAAAGCGCTTGGGCGCAATCCGCGTTCGTCTTATCTTCATTCGACGGTGCGCTGACTGCGAGACGCGGGATTGACTCGCCAGTCTTGCGAGAGCCGGACTCCAGCGCGCCCGTAATGACCTTTTACTTTTCGACCGTTTAAGCGGAGACAAAAGTGCGCGATTCAGGCAGATCGTTCCAGGAACTCGTCGAGATCATGCGCCGCCTGCGATCGCCGGATGGCTGCCCATGGGACCGCGAACAGACGACCAAATCACTATTGCCTTATCTGATCGAAGAAACCTACGAGGCGGTCGACGCCGGCGATACGCTGGACTATGACCGGCTGAAAGAGGAACTCGGTGATATCCTGCTGCACATCATTTTTCAAGCCGAAATCGCGGAAGAGACCGGCGCGTTTGACATCACAGATGTGATCGAAGTGATCACCCGAAAAATGATTGACCGCCATCCCCACGTTTTTGATAACCGCAAAGAGCTTACTCCGGATCAGGTAAAACAGAATTGGGAAGTGCTGAAGCTCAAGAATCGGCAAGCGGGTGACCGCCCGAAAACGGTTCTCGGCGGCGTACCGAACTCGATGCCGGCCCTGCTCAAAGCCTATCGCGTACAAGAGAAGGCGGCACAATTCGGCTTCGATTGGGAGCGGATCGAGGATGTGCTCGCCAAGATCGACGAAGAACTGGGCGAGTTCAGAGAAGCGTTGGCCGACGAAAACCGGGAGAAGATTCGCGAAGAATTGGGCGACCTCATTTTCTCGCTGGTCAATTTCGCGCGACATATCGAAGCCGAACCGGAGAGTTGTCTCAACGCCACGATCCGCAAATTCACCGACCGATTCGACAAAATGGAACAAGCCCTGCTCACTCGCGGCCTGTCGCTGAAAGCGGCCACGCTGGAAGAGATGGAAGAAGAATGGCAGCGCGCAAAGACCGCTTAAGCAATCAGCAGCTCAGCGTTTCATTTTGAACAATTCCGACGTCTGCAGTTTGAGCAACGAGGGACGGAAATCCGCAGATTCCGAGCTGCCTTACTGCACCGGTAGTCGTTTTCGCCGATAACCACATAGAGCGACAAATCGCTCACGATTGCAGCGTTTCCATCGGAACCTTCACCACGCGCGCTGCAACTCGCGAGAGTTGAATTACAGGCTATCTACACGGGCGGAAACTTGCTATCGACGCAGAATCATTTCAAAGCGGGTCTCGTTTGCATTTGTCACGTCTGATATCAGTGCGTTGCGCTGCAGATTCAGTGTTGTCGGCCGTTATCGGGATGCGAGCGCCCGCTGACGAGCGGTTGGAGGAATCGTTTCATGTCTGAGAGCGCCACTCTGGGAACCAGCGACAGCCAGGCCGCGCTCGAGGCGCTTCGCGAAAGCGAGGAGCGCCTGCGACTGCTGTTCGCATATACACCCGCCGCAGTGGCCATCTTCGATCGCCAAATGCGTTATGTCTTCGTGACAACGCAGTGGGTCAAATCCTACAATCTCAATCGCACGGATCTTATCGGTCACACGCATTACGAGATCTTCCCCGAGATACCCGAGCGCTGGAAGGTTATTCATCAGCGCTGTCTCGCCGGCGAGTCGCTGAGTTGCGACGAGGACGAATTCCCCCGCGCGGACGGCCGCACCGACTGGGTGCGCTGGTTCATCTGCCCCTGGAAACTGGCCTCCGGCGAAATCGGCGGTATCATCATGTTTACCGAGGTCGTTACCGAGCGCAAGCAGGCCGCCGACCAAATCCGTGAGAGCGAAGAGAAGTACCGGTCGCTGTTCCAGAACTCGCTTGATGCCTTTGCCTACCACCGCATTATCACGGACGAAAACGGCAAGGCGATCGACTACGAGTTTATCGACGTCAACGCCGCCTTTGAAACGATGACCGGAATCAGTCGGGAGCGCGTCCTCGGGAAACGCGTCACTGAAGTTATTCCGGGAATCGAGAAGAGCGACTGGATCGAACTGTATGGCGCGGTCGCGCTCAACGGTGAGCGGTTGCGTATCGAGCGATACGTACCGGAGCTGGGACGCTGGTACCGGGTCTTGGGCTACAGTCACCGGCACGGTTACTTCTGCGCCGTTTTTGAAGACATCACCGACCGCAAGGAAGTCGAAGAAGTCTTGGTCGCGCGCGAAGAGCACTTTCGGGCGCTGATCGAAAAGTCTTCGGACATCACGATTCTGGTCGGCAAGGACGGAAAAATTAAGTATTTGTCGCCATCCGTGCAGCGCGTCTTGGGATTTAGCACGGCTGCGGCGCTGAATCGGTCCATTCTCGACTTCGTTTCTCGTCGCGATCTGGCCGCCTTGCGCGGGCAGATCCGCTCGCTGGTTGAGACATCCGGTAGCGAGCTTACCGCCGAAGTGCGCGTGCGCCATGCGGACGGCACCTGGCGAACCTTTTCGTCGGTAGCGCGCAATATGATTCTCGACCCGCACGTACGGGCGCTGGTCATCAACTCCCGCGACGTTACCGAACGCAGCGCCCTCGAGTATGAACGGCAACAATTGGCCACGATTATCGAGCAGTCGGCCGCCGGTATGGCAACCACGACAACCGACGGTAGGATCGATTACGTCAACGATGCTTTCGAGAAAATCACCGGTCGAGAACGAAGCGCCGTGTTGCAGCAGCCGGTGCAGATCTTTTTTGCCGTCGGCGAGTGTGAAGCGCCGTTCCGCGAACTCTGGCGGAAATTGACGCATGGCGAACCGGCGATGGTGACCGGTCGTCATCGACGCAAAGACGGCGGTCAATTGGACCTCGAAATCAAGGCAACGCCGATCCGCGGCCGCGGCGATCGTATCGATCATTTTGCCTTCGTCTTTCGCGACGTTACGCACGAACTCGAGCTCGAACAGCAGTTGCGCCAGACGCAAAAACTCGAAGCGGTCGGCCGGCTCGCCGCCGGAATCGCGCATGACTTCAACAACCTCCTCGCCGGCGTCCGCGGTTTTGCCGAACTGATTGCCAGCGATGTCGATCTATCCGCAAAGCATCGTGACTACGCTAACGAAATCATGCGGGCGGCGACTCGCGCTACCGATTTGACCGAGCAACTTCTCGCCTTTGCGCGTAAGGGCAACTATCTGCTCGTGCCCAGCGATATGCACGCCCTCATTGCGCAAACGATCGCGATCCTGGAGCGCACGATCGACCGCCGGGTCGTCATTGCCGCGGATCTGCGCGCCGATCACGCTTTGGTGATCGGTGATCCGTCGCAACTTCAGAGCGCAATCATGCACCTGTGCGTCAACTCCTGCGAGGCCATGCCGGATGGTGGAAATCTGCGCCTGACCACGACGAACATTTACGCCGACGAAGATGCCGTCAAGCGCTACAACATCGAATCCGGCCCCGGTTTGTACCTCTGCGTGGCGGTCGAGGATTCCGGCGTCGGTATCGAGGCCGCCAAGCTTACGGAGATCTTCGATCCGTTTTTTACGACCAAGTCGCTCGGGCAGGGAAGTTCCGGTCTCGGTTTGGCGGGCGTCTACGGCTGCATCCACAGTCATGGCGGCGGCATCGTGGTCGAGAGCGTCGTTGGACACGGCACCTGCTTCCGACTTTTCTTCCCGGTGGATCAGGCTGCAACGACCGTCGAAACGCCACCCTCGCTGCAGCCGGCACAAAAGTAGTTTCTCCCATGCAGGACCGGCAAGAGAGCCGGCGACAGCCCGGCTGATCCGCAGCGGAATAACTTGCCGGCTCCGTTTGTATCTCCTATCAAGAATCGCCGCCTGCCGATCACTGCCAATGAAGATCGGGAAATGCGGTGCTGGCTGGGATGTATAACGGAGGAGCTATGATTACCCGTTACTTGCTTGTTTTCGGTTTGATCGCTGCGCTGAACGGACCGTCGTTGACCGCCGACGATGTAGCCATCACGGTCTACAACGATAACTTGGCCTTGGTCAAAGAGGGCCGGATGCTCGACTTCAAGAAAGGCGTCAATCAGCTACAATTGACGGATGTCGCGGCTTTTGTCGATCCGACCTCCGTGCACTTCCGGCTTCGCGGCGATGATCGTGTCGATCTGCTCGAACAAAACTTCCAGTACGATCTGGTTTCGGCCGAGAAAGTGCTCGGCAAATACCTCGGCAACAACGTCGATGTTGTGCTCAAAAATGGCGATGTCGTCAGCGGCAAGTTTCTTTCTTCATCCAGCGGCTACATGGTGCTCCAGCTCCCCGACGGGGCGGTGCGAATGATCAATACCGCGGAGATGCAGACGGTAACCGCTCCGAAACTTCCCGAGGGCTTGATCGTCGTGCCCACTCTCCAATGGATGATTTCGAGCGCTGTATCGGGCAGTCGCGAGGCCGAGATCAGTTATCTCACGTCCAACATTAGTTGGCACGCCGAGTATATCGCCCGGCTCGACAAGGACGACAAGAACCTGCGGCTCTCGGCCTGGGTCTCGCTCGACAATCAATCGGGCAAGACGTATCGGGACGCCCGGCTCAAACTTGTCGCCGGCGAGATCAACCGCATCCAGGAGGTGTATCCGATGGCACGCGGCGGTCGCGCCAAAGACATGATGTTGGCGGAGCAGGCGCCCGGCTTCGAAGAAAAGTCGTTCTTCGAATACCATCTCTACACCCTGGGCCGTCCGACCACGGTCGCCAACAACGAAACCAAGCAGGTGAGTCTCTTTGAACCCGCGGAAACCGCGATTGAAAAGATCTACCGCTATCAGGCGACACCCGGCGTTACCGATGTCAATGTCGTTGTCAAGTTCAAGAACGCCGAAGCCAGCGGGCTGGGGATGCCGCTTCCGGCCGGCAAGGTTCGCATGACCAAGGCCGACACCGACGGCTCTGAGGAATTTCTTGGCGAAGACCAAATCCAGCACACGCCGCGCAACGAAGAAGTCGAACTTCGCGTCGGCAATGCGTTCGACATCGTCGGCGAGACCAATGTCGTCGATTCCAAGCGCCTGTCGGACCGCGTCCGCGAGGAAACGGTCGAGGTCAAGTTGCGCAATCGCAAGACGGAAGCGGTGACGATCGTCGTTCAATTCAACTTGTGGGGCGATTGGCAGATACTGGAATCGACCCACGCTCACGAAAGGAAAACCGCGCGCCGGGCCGAATTCAAAGTGCCGGCGCCGGCCGATCAGGAGACTATCTTGCGTTTCCGGGTGCGCTACAATGGTTGACAAATGTTTTGACTCGCGCCAGCCGAGAAGTTAGAATCGAGAGCGACGCTTGTGACAAATGTCACTTTCGAGGAGGAACATTGATGAAACGGTTTCTGAGTTTGATTCTGGTGGTGGCCTTCGCGACCGGCGCTTTCGCGCAGTCGCAGGTGAAGGACGTCCTGCCTTACGATGCGCTCATGCGTTCCGCGCGTGTCTACTTGAGCAATGCCAACAATCGCGACTACGAAAAAGCCAGTGAGATGCTCGAAATTGCGATCGCCAACTACCCGGATCCGGTGGAGGCTTACTTCTGGAAGGGCTTGATCCATGCCGAAAAAGCCGAGTACGCCGAGATGATGAGCGCATTCCGCATGTTCGAGGCAATTTGCGACAGCGCCAAGGCGCAGAAGAACGATAAGCTGCTGAAGCGCTGCGAAAAGGACGGCATGCCGAAGAAGATTAACGACCAGAAGCAGTCCGAGCTTTCCAAGAACCTCGCTTCCGGCCTTCGCAACCTGAAGCTTGCGGACTCGCTGCGCGAGGCAACCGTCGATTCGCTCCCCGAAAGCGTCAAGACCAAGAACGAAGAAGCGATCAAGGCCCTGCTGACTAAGTCCAAAGGCCTCTTTAATGACGGAGCGATCATCAGCGACACCACGGCCGGCATCTGGACCAATCTGGCCGTTATCGAAGAACGATTGGGAAATCACGAGGAAGCTTTGCGTCTTTATGAGAAAAGCTACGCCTTGAATCCGAAAGACGCCGCGATGGTCTACGACCTGGCCAATGTCGCATTCACATTGAAGGACTTCCCGCGTGCCGCCCGCTACTACGGCGAATTTGGCGAGCTTGATAAGGCGAACGCCGAAGTCGCATTTATGAATCAGGCGATGTCTTACCAGATGGCCAAAGACGACGCCGGGCTGGAGAAGGCCCTGCACCGGATTCTCGAAGTCAACCCGCTGAATGCCGAGATTCGTTACCAGCGCGGGATGATCTACATCCGGAATGCCTCGGCGCGTGAAATTCTGGACTCGATCTCGCGACTCGATGAACTCCTCGAAAAGTCGCCCGGCAACGCGGCGGCGAAGAAGTCCAAAGATGAACTTCTGGCACAGCGGCAGAAATTCAATGAGCTGGCATACGATGACTTCAAGGTGGCCGCGGAGAACCAGTCCACCGACGATTTTTATTGGTATTGGTATGGAACTTCGGCCTTCTTCCTCCAGCGGGATGCCGACGCGCTCAAGGCTTACGAGAAGTGCGTCGAAGTGAAGCCGGATAACAGCGATTGCTGGTGTCAACTTGCGATTCTCTACTTGCGCAAAGGCCAAAAAACTCAAGCCGAAGCGGCTCAGGCCAAGTGCAATAAATAACCACACCAAACACGCTTTATCCCGGCGGGAATGCGCAAGCATTCCCGCTTCTTGTTGATGCGGAGTTTCCCCGCGTTACTCGTTTTGCATCAAGTATATTGCCGATCATGATCCGGAAGAAGCTGCTTGCGGAAGTTTGCCTGCTCGACGCCGTACGTCGACCGCTCACTTATGCCATCTCCGACGATTCTGCGATCGATGACTGGCTCGGCCGTCGGGTTGTCGTCCCGCTGGCAAACCGCAAGGCACTCGGCGTCGTGACCGCCGTTGACGTCGAATACGAAGGCGTCGTCAAACCGATCGCGTCCGCCCCCGACGCCGAACCGGTGATGTCCGCGACCGATATCGATCTCTGCCGATTTATGGCCGACTATTATTTATCGTCATTGCCGGAAGCCGTCGCCGCGTTTCTCCCACAATCACTCACCGCGCGGCTCAATCAGCACGGAATCATAACCGACCGAGAGCAACTTCAGCAGTTAGCCGATTCCGGCGACGCCGCCGCGACGAAATTGCTCGCGCTCGCCGGTAATCGCCGCAAGATCAAGGCAACCAAGCTTGCAGAATTGCGCCGAGACTGGCGGCGACAGCTCGTAGAACGCGGCCTGCTGCAACTGGAATGGGAGACCAAGCGCCGCCGTCACGACCAGCGCCCGGCGACGGTCGCTCGCGAAGCAAATATGGGTGACCGCAAGATCGTCCGGCCACTGGCTCTACGACTTGCCGAAATACTGCAGTCACCCGTGGAATCAACCGTTGCTGAAACAGTCGATGACGACCGGCTTTCGTTCGAAGGCACGCCGTTTTTCGATCGGCCACCGGCCGCAACGCCCGCTTTTGCGCTCAATCGCGAACAGACGCTTGCCGTCGAGCGAATCGGATCGAAGCTGCAAGAAGCTCAGTTCGCTGCGTTTTTGTTGCACGGCGTTACCGGTTCCGGCAAAACCGAAGTCTACATCCGCGCGATTCGCCACGCGATTGCGCTCGGCAAGCAGGCAATCGTCATTGTGCCGGAAATCGGACTGGCGCAGGCCATCTACTACCAGCTTGATGACATCTTTGGCGAACGATTGGCGCTGATCCACTCGCGCATGACCGCCTCAACGCGATTTGCCGTGTGGCAGCGGGCGCGTCGCGGTCAATTAGACGTCGTTCTTGGGCCGCGATCCGCGATCTTTACGCCGTTTGCGCGGCTGGGACTGATCATCGTCGATGAAGAACACGACGCTTCGCTTAAGCAAGAATCGCCGGCGCCGCGTTATCATGCCCGCGACTTGGCCGTTTATCGCGCCCGCCAGCTTAATGCCGTGATCGTTTTGGGATCGGCAACGCCCTCGATCGAGAGTTTTCACAACGCCCAAAACGGCAAATATGAACTTCTCCAATTGCCGCAACGAATCGCCGACCAGCCATTGCCCCTTGTGCAGCGCGTCGATTTGCGCGCGGCGTTTGCCCAACGCGGTTTCGCCTATCTAACCGAGCCGCTGGCGGGCGCGCTGGATGCCACTCTGGCCGCCGGTGGCCAGGCCATGCTTCTCCTAAATCGGCGCGGCTTTGCTCCCTCCGTGCACTGTTTCCAATGCAGCGCCAAAATCAATTGCCGCAATTGCGCGGTGGCGATGGTCTACCACAAAGCCAAGCATTGTCTGATCTGTCATCTTTGCGGTTACACGGAATCGTATCCGAACACTTGTCCCCAGTGCAAGAGCAACCTCTTTCTTTATCGCGGCATCGGGACCGAAAAAATGGAAGAGGAACTGCGGCGGCGCTACCCCGACGTCGGTATCTTGCGCATGGATTTTGACACGACGCGCAAAGCGGGCAGCTTTCGCGACCTCTATCACCGCTTCAAGTCCGGGCAGGCCAAAATCCTGCTCGGTACACAGATGATCGCCAAGGGCTTTGATTTCCCGGACGTCGCGTTAGTAGGCATCATCACCGCCGACACCAGCCTCGAACTTCCGGATTTTCGGGCGCGTGAACGCACATATCAACTTCTTACACAAGCCTCCGGTCGTGCTGGTCGGCTCAATTTTTCCGGTACCGTGATCTTACAAACGCTTTATCCCAACGACCCAATCGTCGAGCTGGCCCAACGGCAGGATTACGAATCGTTCTACGAAGCGGAAATCCGCGATCGCCGTGAACTGAAGTTCCCACCGTTTACGCATCTGATCTTGTTAACCATCGAGTCCAAAAACGCCGCCGCGGCGCAGAGAGCCGGAGAATCACTGCGAAACCGGCTGCGCCTTCGCTTGACGAATCTCGCCACGCTTCACGGCCCGGTGGCGGCGCCGATTGCCAAGCTCCGCGAGTATTTCCGTTTCCACATCCTGATCAAATCCGCGCGCATCAAGACGGTAATCCCGATCCTGCGCGAGAATTTGAGTCTGCCCGAGTTTCATAACTCAAGGAAACTGCGGGTAATGGCCGATGTCGATCCTGTCGATATGATGTAAGTACGTTCGACCTTGACTTTGGCGAGCGCGTCGCTAACTTCCACCACTCATGAATAGGGAACTTGTCATGGAGAAGACGACCACTAACGGCAAGATCGTGACGATCGATCAGGTAACCCACTCCGAGGAAGTCAACGCCTGGATCGTTAAGGCCGACTACTACCTCGGCAAGCAAGGCTACACCGAACACGGCCTGCGGCATTGTCGTTTGGTCTCCAAGATCGCGAAAAACGTGCTTGAACGAATCGGCCGCCCCGAACGCATCTGCCAGCTTGCGGCGATCGCGGCGTACTTGCACGATATCGGTAACGCCATCAACCGCGAGTATCACGCCCAGACCGGCGCCATGGCCGCCTATCAGTTACTGCGGAATCTCGGGATGGTGACGGAAGAGGCGTTGGATGTCGCCGCCGCCATCGGCAATCACGACGACAAAGAGATCCTGCCGGTTTCCGATATCTCCGCCGCCGTGATTTTGGCCGACAAGTCGGACGTGCATTCGTCGCGCGTCCGTAATCTCGACCAACTCGGCACGGACATTCATGACCGCGTTAATTACGCCGCCAAATCGTCATTCCTGCGCGTCGATCCCGACCGCCAGACGATCACTTTGGAGATCACCATCGACGACAAAGTCGCCTCGGTGATGGAGTATTTCGAGATCTTTCTCACGCGTATGGCGATGTGTCGCAATGCCGCAACCTACCTGAAAATGAAATTTGAATTGGATATCAACGGAAACAAATTGCTGTGACGGGAAATGGACTTTCCTACAGGGATTCCGGCGTCGACATCGCCGCCGGCGACCAGGCTACCGAGAAAATCAAACAGTTAGTCAAGAAGACTTACAACCCGGCGGTGCTGAATGGCATCGGCGGTTTCGGCGGGCTGTTCGACGGCCGCTTCAAAGGGATCAAGCATCCGGTACTCGTGTCCTCCGCTGATGGCGTCGGCACCAAGCTCAAACTCGCGTTCATGACCGGCAAGCACGACACGGTCGGCCAGGACTTGGTCAACCACTGCGTCAACGATATCCTCGTCATGGGCGCGCGGCCGCTCTATTTTCTCGACTACTTCGCCACGGGCAAACTCGAGCCCGGTGTCGTCGCGGATGTCATCTCCGGAATGTCCATCGCCTGCCGTCAGAACGGCTGCGCTCTGATCGGCGGCGAAACCGCCGAAATGCCGGGCTTCTACCAAGCGAACGAATACGACCTCGCCGGTTTCATCGTCGGTGTCGTCGACCGCAAGGCTATTGTCGACGGCAGCCAAATCCGTCCCGGTGACGTCGTCATCGGGCTTGAGTCGAGCGGCCTTCACACCAACGGCTATTCACTGGCACGAAAACTCTTTTTCGACAAACTGGCGCTGCAGGCAAGCGACATGATTTCCGATCTCGGCGTGACCGTCGCCGAGGCGCTGATGGCCGTTCATCGGAGTTATCTCAAACCGGTCACCAAGCTGCGCGCGGAAATCGCGGTTCACGGCATGGCGCACATCACCGGCGGCGGCATCCCCGGAAATCTCGTCCGCGTCCTGCCGAAAAATTGCGCCGCCGTTATCGATAAATCATCGTGGCCGACTCCGCCGCTGTTTGCCTTCATTCAGCGGCAGGGCAACATTGACGAGCCTGACATGTTCTCCGCCTTCAATATGGGCATCGGACTGATGATCGCTGTCTCAGCGAAGGATGTCGCGCCGGCGCAGAAGACTCTTAAGGCGCAGAAACTTCGCCATTGGGTTGTCGGCGAGATCGTCAAAGGCAAGCGCGCCGTTACGCTTAAATAATTGCGCAATAGTCTCAAAGCCCGCATCTTCGATTGATGCGCATCAAATTCCCGCAGCGGTTCATTCTGCTCATTCTGTCTGCTGTCTTCTTCGCGCTTGCCTTCGAGCCGTCCCCGCTGTGGTTTCTTGCTTACTTTTTCGTTCCGCTCATGATCGCCGGCGTTCGGGGCATTGGCTTCAAGGAAGGCTTCCGCTCCGGCTATGCCTTTGGCATGATGGTCACTTTCCTCGGAATGTACTGGGTCGCGTACGTCCACATCGTCGGCGTGATCTTGCTCATCTTCGTGCATCCGTTCTACTACGCCGTCATCTGCGGCGCGCTCGGCTCGGCAACGGCGCGGTGGGGAAGACTCGGCGCACTGACCATGCCGTTCCTTTGGGTCGGCATGGAGTATCTTCGCGGTCTGACTCAACTCTCATTTCCGTGGCAGCATCTCAGCTACACGCAGGCATCGAATACGGTTATCGCACAGCTCGCGGAGATTTCCGGAGACGGCACGCTCACTCTCTTCATCATCGTCGTTGGATTAATTCTCTATTTCGCCTATGGCAACTTGCGCCGGCCGCTGCTCTCGATTTCTCTATTCGTACTGGCGATTTTTCTCTATACCGGCGCCTATTTCTGGGGCGCAACTCGATTCACTGCTCTGAAACCTGATTATCCCGTCGCCGCCTTGCAGGGAAATATCCCAATCACGCAGAAGTGGCAAAACGGCCGCGCAGATCACAATTTCGAAGCGTACGACCTTCTCACCAAGCAGGCAGCGCAATCCGGCGCTAAGCTGATGGTCTGGCCCGAGAGCGCCGCGCCCATGTATCTCAATCTCGAGCCGCCCTACATCCAGTGGATCGCCACCATGGCGCGCACGAACAATGTTGATATCATGACCGGCGGCCTGCACATGGAACGCGACAGCATTGGCGTCCGGCGCTATTACAACTCGACCTATTTCTTCACGCCGAATGGCCGCGACCCGCGCATCTACGATAAACAGTGGCTCGTGCCGTTCGGCGAGCACATGCCGTACGCCGAGCGCGTCGGCTGGATCGCCGCCTTCCGCGAATTCGTTAAAGAAAAACTCACGCTCGACATCTCGGATTTTCACCCCGGCGACTCGCTCATTCTCTTCGAATCCGGTGGCCGCAAGTTTGGCACGCTGATTTGTTTCGAAATCGCCTACCCCGAGTTCGTCCGCGACTTCGTGAATTTCGGCGCCGATTTCATGACCGTCATCACCAACGATGATTGGTTCGGCGAAACCGCCGGACCCTACCAGCACGCGGCGATTCCGATTTTTCGCGCCATCGAAAACCGGGTCTGGATCGTCCGTGCCGCCAATACCGGTATCAGCGCCATCTACGATCCTTTCGGTCGCGTCGTCGACAAAACCAAACTGGGCGAAAAGACCTTTCTGGTCGGCAATATCGGCCATCGCGGGCCGGCAACATTGTTCAGCCGTTACGGCGCCGTTCTCGGCAAGATTTGTCTGGCCGCGTCGCTATTGCTGGGTATAATTCTCGTAGCGCTTAAGAAACGAAATGAACACTATCAAAATCATCATATCGCTCCTCGTCGTTAATTGCGTCGGTGCGTCGGCGCAAACTCTGACTTGGGCGAACTACACCAACAAAGACCAGATCACATCACTGGAATCGTTTGCCGGCGCGGTCTGGGCGACGACCACCGGCGGCGTTGTGCGGCTGCCAATCACGCGCGATACGGTCATCACCTATCTCAACTCCGATGGCCTCGGCAGCAGCAATATCAACTTCGCCTGTTACGACGGCAGCCGCTTCGCCTACTTTGGCTCCGCGGATGGTGTCCTCAGCCGACTCGATCTCAACACCAGCGCCTTCCGTTTCGAGCAGTTGCGGGGTCGTGACGGCGAGCGCATTTCGCTCAACGACGCCGATACTTCCGGCGACTATTTATGGATCGCGTCCAGCATCGGTGTCATCAAGTACGACCGCGTTCGCAATGGCGGAGAGGTTAAGGAAACCTACCGCACACTTGGCGGGTTCGCGACTGAGAGACCGGTCGCGCAGATCGCCGTTGCCGGTGGGCGCATTCATGCCATCCTGCCCGAAGGGGTTGCGTTTGCTGATGTCGCCAATGAATTCCTGCTCGACCCCAATGAGTGGTACTTCTTCGAAATGTCTGTATCGCCGTTGTGTCTGGCGAGTTTTGACGGCCGTGCCTACATCGGCCGTAGCGACGGCGTCTATCGGCTCGGCCCCGTTGTTGCTCTGACACCGGTGTTCGAGAATTCCGGCGCCGTGACTATACAAGATCTCGTCCCCAGCGCCACCGATTTGCATATTCTCTTCACTGAAAACGTGAACCCGGCCACGGCGGCGTTGATCGGATCGCTGAACTCCGCGGTGCGGACACGCTTGAGTGAACCCTTCGGCGTGAACGCGCGCCACCTGACGATGGCCGATGTGCCTTTTTACGGCACAACCAATGATGGTCTTTATGCCATTGAGGGCGCCCTCTCAGGCGATCTACGAATCGTCGTTCCCGGCCCGGCGAGCAATGATCTCGTCGGCGGCGGCTTCACCACTGATGGCAAGCTTCACGTCGTCTCCGCTGCTGCTGAGATTTCGACACTCCAAGACGGCGTCTGGACACATCGCAACATAACGGAGCGCAACAAAATCGCCGCGCTCGTCGACCGATCGGACAATTTGTGGATCGCGACCTTCGGCGACGGCGCCTATCGCGTAGATCCTGACGGTTCCGCGCAGCACTTCGGCCCTGCCAATTCGCCGCTTATCGGCATCGAATCGGCGCCGGAGTTTTCGGTGGTCAATTGTCTCTCCGAAGACCCATCCGGCCGAATCTGGTTCTCGCTGTTTCAGGCGTTCCCGCTGCGGCCGATGGTCGTCTTCGATCAGAGCGATTCGCTCTGGACGCACTTTGGCGATTCGGACGACCTGATCGAGGGCGACAATCAGGTGATCGCCGCCGGCAACGGTTCGGCGGCGCTCGGCGTTAACGATCAAGGAATCGCTTTCTTGCGCTACGGCAATGATCCCTTCAATCACAGCGACGATCAACTCGGCTATTTCGCGCGCAGTCGCCGCTTGCCGTCGAACGTCGTCACGGCGTTGACTTACGATCGCAACAGCCGGCTCTGGGTCGGCACGAACCAGGGCCTCGCGTGGTTTGACGATGAAATCGATTTCTTCGTGCCGGTTTCTCTGCCCCTCGAAGTGGCCTCTTTCATCACGTCGATAACTGCCGACAGCCGCAATAACTTGTGGGTCGGCACCAGCGGCGGTTTGGCGCTGCTGCCGCAGGTCGGCGATCCCGTCGGATTGACGACGATGAACTCCGATCTGGTTTCCAATGAAATCGAAAACCTCGTTTACGATTATCCAAGCGAACAACTACTCATCTTCACGCGCGGCGGGCTGTCGATTCTGGACTTCCGCTTCGACAGCGGCTCCGGCGCCGACGGAGTTGTGGCCTATCCCAATCCGTTTCCCCTCAACGAAAGCACGGATCGCAAATTGCAGTTTCGGATCGACCAGCCCGGGGATATCCGGATTTTCACCGTCGCCGGCGATCTGGTCGCGACGGCCACGGTCAATGGCGGCTGGAACGGCCGGAATGATTCCGGTGAATTGGTTGCCTCCGGTGTGTACATCTGGGAAATCCACGCGGTCGACGGCTCTCGTCATCGGGGTAAGATTCTGGTGATCCGGCGATGAGCGCCGAAGTCGCGTTGCGACAGCTACTCGATCTGACTGCCGACGAGCGCCGGCAACTCGAAAATCAGCCCGACATCGCCCCGTTCGTGATTGCGCCGGTCTTGGCGATGTGGAGCAAGGTCTATGGCTGGAACGCGCAAGTGCTCACCTGCGCATCGTCGCACCTGCCAATCATAGTGCGTCAGTCGGTTCTGGGAAAAATCGCCTTTGCTCTGCCGTTCGGGATGTACGGCTTTCGCCTGACCGAAACCAATCACGCGAACTTCGCCGCGATATTGGACGCAATTGCGCGGCAGCGCTTCACGCAAGTGAACATCGTCGTCACCGGCCAGATCGGCGGTCTCAGTACCCCGCCGCGATTCGATTGCCGTCAACTGACGGCGCAGCGTATTGATCTGTCCGGCGCCGCTTCGTTTTCCGAGAATACCGAGCGCAATGTCCGCAAGGCCGATTTCGGCAAACTCGAGTTTCGCTTACTCGACCCGCGCCAGGCACAGCCGGCGATGAAACTGTTGGCCGAGCACGTCGCGCGCACCGAAGAAAGGCGGCGAATTATGCCCGGCGCGTATCGCTATCTGCTCAATCACACCGGAGATTTCATTCCCGGCATCGTTGCCGGCGGTGCTTTTGCCGGCGACAATCTCTTGGCCGCGCAGATTTTTCTCGTTAGTGCCCGCGACGCCTTCTACTTCGACGGCTTCGCCTCCGCTGCCGGTTTGAACGCCGGCGCGAATTTCCTGATCATGAATCGAATGATCGACTGGCTGCGCGATCGCGGCATCGCAACTCTCAACCTCGGCGCAACCCCAAGCGGCGATGAGGGTCTGGCGCGATTCAAGTCTGGCTGGGGCGCGCAGGAATTTGTCTATTACGAACTAACCGTATCCGCGCTCTGGAAACGCTGGCTTGATTCACTGCGGGGGCGCGGGTGAAAATTCTCTTCCTCGGAGAAGCGATTTCCCCGCATCTCTTGCGCTGGCAAAAATCGTTCGAAAAGTTGGGCTGGGAAACCAAACTCGCTTCGTGCGACTCCTCTGGCGACTTCGATGGCATTCGCCTGCAGCCGAAAGCGTCATCCGGTGTGCTCAAATATCTGAGCGTCGTCGATCAGGTCGGCAAGATCGTTGCCGATTTCCAGCCGCACCTCATCAATGCGCACTTCCTGCCAAACTACGGGCTGGTTGCCGCGCTGCTCAAAGCGCACCCCTGGGTGATGACGCTCTGGGGCTCGGATATTCTCGTCAGCGGTCGCCAGGGAATGTTCCGCCGCTGGCGCTCGCGCTACGTACTCAAGCACGCCGACATGGTCGTCGCTGATTCGCAGTTCGCGCTGGATACTGCTGCATCAATCAGCCCGCTGCAGCGCCATTTGGTCGTGAGTTTTGGCGTGCGGAAATCCTGGTTTGAATCGGGGAGTCTGCGTGTTCTCAAGGAAGAAAGGCCGATCAAGATTCTCTCCACGCGCCGCCTCGAACCGCTGTACGATGTCGCGACCTTGCTCAAGGCGGCGAGGCTGCTATTGAAATCAGACGTCCCATTTACGCTCACCATCGCCGGCGGCGGCACGCAGCAGGCTCAGCTTGAGTCGTTGTCGCAGTCATTCGGCCTTGACACGGTTGCCAGATTCACCGGGCCGCAAAGCGAAGAACAACTCTTCAATCTTTACCGGACGCACGATATCTACGTTTCCACGGCGCGATCCGATTCCAGCTCCGTCTCGATGCTTGAAGCCTTGTCGCAGAAGCTCTATCCGGTGGTCACCGACATTCCCGGCAATCACGAATGGCTCGACGACCCGCGCTTCCTCTTCCCGGTTGGCGACGCCGAAACGCTCGCGGCGCGCGTCAGCGGCGGAATCGAGCTGATAGCCCGACAACAGGCCTGGGATTATTATCGCACGACACTTGAGCGCAAAGGAATTCGCGAAGACCAGATGCTGATTGCCGACAGAGCGTTTCGCAAATTGATCGAGGAGTATGACCGCCACCAACCCCATTCTTCTCGTTAGTTATTACTTCCCGCCGTTGGGACTGGCCGGCACGGCGCGGGCTGTTTATCTGGCGAACACGCTCAGCGCTGCCGGACACGCCGTGACGGTTTTGACGGTCAAGCCGATTGCCTACCCGGCATACGACGCTTCGTTGCTTGATCGACTTGATCCGCGAGTGCGCGTCGTTCGCTCCGGTTCCTTGGATCCGGCGCGAATCCAAAAGCTTCTGCCGTTTCTGCCCGTTGAGTGGCTTAAGCGACGCCGCAAGCAATCGGGCGCTGCGCCGCCATTTCCCGATAGCAAGCGCGGCTTTGTCGAACCGGCGCTCGCGAAGGCGCGCCAAGTTATCGCGCCGAATTCCATCGTGATCACTACTTCACCGCCAATCTCGGCCCACGTAGTTGGCCAACGACTGAAGCAAGAATTCGGTGTCCGCTGGATCGCCGACTTCCGCGATATCTGGAGCTCACTCCCACCCGAAAATCAGCATCTCGACTTTCGTCGGCGCGCTGAGCAGCTCATGCGTGAAATCGTGATCGCCGCCGACGCCTTAACGGCAACGTCACCGCTCACCGCTGAGCATCTGCGCAGCCTAATGCCGGATGTCGAGAAGCGGACTGCGTGCATCGTCAACGGATTCGATGAACGTGATTTCAGTGGAGAAATCGCAAACGCGCCGCTGACCTTCGGCTACTACGGCACGATCAACGAACTCAGCGGATTCGCGCGGGTGCTTGGATTTGTAGCTCGGTGGCGCGAACTGTCCCGTGAAGACTGGCGAATCTATCACGTCGGGCATTTGACATTACCCCGGCTTCCCGAGTTACTCAACCAATTCGACTTGGCCGGCAAGTTTACTTCGACCGGATACATCTCGCACCCGCAGGCCGTGCCACTGATCCGACGGGCGGCAATCAATCTTCTCTCCCTCGACTTCGACCGCGACACGCGCTTCATCGTCCCTTCGCGACTCTTCGAGCTGTTGCGCGCCGAACCGCCTTTGATCGCCGTTGTACCACAAGAAAGCGCTGTCCGCCGCGTCCTGAGTGAGGAATCCCGCGATTTCGCAGCGGCGGTTTCTGAGCCAGAGGAATTCACTGCTGTAGTTCGTCGATTTTCTTCGTACGACTGCAACAATAATCGCGACGCTCGTTTGGCCGTTGTGAATAGGTTCGCGTGGCCGCAGACGCTGGGCGGGTTCGCCAGTTTGATCGCAGAGTTGCCGCAATGACGATCTCGTTTGTCATCGTCGCGTATCGATCCGACGCCATCATCGGCGATCTCCTAAAATCGATTCAACAACAAGCGGGCGAATTCCAGCGCGAAATCATCGTTGTTGATAACTCGCCTTCTGAGCCGTCGTTGGCTGCGATCAATCGTTCGGGTGTCGCTGTTAGCTATATTGTCAATCCGGAAAACCGCGGCTTCACCGCCGCCGTCAATCAGGGCATCGCAAGATCGTCCGGCGATTTCGTCTTCTTGCTCAATCCCGATGTGCGTCTTGGAACCGACTGCGCGCGCGTCCTCATCGGCGCCCTTGCCGCATCGCCGGAGATTATGGCCGCCGCGCCGCAACTGCGATCTCCCGACGGCCGGATCCAGCCGAGCGTCCGCAATTTTCCCACCTTCATGACGCTCCTCTGGGAGTTCACGTTACTCGCGATGCTTTTCTCCCGAAGTAACGTCTTCGGTCATTGGAAAAATCTGCGTTTCGATCATGCAACGCGAACGTTCGTCACGCAGCCAATGGCCGCGGCGCTCTTGCTCAAGCGCGAAGCTATCGCCAAAATCGGTCGATGGGATGAACAATTCTTCGTGTTCTTCTCTGATGTCGACTACTGCAAGCGTCTTTACGACGCAGGCGGAAAGATCATCTTCGAGCCGGTAGCGACAGCAATCCATCAGGTCGGCGGCTCGACACGCGGCGAGGGGTTATGGTTGATTCGCGACTCGCATCGCGGCTTCTATCGCTATCTGGTTAAACACGAATTGCGCGGCTGGAAAAGCATCCTCCGTCCGCTGGCCCGGACGATGCTCGAACTCGGAGGTCTTCTGAGAATCCTGGCGCGCCGGATTCGCTGGCGCTCATTTTAGCAGGGTCATCTTGATCGAGTGTTCGCTCTGCTCGGTGCGCATCACCGCGAAGTACACCCCGGAAGCCACCGCGCGTTGCGTGTCATCGCTGCCGTCCCAGGTCACATCGTAATCGCCGGCGGCGCGCGGCTCATCGATCAGGCGTTTTACTGTCTGACCGAGAATATTGACAACTTCAATCACCACGCGCGAGGAACTGGCCAACTCAAAGCCGATGCTCGTAATCGGATTGAACGGATTCGGTGTGTTCTGATGCAGCCGAAACTCGCGCGGAAGCGCTTGCTCTTCGTTATCGTCGGCATCCAGCACAATGCCCGGTGAAAACGTGACCGATTGACTTATGAAGCCTTCTTTGTACGCCGTAACCACAAACTCGTCGTGAATATTGAAATCCACTTCGACGCTCGCACTGCCGGATCCGTCGGTCGTCGTTTGCAGGATCACATTTCCATTCTGCGTCAATGTAATCGTCGCGCCGGCGATCGCCGCATCACCGGAGACAAGTTCGAGATCGATTGACACCATTCCCGTGTCCGTCGGCTGCATGACTTCAAGCGCGCTCGCTTGCGGCAACGATGTCCACACCCGCAACGCCGGATCGCCGAAATAGTTCAAACCGTAGCACAGATCTCGATAATACGAATACAACGACTTGGAATGCCGCACCGCTTCCGCCGGATTCGCCTTCGACTCAAACAGATACTTGATGAAGGCCTCTTCCAGCCGCCACGAACTCGCCACCCAGCCCCAGCGCGAATACCCGACAAACGCTACGGCGCCGCCGTCGGGTTTGGTCAAAAACATCTCCGCAACACTCGGATTGGAACTGTTGAACGGCGGGGAATCCATATCGAACGCGGCATTGTCGCAGCCGATCGAGTAAACAACTCCCGGCTTGTCGTTAGCCGCCAGATTCGGCAAAAATCCGTGGGTTTCGTCGGTGCCGTTCGCCGTGAATAAAAACGACTTCGGCCAGAGATTGTATTCGTTCGACCGCAGCACCCAGCCGTCGTACACGCCATGAATCAGCAGCGTCATGAATCCCCAGCCCTCCGACATCTGCGCGATTGCGTCCGGCGCCAAAGGCCAGGCCGGATTCGCGGCGTCACCGGTGGGCGCTTCTACCAAGGCGTTAACATCGGAGGTCACGGTTGATGGAAACGCGGTGGCCAACAACTCCTGCTGGCCAACACCCTGATAATCGCGCATCTGATCGGCAGAGATAAACAACGACCGGTTCAGGTAGTCGAAGTCGCCGCCGGCGGGATTCTTCTCGTACGCAATTAGCTTCTCCCCGTAGGCGGTAAATTCACCCGGCTGATTAAATGGCAGCCGCCCAACCAGTAACTCCGCATTCAAGTCCGGCTGATCCTGATACGGCTCGCCATAAATTCCGTCGCCGTCGGCGTCCCAGTTCCCGTTGACGTCGCCGAAATACAAATCACAGATATTCTGAAATTGCAGGTCGGGCATGGTCGACGCGTTGGCATGGTAGGCGTAGCGAATCGGCAGTACCGTTTCGTCGCCGCCCAATAGCACATACTGCGTGCCTGCGTTGTAGTTCTCGATCAAGAAATTCCGAAGCTTCTCCGCATCGTCCACGCCGGCGTAAGCGGCCGTTATCGCTGCGATATCAAACATCGCAACCGTCAATCCCTGAGCTTGCTTCCACATCGCCAATGGCATCAGCTCATCGAAGAACTCACCGGCGGTCACTATCAGATAGTCGGCTCCGTTCGCTGATGAGCCGCTCTTCGTAACCGTCCGCCTCGATTCGGTTGCCCGATTGACTTGACTAAGCAATTCCCGGTGCTGCTCAGAGTTGATTACCGAATATTCAAGATCATCCGAACCGAAGATTTGAAGATCAACTTGCGACGAAAGAAACAGCCGCGCTTCTTGCGGCTCCCAGCGAAACGGCTCTATCGACAACGTGATGACTTGCTTGCCGCCTATGAGCATCCGATCCCTGACAACTTCGCGCGAATCCAAATCACGGTCTTGTTCGCGAAGCCGCCGCAGTCCGCTCGAGTAAAATTCCGCCGCTCGGAAATCGTCTCCCGCGAATGTAGCGATCTGGTCTGATGCCAACTTGAGTTTCTCGCCGAAAAGAGTTTCTGTCGCGACTTCCGCCACGACCGAGTCGATGGACCCCGCATCGATAACCAAACGAAGAATCCTCACCGGTAATCCGTCGCGACCAACGGCATACTCGCCGCTCGATACGCGATAGAGGATCACTTCGTCGACGCCGTCGTTGGACACAACCCCAAAATCTCCCACCGAAAACGACTGGCGCAGCGACAGCGCCGCGTCCACGACGAAGATTGGCCACGAAAGAAGGCCGCAAGTCACAACTAACGTTATTAACGACAGTAGTTTACGCATACCATCCTGTTACTTCGAGTCTGCCGGCAGAAAGGAAGGGCAACCGATATGCCAATCATTGCATACGAGACTAATAACTTAAGCAGTTATTAAACAACGAGTTACACAAACACCGAAAGGTTCAAAAGGGAACGGAGCGGATACCGGACACGAAATCGGGATCGAAGCTGGGGAGCAATTCCCATATCTATGGGAGACTTACAATTTCAGAGAATTTTTTCCTGTTTTTACTTGACTTGTGGGGAGTGTGGGTGGATATTTGGGGAAGAGTGGGGAATTACTGGTAACCACGGTTCTCGGTAGGTCGTAAGTGGTTCATTTTACTGGTCGTTACACCGTTTCCGTCGACGACAAAGGGCGAATTGCCATCCCGGCGAAAATGCGCTCGGCCGCAGCCGCGCTGGGATCGGAAAAGTTCCATGTCCGTAGCGGATTTGATGGCTGTCTCGACCTCCTCTCTGAGAGCGAATATAACTCGATCTCGGAGAAAATGTCAACCGACAAACCGCTTGACGACGAGAAGCAGCGCTTCCTCAAGCGCTTCATGTACCCCAACTCGGGAGAAGGCGTACCGGATGGGCAGGGTCGCATTGCGATTCCCAAGCACCTGCTCGAATTCGCGGGAATCACCGACAAGTGCCTCGTCATCGGCGTCGGCGACAAGATCGAAGTCTGGAACGAGGAGCGATTCGACAGTTACCAACGGTCATTCAAGATGACACCGGAACAGGTGGTCGAATTCTTGTATGGCACGGGCAAGGGTAGTTGAGCGCTTGGTCGGAATCGGCTCATAGTCCGGCGCACACTCCGGTCCTTCTCAACGAAGTAGTCAATCTTCTTCCGTTCGGCGCGCGCCTGATCGTGGATGGCACTATCGGGGGCGGCGGTCACGCGGAAGCCATCTTGCGGAGACTGGGAAAGGACGCGCAGTTGATCGGATTCGACCGGGATGTCGAGGCCTTAGCCGCAACCGAACGGCGGCTTGGCGTGTACAATGGACAGTTCCGTTTGGTGCACGATTCGTACGCGAACTTCGACGCGCACCTCGGAGCCGACGCGAAAGGGGCCATCGATTTCATGCTGCTTGACCTTGGTTTATCATCCCGGCAACTCGCCGGCGGTCGCGGCTTTTCGCACCAGAGCGAAAACGATCCGCTCGATCTGCGTTTCGACGACACGCACGGCGAGTCGCTGGCCCAGCGTCTGCGCCATGTCGATCCGCAATCCCTGACCAAGATCCTCGCAGAGTACGGCGAGATCAACAAGCCGCAGCGCGTCGCGCGCGCCATTTTCGACTCGCGCAAGCAGCTTAACACCGTTGCCGACCTGCTCGCCGTACTGCAGCCGGTCACGCCGCGTCAGCATGCCAGGCAATTCCTGTCGCAAGTTTGGCAGGCGCTGCGCATCTGGGTGAACGACGAGCTACGGCAGGTTCAAATCGTCCTGCCCAAGATTGTCGACTGGCTCCGCCCGGGCGGCGTCATGGCTGTAATCAGCTTCCAATCGCTCGAAGATCGCATGGTCAAGCAGTTCCTCGCGCAGCAGGAAAACCCCTGCATCTGTCCGCGCGAGTTGCCCCGCTGCGTCTGTGGGCGCACTCCCACGATGAAGAAAGTCACGCGCAAAGCGATCAAGCCGAGCGCTGAAGAAATAGAAAGCAATCCGCGATCGCGCTCGGCGCGGTTGCGGGCGGCGGTTCGCTTATCGACCTCTTGAGGATGTGAGGCGGTTGGTCACGGATGGCCGCCGCCTCACACAATGATATCGGATATGACCAAGGCATCCTGGACGGAACAGAAGCGACATCAGAAAAATCAAAAGCGCCGGCGCGTCGCGCTTTTCTGTGGCATGTTGGCGCTCATCTTTGTCTTCGCCTACTTGTTCATCTGGCAGCGGGTGCGGACGCTCGAATTAGCTGATCAACATGCGGCCGTCAAGAATTCCGTCCGGCTCCTCAAAGAAAAATGCCAGTCACTGCAGTATGAGGTCGAGTTTCTCGCTTCGCTGGAGAACGTCGAGCGCGTCGCACGCCGCGACTTGGGGCTTCTGACTCTGCAGGAAGCGCAGCTTGTCAAGTTTACTTTGCCCAAACCGGCGCCCGTGAAGACCGACTCCGCCAAACGTCCACCCGAAATGAAAACTCCTTCATCAAAGAAAGTGAACCGGCGCGGCGCATGACTAACGGTGGCGGCTTTTTCATCTCCCGCAGTCGTGTTTATTCCTTGCTGGTCATCTTCGGTCTGGTTTTCGCCGCCTTGATCGTCCGGTTGACGTTTGTGCAATTGTCGTGGGGCGAGCGCTACCGCGCGATTGCCGATTCCCAGAGCAAAGGCGAAATCGAAGTCCCTGCCGAACGCGGTCGCATTCTCGACGCGCAAGGCCGGACGCTGGCGACCAATGTCCCGCGTCGGTCATTTTTCGCCTATCCGCCCGACAGTCAGGCGGCGCTCGAAATCGCCAACTTCATCGCGCCCTATATGAACGTCTCGCGCCCCGAGCTGCGCAACCGTCTCAGCGGCCGCATCGAGCAGTTTTCGTGGCTCTGTCGCCGCCTCGACGACGAGCGCGCCAATGCCATCGAAGCCCGCGCTCTTCCCGGTCTGTTCAGCCAGCGCGAGATGATGCGTGTCTACCCGCGCGAAAACCTTGGCCGCGATTTGATGGGCGCCGTCGATACCGACAATCGCGGCATTTCCGGACTGGAACTGGCCCTCGATTCAGTGCTCGTGGGCACGCCCGGCAAAACGCGCGTCGAGCGCGATGCCGTCGGCAAAATCTATCGCGTCGCCAGCAAAGACGTTCTCGATCCGCGCAATGGCAACGACGTGCAACTCACCATCGATCTCGATTGGCAAACTATCGTCGAAGAAGAACTGCAGCGCGGCGTCGACTCGTTCAATGCCCAATCCGGACTCGCTGTCTTCATCAAACCAAATGACGGCGCAATTCTCGCGATGGCGTCCTACTATCCCAAGTCCAAGAGCGCAGCCTCTCAGAAAAACGAAGTTATCGCCGACGTCTTCGAGCCCGGCTCAGTATACAAACTCATCGCGATTGCCGGCGCCCTTGAAGAAGGCGCTGTCCGTCCGACCGATCTGTTCAATTGCGGCGGCGGCAAAGCGCAGTTCAACGGCAAATGGCTGCGCGACGACAAGAAGTGGGGCGCGATTTCCGTCCGCGACATCTTCGTGTACTCTTCCAACATTGGCACCGCCAAAGTGGCTATCGACATGGGCGCGCAGAAGCTCTTCAAGTACTCGAAGTACTTCGGGTTTGGCATGAAGAACGGCATCGATGTGCCCGGCGAGATGCCCGGCATTCTCCGCGAGCCCCGCAAATGGTCGGATTTCTGGACGGCGCAGGCCGCAATGGGTCACGGCATCAGCGTTACGGCGCTGCAATTGGCGTCCGCCTTCACCGTCGTGGTCTCCGCCGGTACGCTTTACCAACCCTATCTCATCCGGCAAGTGACGGCGCCGACCGGCGAGATCCTGCAACAGCACAGCCCGACAAAGATTCGCACGCTGCTGTCCGATGAAACTTGCCGCATCATGCAGCGCTTCATGACCGAGGTTGTCGATACCGGTACGGCCAAATACTCGAAATCGAAAATCGTCACGTTCGCCGGCAAAACCGGCACCGCGCAAAAGCCGAATCTCGAAACCGGCGGCTATTATGCGAACAGCTACATATCCTCGTTCGCCGGATTCTTCCCGGCGCAAAGTCCGGTCGCGGTCGGTGTGATCGTATTGGACGACGCCCAGCCGATTCACTACGCCGGTATGACTTCGGGGCGGATCTTCCGCCGCATCGCCGAGCGCATCTCCACCAAAGAGCGGCTCGCGGAATCGCCGCAGTTTGCGCAGGCCAAAGAAAAATCTCAACCTCGCTCGGTCCGGGTTCCGGAATTGGCCGGACATACGGTGGCGACGGTGCAAGAGTTGCTCGATTCTCTGCCGCTGCAAGTGCAGTACATCGCGCAAGGCGATGTTATCGCGCGGCAGGTGCCGGAAGCCGGAACGCTGCTTACCGAGGGTGAGCGCTTGATTGTCCAACTTGCTCCCGCCGTCGCCGATTCCGTCGGCGAGTTCGATTCTCTGGTCGGACTCTCCGTGCGCAACGCGATCGCACAAGTCAAGCGCTGGGGCTATCAGTTTGATGTCGAGGGTTCCGGTTTCGTCAAACTCGTCGTCGAGACAACGCTGGACTCGACGGCGACGGCGCGCACCCTCAAACTTGTCTGCGCGATCGACTAAAGGCACTGGGTATGGTGATGTTCAAAGAACTGGTCGCGGACATAAGAGACATCGAAATCACGGGTGACTCGTCGATTGAGATCGCCGGGGTCGAGGTCGACAGCCGCATGGTCCAAGCGCGTGATCTCTTTATCGCGATACCCGGAGAAAAGCAGGACGGTCGCGCGTTCGTCAAGGACGCCGTATCCCGCGGCGCCGTCGCCGTCGTTTCTTCAGCTCCCATTTCCGAGCCGGTTTCCTGTTTCGCCCGCGTCGGCGACATTCGGCGCGCCACGGCGCAAATAGCCGCGCGCTACTACGACTTTCCCAGCCGCCGGATGAAGATGATCGGCATCACTGGCACCAACGGCAAAACCACGATCACCTGGCTGCTCAAATCGATTCTCGATCAGTGTCTCCATCCGGTCGGCGTAATCGGTACTCTCGGCTATTTCACTCCTAAGCACGTTTTTGAATCGGTGAATACCACGCCGGGCCCGCTTGAGCTCGAGCGTATGCTCGCCTTGATGCGTTCTGAGGGCGCAGCTTCCGTTGTGATGGAAGTTTCATCGCATGCGCTCGCGATGTCGCGCGTCGAGGAACTTGATTTCGACGTCGTCGCGATCAGCAACATCACGCAGGACCATTTCGACTACCACAAGACCTTCGAGAACTACCGCGAAGCCAAGGCGCACATTCTCGACCTCGTAGCCGCGCCGAACCAGTGGGCGGTGCTCAACCGCGACGACGCCAGTTATGACTATCTCGCGCAGCGCGTACGCTCGTCGCAGCTCAGCTTCGCCTTCGACAATCCCGCCGCCGACGTGCGCTTGGAAAACATCGTCATGTCCACCGCCGGATCAAGCTTCACGCTCGTCACGCCGGCCGGCAGGGAGCGGGTCCAACTCAAACTGCTCGGCCGCTTCAATCTCGAAAACGCCCTCTGCGCGGCAACCTGCGCGCTGGCTATCGGTATCGATCCCGCAACTATCGCCGCCGGTTTGAGTGAACGGGAATTCGTTCATGGTCGGGCACAAAAAGTGGACTGCGGGCAGTCGTTTACGGTGCTGATCGATTATGCCCACACGCCGGACGCGCTCGTCAAGATTCTCGAAACGGCGCGCCAGATTACCAAAGGCCGCCTGCTGGCGCTGTTTGGCTGCGGCGGAGACCGCGATCGCAGCAAACGTCCGCTGATGGCGCAGGCTGTCTCGGCCAATGCCGACATCATCATCGTTACGTCCGATAATCCGCGCACCGAAGACCCGCAGCAGATCATTCGCGATATCGAGCCCGGTCTCGATCGCCGCAAAGAAGTCCATATCAACGCCGACCGCCGTGTTGCGATCGGCGAAGCGCTTGCCCTGTGCCGCCCCGACGACCTGCTTGTCATCGCCGGCAAGGGACACGAGAACTATCAAATTCTCGGAACGACCAAGCACCACTTTGATGACCGCGAAGTCGTCGAGGAATATCTCAAGGGGAAAAAACCATGATCGCCGGCAGGCTCAGCGATTTTCTTTCCGGCATTGGCACCGCGCCGTCAGTCACGGCGAACGCTGAACTAACCGAATTCGCCGGCGTCACGATCGACAGTCGCGTTCCGAAACCCGGGAGCATCTTCTTCGCGATCAAAGGCGAAAAACACGACGGCCACGCTTTCGTCGCCGATGCCGTAAAGAACGGTTCGACGATTGTCATTGTCGAAGCCGCTCGCGCCGAGGCGTTCAGCAACTGCGGCGCGACCGTTGTCGCCGTCCCGGATACGACTGCAGCGCTGAAACAACTGGCGCGATTCTATCTTCGCAAAATCAATCCGCGCAAGATCGCGATCACCGGATCCAACGGCAAGACGACCGCCAAGAATCTCATCGCCGCCGTCATGGCTTCCCGCTATCGCACCGAAGCGACTCGCGGCAACTTCAACAATCAATATGGCGTTCCGCTTTCGATCTTCGAGTTCGCTTCCGATTGTGAAGTCGCCGTCATGGAATTCGCCATGTCGACGCCCGGCGAGATTGAGAATCTGGTCGAGTTGTACGAGCCGGAGATCCGCGTCATCCTGATGATCGGCCCGGCGCATCTTGAGTCGCTGGGATCGCTCGACGCCATTGCTGAGGCAAAATTCGAAATCCTTCAACACGCGCGACCGAACGACTGGGCGGTGCTCAATCAGGATGATCCGCACGTGCGTTCGCGCATGCATCGCTACCACCTGCGCAAACTCACCTTTGGTACTCAAGGCGACTCCGAGCTGCGTCCCGACCGCGTGTACCTCAACGGCTCCGGTCACGGTCATCTCGTTTTCGGCGGCGCGCAGATCGACTTGCCGATTCTCGGCGTGCACCACGTCACGAATTGCCTCGCGACCATCGCCGTCGCCAAGATCATGGAAATCCCCTTCGCGCAGGTTAAAACCCAAATCGAATCGTTCGTGCCGTCGGGCAATCGCATGGTCGCCGAAAACTGGCGCGGCGTGACGATTATCAACGACTCCTACAACTCGAATCCGGTTTCCGCCAAAGGCGCGCTCGAGACAATTGCCGCCATGCACGTCGCCGGTCGCCGCATCGTCGTTTTCGGCGACATGCTCGAACTCGGCAAGTACGCGCGCGACTACCACGCCGAACTGGGGCTCAAAATCGCAGAGTCCAAAGTCGATTATCTCGTCGTCATCGGCGCTATGGCGGAGGTCGTTCGTGCGGCGGCTATCGATTCCGGTCTGGCGTCGGAGCAAGTCGTGATCGCCGCCGACCATTCCGCCGCTGTCGAAGCCCTTAACCGGTTTCTCAAGACCGGCGATTTGCTGCTGCTCAAGGCCTCACGCGGCATCAAGCTCGAAATCGTCGAGCAGGGCCTCAAAGCGACTTGGGGGAGGAGCAACTGATGTTCTACTTGTTCCTCTATCCGCTGGTCGATCACATCAACTTCTTCAATCTGTTTCGCTATATCACGTTTCGCTCGGCGATGGCGACAGTCACCGCACTCTTCATCAGCCTGATTCTCGGGCCGTGGCTGATTCGCATGCTCAAGAATCGTCAAGTGAAAGAGAGCATCCGCACCGATGGCCCGCAGTCGCATCTGGCCAAAGAAGGCACGCCGACGATGGGCGGGTTGATCATTCTCGCCGCGATCGTCATTCCGACTTTGCTCTGGGCGGATCTCACCAACCGCTTCGTCATATACATCCTGCTTGTCACCGTCTGGATGGGCGCGATTGGATTCATGGATGATTACCTCAAGGCGATCAAGCATCAGAAGAAGGGTCTTGTCGGGCGCAAGAAACTGATCGGCCAAATCTGTCTCGGCGTGATCATCGCCTACTTGCTGGCCGAGTTTCCGCCGACGCCGGAATACAACCTTACGACCGACATTCCGTTTTTCAAAAATTACCATCTGGTGTTTCCGCTGGCTCTGTTCGTGCCGTTTGTCGTGATCGTGATTACCGGCGCCTCCAATGCCGTGAATCTTACCGACGGTCTCGATGGTCTCGCGATCGGCCTCTCGATCATCTGTTTTATCGCCTTCGCGGGCATGGCCTACATCACCGGCCGCACCGACTTCTCGGACTATTTGGATATCGTCTACTTGCCCGGCGCCGGCGAGCTGACGGTTTACTGCGCGGCGGCGATTGGCGCCGGTCTCGGGTTTTTATGGTACAACACCCACCCGGCGCAGGTATTCATGGGCGACACCGGCGCGCTCGCGTTGGGCGGCATTCTCGGTACGCTTGCCATCTTGCTCAAAAAAGAATTGTTGTTGGTGATAGTTGGGGGAGTCTTTGTGGCTGAGGCTCTCTCGGTCATCTTGCAAGTGTCCTCTTTCAAATTGCGGGGAAAGCGGATCTTCAAAATGGCTCCCCTCCACCATCACTTCGAATTGTCGGGCTGGCACGAAAGCAAAGTTGTCGTGCGCTTCTGGATCGTCGGCGCGCTCCTGGCGCTGTTGACGCTTTCGACCTTCAAGATCAGGTAGCGATGAGGATCGATCTGGTGAAAGACAAGCGGATTTCCATACTCGGCATGGCGCGCTCCGGAGTCGCTGTCGCCGAATTGATCAAAGGTTACGGCGGCGTGCCGTTCGTCTCCGACATGAAATCGCGCGACCAGCTCGCTTCCGCCACCGCCGTTCTCGATCAGAAGGGCATCGCTTACGAAACCGGCGGTCACACCGAGCGCGCGCTCACCAACGTCGATTTCCTCGTCGTCTCGCCCGGCATTCCCGGTACCGCGCCGATCATCAAAGACATCGAGCGCCGCCATTTGCCGATGTTCTCGGAGATCGAAGTCACCTCGTGGCTTTGCCGCGCGACGATCGTGGCAATCACCGGCACCAATGGAAAATCCACGACCACGGCGTTGACAGCGCATCTGCTCGCCACAGCCGGCAAGCGCGCCGTGGCCACCGGCAATATCGGTTCGCCGTTCGCGCACGACGTTCTCGGTTTGAATGAGGAAGATTTCGCCGTCGTCGAGGCCTCCAGCTTTCAGCTCGAACGGATCGAGTCGTTCAAGCCGAAAGTCGCGGCGATCCTCAATATCACTCCCGACCATCTCGATCGCTATGCGAGCTTCGACGACTACGCGGCGGCCAAGTTTCGCATCGCCGACTTTCAGGATGCTGCCGACTTCCTTGTGCTCAACGCCGACGACGCGACTCTCCAATCCGCCAAATTCTGGGGACAGCCGAAGATCGTTCATTTCTCAGCAAGTCAGGCAGTTGCTGAGGGAGTTTTCGTCAAGGATGACGCGCTTGTGTTCTCGTGGCAGGGCAGGTCAGGGATGATCTGCCCCACGAGAGATTTGGGCATTCCCGGCCCGCACAACGTCGCGAATTCGGCTGCGGCTGCCACGATGGCGTTGGCGCTGAGCATCGATCCACAGTTGATCGGCAAGGGTCTGCGCAGTTTCAAGGGCATAGCGCACCGCATCGAATTCGTCGCTGAGATCGACGGCGTACGATATGTCAACGACTCTAAAGCCACCAACGTCGATTCCGTCGTTGTCGCGTTGCAGTCGTTTGAGCGCCCGCTGATCATGATCATGGGCGGGCGTGACAAGCACGGCGACTACACGGTGCTCGCGCCGCTGATGAAAAGTCGCGTCAAGAAGATCCTGCTGATCGGCGAAGCGACTCCGATCATCGAAAAGCAACTTCACGGACTGATTCCAATGCAGGAAGCCGGCGACATGCAGAACGCGCTGCGTCTGGCCGCCGATCAGGCCGTCGCGGGCGATGTCGTGCTGCTCTCGCCCGCGTGCGCTTCGTTCGACCAGTTTCGCGACTTCGAAGATCGCGGCGACCAATTCAAGCGGATGGTGCTTGAGCTGCAGAAGGAGCGTCAGCGATGATGACTCAGCCGCGCGAATTCGACAAAGTCATTCTGGTCGTCGTCGGTTTATTACTCCTGCTCGGCACAGTCATGGTGTACTCGGCGTCCGCCATGTTCGCCGATTCGCGTTACGGCAGTGACACCTTCTTCTTCCAGCGACAATTGATTTGGCTTGGTCTCAGTGTGATAGCGCTCTTCGTGGCGGCGCGCGTGAACTACCGCGCGCTGTGCAATCTTGCGTGGCCGCTCTTGATCGTCGCCATTGCGCTTTTGATCGTCGTGCTCTTTACCCGCGAAATCAACGGCGCCAAACGCTGGATTCATCTCGGATTTCTCAAGTTCCAGCCTTCGGAAGTCTTCAAGTACGTGCTCGTCATCTTCATGGCGGCGCTATTGACCGTGAAGAAGGACCGGATCAAGCAATTCGCATCCGTGATCTTCCCGCTCTTTCCGGTCATCATCGTCGGTTTCGGATTAATTCTCTTGCAGCCCAATCTCGGCACAGTGCTGGTGTTGGCGGCCGTCACTTTCATCATGCTGTTTATCGCCGGCATTCGCAAACGCCTGCTGGCGCTCTTCATCGGCGCCATGACTACCGTCGCTTTCGTGATGGTCTACCTGATTGGCTACAAGCGCGCGCGCGTCGACACTTTCCTCGACTCGGTCATCGATCCGCTGCAGGCGAGCTACCAGATCAAGCAATCCGTCCTCGCGATCGGCTCCGGAGGGCTGGTTGGCAAGGGGCTTGGTCGCGGTTCGGCCAAGCTCTTCTTTTTGCCCGCGCCGCATACCGATTTCATCTTCGCGACGCTCGCCGAAGAAGGCGGATTCATTGTCAGCATTGCGGTCATCATTCTCTTCGCGATCCTCGTCTGGCGGGGAATTCGCATCGCCGTGCACTCGCCCGATCTTACCGGCTTCTATCTGGCGCTGGGAATCTCGCTCGTGCTCGGCTGTCAGGCGGCAACCAATCTGCTCGTGGCGACAGCTATGATTCCCGCCACCGGGCTGCCGCTCCCCTTCTTGAGCTATGGCGGATCTGCAATGCTCTTCGCCTGCATCGCCATCGGCATCTTGCTGAACGTCAGTCGCTATCAGGTGGCCACGCCGCAACTTTTCAAATCGAGGGTGGCTTGAGGCGGATCATGTTTGCCGGCGGCGGTACTGGTGGGCACTTGTTTCCCGCGTTTGCGATCGCGGAGGAATTTCAGCGGCGGTTGCCGGGGAATTGCGAGATCAAATTCTTCGTCACCGGCCGGGACATCGAAATGAAACTGATTTCCTCGCGGGGCTACGCGACGACCAAGATCAACGTGCGCGGATTGAAACGCGGCACGCTCATCGGCAATTTGATGTTCTTCCCGATTTTGGCGTGGGGGAGCCTGCAAGCGATTTCGCGGATCATTGCCTTTAACCCCGATCTCGTCGTCGGCACCGGCGGCTATCTTTCGTTTCCCGCGGTGCTTGGCGCCAAGCTGACCAATCGCGCTGCATTTATTCAGGAACAGAACTCCTTTGCCGGTGTCGCTACGCGCAAGTTGGCGCGCTTCGCCGATCTGATATTCATCGCTTACGAACAAGCGGCCGCGCAGATTTCTTACGTTCAAAAGTGCATCCTCTCCGGTAATCCGGTTAATACGCGCATCGGCACGGTCGGGCGTGACGAAGCCTGCAAGAAGTTCGGTCTTGATCCGAGCAAGAAGACGCTGCTGATCCTCGGCGGCTCGCAGGGCGCAGCCTCGATTAACAACAAAATCGCTTCGTCGCTCACCGAGCTAAAACGGCACGCCGAGTTGCAAATTTTCTGGCAGTGCGGAAATCACCCGCAGTATCTCGAGCAGTTCAAAGCTTCCGGGAATTCGGGTGTCGCGCTGCAATTCATCACCGACATGCCCGCCGCTTATGCGACCGCCGATTTGATTCTCTGCCGAGCCGGCGCGCTCACCATTGCGGAAGTCACTGCGGCGGGAAAGCCGTCGATCGTCGTGCCGTATCCGCACGCCACCGACGACCACCAAACGAAAAACGCCGAGACGCTCGTCGCTGCCAGTGGCGCGATGCTGGTTCGCGACAATCAACTCGGAGATCTCAATCTGGTCAGTCTGGTGCGGCAGCTTCTGGGCGATGAAGACAAGCTGCTCTCAATGGGCATGGCGGCTTCGGCGCTCAGCCACAAAGGCGCCGCCGAAACAATCGTGCAACGCATTTTCGAATTTATGGGTTGGAGATGAGATTCGGGAAAATCAAGAAATTGCATTTCGTCGGCATCGGCGGCATCGGCATGTGCGGTATCGCTGAAGTGCTGCACAATCAGGGTTATGTTGTCACCGGCAGCGATCTGGCGCTGACCGAAGTCACGGATCACTTGCAGTCGCTCGGCATCAAGGTCTACGAAGGCCACAAAGCCGAAAACATCAACAGCGCCGACTGTGTTGTCAATTCGTCCGCCGTGCACGACGACAATCCGGAAATCTTCGAGGCTCGCCGCCGCAAGATACCCGTTATCCGCCGCGCCGAGATGCTTGGTGAATTGATGCGCCTCAAGTTCGGCGTCGGCATCGCCGGAACGCACGGCAAGACCACGACGACCTCGATGCTGGGGCACATCTTCGTCGAAGCCGGCCTTGATCCGACCGTCATGGTCGGCGGCCGCGTGATCTCGTTCGAGACCACCGTCAAGTTAGGCAAAGGCGACTTGCTCATTGCCGAAGCCGACGAGTACGACCGCTCGTTTCTCAATCTGACGCCGTCGGTGGCGGTATTGACGACTCTGGAAGCCGATCATCTCGACTATTACAAAGACCTCGACGAAATCAAAGTCGCCTTCACGCAGTTCGCCAACAAAGTGCCGTTCTACGGCACGATTCATTTGAATCTCGACGACTCGAACCTCGTCAGCTTGATTCCGAATCTGATCCGCCCGATCCGCACGTTTGGACTCAAAGCGCAAGCCGACACGCGCGCCGATAATGTGCACCAAAGCGGCACGATCACGACTTTCGACGTCTATCACCACGGCAAATTGCTGGGCAATGTCACTTTGCCGAAGCCGGGCGTTTTCAATGTCAAAAACGCGCTCGCGGCCATCTCAGTCGCGCTCGAATCGGAGCTGCCGTTCGCGACGGTCAAGAAAGCGCTGGAAAATTTCCGCGGCGTCAACCGCCGCTTCGATCTGATCGGCGAGAAGAACGGCATCAAAGTCTACGACGACTACGCCCATCATCCGACCGAGATCGAAGTTACCTTGCAGGCGGCGCGAATCGCATTCAAGAATCGCATCATCGTCGTCTTCCAGCCGCATCTTTTCAGTCGGACGCGCGACTTCTACCAGGAATTTGCCAAGTCGCTGTTGACCTCCGACATGCTGATTCTCGCGAAGATTTATCCGGCGCGTGAATTGCCGATTGAGGGCGTAACCGCGCGGATGATCAGCGATGCTTGCGAGCAATTCGGGCATAAGAACGTTCGCTATTTCGAAAACGTCAGCGAAATCCCCCAGTACGTCGCCAGTTTCGCTCTACCGGGCGACGTTGTGTTCACGATCGGCGCCGGCGATATCTATAAGACGGCGCCGAAAATTCTGGAGGCGATTCGCGCATGAGACGATTCGCCACCTACTTGTTCTTCTTCTCGCTATTGCTGTTGGCCGCCGGTTACGGCCTCAAATCGTATCCGCTCCTGAAAGTTACGTACGTTGCCGTCGAAGGCACACAGAAACTCGCGGCAGCCGACTTTCCCGTTACCATCGGGCAGAATTTGCTCGCGGTGGACTTCGGCGCGATTGTCAATGCGGCGATGACGCATCAATTCATCGCCTCGGCTCACGCGGCGGCTGATCAGTACGGCAAGGTGACGATCCGTGTCACCGAGAAGTATCCGGAAGGCTACATCTACATCGACGATCTTTACGGCGTCAGCTCGCGCGGCGAACTTCTGCCCTCCGAACTCAATGCTGACAATCGCCACTTACCGATCATTCGCGGCGTCGCGGTGAAACGCCCCTATCCGTATTCGCTGCTCGATGATGCTTCCGTTCGCGCCGCGTTGGAAATGATCGGCGTCATGAAAGCGGCGCAGCCGCGCTTGTTTGACGCGCTTTCCGAGGTCATCCTCGAAGGCGGCGACATGCGCCTGATTTTCGAGCCCGGCTCGATCGTCGTCCGCTGCGGTTGGGGACGCTACGAAGAAAAATTCAATCGGCTGGCGACGGTGCTTTCCGAGAACAAGAATCCCGGGATCGACATCGACCTGCGCATGGGCGATCTCGCTGTTGTGAAATCAAGGACTATCAATAGAGAGGTTGAAAATGGGATCTGAACGCGTGATCTGCGGCCTGGATATTGGCACCACCAAGATCTGCGCCCTGATTTGTCGGCCGGTTCCCGACGGCGATGATGAAATCATCGGCGTCGGCACCGCGCCATCGGAAGGCTTGAAAAAAGGCGTTGTCGTCAATTTGGAGAAGACCATCGGCTCGATTCAACGCGCTGTGTCTTCCGCCGAGGAGATGGCCGGCGTCGAAATCGAATCGGTTTATGCCGGAATCGCCGGCGATCATATTCGCTCGATCAACTCGCGCGGCGTGATCGCGGTCAGCCGCAGCGACAACGAAATCTCCGAGTACGATGTGCACCGCGTGATCGAAGCCGCCAAGTCGTTCGCGATTCCGGCGGACCGGGAAGTCATCCACGTGCTGCCGCAAGAATATATCGTCGACGACCAGGGCGGTATCAAAGACCCGACCGGCATGTCCGGCGTGCGCCTTGAAGCGGAAGTGCATATCGTCACCGGCGCGTCGACCTCGGCGCAGAACATTTACAAATCGATCAAGCGCGCCAATTACGAAGTCCGCGATCTGGTGCTGCAGCCGCTGGCTTCCGCGATGTGCGTCCTGCACGAAGACGAAAAAGATCTCGGCACCGTGCTGATCGATCTCGGCGGCGGCACCACCGATATCGCGCTCTTTACCGATTCCTCGGTGCGGCACACGGCGGTGATCGGCCTCGGTGGCCGCAATATCACGAATGATCTGGCGATCGGCCTGCGTACGCCGATTGATACCGCCGAGCAAATCAAACTCGATTTCGGCGCCGCGATGGCGAACCTCGTCAATGCCGATGAAGTGATCTCGATCCCGTCGGTCGGCGAACGACCGCCGCGCGATGTCTCGCTGGGCGTCGTCGCCAGTATTATCCAGCCGCGCGTCGAGGAGATATTCAAACTCGTGCTGATGGAGCTTAAGCGCACGAACTTCTATCAATCCGTCGCCGGCGGCGTCGTGCTGACCGGTGGGGGTTCGCTGCTGCGCGGCATCGATTTGACTGCCGAGCAGATTTTCGATTTACCGGTGCGCGTCGGCACGCCGCGCGGATTCGGCGGCATGTCGCATATCGTCACCAATCCGATGTACTCGACCGCATTCGGGCTTGTCCGCTACGGTCTCGATCATCCGGAGAAGAGCGGCCGCGAAACCGGTGTCTGGAATCGCGCCTTCAATCGTTTGGAGAAAGTATTTAACTCGTTGTTCAACTTCTAATGCAGGAAGCCGGCAACTCAAGGAAGAGGTAGGAATATGACGTTTGAACTTGCAGATTTTCTCGACTGCGCCAAGATCAAAGTGGTCGGTGTCGGCGGCGCCGGCGGCAACGCCGTCAACCGCATGATCGATCAAAAACTCAATGGCGTCGAATTCATCTCCATAAATACCGATGCGCAAGCGCTCGAATTCTCCCGCGCCGAACACCGGCTGCAAATCGGTCGCGCCCTGACCCGCGGACTCGGAGCCGGCGCGCGACCCGAGATCGGCAAACAAGCCATCGAAGAAGACCGCGACACCGTAGCCAAACTGATCGAAGGCGCCGATTTGGTGTTTGTTACTGCCGGCATGGGTGGTGGCACCGGCACCGGGGCCGCTCCGGCCGTCGCCGAGATTGCCCGCGAACTCGGCGCGCTCACCGTCGCAATTATCACCAAGCCCTTCGATTTCGAAGGCCGCAAGCGCATGAATCGCGCGCTGGCCGGTATCGACGATCTCAAGACGCGCGTGGATACGTTGATCGTCATCCCGAATCAACGGCTGCTGCAGGTCGTCGATCCTTCGACCCGCCTCACCGAAGCCTTTATGATGGCGGACGATGTGCTGCTGCGCGCCACGCGCGGCATTTCCGATCTGATCACGATTCCGGGTTTGATCAATTGCGACTTTGCCGATGTCCGGACCGTCATGATGGAAATGGGCGACGCGATGATGGGCTCCGGCTGGGGACGCGGCGAAAACAAAGCCGCTAACGCCGCGCGCATGGCGATCAATTCGCCGCTGCTCGAGGATGTTTGTATCTCCGGCGCTAAGGGCCTGTTGATGAACGTCACCGGCGGCAACGATATGACGCTCTATGAAGTCAACGAAGCGACGACGGTGATCTACGACGCGGCCGGTCCGGATGCCAATATCATCTTCGGCGCGGTCATCGATCCGACGCTGGATGATGAAATCCGGGTCACGGTGATCGCCACCGGCTTCGGCACGGCGCGCCACGCGATGATCGAAAAACTCGAGCGCCTCGAACGCCACCATGAGACGGTTGACATGTTCGAGAAAACCGCCGAACGCAGCACGCGACCGCACATCGTCGGCATGGACACCGATATCAAGACGGACGAGTTCGTCGCCGCCGCTGCCGGCGACGAAGTCGACATGGAGGATCTGGAAATACCGGCGTTCCTGCGCAATCGCATGCGTTGATCCGCGCGATCGCGCGCACATACAAGAATCCAAGTTCAACGACCTACCACGACAACTTGGGTTTCGCACGTTCCGCCCCGATTGACACCAATCGGGGCGCTCGATTTATGGAGCGCGATGAACCGGTGATGATTTGCGACGAATGTCTTTCGTGTTGCTCGCTAATTCTTCCTTTCGCAAAAAATAGGGCATAGCTCGAGCTAATCAGGTGTCGAGTCGGGGTTCGTCGCCGCGGCGCGTCGTTAAGCCACGCGCGGCGATGATCCGATTCGGCGATCCGATGGGATTGTCATTCGTTCAATTTCGTCGCATCCGCTAACCGGCGTCGCAAGCCGTCGGATGGCGGATTTGATCTTCGCGCCTTGTCCTGCCGCGATTCCGCGTTTTTACGACAAGAACGGCCGTTCAAGAACACGTCAGGTACGAGGGCGAGA
>CAZTYE010000002.1:0-129353 GCA_964617645.1 uncultured Ignavibacteria bacterium
GGGAGCGACTGCAGTCGCGACAGAAGCCGCGAGGCAACATTGGTTCCCCCTTAGTAGGGACTGTTGAAAAAGCCCTATAGGCTGTCACCCTGAGCCGCTGCGCAGGCGAAGGGTCTGTGAGTGTTGTGGCACGAGGTCAAACAGATTCTTCGCTGCGCTCAGAATGACATGAATACGGTTTTTCAGCAGTCCCAGCAAAGGAGCTGTCCCGCACGAAGAGTGCGGGACGGGGGTTGTACAAATTGATCAAGAAACCTTGGAGAACTACGCAATGACCACATCACCCATCATCACTTACGACGACTTCCGCCGCGTCGACATGCGCGTCGGCGAAGTCCTCGAAGTTCTCGATTTCGACCGCGCGAAAAATCCCTCTTACAAACTGCGCATCAATTTCGGCCCGGAGATCGGCGAAAAATGGTCGAGCGTACAAGCCAGGACCGCTTACACGAAAGAAGAACTCCTCGGCCGTCAGGTCATCGCGGTGGTCAATTTCGCGCCGAAGAACATCGCCGGCTTCATGTCGGAAGTCCTCGTTCTCGGTGTGCACATGGCCGACGATAGCATGTCACTCCTCGAACCCAGCCGCCGCCCGGCGGTGGTGGGCTTTCGGGTGTATTGAAACTATGGCGAGCTAATGAGGTTGTGTCTACCACGGTACATTGCTCCGAATCCGACGACCCGTCTCTCTGTGCATCGCGGGAGGCGCCTCAATTGAACAGAAGACTCATGACGTCACCTGTTGGATTTTTTCACTTATGAGCTGCTGTCTGATTTCCAAAAACCGCTCAAAGTCATTGCGCAAAAGAGGAGATCCCTCACCGGCTGGAAGGAGATGCGTCGACAAGAGCCGATTGAAATTCTGGTCACCCAAGGATGCCCTGACTTCGCCCAGGTATAGTGCTGGAGGGCGATTACGAATACTAGCATTAGTGCTCTTGTCAATGAGTGTTCTGTTCAGAACACAGTCCCGCAAAGTATCTGTGACCTCGGGCATACTCGATCCAATATAGTCCCGGGGAAACACATGGTGGTCTTCAATCCTTTCCTTGGTCATCATGCCGGACGTGATCTGAGTCGCATTGTGGAAATCAAGCGCTCCGTTTCGCAAGACAAGTGCAATGACACCCTTGTAGATCGCACGCTGCCTTGGTGTCGTGTTCCTCAGCGATTCGACATCAAATGCGAAGCTTGTGACCACTTCAGGAGGTTGACCGTCAGCGATCCATCGCTTCACGTCAGTGAAGTCTTTTGCCGCCTGACTATTCGCGGCATTGTCGTAGGCCTGGCCAAACACCGAGCACCAAAACCAACGCTTCACTTTGTTCCTTGCAGCACCAGCCTGTGGTCCCGTTAGTGTCTCTACATGTGCCATCAGAGAGGATAGTGGTATGAGAATGCTCGAATAGGGCAACCACTCAGGCAATATCACTCCGCAATCGTCACGCAGCATGTTTAGGGCAGAAACGAAGCCACCCACCACTCTGTCCCATGAAGTTCTGACCCTGGCAACGTCCATCTTCAACACATCGCTTCGTTTGCAGGATGGTGCCTCAGCGGTAACTAACGCGATAGACTGCAAGACATAGTAAGGGTCAACCTTGAAGTCCGCGAGTATCGGACTAGCAGCCTGGGCCGTTTTCCATAAATCGCGAAGGCGCAATTCTTCGGGCCAAAAGCGCGCAGCAAGGAGATCAAACACCGACAGCTTGACTCCCGTGCGGTTCAGAGTCTCAAATATCGTGCATACAGCCTCAGCACCAGTTCCTTCTACGAGAGTCACCATAGGGAACTCATAATCGTCGACTGGTTTTAGCCAAGTTTCTCTTGCGGACCTCAGGGCTTTCTTCAGTTCCTTTTTTTCCTCATCGGGCTCGGGTCTAATCTCAAGGATCTCATCGAGCCACTCTTCAAATCCATTATTATCCCCAAAGAGTCGACGGAGCGGGAAGACAAGAGCCTTTGCCTGAGACGCGATTGTCCCATACTCGCTTTCGCCGTCTCGATTGCGCATGAAAAATACACAGTCCTCGAGATCCTTTCCTGATATCAAGCCATTGAGGTCCATGAAATACTGATGTGATCCCGCTCCATAGAAGGCCTGATATAGTGAGGTCAGCCGCTGTTGACCGTCAAGAGTAAGATAAGATGGTGCATGGCCGTCCAGTAACGGGGCACCAGCAAACTCCCGAGGTACAAAGAAGAAGCCATTGTGATTGCGGATGCGGAGCAAGCTCCCGGCCGGGAAACTTTGACAAATGCTCTCGATCAATTCTTCAGTAGCGCTCGGATCCCACACGAAGTCACGCTGGAAATCCGGCAGCGCCATTTCGCGATTATGAATGCTCGCCAAAAGGTAGCGGAGCTTCTCTGCCGATGGATCGAATATCTTCCCCATATGACACCCTCTCTTTCTTGTCCTCCTGCTCGTTGTGTCTTGCTTGCTGGCGGCAAACCTGGCACTATTCATTATGCGCAGTCAAACAACAGTTGATTCATGGTGCTGAAAACTAAGACACACGTCGAACAGTGGCAATCTGATTTCGCAAGCGAGTTCTTCTGAGCTTTAGTGGACTTCCGTTGATCTGTTTTCTCCCTGGCTGATCTCATCCTGCCCAAAGACTGCGGCGTACCACACCCGCAGACTGAGATTTCATAACTGATTCCCCCCAATTCCCCCTTGCGTTTCCGGTAGCTGGAACGTATACTCTCAAGTCTCTGGACGATTTATGTTTGATTCGCTGTCTGAAAGATTAGAGAAGGTATTTAAGACGCTCTCCGGTCAGGGAAAGCTGACCGAGGACAACGTCCGCGAGTCCGTCAAGGAAATCCGCCGCGCGCTGCTCGAAGCCGATGTCAACTTCAAGGTAGTCAAGGAGTTCATCGCCGGCGTCGAGGCCAAAGCTTACGGGCAGGAAACGCTGCGTTCGATTTCCCCGGGCCAGCAGATCGTCAAAATCATCCACGACGAGCTGGTCACCGTCCTCGGCGGCGAAAACGCGCCGCTCGATTTTCGGTCAACGCCCGGCAAGCTGGTCGTGTGTGGGCTTCAAGGATCGGGCAAGACCACCCTCTGCGGAAAAATCGCGCTGCACTACAAGAAGAAAGGCCAGCGGCCGCTTCTGGTCGCTGCGGACGTTTATCGCCCCGCGGCAGTCAAGCAGCTTCAGGTGCTCGGCAAACAGGTCGATGTGCCGGTCTTCCATGTCGATAAGCAACCACCGCAGATTTGCGCCGATGCCGTCGAATACGCCCGCGCTAATAATCTCACGCTGATCATCTTCGACACCGCCGGTCGCCTGCACATCGATGAAGAGTTGATGAATGAAGTCCGCGAAATCAAACGGCGCGTGACGCCCGATGAAATGATCTTCGTCGCCGACTCGATGACCGGACAGGATGCCGTCAATGTCGCGGCCAAATTCAACGAAGCGCTCGATGTCACCGGTGTCGCTCTGACCAAGCTGGATGGCGACGCGCGCGGCGGCGCGGCGCTCTCGATTCGCCACATTACCGGCAAGCCGCTCAAGCTGGTCAGTATTGGCGAGAAGCTCTCCGATCTGGAGATGTTCTACCCGGAGCGCATGGCTTCGCGCATTCTCGGCATGGGCGACATCGTCTCACTGGTCGAGAAAGCGCAAGAGACAATCGACATTAAAGAAGCCGAGAAGCTCGAGAAGAAGATTCGCAAGGATCAATTTACGTTCGACGACTTCTACCAGCAACTGCAGCAGATCAAGAAAATGGGTTCGCTCGAGTCGATCCTCAAGATGATCCCCGGCGTATCGAGCCAAATGCGGGGTGTCGATATCGACGAATCGCAGATGAAACGGGTAGAGGCGATCATCCTGTCGATGACCACCGAGGAACGCAACAAGCCGCAGATTCTCAACGGATCGCGGCGGGCGCGAATCGCGGCGGGCTCGGGGAATTCGATTCAGGAAGTCAACCGCTTGATCAAGCAGTTCCAGCAGATGCAGAAGATGCTCAAACAGATGCGCGGCGGGAAAATGAAACGCATGCTGCCGCGCAACTTTTTCGGTTAGTGAAGAACATTAACATTACGTATCTATTTTGGAGGATTTCATTGGCAGTCAAACTTAGACTCAGACGCATGGGCGCTAAGAAGCGTCCGATCTATCGCATCGTTGCAATCGATTCGCGCCGCGCCCGCGAGGGCCGCTTCGTCGATCAAATGGGTTATTACAACCCGATCGTCAAGCCGGCGCAGGTTCATATCGACGAGGCGAAGGTCATGGGGTGGCTTAAACAGGGCGCCACGCCGTCCGATACCGTGCATACTCTGTTTTCGCAGATCGGGATCAACGAGAAGTGGGAACTGGTGAAGCAGGGCAAGGACGCGGCCGGCGTCGAAATAAAGACGACGATATCGGAACGAAAAAAACGCACGCGCAAGGCGAAAGCGGCATCGGCCACACCGGCGGAAGGCGCGGCTTCGGCCTAACCTTCGGCAACAATTTGATCGTGTAGCGAAAGGAATCGCGACACTCCCAGTTGGGGCAGCCTGGGCGGCTGATTCCGCTTTGCGTCCGGGCGCTTCGACGAAGTAGAGATTACCGAAACTTGTGGGACTGGAGAGTGTCAGGTGAAGAACTTTGTTGAGTCGATTGTGAAGGCACTCGTCGACAATCCGGATGCGGTTCAGTTGCGCGAGATCGAAGGCGAACGAACGACGGTCTTCGAACTCCGCGTCGGGCCCGGCGACCTCGGCAAGGTCATCGGCAAAGCGGGCAACACGGCGAAAGCGATCCGCACGATCATGTTGGCGGTATCCGCCAAGCAGGGCAAGCGCGCCGTTTTGGAGATTCTCGAATAAGCGCAGAACTCATTGCTATCGGCAAGATCATTCGGGTTCACGGCATCGGCGGCGAAGTCGTGGTGTTTCCGTTAACCGATTTTATCGACCGGTTCGAGAGTCTCGATTCGGTCGTCGTGGAAGCCGATCCGGTGCGTCGGGTAGCCGTGGTGGCGGTCAAGACGCATGGCAAGCAGCTTATTGTTAAGCTGGAAGGCGTCGATTCGCGCACCGAAGCCGAGCGTCTCAAGGGCGTTTTTCTATCGGTGCCCCGAAGCGAAGTCGCGGCGATTGAATGCGACCGCATCTATCAATTCGAAATCGTAGGCATGAAAGTCGTCGCCGAAAGTGGCGAAGAGCTGGGCGTGATCAAAGAAGTTGTCGAAATGCCCGCCAACGATCTATGGCGAGTCGAGGGGAAAAGATCATTCTCGTTGCCGGCGACAGCCAACATCGTGCTCAATGTGGATCGCCAATCGCGCGTGGTCACGATTCGGCTGATTGACGGACTATTGGATTTGGAGTCATGAAAGTTACGATTCTCACCATCTTCCCGGAATTTTTCGCCAGTCCGCTGGAGCAGTCGCTGCTCAAGAAGGCGATTGATGGCGGACATCTGGAGGTTGAGATCGTCGACATCCGCAAGTACTCGACGAACAAGCACAACACCGTGGATGACGCCCCATTCGGCGGCGGTGGCGGCATGGTAATGAAGATCGAGCCTCTCTATGATGCTCTTGGCTCAGTGCTGTTCAACAGCGAATCGACAAAGCGGCGAATCGTGTTAACTTCCGCTGCCGGAAAGAGATACGACAACGCGACGGCGGTTAAGTACTCGCTGCTCGACCATTTGATCGTTGTCTGCGGTCGATACAAAGGTGTTGATGAACGCCTTTCTCAATTTTTCGACCTTGATGAAATCTCGATTGGTGATTATATAATCAATGGCGGCGAAACGGCCGCCCTTGTTATCTTGGAGTCGGTCTTCCGACTCCTGCCGGGATCGATGCACTCGATCGAGTCGGCCTTGTCCGACTCGTTTTCGGACGATCTGCTTGGGGCGCCGGTGTGGACTCGTCCGGCGGAGTTCCTTGGCCGGTCGGCTCCGGCGGTACTGCTTGAGGGCGACCACGCCAAGCAGGAGCGATTCCGCCGTTGGGCGGCGCTAAAGCGGACGCTGGAGAACCGTCCCGATATTTTGCGGCGCGCGCAATTGAGCGATGACGACCGCGCGATGCTGGAGCAAATCGCATCCGGCGCTGAATTTGAAAATTGATTGTTGGAGGATAGAATGAATCAGTTAGTCCAAAAGATTGCCGCGAAATATCTCCGCGAGCAGAAACTCGACTTTGCTCCCGGCGATACGATTGCCGTGCATCAGAAGATTATGGAAGGCGACAAGGAGCGCATCCAGGTCTTCCAGGGCGTAGTCATGGGTCGTCGCGGCGGCGGCACCGGCGCGAGCTTCACCGTACGGAAAGTGACGCAGGGTATCGCGGTCGAGAAAGTCTACCCGTTGCACTCGCCGAATATCGCCAAAATCGAAAAAGTGCGCACCGGACGCGTGCGCCGCGCCAAGCTGAATTACCTGAAAGGTCTTTCGGGCAAGGCGGCGCGAATCGACGAACGCCGCACGGAAGAAGAAACCGCCGAGTAGTGCCTTCGCGATTTCGAGTTTGACGCCTCGCCGTGAGCGGCGGGGCGTTTTTGCTTGATCCTGGCTTTTCTCTCTAAGTTTTTCCTTTCGCAAATAATAGGGCATAGCTCGAGCTAATCAGGCGCCTGATCGGACTTTCACGTCGCGCCGCGCCCAGTGTGGGCGTCACGTTTCCGGAAATCCCGAACGACGATTCTGAAGCGATTGCACTGCGGTTGATCTTCTCGCATCCGGTTACCGGCGTCGCAAGCCACCGGAGTTTGGATTTGATCTCGACGCCTTGTCCTGCCGCGATTTCGCGTTTTTACGACAATGGCGGCCGCCAAAGAACACGTCAGGTACGAGGGCGAGATCGGCGAGTGAAATCATCCGCGATTACAATCGTGCCTCTACTAAGGGTCCGGTGGGGGAAAATTGTAGTGGAATGCTACGAGTTTACGGGGTTAGGGGAGGAAAATGACCCTCACCCCTGCCCCTCTCCCTGACAGGGAGAGGGGAATCCCACCGTTCCGGGACTGTTGAAAAACCGTATTCATGTCATTCTGAGCGCAGCGAAGAATCTGTTTGCCGTTGTGCCAGAAGGAAAACAGACCCTTCACTTCGTTCAGGGTGACAACCTCAAGGACTTCTTCAACGGTCCCTTTCGCGGGAACAACCTGTCGAGAGCGCAGGGCTCCTGACCTACTTGACTGGATTCCGGCTTTCGCCGGAATGACGGGATCGGGGGTCGTCGAATCCTTTTGGTGCCCCACCAGAGTGGTGGGAGTGAGGGCGCCGAGTCGCCCTCGTCCCGCACGCGGTACTCGGAAGACTCTGCGCAACAGAAATAGTGGGAATGCGACGTTGGCGCATTGCGCTGCCTTCGACCGCGAAAGCACGGGACGATGTGAATTCGCACCCACCATTATCACGCCTGCGGCGTGATGGCAGGAGCGCAGGGCTTTTGACCTACTTAGCTGGTGGGTCTTCTACGCTGGGGTGTTAATCGGCTTTGAATTCGATGCGATGATGGGAGCCGTCGCAGAATGGTTTGGCGCCGGAGGCGCCGCAGCGACAAAACACCGGATCCTTGCGGATCGATTTCGAACCACCGACCGAGCCGCAAACTTCGACAGTTCCGGTAACCAGTAGCGGGCCGTCTTTCGAAGGCGTGATGACCATCTCCGGCCGGGCAACCAAGCCCGCATCAGAAGCCCGGCTCGACGGAGCGACCATTCCCGAGTCGAGAAATCCGATGTGCGTGTGGCTCCGGTCGCAAAACGGCGGATTTCGTGTCGCGCCACAGCGACACAGCGCCACGCGCGTATCGCGCAGGACAAAATTCCCTGCTGAATCGTTGATCGCGATTTCGCCGCGTGCGTAAAGCGGGCCGTTTCGGGTGGCGGTGATCGAAGACACGGCGTCCGGTTGTTCGGCGGCAGATTCAACGATCGAGCGATAATGCAGCGCGCCGGTTGGACAGCGGCGGACAATTTCGGCGACGCGTCTGGCATCGGCGTTATCCGGAGCAACCCAAGGGCGCTTAGTAGTGTCAAAAACCCCCGGCAGATTGCGCACGCACTCGGCGGCGTGAATGCAACGGCGGGCGTCGAAAGCGACTTCGATTTCTTTGCCAGGGTAATGATGGAGTTTGTCGGCCGTCAATCCTGATCGCCTCCGTTGCGATCGATCGCGATTTGTTCGTCGAAAGTGAAAATCGCTTCAATCGGTTTTCCAAGCAAGCGCGAAATGCGAAACGCCAACGGCAAACTCGGATCGTACTTTCCGGTTTCAATGGCATTAACCGTCTGCCGCGACACGCCGAGGCGTTCGGCGATGTCCTGTTGCGACCAATTGCGTTCGGCGCGCTCGACCTTGAGACGGTTCTTCACCGGTACCTCCGCGATGCCAGTGCCAGGCCGGTAAAGTAGAGTAAAGGCAAGAAATACCATGCGTGTTTGAGTCCGAAGTTCTCATCGGGAACACCGACCGCGATTGTGAACAGGCTCAGGGTCATGAGCATGACGATAGCGGATGGAAACGCAAATGCCAGCGCCTCCAATTGGATGCGGCGCTCGAGCTCATCAGCCTCCCGCTGCATCTTGACGAAATTCCAGAGGAACCAAGCGAAAAACGGAATCGGAATCGCCGCCAGAGCAATCCTAACGATGTCCGAATCAACCCAGATTCTCAGCCCCATCCGCGCGAGCAGATACGAGACGAAGAAGAATAGCGCCGACAATAGTGGTACTCGGCTCTTGTGAGACTTAGTCATCTTACTAACCTCCTAAAGTTGAATACATGATATGTAAATTCGACATAATGTCAAGCATTATTTACATTATGTAACGTGTATTTGACTATAATGTTCCGTCAATTCGAAAAAAAATACCGGCGCTGCAGGGGAATCGGCAGCGCCGGCTGGCGTGGTAGAGAGGCAAGGAGAGATGGTTTACATGGACAGATTCCGCACTTGAACGGCCGTTTCTAAGGTGTCATAGCGGAATTCATTGAGCAGAAGGTCGGATTTGTGGGTTCGTGCCACGACGTCGATCTCGACCTCGCGAACGTAGCGGTCGACGGTGACATAATCGAAAATCTTGCCATTGCCCTGCCGATAGCGGAACTGGAGATCAACGATATCGTCGGCGTAAACCACTGCCGGCCGGCCGTTGGCCTCCATCATGAAAGTCGGATGTTCGGGATCGGTCGTGTCGTCGACATAGTATTTGCGGAATTCAAGAATGAAGATCTGCGATCCGGCGGGGTAGGCCTTGGATAATTTCCCGTTGTTGTGCTGAATATGACCGGCTGATTCCTGGACTTGAGTAATCATGAAAAACTCGCCGGAGTCGATAAGCGGATCGTAGATATAGGCCCAGGTATCGGCCTGAAAGCAGCTAATATTCGAGCCCTTGCACTTCAGTTCCGCCGACGGTTGCGGCATGGCCTCCGAGAGCGTGGCGGTGCACGCCGGCTCGGAGAGAAAGACGACGGCGACGGTGTCGGGGTTGGTGTCCCAGCTCATCAGGCTGACGGTTCCGAGTGGAACCTTGTATCCGGCTTGACGAATTTTCCCGACCAATTCATCGACAGTGGCGCGACCGTTCTGCTGCATATTGGTGACGCCGTCCTGAATGATGTGCTGCTTGTTTTGTGAGACAAAGACCTGCATGCCGCCGGCGATCACGAAGGACGCGATCAATGCGGCGATTAGGACTTCGATGATCGTGAGTCCGCGCTGGTTTCTCAGGCGATTGTGCTCCGAGCTAATTCTCTCAAGATTCCATTGCATCTACCACTCCTCGTTTTGAATGCCGGAGGAGGATTACGCAAGGGCTGCGCCGAAGCGCTGTGCGATCGCTGCGCAGTAGGCGCATTGACTGACAACGACTTACATCGCGACTTCTGAGACACCCTGATTGCATGATGAATGGCGAGTAACATACTTGCCGATTGAGCGTGAACGCTCGCACACATTTCATTTGATTTGGAGGATTGGAGATTATGCCGGAGACCGGAATCGAACCGGTACGGGTGTTTCCACCCGAGGGATTTTAAGTCCCTTGCGTCTACCAATTTCGCCACTCCGGCGGATCAGCAAAACAATAATGATTCAACCATGTCGACGCAATCAGGATGTTATGCCGTCAGTTTGAACCGGGATTCGCCTCGGCGATTAGTCTGCGAAAATCTCTTTGACTCAGCGCCTGCGCAGCCATAGTATGCCGGTACAACAAATCTGCACCTTTAATGACTATTACGCGATTAATTCCCGGCTTGGCGCCGGGAGTGCATCGGAGTCACTTTCAGAACTGAATTCTCGGACTTGGTTGCGCCGGCATCGTTGATGTCTGACGAGACCGGCGTCGAACAAATGGGAGGAGCAGGCGATGCGCAAGCTGGTAACCAACGCCAACGACACGTTTCGCGTCAAGGCGTACGCCGGGACCACCGGGGTACTCTTGGCGATGGATATCGACGAATCGAGCAAGCCGGACCTGTTGGGATTCGCGATCGAAGAGAAGGAGAAGGGGAAAGACTGGCGCTGGCTCTGGAGTAGTCTGACCTTTCCGAACACGCCGCACACGATTCCCCGCTGGGGCGCAACCGCGAGCAACATTGCGCCGTTCCAGAAATTCCGCTGGGGCGATTACAGCATCGAATCCGGCACGACGTGCGCGTATCGCATCTATCCGGCGTATCGGAACGACGGCGATCCGGGGCCGAACAATCCGCCGCGGCTGGACACGCCGCTGGAAGTTGAAGTCACTACCGATGACGGCAAGCCGGCGGGTCATCGTGTGGCGTTCAATCGCGCCGTTGCCGCCAGCCAATCATTCGGCAAACAGTTTGAGGATCTCGATAAGCAGCTCAGCAAGCAGAAAAATCTCGCGATCGAGGACTGGCCCGAAAGGCCGCGTAAGTGGCTTGAGCACGGATTGCTTGACCGGATTCTCGGCTTCGTTGACCGCGCAAAAGACGACACGTGGGCGCTGGATGTCGCGATCTATGAATACGAGCTTCCCGCGATTGTCGCCGCCGTCAATGCGGCGCACAAACGCAAAGTTGACTTACGGGTTTTGTATCATGCTAAGGTCGGTGACGATCAGACGCAGGCGAACGAGGAAAGTCTGAAAAAGATACCGAAGGCGAAAAAGCGCGCGCGCATTACCAGTGGCATCTTTCACGACAAGTTCATCGTGCTGAGCAAGGTGTCGGCCGCCGGCAAGCGGATACCCAAAGCGGTACTGTGCGGGAGCACGAACTTCACCGAAAACGGCGTGTACCGGCAGGCGAATGTCGTGCATAGCGTCGATGATGCGACTATCGCCAAGAAGTACGCCGAGGTTTTTGACTTTATCTGGGACAATGCCGAAGACGTTACGGCGACGCGGGATTGGATCAATCAGAACAACCCGATCAGCAGCAGCGAAGCAATATTCGCCGGGTTTTCACCACGCAGCGGCGAGGTTGATCTGGCGGAATTCATCCGAGTGATCAAGGCAGCCGACCGTGATTTGCTGTTTGCGACAGCCTTTGCGCTCCCCGACAAAATCCTCGATGCCCTGCTCGGGCAGGCGAACGACTCGGTCTTGCGCTTCGGTCTGCAAAACACGGCGAGCCGGATTTCCGGCTATCACGGCGACCGGACGGCGCAGTTTGTCGCGACCGCGCTGTTGTCGAAAGGACTCGAAGGCTGGGTCAAAGAAGGGCTGCGCGGCCAAAGAGGTAATCTGCTGGTACACACTAAAGCGGTGGTGGTCAATTTCACCGGCGACAAACCGATGATCATCAGCGGCAGCCACAATCTGAGCGGCGCCGCCAGCAAGAAGAACGACGAAAACTACCTGATCATTCGCGGCGATACCGATTTGGCCGACCGCCACGGGCTGGAAATCTTGCGGTTCTACGACCACTATCGTTTTCGCTATTACGCGAAATTACTGAAATTCCAGAAAGCCAAGCCGCTGGCGGTCGACGATTCGTGGGCGGATTTATACTACACGCCCGGTCGATTGAAGTGCAGCGATCGCTTGCGATTTTCGGGGAGATAGTGGACGGCGCGACCGGAAGAAACATCGTCATCTGTTTCGATGGCACGGGGAACGAGTATCAAGCGAGCGGTCAAACCAACGTCCTCAAGCTCTACCGCGCGCTCGACCGAAGGGATCCCGAGCAGCAAGTCGCTCTCTACTTGCCCGGAGTCGGGACGATGGCAGCGCCCGGCTCGCAGACGTGGATAACGAGAAATCTCTCGCGGCTGTTCGGACTGGCTTTCGGCTACGGCGTGTTTCGCAGCGTCACGGATGCGTACGCGTTCGTGATGAAATTCTATCGCGGCCCTGATGACCGGATATTTCTTTTCGGATTCAGTCGCGGCGCCTATGCGGCGCGCGTATTGGCGGGGATGCTGCAATCGTGCGGGTTGCTTGACAGGGGCGCCGAAAGCCTGATCCCCTATGCGCTGCGGGTGTATCGAAAGCGGCTAGCGATTCGTCCCGCATGGGCGCATGGTTGGTGCGTTCCGATTTATCATCTGCTGCGACCGATCCGGCGACTGAAGGGACTGACGGAACCAGACTGGAAGCAAGCGGACGGATTCAAGCAATGCTTCTCGCGCAAGTGTCACCCGCATTTTATCGGCATCTGGGACACGGTCAAGTCGATCGGCTGGTTCCGGCGCAGCGTAATATTGCCGCACACGGCGTATCATCCGGCACTGAAGTACGGCCGGCACGCGGTGGCTATCGACGAGCGGCGGCGCCACTTTCGCACGAATCTGTGGAAGCTGGCACAATGGCGGGAAGTCAAAGACGCTGATGTCCGCGAGCTGTGGTTTGCCGGTGTGCACTCGGATGTCGGTGGATCGTACGCGGACTCGCGGCTTGCGGACATAGCGTTCCAGTGGGTGCTCGATGGCGCTGAGCAATACGGACTCAAGATTTGGCCCGACGCATTGCCGTGGCTGAAGATCAATCCCGATCCGGGCGGGCCGATGCACAATTCGCTGCGCGGGTTTTGGCGGCTGCTCGGCGGTTATACGCGGCAGATACCGGAGGACGCGGTTATACATCGCTCAGTCGAGGAGCGCATGCGGATTGCGACGAGTGCGGATGCCGACTTCAAGTACGAGCCAAATATACCGGCGAGTGCGACGTTTGAGGAATAAGCCAACGGAGTAGTTCAGGAACGCAACGCAGATCGGATTCCGGCGGATTCGGATGACACACCCCGTCTTCGTCCCGCTCTCAGCGGGACGAATCTACTTCTCTCAAGAGGGAAATCGCGACGTCGTGTTCCGCGTTTCAACAGCACGTTTGCGCTTGACGCCTTGGGAACCTCGGCGCTCCAGTGCTCGCCAAAGTGCTTTGTCAATTCGAGGACTTACAACTGGGTTTTGATGTGGACGCGGCCGGATTCGAAGCGCGGTTTAATGATGTCAAATGTCAATGAGGTGTCGGCGTATCCGAATTCTAATAGCGGTAGATCGAACAAGTCGATCTCGACATCCGTCTCCGGGGCGTTGCCGAATGCCCAGAAGTGAAGTGTCGCCAGCAAACCACCGCCGCGGCCGACACCGGTCGTGTCGACGACTCCGATTTGGATCGTGTCGTGCCGCGCATACCAGAGTTGGAACATGAATGTAGAGCACCGACTGCCAACATACGATACCGAGTCGCAACGCATCACGGCGGCATTAAAGCGCAGGGGCAGACTCACCGCCGCTATTGGATCCGTATTTTCGAAGTAGACCGGCACGGCAAAGCGTTGTCCGGCGGGAACGCTGATGTCCTTGGGCATCGAGACGAGATTTTCAAGCGGCTTGCCGGGGTCGGTGGAGCCGCAGCCGGTTGCGAGCAGAGCGGCCGTCGCAATGAACAGCGCGACCGAAACGCGTGATACTGGATACGAAAGTCGGTGTAAATTCATACCACCTTAAATTACGGCGCGAGCGCAAGTCTGTGCAACAGCTTTTTGGGGCAGTAAACGGCTTGATTTCGCGGCAGTCGGGGCTATCTTCCCTCGCGAAGTGAGGACTTATGACCGCGATCAAGCTTTTTGATGATATCCACTGGGTTGGCACCAAAGACCCGGAGTTGCGCCTGTTTGACCTGTATGTGACAACCAGCTTCGGGACAACTTACAATTCCTATCTCGTGCGCGGCAAGCGAACGGCTTTGATCGATGCCGTGAAGGATGGCTTTGAGGATCAGTTGTTTGCCCGCGTTCGTGAAATCGTGCCGTTGGAGTCGATTGATTTCCTCGTCGTCAATCACAATGAGCCGGACCATTCCGGAGCGATTAGCAAGCTCCTGGCGATCAATCCGAGGATGCGGCTGGTTTGCGCGAAACCGGCCGTGCCGTTCCTGCGGAACATCATCAACGATGACGGGCGCCCGATTGAGGGGGTTAAAGGCGGCGACAAACTTGATCTTGGCGGTCTGACACTCGAGTTTCTCTCGACTCCATTCATGCATTGGCCGGATACAATGATGGCCTATAATCCGGAGCATCGGGTGCTTTTCTCATGCGACGGTTACGCCGCGCATTATTGTCCGCGCGAGGACATGTACTTCCCGGCTGACGATATGACACTGATGCATGAGGCGTGGCACTACTACGATTCGATTATGCGGCCGTTCGCGCCTTACTCGCGTAAAGCGGCTGAAACAGCCCTGAAAATGGAGATCGCGTTGGTGGCGCCCTCGCACGGGCCGATGCAGAAAGCAAAGCCGAAAGCGATTATCGAAAAGTACTTGGAGTGGACACAGCCGAAACATCGCGGCGACAAAAAGTTGGTCGCGATTTTGTATGCTTCATCCTACGGCAACACGAAGCTGATGGCCGAATCGATAGCGGCTTCATTGAGTGAGAACGGGCTGGCGACGCGGCTGTTGGATGTCACCGAGTCATCGATCGCAGAGATACGGGATTGGATCGAGTCAGCGGACGGAATCCTCGTTGGTTCGCCGACATTTGCCGGGGATGTGGTCAAGCCGATCTGGGACGCCGCACATCTGCTGGCGACGGTCGCCTCCACAGGCAAGAAGGCCGCCGCGTTCGGCTCCTACGGCTGGGGCGGACAAGCAATCGAGTTTCTTGAAAGCTACTTTGAGGGTCTCAAACTCAAGGTGCACAAGCCGGGCGCAAGGGCGCGGCTGGTGCCATCGACGAGCGAACTTGAGCAATGCCGCGAATTCGGCGCCGCGTTCGCGAGATTTGTCTGCGAATCGTAGAGTCGATTCCCGCTCGAAAAAATCTTGCGACGATTTGTCAAATGCGACTGGGTCTTCGGCAGTAGAATGCTAAAGCTTATGATCTGGAGGGATTCATGATTCGCAAAGCAACGGCCGTTTGGAACGGCGACCTCAAGGGTGGTAACGGCAATCTCACGACCGAGACCGGAACGCTCAAGAACACGCAATATTCATTTGCTTCCCGCTTTGAATCGGGGATGGGCACAAATCCGGAAGAGCTGTTAGGCGCGGCGCACGCCGGGTGCTTTTCGATGGCGTTGGCTGCGGGATTGGCAAATGCCGGCCACAAGCCGGAGACGGTCTCGACGACAGCGAAAGTCCATCTCAGCAAACTTGATGGCGGATTCAAGATCAACTTGATCGAACTCGAATGCGAAGCCCGTATTCCGGGCTTGAATGAGAAGACGTTTTTGGAATTCGCGGAGAAGACGAAGACCGGCTGCATCGTTTCGCAGGCGTTGTCGGCGGTCGAGATGAAGTTGACGGCGAAGTTGTTGAATTAGTCGGATCAGACCCGACAGCTACCGGAGGCGATATCGCCCCGGTCATCAGACGAGAGTCGGACGCAACCCTTGGTCGAGATCGGTGACGCATGGCACATCTGGTCATGTTCCTCGTGTTTATGTGGTGCTATCTTGCCTATTACTTTGTGCCATTCATATTGATTCTCTTGATCGGCGAGTGGGTTTCGGGCAGCATGGCAAGATTTCGCTCTCTCATTTTCGTGGAATACTGGGGGCCATTCGTGGTGCTGGGGCTGTTGGCGCTGTCGGCGTATCGAGCGCGCTTGGCCTCAGATTTGAACACTGCTGAATCGCTGGGCTTTCTGGAATCGCATCGCCTCTCGGGTAAAATGATCAGGTTTCAGTTGTCACTGTTGCCGGTGATCGGAAAATGGTTCGCCGAGAAGTAAATTTGCGGGTGCGGTTCCCAGTTAGTACACGCCGCCAATTGGCCGACGCTGTGAGACGCGGAACACTTCTTGCATTGCCATCGCTGAAGCTGTCACTTCCCCCCGAGAGCGCGGATCCGTTTTCCCTGAGAACAATCGAAGACTAATTCCCGCAGGCGCCGCTGTCGCGTCTCGGCGCGTTTGGCGCTGGTGACCCAAAAGGTCACCGTGCGTTTGTACCACGGGGGCATTTTCTGCCAGTAAGTCCAGGCCTTGCGGTTCGCCTTGAGCGCTGATTCGACAACTTCCATATCCGGCCCGTGATTTTCGTAAGAGTATCCGGCGGCGGCTTCTTGACGCGAGTTGAAGGCTTCCAGCCCGGGCGGTTGCATCAAGCCCGATTCGATGAGTTGTTCGGCGCGTCGAATGTTGACGCGGCTCCAGCGGCTTCTTTCGAGGCGAGGAGTGAATCGAATTTTGTAGGACTCGTCATCGACGCTCTTGCGGACGCCGTCGATCCAGCCGAAGCAGAGCGCTTCGTCGAGCGCTTCGTGATACGTTAGAGACGCCTTCCCTGTGGCGACTTTATAGAAGCCGACCCAGAGCTCTGCCGCAGAGTCGTAGTTGCGCGCGAGCCAGCGTCGCCACTCGCCCTGACTCTTGAAGAATTGTGGAGCCTCCATCAATTCGAATTTACGTGTCAGTCGTCCGAATCACAAGCGCTCGAACCGGCGGAATTTGCGGAAACCTGCGCTGAAAACGGAACTTCCCTTTAGGCTCGCGGTTAACTATTCATAGCGTGATGAATAAGCTAATAGTGTTCTATTTGTCCGCCGTGGCTCTACTCGTCGCGGCGACTGTTGTTCTGGTGACCGGTTGCGGCAAAGGCTCGAGCCAGCCGGCAGCCGGAGCGCCGGGCCGTCCCGGTGGTGGCGGCGGGACCCCGGTTGAGGCCGTGATCGTCAGGCCGCAGCCACTGGACAACACTATCTTCTCCACGGGTACCCTACTGGCCAACGAGGAGGTCGAATTACGGTCGGAGATTTCCGGCCGCGTCACCGGCGTATTCTTCGACGAGGGCGCTCGCGTCACCAACGGCCAACTGCTGGTAAAGATCAACGACCAGGAACTTCAGGCGCAGCTCAAGCGCAAGGAACTCGAGGAAAAACTGGCCGGCGACGAGGAGCGTCGCCAGCGCGAATTGTACGAGATCAAGGCGATCAGCCAGGAAGAGTACGACCAGACCAACAATCGCTACAAAATGATTCAGGCGGAGCGCGAAGTAATCAAATCGCAGATCGCCAAGACCGAGATTCGCGCGCCGTTCGACGGATACATCGGTCTGCGCTACGTCAGCGCCGGCGGATTTATTTCGCCGAGTATGCTGGCGGCGACGATGCAGGATATCGATCCGATCAAAGTGGAGTTTTCGGTGCCGGAACGCCACGCGCGCCAGATCAAATCCGGCACGATGATCTTCGCGCAAGTCGGCGATGCCGCGGTCGACACCGGACGAGTCTATGCCGTGGAATCCAAGATCGATCCCAGTACGCGGACGATCAAAGCGCGGGCGTTTGTCGCCAATCCCGGGGAGCGCAATATCCCCGGCTCATTTGCGCGCATCGAGATCAAGCTGGAGCGACTGGCCGATGCGATCGTCGTACCGGCCGAGTCCATCATCCCCGAGTTGTCGGGCAACAAGGTGTTTGTCGCCGATAACGGCAAGGCGCGTGCCGTCCCGGTGACAACCGGCATCCGTCTGGAAAAGTCGATTCAAATCGTCGACGGTTTGAGAGCCGGCGACACGCTCATCACTACCGGCCTGCTGCAGCTCGCCGACGGCCGCGCTGTACAGGTACGAAAGATCCTTAATCCTTAAATTGCGGAACGCATGAGTCTCGCTACCGTCAGTATCAACCGCCCGGTGCTCGCGATTGTGATGTCGATCCTGATCGTGCTCTTCGGCGTGATCGGTTTCTTTTTTCTCGGCGTGCGCGAATATCCGTCGGTCGATCCGCCGGTGGTTACGGTAACGACCAACTACACCGGCGCCAATGCCGACGTTATCGAATCGCAGATCACCGAGCCGCTCGAGGAATCGATCAACGGCATCGCCGGTATTCGGTCGCTGACTTCGGTTTCATCCGACGGCCGGAGCACGATAACGGTCGAATTTGAGCTCGGCGTCGACATGGATAACGCCGCCAACGACGTACGCGACCGCGTTTCGCGCTCGGTGCGTAACCTGCCGCCGGATATTGATCCGCCGATCGTAGCCAAGTCGGATGCCGACGCCAGTCCGATTATCTCGATGACGATCAGGAGCGACCGCCGCAGTCTGCTGGAACTCAGCGCGATCGCCAACGATGTTTTCAAAGAACGCCTGCAGACGATCCCGGGCGTGAGCGAGATTCGCATCTGGGGCGAAAAGAAGTACGCGATGAAGCTGCTGATCGATCCGGCGCGACTGGCGGCCAACGGTTTGACGCCGCTCGACGTGCGCAACGCGCTGAACCGCGAGAATGTGGAGCTACCGTCCGGGCGCATCGAGGGCTATGCGACGGAACTTTCGATCCGAACGTTCGGGCGCATGACGACGCCCGAGGAATTCAACGAGTTGATCGTCAAAGAGAGCGACGGTTCGGTGGTCAAGGTCAAGGACATCGGACAAGCGTCGCTGGCGCCGGAGAATGAGCGCACGATCCTGCGCGGCAACGGCGGCGTGCCGATGGTCGCGGTGGCGATTACGCCGCAACCGGGGTCGAATCATATCGCGATTGTCAATGAGTTCTACCGGCGGACGGCACAAATCCAGCGCGAGCTGCCGGAAGATCTGGATTATCAAGTCGCCCTCGATACCACCGTTGGTATCCGGCGCGCCATCGTCGAGGTCGCCGAGACGATCGGGTTGGCGTTCCTGCTCGTGCTGCTGGTGATCTTTGTGTTCCTGCGCCACTGGCGGACGACGATTATCCCGATGCTGGCAATCCCGATCTCGCTGATTGGCACGTTTTTCATCATGTACATTGCCGACTTCTCGATCAATATCCTTACTCTGCTGGGAATCGTGCTCTCCACCGGAATCGTGGTCGACGACGCGATCGTAGTGATGGAGAATATCTACAGCAAGATCGAACGCGGAATGCGGCCGCTGCAGGCCGGTATTGCCGGGTCGAAGGAAATCTTCTTTGCCATCGTTTCGACGACAATCACGCTGGCGGCGGTATTTCTACCGATCATCTTCCTGCAGGGTCTGACTGGCCGGTTGTTTCGTGAGTTCGGCGTGGTCGTCGCGGGATCGGTGTTGATCTCGGCGTTTGTTTCCCTGACACTGACTTCCATGATGAGCGCGCGCCTGCTGCACAAGAGCACGCACGAGAACAAATTGTTCGAGATGAGCGAACGCTTCTTTAATCGCCTGATCGGCGGATACAGCCGGAGTTTGCGGCGGTTTGTCGAGCGTCGGTATCTGGCGATTGGGGCGATGGCCGTTTCGGTTGCAGTTATCTTTGGTATCGGCGCGCTGCTCAAATCGGAGTTAGCGCCCATGGAAGACAAGAGCCGCTTTGTCGTCAATGCGACCGCACCGGAAGGAACATCATTCGAAGCGATGGCTGATTACATCGGCAAGGCGATCGAAGTGGTCGACTCGCTGCCGGAGCGGTCGTCCATCGTATCGGTGACGGCGCCGGGCTTCGGGGCGAGCGCCGCGGCTAACAGCGGATTCGTACGGGTCAATCTCGTATTGCCGGAAGAGCGCGAACGGACACAACAAGAGCTCGCCGACGCGGTGAGCGCCAAGGTTCGCGGGATGACTTTTGCGCGCGCGTTCGTCTCGCAAGAGCAGACGATTGCCACCGGTGGCGGCGCACGCAATCAACTGCCGGTACAGTATGTAATTCAGGCGCCGAACTTTGACCGGCTCAAAGAAGCGCTGCCGGTGTTTATGGAGAAGGCTCAGGGCAGTTCGGTGTTCCAGGTCGTGGATCTCAACTTGAAGTTCAACAAGCCGGAACTGACAATCGAAATTGATCGCGACCGGGCGAGAGCTTTGGGGATTACGGTACGCGATATTGCCGAGACACTGCAGCTCTACTTCTCCGGCCAGCGCTACGGATTTTTCATACTCAATGGCAAGCAATACTCCGTGATTGCGCAGGCGAATCGCGTTAATCGCGATGAGCCGCTGGACTTGAGTTCGATCTACGTGCGCAACAATCGAAACCAGTTGATCCAGATGGACAACGTAGTTTCGCTGTCATACCGTTCCAGCCCGCCGCAGTTGTATCGCAACAACCGCTATATTTCCGCCACGGTGCAGGCAAATCCGGCGCCGGGCTATACTCTGGGTGACGGTATCAAGGAGATGGATCGGATCGCGGCCGAGACGCTCGATGAAAGTTTCTCGACCAGTCTGGCCGGAACCGCCAAGGATTTTGCCGAAAGTTCGAACACCCTGACCTTTGCATTCTTGCTGGCACTGACTTTGGTCTATCTGATTCTTGCGGCGCAGTTCGAGAGTTTCCGTGATCCGCTGACGATCATGCTCACCGTGCCGCTGGCGCTGGCCGGCGCGGTGTTGTCGCTGTGGCTTTTCGGACAAACGCTGAACATTTTTAGCCAGATCGGCGTTATCGCGCTGGTGGGAATCGTGACGAAGAACGGGATCCTGATTGTCGAATTTGCCAATCAGCGCAAAGAGCAAGGACTAAGTATTCGCGAGGCGGTGATCGACGCGGCCACACAACGGTTCCGGCCGATTCTGATGACGAGCTTGGCGACGGCCTTCGGAGCCTTGCCGATTGCGTTGGCGCTGGGCGCGGCGGCACAAAGCCGCGTTTCGCTCGGGATCGTGATTATCGGTGGTCTGCTGTTTTCGCTGGGACTGACGCTGTACATTATTCCCGCGCTGTATACATATATCACATCGCACAAGCTGCGCGTCGTCGAGACGGTTGCCGAGCCGGTCGAAGCGGCAAGCGCGTAGTTTCCAATTCCCCTGAACATCATTGCCGATTAAGCCGCCCTGTTTTTCGGAATCGGGTGGTGACGTCTTGGTCTCTAAACTACTTCTACCACGCCAGGAAGTGGTAATGCAGGTGAAAGACGATTTGACCGGAGCCGGGGCCGTTGTTGATCTGGATGCGAAAATCCTTGCCACGCTCCCCCAGACGATTGCTGACTTCCCTGACGGCTTTGGCAAGCTGCTGGTGGACTTCCGGCGGCGCGCTGAGAAAGTTGTCGTAGTGCGTCTTGGGGCAGATCAGAAGATGCACCGGCGCTTTGGGGGCGATGTCGTGAAAGACTATGATGTGGTCATCCTGATAGAAGAGGCGCGACGGGGTGCTGCCGTCGATGATTTTGCAAAAGACGCAGGGCATGCCACAGAAGATAGACTCCCGGCGGCGAAATGACAAAGCGGATTTGGCGTGGAAGTGCTACATCAGCGCGAATCGATGACGAGTTGCGCAGATGCTTCATATGGGAGACTTTTGATTGCTCACTTCATCGTCGGCGGCATGTGAAACCCGAACGTTTACGCGTTCACTCCTTCATGCGCTCCCGTCCTACCAGCCGCCGAGCGGCGCCCGTCGCCATCCGGCCGGAGTTTTGATGTAGAAGTACTCGATATCCCAAGCGACGTCGCCGATGTTGCCATTGGGATCTGAGCTTCCGGAAGGCGTGTAGGATGATCGCAGTCGCAGTTGATTGAATCCCGTTGGGCCCTCGATATCGACGCGCGAACTTCCGTCCATGGAGCCAACCCCGATATTTCCATCAAAGGTCGCTGCCGGTCCGGTGCCGTTGGTCGAAACGTGCAGCGCGGCCATGTTGTTTAGCGGATTGTCAATGAAGAACATGCCAGCGCTGCCAAGACCGACGGTACGGCTGAACAAACCGGGACCATTGCCGACGGTGTATGAACTCAGAGTAATCGAGTTGCTTGCCGGGTTATTGCAGACAAACTCACCGGCGAAGCCGAAGCCATGTGTTTCGCCTTTGAGAGCGCTACCGTTGCCGTAAGTTCGTCCAAGCACTCCCATCGCACCGCCGTTGGTCTCGCCGATCAGAGCCGAATGATTGTTTGACGGATTGTCGATAATGAAATTCCCGGCGGGATTGTTGCCAATGGTGCGGGCGAAGACAGCTTCCTTCGTTCCGGCAGTAAACACGCTGAGCGCCGGCATGACCGACGCCGGGTTGTTGATGACGAACTCGCCGGCCGGGCCGATGCCGAAGTTCTCGCCGCGTACGGCGGAGCCGATGCCGCTGGTCCAACCGTAAACTCCACTGCCGGTGCCGTTGGTGAAACCGACCAAGGCGGCGTGGCTGCAGGTCGGATTATTGATCTCGAATTGACCGGCGACGTAGCAGCCGTTCTGTCGGCCGAATACGGCTTCGCCGGTTCCGGCGCTCACGGCCCGAAGTGTCGCCGAAGTACTTGCCGGGTTGTTATTGCGGAACATCGCCGCCGAGCCGGTGCCGTTATTGGCGATTACGAATGCCACCGAGGACGACTCCACCGTGTCGCTTGCCGGCAGATTGAGATTCATAGCGATGTTGGCGATGTCGGCAAATTGCGTGACGAGCGAATAGGCAACGGACACAATGCGAACGCGCGTCGGCGACAACGGATCACTGGATACTTTGGCCTCGAGGAATCGAGGCGATCCCGAAAACGCCGCCACGGTGAGCGGAACGGATGGACTGCCCTGGCCAAGAACAACCGTGAATAGCCCCTGATTCACAGCTACGTTTGGATGAACCTCCTGCCACAGAATATGGCCGGCGCCGCCGGCAGTGGAATCATCATAGATCGTGAAGCTTAACGAGTAGGTCCCGGTCAACGGTTGGCCGCCGGAATTCGACAAACGTCCCTGGTAGTTCATCGCCTGCGGTACACTCACGGCGTTCGTACTCGCTGTCGTGAGAAGTACAATCGCAGTGAGAAGAATGACTGCAAAATTGAGATGACGACGCATTTGCGCCTCCCCATGAATAAAGTTCAGTTCCAAAATCTTGATCGTGCTGATCTCCCATCTAACAAGGAGCGGAAAGTAAATTATATCGATATTATATGTTTTTGTCCATCCTTGTCAAGGCCGTTGCGACAGAATTTCAGCCATTACCCCCCAGTTACGGTAGCTCTGACCAGTCGCATAGCTCCGGTAAAGGCTGCCGACCGCAAACGCCAGAGGGGGCGTCTGCCGCATCATTGGGGACCAAGATCGAGATCACAAGTCAGTGGCCGGATTTGCGCTCCGAAGCGGCAAACTTAAGAGCGACATCAGAGCTACGAGTGAAGCGAATCTCATCGGAATCGGACCGGATACCTCAAAGAGCTTCGCGCCAATTTGCCCAGCGAGAGAAGCGGACGCCATGCCTATGTGAAATGAGTCACGGTTAGTAATGCAAACTTGTAGATTACAATCGAGTAAAACGGTCGATTTTATATTGTTACAATGACGGCTGTCTTACGTACATAAATCGCAGGGATTATTGCGAAATAATTCTTGACAAGATTTGCCTACATATGTATCGTGGACGGAAAGAATTGTGAATTTATTCACATATCGACCATGAGTTTATCGGGCGCCGATCGGAGTGGCCGGCTGGTGTCCAGGAGGCATAAGAAAAATGACCACCGTAGCAACGGAAGTCAAGATGACGGCTCTCAAACAGAAACTCGCGGCAGATTTCCCCAAACTCGCCACCGAGCTCCGCGAATTAGTCAAGCAATTCGGTGACGTGAAGATTTCGGAAGTCACGATCGAGCAGGCCTACGGCGGTATGCGTGGTGTAAAGGGTCTGGTCTGCGACACCTCCGAAGTTCCCCCGGACAAGGGATTGATCATTCGCGGGATTCCGGTCGGAGAATTGGTCGACAAAAACCCGGAAGAGACTTTTTGGCTGCTTCTCACCGGCGAACTGCCTTCCAAGGAGCAGCTTGCCGATCTCGACCGCGACTTGAAGGCGCGCGCCCACGTTCCCGACTATGTCTGGAAGGTGCTGGAGGCGATGCCGAAAGATTCCCATCCGATGGTGATGTTCAATACGGCGATCCTGATCATGGAAAGGGAATCGAAGTTCCGCCACCATTACGACATGGGAATGCCCAAGTCCGAGTATTGGAATTGGACGCTCGAAGACGCGCTCGATATCATCGCCAAGTTGCCGGAAATCGCGGCGGGCGTCTACCGGATGCGGTTCAACAAGGGTCCGCGCATAGCCTTCGACCCCAAGCTTGATTGGTCGACCAACTATGTCAAGATGCTGGGACTCCCCGATCCGGACGGCAAGTTTGCCGACTGCATGCGCCTGTACTTGGTGCTGCATTCCGACCATGAATCCGGCAACGTGTCGGCGCACACGACGTTCTGCGTCAATTCGGCGCTCTCGGATCTGTACTATGCCCTGTCGGCCGGCCTGAATGGTCTGGCGGGGCCGCTCCACGGTCTGGCCAACCAGGAATGCCTGCATTGGATTCTTGACGTTAAGAAGAAATTCGGCGGTGTGCCGAGCGAAGAGCAACTCAAGCAGTTCGCCTGGGAGACGCTTAATGCCGGAAAGGTGGTCCCGGGTTACGGCCACGCGGTACTGCGGATCACGGATCCGCGGTTCGCGGCATTCCTTGCCTGGGGCAAGAAGCACATCGCGCACGACGAGGTATTCCAGATCGTTGAGCGGGTATTCAATACCGTTCCGGGGGTGCTGCAGCAGGTGCAGAAGATTAAGGACCCATGGCCGAACGTTGACGCCGGTTCCGGCGCGCTGCTCTATCATTTCGGCTTGACGGAATTCGACTATTACACGGTGTTGTTCAGCGTCTCGCGCGCCCTCGGTGTTTGCGCGCAGGCGGTAGTCGCCCGGGGCATGGGCTGGGCGATCGAGCGGCCGAAGTCGGTAACTACCAAGTGGATTAAATCACAAATCAAGTAGTGAGACGCTTGGAACTCTGAACGGAACCGTTCGTTATAATGAGTAGACCTTTATTAATCAAACAACATCGCCTGATGTTGCTGATTATTCGAAATCCTACCGGAAGGGCCTGAGGTAAATCGCTTCAGGTTGCTCCTCGGGGACCCTTCCTTAGCCTACCCTGTACCCAACAGGCCGGGGTTGTCGAAAGACAACCCCGGTCATCCTTTTGGGGCAGAGATGATTGTGTTTGTGAATCGTTTATCAAGCCCGCATCAGATCGCGCAGGGGAGCGAAGCTGATTTGACGGATCGAATTCTCGATCAGACATTCGCGGAACTCGCGGCTGGTCAGCAGCTCGTAGTCCCAGGCGCGCACAGACCACGCCGGACAGGGGTCGGAGTCCGGATTTCGCCCATCGAATTCAAGTTGGTGCGACGCCGACGCCGGATGGAAGTACATTTCGGTTACCCCCGGTGGCAAATGCTTGATGATCTCCTGGCAGTAGTCGGCCTTGCTTTGGTAATTGCTGAATTGCTCCATGGGGATGTAGATCAGATTGTCGGGAAACAGCAATCCGAGGCTCCGAGCCTTGGGCAGCCATTCGGGAGAAAACCGAATCTGTTCTAAGAGCCGTCGAGAACCCATGCGTACCGGAAGCCGGAAGTCGCGCCCCAATCGGAGGTAGACCTCGGCGAATAGGGGCTGGAGCTGAAGGGTGCCTTCGTGGCTGTCGATGTGGGTGAGATTGATGCCGTAGTCGAGCGCCGTTTCGATTTGCAGGCGAGCCTCGATCTCGGCATGCCGGTGGTCGGCGCTAAGAAAGAATTGTTCGCGGTTTTCGAGAAGGAAGCCCTGGTCATCTACCAGCGATGGCACTTGCGATGGGGCGGCCAATGGGCGGGACGGTGACGATGGCAAAGACGAGGTCATGGCCAGATGCAGCCCGCAGTCGATTATGCCACGCTGACGAATAAAATCACGCGCCAACGCGAAGGCGTTTCCGGTGACCATGACCGAAGTCGACGAGATGAGATCGCGCCCGAAAAGTTCGGCAATCGAGTATGTGACGGCAGTCGTCAAACCGAGATCGTCGGCATTGAGGATCAGCAGCCTCTGATCGGCTGAGTAACCGAGGTGCTGCGCCAATGTGGCCTCGCGGCCGTGAAAGGCAAAGGTCTCCGCAGGCGCCAAAGTGTTCATGCTATGGAGGATACGCTTGTCGGCTGCGCTCGGCAAGTGGAGTCGGCGCTCGAAAGGAAACAAAAAGGGAGTGGTGGAGGGGGGATACCCGAAGTCACCTTCAGGCGGCTGGTTGGTCCAGCACACACCACTCCCAGTTCCTTTGCTGGGATCGAGAACGGGAATCGAATAGAGTGCAAAAGCCGTGCCCCTTCTTGTGGGACCGCCGAAGTGAAGAAGCTTGTCATTCTGAGCGCAGCGAAGAATCTGTTAGCCTTTGCGGTACAACGACAACAGACCCCTCGCTATCGCTCAGGGTGACAGCCCAAGGGGAGGTTTCAAATGTCTCTTACGCGAGGGTTCTATCTTGTTGGCGTTTTAAGTCGTTGTTGGACATGAACAACCGCCAAGTGTGGTCAGGTGATCGCCAGTGTCTCTATATTTCCTCCAATCGGTGACAGTCCAGTCAAGTATCCTGCAAACTCTTGCGAAGTCGGCACCGCTAATCAGCGCATGAATCCGGAGCATTGCCTCCGGCAAAAATGTAATTGATGAGAAAAACGGCATCGGCGATGGAGATGCCTCCGTTGCCGTCGGCGTCGCCTGATCCGCCAGTCACCGGAGCCGCTCCCCCTTCAAAAATGTAGTTTATCAGCCATACAACATCGGCGATTGAGAATGCGCCGTTATTGTCGGCGTCGCCCTTGCGGATATAGCAGGCCGGGACTTTGGCCGCAGCCAAAGGGCCGTCGCCGACGGCAAATCGGCAGTAAACGTAGCCGGCTGAGTCGATTTCGGTAATTGTGTCATCGGCGAAGTGGCAAACCACGACGGTGGAGTCGGATACGGTTATTGCCGAGGTTGCGCCCCAGTCGGTCGAAATGGGATTTGTTGGTCCGCGCTGAAGAACCCAACCGGCAAGATCAACCGTGAAGACCAAACCACCCGAATTGTCGACGCGGCTCTGGGGCACATAGTGCAGCCCCTTCGCGGACGCCTGCACCGGGGGCGGCCAGCCACCGGCGGTCAGGAACGCGACGTCTTGCTTGGTGATTGCCATGCCGCCCGGAAATCCGCCGATGAAGAGGCTGTCGACGACGGTCAACGTTACCGGGTCAATCTTGATCAACCGGCCTTCGACGGTAGAATAATTGCCGGTGCAGAGCACGTAAAGAAAGCCGTCGTAGCCGAAGCGCGCCAACTGGGGATTGATACCGACGGTGAGTCGCTGGACCAGGGTGTCGGCGTTTAGATCCCAGACCTCGAGTTTGCCGTTGTCGTAGGCGAAGAGGTCGTCAAAACTGGTCAAGCAAACGTACGCCCGGCGATCGCGGATGACGATTCCCTGAGGCGAGTCAACATCGCCGGCGTCACCGACCGCGAACTCATTGATCAGCGTGCGGGTCGAAACACGCACCTTGCTAATGGTGGAGGATATGAAATTCGTTACATATAAGGTGTCGTTGTGGAGTAACGCTCCGACGTAGGGGTTGCGGTTGTTTCCGAGGAAGAGGGCGCCGATGCGCTGGCGCGTCTCAAGATCGTAGATGTAGAGATCGTTGCTGCCGGAGTTAATCGCGATCCCGGTGGAACCGGCGACGACGAAGTCGTTGGGATAAAGTCCAAGCTGATCGAAATCGAGTATGGTGGTAGAGTCGTCGATGTCCACCCAGTCGAGAGTCTCACCTAATCCGTTGACGATAACGAGATTTCGGTTTGGAGAGGCGGTGGCGCTCGCCGCGGCGAGCATCAGCATGGCGATAATCAGGCGTGTTTGCACGTCAAGAGTCCTCCTACCATTCGATGGCGTATGTGAAGTTGGCGTTTCGCGGCGGCATCGGCATGCGCTCGAGAAGTTCGTAGTGACGATCCGTTAGATTGCTGAGCGATAGCTGCAGGCGATGTTCAAGGCGGCCCCGTTTCTGCCGCCATTCGACAACGACGTCGTGCAACGCATATCCGGGCAGCGCCTTGGTGTTGGCTTCGCGAATGAAGCGCTCGCCGATAAAACTGTAGCGATAGTTAATGCGGACGGGCTTAACGTCGAAATCGACGGAGAAGCTCTCGATGCGATTTGGCCGGAACGGAATTACCTGACCATAGTAGCCTCCGGATACGCTCTCGTCGATTGCGCTCAAACTTTGACGCGAGTATTTGGCTGTGATGCGATCATTCGGGTCATGGAGTTCAATGCTCAATTCCCGACCCGAAAGGCGCGCCTGATTGACGTTGACGGGCTTGTACTTTCCGTCGAATTGGCGACGCCAGGCGATGAGGTTGACGACGTCGCTTTCAAACCACGCCTGCGAGAATTGAATGGGCAAAGTACGCGACCATGCGGCGCGAAGCGTCAGATCGCGGCTAATAGCCGATTCGGACTTAAGATCAGGATTGCCGATGGAAAACACATCCTCGCGCCAGAAGAGCGCGTCGATCGGCGGCCGGCGATAGGATTCGCCGTAGCCGGCGCAGAGAGCAAGGTCGAGAAGCGACGACCAGCTTACACCGGTCGCAAAGTAGGGCGACCATTCGGCTCTGCCATCCAATAGATCGGCGCGAAATCTGAAATCGGATGTGAACCGGATGCTCCGCTGCCGCACCGCGGCGAGCAGCGCGCTCGACGCCGAAAGCGTCTCACGACCAACCTGAGGCAACGAGCGCGCGCGTGACTGGTGATCTTCATTGAAGAATCGTTCACGCAGCAGGTCGATAGCGGCTGAAGGAGTGATGGCGCGCGAGGGCGGCTCCCAAGCGAGGCGAACGCTGCGTGCGATTTGGCGGTACTCGATATCATAGGGCACAAACGCCTGACGATCGCGAAACGACTGGGACAACTCGCGATAGTTCAGATCGACGCGCACGGTTGACCACTGATAACCGGCAGAAATAAGTTGCATCCCCCGTGCTGCCGCAGCGCTCGGGCTCTCTTGGAAGACTGCACCGGGAACGCCGCTGCGACTGTTGGACAAGCGCCAACTCACTGACAACCCGGACAGGCGACTGGCGTGCAGACGAATAAACCCAGACCGCTGGAGTCGATAGTTGTTTTGCCGGGTTTGCGTGCCATTGTAGGGATGCAGGTAATCAAAGTCGTTACTCTGATCCTGATAATCGAAACTGCCGATGCCGGTCACGGCGGCGGCGATCTGACCGGTGGCGCCGACGGATTTCGAACCGAATGACCCCCGTCCGACGGTCGCTGCAATTCCCGCGTCGACGGCTGGAGTCGACTGCCGACTGACAAGATTGATTGCGCCGCCAAGGGCGTTGGGGCCGAAAGTCGCCGCCGCATTGCCGTGATAGATTTCGATGCGCTCGACGGTCGGCAAAGCGATCGTGCTGAGGTCAAATGAAGTGCCATCGGGATTGGCGGGGACGCCGTCAATCAGCACTAGGACCGACTGCGGCGCAAACCCGCGCAGGCCGGCATATTGCGCCCGGCCGTCGGACTGCAGATAAACGCCAACGGCGCCTAGGAATTCACCGGCGGTGCGACACGGAGATTTCCTGATCTCAGCGTTAGCGTAAACTTGTGTCGCAAGTTTAGTCCGACGGTCGGCGACGACCTCAACGCCAGGATGGGTGACGATGTTGGGCGCGAGCCTGATAGTGAGCGAACGCGATTCGCCTTCGCGGATTGTGATCGAGACGACTTCGGGCAGTCTATGGAAGGCCGACTCGAAACTGACTGTGATCGCTCCGGGGGGGATGCGCGTGAGTTGGAAGTGGCCTGCGCCGTCCGTGGTTGCGAACACCCCCGTCGGAATAGCTGTGACCTTTACACCGGCAATCGGTTGGCCGAGCACCGAATCGACAACCACACCTTCGAGCTTGGCAAAGTCCTGCGCCATAGCGCTTTGGGCAGACAGCGAGAGCAGAAAGGCAATCGCCGCACCTGCGAAACCCGCTACACGCCAATTGACGAGATATTGCGGGGACTTGGTTAACCCAGAGTAGATTCTTATGGCCCGTAAGAATCGTCGCACCGCGAAAACCCTCCGGGCGGGCAAGAAAAAACCGGCTTAAACCAAGCCGGATCGGACTTTTTCCCGAACCCGCGCAGGAATAAGTGAATATCACCGAGATTCCCGGCAGGTCTCCTGACTCGTCAGCTTCCATCCTACTTTCCCGCGCCTTCCCGGTTTCCCAGTGGCATGGTGGGGATTTCGTAGCTGCTTACAGTAGCGCGGCTGTGCGGGATTTTCACCCGCTTCCCGATTAAGCTCGTAACAGCGCCGAGAATCGCATCTTCAATTGTCGTGAAGATGGTAGCGCGATTGAGTAAATGTGTCAAGCAGATTTGCGGGAGATTTCGTGTCGGGGGCATCGACTCACCCTCGGCAGCGAGCGCAAACAGAGGCGCGAAACCGGCACGCAAATCGTCCATTTGTTATTGCCGAAGAGCGCATCGTTGTCTATATTATTTGGTTAGTGCGGCGGAAACACCCTGTCGCACGGTTTTTATCTATGACTGACACGGCTTTACAACGAACTGGGCGCGACCGCCGCTTTGCGGAACGGCGTTCACAGTGGATCGTCGCACTTCAGAATCAGATTGGTTCCCTGCTTACCGATGCCGGATTGGCGGTTCTGATTTATCATCGCCGGCGCCTGGAGCTGGAAATCCACTTGCTCAGCCCCAAGGGGGTTAGCGTCACGTCGCTGCGCGATATGATCCCTTCGGAATTCGAAACCGTAACGACGCAGGCGCAGGTTGACGACAGCCCGATCTATCGTCATTTGCAGAAGGTTACCGGCCAGCCATTGCGGAAGATACAAGCGTTCCCGCTGGAGGCGGACAACGGTATCCCGGCGATGTTTTTCGTTTTCGGCGGCGCGGGATTCAATGTCGTGGCGGCGCATATCAACGCGCATTTCGACGAATATCGGCTGCGCCTGCAAAACGCCATTCTGATTGACGCGTTGCACCGAATCGAGCTGGAACTGGAGCTGCTTCAGGAAACCGGCGCAATTCTGTCGGTATCGATTCGGCTCGAGGACGTCTTTCAGAGTATTGTCGACGCCTTGGAAAAACTGATATCTTTTGATGCCATCGGTATCTACATCTTGCGCGAAAAGGGCGAGGCGATTGTCGAGTTGTTCTCCAAGGGCTATCACGCCGCCGACTCACCGGAATTGCTGCGGATGAAGGCCGGAAAGGGCCTTGTCGGTTGGGTTGCGAAGACCGGCGAGCCGCTGATCGTGCCGGATGTTCGCGGAGACAGGCGGTATGTTGCAGCGCGCGCCGAGACGCGATCGGAACTTGTGGTGCCGCTGTTTTCCGGAAAAGATGTGATCGGCGCGTTTAACCTGGAGTCGGACCGGCTGGACGCCTACACGCCGTCGGATCTCGAAATGGTAATGGCGTTCGCAAACCAAGCTTCCCTGTCAGTGACGCGGGCGCGGCTGATTCAGGAAACGATGGCCAAGAACAAGATTACCGAGCAGTTGCAGGTTGCGCGTGAAATTCAGAAGTCGTTTCTGCCGCAGGAACCGCCGCGCTACAGTGGTTTTGACCTTGATGCCGTGAACATCTCGTCCGAAGAAGTCGGTGGCGACTATTTTGATTTCATTCCGATTGTCGATTACCAATTGGGCGTGACTATCGCGGACGTTTCCGGCAAGGGACTGCCGGCGTCGCTCATCATGGCTTCGTTTCGGGCATCGCTGATTGCCGAAATCCGCAACAACTACGCGATTCGGACGATTTTGCGGAAAGTGAATAACCTGATTTGCGAATCGGTGGAGCGCGGGAAATTCGTGACGGCGGTCTACGGCGTGCTCGACGTCAAGAACCGGATTTTCACATTCGCCAACGCCGGGCACAACCCGCCGCTGTTGCTGCGGCAAAGCGGCGAAGTGGAGTTTTTGACCACCGGCGGCTGGACCTTGGGAATTCAGGCCGAGAGAGATTACGAAGAGCGGCCGATACATATTCGGAGCGGCGATTTGCTCGTTTTGTACACCGACGGCGTCACCGAAGCCGAGAACAAGAGTTCGGAATTATTTGGAACGGAACGGCTGGTTGAACTGGTAAGAGCCCATAGAGACCGTTCCGCTAAAGAGATTCGTTCCACAATCGTCAGCGAAGTCGGCCGGTTCCGCGACGCGGACAAACAGCCGGACGATTTGACGTTGATGATCATCAAGTGCTTGTAGCGAGAATTGTGGTTCGCTATAATGCGCGCAGTTGAGACCCGCAGACATTTGCGATGGAGTAACTGATGAAGGCAAAATCCCCGCTGGCGCTCGCCCTGATCCTCATGTGCACTATTCCGGTGATTGTCGGCTGTGGCGAGGACGAACCCCCGGTAACCGGCATCGGTGGCGACCGGGAGGTGAAGATTCAGGCCGTCACGCAGGCGCCGAACTTAGCGGATATCGTTAACGATCCCGTCTGGGCCGGTGTCGATGAGGCGTCGATTTGGGTCGGTGCCGACACCTCGTACGGCGCCTACTTTGGCGTCGGCGTGGTGCGGGTTAAGGGCATTCAGGACGGTAACAACGTTTATCTGCGCTTTAACTGGGTGGATTCGAGCGAAACCAAGCGTCCGGGACGTTGGTACTTCGGCGGCGATACCGATCCGATTTTCCAGGTCACCGATACGGTTCGCGGCTTAAACGGAAACCTGTTATTGAACCAACAGGAGAGCAAGCGGCAGTTGTGGGAAAACGAGGATGCGCTGGCGCTCTTCCTCGACTTCGGCAACAACGGATCGGAAGGCGCAGATTGCGCAACGACCTGCCATTTCCGCGACGATGACACCGCGAAGGCGACGCACTTCACCACGGGCGGCGGCAACATTGACGGCTGGATTTGGCGCGCCGGACGGACGGACCCTTTCGATATTGCCGAAGACTACTTCTGGGGCCTCGAGCAGAGTTTTGACCAGTTCAGCAATGCGCTCTACGGCCGGAACGCGTTGACGGGCAACGACGAGACGGATCCGCGCATGATGCATATCACCGGCCGCAACTATCGCGGCGAGCAGCTCTTCACTCAAGACACGATTCCGTTCGTCTTTGTCGGGCAAAACTGGCAACCGGGTGATTTCATATCGGGTTATATCTTCAATCAGGCATTCAACACCGGCACGACTTCGCGCTATGATGTCAATGCGCAGTCGGAATACGATCCGCAACTGAGCCGCTGGACGTTGGTGCTGTGGCGGACGTTGGCGGCGCCGAATCCGGCGGAAGACGTGGCATTCGCGACTGGGCAGTCTTATGAGGCGACGCTGGCCGTGATGCGCAATAATCTTCAGCGCCACTCCGGCTCACAGCCGTTTACGTTGAAGTTTTAAGCGGCGGAAATTGACGGCGATTCGGTCTTCATCAATCTCGCAAATAGATATGCCGGCGGTTCCTACCAGTTAAGAATCGCCGGTAATTCTTTGGCGAGCGCGCCGTGAATCAGGCCGCGGCGGTTTGCGCGTTGCAGTTTTTCCCAGTTCCAATAGGAATTGCCTTCGAAGATTCGCGGCCCATCCTCCGAGGGAGCAATGTCCCACCCTAAGCTACGCAAGTGCGGAATACACGAGTGGGCGCGGATCGCCGCCGCAAGACACTCCTGATAGAGGGGCGGTCGCTCACCGGTAATGCGCGCGCCCGACTCCGGATGGTTGTCGAGAAACTCGATCCCACGATCAGCGCTTCGCACCGCCGCCATCAGCACGCCGTTCGAGGTCATGCCGGCTGCCATGCCCAGAGGACCTGCCTTGTGGATGTGCTGCTCGGACAATCCAATCCCGACAGTAGTCATCAGGTGCTCGATTTGTCCGGAATTCGTCAAGAAGGTGACGATCCGGTAATGGTGACAGTAGTTCTTGGAATAGCGGTGAAACCAAGGATGAGGATCGACGAACTGTTCGACTAACCAAGAATCGTTGATGTACGGATCGCCATTGAAGTGCTTGTCGCTCAGCCGTTGATGCAGCGCGGCAACGGAAGTCGGCCCTTCGCCGAGCACAACAACATCTTCGCCTTGTCGGGCGCAGACGAACGTGCCGGTAGCTTTGTCCGAGCCAATCGGCTTAAAGAGAAACTTGGACGGCGCCTCAGTATGCAGGAAGAGGTCAAGGTCAGCGACCGTGCACAGCGCCTTACCACCGCCGGTGAAACCGTGGTGTTGGTCGAACAGTCCCAACATCTTGGGCACCGGCAGATTGAAATGCAGAGCGTATAGCTTGAATGCCAGCTTGTTCAGCACGCCGATTGAATGATCAGGATTCATGGCGGCTCGATACGCAGCGAACTGGTTGCGGCTCAGGAAACGTCGCTTTTCTTCCCAGCTGACATCCGGCTGGTGCAGCGCATAGGTCTCAAAGTATTCGTTGATTTCGAGTCGGTTGTGCTGCAACAGGTAAGCGATTTCGCGCGCTTGTTCCAGAAAAGACAGTGAAGTCTGATCCTTGTACTTGCTTCTGTAGCGCCAGAATCGCGTGCCGAAGCGAAGGTACTTGAGTGGGTTTAGCGGAATCATCCACGCTTAGGATACGCGTTTTAAAGTTGGGCTGCAAACTCTGTGTTTGCAGCCCAGAAATAGAGATGCAGCTTGATGCGACGCCCGGGTCGCCGCAAGCTGGCGGCCGGCTCAGATGATCTTGTCTTTGCGTTTGGCTGGGACTACCTCGGCCACAGCCAGCCGAATACTCCGGCTGAGACGAGCGCGTAGATGAGTCCGTCGACAGTCATCTTGACGGTGATGCCCCAGGAGCGCTTGTACCAGATAGACATCGGCCAGTAGGCGAAAGTGTAACCCATGAAGGCGCTCGCGCCGATGAAGCGGAAGACCTGAAGATAGTCCGCACCAACCGGCAACGCCCGTCCGGCGATGTAGGCGGCAAATAGCGTTACGATCAGCGCAAAGACAAACCACTGGACGAGGGAGGCGCCCATCGCAATCGGCCCGCTTGGCATGACTGTCATCATCATCACCGGCCCCTGCTTGAGTTTCTCAGTGAATTCCGGAGATTTCATTTCCGCGGCGCTATTAGCCCGAGGGAGCATATAGTCGCCCGGCGGAATATTAAATGGACGAAGAGCATCCATGATCTTGTCCTGATTGGCAAGCCGGGGATAGTCGCCCTTGTGCCAGGGCAGAACCATGTGGATGAGCGAACTGACAATAAAGACCGCGATCGCCGACAGCAGGATCGGCAGCCAGAGAGCAGTGAGTTCGGTCACGTCGGTACTCCTTTACTGAATGTCTTCCGTTAGATCAGGAAGAATATGAAAGGGACTGGGGACTTGTCAAGGTTTGTATCGCTGATTTTGCGTCGGGCCATGAATCCCACGGCGGGCTGTGGGCGACAAGCCGTGAGCGATAAGCCAGACGGACCCGGGTGATTCGCGTGATTAAAGAAGTTCCGCACTGGTACTGTAATAGTGACACCCGCCACTCAATCAGTGGCGCAACGCGTACACACTACTCGCGGTTACAGGCCGTGGATGTTGACATCGCTCGGGAATTCAACCTCGTACTCGATTATGATGACGGCCTGTTCGGAAGCTCGGAGACGCAACTCCCAGGAGGCTCTTCCCTGTGCGTCTGCCTGTGTCGGTCGAGGCGATGTGGACTTGATATCGACCCGTACACGGCTGTCGGCGCTGAACGGCAGTGCTTCCTCGATCTTAACCGTGCGTTCAGCATCGGCGTGATTCGCCACCGTCGTCACGAGTCGCTGTGAGATCGAGCGCCTATCGCCTTTGATTTCGGTCCGACGTCCGCTCGGTTCACGTTTGATTTCGATGCCGTCATCAATGCCGAAGGAAAGATTGAACTCCTGTTGTGGAACAATGGGCATGGGACTGCTGAGCTTACCGATGTAGTCGCCGCCGGCGAAGAGACTGATTTCGCCCGGCAAGAGCGGAGTCGCAGTCGTGTTCGTCAGTTTGAGGCTGCGAAAGGCGTGCTGATCAAGTTGCGGCCGCGCGATCAGCGAGAGTTCGCCAGTGAACGGCAGGATTGCCACAACCACGCGCGAAGGAAATTCACCGGAGCGAATCGATTCGGATCGTGACAGGACGAATTGGGTGGAAAAGTCGGTGGCGGAAGCTGCGACGCCGACCAAGCCGTAAGGTTCAAAGGGGGCCGGCTCAGCGATGGAGTCGGCTGTCCACGACTTCTGCATTAGATCGCGCTGCGCGACGATAATCTGCGTTTCGGTCTCGCCTGAACGGCCTCCTTGTGCCCTGAAGGCACCGGTTTCCAACACGGTTACCGGGCGTGTGCTCAGTTCGCGGGGACCGGTGGCGCGGCTGGGCTGGGCAGTTGACAGGATCAATTGCACGTCATCCCAGTCCTCGCCGGACGCTTGCGTAACTTCAGCAAGGTACTCGATCTCGACCTGATTGCTGTCCAACAACCGGGCATTGTAAAGAGCGCGCCATGATGTTCGCGGCACAAGGTATTCGAGAATCGCTACGCCGCGCACCGGAGCGCGACACTCGACCTCGATGGCGACGTCCCTAACCGGTCGATTCAACACGGAATCCGCGGCGGCCAATTCCCGCTCCAAGGCGTGGCACCGCTCCCGCGTTTGCGCGTCGCGGATTCGCATCGCGCGGATCGAGTCGAGCACGATATTGAGGTACTTGCCGACATTGAGAAAAGCCGCCTCCCAGTTGCGCGAATCCGGCGCTCCGGCCGATGGAGAACCGGACGCCGCGGCCGATGCATTGCTCGCGAGGTTTTCTAACATCTGCTGCTGCTTTGTCAGCACGAAGATCCGATTTTCGGATACGGCGGCTTCCCCCCACAAACTGTCGAGGCGACGACGCAGGTCTTTGCGACGAACATCATCGTCGCGGACGGCAGCGGGTTTCACCGCCAGACCGAGAATCCGTGCGTTGTTTGTCGATAACGAGGCGCGCAGAGAGACTTCATCCGCCAATTGGGTGATGCCCGTGATGACAATCGTGTTCTGGCCGGCGGCGATCTCAAACGCGGCTTCGCGTTTGATCAGCGCACGATCGGCGTAGACAATGACGGATTTGATGCGTGAATGCAACTCAACTGGACTTGCCGAGGCCACCAAAGAACTTGATGACGCGGACAGAGCACAGAGGATGACGCCGATGAAATGCGATTTCATTGACCCTCCCTACCGATACAAACAGCGTTGTCGAATTCGTACACATCGCAGACGAGCTCAAGATGAGTTTTGTGGAATGAAAAGTCCATAGATTATCAGTCGATCACACAGCAAGGCGGTCGCGAACTGCCGCAGGTCTTGCCATCAAGAAAGAGGACTCCAGACAGCAAGCTGTGGGCGGACAGCCGACAGTCGTGACCGGCATTGGTGTTACATTCGAACAGGCGGAAAATTCCCGCTCGATTGGAATGAAGAGAATCGGGAGAGCCTATAGCGGCGAATTGATCACCCGCAAAGTGGCCTTTTTGAGACCGACCCAACGATAGGAGTCGAGGTCTGATGACTCAATGACGATAGTCGCGCTGCCGACCATCCAGTAGTCCTTGGCGCCCTTCTTCTTGAGGTTCTCGGCGGCGCGATGTACGCATTGCGTCATGCGGTTGGCGTCCGGATGCCAGCGGTACATATTGCGAAAGCCGAGTCGGTAGGTGTTGGTGTTGTCGATCTGCGACCAGTTGATGTTCATCGAGCCGATGGCATATTGCCAGTCAGGATCGGCGTAAGTCGATTGCGGAATCGGGATAGTTCCCGAAGTACCGCCGCGCTGGCGGGCGAGCAGGATATCGCGCATCACTTTATCGCGGACACCGATGTCGTTTTCGAGGATGCTCTTGAGATCGACGCGCAGATCGAGACCGCTTCCCTTCAAGTACGCGTCGAGATGCAACTGCGCGTTGCCTCCGGGATGCATGGTGACTTCGCGCGCGAGCGCGAGCACGTCTTCGTCGGACATCACCTTGCAAGCGAATTCGATAAACGGCTTGACGGTAAGATGTTCTTCGCCCATGCGCATCCTCTCCTATTTGCTGCGTGCGCAATATTGTTCGGTCATGATAACGCTCTGGCCGCGGAGTTACACGAGCTTTTCATCCGCCGACGGACCATAAATCGCCGGTACGGATATGTCATTCAGACGCAAGTAGACGCTAAGCTGGCCGCGATGATGAATCAAGTGGTTCATGACGAAGCTGCGCAGGACGGCGATTCGCGGCATGCTGAGCACGGCATGGCCGTTCTTGAGCAAGGACCAGTTCGCCACCAGGGCGCCGTCGGTTGCGTCGGCAATGGCGGCACGGGCGTCGGTGACCGCCTGATCGAACTTGGTGAGCACCTCGGCAACCGAGCGCGCTTCCGGCGATTGTCAGAAAAAACAGCCACCCATCGGATTCGAACCGATGACCTGCTGATTACGAATCAGCTGCTCTACCAGCTGAGCTAGGGTGGCGTGGGGACACTCAAAATGGCGCCCCCCAGAATCGAACTGGGGACACGCAGATTTTCAGTCTGCTGCTCTACCAACTGAGCTAGGGCGCCAGTTTGCAAGGGGATGTTTATACATGAATCGGCGGACGTTGTCAATTACTTTTGCGTCCCTATTCGGGCAGTTGCGAGAAGGCCCATTCGAAGAGGCGCTGCGCTTGAGCAAAGCGCTGACGATTTGAATGCGCGCCCAAAATGACGGCGGTCAGATCGCGGCCATCGCGGTCGGTAGCCCGGGCGGTGAAGCACCATCCGGCCTCGTCGATGTATCCGGTCTTGCCACCCTCGATGAGCCAGCGGCCGTGCAATAGGCGGTTCGTATTGCCGAAGATGTATTCGCGGTGCTTGTTCACCGATTCGAAGTTGTACTCGGTTTTCTGCAGAATTTCGGAGATCGTCTTGTTGGCGGCGGCGAAATTCAGCAAGCGGGCAACATCGACGGCGGAGGCGACGTTGTTTTCCGAGAGGCCGGTGACCTCGTCGACCGTAAGCGTGATCAGGCCCAGATGGCGCGCCTTGGAATTCATAGACGCGACGAATGAGTCCGGGGCCACGCCGGTTGACCGCACCAAGGCTCGAGTCGCGCGATTGTCGGAGCCCATCAGGCTGGCGTGCAGGAGATCAATGACACGGTACTGGTGTCCGGCGCGCAGGACCGAGCGCGACGAGTTTTCGACGTCCGCTTCGATCATTGCAACGGTTGTGTCCCAGTTGACTCCGTAGTCGAGAAACGTCAGCGCCGTCAGCAGTTTGGTAATCGAAGCGATGGGGCGCGGTGTATCTTCATCTTTGCCGAAGAGCTTTACGGAGGAGTAATTGTCATAGAGGCACGCAGACTCGCAGGACAAGTTGGGCGGTTTGAGGTGGAACTTGTACTGCGGCGGCGACGGCGGACCGATGGGTCCCGAGCTGATGGCCAAATTCGCCGGGCGGTCGAGAACGGCCACTACCAGAAGGGTGATTACGCCGCAAAACATCATTATCCGTTTGACGGCTTTAGGTAACATCCAGCATCTCCATCATTTGCCGCGCATTGGTCACAGCCTGACCCTCGTGACAGTTGTTGAAGTAAATATAGACCGTTTTGGCTTGCCGGCGCAAGTCTTGAATCTTGTCCACCCACTGGCGCAACTCCGCCTCCGAATAGAGGTAGTCATAGCGCAACGAGCCGTCGCTCCCATACCATTTATCGGCGTTGCGGCCGTGAAATCTGAGATAGGCGATCGGCAGCGTCGCGACAGCTACCGGCGGAATCAGCTTCTCGAGTTGAGGCTCATCTACAGAGACGTAGCCGATTTCGCGCGAACGCAGCCAGTCGAAAACCTCGGTGCGAATCCAACTGCCGTGCCGAAACTCGACGAAGAGATTTTGCCCCGGCACAAGTTCGCGACAGAGACTGAGATGGTCGAGGTTGGTCTTGGTATAAGGAAATGAAAACGGGAATTGCGCAAGAATCCCCTTCAGGCGGCCGGAATCCTGCATCGGTTTGATGGCTTCCTGAAAAGAGGTCGAGAGTTCGCGCGCCTGCTGACGCTTGTGGGTCAGGGACTCATGCGCCTTGACCATGAACTCGAACTTGTCCTGCGTTCGTCTCAACATGCTCTCGAAGGTTTTGGCTGACGGTATTCGGTAGTAGGTGGCGTTGATCTCAACGGTGTCGAACTGGGAGGCGTAGTAGTCGAGCATCTTGGTCTTCGCCAACTTAGGCGGATAGAAGACGGTGTACCAATCGGCGAATGAGTAGCCGGAAGTGCCGATGCGGATAGGTGCAAGTATGGGGGCAGTTTCGGAAGTCATAGCGATATCTGCTTAAGACCCCACAGCAAGCTGCAGCCGACGTCCATGGGCAAGTTAGGCACGGCTCGCTGTGCCCCTGCGCGAAAGTCGATTGATTGTGCGAGTGCCGCATGCGAGGCGGATGCATGGGGCAACGGCTGTTTCTGTGCTCGCATTGTCATTCCTTCGGTTTCGGGCGCTGCATGCGGGCGGAACCGCATTTCGGGCAGATCCACTTGCGCTGTTTGTGAAATGTCCTGCGTTCTTCGCGCATCTTGATCTTGCAGCGTCGGCAGTTCACAGCAACCTCAATAAGTCGCTCAGGAGGAACTCAATGCGACCGATCAGAAGAGTCAATCGCGAAGTGACGGTGTAGCCGAAAGTCGCGCCGAAGAAGATCATCAAGAAGTATACGCCGGTTTGACTGGCGAAACGCGAGAAACCCCGGTCGGAGCGGGTATAGAAGAAGTAAACCATCACCGTAAGACAGGCGATCAGGCCGATAATCGCTTCGAGCACGCTCCAGGGCGTAACCGCATTGGCGGTGTGCAGCGCGGCGAATGGTGCGATTGCTGCGCCCGCTTGTTTGAGCACGCGGGCGTCCAGCATTGCGGGAATCGACAGGCCGGCGCCGGCGCCGATGATCAATGCCAACACCGGTCGCGAATAGAGCGACCAAGAGGATTTCAAGCGCATGATTATCAGCAGGCAGAGCAGCAGCGGAATGATCGACCACAGCTTGCCCTGAACAAGGAGCGGCTGAAACAGCTTGGGCACGAGCACGGAACTCCAGAGCAGGACGATTGTGAATCCAACGGAAAGACCGATCAAGATATGCTCGGCCGCCTTGTAGAAGGGATTGTCCCGATAGAGGAATGAGAAGATTGCCAGCGTGACCAAACCGGCCGCGACTGTTCCCCAGTGCATTACCTGCTCCTCCGGCGACGTTCGACGAGATTTCCAACTATGATGATTGCGACGATAGCAACCTGCGCCACCGACTGCGCGAAAAGCCCGCGTCCGCCGGCGCCGGACTCGTCACGCAAACTCTCGTACTCGGCAGCGCCCTTAAGACCGGCGGCCAACGCAACAATTTGTTGCGATGACAGGTAAGGATAGAATTGCGTCGCCATTGTTGCCGTGAGCACACAGGCGAATTTCGCGCGGTGCGGCGTGACGGCGTATTCGACCCAGTAAGTCGGCATGCTGCCGTCGGCAATCGAGATAACCAGCGCCAGATCGGCGTAACTCTGAACCGAGTCGAGAAGTGGCAGCGTTGCGGTCGCTGCGCCGTGATAATCCGTGGGGAATTCCTGGCGAATCGACTCACCCACGGCGAGAATCGCCGATTGATACTGCGGCCGAAAACCGAGGAAGACGTAATCGGCGCCATAGCGCTTCCCCACCGATTGGGCGTTGGCCTCGAGCATTTCTTCTCCCAATGCCGTGCCTTCGGCGAAAAGCGCCAGCGCAATGATCCGGACGTCCTTTCGAAACGCGTGCTGAATGACGGCGTCGGCCAGCGGTCGAATTTCGGCGAACGAAGACGCTTCGAAGTCGAAGGAAATGAGGATCGTTGCCTGCTCGGGCAGCGAGTCGATCAGGCCGTGCAGCCGCGTGGTCTCCGGCGTTGCCGTCGGAGTCATACGGAAGTTAAATATGATCGGCAGAAGCACGGCCAGCAGGACAACGGCATAGACGATGTATCGTGCGGTAGATCTCATCACTTCGTCCTACAAGTAGCTGCGCTCGATGCCGAGAATGACTCGCAGCGCGGTAGCCAACGACCCGAGGCCAACTCCGATCAACAAGCCGCGCTTGGCGGCGGCAGCGGGTTGATTGAGTATCCATCCGGCGAGATCCGGAAGGTGCGTGGAGACCGCGTCACCCAGAGCATTGCGGCCGAGCAGAACGATGATCGCCGTCGATGCCAGCACCAGCGCCGGCATCGACCGCACGCGGAAACCGCGATAGGCGGCCGATGCAACAAAGAACGCCAGCAGCGAGAACATCGTGGCCTGCATTGGCGCCTGCAGATTTTGAAACGCCCATTGATACGGCGAATCGACACCGACGCCAAAAATCGCGGCACCCAAGATCATGAACAGCAATGAGGCAATTGTCAGCCAGCTATAGGGCGCCTGGCGCGGCCGATCCGGTCGTCGCGCTTTCTTGACGTGATGCCGCAGCACGGCGACACCTCCGAGCAGCATTGTCATCGCGAAGACGAACTGATAGTAGTCAAGCAGGGCGCGGTAGACCGCGGCCGTCGCTTCGGTTTTGACAAAGTACTGGGCGATCATGAATACGCCGACGGCGAAAGCCACGATAGTAGCGATCCGTGCAATCATGGGAAGAAACTCCGGTGCCAATTCGCGCCCATGGCGGCGGCGGCCGCGAGTGCAGCGATCAGAACGATCAACGCCAGGCGGAGAACATCTTGCGCCAGCATCGAAGACCGGACGCGCTCATCGGCGGTCAGGTAGGCGGAGGCAGTGAACAGTTCCTCGCCGATCAGTGTGTAGTCGCAGGCGACAATAAAAAACGACAACTGAATCGTCGAGTCGGTGCCGGCGATTTGCAAGGCGCCGTGAGCACCGGCGGTTTCAGCGAGGACCAAAGCTTCACCTTCGAAAGTGCCGAGCAAGAACATCGCGCCGGGGAGATGGCGAGCGACAATACCGTCGACGCCGGCAGCATAGCCGAACTGCGACGGCGAAACGAAAACGACATCGTCGCTGCGATAAAGATCGGGGTGGTTGCTCTCGCGATAGGCGTTCTGCAAAATCTCCCGCGCCGTTTCGGCGATGACCGGATCGTGGGTCGGGAAAATCAAGCGCGTGCCGTAGGCGGCGGCTTTGGCGGCGACGTAACGCAAGAGATTGAGCGCCGCGATTGTTGTCGGACGCTGGATATCGCCGCCCCATCCCGTCGTGAAGACGACGGGTTTGCCCAGCTCGGTGGCGCGACCGATGGCCTCGTCGATCGCACGCAAGCCGGCAATCTGCCGCAGCGGCCGCTTCCACTGACGCGATCGCAGCGAGAAGGCGATGATGACGCCGGCGGCGAACAACACCCAGAGCATCAGCGTGACGGCGGACAACTGCATCGGAATTCAACCTGATCGTGTTAGCGCCGGACGCGGCGCACTTGGCCAAAAGCGAGGATATGATCAGGTCCGTTGCACCGACGATCAACTAAAACTTCGACAACTGTTTTGGTTGATTTGTGGGGTCGGAATGTGCATACGAAGCCGTTGGAATGAGGCAGCTCTCTCTTATCATGTTTGCCGCAGCGGCCGCGGTTCTGATCGGCGGTTGTGGGCGTACCGACTCGCCGTCCGGAAGTGTTGCTTTCTGGCAATTCTGGACGAGCCCGGAAGTGCGACCGGTAGTCGTGGCCATGACGGATTCGTTTGTGGCGGCCCACAAAGTCCCGGTTCAACTTGGTGATCTGACCTGGGCCGACGGACATGAAAAAATCGCAATTGCGCTGGCCGGAGGCAGCGGGCCGGATGTGCTCGAACTTGGATCCGATTGGGTAGCGGAATTCGCCGCCGGCGGGCGCTTGCTCGATTTGACTCCCCACCTTGGTGGCTTGCGCGATTCGCTGTTGATGTGGGAGCCGGCGGAACTTCGCGGCGGGACTTATGGCGTGCCGTGGATGCTGGGAACGCGGGTGCTGTTTTGCAATCGAACGCTTCTAACGCAAGCCGGCTACAGCGCAGATTTCGAACCGCGCACTTGGGCAGAGCTTCTGAACGCAGCAGAGAATGTCAATGCGCTCGGAGATGGAACTTCTGGTTTCGGGTCGAATGCTGCGGAGCGGCACCGTCTTTACAAAAAATTCCTGCCGTTCTTCTGGAGCGCCGGCGGCGAGGTCTTCGATCAGACACTAACGAAAACGATGTTCGCTTCGCCAGCCGGGCGGGAATCACTGGAGTATTATCTGAAGTTGTCTGCTACCGGGCTGATCGAATCGCAAGCGCGGCTCGATGAGTACTTTGCCGCCGGCAAAGTCGGTTTTGTCATCTCCGGTGAATGGTTAATTCGGCGCTTGACCAACGGAGCGCTATCATTCGACTACTTCGTTTGCACTATGCCGGCGATCGATTCGTCCGGAGTCGGCTACTCGTTTTCGGGGGGCGAGTATCTGGCCATCAACCACGACAGCAAGCGGGCCGACGTGGCGATGGCCTTCATTCGCCATCTCGTGCAACCGGCAAATGATCGCCGCTTTGCGACTGCAACCGGAAGTTTTACGCCGGTAAATCGCTTTTCGTCCGCCGGCGCTGACTTGCCCATGACCAGGACGGCAGAAGTTTTCCGACGGCAATTGCAGAATTCGCGTTCGACGCCGGTGCATCCGCGTTGGGTGGCGATCGAGGAAATACTCGAGCGGGGACTCGAGCAGGCGATTTATGGAAAGCTGTCAGCCGCGGAGGCACTGGCTCTGATTGACCGCGAGTGCGCGCAGGCGTTGAGCGGGCATGAAAATCCGTAGCGCGAGTCGATTCGGCGGCAGCGACTGGCTGTTTCTGTCGCCGTGGCTGGCGACGCTTCTGGTGTTCTGGCTCTTCCCGATTGTAGCCTCATTCGTTGTTTCGTTTACCGACTATCGCCTGTTGACGGGCGAGTACCGTTTCGTCGGTTTTGCGAACTTCGTTCGTCTCTTCCAAGATGGCGCTTTTCTTCGGGCGATCTCAAATACGGCTATCTTCACCATTGGCACGCTGCCGGTAACGACAATGCTGGCAATCCTGCTCGCGCTACTCGTAAACAATCGTTTGCCGGCCCGACGACTGTTTCAATCGATCTATTTCTTCCCTTCCGTGATTTCGCTCGTTGTGGTGGCATTGATCTTCACGACGCTCTACGCGCGCGGCGGATACATTCAGATGCTGGTGGAGTTGGTGGGGATAACCGCTCCGGCAGACGGATTCCTCTTCTCTGAGGTTACAGCGCTTCCGGCAATCATGGCGATGGATGTTTGGATGTCCACGGGCTACTACATGCTGCTGTTTCTTGCGGCGCTGCAGTCGATCCCGCAGGAACTCCACGACGCCACGCATTTAGAGGGTGCGCGCTGGTGGGATCGGTTTCGTGCGGTGACGCTGCCGCATTTGAAGCCGATGCTGCTGTTCGTGGTCGTGCTGAATACAATCAAGAGCTTTCAGATATTTGTCGAAGTGTTCGTGATGACCAGAGGCGGCCCGTTGAGTTCGACGACGACGATGGTGTATTTCGTTTACGAAGAAGGACTGCACAAATTCAATATCGGCTACGGCGCAGCGGCGGCGAATGTGCTTTTTGTGCTGATCGCGCTGGTCGCCTGGCTGGAGTTGCGGCTGATTCGCTCACGGACGGCGGCGGATGCGTAAAGCTACGCGATCCGGATATTGGCGCTTTGCCGGCGCGGTGGTGATTGCCGGAACTTGCCTCGCGCCGTTTGCGTACTTGTTGATCGGGTCCTTCGCCCGGAATTTCACTTTGACCGGCAAACTCGAATTTGCGCGGATTGAGCTCACTTTCGCTAACTACCAATTCTTGTTTTCGCAATCGCAATTGTACGTGCCGCTGCTGAACTCGTTGCTGGTAGCAGCGATCGTGACGGCGGGTAACTTGGTCTTCTGCACATTGGTGGGATACGTACTGGCGCGACGACGATTCCGCGGCCGACAATTGATCACCTTGAGCGTTGTACTGGTGCTGATGATACCGGCGCATGTGGTGATTATTCCGGTTTACTTGATGAGCAATTGGCTGGGCATATTCGATACTTATCTGGCGTTGATCTTGCCGTTTTTGGTAATGCCGCTCGGTGTGTTTATGATGCGGCAGTACATCTCGGCGTTACCGGCGGACATGGAAGAAGCCGCTCGTCTGGAAGGCGCCGGTGAGTGGACTGTTGTATGGCGCGTGGTGATGCCCCTCTGTCGACCTGCGCTGGCGGTGTTGGGAGTACAAGTGTTTCTTGTCAATTGGAACTCTTTCATTTACCCTTTCATTCTGACTTCATCAGAGTCGATGCGCACGCTGCCGGTGGCGCTGGCGCTGCTCCAAGGATACCAGAGCATCAATATCCCGCAGCTTTTCGCGGCTTCAACGATCTCGGCACTGCCGACGGTCGTGATCTTCGTTTTGTTCTCGCGACGGATCACCGAGGGGATTATTGCCGGCGCTTTGAAAGGATAAAGCCGCGCCGGCGGCAATAAGATATACGAAGTCGAACCCAGAAGAGGCCGGTCAGCTACATACCGGAACGGGCGCGGTCGCGCTCAACCTCGACAAAGTCCTTCACTCCGTCGCAGATTGCCGCGGCAATTTTCTTGCGAAACTCCGGCTCTAATAAATCGCGCTCTTGATCAGGCAGCATCATGAATGCACACTCGACGAGGGTTGCCAGATAGCCGGTAGGCCGAATGACGGCGAAGTTTCCGTGCCAGAGGCCGTAGTCGTTGTAGCCGGTCGCTTTGACCAGGCGCTTGAGCACGGAGGCCGCAAGCGCCTGCGAGTGAGGATGGTAATAGAAGCAGGAGCTGCCGTTGTTGAAAAACGGGTTGACGCCATCCGGTAGCGCATTGTTGTGCACTGAGATGAAAATGTCCGCGTCGAACTGGTAAGCCAGCGGCGGCCGCGCATGGAGCGGCAGCGGCGTGTCCGCAGCGCGAGTCATGAACACCTCAGCGCCGGCGTCGATGAGAAGGTCGCGCAGTTCGAGCGCGATCAGAAGATTGGCGTCCTTCTCCTTGAATCCGGTCGGGCCAATGGCGCCGGCGTCGGGGGAGTGCCCCGGATCGAGAACGATGCGCAAGCCACGTAGATTGCCGGTGAGCGGCGGACGCGCAGCGAGGCGAAGCTTCAGCTTGGTTCCCGCGTATGAGGCGTCATACCCCCAGAGGCTCTGGGCCAGTTCGACAATCACCCTCGTCACGCCGACTTGCGGCTGTTCGAAGCGAATCGCAGCAATCAGACTGTCGGAGTTATCATAGCGAACCCAATCGACATCGGAGGTGCAGTTGTAGAGATCGAGAATCAATCGGCGACTGGCCGGATCGTGATCGACACGAAACGGCAATTGGGCGCCCGGATCGACAGTGACTTCCACGCCGCCCACGATCTTTGTGGTGCGGATGATGCCGAAACTGCCACGTGGAACGCGGGCGCCCTCGGGCAGGAGTCTTAGCGATGTATCGGCTATCCAAACTTCCTGACCATCAACCAAGCGACCGCGATAGAACCGGTCTTCAAAGCCAGTGATGCGAAATCGTAGACCGCGCGGCTGGAAGATCGAGAAATAGCCCTGACGCGAGCCAACACGAAGAGTATGAGTCGAATCGGTCAACTCGCCGACAACGTATTTCGTCTCCGGCCATACCGTTAGTTTGTTGTCGTTGTCTCTGGTCACGCATTGACAACTGTCAAGTTGTCGCCTGAATCCCTTTTGTTCGCTGTCCAGGAAGCGAAGGCGTTTCCGGCACAAGTAGAAGGTAATCGTTACCGAATCATCGACGTGGCGCTCGGTTAGCGACAACTGTCCGGCAAACAAGCCCTTGACTAACAAGGAGTCGGGCACGCCGCCGGCGCCGAACAGCGATTCCGCCCAATAATTTTGCGGTCGCGGCGCGGACTCGAGCATCGGCATCAAGCGCGCATCGCGCGAGGTGCGGAAGTATGCATGCAGTTCAGGCGTGCCGCGAAAACCAACCTCGAGGAGATCGCCCTCGGTGAGTATCAGCTTGCCGGACGGCTGCATGTAGCCACTGCGAATGAGCAAGGAGTCTTTCGGCGGCACCCGATAAGGCTCAGGTACGTTGATCGCCAACTCCGACGCGGTCGACCTCTGTTGCAGGCGGGCTTCGAGTTTGAATACGAATCGTCCGGGATACACGGGCAAGAACGCGAGAAACGCGCCGTTGTCGTGCACTTTTACCGAGTCGCCATTAATGCGCAGCGCCGCGCCGGGAGTGACCTTGCCGAAAATGAACTGCGAATCGACGGCGGCAATCCGCTGATCGGGTCGGGGATAGACGATTTCGATTTGCGGGGCATCAGAAACGGCCTGAGCAACAAGATCGGCGCAAGGCAACAACAATGCCAGGACCGCGGCGACAAAGAACGTTTGACTTTTCATGCCAGGGTATTCTCTCCGATTGAAATTCCCAACCCGGAGCCGCCGGGAAGAATGATACGATCACCGTCAAAGTGCGCGCCCCAAAACGGATCATTTTCGGTCAGAAGAATGGCGTCCAAATCAAACCAGTCAAATTCGGAGGCCAGATGCGCTGCGGCGGTGATGCCGATTGCCGATTCCACCATGCAGCCCAAAAGCAGTTTCAGACCGCCGGCGCGCGCCCGTTCGGCCATGCCCAAAACCGGCAGGATGCCGCCGCACTTGGACAGTTTGAGATTGACGCCATCAATCACGCGCTCGAAGCGAGCAATATCATTGGTGGTGCGAATCGATTCGTCAAGTACCAGCGGACACTCGATCTTGTTCTTGATGCGGTCAAGGTCGAACAGGGTAGGTTCTTTCAACGGTTGCTCAACAAACTCGATCGGATAACCGCGCAGTACGCGCATGCGATCGAGGGTTTCGTCGCGAGTCCAGCCGCCGTTGGCGTCGAGGCGGAGTTTCGTCTCGCGAGATTTCAATACTTGCTCCACGAAATCGATATCGCCGCCAAAGCCCACCTTAAGCTTGAGGCTGCCGAAGTCCGATGCCAACTCCAGTTGCCGCTTGACATCTTCGGCATCGCCAAAAGTGATCGTGAACGAACTGACGATTTCGTCGCGGGATTGGAGTTTCAGATACTGCCATAGCGGTTGGCCGCTTACTCGCGCGGCGTGGTCAAGTAGCGCCGTTTCAATGGCGCAGCGCGCAACATTGAGCGTCTCCGGCAGAGATCGCTGGAATGCATCGAGTGAGTCACGCGAAGACGGCTGACCGGCCTCCTGCCAAAGGCGCAGCGCTTGTTCAAGAGCCTCGGCGGAAGATACGCCATAGTGAATCGATGATGATCCTTCACCGAAGCCGTTGCCATGGCGCGCAATCAGCGTAGTCTTGCTGGTTGCCGAAGCCTGCGACAACGTAAACGGGCGTTTCAGACGCAAGCTCACGAGATCAAGCTTCAGTGTCGGCTCAGTCACGCGTGACCTCCTCAAGCAATACGAGAGACTTGGCCTCGGTGTCGAGCCGCGCGCGAACGCCCATGGGGATCGTCAGCGAGCCGTCGCAATGGCCATAACGCAACCCCAGCAAAATCGGAATGTCACGGCGGAACAAGCCGCGCAGCCGCTCCCGAAAACGCACTTCGTTTTGGCGGCGTGATGAAGTCTTACCGTCCTTGCGCCAGTCGATGTTTCCAATAACGACGCCGGCGATTCCGTAGAGCTGGCCGGCTAACTTCAGGTGCTGCAGGAACGAGTCGATGTGATCGACGGTTTCGTTAACATCCTCGAAAAAGAGTATGCTGTTCTCAAAGCGCGGGAGGAAACCGGTGCCGATGAGTTGCACAATTGAATAGAGATTGCCGCCCAGCAAGACGCCTTCCGCGATGCCGGGGGAGAGTACTTCGATTGACTTGCGATCCTCTTTCTCGATGAGATCAATTCCGGTGATCACGCCGGTGAGCAACGGCAACATTCTCCGGAGCTCGCGGCTGTCCACGGTGCCCACCATCGGTCCGGAAAATGAAACCAGACCAATCTTGCGGTACAGCGCAAGCTGCAAGATCGTTAAGTCGGAGAAGCCGATTAGCGCTTTGGGTCGCGTCTTTGCGGCTTCAAAGTCGATGTGTTTCAACAATCGTAGACAGCCATATCCGCCGCGGCCGGCGATCAGAGCGCGGCTCTTCGCCGAACGAAACGCCGCGTTGAGTTCAGCGGCTCGCTGTTCATCCTCGCCGGCGAGACCGTGATGATCGGCTTCCATGAGCGCCGAGCCTTCGATCTCGAAGTGCTGCTCCAGCAGGGAAACACCGTCATTGTATGAGCGCACCATGCTTCTTCCAGAGCGCAAGGCACTTGCCGGAAAGATGACCTTAAGGCGGTCGCCACTTCTGAGTCGCGGCGGTAACAGTGTCACAAGATCCTCCGAGTTGTCGTAACGGCATTGGCCAAGTCGGCACGAAATCGCGGGTGGCCGGGATCGAGCGATTCGAATTGGACGCCGGCGCGCAGGCGCGAACTGTGGAGTATCATCGCGTCGCTGAAGGCGATTGCGACGTGCCCGGGAAAGAAGATCAAATCACCGGGCATGATCTCGGACGATGACACTTCCCTGCCAACCCGCGCTTGATCTTTCGAATCTCGCGGCAAGACGACCCCACAACGGCGATAGACGGCCTGCGTAAAGCCCGAACAGTCGTAGCCGAACGACGATGCCCCGCCCCAAAGATAAGGAACAGAAATCAGCGATTGAGCCTCTGCAAGCGCTTCAGGAACTGTGATCGTGACGTCACGCACAACACGTCCAAAGAACATACCCCACTCCGGACCATCAGGAGCGCGAAAACGATCGCCGCCGAGCGATTCGAGCCGGGAGCCGTACGGCAAGCAGAGGCGCTCGTCGTTGTCGCCGTGAAACACCGCCAATTGCGAGGTGACGATGGAATTGCCGAAGTTCGCTGTTGGCTTATCAGTCATGTATGCCGATGCCATCCAACCGGCGTAGTTGTCCGGCGTCCGGACTTTGGAGAACATTCCGGAGATCTCGACGACTTCGACAACGTGACCGAAGATGGCCTGCGAAACGCGCTCAGAGCGATGATCCGGCGCAACGCGCATGTCGGCGACGGGAACGATGATACTGGCAGTACCCACATGCTGAAGAAGCGCAGATGAGCCTCCGGATTCAACAAAAAGCGTCGGCGGGGCGTGCTGACTCGCGAGCAAGAAAACGGCCGGTGGCTCAAAGAACCACCGGCCAAAATGATGAATCGAATGCGAGTTTAGAAGGCAAACTTGACGGTAAAGTACTGATTATCGTCAAATCCCGAGATGTCGACCTGCTGCCAGGAATAGTCGAAGATCACATTCGAACTGCCCCAGTTCAGCTTGACACCGGCGCCGAACGATCCGCCGAACGAATAGTCGTCCTGAGCGGAGCCGACAAAGCCGCCGCGCAGGAAGAACAGGTCGTTGTACGAATACTCAGCGCCGCCCTTGAACTCGTCCTGCGAAAAGTTGTTCGCCTGAAACGCGCCGGTGACTTCGAGACTGTTCTTCTCGTTGTTCTGGAGCGCATCCCACGCCGCGCCGAACTGAATCGACGACGGCAGATCGAATCCTTCACTTTCGGTGCGCACCGTCTTCGTCGCCGAATTCGGGTCGCTTCCCGGCGGAATGATCTTGATGTCAAAGCCGGAGCCGGTGAACTGCATGTTCGGGCCGAAGTTCTTTAACACGACACCGAACTTGAGGCCGCGCCAATTGGGCTGGTATGTAAAGCCGAAATCAAAGGCAACGCCGCGGGCTTCGGCCAGATCGATCTTCTCGTTAACGAAGAACGCGCTGGCGCCGAAAGCGACGCGGTCGGTGAATTGCCGGGCGTAGGTCAAGCCGACGACTGTGAACGTCGGATTGAAAATCGTCCCCGACGATCCCTGCTTGTCCGCAGCCGTCGTCTTGAGAATCTCACCGATCGACAGGACTTTGACCGAGGCGCCGATCGTGCCGATTCCCTCGAGCGACGTCGCGGCCGCAACGTACTCCATGTTCATATCGGCGAAGTACTCAAGATGTGAGAACATCGCTTCGGTGCCGGTCAGACGCGCGGCGCCCGCCGGATTCCAGAAAAGCGCTTCCGCGCCGGAGGTATTGGCGATCACCGAACCTGCCAGCGAAGAGCCGCGAGAGCCGACCGGAATGCGCAATTCCTGCGCGCCGGAAGTGCCAATGCGCTGTTCGTTACCGGCGAGGAGCACGGCGCTCATCACCAGCAGCAGCGCCAACGAGAGTAAGAATATCTTCTTCATCGTTTTCACTCCTCTCCTCTAATAGGTGTCCAGCTGTTCAACTTCGGGGAACACGGCCATCTTGCCGTAATTCGTCCCCAAGCCGTCAGCCTCGATCACCCAGATGTAAATTCCCGCGCCCACCCAGAGACCGGATTCGTTCTTCAGATCCCACTGGAAGCGAGTCAGCGCATCCGCCGGTTTCTCAAGAGTGCGCACCAGATCGCCGGCAATGTTGTAAATGCGGAAGGTCAGGCGCCGGGCCGGAGGCAGGTTTTCAAAGTAGATGATGCGATCGAATTGATCGCGTTCTTCGACGTTGAAGCCGTAATACGGATTCGGCCAAACGACCACATTATTGATGTTGTCGGCAACAAAAGTGCCGTTACCCTCGGCGAGCTTCTGCGTCTTGAACGTGAAGCGATCCGCCGTGGTGTTGGCCTTGTTAGTCGTTATCCGGACGATCGTGCCCGCGGCTGGATAGCTGCCGTCCGGCGGATCGTTAAGCGGGTAGAATCGGAAGCGCCGGTACGACCACAACAGGTAGTCAGGATCGTAGTTACCGGCATGGTCGTTCGGATCTTCCCAGTCCGGTTGGTCGTACGGTATCTCGTGGAAGTAGATACCGTCACCCCAATCGAATTCGCCAACGGTTGTACCGTCGTCGAGCAGCATGAAGGAAACGCGGCGGTCATCCGACGGGTCGGTCGGAGTACCGGAGCCGATGTTCCAAAGCTCGATCGGTACTTTGAATGGGTTGGGATAACCGTAATCGGCGCTGCCGTCCGGACCGAACCAGTCGAAACAACTCTCGGTGGCGCCATCAACGATGCGAATCTCGTAGTCATCGATCGTCGGGCTTGACCAGAGGTAGCGACTCAAGGAGTGGTCACCGAGCGGGTCCATATACCACTGTGAAGTTGAGTTTCGCGAGAAGTTGACATTGTCCGGCGGATCGACCGGCGAAGTACCGTTGTGAACTTCAGCCACCGACTTGACACCCAACGCCGGTCCCATAACGCGGATCATGAATCCATCAACGATCGGGAATTCGTAACCCGGCGTTTGATGATCCTGATTCTCGAGGAGAACCTCGTTCAGGGTTTTGTCAGTCAGGTTCCAGGTGCCGTCCTCATTGAACGTCACTTCGTAATCGTGACCCGTGATCGAATCGGGGTAGATGTACTCGATGACCGTGCGGCCGTCGGAGGTCCCGACGTGCGCTGCCGTATCGGCAAACCGTCCGGGCCAAGTCAGCGGGCGAACTTCATACGAGATAATCGGACTTTCGAGAGCTTCGACGATGTGACCGAGGAAATTGCCGTTCGGATCGTGGAACTCGTTGATGTTGCGAATGTCGTATGAGTACGACGTCACCGCGAAATAATACGGGGTGTTGTTTGAGAGCGGGGATCCGTCAATCTGGCTGTTTGAGAGCCGGGATTGGAACCTTAAACCCGAGTTAGAGCCTTTCTGAACGATCAAACGTTGCGTGCCGCCGGCAGACGGATCAACAACATCGTTGTAGATCAGGCCGACGCCGAATTCATCGGCATCATCATCAAAAGTCGCGAACTGCTTCCAGGGACCATTCGGAGTCTCGCCCTGATAGAGGTTGAATCCCTCAAAGTGGAATTCCTGATTCAGTTTTTCCTGAACCTGGACGTCACCAACCGGTTCGCTGCCCCAGATGATTTCGACCTGCCCATCCATACCGCGCACGAAAACGCTGGGCGGCGGCGGCGGGAACGGGATATCGAAATTCAGATCGAACACGGCCTGCGCTTGTAGGTCGGCAGTTTTGAGAGCCGTAATCGAATTGAGCGGATCGGAACCCTGCGCCACGATTACCGCAGCCACGACTTCTTGTGTGTCGCCGGGCAACATCGTGAACGGTCCCGAGGTCATCATGTAACGGCGGTCAGCGGAAGATACGTCGACCCAGCCGGATTGCGTAACCGGATCGCCGGACACGGCGAACGTCGTAATGGGACACGTCTCGCAATTCAGATCGCCACCGACGCGAGTCGGCACCATCTGTCCGGCGGTCGGACTCTCCGGTCGGGTATCCTTGGTGAGACCCTTCATGTACCCGTAGGTCTCCACACGACTGGCCGGATCAGTGCCGTTGATATACTTGTTGAACGACGACATCGGCAGATTCTTGAAGCCCTTCCGCCATTGGCCGTCGACCAAAGCTGAATCATTCGCGCCGGCCGGAACAATCGGTCCCTGGAAGAAGTCGAAGCCAACTGCCGGCGGGTTGGCGCCATAGTCGTTGTCATCGCCTTCGTTGTAGCAGTACCCCAGCGACAGCAGTGTATCGCAGCCGACTAAGTCGTCGGAAGCATTACCCAGATCGGGGTCGGCCCACAGCGACACGAAGGTCGAGTCCAAACGGTTTTCGCCCTTGTTGATCAACTTGTACTTCAAGAAGATCGTGTTGCCGAGGGCGCCCTGACGTGCGAACGCAAAGGCCGACAACTGGACTTCGAGACCCAATGGCTGGGTTCCGGCAGCGTCGTTAATGTGACCTGTCGGATCCGCGTCATTGAACACCGACCAGAGCATCTGATCGCCGAGGATTCTCGGATTGCCTTCCGCGTCCACCGGGGCGCCATGATCGGCCGGCCAGTTTGCGTAGTCCGGATTCGTCTCGTCCTTGTCGCCGCGGCGCACTTTGTAAACTTTGAAGCGGGCATTGTCTTGCTGATAAGTGCCGTCTTTCATCGGACCGGGAACGAATTCAGCGGAGTATTCGGCGATCGCCAGCCGAATCTCGTCGCTGACCTTCGCGCCGATCCAGATTCCCGCGGAGTAGATGACGGTCTTCTTGGTTCCACGCGGGAAATAGAGACCGTCGGTTTTCCCCAAGACGTTGGCGTTGTCGTAGGCAAAGTTACCGTCATTGTAGACGAACATTTCCAAATTGTTAGCATCTACACGTGTGTCGGTATCCTGAGTCAACGCCGTGCGTGGGGACTGCCATTTCCCTGTGCCGCTCGAAAGCCCCCACGCGACCGTGGTCAGCATCAAGAACGCCAGCAGGGCGATAAGAGTCTTGGTTTTATTCATTGGCTTCCTCCTGAAGCATCTCGTGACTCATGTTAAAAGGCCACGCGCATACCGAGGCGCACTTGACGCGGCGTGTCATAGTTGGCCGGATTCGCCTGCTTGAACAAGTACCTGTCCAAATAGGTTTGCCCGTTGCGATCGATCGCCGCGCGACCGTCGGTAGTCGCCAGATAGCCGGTGTTATTCGGCAATCCGGTGCCTTCGTAAACGTCCATGGCGTTCTCGACGTCGAGAACGTTGAGCACCCAGAGGTACACGTCGAGATTCAAGCGCGCCAGTTGGAAGGTCTTGTTGGCCTTCAGATCAAGCCGGTAAGTCCACGGTCCCGAGCGGCTGTTGATCTTGCCGACCGGAGTCGGCGTGACCGAGGCCAGCGTGATCTCATCGTAGACTTCCATCGGTGAGTAGGGAGTACCCGACGCCGCCCGGAATACCAGATTTAGGCCGGCGTTTTCGAACGGATGAACGGTTCCCCAGCGCGGCCCCTGGTTGTTTCCGGCGCGGATGTCCATGACCGCCGTCAGTTTGTGACGCTGGTCGAAGTCCATCGGCGAGATACGAATCGGGCGCTCGGTATTTGTCCAGGCAATATTGCCCTGCGAAGTCGCGTACGAACCGGTGCCACTGGCATAGGACAGCGAGTAATTGAGTTCGCCGGAAATCGAACGCGTGCGACGCATCTTCAAGCTGACGTCAACACCCTTGATCGTGCCAAAGTCGGTATTGCGATAAGTCGCAAAAGCGTTGGGCAGCGACGGCTGATTGATGACCTGAGTCAGGCCCTTGACATCCTTGAAGTAGGCGGTAATGTTCAAGCTCGTGAAGTCGCCCAGCTGATGCGCAAAGCCGACTTCGTATGCGGTTGTCTCTTCCGGCTCGAGATTAGGATTGCCGATCGGCGAATAGTACGGAGCGTCCTTCACCATTCGCTCGAGGAACTGCGAACCGACGTAGAGGTACTGCAGTTCGGGACGCTGGAAGAACTTGCCGTAGTTGACATGGAGCACCGTGCGATCCGAAACCGGGAAGCCAACGCCCAAACGCGGTGAGAGCTTCTGCTCGGCCTTGGCCTTCTCGAAATCGCCGTCGTCGAGTCTTCCGGCCAAGTCGATCTGCTCGTTGGTCGCGTTTTCGTCGAGCAGGTAGCGATCCGGATCGAGCGGGTTCTCCTCGTCACGAAGACGGTCGGTATTGACGTTGAGATAGTCCCAGCGGAGACCGGCGTTGACGACGAGCCCTTCCCACTCAAACTTGTCTTGCAAGTAAAGGGCAAAAGTGTACGGCTTTTTGGCGCCGTCGCGACCGTCGTCGACAGTCTCTTCGCCGGAATTGTTGTAACCAAAGAAATTGGCATCTTGCCAAGCGCCGCGCGCGAACTCGACCGGGTCAGTAATCGTCGTATCGATACGGGTCGGGTCAAGGTGGTTGTAGTAGCGCAGCAGGTGCCGTTCGAAATCAAAGCCGAACTGAACTTCGTTATGCTCGTTGATTTGGCTGGTCATGTCCCAATTGACGCCGATGTATGACGAGTAGCGCCGTAGCAGGTCTTCCCAGACGTGGCCTTCGTCTTCCGGCGTCGCCGGATCATCGCCGATCCAGAACAAACGGAACTCGTCGAAAGTCGGATTGCCGCCGGGGCGACCATAGGCATAGATGTCATCCCAGTGGGTTTCATCACCGCGGAGACGTTTGGTGATGTAGTAGGTGGCGCCCAACTCGAAGAAAGTCTTCTTGGAAATGTTGTTCGTCCATTTGCCGTAATACGAATAGTTCTCATCCAGATAGCGTGGCGCATGCGTTGAATTGAAATAGTAATTCATGCGGAATTCGCGCCACTTTTCGTACGAACCGAGCGTTCCGAAGCGCAAGATGTTGCGCGCGTTCAGATCGTAGCGCAATTTGGCCTGCCAAGTCCAGCCGGAAAGATCATTGTGCGGCAGGCGACCGTCGGCGATCGAACGAGGAGTGCGATCACCGAAGCGACGGCGTTCCATCGACGCGAAGAAACTCGCTTTGTCAGTGTTCGGAAGCAGTGGGCCGTCGATGTTAAACGCGATGATGTTGGTATTGTAGCGGTCGCTGTTTCCCATGAAGCCGTCGGTGATACCTTCGATGGCGCCCGAGTACGCCTTGGCGCCTTCCTTGGTGGTGACGTTGATCGCGCCGGACGAAACCCAGCCGTATTCTGCGCTGAAACCACCGGTGGAAATCGAGATTTCTTCGATGGCGTTGTTGTTAATCGCGGTGGTGGACATGTTCGTCAAGGCGTCCTGCTGTGAAAATCCGTCGACGAAGTAGGCGACATCGCCCTGACGGCCGCCCCGGATATTCAGCGCCGGTTGGTTCGAGATTTCCCGGCCACCACGGGTGCCGACGAACGAGGCTTCGGGATTTTCGGCGTAAGCGACAACACCGGCCGACAGACCCACGACGTCCGTGTAGCCACGCGTCGGTAGTTGTTTGACTTCATCGCCGCTGACGATTTTCAGCGACTTGGTCTGGTCGCGAATGACCAATGGCCGTTCGGCGACAACTTCTTGTACTTCGCCGACCAGCGCTTTTGACGAAAGTTGAAAGTCGGCATCCGACGTCAGGTCAACCGATACGGTCAGTCCCTTCAGCTCGACAGCGCCGTAGCCGATGATTTCGGCTTTCACCGTGTAGGTGCCGACGGGAACGTTGAGTATGAAGTATTGTCCTTCGACATCGGTCAACGATCCCATGGTTGTGCCGGCGATGGTCACTGCCACGCCCGGCAACGGAGCGCCTGTCTCTTTGTCCGTAATCTTGCCCGATATCTTGCCAACCGTTGCGGCCAGCGAGAGGGAACAAATCGTCAGGACCAGAAACAGAGCCAGTACGACTTTGGATTTGTTAATCAAAACCAAAACCTCCTGTTAATGATTGATTGCCAAATTTAAATGTTCAGCGTTAACGTTTTCGATATGTCCTCGCCTCCTGTCAGATTCGGGGTTACACACTTCAAAAGCACTTTCCTCCAATGCAACACGACGTAGAAACCCGTCCTTTGTGAATGCCGACTACGCGGATGGTAAACTGTGGCGAAAAGAAACAAGCGGGCAAGCCAAGAGGCGTGACCGCGTCAGTATCCTTCGTCCGACGGTCACCAGCATGTCGTCGGCCCCGGCCATCCGGGCCTCGGCCACAAGAGAGACATGGGCTCCTTCGCACAGAAAATCAGACCAGATGTACTTTGTTGTCAACATAAAAACTTTTGTCTAACCCAAAGCGGCATCGGCGTTTCAATGTGATTAGATCGACGAATCACGTCAAGAATTGAGGAAACTTCGCCAAAAAATGCTCACGAAATGAACATCGGCGTCATTAATGATTAAACGGTAACGACTTAAGCAATGACTGTCTGATTCATTGACAGCTGCAGGCGGACGGTTATAGGGTCAGCCGGTAGCCAAAAACTCGCTCGATTGCGTTGGTGAGGCAGTGAAATGCTCTGGACCGGTCGATGGCACCCGACGTGAGTTCCGCAAGGCTGGTGACCGAATCCGGCGAGAAGCCACAAGGATTGATGAGTTGGAAAAAGCTCAGATCCGTTTCCAAATTGAGCGCCAGCCCGTGATAGCTGACCCAGCGTTTCACGGCGATTCCCATGGCGCAGATTTTCTTTTCGCCAACCCAGACACCAGTCTTGCCGGCTGAGCGTTCACCGGCGATGCCATAGTCGCGCAAGAATACAATCACGACTTCTTCGAGGTCGCGCAGGAATTTGTGAAGGTCGCGGCCTCGCGGTTCGAGGTCAATAATCGGGTAGATGATCTGCTGGCCGGGGCCGTGAAAGGTCACGTCGCCGCCGCGTTCGACTTCGTATTTCTTGACGCCGCGCTGCGCGAGAACTTCGTCGGATACCAAGATGTTTTCCGAAACGCTGCCGCGGCCGAGCGTGATCGTCGGCGGGTGGGTCGTGAAGATGAACGTATCGGGCGCCTCCCCGGCGATGCGTTTATCGACCATCTGCAGTTGTAGATGCCGCGCCTTTTCGTAGTCGGACAGACCGAGGTCGAAGATGCGGGCGGTGGAACTGGTTGTGGTTTCGGACAAAGCAGTTCTCCGGAGTTGGTGGAGGAAATGGGCGCATTGCGGTGCGCCCCTACGCGACGAATCGATTGACAGGATCAATGCCGCGGCACGACACATGCGAATTCGCACGAGCGCGTCTCGGAGCTGGCCCTATAACAGCAGCAATTCCGGCTCTTCGATGTACCCGATCAGGCGGCGCAAGAACTGCACGGCGTAATGGCCGTCGATCAGGCGGTGATCGAAAGACAGGCCCATATTCATCATGTCGCGAACGACGATTTGATTATCGCGCACCACCGGCCGCTTTTGGATCGCGTGAATACCGAGAATCGCCACCTGCGGCTGGCTGATAATCGGGGTCGAATTCAATGCGCCATAGCCGCCGGCGTTGGTCAGTGAGAATGTGCCGTCTTCGATGTCTTGCGGCATCAGCTTGTCAGAGCGGGCGCGATCGCCGAGGTCTTTGAGATCCTTCATGATCTGGACGACGCCCTTCTGATCGGCGTGCTTAATCACCGGCACGATCAGGCCGCCTTCGCGGGCCACGGCAATGCCGATATTGTAGTAGCGCTTGATGATGATCTTGTCATCGGTCATCGAGGCGTTCATGTAGGGAAATTCTTTGAGCGCCTTGCAGGCGGCAACGACCAGGAACGGCATGTAGGTGACACGTACGCCGGTCTCTTTCTCGATACGATCGGCATGCTTGGCGCGGAACTCGACCAAGCGCGTGAAATCGCATTCGTCGAATGTCGTCACGTGCGGTGAGGTCGCCACGGACTTGACCATGTGCTCGGCGATCAGCTTGCGTACGCGCGGGATCGGAATCTCCTCAACGCGCTTGGTCGTATCGAGAACCGGCTGGCTTGCGGTTGGCATCGGCTTCGCGGCGGCTGTGCCCGGCTGCGCCGGCGCCGAAGGCCGGCCCATGCGCGCAACGTAGTCCTCGATATCTTTCTGCGTCACCCGCCCGTCGAGTCCGGAGCCGCGCAATTGCGTTACATCGATGCCGTGTTCTTTGATCAGGCGACGCACAACCGGCGATAGCTTCTGCGGACCGATTGGCGCGCTGCTCGGCGCGCTTACCGGCGCCGGAGCTGCCGGCGCGGCTTTGGCGGCAACTTTCGTGTCGGCGGCAGGGGCAGGCGCCGAGCTCGCAGGCGCGGAACCTGCTTTTTCGCCCGGTGCGCCGATCACGGCGATTTCACGGCCAACGGGTACGACGTCGCCGACTTTGGCCTTGATCTCCAACATCACGCCGTCCGACTCTGCCGGCACCGCAACGTTTACCTTGTCCGTCAGCAGCTCGACGATCGGCTGGTCTTTCTTGATCGGCTGGCCGACCTCGACGAACCACTGATTGATCGTTCCTTCGACCACCGATTCGCCCATCTGCGGAACGCGCAACAAGTACGCCATCTATTTATTCTCCTCGAAGCGAAACAATATTCGTGAATGTCAAGGCGCGATACTGCGCGCCGCTATGCGCGGAATCGACTTCCGAACATAGACTTAGATAATAGAAATATCATCCGGCGATGGCAAGCATTCTTTCAAGCGCTACCCGAGAGTGCTTTTTAATCTCTTCCGGTACCGACATGGGTCTGAGCGAATCGAGATTGTCGAGTGTGTAGGCCAGGTCGGCTAATGTGGTGCGATACATGTTAACGCACATCGCGCAGGTCTGTCCAGCAAGTTCGAGAATCTTCTTGTCGGGATACAGTTGCGCCAGCCGGTCGACGAGATTGAGTTCGGTCCCGATCGCGATCACGCTTCCCGGCGCCTGTTCGGCAACATACTTGACGATGTGACTGGTCGAGCCGACCGAGTCGGCGAGCGCGACGACTTCCTCGGTACACTCGGGATGCACGACAATCTTGATTCCCGGATGATCCTGCCGCATTTGCCGTACATGGTAAGGCTGAAACACCGAATGCACGTGGCAATAGCCTTTCCAGGCAATAACACGGGCGCGGGTGACGGATTCGCGATCGCGCTTGCCGGCACGCGTGTTGAAGTCCCAGACAGAGAATTGATCTTTGGGAATGCCGCAACGATTCGCGGTGTTGCGACCGAGGTGTTCATCCGGAAAGAAGAATATTCGGTCACCCTGGGCAAACGCCCATGCAAACGCTTGGTGAGCGTTTGACGATGTGCAGATAACGCCGTCGTTTTTCCCGCAGAATGCCTTGAGATCGGCGGCGGAATTCATGTAGGAGATGGGAATAATCTTGCTGCCCGGAAGGAGATCGCCCAGCTCCTCCCACGCTGCATAAACTGAGTCGATCGCCGCCATATCGGCCATCGGGCATCCGGCGAGCGGGTTCGGGAGGAAGACCTTCTGCTCCGGTCGCGCCAGCACCACGGCCGATTCGGCCATGAAATGCACGCCGCAGAAGACAATGAACTCAGCTTCCACCTGCGCGCCGATCTTGCAGAGGGCGTAGGAGTCTCCCTGATGATCGCCGCACGCCACCACCGCACGGCGTTGGTAATGGTGGGTCATGATAACCAGACGGCGGCCGCATTCCGCTCGCTTCGCTGCAATGCGGGCGTTGAGTTCCTCATCGCCCATCGCGCGATAGCTGTCGGGGGTGACGCTGTAGGTTGAAGGCATCATCGTCGCCACATTGTCTCTCCGGTTCAGGTGACCAGCTGCGGTCAAAACAGTTACGATACCGCAAGCGAGCGTCTTTGTAAATTCGCAGGCAATTTATCGAGTAATCAACTCACTGAAATCTGGATTGAAAGATTTATCTTGACTGAATGCTCCAATATGTTTCTATGAATCAGTCCCTGAGAACGGGCTGCGCCGGGTGCGCAGTCGAATTTTCACTTCGATACGTGTGGAGGTTTCCGCATGATCTATTTGCTCGATCCGGTCCAAGCCACCGTTAACGGCTGCACGACAAAGTGCTGGGTCAAGTGCACCGGTGTTTGTGGCATCAAGCCGATGTACGGTGTGCCACCGATTGTCGAATAGTAAGCCGGCTCACAGACTCAAGCTGCGGGTCGACCGGGAATTACGCCGATCGACCCGCTTTCGTTGCGGCGGCGCACAGCGCCGCTGAAAAGATGTCAAGCAAATCGAGACAATTGTCGACAACTTTCATGGGGGACGAAGTTCCGAGGTCTGCATTGTCAGAAAGTATTCAACTTATGCACAAGGATTGCCCCTATTGTGCCAGTCGGTTCAGCCTCCGTCAGCTTTATGAGGCTGCCGAATTGCGCGTCATTGGCATGGCATTCGCCGGAAACTCGCCCGACTGCGTTTACTACTATTTTCAGCACGCGATTGACACGTGCGGAACTACCTTCGCGGTTCCGGCGGTGGCCTTCTCCCGATTCGTCGCGGAGAGAATCCCCGAGCAGGCGCTCACCGGGCAACCGGAGTGCGAGCGCCACTGCCACAACATCTCCGACCTCCAGACGTGCAGCCAGAGTTGTTACTATGCCGCCTTTCGGCGCTTGCTGGTCAAGATGCTGGCCTTGAAGAACCAGAATCAACAGTCGAGCCGCGTATCCGTGTCGCAGATGTCGCTTTAGTGGCCACCCCTGTACGAATTCCGCCTCGTTACCACTCTACTACACTAGTAGATTTCATGAACCCACTTTTACGAGGATTTTATGCGCCGATTTTATGTGCCGCTCTTTGTACTTGGATTCGTTCTCCTTGGCGGCATCTGCAGTTGCTCCGAAGACAAAGGTAACGGCGGCGGTGGCGGCGGCACGCCACGCGAGTTCGCTTCGGGTGATCTCAATGTCAGCGAGTCTTATCAGCACACGTTCAATACCGCCAAGACGGTCAATTACTTCTGCCGCTATCATGGCGGGCGTAACGGCGTGGGGATGTCCGGTACAATCACAGTTACCGAGACCGGCGGCGCCGAGCTGCGCAACGTGAGCATCACGGATAACGTCTTGCCGAACATTACGATCGCGAAGGGTTCGACCATACGCTGGACAAACAATCACAATCGTGTCCATACGGTCGAATCGGACAACTAAACTCGATTTACCAGTGAATCTCTTGATGCCAGTTAGTGCCCTGCTCGCGAATCTCGCTCAGTTCCTTTTGCCACTTGGCGCGGCAGTCGGCGCAGATCAGGTTGGTGACGCGCGTCGAAAAGCAGTTCTCCGCGCAAGTGTAAGTAGTTTTGCAGTACGGGCAATTGTGACGATGTACGTTGTCGTTAGCCATGGCGACCAGATATACGTCGCCAGATCACATCGGCGCAAGAGAAATGTCGTCAGGTGATCTCGCGCTTGAGTGATATTGGCATGGAAGCTGTCGCGACTGAAGTGTCGCTCCTACGAGTTTCATCGATCGTGTAGGAGCGGCTTTAGACGCGGTTGTGGTTCTCTCTCAATTGCTTGTCGCAACTAAAATCGCTCCTACGGGTGTTCGAGCAAGGCAGCCAGCTTAGCGAGCTTAGTTTTCCAGAAAGCCTTCATTGACTCTCGCGTCTTGGCGTCAGCGAGCTTCATGTGCTCAAGCTGCACCATGCCCTTTCGTGCGCCCTTTGAATAGAAATTGACGGAGATACGGCTTGCGGGCATGTTCCACACGGCGCGCAGCGATTTGCTTTGGGTCGCGGCTGTGATTTCCAATTTCACAGCGCCGAGCCATTTCGCGCGATTCGTGTTGTCGATAAATGCGTTATAGACGTCCTTGATCGGCGCCGAAATGGTTTTGCTCGCATTGGCCGAGAATCCGCCGGCGTTCTGGCCGACGACGCGCAGGCCGCGTGCTTGCTCGTATCCGACCGTGACTTGCTGGCACCACCAGCCGCTAAGTCCGTCACTGGCGAATTCAGTATGCAGCCACTTAGCGATGTCCTTGTGGGTCATTTTCTTAGCGCCGGCGCGGTCGAGAATCCTGAACCACTCCGCCCACGACTTACCGGTGGCCTTGGCTACAGCCGCGGATGACGACCCCGCATACAACGAAACCTTGCCGCTTTCCTTCTTCTTCATTTGTTCAACCTCATTCTTTTGGGAATTCTAACGTGCTTGCGAATGAGGAGCAATCACAATTTCGCGAATCTTAGATTGAATTTGGCGATGATTCGATTAGCTTCTCGGGAATATAGGGAGGAGTCAGTGCCCCATTTCGTCATTTTGATCGAATACAAGCGCCCCTTCAGAGAGATCGAACCTCTTGTTCCGGACCACCGTGATTACCTGCAACAAGGCGTCGAGCGCGGCGAGGTGCTGGTCTCCGGTCCGCAGAATCCACGCACCGGCGGTGTCGTGATCGGACGGTTCAAAGATCGATCCAGCGCCGAGCGATTCTGCGCGGGTGATCCTTATGCACAGAGCGCAGTCGCTGAACATCGCGTAATTGAGTTCGTGCCCGGGCGTCACCAACCGTTCCTCGAGGGCTGGATAGCCTGAGACGATTCACGATTTTGCTTGGCTATAAAGAAGTGAGTGAGGATATTTTGGTGGTAGAAGCGCGCATTGGCGCGTACGACTGAATCGGAAGTTTACTCCTCGAGGAGCAAAGTCGTGTATAAACTCGTTCTCTTGAGACACGGTGAATCGACATGGAACAAAGAAAACCGCTTCACCGGCTGGACCGACGTCGATCTTTCTCCCAAGGGCATTGAGGAAGCGCGCGACGGCGCGCGGCAACTCGCGAAAGACGGTTTCACCTTTGATTTCGCGTTCACTTCGGTGCTCAAACGCGCCATCCGCACGCTCTGGATCACGCTCGACGAGATGGACTTGATGTGGGTACCCGTCGTGCGCTCGTGGCGGCTCAACGAGCGCCACTACGGCGCGTTGCAGGGCCTCAATAAGGCGGAAACGGCGGCCAAGTTCGGTGATGAACAAGTGCTGATTTGGCGGCGCAGCTATGACATCCAGCCGCCGGCGTTGGAACCAAGCGACGAGCGCTTTCCGGGCAACGATCCCCGGTATCGCACACTGACGAAAGAGCAATTGCCGTTAACCGAATGTTTGAAAGACACGGTCGCACGAGTGATGCCGTTCTGGCATGAGACCATCGCGCCGACGATCAAGTCTGGGCAGAGGGTGCTGATTGCAGCACACGGCAACAGTATTCGGGCGATGATCAAGTACTTCGACAATGTGACGGAATCGGAGATTGTCGGACTCAATGTGCCCACCGGAATGCCCTTGGTGTATGAACTGGACCCGCAACTCCGGCCGATCAAAAGCTACTATCTCGGCGATCCGGAGAAAGTTCAAGCCGCTATGGCGGCGGTCGCCGCTCAGGGCAGGGCCAAAAAATAGCCGAACCGAAAGGACTTCGATATGGCCACTGCGAAATTTGGAATCGTCGCGCGCCTGCGACTGGCGGACGGCGATTTGTTATTGCTCCCGTTTCTCGACGCTCAGAGGGGACTGTTTTTGAAGACCCAACTGCCGGCCGAAGTGCAGGCCAATATGGCGACGCACAAGGATGTCGGCGGCGCGTTGATTTCGTTTCGAGGCCGGATCGGGCGGGCGAATATCATGATCCGCACTGTGCGACTCGATGCGCGATACTCGGACTCACATCGCGAACTGAGGAAAGCAGTGTCAACCGCCATCGCCGGCGGTCCGAAGGAAGGTTGTTCGCGCGTCGTTGTCGTGCTAAGTCCCCGCCATGAAGATTGGCTCTACGATGTGCAGGAAGGGGCGCTGCTTGGCGGCTATGCTTTCGACAAGTATCTGCAGAAGAAAGCCAAGCCAGTTCCCGTCGAGGTCGCCGGCATTCCGCCGACTCCATTGATCAATAGTGAACTAAAGAGACGCGCGACACTGTTTACCCATGTTAACATTGCCCGCGACTTGATGAATGAACCGCCGAATGTGAAGAATCCGGTGATGTTGGCGCGCGAGTTTCAATCCTGGGGCAGAAAGTGCGGATTGCGTGTGACGGTGTGGGATGACCGGCGTCTGGAGAAAGAACGTTGCGGCGGTTTACTGGGTGTCGGCAAAGGCGCAAAAGCGAAACCGCGAATGGTGATTGCCGAATACGCGCCGCGACACGCCAAGAAGCATCTCTGCCTGGTCGGCAAGGGTGTTACTTACGATTCCGGAGGTTACGGGCTGAAGCCGGCGGGCTCGCAAATCGGCATGAAGTACGACATGGGTGGCGCTGCCATGATGTTCGGAGCGGCGTGCGCGATCGCCCAACTCAAGTTGCCGATTCGGCTCACGGTGATCACGCCGCTGGCCGAAAACGACATCTCCGGTGAATCGATGCATACGACATCGGTGTTGGTCACTCGCTCCGGCAAGAGCATTGAAGTGGAGCATACCGACGCCGAGGGCCGCTTGATTCTGGCCGATGCGCTAACCCTCGCGGCTGAACGCAAGCCCGATTGGATCATTGATTCTGCTACGCTCACTGGCGCTTGCGTGATGGCGCTCGGCGAGGAAATTGGCGGCGCTTTCACAAACGCGCCGGAGCTACTGAGCGAAGTTATCGCCGCCGGCAAGGAAGAAGGCGAACTCTTTTGGGAGTTGCCGCTGCATTTGCCACATGCGGAAAAGATCCGCACGACGATCGCTGATGTCAAAAATCGCGGCGACGCCTGGGGCGGGGCGATAACGGCCGCGGTTTTCCTGAAGCAGTGGGTCGCCGATGACGCCAAGTGGGTGCACTTGGATATCGCCGGCCCCGGCGGCAAGGAAGGTACGCTCGACCATCTCGGCAAAGGCGCCAAAGGATTCGGTGTAAAGACGATCGTGCGGTTGGCGGAGAGGTTGACTGAGTGATTGCGTAGGCGGGGTGCGAATGAAGCGCCGAACCGGAACGGCTAACGATTAGAGCCCGCGATAGAGCCCAGAAGAAGAGAAGCGCCAGGACAACTTCCCCGACGCTTCAATCTCGAGTGAGCGGATGCTCAATTACCGTTTCGATTGAAAGTTACACCGCCACCGGCCGTTGGGCGTACACCCAAGTCAGCCAGCCGCGTTTGTCTTCGCCGTCCTCGACGATTCTCCGAAACGCTTTCTGCAGTTCCTTGGCAATGGGACCGGCCTTACCGGCTCCGACCGTGATCTTGTCGATCGACCGAATCGGTGTGATCTCCGCGGCGGAACCGGTGAAAAAGACTTCGTCGGCAACATAGAGCAGTTCGCGCGGAAGGTTTCGCTCAACCACCTTAATCCCCATCTCTTTCGCCAACTGAATTGCCGTGTGCCGCGTGATGCCGGGGAGAATCGAGGCGTTGTACGGTGGAGTGATCAAATTGCCTTCGTGATAAACAAAGATATTCTCGCCGGAGCCTTCGCTGACCAGGCCGTTGTGATCGAGCGCGATCCCTTCGACATAGCCGTGTTCAATAGCCTCGAGTTTAATCAATTGGCTGTTCATATAATTTGCGCCCGATTTGGCAAAGGCCGGAAAAGTGTCCGGCGCCATGCGTCGCCACGACGAGACGCAGACATCGACGCCATTCTCGAGCGCACCGCCGCCGAGATAGGAGCCCCAATCCCAGCACGCGACCGCGACATCAATCGGACAGCCAGTCGGATCGACGCCCAACTGCTTGTAGCCGCGGTAGGCGACCGGGCGCAGGTAGCACGACTCTTTCTTGTTGAGGCGCACTAACTCCAGTTGCGCTTCGTTGAGTTGCTGCTCGGTATAGGGAATCTTCATGCGATAGATTTTTGCCGAATTGAACAAGCGATGCGTGTGTTCCTGCAGACGGAAAACCGCCGGGCCCTTTTTCGTCTTGTAACAGCGCAAGCCTTCAAAGACGCTGGAGCCGTAGTGGATCACATGCGAGAGGACATGGATTTTGGCGTCTTTCCAATCGACGAACTCGCCATTCATCCAGATCTTGCCGGTTTCATCAAATGCCATATATCCTCCTCGGTCGGCCGCCTACGCAACCTTGATCGATTTCAATATCGCGCGCGAAACAACAATCCGTTGTATCTCGGAAGTTCCCTCGCCGATTTCCGTCAATTTCATGTCGCGCCACATCCGTTCGACCGGATAGCGCGTACCCAGAGCTTCAGCGCCAATCAGATTAATGGCTTCCGAGGTGACGAAGTTGCAGACTTCGGAAGCATAGAGCTTGGCCATCGCCGATTGCTGCGAATAGACCTTGCCTTGGTCTTTCATCACGCTGGCGCCGTAAACCAAGCCCCGCGCCGCTTCGATTCGGCATGCCATGTCAGCCAGCTTCCACTGCGCCCATTGTTGATCGGCCATCGGCGCGCCTTCGAACTCGTGGGTCGCGGCATAACGCGCCGCACACTCGAACGCTCCGACCGCCAGGCCAAGCGCCATCGCCGCGATCGAAATTCGGCCACCGTCGAGTGTCTTCATGAAGTGTTTGAAGCCCTCGCCGGCATCTCCCAGTTGCTGCGACCGCGGAACTTTCACGTCGTCAAAGTGCAAGAAGGCGGTGTCGGAGCCGCGGCAGCCGCACTTGTTTTCCTTCTTACCGACGCTGAATCCCTCCGTGCCCTTTTCGAGCACGAATGAAGTGATTCCGTGGACACCGCCCGATTTGTCGGTGCGGGCAGTCACCACTGCATATCGGCAAAGATTGGCCGATGTAATCCAACATTTCGTTCCGTTGAGAATATACGTGTCGCCGTTCAACTCGGCAACCGATTTGGTTCCACCGGCGTCCGAGCCGGCCTGTGGCTCGGTCAGACCGAAGGCGATGATCGGCGGTTCGGCGTCCCCGAAGTGGAGAAAGCGCTTGCGCTGATCGGCAGTTCCGAAGTTGTAGATCGGACCGGCGCCGAGCGAATTGTGGGCGGCCACGGTGAGTCCCGTCGAGCCGCAGACCCGGCAGAGCTCCTCAACGATGATCGAATATTGTACGGTGTCACAGCCCCTGCCGCCCAAATATTCCGGCAATTGAACGGCCCACCAGCCCTGCGAATGAATTTTCGCGACCGCGACTTCCGGGAAGTGTTGTGCTTCGTCCGCCCGCTGCGCCAATGGCGCGATCTCGCGTTCGCAAAAGTCACGAACCTGAGCGCGAAAGTCGGCGTAATTGCTGTCGGCGAACATTACTTTCCTTCACCGATGATTGATCTCGCGATCACCATTTTCTGCGCCTCGGTTGTGCCTTCATAGATTTCCGTCACTCGAGCGTCGCGGAAATAACGCTCGACGGCATACTCTTTGACGTATCCGTAGCCGCCGTGGATCTGCACCGCTTCGTTGGCGACGTAGTTGGCGGTTTGTGATGCCACCAATTTGGCCATCGAAATCTCCGCCGGGTGGGAACCCGGGGCATCATAGAGCGTCGCGGCGCGATACGTGAGCAGCCGCGCGGCGTCGATGCGCGTCGCCATCTCGGCGATTTTGAACTGCGTTGCCTGGAAGTTGATGATCGGCTGGTCAAACTGCTTGCGCTCTTTAGCGTAGCTCAGTGCTTCGTCGAATGCCGCCTGCGCGATACCCAAGGCTTGCGAAGCGATGCCGATGCGCCCGGCCTCCAAGAGCGAGAAGGCAACGCGCAAGCCGTGGTTTTCTTCGCCCAAGAGCGCCGTGACGGGAATCTTGCAGTCAACGTAGGAAACCTCGCGCGTGTCGGATGCTTTCAGACCCATCTTCTTTTCCGGCTTGCCGACATTCATTCCCGGCGCGCCCGGCTCGATGAGGAGGCACGAGACGCCCTTGCGACCCAGTTCCGGGTGGGTCAGCACGAACGTGACAAAGACGCCGGCGTATCCGGCGGAAGTTACCCAACTCTTTGTGCCATTCAGAACAAAGTCGCTACCCTGCTTGACCGCGCGACACTGAAGCGCTCCGGCGTCGGTACCCGCCCCCGGCTCGGAAAGCGAATACGCGCCGATGATTTCTCCGGCGGCCAAGCGCGGCAGAAACTTCTGTTTCTGCTCGGGAGTGCCGAAGTTGCTGATGGCTTTAATCACCAGCGAATTGTGAACCGAGATTGCGACCGAGAGAGCCGCGCACGCCCGCGAAATCTCTTCGATGACCAACGCGTAGCTGAGGCTGTCGACCGCCAAGCCGCCGAATTCCTCCGGAGCGAGCAGGCCGAAGTAACCGAGTTCGGCGGTCTCCTTGAGGAGTTCGGCCGGGAGATGTTCGTGAGCGTCGAGTTCTTCGGCAATCGGCCTAAGCCGTTTTTGCGCAAATTCCCGCGCGCTGTCGCGCATAAGAATGTGGTCTTCACTAAGATTGAAATCCATTTATCGAACGCTCCTCGTTAGAGAGTCGTGAATCCAGCTATGTAATGACTGGGCGCATTGCCATGCGACCCTACGCATAGGCGTAAAAGCCGCGGCCGGTCTTGCGGCCCAGCCAGCCGGCCTGCACCATCTTGCGCAGCAAAGGACAGGGACGGTATTTCGTATCGCCGAGTCCGGCATGCAATGTCTCCATGATCGCCAGACATACATCGAGGCCGATGAAGTCCGCCAATTGCAGCGGCCCCATCGGATGATTCATGCCGAGCTTCATTACCGTGTCGATCTCATCCCGACCCGAGACACCTTCCATCAGGCAGTACGCGGCTTCGTTGATCATCGGCATCAGGATTCGGTTTGCGATAAAGCCGGGATAGTCATTGACCTCGACCGGCGTTTTGTCCAGTTTGAGTGACAACTCTTCGATCAAACTGAAGGTCGCGTCACTCGTCGCAATGCCGCGAATAATCTCAATCAGCTTCATCATCGGCACCGGATTCATGAAGTGCATACCGATGAACTTGTCCGGGCGCTTGGTTGCCGACGCCAACTGCGTGATTGGCAGTGATGAGGTGTTCGAGGCGAAGATCGCTTCCGGTCCGCAGACCGAATCCATTTGCGACCAGAACTTGTTTTTGGCTGCGAGTTCTTCAAAAATTGCCTCAATGACAAGTTGCGCCCCGGCGGCGTCGTTGAGGTTCGTCGTCGGCTTGATACGTGCAAGAGTGGCGTCAGAGTCTGCTTGCGTCAAGAGCTCTTTCTTGACCTGGCGAGCCAGATTACCCCTAATTGTTTCGATACCGCGATTGAGATAGTCCGGCGACATGTCCATGAGCAGTACATTGTATCCCTTTTGCGCGAACACATGGGCAATACCGTTGCCCATCGTTCCGGCACCGGCAACTGCGACAGTCTTAATATCCATAAGAGAGAACAAACCCTATATCAGAAAGTCAGTCAATCGACTAAGTTTCGGACGCGAGACGGTCGCGTTGTTTCCACAGTACCTGCGGAAAACCGCATTCAGCCTCGGACGAGCGCCGCTCGCTCCAGCCCCGGATGGAGAAACGCTCCCGTAACATGGGCGCATTGCCCTCTGCTCTTCCGCGTGGAGCCGACCGTGATCGTTTCGCGACAGCCTTGGTGCCGTTTGTCTAAACGGAAGTCCCATCCTGAAGGATGGAACACCGGTACCTAAATCATTTCAACCGCCAGAGCGACGGCATTACCGCCGCCGAGGCAGAGAGTCGCGAGACCGGTTTTCTTGCCGCGATCTTTAAGCGCATAGATCAGCGTAGTCAAGATCCTCGCGCCCGAAGCGCCAATCGGATGTCCCAGCGCCACGGCGCCGCCGTTGACATTCACGCGATTCCAATCCCATCCAAGCGCCTTGCCATCGGCTAACGCCTGAACGCTGAATGCCTCGTTCGCTTCGATGAGGTCGAAATAGTTGATATCGACGTTCATCTTCTTCATCAGTTTCTGCACGGCGTAAATCGGCGAGAAAAACAAGTCCTTCGGTGGCGTCCCGGCAGTCGTATAGGCGACAACCTTGGCCAGCGGCTTGAGCCCGTTCGCTTCGGCGTAACCCAATGAACTCACGACCAAAGCGCACGCACCGTCATTGAGTCCCGGTGCATTACCGGCCGTGACCGTGCCGTCCTTCTGGAACGCCGGTTTCAGTTTCGATAACTGATCAACGGAGATATCCTTGCGCGGTGATTCGTCGGTGTTCACTATGACCGGATCGCCCTTTCGTTGCGGTACCATCACATTGAAAATCTCGCTCTTGAACTTGCCGCCTTCCATAGCGGCGGCAGCTTTCATATGCGAGTTATAGGCAAACTCATCTTGCTCTTCGCGCGACACACCCGACTTCTGTTGCGTGTATTCGGCGGCATTGCCCATGTGGAAGTTGTTGAATGAGTCCCAAAGGCCGTCTTTGATCATCAAGTCTTCGACCTGCTGGTTACCGAGACGCATCCCGCTGCGCGCCGTCGGCAGCGCATAGGGGACATTGGTCATCGATTCCATGCCGCCGGCCACGATGAGGTCGGCATCACCGGCCTTGATCGCCTGCGCCGCCAGCATCACGGCCTTCAGGCCCGAGCCACAAACCTTGTTGATGGTAATACAAGCTGCCTCCGGGGGAATCCCGCCATGAATTGCCGCCTGCCGAGCCGGAGCTTGGCCGGCGCCGCCCTGCACAACCTGGCCGAGAATGCACTCCTGCACATCCTTGACATCGATGCCTGCGCGCTTCACGGCTTCCTGAACGGCTAACGCCCCGAGTTGCGGCGCTGAGAATCCGGCCAAACCGCCCTGAAACTTGCCGATTGCCGTGCGACAGGCCGACAATATTACCGCTTGTGGTTGATTAGTCATTGTATCGCGACTCCTTGGATAAGGCGAATCTCCCAACTTGCACCACACCGAAACTACGCGCCAGCAGCGGTCAATCAACCGTCAGAAGCGGCAGCTATCGGATGCAGAAATTACGAAAATCGCGGCGTCGGAGCAAGAAAATCCGAACTGCTTGTGAAGGATTTCACAGGAGATTCCGGCGACAATCCGCTTCGCGGTCTATTCCCATTCAATCGTTGCGGGCGGTTTTGAGGAGATGTCGTAGACGACGCGGTTAACGCCTTTAACCTGATTGATGATGAGGTTTGAGGCCTCACCTAACACTTCGTGGGGGATTTTCGCCCAATCGGCGGTCATGCCATCAAGAGACGTCACAGCGCGAAGCGCGACGGTATACTCGTATGTGCGCTCATCCCCCATGACGCCAACCGATTTGACCGGCAGCAATACGGAAAAGGCCTGCCAGATTTCGTCGTACAAACCGCGTGAATGGAGTAGATCGATGAAGATCTTGTCGACCTTGCGCAAGATCGCCAGCCGATCCGATGTGATTTCTCCCAATACGCGTACCGCCAAACCGGGACCGGGAAACGGATGACGCCACAGAATGTGATGCGGCATTCCCAATTTCTCTCCGATCTCACGCACTTCATCTTTGAACAGCTCGCGCAACGGCTCAACCAGCCTGAGGTGCATACGCTCCGGCAATCCGCCGACGTTGTGATGCGACTTGATTGTTACCGACGGCCCCTTGAAAGACACCGATTCGATGACATCGGGATAAAGGGTGCCCTGGGCGAGAAATTTCACGTCGCCGTGCTTTTGAGCTTCGGCCTCGAATACTTCGATAAAAACGCGGCCGATAATCTTGCGCTTTTGCTCGGGGTCGGTCACACCCGCAAGCTCGTTGAGGAACCGGGGCGCTGCATCGACGCGTGTGACATGCAGATCAAGGTGGTCGAGCGCGTCGAGCACGTCGTTTTCTTCATTCTGACGTAATAAGCCGTTGTCGACGAAGATTCCAATGAGATTTGTGCCGAGCGCTCTTGACAAGAGCAAGCCACAAACCGCTGAATCGACGCCGCCGGAGATGCCGAGAATGACCTTCTCCTGCCCCACTTGCCGGCGAATTTCAGCTACAGAGCGGTCGATGAAGGACTGCATCGTCCAATCGCCTTTGGCGCGGCAAATCTCAAACACGAAATTGTGCAGCAGATGCTTTCCTTGCACCGTGTGCGCGACTTCGGGGTGAAACTGCACGCAGTAAATTTTCGCCTGATCACTTTCCATCGCGGCGATGGCGACATCGGAAGTGGACGCGATCACATCAAAACCCGGCGGCGGTTTGACAATCGTGTCGCCGTGGCTCATCCACACGGTCGAATTCTCGACACCGTTCTTGAAGATCGTCGAGCGCAGATCGGCATTGACCGTGGCTCGGCCATACTCGCGCGATGCCGAGCGCGCCAGTTGCCCGCCGCGTAACTTCGCGATCAATTGCATGCCGTAGCAGATACCCAGAACCGGCACGTCCATTTCCAGGTACCGCGCATCGATCGCGGGCGAATTCGGCTCCAGTACCGAGGCCGGTCCGCCGGAGAGAATTACACCGACAATATGCTCGCCGCCGAATTTCTCGAACGCCGTTGTGCAGGGATGAATTTCGCAATAAACGTGCATCTCGCGCACGCGACGCGCGATCAATTGCGTGAATTGCGAACCAAAATCCAAAATCAGAATCATCTCGCTGCCGCGAGCGCTCATAGCCATTTCTCCTCTTTGCGGGTCAACTCCCGTTTCCAGCGCATATCGTCAACGTCCGGGTGGTCGATGTTGTAATGCAATCCGCGCGATTCCGTGCGCTCGATCGCGAAATCGATAATCAACTGTGCCACCGTCGCCAAATTGCGAAGCTCGATGGCCTCGTAACTCCACGCCCGAGTTTGGAAATAGTCCTCGATGTCCTTGACCAGAAGGTGGACGCGTTCGCGCGCGCGATTGAGACGGTAATCGGAACGCACGACGCCAACGTAGTCCCACATCAGGTTCAGCAGTTCGCTCCGGTCATGATTAAGCAAAACCCGCTCTTTGCGTTTCAGGCGGGTGCCGACCTCCGCCGATTGATTGCTCGACGCGTTGGCGACTTCGCGATCGACATCATTAACCGTTGCAATAGCGGCAGCGAAGTCCGCCGTGGCAACGGCTTCCAAGAGCGAATTGGATGCCAACCGGTTCGCGCCGTGCATTCCGGTCATGCCGACTTCACCGCAGGCAAAAAGATTCCTGATATCGCTGCGACACTCCAAATCGGTCGCGACGCCGCCGCACATGTAATGTGCCGCCGGCACAACGGGAATGCGGTCCTTGGTGATATCAATGCCAAGCGCGAGGCACTTTTGTTGAATATTCGGAAAGCGCTTGGCGATGATTTCCTCGGGAAGATGCGTGACATCCAAATAGACACAGGGGTCGCCCGAGGCTTTGAGCTCCGAGTCGATCGCGCGGGCGACGATGTCTCGCGGCGCTAACTCGCCACTCGGGTGGTAGCGATGCATGAAGCGCACGCCGCGCTGCGTGGTGAGAATTCCACCTTCACCGCGGACAGCTTCGGAAATCAGGAATGTCTCGCCGCCGGGATTAAAGATAGTGGTCGGATGAAACTGGATGAACTCCATGTTGGCCACCGCGGCGCCGGCGCGATATGCCATCGCGACACCGTCGCCCGTCGCAATCGCGGGATTGGAGGTGTGCTTGTAAACTACTCCAGAGCCGCCCGTAGCGAGCATCACCGATCCGGCGTAATAGGACACGGTATGCAGCGTCTGGCTGTCAAGACAGATTGCGCCGATACACTGGCGGCCGCGGCCGGTGTGAATCGTGATCAAATCGACGGCAATCTGGTTTTCGAAGATCTCAATGTTCTTGTCGGCGTGAACCGCCGCCAGGAGCGCGCTTTCAATCTCGCGACCCGTCGCGTCGGCTGCGTGAACTACGCGGCGCGTCGAGTGGCCGCCTTCGCGCGACAAATCCAAATGGCCGCGGGTCACAGCGCTTTCGTCGTGGCTGAACTTGACGCCGAGGTCGATCAGTTCCTGAATGCAGCCCGGCCCGGCCTCAACAATCCGAGTGACGACTTCGCGGCGCGACAGCCCGCAGCCGGTGGCCAGCGTGTCGGCAACATGGGCGTCAAAACTGTCGGTCGGCGCAATGACCGCGGCGATACCGCCTTGGGCGTAGTTAGTGTTCGAGTCGGTTTTGCGTTTCTTCGTGACGATGGCGACCGTGCCTTTGCGGGCAACTTTGAGGGCGTACGAGAGACCGGCGATTCCTGATCCAATTACGAGAAAATCAAACTTCAGCACCGGCGACGCACCTCTGTACAAGGCCCCAGAATATATCGGCGCGCGCCCCAAATTCCAAGTCGATTTCCGCAATGAAGCAATCATTGGGCCGAAAGCGCTCCCGACGCAATCGAGCGGCATCCTTCGCGGTAGTGACCAAAGCGTCGGCAATATTTCCACTGACAATTCGCTGCAAACTCGCAATTTCGTCTGCGCTGAATCGATGGTGATCCGCAAACCGCGTTTCTCCGACGATCTGGCAATTGGCATCGCCTTCAATCAGGCGACGAAACGCCCCCGGGTTGCCGATTCCGGAAAAAAGCCACACGCTCGATGGGACTTCATTCGCCGATTCTCCTGTGGCCAAGTCACGTACCGAGGCCAGGCGCGTGCGCAGACGGAAGATCTTCTTTGGATCGACATGATGACCGATCTGCGATTCCAGCGCAGCAACGTCAGAGTCATGAGCCGTTTCAGTGCGCGTCAGCAGCACGGCATCGGCATGGCGTAGCGCCGAGATCGACTCGCGTAACGGACCGCCGGGCAGGGTCATGCCGTTGCCGAATCCGCGACTGGCGTCAACCGTGACGACATTGAGGTCGCGATGAATAGAGAGGTGTTGAAAGCCGTCGTCGAGAATATAGACCGCGGGTTGATATCGGCTTGCGATCGTCCGCGCATTGCGCAAGCGGTCACGCCCGACACCGAAAATCAACGATGGCAGGCGATGCGCCATCATCAAAACCTCGTCGCCGCAGTCGCGCAGTTGGGTATCATCAGCCTCAATAGCTTGGAAAACCACGGATTGCTTCTCATGTGCCGACCGGTAGCCGCGAGAGAGTATCGCGACTCGGCGACCATCTCCGGCTAATCGCTCAGCCAACATCATGACAACCGGAGTTTTGCCGGTGCCGCCGGTAGTCAGATTGCCAACGGAGATTACCGGCGCTGACGCCTTTGCCGGCTGCTTTGCAGTTGCACGCCGAAGATCGGCGACTACGCGATACAGCCAACCCGGCGGCAACAGCAGCGAACGGATCAGCTTGATGCCCACAGAGGGCGATCTATCGTAGTGCAGTGATTCCATCGGCAATCGTGTCCGCGGGCTTATCGAGGAGCTTCAAAATACGGGCGGAGTACTCGTCAAGGATATGCGCACTGTGCTCGCGCAGAACTGCCACCGATGGAGCACAGTTCGTGCGCAGATCGCCTTCCTGTAATAATCGCGACAACGTCTCCTCAAGCTGTGCTTCATTATCGACTGCGTGGCCGAGTCCGAACTGCTGCAAGAGCCGGTGGCCGCGCCGCTGCTGGAAGAAGTGTGGTCCATAAATGACCGGGCATCCCGCCAAAGCCGGTTCAAGCAAATTGTGGCCTCCGATCGGCACGAGCGTGCCGCCGACAAACGCCAACTCTGCACGATGGTAAAGTGCGCTGAGGTAGCCCATTGCGTCCACAACAAGAATGCGATCCTCGCGAGTCAAGGAGAGTTCGCTCCAAAGGCGGAACGCCGCATTCCGCCCCTGCAACGCCAACTTGATTTCCGGGATGCGGTCGAGATGCCGCGGAACAAGTATGAGGCGCAGAGTTGGATGTTTGCGCCATGCGGTTTCGCAGACCCGGAGCAGCGCGATCTCCTCTCCTGGGCGCGTCGAACCGCAGACGAAAACGCGCTCGGCCTGCCAGGCACTGAGCCGCTCTGCCGCTTCGGCCGAAATCTCGGCGGCCGGCGGGTGATACTCTTCCTTCGCTGAACCAAGAACTTCAATCCGATCGGGGCGCGCTCCCAATGCCGCAACGCGGAAGGCGTCTTCATCGCTCTGCATGATACAGGCCTCCAGGCGTTCCAGCAGCGGCGCGAACAGCGGCCGAAGCGCCCGGTAACGCTGCAGCGAATGGTCGGAAATACGTCCCGAAATCTGCGCTACCGGAATTTGTCGCTCAAATGCACATTCCATCAGAGTTGGCCACAACTCGGTTTCAATCAGAAGAATTGCCGCCGGCTGAAAGTGCGCCAAGAACCGTTGCACTGATCCGACAGTGTCGAAGGGATGAAAGCTGATGACATCGGGCGGCATTGATGCCGCTTGCGCGTGAGCGCGACCCGTCCGCGTCGTTACAGTGAGTAGGAGCGGTCGGTCGGTGTTCGCGCGAAGCCTGGCGATGAGCTTGAGCGCCAGCGTGACTTCTCCCACAGACGACGCCACCAGCCAGATCGGCGACTTCGCGCGCCAACGATGAGGCAAGCCAAGGCCGAACCGCTCACGATCGAGTGGCCTGCCGAGTGAAGCCTTCAACCAGACTACCGGCGCCAGTAACGCGACGTAGGCAATAGTGAAAGAGCGGTAGATGTATCTCATTGCAGGAATCCGCTGGCGATTAACTGCGCTGCGCGTTCACCGGCGCCGGGGCTACCCAGACGCAGACGTAACTTGGCTAAGTCACCCTTGATATGTTCAGCAAGCTCTCGATTTGAGATTACTTCCCCGCAAAATTCGGTGAGCTTCGCCGCCGTCATATCATGCTGCAGAAATTCGGGCACAATCTTCTTCCCGGCAACGATGTTGACCAACCCCACGTTGGACAACTTGATCACCCGCCGCGCGATTTGGTAGGTCAACCAGCCGGTGCGATAAACCACACAGAATGGCTGCCCGCACAGCGCCATTTCCAGAGTTGCCGTCCCTGAGGAGACAATCGCTACGTCGGCGGCACGCATCAGCTCGTAGCGCTCTGAGGCAACGGCTATCGGCTGCAATTCAAGTCGGCGTTCTGGATCGTCGTACCAAACTTGGTCCAGTTCTGTACGCCGTGCAGTAGCTACTGCAAGATCCGGCCATCTCTGTTTCAGAGATCGGACTGCCGCCAGCATCACCGGATAGTGCGCGCTGACTTCCGTCATACGCGAACCCGGAAGCAGCGCAACCAAAGGTGCATCCGAGCCGATGCTGTGCTTGCGTCGGAAATCGCCGCGCTGAGTCGATTCCGGAATCTGGTCCAGCAGCGGATGACCGACGAATTCACAACGAACTCGCTTCGGATCGAAGAGCTGCTTCTCGAACGGTAAGATCGAAATCAAGAGGTTGACATTCTCCTCGATGGTCTTGATCCGTCGCGGCTTCCAGGCCCAGACCTGCGGCACGATGAAATAGACTACCGGGATTCCGCGTCGGCGAAGTTCCTTCGCCAGTCGCAGATTGAACCCCGGATAATCAACAAGGATGGCGACATCCGGACGCCGCTCGTCCACCCTCGCGAGCGTATCGCGGAACACGCGCCGGAAATGGAGAATTCGCTTGGCGACTTCCCAGAATCCGGCAACCGCTAACTGGCGAACGTCGTAGAGCAGCTCCGCCCCTTGAGCGCGCATTAGTTCCCCGCCTAAACCAAACACTCGAAAGTCAACTTTGCCTTTTAGCGCTGCGAGCAGCGATGCTGCATGCAGATCGCCGGAGGCTTCACCGGCGACGATGAAGAGTCCTTTCATCAGGCCAGCTTGTTCAGGCTTTCCAACGCCGCGGCCTCGATCTGCTTCGCCAGCCGCAGCGCGGCCAGACCATCATGGCCCGTCACGCGGACTTCCTGCTCGCCACGAACTGCCGCGACGAAGGCGCCGATTTCTGCGGTTAACATATCGTAGTCGGCAAAGCTCAATTGTCGAAACAGAATTCGCCGACCGGTAGCCTCATGCTGCAGCGCCGGGAAGTACCCTTCACGAGTAGTAGCGTCGTTCAGCGGCGCCAGCAGGAAATGTTCGCCGCTCTTCTTGAGCAGGTCGATCGACAGATAGTTGTCGCGCGCAAAACAGCGCAACTTCCGCATTTGCTGCACGGAAATCCGGGACGCCGTCAGATTGGCGATCGTGCCATTGGCAAACTGCAGCCGCGCATTGGCGATGTCGGGGTGATCGGAGATCACGCCTACCGCCGAAGCACGGACTTCGATTACCGGAGCGTCGACCTGCGCCAGTATGAGATCAAGATCGTGAATCATCAGTTCCAGAATCACTGCGACGCCGAGGCCGCGCGCCGAAAACTGCGAAAGTCGATGCGCTTCAATGAATCGCGGTGGCTCCGGCAGGACCGAAAACGCGGATGCCGCCGGATTGAAGCGTTCGATGTGCCCGACCTGCAGCGTGAGCCGGCGCGCCGCAGCTTCTGTCACCATCCCTTCCGCTTCGGCGACGGTCGCGGCAATCGGCTTTTCGACCAATACATGTTTGCCGGCTCGCAGCGCTCGCATCGTCTCCTGAAAGTGCACTTCGGTGGGCACAACGATCGAGACAGCGTCGACACGGTCGAGCAACTCCTCGATGCTGCGGCAGGCGATGCAGTTGTTCTTCGCCGCAGTCGCTTCCGTCTTGTCCGGGATGATATCGAAAACCGCCGCCAGTCGGGCGTCAGGAATTGCGGCAAGCTTTTCGGCATGAAAGCGTCCCAGATGTCCGCAGCCGACTACGCCGTAGCGAAGTTGAGGGCTCATGGTAGTTTATTTGCAGATGCCGCGTTCGGACTTGGCGATGAATTCGAGAACGTGCCGCACTTCCGCCGTAGCCTCGACTTCACTCCTCACGCGTTCGACAGCCTGCGCGGTGTTTAGCTTTGAGCGAAACAAAATGCGAAAGGCTTTTTCGAGCGCGGCAATGCTCTCGGCGGGGAAGTTCCGCCGTTTCAGGCCGATAACGTTGATTCCCATGATCTTCTCGGCATACAGCGCATAGGGACAAACATCCATCGGCACACGGAAACCGCCGCCGATCATCGTGTGCGCGCCGATGCGCACGAATTGGTGCACCGGCACCAGCCCGCCGATGATTGCCCAATCTTCGATTTCGACATGGCCGGCGAGATTCACCGAGTTAGCCATAATCACATGATTGCCGACGATGCAGTCGTGCGCGACGTGCGCATAGGCCATGATCAGGCAGTCGGCGCCAACTGTGGTCTCGCCACGATGAAGCGTTCCGCGATTGAGCGTGGCAAACTCGCGAACGACGGTGCGGTCGCCGACGGCGAGTATCGTCCGCTCGCCACCGAACTTCAAATCCTGAGGAACCGAGCTAACTACGGCGCCATGATGAATCTTGACTTCGCGACCCAATCGAGCCCCGGAGGCAATCAACGCATGCGACCCTATTTCACAGTCATCGCCGATGACTACGTCGTCCTCGATGACGGCGTACGGCTTTACCCGAACGCCACTGCCCAGCTCCGCCCGTGACGACACTATCGCCGTATCATGAATTGCCGCGTCGCTCATCGATCGACCACCGCCGCCATCATCTCTGCCTCGCAAACCAGAGTGTCTCCCACGAACGCCTGCCCGGTCATCTTGCACGTCGAACGCCGGAACGACACCATCTTCAGTTCGAAGCGCAACTGGTCGCCCGGCAATACCGGTTTGCGGAATCGTACACCGTCAATACCCATGAAGTACGCCACCTTGCTCTCCGGATCCGGCACCGTGTTGAGCAGCAGGAAGCCCCCGGCCTGTGCCATCGCCTCGACGATCAGAACTCCCGGCATGATCGGATGTCCGGGGAAATGCCCTTGGAAGAATGGCTCGTTGATAGTCACATTCTTGAGCGCCGACACCGATTGTTCGGGCACTAAATCGATGATCCGATCGATAAGCAAGAACGGGTAGCGGTGTGGCATGACTTTCATCAATGCGTTAATGTCAAGAATGAATGCGTTGCTGTTCCCGCCGGCGAACTTCTTCTTGAGCTGTTTTTTCTTGAACATCGACCGCAGTTGCTTGGCCAGCGCCACGTTTGCGGCGTGCCCCGATCGCGCGGCCAGCACGTGCCCCTTGATCGGCGCGCCGATCAGAAACAGATCGCCGATGAGATCAACCGCCTTGTGGCGCACCGGCTCGTTGTAAAATCGCAACGGCACGTCGTTGAGGATTCCGGTTTTGCCGATGAACACCTCCCCTTCGATGCTGAACATCTTGCGCAATCGTTCCACTTCCGACGGCTGGATGTCGTGATCGCAAATCACGATCGCACTCGTCAGATCACCGCCCTTGATAATGCCCTTGTCCTTGAGCATCTCTACTTCGGACAAGAAGCAAAACGTCCGCGCCGGCGCGAATTCTTCGACAAACTCCTGTTCAAGGCTCACCAGCGAAGTGTACTGCGTTCCCAATGCGGGGTTGCGATAATCGACCATGAACGTGATGCGAAACTCATCCGACGGCACGACGACAATATCGACGCCACGATCCTTTTCCGAGTAACTTACGTGGGTATCGACCTCGAAATAGTTCTTGGGTTGCGATTGCTTGGCCATGCCTCCTTCGAGGAGCATCTCGACGAACGGCTTGGCGGAGCCGTCGAACACCGGCGGCTCGATATTATCCAATTCAATGATCAAATTGTCGATCTGGAGTCCGGCGACCGCCGCCAGCACGTGCTCGACCGTGTGTACCCGCGCTTCACCTTTCTGCAGAACGGTCCCGCGCTCCAACCCGACGACGTGGTCGATATCGGCCGGAACTTCCGGCGCCTGGGGCAGGTCCGTGCGAACGAAACGTACGCCGGAGTTTTCGGCGGCGGGCTTGAATGTAATGCGTGTTTGAACGCCGGTATGCAAACCCGTGCCCGAACCGCCTGTATCGCGCAGAATCGTCTGCTGTTCAACAATCATTCCGGTCGCTTCCTCCAATGGTAGGCGTCGAATGTAACTCGTTGCTGAGCGCAATTCAACCGGAATTATCGCCGGGATTCGAACTAACGGAAAAATCAGCGGCAGATCAAATAGGGACGAATCTTCTCGATGCTCTTGGAGCCGATACCGTAGACCTTAACCAAGTCATCGACGGAGGCAAACGCGCCGTGTTGCGACCGCCAGGCCACGATCCTCCGGGCCAGGGTCGCGCCGATAAACGGTACCATCTCCAGGCTGTCAAGCGGGGCGGTGTTGATGTTGATGATCAGCGGCCGCACGGGTGTTTGTCGCGCCGGATCCGGTGTTGTCGGGCGCTCTGATCGCGATTCGGAAACTGTCGGAGCGGAAGTTAGCGGCGCGACCTGCGTCGTCGGGATCGGCTCGAAAATCATCTGCGCGGGCAACGACTCCGTCGACTGCTCATAGAGCAAGACACCGCCGCCGATCAGGCACGCACCCAACAGAATTCCAAGGGCGACAATCTCGCCGCGCGTGAACGCGAATATCTGTCGAAGTGAATCAATCATCAGAAATTGATATTTACGAAAAACTCCAGACTGCGAACGTGGCTTTTACCGTTCACTTTGTCGTCGGAGTCTGTCCAGCGGGCGGTGAGTCCGCCCTTTACGTTGTTCGAAAAATCGTAACTGGCCGACGGCGCCACGGTAAACTCCGACCGCGATGTCGTCTCGTCCTGTTGCGTCGGGAACAACTGATTCGACCAAGTCTTGCGGCGATTGATGTCGACGTTGAGCCGGAGGTTTGACTGGATCTTCATCCGCCCAAACAGTGGCAACCAGATCTTGCTACCACCGCGGAATGAGTAGCTGGTATTGATCACCAGCGCCGTCGAGTAGTCGACGGTCTGCGATGAAATCTGTCCGTTCTCGTTGATGCCGTCGCGACGCGCTACCTTGTCGACGACCGAGCGGCTGTACCCGATCGTCGATCGCAAGCCCTGCGCGAATTTCCAGTCGATGCCGGCCGACAAGAGCGGCGCCCAATCCTTGCTGATGTTCTTGGCGCGGGAAATCCCGTTCACGACGTTGACCGCATCCGAGCGCTTCTGCGAATACTTCGAGTCGAGCGTAAACGTGCGCGCGAACAATTTGGGGAACTGGAGGAAATTGACATTGCCGAAAGCAAACTGCACATCCGGAAATGTCTCAGTGACGTCACGCGTCTGCTTGCTGGTGGCGTTACCGACGGAGTATGCATAGCCGGTGTTCAGAGAAATGCCGAGAATCAGCCGTATCTTGGTGCGTGCCGTGAGACTTCGCGACCATGATTTCTGATCGAAATTGCTGGTGCCAAGGCTCGTCGCGGCAGTGCCTTCACCCGGATAGGCGCTGAATCCCAGACGAAACGGCAGGCGCGGCCGGCCGTTGTAGCCATCTTCCGTAATGCGCTCGTCCCACTTCACGGTCCCGCTGATCGGATCGATGCGATCGGTGAAGAACCGCACCAGACGGAGCGGGTACGAATAGACCGGGATGCCGGGCTGTTTCGGCGCCGCGGGCTTTGCCGCCGAGGTATCGGGCGCAGCGGTACGGCGTAGCGAGTCGAGGCTCGGCGCCGCCTTGGGCTTCGGTGGCGCGGGACTCGGCAACCGGCGCGTGCCACCGGTGTTCTGGCCGAGAAGTCGCTGCAAACTGAAGGTCGCGCTGCCCGAAAAAATCCGCCCGGCTGAATAGCGACGCACGTCGCTGGTGTCAGCGTCCGTGCCGGTCTGATTAAACGTTTCTTCGTACGACGTCTGATAGCTCAGCCGAATGCCCGTGACGAATGGCACGATATTCGGCGAGTAATTCGCTCCGAACGACTCGCTGAATCGTCGCTCGCGGCCGTTGTCGAGGTAGGGGAACTTCAGCCGGTCAACCATCGAGACGTCACGATCGGTCGAAAACTTGTAGTTGACGTCGACGCCGGTGATCGGAATCGCCGATGCGTCGATACTACTGCGCAGCGAGCGTTGATAACGATAAACCGGATCGGCCAAAGTCGGATCGCGCAGGCTCTTGATGCTCTGCCGCAGCTCCTCGACGCTGACATAATTGGCGGTCATCGAGAAGCGGCTGGGCAGCGGATTGATCTGGGTATTCGCGACGCGGTCCGGCAGCAGCGGCACGCCCTTTAGCCATGTGAACAATTTGAATCCGCTGCGCATCGGGGAGCTGATATCGTAACTTGCGCCGACCGTCTTGTCGGTCTTTTTGTTGACCGGCTGCTGATAGCTGCGGCTCGACGTCCGGCCCCAGGAATATGACGGCTTGATTCGGTTCAGCAGCAGGCTAAAAATCGGGTTGCGGCCGCGCTTGTCGAAACGCTGCAAGCGAACCGAAAAGTTCCGCTGCTCCGTTTGCGTTAGATGGAGTTGGCGAAGGCTGTCCGGCACGACGATATCCGATCCCGAGAGCAGTCGCGGATTCTGTCGCGAGAGGCTGTAGGAATACTCGACGGGAATTTGCGCGTTGTAGGACGCCGGTAGCAGCTTGTGCGCGTACACGCTAACCGAAAAACGCTGCTGTGTTGTGCGCGCGCCCGAGCCCAAGTCGCGGCGATCGGATTGCGTCAGGTTGCGATAGTATTCGTCGGTCTCCGAATAATTGCCCTGCAGCGAAGCAAAATCCGCAAGCAGTAAGCTGGCGCTCGCCTGCGCCGCCGTGCCGCGATCCCGACGGACTTCCGTCACACGCATTTCGTTGATCCAGATTTCACCGCTGGCCAACCCGGCCGCACTACCGCTGCGGTAAACACCCAATGCAAAGTATTTGATCCGCGTGATCGACGGCTGGCCGACGACGCGGAAATTCTCTTCCTCATAAACCGTCGCGCTATCCGGAATCTTCAATTTCAACTGCGATAGCTCGTCGAACGACACATTCAGCCACCGCTTCCATCCCGGCCCCAGTCCCAGCGAGTCCGGGCTGACACAGCTCGGCGAATCGAAAGTGCGCGGATCGCGAAATTCGTAGTAGTTGTTGGCATCAGGCCCGAGCCGGAAAAAGACGCTGGTGCTCTCCGGTTTTTCAGCACAGGGATCAATGTGCACGAACATTTCCATTCGGTTGTAACCGGAAAAATCCAGCATCCGAAACGGCACGCGCTCCACGAAACCGGTGTCGCCGGCGGCGAAATTGAAGAAGTTGAATCGCAGCGATTGCTCGCGCAAATTCGCGCCGGTAATCTCGTCGGTTTCCTCGTCGGCAAACGGCGGACGCTTGTAGACGTCGAAGTCCGCTTCAGTATTGACAACGGACACGTCAAACCGCGTTTCCTTGGGGCGCGCGCGCTCCGGGAGCATCGGGCGCGCTTCCCAGGAATTGCGGGACAACTCAAACTCCGCAATCTCGATTTCCCGGGCTTCCAAAGCGCTGCTGGTCGACGCACTCTCCATCCGCAGCCGGACAAACTGAATATTGCTCTTGCTCGGCGAACCGACGACGCGCGCAGCCGTCGACGAGTCAAACGGAATGCGAATTGAGAACCAGCCTTTGTAGTCGCTACCGGCCACACGGAAACTGCTGTCGGGGTCGGAGAGCTTGATCCGGTAGCTGAAGAAAGAACTGTCGGTAACCAGCGTGCCGTCGGCGTTTAGGTCCTCGGTGTCGGGCCGATTGGTTCGACCGCCGTCGTCGAGGTTGCCCTCCGTGCCGTTGATTCTGCGATAGTCCAGCGGATTGGCGTCGGAATCAAACGACCAGTTGTCTCCGGCGGGATCCCAGTCGGAACGGGAGCTGTCGCGGCAGTTGTACCATGCCGGCGCCCGGCCGGTGCGGCAAAGTTCACGCTCCTGCTCGTCCGACAACTTGTCGATTCCCAGATCCTCAGACTCGGTTACATAGGTTTTGTTGGTGACCTCCGCATCGAGTACGCCGTTGCGGTTTACATCCTCGGAGATCGTGCCGAGGTCGACATAGAGCACTAAGTTCGTGTCGCCGCGCAGTCGCATTTCGATGAACTTGATTTTCGATTGATCGTACGAACTCTTGCTAAAGGCACGCTGGATGCCGCCGCCAAACAGCGACGGCTCGGAGGTCGTGTCGCTCTCCAGCAATTGCAGCATCATCGTTGTGACGGAGTTGGAACTGCCGACGTTTCCGGCATCGCGATTCCAGATGTCGCTGGCGGCGCGCGACGAAAGCGGATTGAACCAGATCAACCGCGCGGCCGGTTTGGCGAGACTATCTTGAAGACTCAACGCGAATGCCGGACTCCAGCCGAGGCGGAGGATCCCCACCGGCCCGCTCTCCAACGAACTCTCAAAGTCGTCGATGGAGGCGTAACCGCGCACATTGGGGTTAGGAATCGAGCGCGCAATCTCACCGACCAAACTAACGCGCGAGGATGACTGCGTGCTGATTAGCGGCAAGCCGTCGAGCAACTTGGTCGGCAACATCGTCTCAAACGTGTAGTCGCCCGACAATCCCAGATTCATAAAGCGCGCTTGCTCTTCGCCCAGCTTCGGCTTGCGGTTGGTTTGCTTCTCCGACTTGTAAAGCATCGCGCCCCGCAGCCTGAAGTTGCGGAACGGTTCATATTCGCCGCCAAGACCCATCAAGGTCTTCTTCTCGGATGCAATCAGCGGCGAGTACTCGTAGTCGATCTTGACATCGGCGTTTGGCAACAGCGCAGCATCGTTGAGAAAGGTGAACTGCCCCGATTCATACTGAATCTCGTAGTCTTCGCCCTTCTTCAGGCGTCGTCCGTCAAGAGTCACGACTTCCGATTCCGGAACGATATCGAAAGCACCCAGGCTGAACTGCTTCGGCCGCGCCGCCGAACTGATGAACATGTAGTAGCGCGAGCTGTCTTGGCGGGTCACTTGATTCGCAGCGCTGTAAATCGCCGGCGTAGGCTCGTGAAGGTCGGCGCTGGCAAACGGCTCGCGGTCGGGGAACCGAAGATGGCCGAGAAAGCGGTCAAGAATGTTGAGATCGCCCGCCTCGATGACGCCGTCACCGGTCCGGTCGAGGCTCAGTAGGCCGATGTACTGAACACCGTCTTGCGTATCAAAATCCGCATCACGATTGTCGTCCGGGTTCTGCGCCTGGCCCTTGTGAATCGACAGATTGAAATTGGCGACATCGTCAACGCGCCCGACATCATAAACGTTTCGCCAAACGTAGCGCCAGGTGTAAAGATTGGGCTGCGGGTTGGTCGGCTTCAACAGCTTGAAAACGTACTTCTCCTCGTTGGTGGTGCTCCCAACCGAGAACGTCTGACCACTGCGCCGAAATTCGTAATATAGCCCAACCGTGACATCACTGCTGAGATTGCGATCAAAACGAACGTAATGCTGAGTCGGATGGTAGAAGACAATCTCGAACTGGCGCTCGATGGGAATGTCACGATCGGATCCATAAGTAAAGAACTTGCCCTCGAGCTTCTCCTCCGGCTCAAACGCGAGGCTGTCTTGATCGGGCCGGACATAGCAAACTGCCGAGCGTTTCGTCTTGTTGGGATACTGATCATCCCTCACCGATACCCACACCTCCAGCTTTGTGATCGTGTCACCCGGCAAGAGGTCGTTGGCTGTCGGGTTGACAAAGTCGCGAAGGTCGAAGTAGACATTGTCGAGATACTGCCAGTCGCGGATGATCCGCCCCTGCGGCTTTGCGGTAAATGACGCCGATTTGTTCGACGACTTCTCTTGTGACGCGATTCCGGTCAGTTTGAGGCCGCCAACTTCCGCCGTAGTCTTGATACCGAAAAGCCCCTGCACACGGCCCGAGTAGCCGGTCAGCGAGGTGCCGCGGATATCCAGCGACGTATTGCCCAGATCGATGGTCTTGATAATATCATCTTCGTCGCCCTTGTAACGAAGGAGAATGCGGTTGGCCAATGTCTCCTGCCGCTTGGTGTCCTGATTAACGCTGACAAAAATCTTCGAGCCGATCGTGCCATCGATCTGAAAATTGGCGACTTGCTCCATTTGTAGCGACGGAAACTTACCGCCGCCCTGGGTGACCTGCTCACCGTCACGCCACTGGCTTTGACCGCGAAATGAAATGTTGTAGCGGCCGGTGACTTTCAGTCCGGCGCCGCCTTCGCCGATCAGCGCCTTGACGGCCTTCGGTGTTTTGATCGGGATGTCGAACTCGAGCAGTCCGCCGCCTTCGTCCTTGCCACGACGCGCTTGCGCGTTTTTCGTGGCCTCGACGAAAACCCGCCGCGATTGAACTTCGATCATCCGATCACGCAGCGCGTTTGGCGCTACTGCCATCGGCTTGGAGAATCCCGAAAATCGCCCCACCGATTGGTTGACCAATAGCATTCCCGAATAGCGCTCATAATTGAACGTCAGGCTGCGTTTGAGAAGATTGCTTTCCAACAGGGCGCGCGGTTCAGCGGAAATCGAAAAACCGATCTGCGTTGGTCGCGGCTCGACTCTGGTCAGGGTTGTCGGCGGCTGTCGTAATGGAATGTTCACGCCTACAGCAGCGAAGACTGCAGGCGCGCTGAGGTTGAGAAGAACCAGCGCGAGGCCAAGGGCGAAGATGAAACGAAACAAAGTAATCAAGAAACTATACTGAACGGAAATTAGTCGATATCTCTATTGTCGATAGGTACCTCCGTTAGCTGAAGTCTCCTAATAATATAACTTCTTCCGACAATTCCAAGCCGTATGTTTCCTTAACTTTCTGCTTCAGAAGCAATGAGAGCTTTCGAACATCAGACGCGCTGGCGCCGCCCCTGTTGATCAGAATATTGGCGTGGTTGGGATAAACACCGGCCTTCCCCACAGCAATCTGCTTGGCGCCGATTTCATCAAGCAATTGCCCGGCGGGAATCTTGCCATGCGGGGCGCTTTTGTCTTCTATGTTCTTGAAAAAACATCCCGCCGAAATGTCTTCGTGCGGATGCCGTGTCCAGCGCAAGTCGCATATCTCTTTGGCCTTTTTTACCAAAGCCGCTGCGTCCGCGCGTTCCAATTTGAAGCGCGCTGAGAGTACGATGTTCTTCGACCATTTGAGATCGGAATGCCGGTACTTGAAGCCCAATTGAGCCGGCAGCGCCGTGTACCGCCCGTGCACCGGATGATAAAGATCGACATCAATTAATCGATCGGCAATTGACTGCCCGTAGGCGCCGGCGTTACCCACAATCGCGCCTCCGACTTGCCCGGCAATACCGGCCATCGCTTCAAGACCCGCCAGTCCGGCGGCACAAAGCTCATCGATCATTTTCGCCAGACTATACGCCGCTCCGGCGGTTACGGTTTCGCCTTCGATTTTGAATATTTCGATCCGCGGCAGAATGATCATGCCGCGAAAGCCCCGATCGGAAGCCAGCACATTCGAACCACCGCCTAACACGAAGTAATCGAGCTTTTGATGCGAGCAATAATCGACAGCTTCAATTACCTGCTCCGGCGTCACACAAAACGCGACCCAGTCGGCCGGACCACCGATGCGAAAGGTTGTCAGCCGGGCCAAGGGGTAGTCCTTTTCCAGTCGAAAACTGACAGCGGCATCTTTGTTGATCGATGTGCTCATTTCAGGTTGTCGCTCCTGCTTGTTCAAAGTGCGCGGGAGAGGGTAAGTAGAATATCAATTCGACCGGGTGTCTTCCGAATCAGTTGTACCCGTCCCCCGCTCCGGCGTTCCTGCTTTTTGCTCCCGGTTGATTTCATCGACATAATTCATCTGGAGTTCAGCGACTAAACGGCCGAGTAACTTGGTCTCCAGGTCGTCGAGATTGCCCGCCGTTTTGCGGCGAAACATCTCCATCATCGCGATCGTCGCTTGCGCCTGCTCCAAATCCCGCTCGATCTTGCCGCTCATCGGGTTCATGATTTTGCCCAGTTGCTGCATCCCGGCGGCGTGTAAAGAAAACAGCAACGCGGCAAACAGCGCTTGATCCTGATTTTTATCTTCCGTCATGGGGTTTCACCGATTGATCGAGGGCGATGACGATATTGTGCTGAACATCGATCAACTCGGCGTCGATCTTTTTCAATTGGCGCTGCAGGTCGTAATCGCCGGTCGCGTCGATCAGTTGCTGCAGGCGCGCTGTCAATGCTCGTGTATCGGACAAGATTGCCTCAAGTTCTGCTTTGAGCGTCTGCGCGCTATGATAAGCCACCGGCCGTCTCTCGCTCTCGTTCGTGCTTGATGTATTCGTTCAATCTTGTTCGCTCCGTTGGGGTGAGCGGCAAGGCATTCGTCAGCAATTTATCGGCGTATTCGCGGGCGGTCAAGATTAAACTCAGATCGGTGGCCAGATTCGCCACGCGAAACTGCGGTAACCCGCTTTGACGCACCCCGAGAAGATCGCCCGGGCCGCGCAATTCCAGATCCAACTCGGCGAGCTGAAATCCATCGGTCGTCGCGACGAATTTTTCGAGACGCCGATAGCTCTCACTCGACGGCTCCATTTCCGTCATTAGGATGCAATACGACTTCTTGTCTGATCGCCCCACGCGTCCGCGCAATTGATGAAGCTGGCTTAGGCCGAAGCGCTCGGCGTGCTCAATCAGAATCACTGTCGCATCCGGGATGTCGATTCCCACTTCCACCACCGTCGTCGCCACCAGCACGCTGATTTCACGAGCGGAAAACCGCCGCATCATTTCATCGCGCTCGGCTCTGTGCATTTGGCCGTGCACGAGACCAACATCGAGGCCGGGGAAAATTTCGCTGCTCAGGTCCGCATAGGCCTGTTTCGCGGCTTTCAATTGCACTTTGAGCGATTCTTCCACGAGTGGATAAATGATGAAAATCTGGTTGCCCTTCAGCGCCTCCTCCTCGATGAAGCTGTAAATCTTCGGACGATCAGCCGCGGTACGAAGCGCGGTGCGTACCGGTACTCTTCCCGCGGGCAGCTCATCGATCAACGACAGATCCAAATCGCCGTAGGCCGTCAGCGCCAGTGTCCGCGGAATCGGTGTCGCCGTCATCACCAGCAAATCCGGCGCCTGGCCCTTTGCCAACAGTTCATCGCGCTGCGAAACGCCAAAGCGATGCTGCTCATCTACGATGACCAACGCCAATTGGGAATAGTTGACATCTCTGGATATCAAAGCGTGGGTGCCGACGATAATGCGGGTCTCTCCTGTCGCCAGGCTGCGCATAATCGCATTGCGTTCGCACGCCGGAGTCGATCCGGTCAGCAGCGCCGGCGTCTCGCCCAAATCGGACAGCGGGCGCGAGATCGTCTGAAAGTGCTGCTGCGCGAGGATCTCCGTCGGAGCCATTAACGCCGCCTGAAATCCGGATCTCGCCACCAGCGCCATTGCCAAGGTCGCCACCACCGTCTTGCCCGAGCCGACATCTCCCTGTAACAGCCGCAGCATGGGATGTGGTTTGAAAAGATCATCAAATATCTCGGCCACGGCCTTGTTCTGCGCCTTGGTTAGCTTGAAAGGAAAGCCTTTGACCCAGTCGCGAAATGACTGCTCTGGCTTGGCTGGGACATAAGCTTTTTTCTTTTGCGCCAGTCGGCGACGGCGGTCGGCGACGAGCAACTCGAACATGACTAATTCGCGAAGCGCAAGTTCATGGCGCGCCCGCTCTCTCGTCTCGAAAGAATCGGGATAGTGCATTTGCCGAACGTTTTCCGGCAACGGCCGAAGCTGGGCATCTACGACTATCGATGCCGGTATCGCCTCCGCAAGACCGCCGGCGAAAGCATCCAGAGCCGGCTTGATTATCCGCCGAAATCCGCGCGAGTCGAGATAGTGGTGTTTGAGAAACTCTGTGCTTGGATAGAGCGGGATGATCCGCCCCGTGTGCAGCTTGGCCTCTTCCTCGTCCTCAAATAGGACATCCACTTCCGGGTGCACGATCTGAAGTCCCTTGAATTCCGTGACCTGACCGGAGACCGACAACGTCATGTCGCGTCTGAACTTCTTCTCGATGAACTTGATCCCTCCAAACCAGAGCAGCGGCAAATGTCCGGTCTCGTCCTGAATGACGACTTCGTAGTACGGCTTGCGAGCGCGTAGAAGGCCGTGCATTACTACGCGACCGACAACCGTGACGTTCATTCCTAACTGCAATTGTGCGATCGGCAAGAGGTTGCTGCGATCAAGATACTTCCGCGGGAAGTAGTAGAGCAGGTCGGCAATCGTCTCGATGCCGACGGTTCTGAGATGTTCGGCGCGTTTCGGCCCGACGCCGCGAAGGTAGGTGACGGCAATTTCCGCCGGGTTGCTCGTCTGCGCCATGCGGCAAATCTGCTGCATTGCCCAGTCGATGTCAATCAATCGTTGTGGATACGCAAATGGACGGGGAGAGCTCGGTGCGTCGTGTATTCTGTAGCCCATCTTCAGCACAGCGAAGATTGGGAGCAGTCGAATGGCTGCACTCGCAGTTTTGACTTGAGTGAAACAGTGCGCCGACTTTCATCCGCTTGTCCGCTAACTACGCCTATCTCAGCGTATCCGCTCGCAGCGAATCCAACCGTGATTCCCATAGCGAACGCTGCGGCACACTGTCCAAACTGAGGTAGTGCTCAATCAACAGACGCGCGAAAATGCGCGAAAATGGATCGCGCGTCTGGTTTTGTAGCGCTCGTTCCGCCTGCTCGCGTTCGCGATCATGGGGACCGGCAAACGACGCCTTGGCGCGCGGTTCCTGCGCTACGGTAGATTCCGGCTCGATCGGCACATCAATCGGTCGCGGCAATTGCGCGATCTCATCCCAGTCTCCTTTGTCAATCAATTGGCGAATTCGAGCTTCAAACTCCTCGGGACTTGTCGCGCCCCAACGGACCTCGCGATTGCTGCTCTCCATCGATAACAGCGCCGCGCCGATTTCTGTCCGGCGCACCATCTCCTCGGTCAGGCGGAATGGCTTTGTCTGCTGTGTATCGGACAAAGAGCTTGGCGTAATTATCAGTTGATCGCCCTTGGCCGACACGTCCTCCTTGTTGAGTGACCGCGCCCCGGCGCCGCCCTCGCTGTCCGATTTGACAACACCGGGAATTACTTCCAACGTCGGCCTCGCAGTTTCAGTCGTCACTGAACTCTCCTTCGGTTGTCGAGGCTCCGGCTTTGTCGCCGGGGCGGCTTTGCGCTTCAATAGCGCATCGCCGCCGACTTCCTCCAATTGCGGTACCGGCTGTGCCTCAAGCACGTCCGGAGACTTTGGCGTTGTCGTCGGCATGGCAGCCGGATTGGCAACTGTCGTGTCCTTGATGATAATCGTGCGTGAATTCTCCAGCCCGTGCTTGCCTGTGTAATTGATTGCCACCAGCGCCACCATCAGCACCGCAGCGATCGAGCTGATCACGGCCACCGGGCGGCGATACGCGAGCACGAATTCAATAATCCGACCGCGCTGTTTTGGAATCTCGCGCTCGATTCGCGACTCAATTCGTTCTGCGAGTCCTTCGAAATAACCCTCCGACGGAAGTTCTACTTGACGTTGCTGGGCGAATTTGTCGAGCGCCGCAAGTTCGGCCAGCTCTGCCTGCAAGTTGGGATGCGCCTTGAGGGCAGCGGCGAAGGCAGTCATCTTCTCCGGGGGCAATTCGCCGTCGAGATAAGCCGAAAGATGCTCTTCCAGATACTTGCGATCCATTATGGCTCCAAAAATTCCTTGAGCGCCTCGGCCATCCGTTTGCGGGCGCGATGCAGGCGCGACATCACCGTGCCGACTGAGATTCGTAGCCGCGCGGCGATCTCTTCATAGCTCAGTTCTTCGTGCATCCTCAAGACAAACACTTCCTTGAATTCTGCCGGCAATGCGTTCAACGCCGCTTGATAGCGCGCGTCGATTTCCTGCTCGCTTAGTTTCTCATACGGATCATCAGCCCGGGTTGTCGTCTGATGGTCGATTATCTCGTCGCCTACTTCGCCGGCGACCTGAAACTTCTGCCGCTTGATCCAATTGATCGCGTTGTTGGAAGCGATTCGCAAAATCCACGCCGCAAATGGATAGCTCTCGTCGAATGTCTCCATCGCCGTGAAGGCCTTGATAAACGCCTCCTGCGTCAAATCGTCGGCCGCGTCATGCGATCCACCCATCCGAAAACAGAGCGCGTAGATCCGCTTCTGATACCGCCGCACCAGTTCGCCGAAAGCCTCGCGGTCGCCGCGTTTGGCGCGCCGAATTAGCTCCGGATCGGACGAGCCGGAAAACCCCACCATCAATACCAGCCAGAACAAGGTTTATTCCCTGCCGGAGAAAGCGATTCGCAATATTAGCCGTTCGAATATCTGCTGCTTCACTTCGTGACTATTGAACCGGTCGTCGACTTCCGCACGGTAGGTCTCATGGAGTGCCACCGCCAACTCGGCGGGTTGGAAAAGGGCGGCTTTCGCCTGAAGCTGCTTGAGTAAGAAGGGATGCATTCGCAGCCGGCCGGCCAGATCTGCATCCGCCATTCTCCCCGAATGCTCCTGAACCAGCATCATGCGTTCGAATTGCGTGTAGAGGGCCCAGAACAACTGCCCGCCGGCGCCGGAGCCGGCACTCTGAAGGAAATTGCGGGTTGCCGTCAACGTGGCTCGCAGTTTGCGATTCGCAACCGCTTCAGCGACTTCAAATTGGCTGAAGTAGTTGCTCGCCGAGAGATAGCTTTGAATCTCCGTCAACACCAGTTTCTTCTTGCCCGCATGAACGATCGACAATTTCTCGATTTCGTTTTCAATCTCGCCACAACTGTTGCCGACAATTCGGCTGAATTCATTGGCGGCTGTCGTGTCAACGGTGATTCCGCGAGCGGCAAAGCGCGACTGCACATAGGTCGTGACCTGACTATCGTAAATCGGCTTGGTTTCGACGACCGTGCAATGAGCGGCGAGCGCCTTGGCAAAGGCCTTCCGCCCATCGAGCTTAACTCCTTGAGCAACCAGCGTCACCCCGGAACTCATCTCGGACACGAGTCGCGCCAGCAATGGCTGAATCTTCTCAGTCACCTTCTCGATATCAGAAATAATGACAACCGTGTTTCCACCGAACAGCGGCACGCCGGCGAGAGCCTGCTCCAGCGTCTCGGCCGCCAATTTGCGACCGGCAAGTGAGTGCCGATTGAGCTTGCGATCCGCTGGACTTAGTCGCGCACTCGTGATCTTCTCGGTGATGAGAAACTTCTGGTAGTAGTCCTCGCCCAAGAGCAGATAGGCACGTTCGATCTTTCCCCCTTCAATCTGCTGCAACGCCTGCGCGAAGCCGAGTTTCTTGTCTTCACCTCTTGCCATTAAGTCATGTTATGACGCGAGTGTATTGAAGTCAATCGTTTGTCAGAAGTCGTCCATCCGTCGATGATCGAAGGAAATATCCTTGACAAACGGTTAGACATTGCCAATTCATACGGTCACGAGTTAGCTGTCCCGCACCGGGATCGGCAGAGTTGGACGGAGTGGCTCTACTGAAACCGCGGTAATCGAGTCTATGCCATCACCAACGATGAGCTTAATTGACTTCAAGGATTCTATCCTCCTGCTGATTGGCGCTGTGCTTTCCGTCGCATCCGGACTTATCGGCTCTTACCTCCAGCGACGCTTGGACCGCTGGTTTGAGCGACGCCCCTTAAATCAATTGCTCAATTTCGGTCCGGACGAGTTGGTGGTTGTCTTTCCTCACCGAAGGACCAACGAAGAGATTCTGCTGCTTCCTCGGACCTCGACTGAGGACTTCCTCGCGGTCAACAATTTCATCAGTGCGCTGCTCAAGATCGGTTGGAATCGCAAGATTGTGGTCAGAGATGTGAGCCACGTTTCTGCCGCCGACAAGCAGTGCAATTTGGCGATCATTTGCAGTACTAAGTCCAATGCTTTGGCCAGCGAGTTGCAGGCCGAATTGGAGCGGAACAAATCGGCGGCGTTCCGATTCAAGGATGCTGGTGGGAAATTCTTCGTTGAGGACAAAGAGGGAGCCCCATATCATTCATCGAGTTACTCCCAGATTGACAAGTACTTAACTGAGGGCGTGAAAAAAGAAGATCTGCCGGGCCGACACTTTGAGGACTTTGCGATCATAACCAAGGTCCGAAGTCCGTGGCGCCCTGATCGCAAAGTGCTCTGGCTGGCGGGAATTCGCGGCTTCGGTACTTGGGGAGCTGCCGAGTGCATCAAAAAGGCGTGGTCAAAGATATATGACCAGTTGCCGCACGAACAGAAGGATTGTGATTTCTCCGCCCTCCTTAAAGTGTCGTACGACAATTGCGATATCACCTCGGTGATCGTAAGTCGCGTGGAAGTTCTCGGCGCAGCGGATAGCGATTAGATTCACGTGCCGTGGCGCTTCGTCTTTGACACTGGGCTCGGCACGCCGGCGAGAGCCTGCTCCAGCGTCTCGGCCGCCAATTTGCGACCGGCAAGTGAGTGCCGATTGAGCTTGCGATCCGCTGGACTTAGTCGCGCACTCGTGATCTTCTCGGTGATGAGAAACTTCTGGTAGTAGTCCTCGCCCAAGAGCAGATAGGCACGTTCGATCTTTCCCCCTTCAATCTGCTGCAACGCCTGCGCGAAGCCGAGTTTCTTGTCTTCACCTCTTGCCATTAAGTCATGTTATGACGCGAGTGTATTGAAGTCAATCGTTTGTCGCGATACCGGATCCGGCCAGTCGGACGGCGCACAAACCGCCAGCGGCTTTGCCGGCGACACCAATCACAGGATCAACTGGCTGCTGTGCCGCCGACAGAATGGAGGTGCTTATCCGAGATTCTATCTTGACAGTCTCGTCAAGCTTATGTATCCTTAAGTCAATCAGTAGTCCACCAATCTTCTGATCAACTTAGGCGGCGCACGTCGCTGCAACGACCCGCCGCCGTATATGTCGGAGGTCGTTATGAGTTCTCTCATGGTCCGCGCGCTCCTGGTCTTCTTGCTGATGGCAGGCGCCGCCTTCGGACAAACGTTCCAGCAATGCGCCGATGTAAATCAGAACAGCACCGTCAATATCTCGGATATGGTCGCGATGTACGCCGCGCTGCTCGATATCGGACCGCCGATTCCCGCGGGTAAGGGCGACATCGACTTTCGCCAGAACTTCAATCTCGGCGACCTGCGCTATCTTACCGGATACCTTTTTTGGGTCTATCCTGAAGGCGGCTGTCCGCCATTCTCAGCCTACACAATACAGGCCACTAACGACTCGCTGTTTTTACCGTCGCGTCAAGTGCAGCCCGGTAGCGGCCAACTGACTTTGCCGATCGTGATGGTGAATCAAAATCCACTCACTGATCTTGTCCTGTTTCTCGAACTGAAGGCGGTCGATGCTACAGCTCAGGTCGATTCCGTAGTGCTGCGAAACTGGGACCCGCAACCGGCAACCAGCTCTCACCAGTCGAACCAGGCCAGCATCCTCTGGTCGATATTCGACTTATCCGAGCGTCTAAATCCCGGCGCGCACGCCATTGCCGAAGTTTTTGTCTCTTATTCTTCGGCTGTCGGCGGGACAATCACCCTGGACTCGGCGACGTTTTCGACTTACCGGTTCCCGCACGAAGTCTACGGGAATGCGGTTTCCGGCGATTACAGCGTCCTCCAAATCGGAAAGCCGGCGATTATCGTCGGCGTCGATCCGGGAATTCCGTCGCTGGTGGTAGCTCCCGATTCGCTGTCGTTTGTGGCGTTGCACGGCTCGCCGGCCCCCGAGCCGCAGTCATTTACCATTGATTCCGATGGCGCTCCGTTCGGTTGGTCTCTTACTCATCCAACGTGGCTGAGTGTCACGCCCTCTGTCGGCCTCTCGGGTGCGACCGTGTCGGTACAACCGATTCTGACCGGCTTGGCGCCGGGGATTTACAATGGCACCATTGAGGTCGCTTCGGCGACAACACTCAATTCACCGCAATCCGTGAGCGTACGGCTACAGCTTCAGGCTCAGTATCCGGCGTTCGACGCGAACTGCGACGGGAACTTCAGCATTGCGGACATCGTGGTGCTGGTGATGTACATCTTTGGCGGCCCGGCGCCCTGTAATCCTTGCGGCGCCCGGTAGCCGAAGCGACCGATTCGGACAGCCGTAACTTGCTGAGACATCGAAGTCGCGCTCATTCTTGGCGGGGCAAGGAAAGACTTGCCTCGATGCCCCCGTTCGTGCGTTGCCGGTGATCTTTGGCCGGAATCTTGTTGTCAATACCTTTACGGACCGCAAATGAAAAAGGCGAATCCGAAGATCCGCCTTCTCCATTGGGAGGGTATGAGTAGGTTATTCGGGCCGAAGTCCAATCTGCGCCGGATTATCCCGCTGCGGAATCCAGCTAATCGAGTAACTGAACTTGTTCCGAAACAAGAGCGCCATGTTGCGGAACGGCTGCAGGTCCTGCGCGCAGTACATCTTTTCGTTGATCTGATTCACGACGGTGAAACTGTCGCCGTAAATCTCAATCGTCCGGTCGCGGAACACTTGCGGGTTGAGTTCGACGAACTCCAGAAGGGTCAAGAGCGCGGCATACTCGCATTCGCCCGGTGAACCGGCGAACCGGGAGCGGAACACGATACCGGTGTCTGGAATCGTGAACGAAATGACGGCGTCGTGTAGTCCATCCTGTCGCTGATCAAGTACATTCGAGTAGAAGTAACATTCCATCAGTCAACTCCGCAATGGTGCAGGACATACACCAGCAAAGCGTATGCCGCGACATGTCGATGTCCGGATTGGCACTTCTTGGACCGGCGGCTCATGGTACTGGTCGCGTAATCGCTTGATGTTGATTGAGATAATTCTATGGCTGAGTCGGCGATTGGGAACTTTGGCACTAATCAAGAGCATTGCCTGAGAATCACTCTGCAAATCGATTCACAGCTTATGCAGCAAGAACGGAGTCGACAGAGTGCCCCATACGGGAAAGTGCCTTTCCGCTCTTCGAGGCGGAAAAGAAAGCCGGTCGGAGAGATTGCCGACCGGCTGCGAACTCAAAGTCAATCTATTGGCTATTTCTGGTACTTCAGCGGAGTATCGTCTTTCACGACCGGTCGAAAGACATTCTTCCCTTCCGGGAACTCGATGTCGCTTCCCTTAATCAGCCAGCCGATTGGGAATAGTACGATCGAGATGATCTTCTTGCCGCCGCCGCCTTTGCCCTTGATCAAGACCGATCCACGCAGCGGAATCACGGTGCGACCGGTGGAGTGCGTCGAATCGATTCGCATTTCCAGTTTGCCGCCGCCGGCGTAAGCGCCGCCGCCCTTACGCTTGAGCACGGTACAGTAAGCTGCCTGGTTCTTGTTGATCAGCTTGCGCTCGAAACGGGTGACGTTCTCGAGCACCTTGATCTTCACGATTTGACCCTCGTCGGCATTCTTCAGGATTTCGAAATCCTCGGCGTCGACATAAACCGAAATCGAGTCACCCTTCGGCAGTAGCGATTCGCCCAGCGACTGCGCACCGGCGGGCTCGAAAGTGAGCGCCAACACGGCGGCGATGATCGCAAATATGATCAGAAAGTGTTTGAGCAAGTGCAGCATCAGCGGCAACCTCCTGTTCGCGCTGTTTTCCTCGTGCGAACGTCGCGTTCGCCAACGGTTCTTCAATTGCGCGAACATTAGGCGATCCTCGCTGAGGTGTCAACAGAAATCCGCGCTGAGACGCTCAGACGCATGCGACCCTCGATTCAGAATGCCGGACGATACAATTACAGGAATCTCTCGACAACCGACTGAATGTCGGCCATGCGGAACGGTTTGTGAATAAAGCCGTCGGCGAGTCCCTCGACAACTTGACCGTCGTTGGCGCCGACGGTGTATCCGGAGATGACGATAACCGGTAGATCGGGATGCCGACCTTTGATCGAAGACAAGAGTTCGGCGCCCGACATGCGCGGCATCTTCAGATCGGTGATGACCAGCGCGAATTCTTCCTCGCCCAAAATCTTCAGCGCGGAGTCGCCGTCGGTAGTCACGCGGCTGGGAAGCTCGAATACATCCAGCATCTCCGAAAGCAGCGAGGCCATATTCGGGTTGTCGTCAACGATCAGGATTTCTCGTTTGGCCATAGCGGACCGACTCATTACCTGTTCTGACCCCCATTTCCTTTTCGACAAATTCGGTCAGAAAATTCAGTAATTTGTCCAGCCCCTGATGGGTCTTGGCCGAGACCAGAAAGGTGCGGGACGGCGGGAATTCGAGGTCGGGCGCGGGGATATCGGCTGCATCCACGAGATCGATCTTGTTGAGTATTAACAGGCGCGGCACGTCTCCGGCGCCGATTTCGGAGAGCACCGCATTGGTCTGGTCGTAGTGTTCCCCCGGATTCGGATGTGCGGCGTCGACCACATGCAAGAGCAGGTCGGCGTAGCGGACTTCATCGAGAGTCGACTTAAAGGATGCCACCAGTTCATGCGGCAGTTTCTGGATGAAACCGACAGTGTCGGAAATGACGATCCGATTGTTGCCGGCGATCGGCAGATAGCGCGTCACGGCGTCGAGCGTGCAGAAGAGCAGATCATCAGCCCAGACTCCAGCCTTGGTGAGGTGATTGAAGAGCGTCGATTTGCCGGCATTGGTGTAGCCGACGAGAGCGATTTTGAACAACTCCCGCCGCCGTTTCCGCTGTGTCTCGCGCTGGACGTTAACCTTCTCCAGCTTCTCCTTGAGTCTGGCAATTCGGTCCCGCACCAATCGGCGGTCAACTTCAAGCTGCGTTTCGCCGGGACCGCGGGTGCCAACGCCGCCGTACTGCTTGCTGAAATGGGACCACAGATTCGTCAATCGCGGATAAAGGTACTCCAATTGCGCCAGCTCGACCTGGAGCTTGGCCTCGGCGGTAGTCGCCCGCTTCGAGAAAATGTCGAGAATCAAGTTGCCGCGGTCGATCACCTTGATTTGAAATTCGGATTCAAGATTTCGCACCTGATTTGGCGCCAGCTTGTCGTCGAAAATTACAAGATTAGCCCCGGTCTCCGTGATCAGCGATTTGACCTCGTCGACCTTGCCCTCGCCGATAAAGGTGCGGCCATCCGGCACCGGGCGCTTTTGCGTGACAGCGCCGACGACCGCGGCCTCTGCGGAAATCACCAGTTCCTTGAGTTCCGTCATGGCCTCCGCAAACAATCGATCGGTGACGCCCTTGAGCTGTACGCCAACAACTACTGCCCGTTCAACCGGTTTCTTGATTTCATGCAATGATCGAGCCATTAGGGATTGCCGTGGAATTTGTCTTCGGCGGTCAAAGCAACGAAGTCGTCACGGCGGTCTTTGCGGATGTTCCCTTCCGGCACCGCGAGGACTCGGTAGTGACATCGGCGGTCGGTGAATTTCACAGTGAGCTGGTCACCGGTCTTGACTTCGTGGCTGGCTTTTGCGGTTCGACCGTTGATGTCGACGCCGCCGCGATCACAGAGTTCCTTAGCCAGCGACCGCCGCTTGATGATTCCCGTTTTCTGAAGGAATTGGTCGATGCGCATGTGTCAGCCGGCTAAACTACAGCCCTCGCACATCGACAAAAACGCGGTCTTTCATTTCATCGACAACTCGGCCGATCACTTCCGATGATTTTTGGCGGCGTGCATACTCCTTGAGTGCGTCGTAGTCGTCAGCGAGCGAGACCTTGCGTTCCGGCTTGCTGTCGAGCAGGCGAAAAACCTGCAATCCGTCGCGCGTCCATTGGGGAACAGAAACCTGGCCCACACTCAATCCGGACAGCGGGCGCTGCAAATCGGGGGGCAGTTCTTCGATCGCAAACCAACCAAGTTCACCGAAATTCGCGCGGGTCCGGTCATCGATGGAGTGATTCTTAACGATCAGCCCCCAATCGGCGCCGGCGGCAACGGAATCAGTAAGCGCTTTGGCTCTGACTTCCATCGCCAGACTGTCGGCGGCGGTCGCTTTCTCCATGAACAGGATATGCTTGGTGTGGTAATTGTCCCCGGACGCGCCGACGAGCTTGATGATATGATAACCAAACTGCGTCTTGACCACCGGCGAGAGCTCGCCCGGATTCAAAGCCAGAGCCGCCCGCTCATAATCGGATACCAAATCACCCTTGCGAAATGTGCCGATATCCCCGCCCGATTCGCCGGATGGATCTTCCGAGTACTGCTGCGCCAGTGTCTCAAACACTTCCCCATCAAGGATTCTCTGCCGCACCGATTCGGCAAGTGCGCGAATCGAGTCGGCGCTTGATGTGCCTTCGATCCGCAGCAGCAGATGCGCAATTTTCACTGTCGCCGGCTGATCGGGGATCGAGTCGCGGAAGGTGTTATAAAATTGCTCGACGTCTGCGCGCGATACTGTCACCTTCGAAAGCAGCTTGCCGATCAATCGATCCTTGTAAAGCTGGTCATGAATGTCAACCCGCAGTTTGTTCTTGAGGTCGCGCAGGCTGTAGCCCTCCGCCGCCAGTTGCGCTTCAAATTCCGCGCTGTTTCCGAATCGTCCGCGGAGTTCTTCCATCCGCTCTTCGAGCGCCGCTTCCACATCGCTGTCTTTGATGACAATCGTCGTATCCTCACGCGCCTTCAGCAGAATCAACCGGTCGTTGATCATTTGCCGCAGCAGTTCTTCTTTGAAGCGATTCTGCTTTTCTGGAGTATCGAGTCGGTCGTTCGACTGCGCCGAGTACAACTGCATTTGCAGTTCCAGCTCCGACGCCAAGATTGGCCGGTCGCCGACGACGGCCACGATCTTGTCCAGCGTCTCCCAGCCAAGCGCCGTGGCCACAAGCGCCAGCACCAGCGTCAGAATTCGGATCACCGCCTTAACCCTTGTTTTCATAAGCGGACTTGTCAATCGATTCGCGCAGCGCGTCCTCATCGACTATCACTTCACCGCCGTCGCGCTTCTGCTTTACCCAGTCGACAACCGCGGATGAACGTTTGATATCTATTACCTTCTGTTGAACCTGCATGCTGACCTTGTCCAGCGGCGCCAGCACCGGCTGCTTGATCTCTTCAACTTTCAGGATCGAAAATTTCCCGGCTTCATTGCGGATTACTTCGGAAAACTCGCCGGGATCGAGGCTGCGCGCGCCGGCAAACAACTGCGGCGCAATCCGCTCGTTGATCCAGCCGATGGCGCCGCCTTTCTCGCGCATGCCCTCGCGCGTGGTGAACTGCGCAGCCAATGCGGCGAAGTCCTCCCCGTTGTGCAATCTTTGCAGCACGGCCGCCGCTTGAGCGGATGAATCCACTTGGATTTCCAAAACGCGCAATTCGAGCGGCGTCGCAAATTCCTCGCCGTGCTCATTGTAGTACTGGTAGACTTCGTCCTCGGTGGCGGTGATTTTGCCGCCCACGATTTGGCGGATAAACTTGTCGACCATCAGGCCTTCACGAAACGCCGTGACGCGCTTCTCGAATTCCGGTCGCTCCGCGACCTTGCGCTGGTCGGCCTCATATTCCAGTATGTCGTTCATCCGCAGACGGAATATCGTTTGCCGCAAGGCGGCCGTATCATCAAACCGCGGCCGATAAGCTTCATTGACGTTGCCGATGGCGTTCATATAAGCCTCGACCGTCATTTCGCCGCCGCTGAAACTGGCCAACACCATTTGCTGCTCAAAGGGTTTGAGGAGATCGAGCTGGGGAAAGAAGTTGTCCGGGCGCGCCGCGCCGCCCAACACCTTCGGATAATAAATATCGAGAGCTTCCATCAACATGTGGGTCGCTTCCGGATTGATCTGCACACCGGCCTTTTGCTCCAGTTCGCGGACGAACGCGCCTTCGACTTCACCCGCCTTGCGCTCGTGGAGGATTTGCCGAATCGTATTCGCCAAACTCTCAAACGACTCGACTTGGGCCGCCCGTTCGTCGATAAGCTTGATGATGTGATACCCGAATTGCGTTTTCACGGGCGCCGAAAGGTCGCCGCGATTTTTCAGGGCAAAGGCGGCATCCCGAAATTCCGGAACAATGTTCGCACCCCAGGTCAGCGTACCGATGTCGCCGCCGCGAACCGCCGAGGACTGGTCAAGCGAAATGCTGCGGGCGATTGATTCGAAATCTCCGCCCTGATTGAGCGCCAGAATGATGCTGTCGGCTTGCTCCTTCGTGGCCACGACGATATGGGAAAGTTGCCGTTCGACTTTAAGCCGCTCGTAGAAATCGCGCACTTCGGCGTCACTCACTTCGACTCTTTCGGCGACTTCCATGCGGTAGAGCTCATCAAAGAGGAAATTCGACCGGCGCGCCCTAATCATCTTCTCGATTTCCGCGTCGTTTGCCAGTCCCGCTTCATAGGCGCCTTTGACCAGGATCTTGTATTCGATGAGACTGTCCAGAGCCGCCCGCTTGGCCGCGTATTCTTCATCGAACGAGCCAAATGTCTGGCCGAGGTTAAGGAAGTAGTTGTTGATCAGGGAGACCGGAAGTTTCTCGCCGAACACCTCCGCAACGGTGGCGTCCTGCTTGGAACCGCACCCGGTCCAAAGACCGATCGCGGCGCAAATCAATGCTCCCCAGACTGCAAATCGCTTCATTGACTGCCTCATATAAATAGTCATACAATCGATGCGTGGAATCGAACCACCGCAGAATTGGTACTATAGCGAAAGCTCAAGGGTAAGCAATAGTTTTCTGGCCGACTTGAGCGGCGCCGGTTCGTTTCGGGGAAACGTGATCTTCGCGACAAAGCCGTCCGATGAATCAAATTCGATACCTGCCGGAACCGCCGTCCGCAGCCGCTCGATCTGCGCCTTGCTCGGGAACGATTCGGCCGCCCAACTCATGCTGAATGTGCTGCCGACCAATCGCACCCGTGCAATGCGTTGCCGGCGCGCGGTGATATTGATTGCCATGAGATCGAGCAAATTCTCGGTCTCAGCGCCGTATTTGCCGAAGCGGTCGATCAACTCCTGCCCCACGATTTCGAGATCGTCCGCAGATCGGGCGTCGGCGATTTTGCGGTAAATATCGACGCGCTGCCGTGAATCTTCAATGTACGTCTCGGGAATGTACGAATCGGCGTCCACTTCCAGCTTAACTTCGAAATCCAACTGCGTCGGTTCGCCCTTGATCTCCGCCACCGCTTCTTCCAGCAAGCGACAGTAAAGGTCGAATCCGACTTCCTCGATGAACCCGTGCTGCTGCGCGCCGAGCATGTTGCCGGCGCCGCGGATTTCGAGGTCTTTCATCGCCAGATGAAAGCCCGAGCCGAGATCGGTGTGCTGCTCGATGGCCTTGAGCCGCTTGCGCGCCGTATCGGTCAACTGCTTGACCGGGGGGATCAGCAGGTACGCGTAGGCCCGGTGCTGCGACCGCCCGACCCGTCCGCGCAGTTGATAGAGTTGCGCCAGCCCGAAGCGATCGGCACGATTGATGATGATCGTATTCACCGACGGGATATCGATTCCCGATTCGATAATCGCGCTCGACAAGAGCACATCGTAGTCTTTGTTAAGGAAGCCGATCATCACTTCTTCGAGCTCGTGCTCGTCCATCTGTCCGTGCGCGACCGCAATGCGAATATGCTTGAGCAACTTGCTCAAGTAGCGATGCATCGACTCAATCGTCTCCACGCGATTGTGAACAAAGTACACCTGCCCCTGCCGGCTGACTTCGTAATTGATGGCTTCATAGATAATCTTTGGATCAAATTCGGCGATTTCGGTGGCAATCGGCTGGCGGTCTTTCGGTGATGTGTTAATCAGAGACATGTCGCGCGCTCCCAATAGCGACATTTGCAACGTCCGGGGAATCGGTGTCGCCGTCATGGTCAGGCAGTCCGCCTGTTGTCTCAAGAACTTCAGCCGCTCCTTGTGGCGCACACCAAACCGCTGCTCTTCGTCAACAACGATCAAGCCGAGGTTGGGAATGTGCATGTCCTTCTGCAACAGGCGGTGCGTGCCGATGACGATATCGACCTTCTGCGCGTCCAGATCGGCAATGATTTGCTTCTGCTCGGCCTTACTGCGAAAACGCGACAACATCTCGATGCGGATCGGAAACGACCCCAGCCGGCGGCGAAACGTATCCAGATGTTGCCGCGCAAGGATCGTCGTCGGGACGAGCACGGCAACCTGCTTTCCCCCGGCGATCGCTTTCAACGCTGCGCGAATCGCGACTTCCGTCTTGCCGAATCCGACATCGCCGCAAATCAGTCGGTCCATCGGCGCGGCCAACATCATGTCGGACTTGACCGCCGCGATTGCGGTCAATTGATCCGCCGTTTCTTCGAACGGGAAAGACGCCTCCAATTGTCGCATCAAGTCGTCGTCGGCCGGAAACGCCAGGCCGGGACGCGCCTTGCGCGCCGCATAAAGTCGAATCAACTCCTCCGCCATGTCGGCAATCGCTTTTTTCGTCCGCGCTTTGACTCGCTCCCAGCCCTTGCTGCCGAGTTTGGTTAGCTGCGGGGCGCCTTCCTTGCCGACGTACTTCTGTACGCGCGCAAACTGCTCGATGGGAACATAGAGCTTGTCATCGTCCGCATAAGCGATGAGCAGGCATTCGCGCTTGCGGCCATCAATGGAAATGTCGCGCAGGCCCCGATAGCGGCCGATGCCGTAATCGATGTGCACGATGTAGTCGCCAAGCTCGAGGGCATTGTAGGAACTGATCGCTTGTCCCTCTTTGAACTTTCGGCGCCGGCGTCGAATCACCTGCCGCTCGAAGATCTGGTGGTCGGTGAGAACCACCAAATCACAATCTGGCGCCAAAAACCCGCGCATCAAGCTTGACACGGCAAAAGTCACACGCCCTGAGTACTCGTTGAGCAGTTCCTCGAGACGCTCGCTTTGCAGCTCGGTGTCGGAGAGTAGAAATACCGTCTTGTGCGCGGCCAGCCAGTCATCGAGCAGACCGCGCAAGGCCGAGATTTGCCCGTTTAGCGACGGGTGGTCGCGAAAGTCAAAACTCACACCGTCGTGAGTGTGTCCCAGGACGCGTTCGCGCACCGCCGGTAGCGCCGCCAATCGCTGCAGCACGGTCGCGCTCAAGTCGTAGATCCTCTCCGGCGCCGGCGCTTCCGGGAAAGTTAATCGATGTTGCTCGTGCAGCGCCTGCGTTTCGTCGTCGAAATGCTCGAATCGGCTGTCGACGGCATCGGGATCGCAAATATAGACGCTGGCTTCGGGGCCGAGATGATCAAGCAACGAGGCGCGCTCGACTCCCAGAAGCGAGGCTACCCATTCCAAACCCGGATAGTCAAAACCGCTCAGGAGCTTGTCGCGAAGCCGGTCGGCGACCACCGGATCGAGCGCATCGACGCGCCGTTCCATTTCGTCGGGGGTGAGCAGGATTTCGCGGCGGGGAATGATGGCGATCGATTCGACCTTCTCGATCGATCGTTGGGAGATGACGCTGAACAATCGCAGTGAATCGATCATGTCGCCGAAGAATTCGCAGCGCACAGGATTGGCGGAGGTGAACGGGAAAACGTCAAGTATTCCGCCGCGCACGGCGAACGTGCCGACCTCTTCACAAATCGACATCCGCTCGTAACCGAGTGAAGCCAGCCACTCCACGAGCGTCGTAAGATCAAATTCAAGGCCGGGCCTGAGATCGAAACACACCGATTTGAGTTGTGCCTGAGTGATCGTCGGCTGACGCAGCGCTTCGGGAGTGGTGACCACAACGCACGGGACGGCGGTGTTCAGATTCCACAGCGTTTCCAGGCGGGCGGCGACATTCTCTTGCGGCGGCGCGATCCAGTCATATGGATAAGCGCCCCACTCGGGAAAGAGGTGAACTACATCTTCGCCACAAACGTCCTGAAGATCGGCATGCAAGTTCTCGGCCAGCGCTGCAAACGGAGCAATCACAAGCGCCGTTTGCTTGCGATTGCGCCAGATATCATCAATGAGAAACGCGTTCGCCGAGCCGGCGAGACCGGCTACTTCAAGTACCCGCTCTTGTTCGAGACGCCGACGAAATTCGATGATTGCGGGCGAGCGTGAGAGCGCCTGACGCACCATGCTCGATCCGCTATTTTTGCGCGCAGCGATTGTTTCCTCCTCAAGCAAACGCAATTATCCCACGTCCCCGGCGTTGCGGGGGTGGGATGACCTTTGACACTTACCGCAGTATCGTGCCTTAACTGATTATCGTCAAGCGCATTGTGCGCGACAAGGGCTTGATCGGGCAGTTAAGGCTAATTTCACGCTGAAACGCTGCCGATAATAGACACACGGAATCAGGATTCCTGTATTGACGGCAGTGAGTCCGTTTCACCCGAACTTGAGGTGCGCAGAATGTCTTTCAAGACAATTCTTTGGGCCGGCGTTTTTGCTTTTCTGGCCTTAGCGGTTTACAAGGTGTTCAAAGTCGACACGACCGACCCTCAGGCCGTCATCTCTCGTTATCTCTCACACTGGGAGTCGAACAACACCACCGGGATGTATCCGCTGCTGTCTGAGCGCGCCAAGAACGAGCTGCGCAAAGCCAACGTGCAAAGCGTTACCGACTACTACGCGTGGTTCACCGACCACCGCGCCGACCTTTCGGGATATCAATTGGTGACGCACGAAATTAACGAAAACAACGGCCGCTTCTGGGTTCACATGCGCGTGCTCGATTATGTCGGCCGTGAGGTCCAGCAGGACGCTACTTTTGTCGTTGTGCGCGAGGTCGACGGCTGGCGCGTCGACGGCTGGCAATCGGGCGGGTCGTACAACCTGCCTTAGTTCCACATCGTTTATGGGAAAAGAAGAACGCGGCAGTCCAATGACTGCCGCGTTATCCCTTCGGCCTTACGGCCGACAAAATTTAGCTCAGAGAAGTCGCACTACATGTTTTCGCCGAACAGCGCCTTGCGGTTGTCCTCGATATCGGCATCATCGATCAGCTTGGTAAACCACTTCTCCCAGTAAGCGCTCTGCGCGGTTTGCAGTGTGCGCGTGCGCAGCGAGTCCTTCTCGGCGGCAAAACCGTCGGTGTTCGCCGGAATTCGCTCCTTGAACTCAATTATCGCTGCGCCATTCTGGGTCAGAACCGGCGGCGCGAAACGCTTGGCCTCGGAAAGCGAGAACGCGGTACCGATAAACGCAGCATCGTTCCCCATTCCGGGTAGTCGACCGCTGCGCGAGAAATATCCGGATTCAGTGACTTCATTACCCGAGGCCTTAGCGGCGTCGGCCAGCGATCTGCCCGATATCAGTTCATTGTAGACGCGTTGCGCCACGGCTAACGCGGATGCCCGCTGCCGCTTTTCGATCAGCTTGCGCTGGATGACCGGGTAGACGTCCGCGAATTCCGCTACGCCCTCGGGTTTGACCCGATCTTTGCGCAACAGATAGATGGCGTCGGTGCGGTCTTTCAGATCCGAGAATGAACCGTCTGCGGCGCTGAAAAGCCACTTCTCGAGCTCTGGATCCCGGCCAAAGACGCCGATCGGCGTATCGCGGCCAACCTTCCGCGCGGGATCACTCAGTATTTTTAGTTCAGCGGCCAGAGTCGTTGCGTTCGCGGCTGTAGCTTCGCTTTTGAATCGCGTCGCGCGCGCCATCAGCGCCGCGACCGTCTCGTCCGACATTTGGGGTTTGATGAGTATGTGTGCCGCTTCCACTTCATCGAGCTCGCCGGTCTTTCGCGTGCCGGTGCGTTTGATGATGTGATAGCCGAATCGAGTCTTAATCGGCGGCGAGATTTGCCCATCCTGCATCGCGAACGAAGCCGAGTCGAATTCTCGCACCATCGCGCCGCGCGCGAAAAATCCAAGCGACCCACCTTTCCCGCGACCGGATGGGTCTTCGGTGTGCTCGTTGGCCAGCGTTTCAAAGTCGGCGCCGGCGTCAAGCTGCGCCTTGAGATCGAGCGCCTTCTGCAACGCCCGCTGATCATCTTCCGGCGAAGATTCCTTGACCAAACGGAAAGTCGTATAGTAGGCCTGCTCCGGCTCACGAAACTCGCTCGGGTTGGCATCGTAATACGCGCGCACTTCCGCCGAATCGATTTCAGTCGGCTGCACCGGGAATTTGCTGTAAGGAATCAACACATAGTCGACTTTGACGCGCTCGTTCTCGCGAATGTAAATATCCTGAAGCTCGGCATCGGAAACTCGAACCATGGAGACAACGTAATCCTGGAGCTTAAAGGTCATCAGGCGCGGCCGCATCATAACCTCAAGTTGGCGCCAGAGATCGCGAAACTGCGGATCGCTGAAGGCTTGCAGGTACTTGTTGTAGTCAAACCGCCCTTCGGTCAGAAACGGTTCCAGTCCCTGAACGTCCTGCGGCGGGTAGCGTCGCAGAAAATCGACCATCTCCGCGTCGGTAATCGTCAGACCCAAGCGTTCGACTTGCTCTTGCTGAAGATAGCTGCTGACGAACTCGTTCCAGGCTTGCTGGCGCGCCTGCCGATAGTCGGATTCGGTAAATTCTTTGTCCGGACTTTGTTGGCGCTGCTGGTCGATGAGATTGTCCGCGACGCGGGCAAAATTCTCGTAGGGGATTTCCTTGCCGTTTATCTTGCCGACCACGTTCGGTCCCATGCCGCCGCTGCGGCTGCCGGTGAGATCCATGCCCCAGGCGAAGATAATCGTGCCAACAAAGGCGATCACGAGTATCCAAATAATGATCTTTGTATTATCGCGTAGAACTTGCATCATAGCGGAAATCTTCCTCCGTCAGAAATAGTGCCAAAACTTTAAGAATATACACCTGAGGTCGGCCAGCGCAAGGAGAAACGTGAGCGGCCGTCTGACCCGATTTCGCCCGTCGCGGTGCACACGAGCATCGGCGTGGTTCCGAAGCGGCCGGTTAACATGGGGGCGTCCATGCTGCGCGGCCGGATGTGTGCGCTACGCCCGGATGCTCAGATTCTCCAACTAATTCACGGCCTGAAGATAGGCGACGATCTCGGCCCGCTTGAGTGAGTCTAATTTGGCGATCTGGCCATACCGTCCGACTAATGCCGGCCACGCTTCATCAGAGTGTCTGCTCGGATTCGGCAACACGTGACAGGCATTGCAGTTGGCGCGGAACAGCCGCTCACCATTGGACATTTCGCGAACGTTTGTGCTTGTCGCACAAGCCGCAGCAATGACTGAAACAGCAGCGCAATAGATCAATATCGCTACGCCCCTCATAGGCCGACCCCCATCAGGAACCGAACTCGGGCGTCGTCCGACTGCTCGTTTAACCCAAACACCGCGCCGATTGAGTACCACCACTCCCCGGAGGCGAAAGAGATCGTCGGTCCGAGATAGCTGGTTGTCGCCGATTCGCCGTCCTCGAACTCGATTCTGGTCACGGATTCGATACCCGCTGCGAAGGCCGGCACGAACTCCCACGACAGGCCGGCATCAAGGCCGACTTCATGCGTGGCGTCGGGGGCAAAGAAATATTCGTAGAGCGGATTGAAGGCGATGTTGAAGCGGTCTTGGGTACGCGCCAAAATCAACTTTGCCTCTAACTTGTTCGGCTGGGTGAGGTCTACTTTACGGTTATACTCGAAGTAAAGCAGCGGATCAAGTAAATATTGACCGGCTTCACCAATCCGATACCGAGTACGTAACTGAACCGCATCCCACTTGAAACTGCCGCCCTCAGGTTGCGCGAAAATCTGATAGATTGAGACATCCCATCTGGGCGTTAATCCTTGCTCAATTTCAAGTCGCATCTCCCACCGGTCGCGGTTGCCCTCAAGGCGCGTTGTCTGGTAGATTTCGAGCTCGGTAGCGCTTTGCAGCATCGTCTGATATGCATAGGTCCAGACGTACTTTCTGCGGTCACCGTTAGCCTGCACAACAAGCAATACAGACAAAGCCACAAGGAGCCAACATCTGCGTAACATCATGAATTCCTTTCATTTAGCACTTTTCCGCCACCGTACATTCCTAAGTTGACAAAGTTAGTAAGGATTGCGCGTTAGTCAAGAGAAATTTGATCGGTTTTGTGTCATATTTTCGTGACAATTCTCTTCAGTTGTCATGCACAAGTCAACGGGCGGTATCTGAAGCGTTGTTCCGACGTCACGACAATGAGGGCAGGATGTTGCTCACATGCCTGGTGCGACTTCCTCGACGTCAACGAATCGGGGTTCAAAGCTTGACATGACTTTGTCTACCGGTAGATTCCTATGCCGCATGGACGTGGCAAGCGCACATGAACAATCACCCCGTTCACAAGAGCAATCTCCAAGTCCAGGCCGAGACTGTCGACGGCGCGACTTTCTACACCGTCAAGTCTCAGGAAACGGGCAAGTTCATCCGCCTCAGGGAGCCTGAGTACTCCCTGCTCATGTCGCTGGACGGACATCGCTCCGTCGAGCAAGCCGCCGAAGAATTCGTCCGCACCTTCAACCTGACCATCACACCGGCTGCGGTGAATCAATTTGCGGAGCAATTGGGCAAGCTCGGTTTTATCGAAGGCGCTGCGACAGCGGGCGTCGAGCGACGCCGCTCGGTTCTCTTTATCAAGCTCAGAGCATTCGACCCTGACGCATTCTTGACGAGTTCGTATCGCTCGCTGCGGTGGCTCTTCTCGGCGCCGGCCGTGGCGCTACAGATCGGTGTGATGGCGCTTGGAATGGCGGTGTTTTTCGCAAATGTTGAGAAATTCCCGTTTAGTCTTCGGGCGATCCTGTCGGCCGGAGACATTGTCGCTATCGTCGCCAGTCTGTTTATCATCATTACGGTTCATGAGTTCGCGCATGCTTACGCTTGCAAGCGCTATGGCGGCAGCGTGCATGAGATGGGTTTTCTGCTTCTCTATTTTCAGCCGGCGTTCTACTGCAATCTGTCCGATGCCTACTTGTTCCCCGAGCGGCGGCAGCGGCTGATTGTGATGTTCGCCGGGATCTTCTTCCAATTGCTGCTCTGGTCGGTGTTCACGATTCTCTGGCGAATGACCGTCGAAGGCGTCCTGCTGAATCGCATCTTTTATTGGACGTCGGCGGTGAGCTTTGCAACCCTGGCGTTCAATCTCAATCCGGCAATCAAGCTTGACGGCTACTACTTGCTCGCCGATTACCTTCGCATTCCAAATTTACGCGACAAGGCATTTGGCTATCTCTGGACGCGGTTCAAAGTCCGGCTGCTGGGCTGCGTCGACGACTCTCCGCTTCCGCCGACGGCGCGGGAACGGCGCATTTTTTGGCGCTACGGACTTGTCGCGGTAACGTACTCCACGTTTTTGATCGGGTTCGTGCTCTACCAACTGGCCGCCTTTTTGGTGGAGCACTGGCGCGGCGGCGGTTTTGTCTTGTTCATCGCCCTTTGTTTCCTTATTTTTCGGCGCCTGCTGGCCAAAGCGGCAACTCGCCTCAGGGACGTTTGGCGGGAAAGGAAGCTGGTCTGGATGAAACCGAAGCGGATAGCGATCTACGGGGCAATGATTCTCGTCATCTTCCTGCTGTCGCTCATCATTCGCATTCCGCAAACATCGGGCGGCGAAGCGCGACTGATCGCCGCCGAATCGTTCGTCGTCAGCCGCGTGGCGCCGGGGTTGCTCGAAAGCTCGCATTATCGCGGCGGTGTGCTCGATCGCAGTTCGGCGCGAGTCTACCAGCTCACGGCTGCCGACTTCGCGGTCACACAAATCCAACCGCGTGTCGCGGTCGGCGACACCGTAAGCGCCGGCGATACGCTCTTTATCATCAATTCAACCTTCAATCGGGGCATGCTCGCGGAAGCCCAGTCGGATCTCAAGCGCGCCGAAGCCGATCGCCGTTTGCTCAAGTCCGATCCCAAAGTCGAGGAAGTCGCCAAAAAACGTGACGAGATCAAGGAAGCGGAAGCCGTTTATGAGGCCGCGCGCAAAGAGTTTAATCGCGTCAAAGAGCAGCGCGCTCAGAGTCTGATTTCGGAAGCCGAATACGAACGTGCGGCGGCCGCATTTAATGTCGCGACTTCGGTGTGGAACACGCGCAAATCCGAGTTGAAACTGCTTAGGTCCGGCCCCAAGGCTGAGCAACTCGAACAGTCCGACGCTGACATCGAAAAACTCAAAGCGCGGGTGCAGTGGCTGGAAGAACAACTCGCGGCTTCGGCGCTGGTCAGTCCCTTTTCCGGTTTGATGGTCGGTATCTCCGGTGAGAAAGACATCGTGCATCTGGCACGAATCGACTCCCTGGTTGTCGAGGTCAAACTGAACGAGGCCGATCTCGACATTCTCGCGCCCGGCTCGGCTCTCGATTTGCGCGTTAGCGCCTACCCCGGCGTGACCCATTTAGGCTACGTCAGCAAACTCGCGCTCGCGCCGCATCTCAAGGCGGTGGCGAATGTCGCCAACACTGGCGGCCTGCTCCTTCCCGAAATGACCGGCTACGCCAAAGTCGACTGCGGCAAGATATCGCTTGCCGGATTGGCCTGGCGCAAAGTCTCACGCTTTTTCAAACTCGAATTCTGGTCGTGGTTTTAGTCTCAGGGCGACGCTCGAAAAATTGCGATCTCCTTCTTCATTCTCTGATGTAGCGCTTGCTTCGGAGCGACTTCAGACGCGACACATCGTCGGGGAGCGGCGTGCGCAACTTCCCACACTTTTGATTCCGCACTTTCCGTGTAACCGACGTTATTACTTCCGGTTGACAAAATCGAGTTTGTGGATATATTAGATCAACGATCTAATGTCCGCTTCCGAAATCCGAGCTACTCCATGGAGGAATCGTGAACGCCGCATTGCGCAAGTTGATTTTCGCCACTGTAATCGCCGGCCTGAGTGTCTCTACATCGGCCAGCAACTACGTTCTCGACAGTATTGTTACCTTTACTTATCCGTCGGCCGGCAACCTCGGCGGCAGCGATTGCTGGGGTTGGAAAGGTCCGGATGGCCGCCACTACGGCCTGATGGGCGTGCGCGACGGCATCGCCGTCGTCAACATCACCGACCGCGTCGCGGTCCAACTCGTGCCGGGCCCGAAGACCTCCTGTTCCGCCTACTGGCGCGACATCAAGACCTACGGCCATTATGCCTATGCCACCTCCGAGTGCATCGGTACCAATCAGGGTCTGATGATCATCGATCTGTCGCCGCTTCCGGACAGCGTGCGCTACGTCAAGTCGATCAATGTTAATCCGCTGGGCGATGTCACCTCGCACAATCTCTCGATCGATACTCTGACCGGTTACGCCTATCTCGAGGGCCGCAATCAACTAAATCAGTCGATCCATGTCTGGAGCCTCGCCAACCCGGAAAATCCGGCTTGGGTGCATAGTTTCGGCGATGCTATCGGCATTCATGACGTCTGGGCCTGCAACGACACGCTATACGTGGCGGACGGCAGCGCGCCGACGTTCTCGGTCTATGACATGGCGGTTAAGACCGCGCCGGTGCTGATCGCGCGGGCGACGATTCCCTCGGCCGGCTACGTCCACAACGTCTGGCCGACGAATGACCGCCGCTATGCGCTGACATCGGAAGAGACATTTAACAAGACGATCAAAGTTTGGGACATTCAGAATCTGGCAAGTATACAGTTGGTCGGACAATTTCTGGGAAATTCCAACGTCGTCCATAACGCACACTTCTTCGGCGATATCGCCGTGATGTCGCACTACGCCGCGGGCGTGGAGGTTTGGGAGATTTCGAATCCGGCCGTGCCCTCGCGCGTCGCCAATTTCGATACCTGGGCGACGGCTTCCGGCTTCGACGGTTGCTGGGGCGCGTTCCATTTTCCGGACTCGAATTACGTGCTTGGTTCCAACATGAACGGCCGATTTTATGTTCTCCAGCTTCGCGACACAACCGTAGTTGCCGATTCCGACGGCGACGGCGTCGGCGACCCGACCGACAATTGCCCGAATTTGGCCAACCCCGGTCAGGAAAACGCCGACGGCGACAACCACGGCGACGCTTGCGACAACTGCGTCAACGTTGCCAACAATAGCCAGAGTGATATCGACCTCGACGGCATCGGCGACGCCTGCGATGCGCTCTGCGGCGACGCCGACGGCAGCGCCGCCGTTTCGATCGCCGATGCGACTTTTCTGATTGACTATATCTTCTCCGCCGGTCCGGCGCCGAATCCGATTGATGCCGCCGATCCGAACTGCGACGGCAACGTCTCTATCGCCGACGTTGTTTACCTGCTGGAGTTCATCTTCTCCGGCGGCTTGAGTCCTTGTACCCTCTGCAACTAAACCTGGCGGCCTGAAAGTGTCTAATTCCGGGCGGATCTGTGTATCCGCCCGTTTTTCTCGCTTTCGAATCGGCTCAGAACACCATTAAGAAACTCCACGTTTTACCGAACTCACTAAGGGCAGCCGTAGTACACTGTTAAGGAGACGTCAGGCCTTCGCAGCTTGACTTGAGCGCTCAGACTTCTATATTCGTGCCGACCGTACGCGGGAGATACAAATGCGCGCATTGATTACCGGTGTTACGGGCCAGGATGGATCCTACCTGGCCGAATTCTTGCTCGAAAAGGGCTACGAAGTCCACGGCATGGTGCGTCGGGCCTCGACCGAAAACTTCGAGCGGATCAATCATATCAAAGACCGAATCAAACTCGTTCAAGCCGACCTGTTCGACCAGATGTCGATGTTGGCTTTGATCGAGGAGATTCGTCCCAACGAAGTTTACAATTTGGCGGCACAGTCTTTTGTGCCGACTTCATGGTCGCAGCCGGTGTTGACTGGCGAGTTCGACGCTCTCGGCGTAACCAAGTTGCTGGAAGCGATCCGCAAGGTCGACACCAAGATTCGCTTTTATCAGGCCTCGTCGTCCGAAATGTTCGGCAAGGTGCAGGAAGTTCCCCAGACCGAGAAAACTCCGTTCTATCCGCGCTCGCCCTACGGCGTCGCTAAGGTCTACGGCCACTTCATTACCGTGAATTATCGTGAGTCCTATGGCATTCACGCTTCCTCCGGGATTTTGTTTAACCACGAATCGCCTCGTCGCGGACTCGAATTCGTGACCCGCAAAATCTCTCACGGAGTCGCCCGCATCAAGTTGGGATTGGACGACACGCTCTATCTCGGCAACCTTGATGCCAAACGCGATTGGGGATACGCGGGCGACTATGTGGTCGCGATGTGGAAAATGCTCCAGCTTGAGCAACCGGAGAACTTCGTGATTTCATCCAATGAAAACCACTCCGTGCGCCAGTTTTGCGAAATCGCCTTTGGGCACGTCGGACTCGACTATCAGAACTACGTGAAAGTTGACCAGCGCTTCGTCCGACCGGCAGAGGTCGATATCCTGCTCGGCGATTCAACTCAAGCGCGCAAGAAACTCGGCTGGGAGCCGAAGGTTTCGTTCCGCCAGTTAGTCGAAATGATGGTCGACTCGGACCTGGCGCGGCTGCAGAAAAAGTAATCCCTATGCGCGCTCTCATTACCGGCATCACCGGATTCGCCGGATCACACCTCGCCGAAAACTTGCTGGCGGCTGGTGTCGAGGTCGTTGGCACCACGCTTCGCGGCGAAAGCCGCAACAATCTCGCGGCTGTCTCGCGCCGGCTCAAGGTCGAAATCGCCTCGCTCGATCAGGGAGATCGTTTGCGAGCGCTCGTCGCGAAATACCAACCGCAATGGGTCTTTCACCTCGCCGCGTTAGCCGCTGTCGGCAAGAGCTTTGCGATTCCGCGAGAAACGATGCAGGTAAATCTGCTCGGCACGCTCAATCTTTATGAAGCTCTTCGCGAAGCCAACAAAATCGAGAAGATCGTCTTCGTGTCGTCCGCCGATGTTTTCGGTCCGCTGCCGCCCCAGAAGATGCCCATTAAACCGGACTATCCACTGCATCCAGTTTCACCTTATGGCGCATCCAAGGCTGCGGCCGATATTCTCTCATATCAATACCACCGGGCATTTGGATTGCCGATCGTGCGCGTGCGCGCATTTAACCATACCGGACCGCGACAGCAGACGGGTTATGTCATCCCCGATTTCTGCGCCCAGATTGTGGCTATCGAGCGGTCCGGGAAACGCGGCACGCTCCGCGTCGGCGACCTATCCGCCAAACGCGACCTTTCGGATGTGCGCGACATCGTCGACGGATACCGGCGCGCTGCGCTTTCGGGAACGCCCGGAAATGCCTATATTCTTTCGTCGGGCAAAGCCGATAGCGTGGCCAGTTACCTGCGCCAACTTCTGGAACTTGCTCGCGTTGACATTGATATCAAGGTTGATCCGGCGCTGCTGCGGCCCGTGGAGGTGCCTCTGCTGGTTGGCAGCGTCGTCAAAGCCAAAACGGAATTGGGATACCGGCCGCGTTATCGCATTCGGCAAACGCTGTTGGATACGCTGAATTATTGGAGGAGTCGTTGAAAAACCCACTTGCGCAGAAACTCAAGGACCGCACCGCCGTTGTCGGCGTGATCGGTCTGGGATACGTCGGCTTGCCGCTGGCGATCGAATATGTCCACGCCGGTTATCGCGTGGTCGGGTTTGAAATCTCTCAGGCAAAAATCAAGCTGATCAATTCCGGCGGCTCCGATATCGGCGATGTCGCCCCAGCCGAAGTAAAAAGGGCAGTCAAGGCCGGCAAGCTCAAGGCGACCGGCGATTTCGCGGACCTCAAAAAGTGCGATGTTTGCACGATTTGCGTGCCTACGCCGCTGTCCAAAACGAAAGACCCCGACGTTTCCTACATTCTGCACGCCGTTAGTGATCTCAAGAAGCACTTGCACAAGAACATGCTGGTCGTGCTCGAATCGACGACCTACCCCGGCACAACCGAGGAACTGATCCTGCCACAGCTCGAGGAAACCGGCCTGAAATGTGGCAAGGACTTCTATCTCGCTTTCAGCCCCGAGCGCGTCGATCCCGGCAATGCGATTTATCAGACCAAAAATACCGCGCGCGTTGTCGGCGGGCACACCCCGGCGTGCCAACAGATCGCGAAGATCTTCTATGAGGCCGCGATCAGCCGTGTGCACATCGTCAGCTCGACTCAGGCTGCCGAAATGGTGAAGCTTCTGGAGAACACTTTCCGCTCGGTTAATATCGGTCTTGTCAATGAAGTCGCTCTCATGTGCGACCGCTTGAAACTCAATGTTTGGGAGATCATCGAAGCCGCCTCAACCAAACCCTTTGGGTTTATGCCTTTCTATCCGGGTCCTGGGCTTGGCGGGCATTGTATTCCCATCGACCCGCACTACTTGTCATGGAAACTTAAGAGTCTGAACTACTACTCCCGTTTCATCGAGCTGGCGGGCGATGTCAACTCGCACATGCCGGAGTATGTGCTCGAGCGCGTGACGCGGACGCTGAATCGGATGAAAAAAACGGTCAACGGCGCCAAAGTTCTCGTGCTCGGCGTCGCTTACAAACGCGACATTGCCGACGTTCGCGAGTCTCCGGCGCTCGATTGCATCACACTCCTGCAGCGTGCCGGCGCCAGGGTGATGTACAATGATCCGTATGTGCCGCGGATCAACTTCGACGAGCATCACAAGCTCGACATGAGGTCGACCAAGGTCACGACGGCGTTGCTCAAATCCTGCGATCTGGTCTTGATCGTCACCGACCACAGCGATTACGATTATCAGGCGATTGTCGACAACGCCAGGTTCGTCTTCGACACGCGCAACGCCACCAAACGAGTGCGCCGCAATCGCAAGAAGATCGAGCGATTGTAGTTCCCTCCGGCATCGAAGTAGGTTCTCACTTGCGCCACTGGCGCGGCTGGGAACCTGTTTCGCTTCGTGGCCGGCCGCGACGCAGAAGCGTCGATCCCGCATGAACACCGCCGAAACTTCTCCTGATCTTCTTCCGTAAACTCTACCATGACGCGTCGGGTATCGCTGACAATCTTGACTACTTTTGCCGCCCTCACTCTTTTCTCGCTTCAATCTTTCGCTCAGGATCCGTTCACACCGAATATCAAACCGCGGCTCGAAGTCAAACGCGTCGCCGGCGCCATCAAGATTGATGCTGATCTCTCGGATCCCGGCTGGTTGGGTGCCGCTACCGCCGACAATTTCAGCGAGCACTCTCCGGGTGAAATGATTCTGCCGCCGGTCTCGACTCAGGTCAAAGTCGCCTACGATAGTGAGAATTTTTATCTCGCCTTCATTTGTCAGGATGATCCCGCCTCTGTACGCGCCACCATGTGCGACCGCGACAACATCTTCGCCGGCGACTACATCGGCATGATCCTCGACACCTACGGCGACGCTGCCTGGGCCTATGAACTCTTCTTTAATCCGCTCGGCTTGCAGGGTGACCTCAAGATGATCAGCGGCGGCGACGAGGATATGTCCTTCGACCTGGTGATGCACTCGCGCGGCCGACTCACCGACACGGGCTGGGTTGTCGAGGTCGCGGTTCCGTTTTCGAGTCTGCGCTTCCCCGACCGACCCGTACAAGAGTGGCGCGCGACGTTTTGGCGCGACCGAAAGCGCAACGCGAGAGAGCGATCGACGTGGGCGGCAATTGACCGAGACGAGCCGTGCTTCATGTGCCAGTTTGGCTATCTCGTCGGCATGGAAGGCGCAGTTCCGGGCAGCCGGCTCGAAGTACTGCCATACGTCGTCGGATCTCAGGCGTCGACAATCAAAAACGAAGACGACCTTCGCTCTGGTCTGGATGCGAAAAATCCCGATGGCGACGCCGGAATCAATTTGCGCTATCTCTTGAGTTCCGACCTCAACGCCGATATTGCGATCAATCCCGACTTCTCGCAAGTCGAATCCGACGCCGCTCAGATCGACGTGAACAACAACTTCGCGATCTTCTATCCTGAGCGCCGGCCGTTCTTTCAGGAAGGCGCCGACCAGTTTGGCAGCTACACCAATGTGATTTACACGCGTTCGATCAATGATCCGCTCGTCGCCGCGAAAGTAACGGGGCGCATTGGCCCGCGCACCAGCATCGGCTTCGCAACGGCGCGCGATGAGAATTCGCCGGTGATTGTGCCCTTCGATGAGTTTACTCGACTGGCCGCCAATGGCAAGAGCACCTCCAATTTGCTGCGCCTGCGTCATTCGGTCGGCGACGATTCGTATTTCGGATTCACCGGGACCGACCGCCGCCTGGACTCCGGCGGTTCCGGCACCGTCGTCGGGCCGGATTTTAGCCTGCGCTTTCTCAAGAAATACCGCCTGCAAGGTCAGGCGCTTTTTAGCCACACGCGCGAACCGGAAGCGCCCGCGCTTTTTGGCGAGGACGATGATCTCCACTTCGATCAGAACCGACTTACCGCGAGTTTCGACGGTGAGAAGTTCTGGGGTCACAATTTCTATAGCAGCCTCAAACGCGACGCCCGGTTTTGGAACTTCGATCTTTCGGTCCGGTCTGTAAACCCACGCTTTCGCGCCGACAACGGCTTTGTCTTTCGCAATAATCTTCGGGAAGGCAATCTATGGAACGGGTTTTTCCTTCGCCCCAATCGCAAAGTCATCACGGAAGCCAACTTCTATCTCTCAACCGGCCGCATCTGGAATTACGACGGCCGGCGCAAGGATGAATGGGTCTCACCGGAAATCTATCTGCTCTTCCCCGCGCAGACTTCCTTGGAAATTGGCGGGCTCTTGAGTCGCGAGACGTTTCGCGGCGTCTACTTTGGCGGCATCCGGCATATCAACGTCGAGATTGAAAGCCAATTCAGCGAGCTGCTCCACTTTGCCGCCGGTGTCAATCGTCACCGTTACATCGCGCGTTTCGTGAGTCCGCCGGTGCTCGGCGACGGCTGGGAGTATGGCGTTGAGGCCAGCATTCGCGCTGGGAACCGCCTGCTCGTGATCCCGAGTTGGCAATATTCCGAACTGAATTATCCCGATGATGGCGCGAATATTTTTGCCGGCTATGTCCTGCGCACGCGCTTCAATTATCAATTCACCCGCGAGTGGTTCTTGCGCATGATCGTGCAGTATGACAGTTTCGACAACGTCTTCAGCTTTGAGCCGCTTCTCAGCTACAAGTTCAATCCGTTCACGATCTTCTATCTCGGCTCGACTCACGGCTACGCCAATCTCTCTAATCCGGACGATCTGGCCCCGACCGGCCGACAGATCTTCTTCAAGCTGCAGTACCTGCTGCGAACTTGAAGGCGCCACGACCGGCGCTGCTCTCAGCGGCTACACGCTTTCGGCGCGAGGTCGCCCACTCGCAGCGTAGCGAAGCGTGGAACTGACCGTCGCCCGCAATCCTCCGGCGGAGCGACTTCAGTCGCGACTGTCGTGGGCGCGAATCCTTTCGCGCATCGCGGCGCAGCAGCGAATCCCCAGCCTCAACCGGTTTCCCGCAGCATACCGCAGCGGACTCCTTGACAATTTCCTCTTAACTCCATATTCTAACCCCGACAATTTTTCGCGCCTTTAACATCGAGCGTCGCCCCGCAATTTCAGGGGTAACCGTGAGGCTCGCTCGTGCAACAAGATTACGTTCGTTTCATCGTCGACTGGCTCCGCGCACCGGAGCGTCCCGATACGCTCCGGCCGCTGCTCAAGTATTGCCTCGCCGAAGTTGCCGGCTATCTCGCCCACCTCGAGCGCTGCGGCCGTCGTCTTCCAGTTGACTTGACCCACTCCCAGCATCGTCACGCCAATCTGGCCAACGACCTTCTCGGACGGTTCTTCCGTCGCAATTTCCAGGGGCACTATACTCTCGTTGACGATTACTTCACCCGCCACGGCATCATCGATTATATCAAGGCGAGCGAAAACGCGCTGGCACATCACTTCAAAACTCTGCTGATCGGCTTCGTCAAACGCGAACTCGGCGACATCGCTCACGAAGAAAACTCGCAGGTCGAAAACCTCAAGGGAACTTTCCGCGATGCCCTCAAACTCTCGAATCTTTGCCGCACCGAGACTCGCGCCGGCGCAGTCTATCTGAGCATTGCGCCGATTGATCTCGAAACGATTCGCGGCGCCGAGCTCATTTCATCGGAACGCTTGCTGACGCTTGTCGAGGCGGCCTTTCTCGAATCGCGCAACGCCCCCGAGTGGCTGCGGCAGATTTTCGAGCGACTGCGGCAAGAAACCGACGTGCCGCCGATCCTGCGTCAGAGCGATCTTGTTAGCGCCGTCGTTATCGTTCACAGCAGGTACATGATTGACGAAGCGCCCTATCCGGCGCAACTTCCAGGCCCGCAAAACCTGCTTCTGCGACAAGAGATCGACCGCGAACGCGAAGCCGCCGTCGCCTGGTCGCGCCAGGGGCCGATCGCCAACTACCTGCGGAAAGGTGAAATCGACGAAACAACTGCGTCACTCTATCATCAGGCCGTCGCGCTATTTCTGCTCGACTTCTCCAACGGCGGCGAAGATTCCCGCGGCACGTATTTTCGCGCCGTCATGCCCGCCGAAACTCACGCCGACTACGTGAAAAAGTACAAGTACCTGTTCGAGATGATTCTCACGCGCGCTGAAGACAATTTCGCCGAACGCCTGCGAAATAATCCGATAATCCGCGGTCCTCGGGGCTATAGGTAGGAAGAAGGAAGGCGAATGCTGTCATGATCCATCCGCATCGAATTGCCATTGAAGCCTTCGTCGACGGCACGGACGCCGATTCTCGCGTCGCCGACCATCTACGCGAATGCGAATTCTGCCATGCCATCGCCGAGCAGTATCGCCGGCGCGCGGCGGAGGTCGCCGCGTTTATGGCCGATCCGTATCTCGATCAACTCGCGGCGCAGCTTGAGCGGGGCATTTTCGGCGCCAAGCTCATCGACCTGAAACTGTTGTCCACGACCTCGGTACGCGCTGGATTGCTCGCCGCCGATTCCGCGGCTCCCAAGCCGCCGGAGATACAGGGCCTCGCGACGCTCTACTCTGAGAATCCCGAGATCGTCATGCGTTACATGCGCGACCGCGCCAACAGCGTCGATTTCCTCCAGTTGATTGCCGACGCGCCCGAAAACATCGCCCACGTGCTCGTGCGCGCGCCGGAATTGGATCGCGAATTCCTCACCGACGCTTCCGGTCGCGCTGAAATTGGCGACAATTTGATTACCGATCCGGAAAGAGCGCGCTGGCAAATTCTTCTGCCGGAGGCCACATTCGATCTGGCGCCGCTTCTGGCCGCCGAAAGTCGTCCCGAATTCCTCAGCGACACGATTCTCGAAACGGCGCGCCACGATCGTATCAAAATCACAATCTCCGGCCGCGATCAGTCCAAGCAGATTGTCGTCGAACTGCTGCAAATCGACGGCAAAACCGACTTTCCGCCGGTGCAGATTTTGCTTGTGCAGGATCAAAAATCGCAATCTTCGAGCGCCGCGCCCAAGCAGCGCGTGCTCTTCGTGCTCCCCGAAACCAGCCGCAGCGTCAACCTGCGCGTGTTCACGAATCCATGACCACCTCGCCGCTACAATTCGCCCGCGACTGGGAGCAGTTGCAGTCGCGCTTACGCGAACAACCGCACGATGACCTCCGGCTGCTGTCGTTGGCCGAGTTCTGGCCGCAGCTAAAGCCGCGTGTCGATGACCCCGCCTTCCAAACCTATCAGCGCGAGTACCTGTCGCTGCTCGATGACGCCCTCAAGGCTGTGAAAGCGCACGATCTTTCGGCATCAGAATGGGCCGCCATTCTCGCGGCGTTGGAGGAAATCGCCGCTCAATTCCCGCAGCCGGAGTTGGCGTCCGGCATCCAACTTTCCCTGAAAGAACTCGCGCGGCTGCACTTCTACGTCGGCAATATCGAGTCCGGATTACTCTATGCCCAACGCTTGGCCGGCGTTGTCGCTGTTCCGAAAGTCGATCTAAGCAGTCTGGAGAACATCTACGAAATCGACGCGCTCCGCCGTTTGATCGAGATGCTCGGCGAATCCGACTCCGCCGTCAAAGCACAGCTCGAAGCCATCCTCGCCGAGTGGACGCTCGAGCGCGAATCGGTGCGCCACGACGCGATCCACTGCCTCTTCATCGAGCGCGAATCCTCAACCGGCGCCGCTCGTGGTCGGCTGCGGACTCTTGAAGGCGAAATCGAGCTTGGCCGCGGCAATGACGCTCCCGACGAGCTGACCTGCCACAATCAGGTGATCGCTCCGGACGATCCCTTCATCGGCGTCGGTTACGCCTCGCTCGCCGCGGTGCGTGACGCCCTTAAGCGGCAATCGATCACCATCGCCGACGGTCGCCGCATTCACGCGCGCTATAAAATCAATTCGAGCAATTCCGTCTTCAGCGGCGACTCGATCGGCCTTGCTATGGCGCTGGTCGCTTACACGCAAGCCTTGCGTCCGCTGGTGCGCTGGCACGAACGCTATCTCTCTGGCGAGGTAGCCGTCACCGCCGCCATCGACGATTCCGGCCGCTTGCTGCCGATCAACACGCAAACGCTCGCCGCCAAAATCGACCGCGCCTTCTTCTCGCATGTCCGCTATCTGGTCGTGCCGGAATCCAATGCCGAAGCGGCGCGTGCCCGTCTCGAATCGCTGCGGCAAACACATCCACGCCGCCAGCTTCTGTTAATCACCGCCGCGACGCTGACCGACGTCATCTCCGATCACAATGTCGTCCGCGCCGAACGCATCTGCCTCGGCCAATTCGTCGCCCGCAAAGCCTACCGCTACTCCCGCATGACCACAGTCCAAATCCCGCTGCTGCTGGTGCTGGGGTATTTGCTGCTCTGCATCATCTATCCGAAAGCGTGGATCGGCTTTGACTGGAATCCCGCACAAGTATCTATCGAGGGCAAAGAAGCGAGAGTGTCGAATTCGTCCGGTTACCGTCTTTGGGAATACACCTTTTCCCATGAGATTTCGGATGGGCCGGATGTCTGGAAGATCGCGAATATCGATGACGATAGCCTCAATGAAGTGCTTCTGATCCCGTTCAGACGTGGATACTTCCCACTCAATGGGCAGATGCATTGGTTCGACGACAATGGAACCTTGCTTCGAATCACCGATTGCATTACGCGCGGCAAGTACCCAGAATCCGGTTCAGAGCCGCTGAATGAATTCGAGACCGAAGGTGGAGGGGTTCACACAGTCGCTGTGAATCGGTCGGTGCTGATTCTTACGACGGTAGGTGCCCAGCAGCCATCCAGGAGCTATATTAGAGTGTGGTCAACGAATGGGAAGCCGATTTCCTGGTACATCAACTCGGGTGCGGTACAATTTCTGACCGCACAGGATATCGACTTCGATGACACCGAAGAACTGATCTTCACAGGGACAAACAACCGCCTTGGTTGTCAGAGTCTCTTTGCTCTGGACGCGCTAAATTCCGAAGGGGTCTCGCCGCCCTATGATGTTCCAGGTTTCGATTTTTCTTGGGTTATACGGGGAAACCAGAAACGACTCATCTTCTTCAAGCCCACTTTGGTGCACAGGTATCTCGGCGCCAGAGGAGCCCAAGATTGTCTCGACTTCCGCCTTCTCGACAACGGAGGATTGCAGGTGATATTGAACGAGGGTTCAGCGGTTGCTCCCGCGTACTTGGTCGTGGAGTTCGATTCAACGCTTTGTATGGTGAGTTCTTCTTGCGGAGATGGATTCGAAAAGCGGTTAGGGCTGTTGGTCGAACGGGGCTTTATTTCAGAAAGCGATTCCGCCAGACAAATGAGTAATCTGCCCGCTTCTGTCGAGTACTATTACGCAGACCGGAAAGTTGATGCATGCCCTTATTGAGTAACCATCACTGAACCACACAATCCTTCTCAAGACGATTCAAAAATTCCCCAGATTGTTGATGTCGCGCCTATTGAAGAGGTGGATCACAACCATCATCACTCAAATCATGTCACTTGGAGGAAGCTACAATGAAGTTCACTGAGAAGGCTTGTTATCGACTACTCTTGGCAGCCTGTCTCATTGTGACGGGGTCAAGCCAAGTCCTGAGCTCAAATCTCATCGAAAATTCGGGCTTCGAATCGGGGCTTTCGGGATGGAGCCCCTATCAGTATGCCTCAGGCTGGGTTATTTCAACCGATGCGCCGCACGGCGGGGCTAATTGCTTGTCGTTCACGTTTCCAGGTGGAGCTGGATACTATGATGCTTCAGTTCGATTGACTGACCCGATTCCGGTATCAGCGGGCGTAAACTATCGCTTTTCGTTTTGGATTAAAGAGCTGAACACGCACGACACGTGGACGTCAGACGAAACTATACTTGATAACACTGTTACGGTAGCAGGTGAAACGCACTATCTCTATCATTCGGCCCCAAGTGCTGCTTGGCAGTTGGTGAGCGGTGTCATGGCATTTGAGGTTAGTGGCGATGCTTCTATCGAGCTTCAGCTTCATGGTTACGCGACAGATAGTCCTGCCCTCTTCGAAATCGATGACATCGAATTCTGTGCCTTATCCGGCTGGTGCGATGACTTTGAGTCCTACGTCAATGCCGGTGATTGGGCCACCAATTGGCACGGAAGCGGGAATAGTTCCGCAATCACCCTCGATAATACGACGTTCACTTCCGGCGTACACTCCCTGAAGATGTTCGGTCAGATTGGCTCCTGTTGGGCGGCGGTCGCTACGCGGCCGATAGCGATGGACCTTCCCCTTGAGGTCAGTTTCGCCATGAAGAGCGGGACTGAGACCATCTACGGCTGCCACCCTTACCGCGGCGTGATAGGACTGCGAACGGGCGGCCCTGATTGGTGGAATTGCCCATGCCCGCAGTTCATTGTTACTCTCCCCAGCGGCGACATTCGGATCCCCACGCCCGCCGGCCCAGTCGACTTCGCTGGCTATGCGCTGAATCAATGGTACAATTATCGGCTGATTCTATCGCATCCGGGCGACAATCTGCTGCATGTAAGGATATGGGTCGATGACGACTATTTGGGCGAGTTTACGTGGCCCCACGAAGCGTGGATGATGCAGTCGGCTTACCTCGACATTTCGAGTCAAGAGGGTACGGCGTGGTTTGACGATGTCTGCGTCTCGAGTGCCGCGCCTGTCCTGACGGCCAGAACAAGTATGTCGCCTAATCTCATACAGTCATATTGGGCATTCGCCGTCAATCCAATATCCGTTACGGCTTTCATTGGGGAACTCAGTGAGGATGACTACGATGTTCAACAAATCGATTTCACCTCGATAAGGCTCAATCAGACCATCAGTCCGCTTCGACATGAAATACTGCCCTTTGTCGATGGATACGTTGGAAGCGTGCTCGCAGTCGACTTTCCTGTATCCGCTCTTGTTTTGCCACATCTCCCGATCTATGGAACGATTACTGTACCATACGAAGTTGATGGCTTCCTTAATGATGGGCGTCAATTTGCTGCAATCGGTGAAGTGTCAATAAAGGGGAAGCGGCAGGCGATTGGAGAGTTGGAACTCTTCCCCACTCTGCGCGAAGAATCAGATCAAACCATTCTCCCGACCGAGTACGCGCTCGCGCAGAACCAGCCCAACCCGTTCAACCCGTCGACCGACATCATCTTCAGTCTGCCGGCGGCGGGGCAAGCAAGGCTCGCCGTGTACAATATGCTCGGTCAGGAAGTCGCTGTCCTTGCGGATGCGACCTATCCGGCTGGCGTGCATCGCGTCGTGTGGACCGGTTGCGACGCTGCCGGCGCGCCGGTTGCCTCGGGCGTGTATCTCTACCGCCTGACGGCCGGCGACTTCGCCGCCACCAAGAAAATGGTGCTGATGAAGTAGAATAGTTCCGTCAGGAATGGGTTCCTGACGGCGCTAACGAACCCTCTCCCCAACCCCTCTCCCTCTCAGGGAGAGGGGCAAGGGGTGAGGGTGATAAGACGCGCGGTCGGGAATCCCTTCCCGACCGCAAGCTT
>CAZTYE010000002.1:129453-140485 GCA_964617645.1 uncultured Ignavibacteria bacterium
GCGGTCGGGAATCCGTTCCCGACCGCAAGCTTGGCGTCAGGATGGAATCCTGACGGCGCATATAAGGGGTGAGGGTGATAAGACGCGCGGTCGGGAATCCGTTCCCGACCGCAAGCTTGGCGTCAGGATGGAATCCTGACGTCGCAAGTCATACAAAATAGAGTCAATTCCCTTTGTGCACAAAGGGCGGGCACAAAGCAAGCGGGTCGGAACCTACATCGTTCCGACCCGCTCGCTTGCTAAGGTCTGCTCAAACTGCTTCGAAAAACTATCGCCTTTAAAACACCGAGTTAATAAACAACTCCGGCGCCAGCCGCTGCGTGATCGTGATAATCTCCCGATCCTTCTCGTTCAATACCGACCGCTCGATCAACCCCTGCACCGCCTTGTTCAGCAACACCATCTTGTCCTGCGACGGAATCAGCGCCGGGTAGTATTCGTTGCCGAAGAATATCAGATACCGGTCGCGCGCCCGTTTGTCCGCGAGCATCGCGCCAATTGCCGCTTCCAGTTCGTTGCCCGAGAGTTGCTCGAGCCGTTCTTTCGGCGAGATCATGAGTTGCAGCGAACTCGCGATGCTGTCACGGCAGGTAAACGCCATTTGCCAAACATCGACCATCCCAATCGAGTTAACCACCAGCACATTGACGTTGATCCGTTTTTTGTCATTGTCCCAACTGACACCCGGCAAATAAGGCAGGTAGTAGTTGTCGGTGATCGCGCCGAATGCGGCGACTCCGCCCGCCATCGGGTCTTCGACGATGTCCCTGATCGTGAAGTACGGTTTGCGCTGGAACCGCGCATCCTGAATCGCCATGAACTCGTCTTCCGTGAAATGGAATCGCTCTTTCCACAGTTCTTCCGGCGTCAGGTCTTTGCGCGTCAGCGACGACTGGCTCGTCAACATCCCCAGCGCCCAGCCGCCGCGCCACACCAGCGGCAACACACCGACCGCCCATTCCGCCGAACCGCCAATTTCGCCGATCATCGAAGTCAACCCCCGACCATCGGGAAACGCTAAACCGTCAATGCCAGTGACGACGCCCGGCATCAAATCGCCGTCTTTGTCGAACGGCGTGGCGACTCCGGCCTTGTTGAGTAAATCCATCGCGAAATGATGACGCGGCCGGTCGAGGAAAAACGTCGACAGCTTCTCCGGCCCCGGCATGCCGTAGGCGCGGGCGATCAAATCCGCCGCTTCGACCAATTTCGTCTCGCGTGGATTAAAATCCTCGAACGGTACTGCCGCCATCCAGCGCTGAACGTAGGTATCCGGCAAGTGCCGCTTCACCCCCGATTCCGTCAACACCATCGCCGTAAAACTCGAATGCAGCCCTTCGACCGATTTGCCCGTGCCGTCGATCACATCGTTGCCGAGCGAGAGCAGCGTCACATTTTGCGGCATCTTGAGTCCGTAGGCGGCGCGATGTTCCGGCTTGCCGAACACGGCGCCGACCGCGATTGTCGGATTGCCGCCGGCCTCCACACCCGGCTTGACGCGGACACCTTCCGTGATCGCCGACTCGATGATGATTTCTTCGCCCACCGGAAGCGTTTCGGTCGTGGTCTGCAAGACTTCCGACATCACCTGCGCCGCGGTTCGATCATTGGCGCGCTTGAGATTGTTCTTAAGTTCGCTGGTGACCAAGTTTTTCGGCACCTGCTTCAGACTACCGCGTCCGTGCAGGCCGACCACAATCGCGGACAGCGCCGCCGACAAAATGACCGATTGCCGCACCTGGCGATTGCGCAGCGCACCGAGGTTTGACTGATAATTCACGCGATTGGAGAGATTCAGAATCTCGCAGCTCTCCAGCCCCAACTCGTAATTGGCGAGCGCCGCTTTGTGCCGATGATTGAATTCGATGATACGATCGGGATCAAACTGAAATTCCTGCACGCGACCGGTGTAGTTCAGACGCTGATCGGCGACATTATAGCGAAGACTGTTGCTCATTTTCTGCTCCTTACCCGGATCGCAAGCGGCGCCCTGACGCCGACGGTATCGACTCTGCCGGCGCGGTCAAATTATGATTTCTGCAGCGATTTTCAAGACCTTTCCAGCGGGCGCGGACGAAGCATGTTTTCCGGTTTTAGAAGATCATCAAGCTGCTCGCGCGACAGAAGCTTTCGTTCCAGCGCCAGATCGTAGACACTGCGGCCGCTGGCAAACGCTTCTTTCGCCAACTCCGATGCGACCTCGTACCCCAGTCGCGGGCTAAGCGCCGTCAGCACGCCAATCGAATTCTGCACCAGCCGGCGGCAATGCTCCACATTCGCGGTGATGCCGTCGACACAGCGATGCCGCAGCGTGAACATGCCGTTCTTGAGCGCTTCGATCGACTCGAAGATGCTGTGCGCGATGATCGGCAGAAAGACATTGAGTTGAAGTTGTCCTGCTTCGGCGGCCAGCGTCACGGTCAGATCATTGCCGACCACCAAAAACGCGATCTGATTCACTACCTCGGGAATTACCGGATTCACCTTGCCCGGCATGATCGTCGAACCCGGCTGCATCGGCGGCAAATTGATCTCGAAAAATCCGGCGCGCGGCCCGGATGAGAGCAGCCGCAAATCGTTCGCAATCTTCGACAGCTTCACCGCCAACCGTTTCGTGGCCGATGAGTACATCACAAATGCTCCGGTGTCTTGCGTGGCTTCGACGAGATTCTTCGCGAGTTTGATATCGAGTCCGGTAATCTCCCGCAGGTGTTTGATAACCAGCGCCGAGTAGCGTGGATCGGCGTTGATCCCGGTACCGATCGCCGTGCCGCCCATATTCACCTCAAGGAACAGTGATACGTTTTGTTCGAGCCGTTCGATTTCTTCTTCGAGCGTCACGGCGAATGCCTCGAACTCCTGCCCCAGTGTCATCGGCACGGCGTCCTGAAGCTGCGTGCGGCCCATCTTGATGACGGCATTAAACTCGGCGGCCTTCGCGGAGAACGAAGCGATCAGCTCTTTAAGCACTGCGATCAACTTTGCATTGCTGTTAATCAACGCAATCTTGAGCGCCGTCGGAATCGCGTCATTCGTCGACTGCGACAGATTGACATGGTTGTTCGGATGACAAAATTTGTAATCGCCGCGCTCGTACCCAAGTATTTCCAGCGCCCGGTTGGCGATGACCTCGTTGGCGTTCATGTTCGTCGAGGTTCCGGCGCCGCCCTGGATCATATCGACGACGAACTGCGTGTGCCAACGCCCATTGAGAATTTCGGCGCAAGCCTGAATGATCGCCGCCGCCGTCGGATCTTTCAGCAGTCCCAACTCGCGATTGGTGCGCGCCGCCGCCATTTTCACTACCGCCAGCGCGTTGATGAACTCGGGATAGTAAGCCAGCGAGATGCCGGAAATATTGAAGTTCTCCAGCGCCCGCAGCGTCTGAATGCCGTAGAGGTATTCGGCCGGAACTTGGCGCTCCCCCAACAGATCATGCTCGGTGCGCGTCCGTCCCGACACGTATTGCGCCGCGACGTTCACAACGCGCGTGCTTGCCTGGCGCATTCGCCGCGAAATCACTCGCGCTATCCGCGCGATCAGTTTGAACCCAATGCCGGGTTGTGCCGTGCACAGCTCTTGGAATCGTTCGCGCCGTATCGTGAGCAGTGTCGAGGGCAGCAGCGCTCGCGCCGAAGTGTTATGCGGATAGTCGTCCAGAAGCGAACCTTCACCGAGAAAATCGCCGCGCGAAAACACGGTCAGGCGCGTCTCCTGACCGGAGTTTGCTTGCTTCACCAACTCAACTTCACCGGAATAGATAACGAACAATCTCAACCGCGCGGTGTTTTCTTCGAAAAGATAAGCTCCGCCGGCGTACTCCAGACACTCGACGGCCTCGGCCAAGCGAGCGATCTCTTCGGCATTCAGTTCGCGAAACAACTCGATGGGCGCGAGAAACTCTTGGATCGTGGCCGCGTCTATTTGCATGAATCGATCTCCGTCGTTCGATGATTGACCCACAAAGTACGAATTGCCCCTTTCCTCGTCACGCAATTTCGCTATCGCGATGAAGCGCGAGTAGATTCCCCGTTGCGACGGGTCTTCCGACGCCCGCCGCAAGGTGCGGCGAGGGCGACCCGGCAAGAGACTCAGCCGTAGGTGGTAGGCCGGTCGCCCACAGCTTGCTGTGGGAATGATTCCCCGTTGCCACGGATCTTCCGACTCCCGCCGCAAGGCGGAACAAGGGCGACCCGGCGCCAATGGCACGTTAGTCAGGCAATCGCCCGGTTCTCACTCCGCAGAAGACGATCCATCCCGATCTTCATGACACCAACGCGGCTCTCACTTCGTCACCACCGGCACATCCAACTTGCGCCCGTACGGTCGATTCGTGACCAGGTAATCTGATCCCACCGGCAACCGGAAATCAAGCTGCAATCGCGCCTTCGCGCAGGAGACATCCCACTCATCGATAATTCCGTCGCTGTCGGTATCGCTGCCGCTGCATTGGCAGGTGCGCCATCCGGCCAAGTCGATATTGAATCCGCCGGCGACAACCTCACCCAATTCATTGCTGAATTCCGTCAAGAATAACGTGCCTGGTTCGTTGATTCCGCAATTGCAGCCCCGTGATTCGGGATCGTCTAAGAATGTGAAGCTCATGTTGAATGATCCGACATCGGGATAATTGCACTTTACGCGCGAAGTAATCATCGCCCCGCCGGCCGCCGCCGACGAGCCTTCGCAGGCATAAGTGTCGACGCCGCCGATGCGAAATGTGCCGGCCTCGGTGATTGCACTCATGCGCATCGCGAATTCGACGAGATCGACGTCGGCGGTAGTGCTACCGCGGATGGCGAGAGCGCGCATGATCACGCCCGGCGATCCGCCCAGCGGGCACGGATCCTGCGAGGCTTCCTCGGCGCTCAGTCCGACTTGCTGGAACGCGGCGGCAAAATCGACTTCATAGCCGCCGTTGTTGTCGCTGTCGATCCAGATGCGGCCGGTCATCGTCGGATGCGGCTTGAGCACCAGATCGCGCGGAAGTTGCACCGACCCGTCGCTCGGCACTTGCACTTCCACCGAATCGGCGTCATAATCGTCGTGTTCGGCGGTCAACTTCCACCGCCCTTCGCTCAATGCCACGGCCACGACGCCGTCGCGCACCCAGGTATCGAAACTCGAATGGTCGCCGCCGATTTCGCGGCAGTGCAAGTTGACGTCGCCTTTGAATGACGTATTCTGAAGTCCGTGATGTATGAAGATGTCATTGCGAACATAGCCCGATACACCGGCGCCCGTGCGCTCCAATTCGACGTTGGCCTCGACCGTCTGGTCCTTAACCACCGTCACCGCGACGCTGTTACTCCGGTAACCGGATTTTTGCGAGGTGATCGTGCGCGCGCCGGCGCCGATATTCTCAAAGCGGTAGTGCCCGTCCTCATCGGTCGTCTTCTCGTGCGGCGGGTTAAGCGGATTATTGTCGTCACCGCCGACAATTACTGTCGCGCCGCCGATCCCCAAACCGCTGGTTTTATCCGCCACCATGCCCCGGATCACTCCGAAGTCTTCATATTCCTTCCAGATCCGAAACGTCGTTTTGTACCGCGCCCAATTCAGGGCCAGCGCCGTCTTGAAAACTGAACTCACCGAATTGAATGTCAGCGTCACTTTCGCCGGCACCGCCAGCCATGCGCCCAGCGAGGCCAGCATGCCGGATGTGAGATTGATGCCGGTTACCAATTGGAATGCCTCGCGATAACTCTCGGACGTCGCCAGTTTCTGCAACACCTGCTTGGTCAAAAACCAACTGCAGCCCCAGGGATCGTTCGCCTGCATATAAGCGCCGACTCGCTGCAGGATGCGGCCGTCGGAAAAAATCGTCTTCAGAATCGTCTCATTGATCCGCTTGGAAATATCGTCGTGCCCCAGTAGGCGGGCGCTATTGGTCACGACACTGAGCACATGCGAGCACAACTCGAAAGTTACCGTGATAAACCCGCCGTAATGCGCGCAGAGTTGCTCCTGCGGCGACAGCGCGTCCCAATTGTTGTCGGCGGCCGTCAAGCAGCCGTAGCCAAAGACGTTAACAAAAGTCGTCTCCGTTTCGCTTACCGACAGTGTCAGTTTTTTCTTTGAGGGCGGCCAGGGTTCGCCCTTCCGAATCCAATCGAGAAAATCGCCGTTCGGGAAGATATACAGCGACTCGCTCGGCGCGCAGCAATATGCCCAGCGACCGTAGCTATTCCTCAGTTCATACTCAGAGCCGCCATTCCAAACCAACCGCAGACCACTGACCTCGTAGTCCGGCTGAATCGTTGGCGGCGACGCCGACGACTTCGGTTTCGCGCCGATCGCAACATCGACCGTCGGCGAGCTTTCCGGAGAACGTCGCGGCAGCCCGGCGGCCACGTATTCGGTAACTACTTGCGTCAACAGATTATCCAGCTCCGTATCCTCGGCCGTCAGCGCGTCCGGATCGGATTGGATACCTTGCGTGATGTATTCGACCAGATCGGTGAACGACTGCTGTTCTTCGATTTGATCGAGTACACTCGCGACATCGTCCTTATCCGAAACGCAGACAAACGGGCTCAAAAACACCAACGCCTGCGCTGTCGACCGCGCGTCGAGCCGCGGCTGCGACGACGTTGTTGGGTCGGCGACAATCGCCATGAGCACCGGCGCGCCGTCCCCCTTGACCGCGATCAACGCGCCCGGCGTGTGTTCCCAAATCGATTCACTGAATCCTCCAGTAGAGTCGACATCCGAGACGCTGTCGCCGCAGCGTACCGTCAAGTCGGTTGGATCAATCGCCGTCTCGGCTGGCAACTCAATAGTTCCGGTGACCAGCACCTGCTTCGGCGGTTCCGGTTGGGTGCCGCCATCATCGTCGGACGAACATCGGGGAACGGACAACAAGGTCAGGAGCAGAAGGACAAGGGCCAATTGGCGATAGCGCTTTTGCATGCAAACCTCCTGTCGCGCCGCCGCGATTCGACCACCACGGTCGCCGTTCGGCGACAGACGCGTAATGTGGATTTACAAATCTACACTAAAGCATAATGGGACTCAGGCCGCGTTGTCAAGTATTGAGGACAATTGATTCCCCGAGATTGCACGTCGACGCTCCTGATGGCTGCACTTTGAAAGCGGGTATCCGCTCATCTGATCGCGGGTCGGTGCCCCGGCGTTCCGTTCGTCGCGGCTTCAGCCGCGACACGCGTTGCGACGGCTTTTCCGACTCCCGCCGACAGGCGGACCGAGGGCGATCCGGCGCGCGTTTTCCCCGCTGCAATTAGGAACCACATCCAGTTTTGCCTTGCCCCGTCGTCTTCAAACTTACTCAATTCGCATCAATACCATGCTCGACTGGACGCAATACCTCGAGATTTTCACGGCGATCTTAGTCATCGTCGACCCATTCGGCTCGGTGCCGATTTTCCTCAGCGTGACCGCCGACGAAAACGCCGTTCAACGAGCACGCACCGCACGCGTCGCCTCGATCGTCTTCGCCGGTGTGCTGATCGGCGCCGCCTTCGCCGGTGAGCCCTTGTTGCGATTCTTCGGGATTCGCATCGCCTCTTTTCAGGTCGGCGGCGGTGTGCTGATTCTTTTGCTCGTCATCTCGATGCTCAACGCGCACGTCAGCCCGACTCGCCAAACGCCTGAAGAAGCTCAGGAAGCCGTCGCCAAACAAAATGTCGCGGTGGTTCCGTTGGCGATTCCGCTACTTTCGGGTCCGGCGGCAATCTCGACCGTGATCATCTACGCCCACAAATCCGATTCGTGGTTCGATAAAGGCTTCGTCGTCTGCTCGATTATTCTGGTCGCGCTTATCGTTTGGCTTCTCTTCCGAATCTCCATCCCCTTAAGCCGCCGCCTCGGTCAGACCGGCGTCAACACGATGACCCGCGTCATGGGCTTGTTGCTCGTAGCCATCGCCATCGAGTTCATCGCCACCGGATTGTTGGAACTATTTCCCGGGTTAGCCTGACCGCTTTGTTTCCATATTTGACTTGACCACCTCACCACAAAGGGATATCATTCCCCGTCGAGCTGCAGGGAGCTTCAATTCCTCCCTGCGGTTTTGCTTTTCGAGCGGCCGGTCGCAAGTCGTTCCGGCGCGTACGTATAACTGGTGGAGGGAGCTCTGTTGGTTGGGCAGCCACATGAGCCATAGACAGATTACAGATCGCATGGTAATGCAGGAAATGCAACAAAAGCGGCGTGTCAATTATGAGAGCGCCTCGATTCCCTTCGGCAGGCTCTGCCTCAAATTGGGCTTGACGCCAAACGTCCTAACCGGAATCTCCTTCCTCGTCTCGGCCGGCGCGGCCTTCCTCTTCTGGAAAGGCTATCTCATTTGGGGCGCCGTGACGATGCTGCTAACGATGTTCACCGATATGCTCGATGGCGCCACCGCCCGGGCCGGAAATTGCGGGACCAGGTTCGGGGGGATTCTCGATCACGTTTCCGACCGCTACGCCGAAGCGGCGATCCTGTTTGGTATCGCCTTGTCAGGCTCGACCCATCCGGCGTGGGCGATGTTTGCGCTCTTCGGCATGATTATCGCCAGCTACACGCGCGAGACCGCCGAAGCGCAGGGTAAAATCGCCTCCGTCGCTGTCGGCGCCGTCGGCCGGCTGGAGAAGTTCCTCATCCTGATTCTCGGCGCCGTTTTTGAAGCAATCTTCCCCGGTTACAACATCCTCACTTACTCGCTGATCATCGTCGGCGCTGTATCCTATCTCACCAGCATCCAGCGTTTGCTTTACGCCAAAAAGATTCTCGAAGAACGCGATCGGCAAGGATCATGATCGTCGGCGTCGGCAATCCCGTATTTGATCTCATTGAAACCCCGTATCTGAAGACCGATGGCCGTGTGCTGTCGGGCTGTTCGACAAATGCCTGTTTGGCGCTGTCGAAACTGGGCAAGAAAACCGCGCTGGTTGGTCGAGTGGGACTTGACTTCGATAGCGTTTTTCGCCGCGATATGGAGCGCTTCGGTATCGAATACGCCGTGCAAGAGTCTCCGGAATCGGGCGGTTTCAAGCTGATCTACTATGACAAGCACGGCAACCGTACACTCGACGTTCTCGGCGACGCCGGCGCCATCAATTTCTTCCCCGAACAATACCTCGACGCCGACTGGATTCTCTTCGGCCCGATTCTGCAGGAAGTCGATCTCGCATTCGTCGAGATGGTCAAATCGCGCAGCCGCGCTAAGATCTTCGTCGATCCTCAGGGATTCCTGCGTAAGATCGTCGATGGCCGAATCGTACATGAGAAGACGTCGGAAATCGAGCGGGTGGCCGCGCTTTCGAGGGTGTTCAAGCCGAACGAAATGGAGTGCAAAGTCCTCACCGGAATTGATCCGCGTGTCGATTTCGAAACTCCCGCCAAAATGCTGAAAGATTGGGGATCGGAGATCGTCATCATTACGCTGGCTGAGGAAGGCTCAGTGATCTACGACGGCAAGAAAATGTATCGCATTCCGGCTTACGAGACCCTCGCCAAGGACTCAACCGGCGCCGGCGACACCTACGCCGCGGGCATGATGTATGCCATCGATCAAGGCTACGACTGGTATGAAGCTGGCTGCTTTGCGGGCTGCGTTTCCTCGGTCATGATCGAGAACACGGGCCCCGATTTCCCGCTGACGCTCGCCGAAGCCGAGTCGCGCAAGCAGCGGCTGCTGGCGCGGATTCCGGCGTAGCTTCGTCGCCGCCAACCCGAGCTTTCGTCTTTTCTCGCTTCCCGAAATTGCGTACATTACTCATCCGGCAGGCCGGTTATGGAGGAGCGATTTCCTTTGCCACATTCCGACAGAGCTTTCTCCCCCGAGGTGATGGATCACTTCCTTCATCCGCGTAATGTCGGCAAGGTCGGCAAGCCAACGCTCGCCGTGGAAATTGTTAATGAGGTTTGCGGCGACAAGATGGCGCTGACATTGCGCCTCGACTCTGGCCGTGTCGCAGAGGCGCGCTTCCAGTCGCTCGGCTGCGCCGTGGCGATTGCCGCTGCTTCAATGTTGACCGAATCCATTTCCGGCCAGCCCATAGATCGCGCGGCGGAATTGGCGGAATCGGCCTTCGCAAAAGTAGATGCCGGAGTGTTTGATGAAAAGCTGCACTGTCGTCAAATGGTTCGCAAACTCTGGGCGATGGCGCTGGAGCAATTGACTGCGAGAGAATCTGATCTCTGATAAGGAGTCCGCAATGACGGAATTCGCAAAAGACATTGAGGATATCATCAAAATCGGCATCAAAACCGAGATTGAAGGCCAGTATTTCTATTCAACACTGGCCCAGCAGGTGAAAAACCCCGACGCTAAGAAGAAGATCGAGCAGTTGGCGATGGATGAAGTTAGCCACGAGCGCCGGCTGCGCGAACTCTACAAAGTCCACGTCGGCAAAGAGGTTGGCGACTTGCCCGCCCAAGGACTGGCGATTTTCAAAGACGCTTTCGGTGACCGGCCGCTTGCGGAAGCCGACAAATTTCGCTTGATTGAACTGGCGATGGAGGCTGAACGCCTCACCGCCAAGCATTACAAGAACGGCGAAGGCAAGGCTCGCGACCCGAAAGTCCGTGCCGTCTTCACCGAGTTGGTCGCCGAAGAAGACGGCCACTACGATATGCTCGCTGCCGAGCGCGAAGCCCTGCGCGGCAATATCAACTGGTTCGCCTATGAAGGCAGCCAGATGCTGGAGGATTAGATACGAGCCGCAGGTTGGGTGCCCACAAGCGTTGCGCCGCAGGCGTGTCGCGACGCGAAACCCGACATGAATTCTGTTGGAGCGGCTTCAGCCGCCACAACTCGATTCCCCTCTCGAGAGGGGTGCTGTACCGCAGCTTTGCTGCGGTACGGCGGGGTGTGTTTCGCTGTTGTCCACACAACCCCAGCGCCGTTGCGATTAGGATGTTTCAGGAGTGGGACGTAGTTCGGGTTTCCAGAGGCGTTACGCCGCAGGCGTGTCGCGACGCGAAACCCGATATGAATTCTGTTGGAGCGGCTTCCGCCGCGACAACTCAATTCCCCTCTCGAGAGGGGTGCTGTACCGCAGCCTTGCTGCGGTACGGCGGGGTG
>CAZTYE010000002.1:140585-235971 GCA_964617645.1 uncultured Ignavibacteria bacterium
TTGCTGCGGTACGGCGGGGTGTGTTTCGCCGTTGTCCACACAACCCCAGCGCCGTTGAAATTAGGATGTTTGAGGAGATAAATCATGACCAACGTAATCTACGATATGACCATCGTCGGCGGCGGCCCGGCGGGCCTCTTCGCCTCGTTTTACGCCGGCCTGCGCGACTGCAAAACAGTCATCATTGAATCCACTAACGAATTGGGCGGCGCGCTGGTGCATGAGTATCCAAACGAAGTTCTCCGCGATGTCGCCGGCTTTGTCCTTATTACTGCGAAAAAACTCGCCGAGAATTTTATCGAGCAGGCTTCGATGTACGAACATGAGATCCACAAGGAAGAATCGGTGACCGCGCTCGAATTCGACAAGGCGACGAAATTCTGGACGGTAACCACAAACAAGTCTGCCTATAAGAGCAAATCGGTCGTGCTGGCCCTCGGCACGCTGGAAAAGGTACAGAAAACCGGCAAGGCGTTGCTTGAGTCGCTAAAGAAGAACGGCGTCAAAGTCAACGATCAGGGCATCGCCGTTGATGCCAACATGAACGCTTCCGTTCCGGGTCTTTATGCCTGCGGCGATATCATCAGCAAGGCCAAAGAACTGAACTTCATCTCGATGGCGACGGCGGAGGCCGCCATCGCCGTCAACAACGCCAAGAAATACATCAGCCCCGGCGCGGATACCTTTCCCGGCTACTCTACCGACTTGCGCAAAGAGAAGCCGAATTATCACACAAACCCGCTCGCCGATTAGCTGCGACCGCCGCCTCGCGACGAAAGCCTCTTCATCGCCTCCGTAGGAGCGACTTCAGCCGCGACAACTCATTCCCCTCTTGACAGTTGTGCTGCACCGCAGCTTTGCTACGGTACGGCGGGGTGTGTCGCGCTGCTCGCTGCCCCACCCGATCGGTGAGACTCCCTTAGGACTTTCGTAGGTCGAAACCTCTTACGGAAGTTCGCAGTTTAGCGAGGCTCACTTGAGAGGTTTCGACAATAATCCGTAGGAGCGGCTTCAGCCGCGACAACTCATTCCCCTCTTGAGAGTTGTGCTGCACCACAGCTTTGCTACGGTACGGCGGGGTGTGTCGCGCTGCTCGCTGCCCCACCCGATCGGTGAGACTCCCTTAGGACTTTCGTAGGTCGAAACCTCTTACGGAAGTTCGCAGTTTAGCGAGGCTCACTTGAGAGGTTTCGACAATAATCCGTAGGAGCGGCTTCAGCCGCGATTTGGCTTGCTCTGATACGCAGAATTATCCAACTCACGCTGCCAAGTGAGACGAGGGCTTCTCTGCGTTACTCATTTCCAGAGCTCTTTTCGCCGGCCAAACCCGTAAACTTGTAGCGAATCACTACAACTTTCCCCCGCCGGACCCTTAGTAGAGGGACGATTTGCGCATCCGCCAGTCGCCCCGTCTGACGAATGGCAATTCGCGCTTCAGTTCCGGCAGGTACCCGAGGCTGGAATCTGGAGAATCCATGGTGGCGAATTTCGCAATGTTCGTCGGTCGATGCGGCGACGGGGCCGAAGACCCGACAACGACAACGCTGCTGGCGATCCTGCGCGAATCGAAGCTGAACCGCGGTTCGGCGCTCTCTCTGATTCGGAATCAGGGAAAGCGCAAAATCCAAGCTGGTGACAATGAACTCTGGGAAAAGTCTTGAGGTGAAAATGCGAAACAACGATTAGAAACTACAAGCGGCGCACTTTCATACGCTCGATGCGCGGCCCCCTGACCAGTGTGATTTCAAACTGGAGGCCTTCGATGCTCAGTTTTTCTCCTTGTCGCGGGATATTCCCGACGCGGGCGAAAACGAAGCCGCCGATGGTGTCGGCGGTTTCCTCATCCAATTCGGTGTCGAACTGCTTGTTGAAATCGGTGAGGGGGTAGTCTGCCCGCACCTGACAGAGGTTCTCGTTGACCAACACGAACGGCTCGAGTTCGGTATCGTGCTCGTCGCGAATTTCGCCGACGATTTCTTCGAGAATGTCTTCCATCGTGATCAGTCCGGCCGTTCCGCCGTACTCGTCGAGCACGATCGCAATGTGCATCTGGCTGCGTTGAAAATCCTGCAATTGCGCCGACACCATTTTCGAGTCCGGCACGAACGTCACCGGCCGAATCAGATCTTGGAGGATCACCAGTTGATCGTGCACCAGTACATTGATGACGTCCTTGGTGTGAATGACGCCCTTGATGTTGTCGAGCGAATCTTCGAACACCGGATAACGCGAGTAGCCTTCTTCGGAAATTTTCCGCAGGATCTGCTCCTGCGTTGCCAGCAAATCAATGCCGACAATCCGCGTGCGCGGGGTCATGGCTTGTCGCACAGTCGTGTCGGCAAACTCGAACACCCCTTGGATCAGGTCGCGCTCCGCCTTGTCGAAATGGCCGCGGTCGTGCCCTTCCGCAAGGATGAGATTGATCTCGTCTTCGGTATGCGCCGACTCAGAAGTTTCCCGGAGCAATCCGAAAGGCCTCAGAATCAAGCGCGCCATACTCGACAGCATCCAGGCGGGTACGTAAGCGATCTTGGCGAAGATCGACACCGGCCCGGCCACCGCGAGCGCGATTCTCTCGGGAAAACTGACAGCGAGATACTTGGGAATGAGTTCTCCAATCACGAGAAAGAGCACCGACAGAATCACGACAATCGCCGTAACGGCCAGATTCTCGGCAGTCTCCGGTTTGACTCCCCAGCCCTGAATGATCGGCTGCAACAGCGGCACAATCGTGCTGCCGCCGAGAACGGATGCCAGCGTTCCGGCCACCGTCACCCCAACCTGGATCATGGCGATGAAATTTTCCGGTTGGCTGAGCAGCCGCGAAATCTTCTCGGCCGCCTTGTTGCCTTGCGCGATCAGATTGCGCAGCTGGCTCTTGCGTACCGCCAAAATCGAAATCTCGGCGCCGGCAAAAAAGCCGTTGAGCAGAATCAACACCGCGATCGCGAGCAATTCCCAGGTCACGTTTGACATGGCGCTTCCCGACCGCGGACGCGACTATCGGTTGTCCGGCTTGAGTGTGGGAGGTCATCCATTGCTGCGTCAAGATAGCGTAATTGGCAGGCGTGCGCAAGCGCCGCGCGACGCGCGATTCGGCACAGTTGATTTTTGAATTACAACGACGTAAACATGCGGTCAAAACGCGCGCGATCGAAGAAATGAGTCACATTGTAAAATGCGGATGAGAAGAAATCAAAAACATACGGCGATTCAATCTTCGGCGCGTTCGGATCCGGCGCCCAACTGAAATAGATGAACAACGCCTTGCCCTTGATCCGGCTCTTGTCGAGGAATCCCCAGAACCGCGAATCCTGGCTGTCGTCGCGATTGTCGCCCAGCACAAAGTAGTGATCGGCCGGCACCTGCATCGGGCCAAATTGATCGCGTGAAGAATACAGATCTGGCAGCGTGTCGCGGTCGCCATGGAACATCCCAGCCATCAGTGGCACGGGCTGCCCATCGACGAGCAACTGCTTGTCCTTGACCTGCACCATTTGTCCCGGACCGGCCACGATCCGCTTGATATAGTCCTTGGTCGGATTCATCGGGAATTCAAAGACGATTACGTCGTTCACTTGCGGCTCGCCAAAGCGATAGGCGAACTTGTTAACAAACAGAAAATCGCCTTCTCGAAGCGTCGTTTCCATTGATCCGGATGACACCCGGTACGCCTGCACCACGAACATGCGCAGGATCACCGCGATCACAATCGCGATCAGAACGGCTTCGACATATTCCTTAATGTGCGACTGGCGTTTGCGCCGCATCGCGCGGGCCGCGCCGATGGTGGTAATCTCTGTTGCCATGTACACCATTTATATCGGCTTTGCGGAATCGATATTTAGCCCGCCAATAGCAGTTTTTGCACAGTGTTTCTCGATGAAACGGGCCGCAGGCACTGGCAAGTTCGATTTGTCAACACGCTTGTGATTGCTGAAATTGGCAAGGTCAGATCGAATGCGCCGGCAGCTGCGGCGAGTTTAGAGCGCAAAATTGAGGAATGAATCCATGGGACGCCTAAGTACGGTTTTACTTCTGATTTGCTCGAATGTCTTCATGACCTATGCTTGGTACGGTCATCTTAAGGACTTCAAACACCAGCCGCTGCTACTCGTGATCTTAATTAGTTGGGGCGTAGCGTTTTTTGAATATTGCCTGCAAGTTCCGGCCAATCGCATCGGCTTCCAGCATTACTCGCTGGGACAACTCAAAGTGATGCAGGAAGTGATCACGATGTGCGTGTTCGCGGCGTTCACTGTGCTGTATATGAAGGAAGATCTCAAGCTGGATTTTCTCTGGGCGGGACTCTGCCTCGTCGGGGCGGCTTACTTCATGTTCCGCGGCACGATCGTGACGCAGTAGGAATCGTCGCCGTAAGCGCGCAGTAGGTCAAGCCCTCTTGTGGCTTAACGCGTGACGACGGAGGTCACGCCCCAAGCGGGCGTGACCTACTTGGTGAATACGCCGCCTACGGACACCCCGCACACGGCGCCGCGCCGCCGGCAAAGATGTAATTGATCAAGTACACCGCATCGGCAATCGACAGCGCGCCGCTGCAATCGGCGTCTCCAGCGATTAGCGGGTTTGGCGCCGGACCGCCCGAGAAGATGTAATTGATCAAGTACACGGCATCCGCGATAGATACGGCGCCGTTGCCGTCGGCATCGCCGCAAACATACTCGCAGGCGTCGCCGATTCCATCATCATCCGAGTCTGCTTGATCCGGATTAGTCCGATCGGGGCAGTTATCACAAAGATCACCAACGTTGTCGCCGTCGACGTCGGCTTGACTGGAATTGGCGATTTGCGGGCAGTTGTCGAAATTCGCGCAGATGCCGTCACCGTCCGCGTCGTTGGCAGAATCGAGCGGACAGAGATCGCAGGCATCGCCAAGACCATCGCCGTCACTGTCAAGCTGGCTGAGATTGGCCGAGTCCGGGCAGTTGTCGCAGTTGTTGCCGATCCCGTCGCCGTCGTTGTCGCTGGTTTCACACTCGTCGATCGTCAATCGCTGATCGACCGCGACATTCGTCAACACTCGCGTCACCCCGGACGGCCAACGGGTCACCAACGAATCGATGATCGTCGCGTTGCCCAAACCGAACCAAGCATCCTCGCCGTTCTGCACGCAATAGCCCGCCTGGCTGGTGACTTCCCGCATTTGCCAGCGCGGCTGGCCGTTGATCGTCGCCTTGACGAGCACGCGCACACCGATTCCCGAACGATTGGAGCGCGAGCCGACGCAAGTCACAGCGAGGTAGTGGTTGGCGTTCCCGCCGTTCAGGTAGAGCGCGTTATTTTCCAGTGCGCCGAAACACTTGGCGAGCGCCAGATCGAGATCGCCGTCGGCATCGATATCGCCAAAGGCGCAGCCATACGTCCAGCCGTCGTCGGTGGCAATCGGATCGCTGAGATCTTGCGTGAAAGTTCCGTCGCCATTATTGAGGTAGAGGAAGTTCGCTACCGTGCTCGGCGCAAACGCGTTGCAGGCGTAGAGATCGAGATCGCCGTCATTGTCGATATCCGCGAAAGTTGAGCCGACGCTGTATCCCGAATTCGTGACGACCACGCCGGTTGTCACTTTCGTGAACGTGCCGTCACCGTTATTGGTATAGAGGCCATTGCTTTGCCCGCCGTGATTGGCAATGAACAGATCCAGGTCGAGATCGTTGTCATAATCGCCCCAACTCGCGCCGAAAGAATCGTTGAGATCGTTGACGACATTTCCGGTTGTGATCTTGGTAAACGTCCCGGCGCCGTCGTTTCGGTAGAGATTGTTCTTCTGATTGCCCTCATTAGCGACGAAGAGGTCGAGGTCGCCGTCGTTGTCGTAGTCGCCCCAGATGCCGACCCGCGACTTGAAACCATCGGTCGACTGCGGACCGCTGAGAATTTTGGTGAATGTGCCGTCACCATTATTGTGAAAGAGCAGGTTTTGCAGCGAGCTGAGCGAATTGCAGACGTAGAGATCGAGAAAGCCATCCTGGTCGTAGTCGCCCCAGCTCCCGGCTTCCGAGTAAGTGCCGCCGGTCGCGATCGGACCGGCAAGGATGCGGGTGAATGTCGCGTTGCCGTTGTTCGCATACTGGATATTGAGATGGTTCCACCACGTGGCCACGACGCAATCCTCGTCGCCGTCGTTGTCGTAGTCGCCAAACGTCGCGCCGTCGGATGCGAGCGAGGTCGTAACAATCGGATCGCCGACGACTTTAACAAATGTGCCATTGCCGTTGTTGCGATACAGAAAGTCGGGCGCGCCGCTTTGTGGGCCGTTGGTGAAGAAGAGATCGAGATCGCCGTCGTTGTCGTAATCAACGAAGTTGGCGCTGCGCGAATCACCGCCGTCAAGAACCGCCGGGTCCGCAAGCACGCGCACGAAAGCAGCCTCAGCGGATGCGCCGAATGTTGCGGAAGACGCCGCTGCGATCAGCAGTAAGCCCGCAAGCCGTTTCGACAAGATCTGAGCAATAGTGACATTCATGGCCGATTCCTCCGGTTGGTGACGGTTGGTTTGGTGACGGCGGTACGACCGCGCACCCTGCAGAACTACCATAGTGCGAAACCGGAGCCGGGGTTATCGGGATGCTGTCGACGGCGTCGCTGGTGCAGTGACGCGGATCGCCGCTGCCGCCAACCGGCGGCCGCTCTTATTGGCGGTTCATGATTCGGGCTACTGCTTCGTGGTAGGTACGGCTGAGTTTGAGTTTTTTGCCGTCGTGCAGGACGACGAAGTATTCGCCGCGGAAGTGTTTGACCAACTCGCGAATGCGGCCGACGTTGACGATCGTCGAGCGATGGATGCGAAGAAACTGCCCGGAGTCGAGCCGCGCCTCAAGATGCGTCAGCGATTCGCGAATCAGGTGAGTAGTTTTGCCGCAATGGATATTGACGTAATAGTCCTGCGCTTCGATCCAGTCGATTTGCGCTACCTCGACCAGCGTGATTTTGTCACCGCTGCGGACCGCAATCCGTTTGAGCGGCGACGGCGAGGCTCTGAGCGCATCGGCATCGCTGCCGAGCAGTTCGAGCAGGCGTTTGGTCGTCGCCTGGATCTGCCGCTCGGAAAAGCGATTTCGTACTCGCGCCAGAGTCTGCGCGAACCGTTCCGGGTTGATCGGTTTAAGGACGTAGTCGAGGGCGTGCGCCCCGAAGGCAGCGAGCGCAAACTTGTCGTATGCCGTAACAAAGACTACGAGCGGCATGTGGCGGGCGTCGAGTCGGCGCAGGACTTCAAAGCCATCGAGTTCCGGCATTTGGATGTCGAGGAAGACAAGATCGGGAGCGTACTTCTTGATCAGCTTGACGGCTTCCACACCATGAGTCGCTTCGCCGACGATGTCGAAGTCCGAACTCTCGGCGAGCGCCAGTCGAATGCCCTCGCGCGCCAACGGTTCGTCGTCAACGATCAGTGTGCGGATCGAAAGCTTGCTCATTTGCTCGCTCCCGCCGCCGCGTCAAGGGGGATCTCAATGGTGGCGGTGACGCCGCCGCTGGGGCTGTTCTCAACCCGAAAGAGTTGATCCACCCCATAGAGGTGCTGTAAGCGAGTGCGGATATTGGCCAGCCCGATGCCCTCGCGCGGCGCATCGCCAAGCCCGGCGCCATCGTCGCTGACGCACAAACGCAGACGGGTATCGGCGATTTCCCCGAACACGCGCACTCGCCCGGCCAGAGCCTTGCTCGCGACGCCGTGGCGAATCGCATTTTCGACGAGAATTTGTAGCGCGAACCCGGGGATCATTTGGCCTTTCAGCGCTTCCGCGATATCGAATTCGACGCGCAGGCGGTCGCCATAGCGCACGCGCTCGATCTCCACGTAGCGATAAACGAACTCCAGTTCATCGGCCAGCGAGACGAGTTGCGGCCGGTCTTTGCCGAGACTGCTGCGCAGCAGGTCGCTGAGATACCCGAGCATGGCCGTCGCGGCGGCGTTTTCGCCTTTCTGAATCAAGACGGAAATCGAGTTAAGCGTGTTGAATAAGAAGTGCGGTTGCAGTTGCTGCTGCAACACTTCGAGACGCGCCTGATTGAGTTGGCTCGCCAGTTGAGCGGCGGCGAGCGCGCGTTCGGAGAAACGGCGTTGATACTCGAGCGCGTAGCCGACGCCGAGTATCACAAAGTAGACGGTAGTCTGCGACGGCAGGCGACCAAAGATAGTTGGAGTGACCTGACCGGCGAAGTAGTCCCAATTGAGCGGTTCGGCGTATACGACAATCGAGAAGAACACGGCCAACGCGATTTGAAAAACCGATAGCGCGACGGCGACCGGCAAGTGCGCGGCAACGGCTGTTAGAATCCGCCCCTTCTCGAATCGGAATCGCCGCCCCAGCCAGAGAACGACCGGCGTCAGCGCCGCCCAAATGTACCAGGCCAGCGAGTAATCGAGCAACCATTTCCAGAATACCGTCTCACGGCCGAGTTGGGTCAGCCGCGTGTGAGTCAAGACGGCAGAAAAAACCGCCGGCACCGTGAAGATGGCGATGATGATGAGCCAATTCCAGCGCGACGACGGTCGTGCCGGCGCCGGGTCGATGTTCGCTTCGGATGCACGAAGATTCTGCGGCATGCGGGAAGTATATCGCGATGGTTGATGATGCCCAACGATTTCTTGGGCGAAACAAGACGGGGCGAGATGGGCTCGCCCCGAATTGGTTCGTTCATATTTAGGTCAAGCCCTCTTGTGGCTTAACGCGTGACGACGGAGGTCACGCCCCAAGCGGGCGTGACCAAACTGACGTCTACGGGCACGCTGCGCAGGGCGCCGCGCCGCCGGAGAATATATAGTTGATCAGATAGACGGCATCGGCAATCGAGATCCCGCCACTGCAATCGGCATCACCGGCTATGAGGGGATTCGGGGCCGTACCGCCGGAGAAGATGTAATTGATTAAGTACACGGCATCCGCGATAGATACGGCGCCGGAACCGTCGGCGTCGCCGCAAACAAACTGCACAAACTTCGCGACCAAATAGTCCTCATAAGTGCTCATGCCACCGCCAAAGGTGCCGCCGACGATGACATTCCCTTGATTGTCGATCGCGATGGTGGTGCCAACGTCGTTGTCCGCCCCGGGGCCGCTAAACTCCTCTCGCCAGCGAGTCGTACCATCCGCGCGCAGGCTCACAACGAATAGATTCACGTCGTTCGGCGTCGGCGTGTTGATATACCCCGTCGCGTAGACGTTGCCGGCGTCATCGAGTGCCACTGCCCGAGCGTCGCTACCTTGGGTCGGCGGACCGGGAAAAGCGCGCGCCCAGGCCGTATCCCCAGACGGATCGTACTTGATGATCGTGAATTGCTGCCCCAGAAACCCGCCGTTGGTATTGCCGACGACATAGGCGTTGCCGGCTCCGTCGACGATCATGTCGGTGACAAAATCTTGGGCGGCGAACGGATCATCGTAGATACTCGTCCAGAGCGTATCGCCATCGGGCGAGTATTTTATCGTCGTGATGTTCGTCTGAATGCCGACTCCCTGATTGTAGCCGCACACGTACACGTTTTGCGCGCCATCAATGCCGGTGCGCAGACAAATATCGATCGGCTCCGGAGAATCGTAAAGTCGGACCCAGTCGCGATTGCCATTCGCAAGGAACTTGATCGTCGTGAAGACCGAGCCGCTGACGAGCGTCGGTGTTTGTCCGCAAACTACGACTTCGCCACCGGTACCGACCGCCACGTCGTAAGGATAATCGCTGCCGTGCGCGTCACTGTCGTACTGGTCTTGCCAGACGATGCTCCCGGTCGGCGAGTACTTGACCGTGAGAATATCATATCCCGCCGCGGCCAGTTTCAGGCCGGTAACATAGATGTAACCGGAGTCGTCGACCGCGATCTCCAACGCTTCTTCGCGCAGATTGTAACCGCCGATCCGGCTCCGCCACGCCAGTTGACCACCAGGGAGATACTTGAGTACAACCCAGTCGGAGATATTGCTTGTCGTGTCGGACATCCCGCAGACGTACACGTTTCCCGATCGGTCGACGGCGATTCCATTGCCGCGATCGTAACCGTTGGCCGCGCCGTTGTAGATGCGCACCCAAGCGGTGTCGCCATTGGGAAGACATTTGACGGTGGCAATATCATCCAGCCTGCCGACGCCGCCCCAAACGTAGCCGGTGACGTACACTGATCCTGTCGAGTCTACGACCATGTCCGTAAGAATATCCGGGGCCGTGTCACCAAAAGTTCTGACCCAAGCCGTATCGGCATGCATCGCCGTCGCTGAGTTTGCCAAGAGGCAGACCGCAACAAGGAGTGTCTTTACCACTGTTTCTACTCCGGAAGAATGGTAATTGGCGATTCCGTCCGCTGTTAGAGGGACGGGTTTTCAGTCCGGTTCGTTAACGATGTGATGCCTTGGGCAGACCTTAAGTCAAGAAATACGTTGGCATGATACAAATTGGGTGGCACTTGTCAACGATTATTTAGCGGCCGTTACGGGCACGCTGCGCAGGGCACGGCGCCACCGGAGAATATATAGTTGATCAGATAGACGGCATCGGCGATCGAGATCGCGCCACTGCAATCGGCATCTCCGGCAACGAGTGGGTTCGGAGCAGGTCCGCCGGCGAAGATGTAATTGATCAGATAGACAGCGTCGGCGATGGAAATGGCGTCGGAACCGTCGGCGTCGCCGCAGAGGTACGGATTCGCAGTCAGTCCGTGGGGGCCCGCTCCGGTCGGAGCGATACCGTGGCAAACGCTGCACTTGCGGAGCGTCCCGGCAAACCCCTGAAGAGCGATGTTCTGAACGTTGTCACGATCTTTGCCACTCGGGACAATGGCGTGCGGCTCGCCGTGACAGGCGCTGCAGAATAGCCCCCCGTGTCCCCGCGATTCGCGAAAGAGTTTGCCCGGTTCTTCGGCATAATTACTGCCATGACAACTCGTGGCTCCGCATTCGGGCTCCTGTAGCCACGGAATGCGCCCGCTGCTGATGCTCTCGCCAACCTGAGTCACGCTCCCGTGGCAGGTCTGACAGACAAATCCGTGTTGCGTCTTCATGACGTCGCGAAGACACTGCGTGTTCGGGCCGGGATGACATTTGTAGCAATCATTCGTAACTTCGCCATGATGTTTGTGCACGGCTTCCGACAACGATGGCACACCTGGAGCGCCCGGCGTGCCCAATGCGTTCGAAGCATGGCAGCTTGCGCACAATATCGGCGTGTTGTTCGGGTTGAAACCGGCTTCGCCAGAATGCTGATTGAGGATGCTCTGTTCGCTGCTGTGGCACCCCGAACTGACGCAATTGATCTCGTTCGATACCGGCACCACCGGCGGCGCAGTGGCGAGGACATTATTCGATGCATCCCGAAGCGTCAGTAGTCCCAGTTGAAACGGATCTTCGTTCACGAGGTCGCCATCGGTGAACGGAGTGATCGGGATACCGGTTACATGGAAGTAGTTCTCAACCACAGTCATCTGCCCGGAAAGGCCGTTCCCAGTCAAACCGATGTTTGGAGCCAAATTTACGCCGAAGATTTTGTCCTCGTAGTCCCAGAAATTGGTTTTCCCGACCGAGTAGGAATTGCCGGGGATTTCGTAATCAACCGTGATGTTCGCCGTGACAACGATGGGCAGATGCGCCTCGTCACCGACTTTGATTACCTGCGCCCGCACATTGTTAAACGGCGGCAGCACGACCAGCTTGGCAAAGTCCTTGTTGCTGCAATGCATGCCAAGATCGTTCCAGCCAATAATGATGTGGGTCTGCGCGCAGAGTGGTGATGAGATCGAAAGCGAAAGAATCGCCACCGCTATGAACCGAAAGAGACTCATCTGGTACCTTCTTCCTGAAGTTAGTGTTTCTTAATTTAGCAACACCGCCTTGTTTGTCAATATAGATTCTTTAGTAAATGACACTAACTTGTCGCCTTTAGGTGAGCAAAGCGGTTTGCGATTCAATACCGAATCAGGTCTATTCTTATCGATTATTGATCGACTGTGAGGGGCGATAGTGAATAGAGACGCTCAGCAACTGATTTCGCTCCCCTCTCCCGTCACAAGAGAGGGGGCGATTCATCTCAAGAGCGATTTACGGGCACGCTGCGCAGGGCGCCGCGCCGCCGGAGAAGATATAATTGATCAGATAGACGGCATCGGCGATCGAGATCGCGCCACTGCAATCGGCGTCGCCCGCGGCGAGAGGGACGGGAGCCGGCCCGCCAGCAAAGATATAGTTAATCAAGTACACGGCGTCGGCGATGGATATGGAGCCGGAACCGTCGGCGTCGCCGCAGACATATTCACAATCGTCGATGAGGCCGTTTGAGTTGACATCGGCGTTGGCAATTGTCAGTGTCACGGCGCCCGTATCCGGCGCGGCGAGCCAATTCTCGAAATCGAATCGGATATAGGCGCGATTAGGAATAACCGTGCCGTCGGGTTGACCGGGTTCCGGAGAAATCGTGAAGCTCACGAAGCCTTCGCCAATCGGCGGCGTTGTATTCGGAGCAAGATTGATTCCGTCAAAAAACCATGTCGCTTCGCGAGTGACCGGATCGAGATTGAATTCAAGTACCGATTCGTGGCTGGACGGTCCAAGGGCAAAGCTGCCCAGATCAAGACGGGTGTCGAGGGTGTCCACAACCAGAACGTACGTGGCGGCGGCGGTGGCTTCCGGTTTGTTCTCGAAGAAGATCGTGTACTGAATCCGTTCTGTGCCGCGCGCAAAATTGCCTTGCCCACAAACCGGCTGGATCAGCTTGTCGTTCGGGTCGATAGCCGTCCGAACTTCTTCGTGATCGACGAACGTGTTATTGAGTGTCACAAGCTCGCCGGCGACGGCGGGAATCGTGGCGACCGCGTCCAAGGCAGTGCCGGCGGGCGTGCCGACGGCGACCTGAATCTGCACGGTCACTTCGTAGTCATCGAAATTGGACTGCGTCGGATCCCAACTCAATGTGGGGAGATTCCACTCGAAGATCGGATTGAGATTGACATCGGGAGCCGGCGTGCTGCCGACGAAACCGGTGCCCACCGGGTAGGCCGAAAGATCGAGACGAAGTGTGCCGCCGGCGTCGGCAGAACCAAGATTGCGAGCGATCAGGTGGAGATTCTTGATGAAGCCGGGCCGCGGGATCGGTTCCCCGATGACGCGCACTTCAAGGTCGGGAGTCGCGACCGCGTCAACCCGGATGCAGTCGACCCAGATCTTGGAATCGGCGGCCGGACCGAGACTCGAGGTCAGCGAAACGGTGTATGTGCCCGGAGAACTGTAAACATGACTCGGATTTTGAACCGATTGACCTGGCGCCTCGCCGAAGTCCCAAAGCCACGTGTCGGGGGAACCCAGCGACAGATCGGTGAAGTTGACTGTCAGTGGCGCAACGCCAGCGCGCTGACTCGCGCTGAAGTCTGCTTTGATGTTTAGGACATTGATGTAATTCGGCTTCGTGGTAGTTTCAGAGCCACCTGCTGTCAGATCCGCGATCAAGCTAACGGTTCTCAATCCGGCTGTGGCATATACGTGCACAGGATTCTGGCTGGTTCCGTGCGGGCTGCCATCGCCAAAGTCCCAGTCCCACGCGCTGACCGGTTCGCTGGCAACGCCGCTAAAAAACACCGGCTTGCCAACATACAAGTTTCGCGGATTGGCAAAGAAGCCGGTTTTGGCCGTCGGAAAGACCCCGTTGATCGATGGAATTGACCCGACGAGATTGTTATTGACGATCATCAGCTCGTTCGCGCCGACACCGCTCTGAATCGGTGGGAGCAAGACGGCAGTAAGCTCAACCGGCCGCGGCAAAGGATCGGAACTCGGCATATTGATGGTCAGAGTTCCGAGCCGATAGGTTCCTGGCGCCACAGGACCAAGATTGAAGCCGAGAATCAGAAAATTGCCGTCCGGGCCGCCAACAATGTTAACCTCACCATATTCAGTACCCGGCCAGGTTTTGTCGAGCGTCGTTAAAGAAAGTGAAGCGGGTGCCTGACCACCAACAGTGACTTTCAACGGCAGTGACAAACCAAACGGCGTGTGCGAAACTGAATTGGTTAGGAAGATGCCGACGTTTGTCGTCGTAACATCGGCGGGAAAATCGCCGGAATGCGTAACGTCAAGATTGCTGTTGTTGGTCGGCTGGTAGCGAGCCAGGCCCGGCGGGCAAATCGGCGCCGCGCCGCCCTGGAAAATGTAGCTGAATATGTACGCCACGTCGCGGATCGTGAGAATCGCATGGTTGTCGCTGTCGGCTTCATTGAAATCGGCAGGCGCTGGGCCAGTACCTCGCAGCCAATTAATCACGTAGATAGCGTCGGAGACGCTGACACTGCTGTTTCCATCGGCGTCACCACAGAGGGGAAAAGCGTCATGAATCGGAATGAACAAGGACAGAACCAAAGCCAAGTGCACTGTCAGTCGTACGGACCGCGGTAGCATAGAACCTCCCATAAGAAAAGTGGTTTGTCCTCCACGTCCGAGCTGTCGAGATGTTGAGTGATTGGAGCTTTATTGTTTTGTTTAAGATACCGACTCTGCGGCAGGGTGCAAGAGAAAAACCTCAAAGCATGCCAGCTGAATTCGAGGGGAGCTGTCACTCCCCAAGCGGGCGTGACTTAGTGGACTCAGCTTCTGAATAGAATCCCCTTCTCCCGTTAGAGGAGAAGGGGTCGGAGAGTTAGTCGCAATTATGTTTTACGGGCAGGCCGCGCACGGCGCCGCACCACCGGCGAAGATGTAATTGATCAAGTACACAGCATCAGCGATCGAAATCGCGCCACTGCAATCGGCATCACCGGCCGCTAACGGATTCGGCGCCGGACCACCGGCAAAGATGTAGTTAATCAAATACACCACATCGGCAATCGAAATGGCACCGTTGCCGTCGGCATCGCCGCAGAGATAATTGGCCTGCACTGACTCTTGCGTGATGGTTATCGAGGGAATGCGAGCCGCCCGTATTTCGACGCGGGTCAGGAAATCAACCGCCAAAGCGGCGTCTTCGGGGAGGATCCACAACTCGTCGCCGATCAGCACTTTGGCGTCTTTGAATCCAAAATCGAAAGTACGTGGATCCAGAAATGTGAGACTGGAACCTCCGATCGGGGGCCAGCCCACTGGATTGCCCCAGTGATCATCCAGCAAGCATCCATCCGCCGTTGCGAATTGCGTGGCGGTGATGCCGGTAACGCTGTCGACGAAAGCGTTGTCGTTGTAGACCAGAACTTTCAGGCTGGTGGCGCCGATCGGCGAGAAATCTGCCGAAAGTTGATACAGCGATCCGAGTTTGCGAACCGTCGTGGTTCCAATTGGGTGATTCGCCGCCCCACCGACTTGTCCGATGCCGGTGATGGCGACTGAAGCGCTCTCGGGCAGGATACCGCCGGGATCAAGGGGATTCCAGGCCACATCCCAGCGACTGGCAGGCGTCATTTCGACTCCAACGCCGTCTTGTCCGCTCGAACCGATGTTAGATACGACCAAGCTTCCGCTTGAGACTTCCAACAGCGCCTCTCCAAGCGCATTGTGGGGAAGATTGCTGAACATGAGCCCTTCGTAAGTAATGAGCAATGATGGCGTGCTGAGCGACGCCGTGAATTGTAACTGCGTAACGAGATCGGGCTCGATCGTGGGGTTGACGGCTGTAAAGACGACGCAATTGCCGGTGACGGTTGAGCTGCCTACGATTTCGATTTCGCGCGGGCTGCCCAATATCATCCCCAATTGAGCACCCGTTGCCAGTGCTGGTGTGGCGAATCCTGTGCGCGACCGCGCACCTCCCATATCGGGACAAGTTCAGGGGAAGTAAGTGCCTTCGTCGTCGAATTCACCGAGGTAGTTCATATCCGCGGGAAGGAGTTTGTATTTGAAGCCGTCGATGAGCGCGCTTTTCTGCGGGCCAATGTTGCTGAAGACCAAGACGCCGTCGTTATAGATTTCCAGTTTTCGCGTCGTCGTTCCCATGGGGCCGAAGTCAATGTTCACGTGGACGGTGTCGTTGGCAATATTCGCGTGAGCCGATAAGACCGTCGCGCCACCAGGGAGGCCCCCGATTTGTCCAACCAGAGCGGCATTCCAGGAGCCATTGAGATTGCCGGCCGGCAGCCGAAACCCCATCATGTGGCCGGCGTCGGAAGATGACCCAAGGTCGATCGACACCCCGTCGTTGCCGCTGCTGCCGAGGTTACTCACAATCAACGTGTCTCCGGGCAAAGTGTCGAGAACTGCCGCGCCCAAGGCGGTGTGGTGCAATCCAAAGATTGTCAAACTTGACGAGGCATCCAGTTCCGGCGCCGGCGGCGCCTCGTGGGCTGCTCGCGCGGTGGGTGGAGCATTGGCCACCAGTGCCGCAAGGAACAACAGCACTAACAGCCTGTACTTCTTCGTCCTCATTCGTACCTCCCGCGATCGATGTCGCACGTGTATTCGCTTCTGTTTCTTACCTTCGTTCTGCCGTCGGTCAAATGCCCTCTAACGCTGGCGAAAAGATGCCATGCCTGGCCCAGGCCTCGCCACGAGAGAATGTGCCGCTAACTTGCGCCTCTCTGCCCCAAGGAGTCTTCCGGCGTCGACGCTACTTCATTTGACGAGTTAATCGATCCATGATGTTAATTGATGAGGGAGTTGTCAAGGGTTTTGTTTCTTGCTCAGCAGGCTTGAGCTAACTCCGACGCGAGTCTTGAGGTGTTAGGCGTCGAAGGTCAGGCCTGATTTGGGGTCGTGACTTGTTACCGAAGATGTCACGCCCCGAGAGAGCGTGACCTACTTGACTTCATAGCGACTCTCGCATAATGCAAATCGAAGAAGCTTGGATTCCGGCTTTCGCCGGAATGACTCGCTATCGGGCCGGGCGACTGCATGGGAGTTGTGCGCCGTATTAGATCACTCTGCAACAAAAAAACGGAGGTCGGTTCGACCTCCGTTGGAATTCAAAAGCGATAGCAATGTCTTAGGTCAGATAGGCCCGCAGGCTGCGAGAACGCGAGGCGTGCCGCAAGCGGCGGATCGGAGGAAAATGCACGTCCGCTATGAGGCCTTGACGTAGTGGCGGATTTCGACCTGGGCGCCGGACTTGGCGAGTTGTTCGGCGGTAGTAAGGAGTTCTTGAACGACGTTTTCGTCGACGTATTCTTCGCCACAGTTTGGGCATACTTGCGCCGGAACCCCCTTGACAACGAAGGTCAGAGCGTCGCGTTCAAGAGTAACAGTGGCCACTCCCAGAACGGTCGCGGCGTTCTTGCAGATTAGGCATTTCATCGGTATCTCCTCGCGAACTTTCAATCGCGTCACGCCCCGAGGGGCGCGACCTACTTTGCTGGATTCCGGCTTTCGGGACTGTTGAAGAAGTCCTATAGGTTGTCACCCTGAGCGAAGTGAAGGGTCTGTGAGTATTGTGGCACAAGGTCAAACAGATTCTTCGCTGCGCTCAGAATGACATGAATACGGTTTTTCAACAGTCCCTTCCGCCGGAATGACTCGGTCGTGGGTTCGGCGACGCTGTTGACGCCTTGCACTCTGCCTAAATCACTCTGAGACAAAAAACGGAGGTCGGTGAGACCTCCGTTGGAGTTTAGAAGCGATAGCAATGTTTTAGGTCAGATAGGCCCTCAGGCTGCGAGAACGCGAGGCGTGCCGCAAGCGGCGGATCGCTTTCTCTTTGATCTGACGGACACGCTCGCGCGTGAGATTAAAGCGGGCGCCAATCTCTTCCAATGTTAACGGCTTCTCGTGATTAAGCCCGAAATAAAGATTGATCACCTCCGCCTCACGCGGGGTCAGCGTGTCGAGCGCTTTCTCGATCTCCAGCCGGAGCGACTGGTCGAGCAACGCTTCATCGGGAGCGGGCTGGAATTCATCTTCGAGGACGTCGATCAGACTGTTGTCTTCCGACACCGAAAACGGCGCGTCCAGCGACAAATGCGAATTCGAAATTTTGAGCGTGTCGGAAACTTCCGCTTCCGAAAGCTCAAGCTCGTTCGCGATTTCTTCCGGGGACGGCTCGCGCCCGTACTCCTGCTCGAGCGACGACGACACCTTGCCGATCTTGTGCAACGTGCCGACGCGATTGAGCGGAAGCCGGACGATGCGCGACTGCTCGGCCAACGCCTGCAAAATCGCCTGCCGAATCCACCAGACCGCGTACGAGATAAACTTGAATCCGCGCGTCCAGTCGAACCGTTTTGCGGCTTTGATCAGCCCGATATTCCCTTCGTTGATTAAATCCGCCAGCGACAAACCCTGGTTTTGGTACTGCTTGGCGACGCTGACGACGAAGCGCAAGTTGGCTTTGGTGAGGGCTTCCAGAGCTTTCTGGTCGCCGTCATGAATTTTCTTGGCCAGCCGCACTTCTTCTTCGGCGTTGATCAGCGGTGTTTCGCCGATCTCCCGCAGATACAAATCCAGCGATCTGTCTTCATCCCGATACTTCTTGGACTGTCTCGCCAATGCTAAATCGTCCTTATGCGATAATGGTTAACCAATAAACCTCCCCACGCCACCTTCCTCCTATCAAGCAGCGGCGGTCAATTAGTACGCAGCGCCTACGATGGTTTGATTGCGAAATATTTAATATTTCCTAACACGTCGTAGCCAATCAATGCAATCGCCTTGGTGCGCCCGCTGAGCTGGCCGGTCACTTTCGAAAAATCGGACTTGGTGCGCACATCCTGATGGTCAACTTCGATGATGATCGTCCCCGGAGTAATTCCCTGGATATCCGCCGGACTGGCGGGAACGACGTTGGTGACGATGACACCGGGTCGAAAGTCGACGCCGTACTTCTCCGCCAGATCGGATGTCGCGGATTCAACCGACATGCCAAACCAGACATCGCCGGGCGCCGGCTGCGGCGCGCCGGTACTTTGCGGCAGCGATTCGCCGGCTTCCGCCAGTCCGCGCTCGCGGTCGCCGAGCGTGACGTTTAATTGCAGGGCCTGACCCTTTCGCACTCCGGCCATGCGCACCGTCGAGCCGGAGCGCGCCTGCGCCACGAGGTAGCGGAAATGATCCATGTCATCGACGGGTGTATCATTGAAGCGCGTCACGATGTCGCCGGAGCGCAAGCCGCTCTGGGCCGCCGGAGATCCGGAGCGCACATCGCTGATCAAAACGCCCTGCGGCGTCTTGAGTCCGTTGGCCTCCGCGAGATCGTTATCGAGATTGCGCAACACCACGCCAAGCCAGCCGCGTTCGATTTTGGCGCCCTGCATCAGGTCGGGGAGAATTGATTTCACGAGATTGGCCGGTATGGCAAAGCCGATACCGGCGGATTGCCCGACGGACGAGGCAATGGCCGAGTTGATGCCGACCACGTAGCCGTCAAGCCCGACCAGCGGGCCGCCGGAATTGCCGGGGTTAATCGCGGCATCGGTTTGGATGTAGTCCTGGAATTCGGGCGAATCGTCGCCGAAATTGAGACCGCGGCGGCCTTTGGCCGAAACGACGCCGACGGTGACCGTCCAGTCAAGTCCCTGCGATGGAAATGGATTGCCGATGGCAATCACCCACTCGCCGACCTTGATCGAATCAGAGTCTCCAAGCTCAATGTGCGGGTAACCGTCACCGGTGATGCGGATGACTGCCAGATCGGTAGCCGGGTCTTCGCCGACCAAGCGAGCAGTTACGGTCTTCTTGTTCGCCAGCGTAACATTGATATCCCGGGCGCCGGCAATGACGTGATGATTGGTCAAAATGTAGCCGTCTTCGCGAAAAAGAAAACCGGTGCCCATCGATACTTCGCGCTGGTCGCTCTCCGGATAGCCCCAGAAGCGCAACCAGCGGCGCTGGTAAGCGGTAAGCTGCTCGATACGTTCGGCGCGAATATTGACGACGGCGTCGCGGATGTTCTCAACGACGGCGACGAAGGGCGAGCGGCCTTCGGCGTTGATCGGATAAATCGATTGCTTCGGCGGCGTGGCGCGCGCGAACTGGACGCGGGCATCGGATCCGGATTGATCGACGGTCTGAGTCGCGGCCTGATTGGAAAATTCGGTATTGCTGGAGATAAAAAATCCGAAGATCACCCCGACCAAGGCGATGGCGAAAAACCCCATCCAACGTTTGAACGATGCAAAAACAGGAGTGCCCGTCACTCTGACCTCCAAATCAGCAGACTTGTTAAATACGCAATGGATCTCTGCATGTCAAGTGTTTTCTTTCAACGACTTACGCCGGTGTCAACAAAAAAACTGGCGGCAAAACTCCCCGGCCTCACTCTGATTAGACAGGACCTCGGCGGCCGCAGCTTCAAAATACTTTGCCGCCTCAGGCTCCAACCCTTGTGAGCCTAAGGCTTTTACGCGGCGGAACGTGCTGCGTTGCAAGAAATACGCTAATCGCCACTAACGTGTAAGGGGCGATTAAGAGGCTCTGTTACGCACCCAACGTGCGGCGACAGAAACCTCTTCCTGCCGCAGTTTAGGCGGTCAAAATAGGACTCCCAACCGCGTCTGTCGGGACGGCACATGAATCTTAAGCTGTCCTGTAGGCGGAGGTTACTCGGCGCGTGAAGCCACTTCGACACAGGCGCTGGATTGAGGCGCTGCTGATTTTTTCATTGACAACAGCGGGCTATTTTGTTTTAATTCGCCAGATATACAACATCAAGAACCCGCAGCGACAACGAGTCACACTAACTTTGATTGAAAGTGTCGACAGGCGATGATCCCCACGAGGAAGAACCGTGTCTGTGACATTTTCAGGAGGTCGCGATGAGAAGAGTTTTTCTGGCCGGGATGACACTCGCCGCCGGGACGCTCTGTCTACTCCTCAGTTTCCACACGTCGATTGCCGGCGACAGCCACCCCACTGGCGGCCAGACATCCGGCAGCGTGGTGAAGCTAAGTGACGAGGAAGCTCCTACTGGTCCCGGTGCGAGTTTCATGCCGGGCATTCCGTGCGGCGCTGCTTGTATTGCGCCGGACAACGGCAGCGGAACCGTGGATCTGCCCGCGGCGTGCCCCTATGTCGGAAATGGCGATCTAATGTACATCATCGACGGTCTGCCGCCGGGGGCAACTGTCGAAATCACGCCGGAGTTGAGCACTTTTACGTTAATCGTCCGCACACCCGGCGGCACTCTCGGCGGGGAGATCTTGCAGTTTAACGCGATTTTGAAAATGAGCATGTTCGGAACCGGAGTGTTGACCGGATTTGCGCGTATCATTTCGGTGCCAGTACAGTGCGAAATCCACACCGCGCCGCGGATGCCGTTTACCACGCCGCAGTCATTCGACGCAAACCTGATGAGAATCCAGGGTCAGATCACCGGCGATCCTGACTTCGATTTACTGCGAATCACGGCCGGAAACATGTTTGGTTTGCCCAGCCCGGGACATACGACGCTCACGCAGCTTGGCGGTGGATCCTGGGCAGTAGACAGCTTCTTCGATATTACTTACCGCATCGATTTCATCGGCGCACCGGGAGGCGGGCTTGCGGGCATGTCCGGATCGACGACCGGCACAATCAGGATGCAGCAGGGTTTCCATCACTGGACAACCGCGGACGGACATATTATGCACTATCCGCAGTATCCGGTTCATCCGGGTTGGGACGTCAACGCCACCGTTCCGGCGATCGTCTGCGACGATTGGCGGGCCGCGGTGAGCACCCACGTGCGGGACATCCATTTTTGGGGATCGTGGTTTAACGGCGTGGAAGGAACGATTCGCAGTTTCGATATCGCGATTCATGCCGACATTCCCGCTGGACCGACATTACCGTACAGCCGCCCCGGCACGCAGTTGTGGCGTCGCACCGTCGACAATTTCTGCGCGCTGCCGTTGCCCCAGCCGGGGTTCGAAGGCTGGTATGATCCGGCACTCCCGTTCGTCAATCCGGCCAATCATACTCGCATCTACCAGTACGACATCGAGCTCGATTCGGTCGATTGGTTCTTGCAGAGCGCGGGCACGATATATTGGATCTGTATCTCCGCGAATCTCGTCGATCCGATCATGACGCGCTGGGGCTGGCACTCGTCGAGCGATCACTTCCTCGACGACGCCGTCTGGGGTCAACCGATTGCGTTATGTATCGCGCCGGACAATGGTTCGGGCACGGCAACGATGGTCGCGCAGTGTCCATTCGGTTCGACTTCGACAATGGAAATTGACGACGGGCTCCCTCCGGGATCGACCATTCAATGCAGCCCGACACTCACAAATCATTTCGGGATCGTGGAATTTCCCGGCGGCTCATTGCTGGGGACAGTTTCACAATATCAATCAATGCTCTTTTTGGACATGGCTGGAACGGGTGCGTACGCGGGTTATCTGCGCAACATCGCTTTGCCGATGCAATCGGAAGTGCACCACGGGCCGCGAACTCCCGGACTACCTCTGCAGTCATTCCCCGGCGATTACCAGCAGCTTCAGGGACAGATCGTCGGCGATCCGGATTTCGACTTGCTGCGCATCACCGGGGGCACGGCTTTTGGCATGCCCAGTCCCGGGCATACGACGTTGACGCAACTTCCCGGCGGAAATTGGGCCGTGGATTCGTTTTTTGATATCACCTACCGAATCGATTTCATCGGACGGCCGGGTGGACCTTTCGCCGGCATGTCGGGGTCGACTACCGGCACGATTCGGATCCAGCAGGGCGGTCCGCTGAGCTACAATTGGAATGAACTGTATGAGCCGCCACTATTCACGACGTCGATGGACATGGCGTTTGTGATCACCGGCCGCACACCTTGTGATTGCCGACCGGGCGATGCTAACGGCTCGGGTGGACTTTCGATTGCGGACGCCGTGTGGTTGATCAATTACATCTTTGCCGCCGGACCGGCGCCGACACCGTATGCGGTTTGTTCCGGCGACGCCGACTGCAATTGCGCCATATCGATTGCGGACGCGGTGTACATTATCAACTACATCTTTAGTGGTGGCCCGGCGCCCTGCGACTGTGGACCTTGGTCACTGGGATGCGGTACCCCGTAGCGATAGTTTCAAGCGAATCAACATTAAGAAAACCGGCGAGCGGGAAAGCAGCTCGCCGGTTTCCAATTTGGCGGGATGACCTTGACTACTCCGGCTTTGCCATCAGCCTAAACCGACCTCTTCTGGCACAGCTCGCGTTTTAGATCAGCGATCTACGGACAGGCTGCGCACGGCGGAGCGCCGCCGCCGAAGATGTAGTTGATCAGGAATACGGCGTCCGCGATCGAGATCGAACCGCTGCAGTCGGCGTCCCCGGCCGCCGGAGGATTCGGCGCCGGTCCGCCGGCAAAGATGTAATTAATCAAAAACACGGCGTCGGCGATCGATACCGCACCGTTACCATCGGCATCACCGCAAAGGAAGCAGGACGCGGCGCTTGAAGGCGGCACCTCGCACTCATCGGGGAATCCGTTGCCATTCGCGTCGTTGGATGTGCCTAAGAGAATGTCCTGCGCGTCATCCACACTATTGGCGTTGCAGTCGGCGTAACTCACCGGTTCGAAGAGCGCTGATCCCAGCGGATCGGCCTGACCGTCGCCGTCGGCGTCGGCTTCCAGCACGACTGACGTCAAGTCCATCGGTCGGTATTCGGTGATTATCGCGTCGCCGGCGATGGTGGCCTCGCTCCACGGTGGCAACATGATGCTGCCGATGACAGGGGTACCCGGCGGCAGTCCGTTGAGCGAAATCGCCGGCGGGTCCATGGCGTCGCCCGCGGTGGACTCTCCCCGCAGCGTGTAATTGAGGGTGGCGAGCGAGTCGGTGTCGTTACCTACCGTAAAACCGAAAGGCCGCGCCACTCCGGTGAGTGCGTGCTCGATATCAATCGGGTCGACTTTTTTCACGCACAATTGGTCGCTGGCGATCAATTTGGCGCAACAAGTGCTTGTTGCCTTGGTCAGAGTGTCTTGCACTGTGACGCAGAAGCAAGCCACGTTGCCCGGGACGAATCCGAACGGACGGCTAAGCGTGACCGTTACTTGCGTGCACTGTCCGGGAAGAAGATTGAGAACGCCGCTGGCCGGACTGAATGTAATGCCATTGGCGTTGAAATTGCAGCCGGCGCCGGTCGCGATCGGCGCAAACGAGTAGCGCGCCGCAGAGGCGTTTGCGGTCCGATTGCAGACCGTGAGATTCATGGTCACGGTCGTGGCAGTCTTGCAGAGGACGACGGAACTCGGGATCGCGCAAGTGATCTTGCACTTCCCTTTCGATCCGGCGGCATAGAGCTTACCGATTTCGACAGCGGGGAGCGGCCGAATCCAGATTTCAAGTTCATCGAGCAAGCCGATGAACTTCCGCTCTTGCGCGTTGCAGGTGAGTCCGGGACCAAAACTGCTGGAGGTCGGGCCGTGGCCGATATCGAGCACGGAACCGTCGCCGTTAGTCGAGTAGATGCGGCCCGATCGCGGCGTGAACGTCCCAACGGCGCCGCCATTATAGTAGAATGTCCCGAGCGGTGCGCCGCTGCTGCGATCAACCGTCACGGCAACATGCTGCCATTGGTTGAGCGTAATCGGCGCGGCCGGAGATTCAAACGAGTCGGTAGGATTGGGAAAAACATTCATCGCCAGACCGAGCTTCGCCTGCGTCGCGGAGACGCGCTTGATGTAGAGCATGATGCCGTTGTTCCCCGCCGCGCCGTCGAGATCGTTGCGATTGTCGAGAATCGGAATCGCGGTACACGGCGTGAGCGGCGAGGTCGCGCAATCGGCGGCAAAGGAAGTCGGTTTGATCCAGAGATCAATGCTAAAGCTGCCGGTGTCGACCTGCGCGAATGGATCTTCAAAAACGCGAACGTAGCGTGATCCGTCGAGGCTGATGGCGCCGTCGACCACGCCCGGCGCATGACCGAGCTGGTCATAGTAGTGCCAGCCATTGCGGGTTTTGGCGGCGATATCATTGGCGGTTCCGGGCACCGACTCGTCAAACGGGTACCAAGCGATCATTCCGGCGGCCGGTTGAACGCAACAGGTGTCGGCGATGCACGACGAGTTGCCGAAGTTGATGTTGTTGAGCGATTGTCCCGTCCCCATCGTAAGATTGTGCACATTGGGCGAGGGGTAAGTCTGCACCCAGTTGGGCTGCAATTGCTCGGTGACGGTCCAGCTCCCGCACGGTATGTCGTTGAAACAGTAATTGCCGGCCGAATCGGTGGTCGCTGAAGCGTAGAGCGGACCGTTCCAATAGTAGAGTTGAATCGTCCAGCCCACGAGCGGCGGTTCGCCCAGATCTTGCACGCCGTTCTTGTTGAGGTCATTCCACTTCTTGCCGCAAACATTGCAGAGGATACTGCAGACGGTAGTGGAACATGGCTGGTTGGGATAGAAGGTCTGACCTCCGAGTGTGGAGCATTCCGCGGCAGAATTGGCGCCAACGCAAGTGAAGTCGATGCAACAGGCTCCGGTCGCCGCACAGAATTTGGTGAAGTAACCGTCGTCCAGCCCCGCGCCGAAAGGTTGATAGTACGCTCCGCCGCCGGGATTGACGCCGAAAAACGATCCGGAATCTACGGCCTCTCCGGTAGCGAATATGCAGCCGCTGTTGCCAATGCAGATACTCGATCCGAAGTCAGGATTGTTGCTTCCGAAATACGTTGACCAGAGCATGGCGCCGCCATTGGTAAATTGCCCGATCGTAGCGTCGCGGTCGCTCAATTGCGTACCCCAAAAGAATGAACCTCCCGGATTCACGACCGGGAAGTTTGCCGAACCGGTCATGCCGGTGACATAGAATCGTCCCTGCGGATCAAGGCAAATCGACTTGCCCTTGGCGCCAAGAAGAAAATCGATGTCGCTGCCGCCGTAGTATGTGCTCCAGATCATGCTATCGGCGCTGTTGAATTTATTGAGGGTCATGTCCAGCGCTCCGGCCCACGATTGAGTGTAGGCTCCGCCCGGATTGATGACCGGGAAGTTCGTAGATTCAGAATAGCCGGCGACGAAGACGTTGCCATTGCCGTCAATGACGGCGTCATCCGCCCAATCAGTGCTATCGCCACCCAGGTACGATGCCCAGAGCTGCGCGCCGCTGAGCGAGAACTTGGCGATAAATCCGTCCTGCGAGCCTTCGAGCGTGCTGTCGATATAGGTCGCGCCGCCCGGGTAGTAAAACGGGAACGCAGATGATTGTGTCATGCCCGTGACATAGATGGCGTTCGGTGAGACGCCGATTCCAAATGACTCTTCGTTGCCCGGTCCGCCGAGATAAGTTGACCAGACCAGCGATCCGGTAGGACTGAATTTGACCACGAAGACGTCTTCAAACGGCGCGATGGAACTCTGGCAGTACGCGCCGCCGGGACAGGCAATCGGAAAGTCGGACGAGGTGGTGTAGCCGGTCATGAAAATCGCGCCACTGGCATCGACGACGATGCTCTGGGCGTAGTCGTAGAAGCTGCCGCCGTAGAAACTCGCCCACTGGCGCACGCCGTTGGAGTTGAACTTCAAAATTGTCGCGTCAGTTTGCCCACTGTTATATGTCGTGTCGTTGTAGGCGCCGGGCATGAATTGTTTCGGCCAATCTGCCGATGCCGTGTAGCCGCAGATGTAGAGATTTTGAAATTGGTCCAACGCCAGATCGCTGTGTTGTTCATCACCGGATCCGCCGTAGTACGTCACCCAAATCCGGACGCCGGACTGCGTGAATTTCCAGATGACGCCATCCAGAAGCGAGTTACCGGCCATCGTGCCCTGAAAGAAGGCGCCGCCGCCGGCATTTTGCGTCGGCATATTGTTTGAGAAACTGTAGCCCACGACGTAAACGACGTTATTGACATTATCACAGAGGATCGAGCGCGGTCCATCGTGGTTGGTGCTGCCGTAGTAAGTGCTCCAGACCAGTGGCGGGTCGATGATCAGCGACTGGCTGCGGTCGTAGTCACCGATGTCAAAAGTGACGATGTTGCCTTCAACTACGAAACGTCCGGCGACCAGCGCTCCGTCATTCGACTGGAAACAGCGAAGGGCGCCCTCTTGCACCTCGCCGAGTTCCGTGCGAATGCGCAAGCGCCGGTGGTCGTCGGAGACTTCGATGGCCGAAGCGCCACGATATTCGAGGCGGATGCGCGAGATGTCGGCCCCCGGTTTGACGACAAAGTCGTGCTGGACAGCTTCATTGGGCCGACTGATCACCGCCCAATCGATGCCGGGGTAGACATCCGCGAAGGTGACTTTGCCGTAAGTTTCGACGTTCAGCACACCCTCGGCGCTGTGGCCGCGATAGAAGTGGGTGACACCCAGATCCGTGAGCGGTTCCGCCGTGCGGACGCGCTCGGCAGAAATCGAGGCGCCCAAGAGGTCGACATCGATGCGACGCCACTCGTATTCCTTTTCGGAGGCGCGGGCGCCTTTTGGGTACCACCGTTTGGGTCCCTTCTTGATCTGCTTGAGGAAGTAATGCGACAAGCCGGTTTTGGTGACGAAGACCTCGGCGCCGGCGACATTGGCCGTGAACAGAACCTCGTCGGCAGTATTCCCCTCGTGATTGGCGACCTGACCGAGATTCGGTGTCAGGCCGTAAGCCGAATTCTGCATCCAGTCATCAATTTGACTTTGAGTTGTCGCATCCACCGATTGCCAAGCGGCCGCCGTCAGACCACTAACTCCGGCGGCAACCGAAACCGTAGAAGACGCAACGGCCTGACCGCTTGCGGAAGCTTTCGAACTGTGCGGAATCAGGACGAAGATTGAGATGGCGAGAATTGTAGCTGCATGACCGAATGCGAAACAGGTGGATCGAGATTTGAGACGAACGCGCATAATTCCTCACAGTCAATCGCGGAGAGCGCCGCGATCGAACGAGCATGAGACTGGTCCCGGAATGGGAAGAACATGTACCTGATCAGGCGATAATATAGGCAGATATGATAAGTCAGAAAAGACGTTTTTTGGCGGCAGCGGTATCTATGCTCTTCTCATAGCTAAATCGCGAGAGGGTGACGATCTTCTGCCATCGGCCGTGCTAATCGAAAGCAGGTGGCCGGAGCCGCTGGCAAGTTTGACCAGTTTGCGAGCAGGCGGCGACCGCACGGCCGAGGGCGGCGAGCATTGACAAGCGCTAATGGAACAATCGCTGCCGACCTACTTCCTGCTTTGGGATTCCCGGCCCGGTGATGAATAGATTCAGGGCTTCACCACCTTTGCACTGGAACATGCGTACCGCGAGGCGGTGCATGCCCTTGGTCAGTGCAACCTTGCCGGCGATTTCTCCGGCGCCGTGAAGGCCGTCGTTATCAACAATCATGGTGTCTGCAACCCAGAGCTTGCTGCCGTCATCGGAGCTGATGCCGAATTCGAACATGCCGTCGGCCGGCACCGCGATGTATCCTTGAAACACGAGGCCGTAGTCTTCCGGACGGGCGATTTCCGGGATGACCACAGTATTGGCGATAAAGGTCGTCACGGCTGTGAGGGAGTCGAAGTTGGGCAGTCGGTGCCACTCACCTTCATAGTAGTCGCATCGCAGTCCGGCGCTGGGAGCGGCGACCTCGATAGCCGATCGCGGAATGAGCTTGTTGACCGCCAAAGTTGTCGTCACGCTTCCCTGTCCTGAGCGATCGAAGGCGCGGGCGCGGACGATGGTGGACGACGCCAGACGCAGCGGCGCGTCGAATGTCGGCGAGGATGAGGTTGGCTCCGAACCGTCGATTGTGTATCGCAGCAATGCGCCGGGTGTCGGGCTGGAAAGCTCGACCACAGTGTTGTCGATAAAGATCGGTTCGGAGGCCGCGATGCGCGCCAGCGCCGCGGATGCAACATCGTAGTGCGGCGTGCGCGGAGTGATTTCGTCATGCTCGAATCCCGAAACCGATGCAGCCAACAGCTTGATGTGCGGATTGTCGGGTAACGCGATACTCTGAGCGCCCTTGGGAAGGGGAATTCTCTGGGCGAAAAGATAAGTGAACTTGTAAGTGTCATTCTTGCCGTCGGCAGTGTGACGGTGCGTTCCCGCCCAGGCAACCGGTGCGGAATTGATGTATGCCGGGAGGATTTCGTTCGCGCTTGTAACCATCTGACCGTTCACCATGCGGTTGTTCCACTGTCCGATTTTCTCGGTGTACTCATAGAGCGTCACGGGAACAGCGGTGCTTCCGTCCGCGGTCAACACGTTCACGATGCCCTCTTGAGGTCCTCCGGTGGCCAACAACAACAGATACAGGTTGTTCCAGTTGCCCTTCCAGTCGAGCTTCTGGCCTCGACAGGCAACGACGTTACTGGCGCCATCCGACTTTGGCCCGAATGTAAATCGTACGCCTTGAAATTGAAGCGTATCCGGCAGCAGTTCTGCGGCCAGAGTGTTGCCTTCGGCGTCGAGGTTGCCGTCAGTCCGATTGGCATCGGATGAGATGCCATCGAGATTGTATGCCAGCGCCAGTGGCTGCGATTTGAGGGGCTTCACGACCGCGGCGTTCGCGCTTTTCAATTTCACGGCAAAGGCCTTGGGCTGATAGGGAGTTAATGAGAATCGGACGCGATTGGCAGCGCCGACGGCCTCACCGATGAATTCCTCCTGACCGTTAACTTCACGCGCCGACACAATCTCCCGTTCGAAAATCAGAGCGACGGCTTCGGCCGGACGGCCCAGCAGTTCGCGAACCCGCACGACGACTTCGTCTCCCGCTTCCGACATTTTGACGGCATTGACCATGACTTGTTCGGCCGGATCGACGCGCAGCAGCGAATGGCTCTTCCCCAGTTGGCCTTCGTGCTGCGGCGCCGCATAAGCGATCAGCGGTTGATTAAGTCGCGCCGCCTGCCACGGAGCGTCGGACGACTGCCACGAGCCGGCATGGGCAACGATTGAATACGTGAACTCGTGGCGGCCGATGTCCTGCGAGCTTTGATCACCGACCCAACTCCAGGAATCGAAAACGCCGGGTGTGTGAATCAGAGTCAAGCGCAGCGTACCGGAATCGGGATGATCCCAGCCATACTTGCAGTCGTTTAGGATGGTCAGGCCAGCCGAGCCGTTGGCGGCCGTAAAGTCCGCCCACTGGTGTGCGGGAACTTCGTACTTCTTCGGCGTATTAAGCCCACGTTTGATAGTGCCAAGCCCCAGATCGTAAGTGATCGAGTCATTGGCGAAAGCGGGACGAAACGCTACTTTGAGCAGAGTCTCTTTTTCGGCCCAATCGATTTGATTGACGAAGTCGATGCGATTGGCGGCCGCCCCGGAGGCCATGCGAATGGTGGTCTGATAGGTCGAATTACCGTGTTGACGAGTAATGCGCAACGCGCCACGGACGGCTCCGGATTCGAGAATCTCGATCTTTGGAGTGCCCTCGACTTTGGCGCGCCGGCCGGCGAGCAGATCCTCGTACTGAATCTCCCATGCCGGCCACTGCCGTGGCTTGTTGAAGATCAACTCCAGTTCGATCGGCTGTGCGAGTAGTTCGCGCGCCAATTGCTTGTCATAGATAGAGGCGACATCGCCGCCAGCGTTTAGCGACAATCGATAGCGTTCGTTTTCCATCGATGATGTTGTGACAGTGATCGGCGGCAGTTGCGCGGCTTTCTCGTCACGCCGTAAGTCGTAAACCGCGAAGCCGACGGACGGGACATCGGCGAGGAACTGCAGTTCGGCGGTTCCATCCGACGAGACGGTAATCTGGGCGGGAACGCGCTCACCGCCCGGACCAACGACGATGATACTTTGACTGCTCTCGCGAAATTCTGGAAGAGGAATTTCGATAACATCCTGGCGATCGATAGCCAGAGGGTTATAGACTACGATTGTCTCACCGCGTCCGCGAGTATCGAGGGCCGGCGTAATGGCCGCGACGGCGGAGTTCAGAGCCGAAGAGAATTCATTGAGCGACAAAAGCTCGTCGCTCCAGGAGAACTCGTAGGCTTCGGGGATCGAAGTGCCGGTCAGGTCGTCGTGAAACTGGTGCCAGAGAAAGCGCGTCCAAGCGCGTTCAAATGCTTGACGTGGGTACGTAAATCCGCCGAAGAGACTCGCCGTGACGGCAGCCCTCTCGGCGGCATCCGCGAGCAGCTCATTGCGCCGATTCCACCGCTTCATCGCCGCCTGTGAAGTATAGCATCCGACGCCATGCCGGGTCATGACGAGTTCACCGTCGAAGGTCGGGAGCTTGGCGTTGGGATACTCTGTAACCAGATTAGGGAGGTCATCGGCGCCGATGCTGGAGACTTTCACTGGCCCATCACTTCGCATTGACTTGGTCAGCCAATCAACGGAAAGCGACTCCGGAGCGCCGCCGACATCGCCGGTGCCGAAGTAAATGTAGCCGGCGTAGCAGCCGCTGCTGTCACCTAACTCGTCGATCAGCCGAATGACGGAGGTATCGCGTGAAAGATCGCTGCGAAAAGTGGCGACATAGTTGCCCGTCTTGAGGCCGGAAAGCAGCGTCGAGCCGTCCACGCCCCGCCAGTGCCCGATCGCAAACGGCACCGGTACCGAGCAACCCCAGGTGAGCTTTTGCGTCGAGAAGCTTCGGAGACCGCAGTGTTTCGCAATCGACGGCAACGCATATCCGAAGCCAAAGCAGTCGGGCATGAAAATGTCGTAACTTTGTTTGCCGAACTCGCGCTTGTAGAAGCCGTTGCCGTAAAGCGCATGACGGACGAGCGATTCGAATGAAGGAATGTTGACATCTACCGCATCGACCCAAGCTCCGGTGACGCGCCAACGTCCGGCGGCGACGTATTTCTTGAGCGTTTCATAGTCCTGCGGATAGTACTCCTTGGCGAGCATGTAGCGAAACGCGCCTTCAAAGCTGAAGATGTAGTCGGGATAGATTTCGAACAGCTTGAAATTGTCATGCAGAGTATTCGGGATGTACTCATCGATCGTGTTCTTGATCGTCCAGCGCCACTGCGTATCCAAGTGGGCGGTACCGACGACCCCGAGCTTTTTCTGCGGCTGATCCGCGCTGTTCGACTGCGCCCACGCGGTTGCGGCGAGCAGGCTGAGCGCGATGAGCGCGAAGATGTAACGGCTGCGCATATATCACTCCTTTGAAGCTGTTGATGTCGGGCTTTTCGTTCGAGCCGACGGCGACAGAAACTGGAATCGGCGGTTAAGCCCCCGCTGCTTGAGGCGGTCGAAGAGCACGGCGGCTAAGATGACCAAGCCGAGAACTACTTTCTGCGTGTAGCTTTCGATGTTGGTCAAGTTCATGCCGTTTTGGATAACACCGATGATGAAGGCGCCGATCAGTGTGCCGAGAATTCGGCCTTCCCCACCGCTGAGACTCGTGCCGCCGACCACGACCGCAGCAATCACATACAGTTCGTAGGTCAATCCATAAGTTGGCGCGCCGCTCTTGAGTTGCGAGGCCATGATGATGCCGCCAAGTCCGGCGAGAAGTCCGCAGAGAGTGTAGGCAATCAGCAGTATCCGATTGACGCGAATCCCCGCCAGGCGAGCGGCTTCGGGATTGCCGCCGACGGCATAGATATGGCGGCCGAGAACCGAGCGCTCCATCACCACCCAAGCGATAAGATACATCAGGAACATCAGAATGACGGCAATCGGAACTCCGAACAGAGGATCGACGCCGCGCCCGAGCCAGACAAATCCTTCCGGCAATTGATAGATGGGCTTGCCCTGAGAAATGATGTACGCAAAACCGGCCGCGACTTGCATCATCGCCAATGTGGCAATGAACGGCGGAATGCGAAATGAAGTAATCATCAGACCGCTGAAAACGCCAATGGCGGCGCAGATGATCATTGCCGCGAGCGCCGCAATCGAAACGCTAAGCGTCGAGGCATTGGCGCCGCCGAGCGGTTCGATCAACCACGCGATGACGACCGCCGAGAGGGCAATCAAGCTGCCGACGGAAAGATCGATGCCGGCAGTGATAATCACCATGGTCATGCCGATGGCGATGATGGCGATGACGGTGATCTGATTGGCGACGTTGCGCAGGTTGTCGGCCAAGAGAAAAGTCGGCCAACGCCGACTTGCCGGGCTTTCGATCCGGCAATGTTCAAACTGCGCAAGCTGTGAGATCAGTTGCGCGAGCACGGGAAGAAAGCCCTGAGTCGTCACGAAGACAACCGCCGCTGCCTCAGAAGAATCAATCGCGGCCAGTCGAGCGCGAATGTCGGCCGGAGTGCCGGACACGGCCAGTGTTTTCCAGCCGCGCTCACCGGCACGAGCGACAAACTGCTGCGTGAATTCGGTTTCTTCTCTGGCGTTCGAAGTGACAATGACGAACAATTTTCCGGCTGTCGACTCTGCTTGGAGCTGTGCGGACACTTGCTTCGCGGCGGCCGCGCCGGTCAGTACTTGCTCTTTGAGTGTCAGGATTGAGAAGAGGAAACAAAGCAGCAGCAGAACCGGCAGCATTCCGTAATTGTTCATCAACCATCTGATCCGGCTACGGATTGTACTTTGCGTCATATTGCCAGAGCCATGACCTGATCTTGCGTCGCGTTACTGGCATCGCCGATTTCGCCGCTGACGCGACCCGACTTCATGACCAGAATCCGGTCGCACATGCCGAGGATCTCGGGAAGATCGGACGAGATGATCACAATCGCTTTACCGGCGGATGCGAGTTTTCGAATGATCACGTACATTTCATACTTGGCGCCGACGTCGATGCCGCGCGTCGGTTCATCGAAGATAATCACTTGCGAATCGGTCTCGAGCCAGCGGGCGACCAGTAGTTTCTGCTGATTGCCACCGGATAGAAACTCGGCGCGCTGTTCGTGGCCGGAGATTTTGATCGCCAGCGATTCAACGTGCCGGCCAAAAGCCAATTTCCTCTGCCGCAAATTGGCGAGCCCCCATCGCGACCAGTGTCGCCAATTGGGAAGCGCGAAGTTGTCGCTCGCCGAGAGGCAAAGCACCAGCCCCTGCCCTTTTCGATCCTCATTGAGCAATGCGATTCCGGAATCGATTGCTGCACGTGGCGAGGATGAATCAACCGGCGTTCCCGCGACCAGCACTTCACCAGCCAAACGCCGATCGGCTCCAAAGATCAGCCGCGCCAGTTCCGAACGCCCGGCGCCCATAAGCCCGGCGATGCCGAGAATTTCTCCGGCGCGAACTGCAAACGAAACACCGTGAATGCGCGCGCCTTCCAAATCGCGGACCTCCAGTAGCGGCCGGCCAATGTCAGCCTGACCGCCGGGAAATTCATCTTCAAGCGGACGGCCAACCATCATCTCAATTAGCTGTTTTCGTGACATTCCCGCGGTGGGGCGCGTTGCGATGGTGCCACCGTCGCGCATGACTGTGATGCGATCGGAGATGCTCAGAACTTCGTCGAGCCGATGACTAACAAATATCACGCCAATTCCGGAACTGGAGATCTCCCGCAGTACGACGAACAGACGTTCGACCTCGCGCGGCGTTAGCGCCGCCGTCGGTTCGTCCATGATGATTATCCGGGCATCGGCCAGCAGCGAACGAGCGATTTCCACCAATTGGCGTTCGGAAAGTGACAAGTCGGCGACCGGGGTATCCGGATCGACCGTCAATCCCAGTTTCGCAAGAGTTTCCCGGGCACTCGATCGCTCGTGGCTTGTGTTGATCAATCCGACGCTTGATTGCTCGCGACCGAGAAGCAGATTTGCCGCCACCGAGAGATTCGGCACCAGCGACAGCTCTTGATAGATGGCGGTAATGCCCGCGCGCAAGGCCTCGATTGGCGACGAAAAACGGCGTTCGCGGCCGTCGATGAGCAGCGTGCCTTCGTCGGGTTGATGCACGCCGGTCAAGACCTTGATCAATGTGCTCTTGCCGGCCCCGTTCTCGCCGACCAGTGCGTGAATTTCACCGGCGCGCAATTCGAAACTGGTCGACGAAAGCGCTTGAACTCCGGGGAAGGCCTTGCACAGGCCATCTACCCGCAGCAGTAGTGAGGTCGCCGCGTCTTTTTCGTCATCCGGTGACATAAGTTCGGCACAATCGCTATTCGGCATCCGCCCGAGTGAACAGCCCGCACGGAATCAGAATCGCCGGCTCTACCGGACTTCCCGAGACGTAAGCTTTGATCGCTTCGATGGTCTTCCGTCCGATTTCGCGAGGTTGCTGGAGAACATCAGCGTGAATCTTGCCCGATTTGATTGCGGCACGGGCTTCAGGAACGGCATCAAAGCCGACGATAGTGACGCGTCCCGATTTGCCGGCTTTTTCAACGGCAGCCAGCGCGCCGAGCGCGGAGTCATCGTTGATGCCAAAAAACGCGTTCAAGTCGGGATGAGATTGCAGGATGTCTTCCGCGGTGCGAAACGCCTGATCCTTCACGCCGCGTCCGGAGAGTTTGGCGACAATCTGAACGCCGGTAGCGGTCGCGAGTTCTTCCTCGAATCCTTTCACGCGCTGGATCACCGACTCGACTTCGGGATGGTCGATAATGGCGACTTTGCCGTGACCACCGAGCGCAGCGAGTACCGCCGTAGCCGCCAAACGCCCGCCGGCGACATTGTCGGACGCGATATGCGAGACGACTTTGGCGTTCTCCGCCAGACAAGCGATGTCGGCGGTAAACACCGGAATGCCCGCCTGATTAGCAGTTTGAATGGCCGTCCCGATCGAGCGCGAGTCGCACGGGCTGACAACAATCGCGTTGACCCGCTGCACGATGAAGTCCTGAAGTTGATCCTTCTGTCTGGCAACGTCGAATTCCCCCGCCGTGATTTGGAGTTCGTAGCCGTTGGCCTTCGCGGCCTCAAGCAACCCGGATTCCAAGTCCTGATAGAACGGGTGCGTTCGCGTTAAGAGACTAACACCGATCTTGAACGTGGTTGAACGCGACTCACCGGACTTCGATGATTTGTTGTCGTTGGCTTTGCCACAACCCAGCGCCGCGACTAACACGGCGCCAAGGAGAGCGGCGGCCAACAAGGGGATTCTTCTGACCATAGATGACCTCGAGTGAGACTCGCGCGCGCGCAATTATCGCGTTGACGGAGTCGATGAACAGCAATCTTGAGGGAAATATATCGGAATGGATTGCGATCGCAAAACGGAATAGAAGGCGGCGCCAAATATCTTTTTCGGCCAAGTCAACTTTCCAACGAAGCCGCCAGCGCATCTAATCCGCGTTCAGTCGGCTACCGCTTGCTCGCCGGCTGCGGTTGGCACGCCGGATCGGTCTTCGCGGGACTTCGTGGTTGGTGCACCGCGAGGCTTACTCTTGCTCTTCGTTCCAGTTGGTTGATGGCGCGTGCGCCGCCGGGCGCCGTCAATGAGCCGCTCCTTGCGAGCGCGCGGCATGCGTTTGATTTTGTGTTCCAGCAGGAATGCTTCTTTGAGCGTCGCGACCTCCGTTCGATACACCAGTTCGACCGGACCCCGACCGCGAGTATATCTGGCTCCGGCGCCACGATTGTGGAGCTCAATGCGCTTGTCGAGATTGGTAGTCTGCCCCGTGTAGAGTGAATTATCGGCACAACGGAGGATGTAGACGGTGAATGGCTTGGGCCATGAGTTCATGGGGGCGACACTTCTCGCAGAGTTGGCTGCGATGTTTGAAGTTAGTTACCACGATTTCCATCAGCGAAAGAAAGATCCGTTTTCGCTGGGGACACGCTAAATCAGTGCAATGTGGCCGGCAAGGGTGAAAGTGAATCAAGGGATAAGATGGCGGGAGGATTCGAACCTCCGGCGTGCCGGCCGTGGCACGCACGAGCGATCCGGACCGGATGACAACAAAGACAGCCGATTCGTCTTGGTGATCGTAGCCAGCGCTGTGATCGCTTCCTGTTCTTGCTCCAGAGCGTCGGACGCGACGCTTGACGCAGAAACTCCGAGTGCGCTTACTCGGCCGTCGCCGTTAACGGGAACTTGATGCGCATTGTTGTGCCGCGTCCGGGCGCTGAATCGACTTCGGAGATTGCCTGATGCCCTTCGAGGATCGTTCGGCAGGTGATTAGCCCGAAACCATGTCCGCGCTCTTTGGTGGTGAAGCATTCGCTAAACAGCTTAGCCTTGACTTCATCGGTCATGCCCGTGCCGTTGTCGCCGACTTCAACGATGACGAAGTCGGCGCTGTGACGCACGCGCACTTCTATCGTTCCGCGACTCGGCTTGGCTTCCTGGATGGCATCTGCGGCGTTGTTCATGTAGTTGATCAGGACCTGTGTGACTTGGTCGGGATCAATCAAGATGGGGGGAAGGTGGCGGTCGACATCCGCAGTAATCTCAAGGCGGGCAAACTTTTTCTGAACGCGAATAAAGGGCATGATCTGATCAACAACCGCGGCCAAATCGACCATGACTTTCACGCTCTTCATTTTGCCGATGTCGACTAATCCTTCCGTATAGCGCCGCATTTTGAAAATATTCTCCGTCAGCCGCTCCAGATTGATCGCCATCGCCGTGTTGTCATTCTTCGTGAGATCGAGCCGGGCGAGTTGGGCCTGCGCCGATATGATCGCCAGGAAATTGTTGAGTTCGTGAGCGATCTGCGATGCCATCTGCCCTTTGTCCGCCATCGTCGTGAGGTCGTAAAGACGTTGTTCGCTTTGCCGTTGCTCCGTGACATCGTCAAACGTAATGACGAGGTCGGGTTCCTGATGGGAGTGCTGGGTAATGCGGGCGAAGCGAACGTTAAAGAAGCGGGCCGGATCGGCGGTGGTCAGCGGCAGCGCGGCCGATGCGGCGTCAAACTCGACGCCAAGGAATCGGTCCATCGCCGCTTCCCAGCCGGAGAAGACTTCATCTTCGAAAATCTGACCGAGGTTCTGACCGTCGCTCGGAATACCGAGTCCGAAAGTCTGCAGCATGTTCGTTGCGGCCGCATTCAGTTTCTTGAGATTACGTTGCGGATCGAAGACGAATACCGCCTGATTGACGCTGTTTAGTATGTTCAGGTGCCATTCGTTCATCCAGGTTATGTTTTGGAAAAGCAGGACGTTGGCAACCAGCGGCGTGATCGAATTGACCAAAGTTCTCAACAGCGACAAATCGTCGGCCGTGAAGGCCCGACCGGTAACCAGCGGCCCGAGTCCGATGAAACCGATGAGTCGGTCGTCGGATACCAGCGGGTGAATCGTCGATATCCGCAGACTGTCGAGGATCTCGCGGAGTTCAGCGCCGAGTTCTGTCGGCGGAATTGTTCGCCAATCGCCAATATCGTCGGGCGACAACAATCGAGCCACGAGCGCTGGAGCGATGCGAATTTCCTGCGCCAAATCGTGTCGCGCAGCCCCGCCGAAGACGTAAACCCGGTAGGTAGTTTGATCGCTCTCCGGGGAGATCACGACGGCGACACCGCTGCTGACGCTGAACTGGCCGACGAGGCTAATGAGCGCCTCCTGCAGCAGACGGTCGAGCGACGGATCGCGCAAACCCAACTCAAACAATTGCGAAAGCGTATCCAGCGCCAAGAGGCGTCGGGCGACACTCTTGGTGTCGGAAGCGCCGATGATGCCTTGAGCAGTATTCAGCACGCGTTTATTCCCGCCGTGGTCCCGAATGTCTTGCAGTATTCGCGCGCGCGATCCACATCAGCCTTGATCGTCAGATAATCGGTCAGGTCGAGCACATTGAAAACGTGGCGCACACTGCTGGAGACATTGCAGAGGACGATGTCGCCACTATTCTGGCGAAATTGTGAGACAAAACCGAGGATTGATCCGGCGCCGGCAGATGAGACGCGTTCAACCTGCGCAAGATCGATGATGGCGAACCGACGACCGGATTTGGAGGCGAGCTGAAGCGCCGCGATCATTTCGTGCGCATTATCACTGTCCAGTTTAACACCGGCGGTGATTACAGGAATCTCCGCGCTCTTCACATTCTCGATCGCCGTCATGGTTCTTTCCACGACGCGCAACTGTTTTTCCAGAATCAGTACGTTCAGGTTTCCACCGTCGCGACGATAGCTCATCTGATTCGTCATCCGACGAACCATCGTCAGCCCTAATCCGCGCGATCGCCCGCTTTGGACGTACGCTGACGGGTTGTAGTCGTCCGGCAGAACGGTCGGATCGAAAGCTTCGCCGGGATAGGTAAAGACCATTCGCACGCGGTCGCCATCGCAAGCGGCTTCAAACACCGCGGCGTCGGTATCGCGCAGACCGCCGTGCAAGAGAATATTGGTTGCGATCTCGTAGAAGACGATTTCCAGTTCACAGCTGTCAACTTCGGAATCGGAGAACGAATCGACGAAGGTTCGAAAGCGGGCCCGCGCCGAGTCAAGGCTATCATGTTTCGGCCGGAAACTGAGATGGAGATGCCGCGATCCGGCGAGGGTTGTCAACGGCGCGTGGGGAGTTGGCGCAGCCGCCGGAGTACACTCACCGTGAACGAGGAGATCGTGCAGATCCAACACTCTGAGCACGCGACTGAGCCGGGGGCCAATCGATTCCAATCGCGTTCCCGGAGCAATCCGCGAGCAGGCATTAACAAGTTGGCACAGGGCCGCGACTTTCGTCGAATCCACTTGCGTCAATGCCGAACAGTCCAGAAGCACGCGCGACTCCGTGTCGGACCGATCCCGAATCATCTTAAGAATTCCATCGACGTCGGCTTGATCGAAGGTCGATTCGAGGCGGACCACGAAGCCATTTCGTTCACCTGGCATATAGTTCTCCTTCAAGCTTTCCGTTGGCTACTGAATCCGCGACCGACGGCAGACATTTCATCACCAGCAACGTTTGATCGTCATATTGAGCGACGGTTCCGACGAACTCATTGAGAGCGTTCAAGATGCCGCTGACCATGCGCTCCGGTGTCTGGCGTCCGAGCGCCTGCACACGTTCGGTCAGCCGCTCCAGAGTATATTCCTCGCTGGCCGCATTGAGTGCTTCGTTAATTCCGTCGGTGTACTGAATAAGCGCATCACCGACAACTAACTTGATTTGCGATTCCTCAAGACGGGTCCGAAACTGCGCGTCGGGAACCATGCCAAGCGGGAATCCGCGAGTCTTCAAACTCTCGCAAGTTCCGCTGCCGGTGCGGAAGACCAAAAGCGGATTGTGACCGGCCGACGCGAAACGGAACTGACAAGTGGCGCCGTCGAAGATTCCAAAGAACATCGTCACAAACATCCCCTGCGTGGTATTGGCGAGCAGTTCCTGATTGATGCGCGCCAGGAGCTCCACGGGATCGGCGATTGTGGGCGACAGTTGCCGGAACAAATCGCGCGTCAACAGCATCAACATCATGCCGGGTAGCGACTTTCCCGAAACGTCGGCCACGACAAATCCGACTCGGCCGTCGTCGTAGAGTATGAAATCGTAGTAGTCGCCGCCGACTTCCTTTGCGCTCTTGTAGGCGCCGGCAAACTCAAACCAGCGACCCTGGGGATAGGACTGCGGCAGAATCCGCGCCTGAATCTGGCGGGCAATCTCCAGTTCACGAGCGATTCGCTCGCTTTCAATCATCTCCTTTTGTGCCCGGTTGAGCGTACCGCCCATCACGTGCAGGGTCTGCGCGAGATATCCGAATTCATTGCGCGACTTGATCGGTATGTCGATGTGAATATCGCCCGGCTCGACCGCGCGCAGAGCGCGCGTGATCGTCGTTAACGGTTTTAGCTTTCGGTGAAGCAGCAAGACAGTCAGAGGAATGCCGATGAGGATCATGGCCAGCGTGATCTTCGAGACCGTGGTAATCGCCGCTCGCTGCGCCTCGGCGATCGCGTCCGCCGACGCCGCGACGGCCAGCGTGCCAAGGGTGATTTGTTGTTCGTTGATCGGGACTACGATGATGACCGTATCTTCGGTCAGGTAACATGATTCGCCCTCGCGCAGCAACTCGGCAAAACCGGTTGACGGCAATCCCTGCATTCTCGCTCCGGAAGTAACGCGCTGGATATCGGTGTGTGCCAAAAACTCGCCGTTCTTATCGGTGACGGCCGCCCAGTAAACCTCGTCGTTACTCTGTGTGAGTTTGCGGCAAATATTGCTGAGCAGCAGCGCGTCGGGACCGCTCTCCGAGATGATCAGCTTGCCGGCGGAACTGGAGAAGGATCGAGCTTCCGCCAGCAGCTTGCCGACGAAGGCCTGCATCGACGACTGTGCGTACTGGTTGGACATCACATACCCCGTGATCACCATGACTACCAACATTAGCACACCGATGTAGGCGCCGAACTCAAAGCGGATCGAACGGCGAAACGACGATTCGCTCGGCCAGATGTCCGTTATCTTCGAAGTGTTCTTACTGACCATAGCTCAACTCCTGCATGCGCACGATCTCGGCCTCGGCCCGACGGATATAGCCGCTGATCTCGGCGTTCTCCGGCGCGAAGCGGAGCGCTTTCCGCCAGATCGCCGCCGCTTCTTCAAGCCGGCCCTTGCCGTACAAATCCACGCCGACGAACTTGTAGGCGCGAATAAGATGGTCGCGAACGGTCAGATAATTGGGGACGAGAAGCTCCGCCCGTTCCCAATGTTGGACCGCGCGATCGAGTTCACCTTTCTCAAAGCTAATCTTGCCGGCTTCGTACTCTTGCGCGGCCTCGCGCACTGAGCCTTCATTCGGTTGGGGCGAGACGATCTTTGCCGGCACTGGCGGCGCGGTTTCAGCAGCTTCGACCGGTCGTCGAAGCAGTTTTCTCATGCTTGCGCACCACTGATGATCCGGGTATCGCGCCGCAGCCGAATCGAGCGCCTGTTGAGCGCGAGCGAGATTGCCGACGGCCTGTTCCCGAATTGTCCGATCGCGCCAAAAGGCGAATTCGATCCGCTGCACGGCGTTGGCAACACGGGCGTCGCCACCGGCAACCGCCGCCAACCCGCGAACTTCGGCCATCGCGCCGCCGGGATTCTCGTGCAGCAGCAACGAGTCGGCACGATCCAGTTTCTCTTCAATGCTCTGCGCCCGCAATGCCGCCGTTGACAATGCGGAATCCGCCAACTGCGCGAATTCTTGTGCCAGTGAATCATCCGGCTTCAATTCCAGCGCTTGCGTGGCAGCGTATTTCGCTCCGATATAATCCGAGCTTTCGAGGCTCGATCGCGCCAGATCGAGAGACTGCCGGAAAGTAGACTCAAGTTGTTGCGCGTCGTAACGACGTCGCGATTCAGTCAATAGCTGCTGAATGGTCACCGTATCAAGCTCGCTCGAACGCGCCAGGAACAAGGCGCGGTCGAACGCTGCGGTCGCCTGCGCGAACTGACCGGAGTCCGCAGCGGACTGTCCGGCGCGCATCAAGTCGTCGATCATCTTGCCGTTATTCGTCGCGACGAAATTATTCATGCGGTCACGGAATTGATTCTCGCGGGTCTGCTCGCGGTTGTCGCGTCGCCGCCCCAGCGATGTGCCGAAGTTCATCGTGATGTCGAAGGTGTGCACCAAACCCAGATCGCGCTCGACAAGCGCATAATTGAAGCGCAGGAAGCGGGCGGATATTCCGCCGCCAAAACTCATTTGCCCGTCGTTCACACCGCTGCGCAGCGTCAGGAGGCCGCCAATATCGGCTTCGATGCCGCCGGCGATTTCGTCGGCGCCGGATTGCGAACGCGCCGCGCGGCCATAAAGCGACAACGACAAGTCCAACGCCGAGATGGGGACGAGGGTAGCGCCGATGCCGAACTCTCCGGTTGCTTCATAGCTCTCCGTTTCCGTGGCGAGTCGCATCGAGGGTGCAATCAGATTGTGCCCGACGATTGTCGCGGACATTTCCGGAAGCCAGGCGGCGTCAGTGTAAATTCTTCGGCTTAGCGCGAGATTGAGCCCCGGTGAGGACGTGCTTCGATACGAGTCGATGGAATGGTGCTCGATTGTGAGCGCGAAGCCGAGATCGTATCGACCAATCTGACGAGCATAGCCAAGGTTGATCGCGAAGCGCGAATCATCGAAAGCTCCGAGCGGCATGTTGGCATTGTCGCGCCGTTCAATATCGGTGACCGCGAGGCGGGCGACGCCAATGCCGATAGTCCCGAAGTCGAGCGTTGGGATTGCCAGGCCGAAGTGCTGGTAAGAAACGCCGTCCGCGAGGAGACGAGAATGAAATCCGGAGACTCCGAAATACTCGGCTCGCGCCAAGGCCGCCGCGTTCCAATGCGCGGCGACTGTCGGTTCGGCATCAACGATTGAGGCGGTGCCGAGAGCCAGCTCGCGAGCGCCGAAGCCAAAGCGGAATGGCGAGGCTGACCCGGCATCCTCACCGGCCAGCAAGGCCGGAGGGATCAAAGCCAAGACGAACAGCAAAGCCGCAATTCGTGTCATCGCACCACCCCGATCTTTCGCATCGCCGTGGCCGACGATCCGTCACTGAATTCGGCGGTCAATCGACACAGATAGGCGCCGGAAAGCACCAGTTCGCCGATTCCGTTACGCCCGTTCCACGTATCCACCTGATATGTTCCCGCTGCCCGCGTTTCCTTGTCAACTATACGCCGCACCGATTCACCGGTGATCGTGAACAGCTCTAAAGTGATCTGAGCCTGGCGATCGAGCACAAATGCGATCGTCGTCAATTCGTCGCGTACCGGAGAAAACGGATTCGGGAAATTGGAAAAGGACTGGTCGAACTGAACGGGACCGACGGAAATCTCCGCACTCTTTAGCGGGAAGCTGCCGTTGTGGAGATTGGGCGTGAGCGGAACGCCGAGATTCTGGTCATAGAAGATCATGGCCGTCGGATCAGAAAATTCGAAATAGAAATTCCCGAACGCGGCCGTGTCGCGCAGATCACAGTTGAGCGATAACTCGATGATGCTTCCGCTGGAGATTACGAAAGGACCATTGGGCGTCAGGCGAATGCGATTTTCGGCAAACGACGTGTCCTGAGCGACAATTTGTCCGTCGAGAACCAGACGCACCTTGCTGAGAACGGAATTAATTTCCGCTGTGACGGATTCAGTGGGAGTTCGTTGCACTAAGCGACACTCCCACGTGCCGAGGCGAAGCGCGCCTAATGCCGAGGCGCCGGCGTAGTCGATAGCACCGCGTAAGGCGCGCAAGTCGCTCTGGCCTTGTGCCGCAACAATCGGCGATTGGTCATTCTCCGAAATCGTCGGGGCCGCTGCCGGCACCATGACGCGCGTCGCTGTAGTTTGGAATGGGAATCCACCGTCGCAGGCGACGTCCCAATCGGCGAGCAGCGAGGCCATTGGATCGTTGGCGTCAGTAAGCTCGATACTGGCAGTTGATTGAATCGTAAGGGCGAAGTGATCGTAGGGCGCGCCCGCGTCGAGATCGGCAAACAACGTGATGCTGGTATTCGTCGTTGATGGATACGGTTCGGCAAGGCGAAGCTCCATTTGGCCGCCGGAGAAGCCGATAGTCGTCAGGTAAGTAACCGCTCCGTCGTCGATGCGATAGCCAATGCGGTCGAACAACTTGAATGGATCAAGACTGCGGCCGAGCGTATCGTGCAAGGCTACGAGTAGCGCTTTTGTCGCTGCCAGCGATTGATCCGGCGCCGGGTAGCTGTTTAGCTCAATGCGAATGAGCGCGACAGAATCACTGCCGCCCACCACGGAACCGGGGCGGAGGTCCTGAAGGCAAACAGTCGGGGCGGTCGCCGGCTGCTTGATGCGAATTGCGCCGGAGAAGAACGGATAGGTTGTGTTCGCGACGAGCGCGAGATTATCGCGAACGACCGGTACCACCGATCCGGAACTCGCATCCCGCGCGAGAAACGCCGTGCTGTCGGAGATGACAACGCCAAACTCGCCGAGAGTCGCAGAGGCATCAATCTCGCCGCGCAGCGAAAGGACCGTGGTCGCGCCAAACGGGATCGCGGCGGTCGACAACGAGATCAGAATCGTCGGATTGTCATGTCCAAGCGGAACGGCATCGCCAACGATCTGTCCCTGAGCATCGACCAGACGCAATTCCGAGACGACGGTCGCGGCGGGTATGGCATTCTGATTGCCGTCAACGATCAGGCATTCGACCGCGCCGACTTGCAGCGGTGAGTTTTCCGGTACGCCGGGATGGCGAAAGCGCAGCTTCATCAGCTCAACGTCACGTTGCCCGCGATTGGCCGAATTGCGCGTCGCGGACTCGAAGGCGACGGCGAGTTCGCGCGCGGGAATGTCGACCCGGCAGGAAGGAGTGCGGAGGGGAAACGCAATGCCTGATTCCAAAGGCACGGCAAGCCCGCTGTTGGCGTCCGAGAAGAACAACGCGTTTCCGTCGAGCAAAGACAGCGCGAAAGCCCCGGACGCAGCGCTGTCGATGTCGGCACGCAGGCTCAAGAGTCGCGACTCGCCCATCGACACGGCAGTGGAGTTGGGCAATCGCAAGATGATGAACGAATCGTTGGGTACATTCTCAACGGCAGCGAGCGATGAAATTCCGGAAGTGACTAACAACCGGTCGAATAATTCGCCGGCGATGCGAGCTTGCCCGTGCCCATCTTCCACTTTCAGAATCAGGCTGTCCAATTTGGCCGGAGCCGAATTTTCGTTATCGCCGGATTGTTGATACTCGAGGCTGAAGGGGTAAACGAACATCTGCCCGCGTGTAACCGCGGTGGGCATGGATGAAACGAGATTGACAACAACCGCCGGCGGACGCGGCTGGATGTGGTAGGGGCCGGTGCCGATAGCCGCCGATGAGTCGCCGTTGCTCCCGGTGCGCGCGCGGAACTGCCATTCGACCGTTCCGGTCCCGATGGCGAGATAGCGGTACTCGAATTCAGCAGCGCCACCACCCGGAATGGATAGCGGACCAGTACTACTCGAGATCAAACTGACAATCCCGGCGTTGGTCACGTTGACCAGATTCGCGGTAACGCCGCTGAGCGGAGTTGATAGAGCGTTGATTGCCCGGAGCCGAAGTGTGATTTCTTCGCCTTCCGAGTACGTATTGCGCTCAAAGAGGTGCACGAGTCGTAGCCGGGCGTCCGAAATCTGGAACTGGTCAGGGCCGACGAGCGCACCGTCAATCGGACCGTCATTGCCGGAAGCGAATTGACATCCGTCCGGCGGTATCTGAAGCTGAATTTTTCGCTCGGATCGCGCAGAGGTGTAAAAATTCGCCGTAACCAAGAGCGCGTCCGAAGAACGCACGACCGGTAAGTCGAGCTCACTGATAAGCCACGTGCCGTTCGCAAATTGAATTGGCCCGAGAAGTTGGTCGGTTTCACTCCAGCGGACGTCTCCGTCTGTATCACGCCACAGTTCCAAAAGCGCGATATCGCTCGTGTCGGCATCGAGAAGGTTGCCGATTTCAATCGAATTTAGCGTGTCGACCAGATCGCCGTTGAAAGCCGGTCGAAAGGCGAAGAGACTCACACGCGAATCTCCGGGAGAGATCGATACCGCCGGGCATCGGTATGCCGTGTACTGATTCACGGTGGATCCATTGACGGTCAACGGACTGGCGCTTCCGAGAGGGAGGTCGCCGCCGATCGACACGAAGCTCTCGAAAGTCAAATCGGCTTCGGACATTATCGTTACTCCCAGCACTTCGGCGTCGATCAGATCGAGCGGGACGTTGGTGCGAATCTGGAAATACTCCACCGAGTCTGAAGGAATAGTGAGGTTGAGTCCGGTAAACGTCAGGATTCCGTTGGCGAAAAATCCGGTCGCCACCGGCGAGGTCTCTTCCAGAACGTGGTTGCGGTTTAAATCATGGAAGAGAGAAACCTGACCAAGTTCGTGGTCGGAATAGGCAGCGCTCAGGAGTCGCGACGACGTATTGGTCAAACGAATGCCGGTCAGCTTGTGCTGGGCGTTGACGTATCCATTGTAGAGTGCGAAGCCCGCGAGCGTGTTATCGTTACTACCGGGCAGAATTTCGGCACCGTTCGGCAGGAGCGAAAAAACAGTGATGCGGTTGGACGGCAGAATGAGATGCGTTTCAGCGTTGGCAACCGCCCGATCGTCGGGACCAGTAAGAGTTGATTGGTAGCGGATGCCGCCGACGGGAACTTCTAACTGCAAGACGCCGCCGTCGATGTTGTCGCGCCGGATGTCTACCGTCAAGAAGAACCTGGTGCTGGGCTGCGTCAAGTCTTCGGCAATGCCGGAGACCGACCAACTGCTGAGAGAAGGCTGGAGCGTGGCAACGAGCTTGTCGCTGACCGCGAAACCGGCGGCGCCGGTATCGCGCCAGAGCTGGATTTTGGATATTGCCGCGTTCGTCGTTACGCTGCCGACGACGCGAAGCGAAAACGAGACCAGTCGATCAACGGCATAACCGTTGCGCGGGATTTCCAGGTCGAGCAAGAGAGTTTGCGTTTGTCCGGCGTAAAGCGTGCGACTCGCAAGCTCGTTGATTTTCACCTGCGCGGCCGTGAAAGAATTTATAGTGAACGGTGCATCGTTGGCGAGGGGAAATTCCCCCGCGACCGTCTGCGGATTCGCGAAAATGACAGCTGATGCGTCCGCCAGGCCGATCCTGACAGTGTTTCCGTTCTTCGCGTTGGCTGCGTTCAAAACGACTTCGACATAGAAGCGTGCCCGGCCGTTTCCGGGTTGCAGAACGACGCCGCCGGTTGACAGAGTTGCGGAGCCGCCGGAAATTACTCCGCTGGCAAGCCAGCGATCGGCGTCAGTCTTCTGCGCCCAATCGTCATCTCCATCGAGAAAGAGCCGCAGGCTGTCAATTTGGCTGTCGAGTTGTTGCTGCGTTGCGCCATCGGGGTCGGTTCCGTACGACGTCAAGCGCAGGCCATTGATCGAGACAGCCTCATTCAGGCTGCTGACAAATTCGACTCCCAGCACCGGCCCGCTCACTGCGCCGGGCGCGAGCGTCTGGGCCGGAAGTTCGGCCGCATAAACCGACACGACCTGGCTGGTCTTGATAGTTAGCGTATCGCGCGAGGAGATTGTCGTGTTGATCGGACCGTCATTGTTCGACGCCATCTCGATTCCCTTGAGGGGAACCGCAAAGGCAATCGTCGCGCCGTGACGAGCGCTGACGGATGCCGAGACTGCCAGATGATAGCGAGTGTAGCGTTGTGAAAGGGACTCTGTGAGTCCGCTGACGCTCCATTCTTCGCCGGTGAACACCAACGCGCCGGCGAGTATTTCGGATGCCGCGCCATTCCAGATATTGTCGCCGTTGTCGCGGTAGAGCCAGAGCGAGTCGATGTCTTCTTCGTCTGCCGTCCCGCTGTTGACAACCGACAGCGCTTTGAGAACGTCACTTTTGTAGCCGTTGCGGGGAATATCGATAGTTAAGGCGCGCGTGCGACCGGATCCGAAAGTTATGTCGGCGTTACCGCTCTTCACGATCGTCGCCTGTCCACTCGCCAGTCCATTGATAATACTGTATCCGAGAGAATTGACGGTATCCGGCCCGGCGAGCGTGATGCCCTCGGCAGTGATGACATCATCAATGCCCAAGAACAGATCAATGGAATCGCCATCGCGACCGTCCAGGCTCAGTTTCGGAACAACGAGAAATGTCCGGCTTTCGCCACGGGGAATCCCGACGGCGCCGAAGTTGAAGAGACTCGCGGCGGTAGTGAAGCCGACTGTGCCGAGAAGTTGGTCGCTGATTTCCGGAAACCCGTCGCGGTCGAGATCATTGTAGAGCACCAGCGACTCGACGGCGGCGGCGATCTGTGTCGAACTGGCCGCCCCTTTGAGGCGGGAGCGAACGCGCAGGCCGGTTAGCGTTACGGGGCTATCGAATGAATTGGCAATTCCAAACGCCAAGAGCGGTGCGCCATCGCTGCCGGGCAGGTCGAAGGAATTCCCCAGCGGAATTGTGGTGATCGTCGGCACGTCCACGATGTACATTCGCGTGGTATCGCTGACACCCAGTGAAGAATTCGTCGCTACGATCCGGGCAACGCCGCGAGCGGTTCCCGTGAAGACGCCGTCCGGCGAGATACTTCCGATCTCGCCGATCACACTCCAGTTGAGTACGCCGGGATCGATCGGTGCAAATTCCGCGTCGTACCCCGCCGCAAGGCAGTTGACTGTGCTCCCCACGTTGATCGCGACCGTATCGGGTGTAACCACGAGGTGCTTAAGTCGCCGCGGCGTGACGATAACAATGCGATTGGTATCGGAGACTCCCGATGATGAGTTGCGCGCGACAATCCGGGCGCTTCCCTGGGCTGAAGCCTTGAACAATCCGGCGGCGTCAATGCTCCCGGCGCCGCCGATCACCGACCACGCAAGTGTGCCGGCCGGGCAAAGATTGCCTTTGCTGTCGAAACCTTCGGCGACAAACGTGACTTCTCCGCCGAGATCGATCTCCGCCGAGTCGGGACTCACGCGAAGCGACCGGAGAACTCCCGGAGTTACGATAACCGGGCTCGCGGTATCGGCGATACTTCCATTGCGACCGATGACCGCGAGTGTATCGACGAGCATCGGTGTAAACAAACCCGAGCCGGAAATGGATCCCGAACCGGTCAAAGACCACGTCGTAACCGTAGCCGAAGTTGTTGCGTTCTTGTCGGCGTCGAAAAAGGCGGCGCTGAATTGCTTTGCGCTGTCCGCCGAAACCATTGCTTGTGCCGGTGAGACAACCATGCTCGCCGGCCGTCCAGCCGTACACGTGATGAATCCGCTGGTGTCGGCTGCGGTCGTCACGTGGCGGGCTGCGACGCGGACGACTCCCGGTTGCACGAGCGTGAGAGTGGTGCCGGCCCCGGAACTCGGCGAAATCGACCCGACATTGGCGTTACCGATCAACTCCCAACTGGCGGAAGCGGCCCCGAGCGGACTGCCACCTGAATCGTAGGCGCGACAAATGACGACAGTTGTATCATTGTCCGTCGTCAAAGTCGTATCGGGGAACGAGCGGCCGTCAACCGTCTCTACCCGTACCGTGGCGATGACACCTGACGAGACAACCGTTACCCGGGCCGAATCGAAGAAGACGCCGCGATAACCCGCTTTGACAAAGTAGTCCGGCGGCGATAGGATCGATCCGGCCGTGTATAAACCGCTTGCTGTCACGCTCCCGGTGGGGTCGGTTGTTGACCAGGTCACCGAATCGTTGAGGTTGACGAAGCCAGTGGACGTTATGTCTAATCCGGTAACGCTAAACTGAACCGTGCCGCCTTCCTCAACCGTGACCTCGGTTGGAGTCACTTCGACAGCAGTGACGATCGCCCGTGTTACCGTAATCGCGACCAGTTCGCTGTCTGCCAGTCCGCCGTCCGACGCGATGAAACGCACGTTGTACACGCCGAGTTGCGAATAATCTGGTGAAAACTCGAAGCTCCCCAGTCCGCCGCCCAAGGACAAAAACGAAGCGTTGGTAGGAATATTCTCCGCGAAGAGATTGGGAATCGTGGCATCGGGATCGCTGGCAGTCACACTGAACACCAGTTTTTGACCCTGCGCCACCGTCTTGTTTCCGATTGGCAGCAAGATCGGGGCCCGATTGGCAGCCGCCGGTGACTCAAGCGCGCCCTGGTCCGGCGCTGCGCCAAAGTATGCGTAGCCCAGAAAGGCGCCGGCATCAATCGACGGCGATCCCGGGGCGAGATTGAAATTGCGAATGTCGAGATTGACAAAGAGCGGGTCGACAGAGATTCCCCCAGCCGAATCAACGCAGCCGTCGTAGTTGCCTTGGCCGTTGTCCCAAACGTTGTTAAAGGCGCAGACCGTTTGCGACGGCGCTTTGATAGCAAAATCGGTTGCCGCCACAACGATGTTGTTGAATATCCTCGCACCGACAACCTTGTTTTTCAGCTCGATGCCGTTCCTCCCCGCTTGGTAAATCGTGTTGTGGTAAAAGCGATTGTTATCGCCGCTGTCTTCGTTCTGGATTCCGTTGCTGCCGACGCCATCGATGATATTGTGGTCGAGCACGACCCCGCTTCCCTTAACAAAAAAGCCTCGATCACCGGTACTCTTCAAGTAGAAGTCGGAGACGCTGCATGAATCGCCGGTGATTTCAAAGACATCCTTGCCGACGTTGCGCACTTCCATGCCGACGAAGTGCAAGTGATTTGCATCCACCCTGAATAGGACGATGGCGCGATTGGCAACATTGATAATTGTGGCCAGCGGCACCGACGCGGTGTAGACGATTGGCGCTATGGCCGTGCCGGAGATCTTGAATTGCGCACTGACAGTTGCCGTGTGCAATCCCGGCAGAACGAACACCGTGTCGCCGGGCACCAGCACTCCCAGTTGGTCGCCGCGATCGATGCTTTTCCAGGCGCTGACGATCGATGTGCCGCTCAGCAAATCGCTACCGTGAGCGGAAACGTAGTAACTCTTGGCGGAGGTCGGATTACAGTGCCCGAGCAAAACAGCAGCAAGCAATCCGACTGTCCAGCTTGCATACTGCGACGCGGATTTCATGATGTTCTTGTTATCGAGTAAGAATCGAAAGTCTTTAGGGCAGCCGGCCCCGTCAGCCACTTTTATATGCTTGCGTGTCCAAGAAGACGAGAACGTTCCATTTCGAATCAATGGGAGGCAAGCTGCAGTTGTGAATCGCGAAAGTACCGGGTGGCGCCGCTTGGGCAGACTGGATTTAACGATCTACGATTGGTCGACTCCGTGAGTCGATTGGTCGACTCCGTGAATCTTCGCCAATTACAGCACGGTACCTCGATCCGATTACCGAATTCCCTTTGGCTGGCTGCTGAGCGCACCGACCTCGAACGGCGATTCGGCTCTTGTTTCTCGGAGGCCAGGGAAAGCAGACCAGAGTTCATTTCCCGTCTGCCTATCGATCGCGGAGTCTGCCGGGATCGAGTCGTACCATAATCGGCTGCCCGCTCATTGCACTTCCGGAATTTTCCGCAGTCAGCCCATCGCCGGTTCTCCCCATCAACAAAACACCCTCCGAAGTTATTACTCTCCAGAGGGTTAGTTTGGTAGCGGGGGCAGGATTTGAACCTGCGACCTTCGGGTTATGAGCCCGACGAGCTACCGGACTGCTCCACCCCGCGATCAAGATTATTTTAATACCGAAACTCGACTTCGATGTCAAGCGTTTTCGCCGTCGTGGTCAAAATGATTTGCGTTGCTTTCGTCAGTCTGCAACCAATGCGTCGACAGAGAGTCATTCGATCCGCGCAGCGATTGTCGAGTCTGTCGTGATCGAGTGTTTCAAGCTTGCTCTTGAGATTCGCTCCGCTTATCGTGGCTATTGCGCATGAAAATCGAAGGCCAAAGACCCAATGAAGTGCGCCGCGTCGCGCACGCCGGGAAGCTCTATCCTGCGGATCCGCACGAATTGAGTGCGCTGATCGACGGCATGATTGCCGCCACGGACCGACCGATGTCCGCCAAGGGCGAAATCGGCGGCGTGATTGCGCCGTTTGATCCGCAGTTGCAGTTCAGCGCATCACGTTTGGGAGCGCTGCGCGCGCTCAATCGGCACGATTTTGCGACTGTGTTCGTGATCGCAACGGCGCAGACAAGTTTCTTCGCATACGCCAGTATCTACTCCGGCGGCGCTTACGATTCACCTCTGGGACGAGTATTCGTCGATCTGCCCGCGGCCTTGCGCATGGCCAATGCGCATCCGCAAGTTATTCTCTCCAGCTCCGGACATACCGGCGGGCAGGAGTCCGAGTATGCGATCGAATGCTTGTTGCCGATCCTGCAGCGACTAATCGGCGGCTTTAAAATCGTGCCCATTGTGATGGGAACGGATGATCGCGACATCGCGGTGGCGGTGGGAGAAGTCATTGCAGCGGAGAGGGCCCTGAATCCGTTAGTTGTTGCCTGTTCGCAAATCGAATTGTCTGAAGCCGACACGGGGCGGCAAGAAGCCCAGCGAAAACTACTGGCGTCAATCAGCGAATTGAATTTCACGGCCACGGCCGATCGATTGGCGGTCCACCCGTTTCCCGGATCGGGGCCGCTTCTGGCGCTGCTTTATTCGGCGAGACGCTTGGCGATCAAGAGAGTTGTGCCGTTCGAAGACAATGCTCCGGAGTCTACTGTTTCCGGCGCCGTTTGGTCGGCGGCGTTGGTGCGTTAGTTTACTTCTTATTCCGAAAGCAGCAAGTCCGAACGGCTAAGACGCGCTCCCAATCGTTCGACTACGGCCGCAGCGGCGCGCGCACCGATTAGTGAAGAGCTGACGAGATCGAACCCGGCGGTGAGACCGCGCAAGACGCCGGCGGCGTAGAGGTCACCGGCACCGGTGGTATCGACAACATCGCTCACCGGAAGCGACGGTGTTGACCTGATTCGACCTTCATGCGAGACGATTGCGCCCTGCTCGCCGCGAGTCAGACAGAGCATGGCCACTTGCCCGGCCAACTGGCGCGCCGCCAATTCCGCATCTTCAAATCCCGTGAGTTCTTCGGCTTCCCGCTCGTTAAGGAAGACCAAGTCAAAATGTGATTTCAGGAGACGAACAAAGTCATCGCGGAAACGCTCGACCAGCCACGGGTCGGAGAAGGAGAATGCAATTTTGACGCCGAGTTGCTTTGCCGCTTCCATTGCATGAATTGCGGCGGACCGCGCCGAGGCGGAGTCCCAAAGGTAGCCCTCGACATACAGGTACTCGGAGTCGCGCAACGCCTCGAGGTGAATGTCCGTGTCCGTCAACTGCGTCGATGCACCAAGGAAGGTGAGCATCGAGCGTTCGGCGTCGGGAGTAACAAGCGCCACGCACGAACCGGTGCTGTCATGATTCGGCGCCACGAAGAAATCGACTCCACTCTTCTGCAAATCGCGCCGGTAGAATTCGCCGAGCTCGTCGTGGCCAACCTTGCCGGAATAGCAGCCGCGTCCTCCCAACGTGGCCAGACCGGCGATCGTGTTCGCTGCCGACCCCCCGGAACAGCGCTTGAATTCGTGCGCATGCAAGCCCTTGAGGACTTCATGGCCGCTGGAATCGACCAGCGTCATAATCCCCTTGCGAACGGAATGTCTCACGAGGAATTGATCATCAACGAGAGTCAGATAGTCGACAAGAGCATTGCCGATGCCGTAAACATCATATCGTTTGGACATGCATGGGACTCCCGAAAGTGTAGATGAATAAGAAATGCTTCGGCGTGAATCAAGACGATTGTTGACTACGCCGCCCAGCAGCTTACCCGCAGGACGTGATTGCTTGACGAAGCGCGCTCGAACGCCTAAGTTAGCGGCGATGGAGTACTCGTTCGAAGATCTGGCCGTCGTGGCGCTGCGCGAGTATGGCGGCGTCGGCGCGCGCACCTTCCAGCAACTGATCGCACACTTCGGGAAGCTGCAAGCGATCTTTGATTCGCCACGCGGTGAGATCGCTTCACTGCCGCGAATGAGCGTCGAAAGGGAGGAGCAAATCCGGACGGCGGTCGACAACCTCGATACCATCCGATTGCGACTTGACGAGTACGCCGAGCGAGAGGTTTATCTCACGACCGTCCACGCTGATGATTATCCCGAACACTTGCTGGAGATCGGCGACTCGCCGCCGGCGATGTATTATCGCGGAAATCTGGAAGTCTGCCGCGAGAACACTATTGCCATCGTCGGTTCGCATGAGGGTTCCGACGCCGGAATCGCCGAGGGCGTCCGCCTCGGTACGCTGATCGGCGCTACTGGCACCGTGGTCGTTTCCGGACTGGCGCGCGGCATCGATTCTGCAGCGCATGTCGGCACGCTAAAATCTGACGGCAAAACGATCGCCGTGCTCGGCTGCGGATTCGATAACATCTATCCGCCGGAGAATCAGGGACTGGCAGAGGCGATAGCGCGCAGCGGTTTGCTGCTGAGCGAGTACCCGCCCGAGACAACGGTTGACCCGGGTCGACTACTGGCGCGGAATCGAATCATTGTCGGGCTTGCCAAGTCGATCATCGTTGTTGAGATTACTTCCGGAACCGGCGGCACCGCCTCCGCAATCAAAGAAACCATTCGTCAGGGCAAAGCGCTGTTCACCTGCTTCAATCCCAATCTCGAGGGGTCCAGCACCAACAGCCTCGGAGCAGTGCAACTCAAAGCCGAAGATGATTGGAAAATGGTCTTGCGCTACATGGTATAGCGATTGATCGTCTAATCGTATCGATGATTGATGTCTATCAAACGGTCGCGGCGGCAAGTTCGGCCGAAGTCAAAATCGAACGGTCACGATTCGTCGGGAACATTGTGCCCCTTGACAGCCGCGAAACCGCCCAGCTTCGATATGAAGAGTTGCGCGCCCGGTTCCACGACGCGACGCATAATTGTTTTGCCTGGAGAATCGGAATCGAAAATCAAATCGAGTCGAAATATTCGGATGACGGCGAGCCCTCCGGGACGGCGGGGCGACCAATTCTCGATGCGATTAACAGCGCACAACTCACCAAGGTCTTAGTTGTTGTCACTCGTTATTTCGGCGGTGTCAAATTGGGAACCGGCGGTCTGGCGCGCGCTTATCGTGAAGCGGCGGAAACCACAATCGCGGCAGCGACGATTGTCGAGCGGTCGATCGTGCAGCGTTTTGAAATTTGCTTCGCGCATGACGACACTTCCGCAGTCATGAAGTCTCTGAGTGACTTTGACGTGAAACCGGAGCAGACCGTCTATAGCGATTTGGTGACAATTCTGGGCTCCATACGATTGTCGCGCTATGCAGCGTTTGCGGCGAGTTTGATCGAACGCACACACGGCCGGTGCGAGTTGCTCAAGCTGGGAGTCACGGATTAGCACATGTTAGATTGGCTTCTCGAAATCGACACCGCGGTCTTCCTGACTCTGAACAGGGAATTGGCCAATCCGGTGTTTGATGCGATCATGCCAATCTTGACAAATCAGTGGGTACTGCGCGCGGTGCTTGTGCTGGTCCTTGCGGCGGTAGCGTTGTTCGGCGGTCGCCGCGGACGAATCGTCGCCGTTCTGGCAATCGTGACAGTAACGATTTCGGATCAACTGTCTGCATCGGTCGTTAAGCCGCTGATCGAGCGGGTGCGCCCGTGTCATGTGCTCGGCGATGTTCATCTGCTGGTGAATTGCTCGCAGGGCTACTCGTTTCCTTCATCGCACGCCGCAAACGTCTGCGGACAAGCCTTACTCATTGGGAACTTTTTCCCGCGCTGGCGTTGGGCGCTGTGGATTTTGGCGATTCTCGTCAGCTACTCGCGAATCGCCGTAGGTGTACACTATCCGCTGGATGTAATCGGCGGTGCCGCTGTCGGTATGCTCAGCGGCTCGCTCATGATCTGCTTTAACCAACTTCTTCTCAGACAACTTTCAAGATTCGCCGTTCACCCGGCCGGCAAACCATAGGCCGCGCCGAGACTGATCTTTCCAAAGCGGAAACTCGGGGCCGTCGCACACGGAAGAGCTTTCCCTGCAAAAACCGCAGATCAGGAATCTCGCCGCTGTTGCACGCCATAACATGTTGACGGACAACAACCATTCAAGAATGAAACATCGCGGCATGACAGTTGCATGTGCAGGAGAGGGGTTAGAGGAGTCATGGAGCGACTACTGCCATCCGAAAGCAATCAGCCTGAAATCGGAAGGCTGCTCCGCGTAGCGTGGACGGCTCGCATTCGTATTGTGATCACGGTCGCAGCGGTAACGACTCTTGCGGCAGCGGTCAACTTTCTGATGCCCAATTCCTACCGCTCAAGCGGAACGCTCCTGCCGACCGGCCAACAGACGGTTTCATCGGCGTTGGGAAATCTGGCGGCTGCCGTTCCTAACTTGGATTTGCTCAAGAGTGATCCGGAGCCAACCGGTTCCTCGCAACTTTTTCCCGACATGTTGCGCTCGGATGCGATTCGCTGCCGGGTGCTCGACACCGAGCTACCGCCGGCGCTTGCCCAGCGACTGGATGCGCAGACGACTGGCGGCGTCTTCAGCGAGGCACGATCCCAGCAACTCCGCAGTTTGTCGGCGGCGACTTCAATCGGCAAAGACAAGAACACCGGCGTCATCTCCGTGAGCTTTGAGTGGACGGACGCCGAGTTTGCGCAGTTCGTCGCGGCGGAGTACCTTCGGCAACTTGATCTTTTTTGTTCGAGCGAACGGTTCGCGCGCCTCGACGAGCAGCGACGATTTGTCGAAAGTCGACTTGCCGACGCAGAGATCCGCCTGCGCGCGGCGGAAGATTCTCTGCTGCTGTTTCGCGAACAGAACCGCAATTACTATGTGTCCGGCTCGCCGGAAATGCAATTGGAACATGAGCGACGCGTCCGCGTCGTGTCCGAAATCGGCCAGGTGTGCGGACTCCTCAAGCAGCAATTGGAGTTGACGACCATCGAGGCCAAGCGCAAAAAACCGGTGGTCGCAGTTCTGGATTGGCCGCGAATCCCCGATGAAAAGTGCGGGCCGCATCGCGTCATCAATATCATTCAGTTTTCGCTCGCCGCGTTGCTACTCACGCTCGCGGTGTTCGTCGGTCGCGACTTTCTCCGCCGCCAGCTCTCCGAACAACAGGTTATTGAACTGCGGCAATTGCGCAGCGAGTTGAAGCGTGAAGTCAGCGGCATTCGCGGCCGGCTGCGTCTGCGGCGAAAGGCAGAAGCGTGAAGGCCGTAATCCTCGCCGGCGGCCAAGGGACGAGATTGCGTCCGTACACGACGGTACTACCCAAGCCCCTGATGCCGGTGGGACAATATCCCATCGCCGAGACGATCATTCGCCAGCTTCGCTTTTATGGAGTCCGCGAGGTTACGTTTGCGGTCGGGTATCTTCACCAACTGCTTGAAGCCTACTTTGGCGACGGCTCCGCATGGGACCTGCACATCAACTATCTGCGCGAGGAACTGCCATTGGGCACGGCGGGTCCGTTGGCTCAATTGAGAGAATTCGATGAGCCTCTGCTGGTGATGAACGGCGATATCCTCTGTGATCTTGATTTCAGCGCATTCTATCGCGCTCACTTGGACAGCGGCGCGGAGATTTCGATCGCCGCTTACTCGCGAAGCGTGAATATCGATTTTGGCGTGTTGCGCGCGAATGCGAGTCACATGCTCGAAGATTATATTGAGAAGCCATCCTACGACTTTCAGGTGAGCATGGGCATCTACGCGATTTCGCCTTCGATCCTGCCATTGATCACACCGCATGAAAGATGCGACTTCCCGGATCTGGTCAAAGCACTCTTACAGCGTTCACGACCGGTCAAGCTTTTTCCGTTCGACGGAATTTGGCTGGATATCGGTCGTGGCGAAGATTATCAGGCCGCGACGGAAGTATTCGAGCAGAATCAGTCGCGGTTGTTGCCGGCGCCACAGAACATCGCGACCGGGCGTCGCGTTTCGACTGCTTCACCCTGACGACGGCAAAAGCAGAGGAGGATCGCACGCGATGGAAACCGCTGTTCTAAGAAAAGCCGTAGTCAAAGTAAAGCGCAAGCTCAGGCTGGTGCGCGCCTATCTGCCCGCGTCAACGCCCTCAGACGACGAGTTCAAGAGCGCCATTGGATCGGAACTGGGCAGCCGCCTCCGTCGCCTCCCGCAAGTCTTTCCCGCCCTCGGCAACGGCTCAGTACTGCGCGATTGGCCACGGGCGTTTCCTCAAGATTACCAACGATTGATCGAGACCGCGCACAACGCTCTGATTCACCGTTTCAACTTGCTGGGTTCGGGTTGGACAAACCTCGGACCGTCGATTGACTGGAATCTTGACTTCAAGAGCGGCAAGCGCTGGGAAACACGCGACTATCGGCTGCAGAAGCTCGTCGACCTGGCGGATGGTTCGGATGTCAAGCTCCCGTGGGAACTGTCGCGATGTCAACACTTCATACCGATGGCGTTGGTCTGCCTTGCCGAAAGCGAGGATGCCTACGCGACCGAGTTTCAGAATCAGATCTTGTCATGGTGCGAGAGCAACCCCTATCTGCAGACCGTTAATTGGTCGTGCGCCATGGATATCGCGATTCGCTGTGTCAATTGGCTGGTGGCCTATCAACTGTTCGCGAAGCAGCATGATTTCAGTCCGGCGTTTGCCGATCAATTGGTGGTCGATCTTTACAAAGGCGGCTGCGCCATACGCGCCAATCTGGAGAGTAGCGGCGCCGGATTCAACACCAATCACTACGTCGCCGACTTGGTCGGATTGTTCTATCTCGGCGCCGTGTTTTCCGAAACAGCAAAGCCAAACGACTGGCTGGATTTTGCGCAATCCGAATTGGAGCGCGAGATCATGCTGCAGGTCGATGACGATGGGCTTGATTACGAATCGTCGCTGCCGTATCACGGATTGGTAACCGAGTTCTTCTTCTACTCATGGTTGTTGGGCGAATTGCTGGGACGGCGATTTTCGGCGGCCTTCAGCGAGCGGCTACGGCTGATGGTCGAGAATCTTGCGCGCTTTACGAAGTCCGACGGCCGGGTCGAGAATTTCGGCGACAACGATGACGGCCGGTTGCTCCGTCTGACAGGCCGCGGCGCGCGCGACTATCGCGATCTGCTTGCAGTAGCCGGGCAGACGATCAATGAGCTCCGCTGTGACCTCGACATCCAGCAGCCGGAGGCCGGATTGTTTCTGTCCGCCACGACCGCTTCAAGTAGGCAGCAGGAGTGGAATTCGATTCACCTCGCCGGCAGCGGCATCTGCCAGATGCGGTCCCAGCAGGTTATCATCAACTTCTTCGCCAATCGGGTCGGAACGGCCGGATTGGGGAATCATAAACACAATGACCATCTCAGCTTCACCTATACCTATCGCGGCATGCCGATCTTCGTTGATAGCGGCTCGTACGTTTACACAGCGTCGGAAGACGAACGCAATCGCTTTCGCGGCACCGCCGCACACAATACGGTGACCGTCGACAACCAGGAGCAAAACCGCACGGTGCGCGGGTTGCTCTTTTTGCTCCGCGCCGATGGCGTGCCGCGCATTGTCGAGTGGGGGAGTAATCAGGAGTATGATCGTGTCGTGGCAGAACACAACTGCTATGAGCGGCTCGATGATCCGGTCACGCACCGAAGAGCGCTAATGTTCTGCAAGCGCACGGGGCTGCTTTTGCTTCGCGATGAACTTACGGGTGGTGACCGGCACCAGATCGATATCAACTTTCATCTTGAGTCAATGCGAATCGAGTCATTGGCGCCGAATCGCGTGAGACTCCGGCCGCAGCACTCAGAACGCGAAATCACCTTCGGCAGCCTGGACGCAGGGCAACCGCTGATCCTGGACTCATGTTGGGTATCGCCAAGCTACGGCGTTAAGCATCCGGCGCTCCGGCTTTCACACTCATTAGAGGTCAACCTACCCTACACAACGACCTTCTTTATCGCGCCGCTGGCTGACTTCGCGGGCGCTTCGCTGGAATCGGAAATCTCGCGTCTGTGCGAGTTAGCGGGATGGTAATCGCGCAATCGCTTCGTCGGGCGCCGATCTGGATGTGGATCGTGGCGTTAGGTGCGATCGGCGTTGCCGCGACTCTGATAGTCGGCATCGCAATCAACCCCCTGCCCGTTGCCGCTGGCGCCATTCTGATTCTGAGTCTTGTCGCTCTGTCGATACGTTTTCAACAATATCTGCCGCAGCTTCTCATTCTGACACTGCCACTGGAGGCGACTTTTGTCGTCGAGGCGGGATTCTCGGTAATGCCGGTGTACTTCGCCGTCGCGTTGCTCAGCCTGATGCACATTCTGCGGGGCGACGCGATCTTAGATTACTCGACATCGACCAAACTCTACTCGATCTATCTCGCGGTCGTTGGTTTGTCTTTATCGTATGCGTTCTTGATTTCGGCGCCTGACGTTGATACAAGCGCAGCGATGTCGGCTCGTGCTTCGTCTCTGCGACCGCTGGTTCAATTCGGATTGCTCGCGGCGGGCGCTTGGTTCATGCTGCTGGTCGCCAAGGCGAATGCCAACATCGAGCAAGCATTGAGTTCCGTTCGGCTGTACTTGTTTGTCGGTCTGCTATTGGCGTCGTTAGGCATTTGGCAAAGCTTCGCCGTGACTTTTGACCTTCCGGGCCAAGACTTCACATTTGCTTTCGGAGCCGCCTCCGAGCAGGGATACAAATACGGCGAAACGCGATTCTATTCGGCATTCATATCGAACTTCGCGCCGCGCGCGACCTTCCGTGAATCGCTGCACTTTTCGCATTATCTGATCTCGATCATTCCATTGGCCCTGGCATTGGTCATGTTTCGCCGCCAGTTGTCTCCGGCGCACCGGCGACGTTGGTATCTGCCGCTGGCAATCGCCGCCGTGACCGCCCTGTTCCTGACCATGTCGCGTTCCGGCTGGATCGCCGCTCTGGCGGGTTTGGCCTACCTTTTCGTCTTCGTCCCCAAAGCCAGATTTATGCGCATGATCGGCGCTTCGATTCTCACGGTCGCGGCCGTAGGCTCGATTTTGAGCTTTATCGGCTATTTTCGATTCGATCTCGGGCTTTGGGAGTTGATTCAACTCCGACTTGATGCGGGCGCGCTGGAAAGCGATCCGCGCGTAGCTTATGCGGCGACTTTGTGGCAGACATTCAAAGAGTACCCGGTGTTGGGTGTCGGGATCGGCAACTACGGACTGTTCGGCGCTGCAGCGCATGGCCTGCCGGTGGTGCTTTCAGCGCACTCGATCTTTCTCAACGCGCTGGTCGAGACGGGAGTCATCGGTTTTCTGGCTTTGTCGGCGTTTGTCGCGCATTTCTTCTGGCGGACCTACCGAGTATCGCGTCAGGCTCGTGACTTGGCCGTCTATCCCTATCTCATCGGAATCGGCGCCGGCGTTTTTGCAATGACGCTTCAGTACCTCACCTTTGGCGACCGGCCATCTTTCTACTATCTTTTTCTCATCACTATCGGCCACGTACTCATGAACTTTGCCCGCGAAAATTCAGTTGCCCGCGCTGTTCACGAACCGTAGCTTTCCAGCGAGCAGTTTTCCCGAGAATTACCGGCGTGCATTACCGGAATCGAAGCCATGTCTCAATTGCGGATATTCCTGAAAGCCGCGCTGTTCTTCGCTGCGGTGTTCAGCGCAACAATCCAATGTCGCGGGCAGCGAACGATGTCTGAGCCGCAAAGCGATCCGTTCTACCACCAGCGTCACATGATGGTCGAGCGCCAATTGGCCGGGCGCGATATCACGGATCAGCGCGTGTTGGACGCGATGATGGCCGTGCGGCGTCACGAGTTCGTCACGCCGGACTACCGCTCCGAGGCATACATCGATGACCCATTGCCGATCGGCTTTGGCCAGACGATTTCACAGCCATACATCGTCGCGCTCATGACGCAACTGGCGGAAGTCGACTCATCTTCGCGTGTGCTCGAGATCGGCACCGGTTCGGGTTACCAGGCCGCGGTGCTGGCGGAATTGACGGCGCAGGTGTACTCGATCGAGATCGTCGAACCGCTTTGTCGGCGCGCCGATTCGACTCTGGCTACTCTGGGCTACGAAAATGTGTCCATTCGATGCGGCGACGGTTATCGCGGCTGGCCGGAAGCTGCGCCGTTCGATGCGATTGTCGTTACGGCAGCTCCGGAGCATGTCCCGCAGCCGTTGATTGATCAGTTGAAGATTGGCGGACGCTTGATTATTCCGGTTGGCGGTAATTCGCAAGACTTGCGGCGTATAACAAAGACGACGGCCGGTGCCGTATCCGAGTCGATCATTCCGGTGCGATTCGTGCCGATGACCGGCGAAGCTCAAGGCAAGTGAGAGTTAGCTTCTTATTGACGTGTGCTGCTGCGGCCCATAGATTGCAGCCTGTAGAGCGCCAACGCTGCGCAACTATCCAATTCTTGACTTAGGTAGTGACATGAAGGATCATTCGATTCGTTTTTCACGCAGAATCACAGTGGCGGCGCTTGCGGTCATGCTCGCCGCGCTAACGACGCTTCCGCTCTTAATCAACGGCTGCGCAACGAATGCGGCGACCGGCAAACGGCAGTTGATATTGATCAGCGAGTCCCGCGAAATCGCCATGGGTCAGGAGGCGGATAAGGAAATCTCGGCGCAACTGGGTGTCTATCCCGACTCAGGACTGCAGATGTATGTCAACGATCTTGGTCAACGAATGGCGAAACTGTCCGAACGTCCGGCATTGCCGTGGTCGTTCAAGGTGATGGATGATCCGATTGTCAACGCATTCGCGTTGCCCGGTGGGTATATCTATGTCACTCGCGGCATTCTCGCGCATCTGAATAACGAGGCCGAACTTGCCGGCGTCGTCGGGCACGAGATCGGGCATGTCACCGGCAAGCACTCGGTGGCGCGGATGAGCTCGGCGCAAATTGCCAGCCTCGGGCTCGGCGTTGGTGTGATCTTGGAACCGCGACTCGAACGCTTCGCCGGCGCCGTCAGCCAGGGGCTGGGATTGTTGTTTCTCAAGTACGGTCGCGACGACGAAAACGAGGCCGACTATCTCGGCTTGCGCTATATGCGTACGATCAACAAGGACCCGCGCGAACTGGTGGGCGTGATGAACATGCTCAACGAAGTCACTACGGCGGCAGGTGTGGGCCGTGTGCCGGAATGGCTCTCGACCCATCCCGACCCGGGTAATCGCGCCGCGCGGATTCAAAGTTTCGTTGATACGATTTCCGCCAACCTGAATCAGAGCTTGGTGAATCGCGATGAATACCTGAAACAGATCGACGGTATCGTCTTTGGACAGAATCCGCGGCACGGGTACTTCAAAGAGAGCCGCTTTTTCCATCCCGACCTGAAATTCCGCTGCGACTTTCCGACCGGGTGGCAAACACAGAATCAAGTTCAGGCGGTGGTGGCGTTGAGCCCCGGCCAGGACGCGCTGATCCAGTTGACAATGTCCGCGGCGCAAACGCACATGCAGGCGGCGCAAAATTTCTTCGCGATTCAGGACCTCCGCGTTTCAGAAACGCAGAGCGGCAACCTGAACGGCATCCCCGCGTCGTGGGGCAAATTTTCGATAATCTCTCAGGACGGCGAGTTGCGCGGCATGGCTTACTTTTACGAGTACGGCGGCGACGTCTACCAAATTCTCGGCTATGGCGTCGGCGAGAAGTGGTCGAACAACGAAGCAGCCGTCACCAATTCGGTTCGCAGTTTCAGCAAGCTGACCGACGCCAAGGCGCTCGCCGTGCAACCGTGGCGATTGAAGATTGTGACCTTGTCTGAACCGATGACTATTTCCGAGTTCGTCAGGAAATTTCCGACGCCGGCGCCGGAGGCAACTATCGCCTTAATCAATCGCGCCGATGAAAACACGAAGTTCCCGAAAAACTACAAACTCAAAAGCGTCGTTGGCGAGATGTTGCCGTAGACCGGCGCGACTTGATTCGTTCCTCGCCATCAGCCATCAGTATTAAACCTTTGGACCGATACGGCGTTACAGGTGTATCTACTATGTCGATCCATGTTTGATGAACCGGTAAGCACGAAAGGCGAGACTTGATGAAATCCCTGCTGAAACGAGCGCTGGACCCCGGCGCCACCGATACTGGCAAAGACTGGGGGCTGCTCTTGATCCGGCTCGGCGCCGGCGGGATGATGCTGTTCGCGCATGGTTGGGGTAAGCTGGCGAGTTTTGGTGAGAGACATGCAACTTGGGCCGATCCAATCGGTTTGGGGCCGACATTGAGCCTGTCGCTTGCGGTTTTTGCCGAATTCTTCTGCGCTCTGGCCGTGATCTTGGGGCTGGGCACACGGTTGGCGTCAGTTCCCTTGCTCATCACGATGTTGGTCGCTGCGCTTGTAGTTCACGCCGACGATCCGTGGAATAAACAAGAGTTTCCACTGCTGTATGCGACCATGTTCGTGGGTTTGATTTTCGCCGGTTCGGGGAGATTCTCCCTCGATCACGCGCTGTCCAAGAAGCTGTAGCGATTGAGGCGCAGTACCCTGCGCCTCTTCGCGAAGTGTCGTCGGACGCCATTTGCAAACCGGCACAAATTACCTGCCTATTGACCGAGGATCAGCGGCAGCCCGTTCTTGGACGAGCCGATAATCACGATCTTGGCGTTTTGTGACTGCGCCAATTTCTCGGTCGTCTCGATTCCCTTCCACTCGAGCAGCTTGTCGTTGATTCCCTGCGAAACGATTTTCTGGAAGTCGGCGATACCTTGCGCTTCGATGCGCTTGCGCTCAGCCTCCTGCTGTTCGCGCTGCAGGATGAACTCCATGCGTTGCGCTTCCTGCTGCGAAGCGAGCTTCTCGTTAATCGCTTCGGAGATCCGCTGGGGCAGGACGACATCGCGAATGATGATGCTTTCCACTGTCACGAATTTATCCTTTAGCTTCTCCTGCACGGCCGCGATCATCATCGCAGAAATTTCGTCGCGACGGGTTGAGTAGATTTCTTCCGGCGTGAACTTGCCCGCAATCGAACGCGACTCACCGCGCAGCGCCGGCGCGATAATCACTTCGTAGTAGTTGGGACCGACCGTCACTTGCAGACTATCGAGCCGTTCGATCATCGGCCGATACCACAGCGAAACATCGAGCTGTACGGTGGCTCCGTCGGCGGTGAGCAGCTTGAGCGACTCTTTAGCCTCCTGCGTCTGAATGCGATAAGTATAAATCGAATTCCACGGCATGTGCCAGGCGAAGCCTTCGGGATAGATCTTGCCCATTTCAGTACCGTCGCCGAACTTGAAGAACTTGACGCCGCGTTCGCCGGAACCAATCTGCGTACCGCAGCCAACCAAGAAAAATGCCGCCATGAGGATCACGACGGCCTGCACGAGTGTGCGCTTGTTCATGACTCTAACCTCCGTCATATAGGGTTTTCCGCAACCATATTCGCAGTTGTTACGGAATTTGACAACGACGGTTTGTGCGCTGGCGGATCGTTGCGGCTGTGGTGTGGACACGAGAACATCCGCCTGTTAAGACGGATATTCCTCTCTGGGGTTGCACAAGGTGGTGTGAGAAATCCGTTAGCGCAGACGACTCTCTATACTTTCGTCAACACAAAGCGCGCGTCGACGGCGCGAGTGCGCGTCTTGTCGGGCGTAACGATGAAGGGGTTGATGTCGATCTCGCTGAACTCCGGAAAATCGAGAACCAGTTGTGACAGCTTTAGTATTGCGTCTTCGATTGACGGAATACTCACCGGCTTGGAGCCGCGAAATCCGGTCAATAGCTTGTAGCCTTTGAGTCCCTCGATCATCTCCTTGGCGTCGAGATCGGAGAGCGGCGCGATGCGGAACTCGACGTCTTTCATTACTTCGACATAGATGCCGCCGAGGCCGAACATCAGCAGCGGCCCGAAACTCGGGTCGGTAGTCATGCCGATGACCGTTTCGACGCCGCCGGTGATCATCTCCTGAATGACGACCGAGAACTTTTCGCGCGATTTCGGCATCGCCTTCTTGATCCGCTTCTGCATCTCGGCATATTCGTCCATCACTTCTTGTGAGGTGCGCAGATCGACGGCGACGGCCTTGTATTCGGTCTTGTGCAAGATGAACGGCGTGTTGACTTTCATGACGACCGGGAATCCGAGCTTCTGCGCGACTTTGGCGGCCTCCTCTTTGGAGTGCGCATACTTGTAGGCCGCCACCGGGATCTCATAGGCATCAAGAATTTGCAGCGCGTCTTCGCCGATGACGGCAGTGGCTTTGGCTTTGCGATTCTTGGTGATGATCTCCTCGACGCGGCGCTTGTCGCCCTTTACGCGCATAATCTTGCCTTCGGGACGACTGAGCCAGCGACGGTACTTGTCGATATGCGCCAGCGTGGTCGCAATCGATTCAGGGAAAATCATCGCCGGAATATCGGCATGCCGCAACCGGTCGAACGCCTCGGAGCCGTAAGTCACTCCCATGAAACAGGCGAAGGTCGGTAGTTTGGATTCGCGCGCCGTGTCGATGATGGCGTCCGCCACGAGATTGAGATCAATCGTTACCGGCGGCACGCAGATCGCGATGACCGAATCGATATTCGGGTCCTTGACGACATGCGAGAGCGATTTGCGAAATTCGACACCGGTCGCGCCGGCCACGAGATCGAGCGGATTATGCACCGGCGTGCCTTTCGGGAGAATCGGCTGGATCGCTTTGACGGTCTTGTCGTTGAATTGCGGCAGCGTCAGGCCGCTGGAGATCAGCGCGTCAGTGGCGAGAATTCCCGGACCGCCGGCGTTGGTAACAATCGCCACGCGGTTGCCTTTGGGCACCGGCATTTTCGCGAGCGCGTTGGCGACGTCGAACATCTCTTCGATCGTGTTGGCGCGAATCACGCCGGTCTGCTCGAACAGCGCGTCGACCGAAACGTCAAGCCCGGCAAGCGCGCCGGTATGCGAGGATGCCGCCGCCGCACCCTGCGTGGTCTTGCCCGACTTGACGACGATAATCGGTTTGTGGCGGGTGACTTCGCGGGCGATTTGCGAAAAGCGGCGCGGATCGCCGAAGTTTTCGAGATAGAGCAGGATGATTTCGACCGTCGGATCGTCGCGCCAGTATTCGATGATATGATTGCCGTCGATATCGGCCTTGTTGCCGATCGAGGCAAACATCGAAAGGCCGAGATTGATCTCCTGCGCCTGCGCGAGAATCGCCTCGCCGAGCGCGCCCGATTGGGAGATCAGACCGATCTTGCCGAACGACGGACGAATTTTCGAGAAGGTTGCATCGAGATGCACGGTTGGATCGGCGTTGATGATACCGAAACAGTTCGGGCCGATCATGCGCATGCCGTACTTGCGCACGACTGCCAGAAGCTGCTGCTCGAGTTCGGCGCCGGCCTTGCCCTGTTCTTTGAAACCGGCAGTGATCGTGACCAGCCCCTTCACGCCTTTCTCGCCGCATTGCTCGACCGTCGCCAGCACGAGTTCTTTCGGCACGACGATGACGGCGAGATCGACGGAATCGGGGACATCGAGGATCGTCGAATAACATTTGATCGAATGGATCACCGATTTGGTCGGATTGACCGGAAAGACTTTGCCCTCGAATTCGTAGTCGATGATGTTGTGCAGCAGTTCGCGACCGATCGAGCCGCGGCGGTTAGTGGCGCCGATGACGGCGATCGATTTGGGGCGGAAAATGAAGTCGAGCGAGCCTTTCACGGCAGTGCGTCCTTTCGTGGCGGCGCGATTTTGCGCGCCGCTTTCGCGCGAAAGGATAGGACGGCGGCCGGCAATGTCAAGGGGATTGTTGGGGGGGGAAAGTGATTGCTTTCATTATCTACAATGGTCATACTAAATCGCTTGCGGGCGGTGTCAAAGTACGAGGCAAAGGAGATGATGATGGCAAGAAAGAAGGACGTAATTCCAACCATCGGCGAATGGTCGGAAGTCAAAATCGATCTACTTGAAGAGTATGCAAGGGCATATGCTACAATCTTCGCTGCCAATAGACAGGGGCAGTTCACGACTATATACATTGATGCCTTCGCAGGAAGTGGACTTGGTCGACGGAGGGGTGATGGCGAAATCATCATTGGCAGTCCGCTCAGGGTTCTGCAGCTGAAACCAGCATTCACGGAATATCACTTCATTGACGAAGACGAACAGAGGTTGGCTAAACTGAATGAGGAAGTCTCTGCTGCCATCGCTTCTGGCGAGGCACAGAAGCGGATATTCCTTTATAACGGCGATGCAATTACGATATTGGAGAAACATCTTGTCGGCAGCGTGCGCTACGCAGAATACAAGCGAGCACTGCTCTTTCTAGACCCATACGGGCTTGACATCCCCTGGAAGCTAGTTTGTCAGGTGGCAAATCAGCAAACAATTGACCTTCTATTGAATTTCTCGATCATGGACTTGAACCGAAACAACTTGCCTGCCAGAAGGTCAGAGCTAACCGAGGATCAGCGTAGCCGGGCTGAGGGATTCTTGGGTCAAGGGTGGGAAGATGCAATCTATCCGCGAAGCCGGCAAACGAACATGTTCCATGTTGAACATGAAAAACTAAGTAATGATTCCATCATGCTCTTCTATGCAGACCGCCTTCACAATCAGGCTGGCTTTACCTATGTTTCGACGCCACTGCTGTTTTCTGGGAATGGAGCACAACTATACTACCTAATTCTCGCTTCTCATAAGGAGGCTGCAAAGAAGATCATGGATCATCTCGTAAGAAAATACAGAGAGAAACAATAACGATGGCCAAGTCCCTCATTGAATGGACGCAATCGACCTGGAATCCGCTGACCGGGTGTTCCAAGGTCTCGGACGGGTGCAAGAATTGCTATGCCGACCGCATGGCGAAGCGCCTGCAGGCGATGGGCGTGGAAAATTACCGGAACGGCTTCAAGCTCACCATGCACCCGCACGTACTGCGCAAGCCGCTCGAGTGGAAAACGCCGCAACTGATTTTCGTCAATTCGATGAGCGACCTTTTCCACTGGGACGTGCCGAGCGACTTCATCCTGCAGGTCTTCGACACGATGCGCGCCGCGCACTGGCACACGTTCCAGATTCTCACCAAGCGCGCGAAACGATTGCCGAAAATCGATCCGCAAATCGAATGGCCGAACAACGTCTGGATGGGCGTGAGCGTCGAGAACGAAATAGTGCAATGGCGCATCGACTATTTGCGGCAATCGAGCGCCAAGGTCAAATTTCTCTCGCTGGAGCCGCTCCTGGGGCCGCTGCCACGCCTTGATTTGGCGGGCATCGACTGGGTGATCGTCGGTGGCGAGTCGGGCCCCGGAGCGCGGCCGATGGAGGAAGCGTGGGTACTCGAAATCCGCGATCAGTGCCAGGCTGCGCGCGTAGCGTTCTTCTTCAAGCAGTGGGGCGGAACGAACAAGAAAAAGAGCGGGCGAACGCTGGCGGGCAGAACCTACGACGAGATGCCGAATACGCCGGAGGAAGCGGCGTAAATTCCGTAGGTCGGGTTCGCAGGACGTGCGCGTTCGCCGCGGCGGACGCACCAGGACACCGAACCCGACACCAGGGTCATGCGATGTCGGGTTCCGCGTTGCGCTACGCTTCAGTGGGAACCCGACCTACAACTCTGGATTCCCGCTTCCGGGACTGTTGAAAAAGCCCTATAGGCTGTCACCCTGAGCCGCTGCGCAGGCGAAGGGTCTGTGAGTATTGTGGCACAAGGTCAAACAGATTCTTCGCTGCGCTCAGAATGACATGAATACGGTTTTTCAACAGTCCCAAAGGCGGGGAACCAGCCGCGCTGTCGGGAGCGCGGCACTCCCGACCAACAGAAGTCCAGCGACGCGGGCATGGCGCGCCATGCACCTACGCGAGAAGATGCAGCTACTGCGTGAGAAGACGCAGTTACTTCAGCAAAGTCAACTTGCGCGTTTCGACGTAATCATCGATTCGCAACTGGTAGAGGTAAACACCGGAAGCGACCGCCTCTCCGCGTTCATCGCATCCATCCCAAGTTGCGGCAAACGCGCCGGCATTCAGATCCTGATCGGCGAGCGTCCGGATGCGCTGACCAAGCGTGTTGTAAATAGCAAGAAACGCGCGTGCTGCGCGCGGCAGGCGAAATCCAATCGTCGTTGTAGGATTGAAGGGATTCGGATAATTCTGCGACAGCGAATACTCGGTCGGGAGTGGCGCGTCCAGGTCTAACTCATCGACCGCGAGCGGACTGAGAGTCATGCGGGCGACGAATCCATCCTGGAAGCCGCCGGCGATGTTGAGCGTATTCGGCCCAAAAGTAATCGGCGTATTGAAATAGCCACCGACAAGGGCGGCGTCGCCGGCCGCGCTGATCGCCAACCCCTTTGCGCTGGCTACGGTCGCGAAGGTATTACTCCGTTGCCCCCATCGTAACGTGCCGTCGCCGGCGACACGGAAGAGCAGCACATCACTGCCACCGCCAGTCGTGAAGTTCGAGCCGCCAAATGTCGTTGCAAGACCGAATTGAGTGGCGACCAGCGCGTCGTCGTTGGCCAGAGCGCGAACTTCAAAGCCGCGACACAACGTGCCGAGGCCGCCGGAAGTTCCGCGCGCCCACTCTACATTTCCGGAAGCCGAGTACTTCACCAAGAACATCCCCCAAATCGCGCTGCCGACGGCAATCGAATCGGTGTCGAAACCGGCGTTGCCGGTGTACTCACCGGTCACATACACATCGCCGTGCGTGTCCGTGGCGACACTGTGGGCGATGTCGTTCTGCCCCGGCGAGGAGATAGCTCCGCCGCGGCGCGCCCACATGACATCGCCGGCCGGGTCATACTTCACGATCAGCACGTCATTGTCATTCGTGCTGACACTGGACAGCACGTCCGTGCCGTAAGTCACGGTGCCGGCCATTTTGCCGACTAATTCGACACAGCCCCAAATGTCGGCAGCGATGTCGTAGTATTGCACCGAGTAATTTACACTCACCGGAATCGTGCGCGTCCAGACCGTGTCGCCGGCAAGGTTGAATTTGGCGAGCGTGCGCCCGACCGCCACGTATAAGTGATCCTGACTCAAGACGATGCCGCCCGGCCCCGAAGTCGCATTGGGCACGAGTTTCGCCCACTGGGCATTGCCGGATCCGTCGTATTTGGCAAGCGCGACCGTCGATGAAACGGTGCCGACAACTTGCACGCCGCCGAAGTCCATTGTGCCGGAGATAGCTCCCACGACAAAGACGTTGCCGTTGACGTCGGTAACCAGGTCGATAGCTTGGTCGAGAAAGAAACTGGAGCCAAAGGACTTCACCCAGACGAAGGCGCCCGCCGAGTTCATCTTGGCGATGAACATGTCAGCGCCGGCTCCCGTACTTTTGACCTTGGTACCGCCGATCATCGCGGAGTCGCCGAATTCACCAAGCACGAAAATACTCTCGTTCGCGTCGACGGCGATGCCCTCGCACTCGTTAGCGCCGTAGCCGCCTGTTGTATATCCGGCGATCTGCGCGCCCCAGTTCCAGGTTTGGGCGGACAGTGATACCGCCAGAGCCATTATGATTGCGACCAAACGCCACGAAACATAGCAAACGCGCATCGACATTCTCCTTGTTCACTCCGAGTATAGCGATTGCGCCTATTCGCGCAATGCCAATTTCGGCAACGGCTTCGATTACCTTGTCTCGCACATGCCAATCTCTGTTACCAACTATTGATTGCCACCGCCGAAGTTATCGATTAGACTTCCAATATGCTGAAGCTTGTGACGGGCATCGCCGGACTGGCGCTCCTGCTTGTGCTTCCCGTTCGCGGGGCCGGATTTTACGACGTCGATTCTGTGCGTACGATCGCGATTACCTTTGAGCAGAGCAACTGGGACGAGATTCTCGACAGCTTCTATGCCGCCGGTCAGGAAGAACGTCTGCTGGGCACCGTCGTCATCGACGGCGTGACCTATGATAGCGTGGGAATTCGCTACAAGGGCACAAGTTCGTATCATCCGGCGCGGCGAAAGAACCCGTTCAATATCAAGCTCGACTACGTTCACGACGACCAGAAGATCGACGGCTACGGCACGCTCAAGCTCGCGAATGTCTGGAGCGACCCGAGCTTTCTTCGCGAAGTTCTCAGCTACGAGATTGCGCGTAAGTACATTCCAGCATCGTTAGCCAATTACGCGAATGTTTCGGTGAATGGCGAACTGCTGGGGCTATATGTCAACGTCGAAGATGTCGGAAAGCGGTTCATGCGTGAGCATTTCGGCAGCGACGGCAATGCGCGGTTTAAGGGAGAGTTACTCGACCCAGCGCCGAACTACGCCGTGTGGAGCTACGAGGGCGAAGATTCAACAGCATATCAGACGTTGTTTGAGTTGGAGTCCGGCGCCGGTTGGAGCGAATTGGTCGACTTGATGGACACACTGAATAATCACAATGCCGGTTTGGATGAGATACTTAACGTTGACCGCCACCTCTGGATGCTGGCCTTCGACGTGCTGTTGGTCAATCTTGATTCACCCCTGAATTTCGCGCACAACTACTATCTCTACCGCGACGACGATAATCGTTTCAATCCGATTATTTGGGATCTCAATCAGAGCTTCGGCGCATTCAATCTTGTTCGCGGCGGTTCGAGTTTGTCCATCAACCAAATGAAGAATCTGACGCCGTTTTTCAACGCGAGCAATCCGTTGTTTCCGATCGTCAGTCGCATTCTCGACAATGCGGTCTATCGCAAAATGTACGTCGCGCACTTAAAAACGATGACGGATGAAAACTTCACCAACGGCTGGTATGAATCACGTGCTCTCGAATTGCGGTCAATTATCGCGACGCACGTGCTAAGCGATCCTAACAAGTTCTACTCTTACCAGAGTTTTCTCGATAATTTGAATTCGGCGGTTGGCGCCATACCCGGCATTACGCAGTTGATGGATGCGCGCGTGAATTACTTGAACTCCGTCGCCGAGTTCTCTGCTCCGGCTCCTGTGATCGGCGTCGTCGATGTCCCGCCGGATCCCGTCGCTGCGTTCAGTGAGGTGAAGATTTCCGCGCAAGTCAGCAACGCCAACGTTGTCATGCTGGCTTACCGCAGTGAGCCGATTGCCCGATTCACCAAGGCGCCGATGTATGATGACGGACTTCACGGGGATGGCGCTGCGCGAGATCTGATTTATGGCACTAATGTGATCATTGGCGCAACTGAGTTTCACTACTACATCTATGCGGAAAACGCGGCTGCCGCGAGCTTCTCGCCCGCCCGTGCGGAGTTCGTGGACTACTCACTTACGGTAAGCCCCCTGCCGGCGCTGCACCCGCGTATCAACGAGTTTGTGGCGGACAACGCATCGATCATTGCCGACCCGGACGGCGAGTTCGAGGATTGGATCGAGGTCTTCAATCCTCACGCCGAAACAATCAACTTGCGTGGGTTCCACCTGTCAGACAAGACAGACAACATCGGCAAGTGGACGTTTCCGGACACCGTCATCGCGCCCGGTGGGTATCTCATCGTCTGGGCCGACGAAGACTTGTTGCAGAGTGGACTGCACGCGAATTTCAAATTATCGGCTTCCGGCGAGGCCGTCGTTCTCGCCGACTCCAATCGGGTTGTCGTCGACCAAGTGACTTTCGGAAGTCAAAGCACCGATCTTTCGTTTGGGCGCTGCCCCAACGGAACCGGCGAGTTCACTTCCATGTCGCCAACACCGGCAGCGGCGAACGAATGCGCGTATGTATGCGGCGACGCCAGCGGTGACGCGTCGATTTCCGTCGCCGATGCCGTTGTCATTGTGAACTACATTTTTGCCGGCGGGGCGCCGCCGTCTCCGTATCTGGCCGCCGATTCCGACTGCAATGCCGTCGTCACGATTGCCGACGCCGTTTTTCTGATCAACTTCATATTCGCCGACGGACCACCACCCTGCGCTGATTGTCAGTAGTTGTCGGCTTCGTGCTTGACAATCTCCCGCAAATCGTCAAGATTGCGCCGCAAATACGAATGCGAGTTTTATGAGCGAAGAAGTCAAAAGCGAACGGCCATCGAATTTCATCAAAGACATCATTGAGGACGACCTGAAGACCGGCAGATATCAGGGCCGCGTGCACACGCGTTTTCCGCCGGAGCCGAACGGCTACCTGCATATCGGCCACGCCAAGTCCATCTGCCTGAATTTCGGCGTCGCCGCGCAGTACGGTGGCCTAACGAATTTGCGGATGGACGACACCAACCCGGAAAAAGAGGAAGACGAATACGTCAAGGCAATCATCGCGGATATGCGCTGGTTGGGCTTTGACTGGGGCGATCGCCTCTTCTTTGCATCCGACTATTACGATCAGCTCTTCGATTGGGCGGTGAAATTGATCGGCAAGGGAAAAGCTTACGTCTGCGACTTGAGCGCCGACCAGATCCGCGAGTATCGCGGCACCTTGACTTCACCGGGCAAGGAGAGCCCCTATCGCTATCGCAGCGTCGAGGAGAACCTCGACTTGTTCGAGCGCATGCGCGCCGGCGAGTTTGCGGATGGATCGAAAACGTTGCGCGCGAAAATCGACATGTCATCGGGTAACATCAACATGCGCGATCCCGTGCTGTACCGCATCCTGCGCAGCACCCATCATCGCACCGGCGATAAATGGTGTATTTATCCGATGTACGACTTTGCGCACGGACAATCCGACTCGATTGAGCGGATCACACACTCGATTTGCACGCTTGAATTTGAAGACCATCGTCCGCTTTACAATTGGTTCCTCGACGAACTGGAGATCTACCATCCGCAGCAAATTGAATTCGCGCGATTAAATCTCACTTACACGGTCATGAGCAAACGAAAACTGTTGCAACTGGTAAGGGACGGTTTGGTCTCCGGTTGGGATGATCCGCGCCTGCCGACGATTCAAGGCATGCGGCGACTCGGTTACACGCCGGAAGCGATCCGCGATTTCTGCGACCGCATCGGCGTCGCCAAGGCGAATTCGACCGTCGATATCGCGCTGCTCGAACATTGCGTCCGCGAACACCTCAACCGCGTCGCGCCGCGCGTGATGGCCGTGCTCAGGCCGCTGAAGTTGATTATTGCCAACTACCCCGAAGATCGGGTTGAGCAGCTCGACGCCGTCAATAACCCGGAAGATGAATCGGCCGGGTCGCGCAAGATTCCCTTCTGCCGCGAGCTATTTATCGAGCAGGATGATTTCCGCGAAGACCCACCCAAGAAGTACTTCCGGCTTTCGCCCGGCGCGGAAGTGCGCCTGAAGCACGCCTTCATCATCAAGTGCGTTGATGTCAAGAAGGACTCTCCTGGAAATATCGTCGAAGTGCACTGCCACTACGATCCGGAGACTAAATCCGGTGGCGCTGCCGCCGAAACCAAGAAAGTCAAGGGCACGCTCCATTGGGTTTCGGCGCGCCACGGTGTTCGCGCCGAGGTTCGGCTCTACGACCGGCTCTTTATGGCGGAAAATCCGGACGACGTGCCCGAGGGCCAGGACTGGAAAACCGGACTCAATCCGAATTCGCTGCAAGTACTCCATGACGCCATTGTCGAGCCGTCGCTCACCGAGACAAAACCGGCCAGCCATTATCAGTTTCTGCGCCTTGGCTACTTTTCGACCGACCCGGACACAATCGCCGGAAGGCTCGTCTTCAACCGCACAGTCGGCCTGAAGGACACTTGGGCGAAAATCGAAAAGAAAGAGAATTGAGCTTCGCGATCTCGCCGGGATCAAATTCGACTCGTTTTCGGCCGGTTGCATCGGCTTAGTCGGAAACATTCGCCCCGCTAATACGTTGATTTCTTCATTATGCAACGCGAGCGCCTGTTACTGCTGAACCTGTCCGCGATCAATTTCACGCACATCGTGGATTTCATGATCATCATGCCGCTGGGGCCGCAACTGATGCGCATGTTTACGATTTCCCCGCAGCAGTTTTCCGCGCTGGTGACGGCGTATATGATCGCATCCGGAATCGCGGCGTTTCTCGGCGCGTTCGTCCTGGATCGATTCGATCGCAAAAAGTGTTTGCTGGTAACATTGGCGGGAATCACGCTGAGCACATTTTGGTGCGCGTTGGCCAATAGCTACGAGCAACTGCTCTTGGCTCGTCTCGTTGCCGGGGCTTTTGGCGGCATCCTGACGGTGCTCATCTACTCAATCATCGGCGACGTCGTCCCTTTCGAGCGCCGGGCAACGGCAATGGGCTTGGTTATGGCGGCCTTTTCCGTGGCCTCGGTGGCCGGAGTTCCTTTGGGAATCTTCATTGCGAGTCACATCAGTTGGCACGCGCCATTCTATGCAGTCGCCGCTCTGGCGGCGCTGCTCTTTGCGCCAACGATCGTGCTTATTCCCACGCTTAAGGGGCATGTTCGGCACGACGAATCCCATCCGGGGCCGGCGTTGGTCATTGGTCGCGTTGCGCGCGACAGCAACCAACGCACGGCGCTGCTTTTCGCCGGCATGCTCACGCTCGGACATTTTACGGTAGTTCCCTTCGTGGCCCCGTACATGGTGGCAAACGTCGGCTTCGCGGAGTCCGATCTGAGTTACATTTATCTTTTTGGCGGCGCCATTACGATGATCTCTTCGCCTTTGGTCGGACGTTGGGCGGATCGTGCCGGAAAGCAGAAGGTGTTTGGCGTATTTGCCGTGCTAACCGCGATACCCCTCTTCACGATTACCCACTTGTCGGCAACGGCGCTGCCGCTCGCTTTGGCGATCACCACCGTGTTCTTTCTCACTTCTCATAGCCGCTGGGTACCGGCATCAACACTGCTGACTGCCGCCGTTGCGCCGCAGCATCGCGGGGCGTTTCTCTCCTTTTCGTCGTCGATTCAGTCGCTGATGGCCGGAATCGCCGCTGCGATTTCCGGAGCGGTGCTCGCCAGGTCTTCCGACGGCCATATCCTTCGTTTCGATTGGGTCGGATATTTCGCGATCGCCATGTCGCTGGCTTCCCTCTTGGTCGCCCGCAGATTGCGGGCGGTGAGTTAGCAGGTCGAGCTTGTGCTCGCTGAGGCCGACCCTTACCGTGGCGCTAAGGTGAAGTCTGAAGATTGTCCCGATCTTGAATTAGAATCTGCGCCAGAGCGGCGGCCGTATCGTCGACTCGGTATGCAGAGCTTGCTGCGAGTTGAACCAGCAGCTTTTCACGCTTGGCGATGGCGCTGCGAGTCTGTTCGTCAAGCTGGTTGCCCAAGGCTAACTCGTAACGGGCGGCATTGGCCAGCGCGCCGACGAAGCTCTCCCAGCGCTCCTTGTTGAACCAGCGCACGCCTTCATAGACATTCACGCCGAGATACTGCGCCGTGTAACCGGGGGCAAACCACACCGACGGCCGGAATTCATCGTCGAAAAACGGATTTGTCGTCGTTAACAGGGCGGCACAGAGCAGGCTTGACTCGGCGCCTTCTTGTTCATTGTCAGTTAAGTTAGAGAAGAATTCGGTAAGCGTGGAACGAACCTGCCATGCGTCGAGCCGCTCCTGCCAGAGAAGTTCGGCGGCCGGCGCTGGATCCGATTCATGCCACTCTCCGATCGGGTGCAGTAGCGACCACACCAGCACGATATCGTTATGGCCGGCATCTAAGGCTCGGCCGCTGGTGGACGACTCGGCGGTAGCTCGCTGGGCGTCATCACTTCCGGCAATCGGGGTCAGCTTGCTCAGAAACTCAAAGGCTTCGACCTGCTTGAGCATCCGGCCACCGATGAAGCGGCAGGCGGCGGCATAGAGCCGGGTTTTGGCCAATTCGAGATCGTGCCGTCGCTCCGGCGTTTCGTCTTCGTGAAGGGCGCGCCAGCGCGCCACCGACAGCAACTCGCGCAGCGGCGTTAGGATCGGCTCAAGCCGCAGTTCCCGGTGCGCAACTTCGATGTCGTTCACGCCGCCACCGTGCAATCGGCGCATCAATTCGCGCCAAGAGCCGTCGTGATCGTGCACTTCCCGCCAGTCGAGAAACGCATGGTATTGGTACCCGCCGAGCATGGCGAACATGCCCTGCTCGCTGAGGTCGCGCCCGGACCGGATGAACCACTGATTCGACCTGTGGTCACGGAAGACATAGAGATCGTGCTCGCCCGACTTCAGCCCAAGCGCCTCCGTGAGATTGCGCTGCACCAGATACGGAGTTTCGGCGGCGCCGACATTTATCGCCGTCGACGTCTTCACCCAGCCCGCGGCGCTGTTGTACGCGTTGTTGTAGAGTATCAGCGCGCGCTCGTCATCAACGCGGTTCGAATACGCAAACACGTTCTCATCGACCCAACCCTGGGTCGTGAAAAAGTCATAGAGCGCGAAGTTAGAGGCGCCGGAAAAGAGGCGGCGACGACGCATTAGCGGAAATACTTCATGCTCGTGACGGCGGACGAGGTCGTGATCGACCGGCTCATCCCAGTAGGCGCGGCGGTATTCCATGCCATATTTTTCCGAGAACCCTTCGATCTGACCATGGCCGAACATCGGCAGTCCCGGCATCGTGACCATCATCAGGGCGACGCCGATATACTTGTCACCCTTGCCAAACTGCTCGATCGCGGTACGCTCATCCGGGTTATTCATGAAATTGACGAACCGCTTGGCTACTTCCGGTGAGAACTCGAGCACGTTCTTGATCGTCTGACGATACTTGGAGTTTTCCTCCATCTTGAGCATATTCATGAACGCGCTGTTGTAGACGCGGTGCATGCCCAGCGTGCGCACGAAGTAACCCTCCATGAGCCAGAATGCCTCGGCAAGCAACAATGTCTCCGGCGCTTCCGCGCGAATGCGATCGACGACTTCGCGCCAAAATTCCTTCGGCATGGCGCGATCGAAATCCTCTCGTGTCATCCCGCATTCGGCGCGCGACGGAATCGCTCCGCCCTCGCCCGGCTTCGGAAACCACAGACGCTGGTAGTGCTTCTTGGCCAGCGTCATGGCCGCGTCGAAACGGATGATCGGGAACATGCGCGCGACGTGCAGAATCGTTTGGATAACCGCCTCGCGTACTTCCGTCAGAAGAAAATTGAGCTGCGCGGTGTCGTTCCACGGCATGTTCGTGCCGTCGTTGCCGTGATAAATGTAGCGGGTATCACCGCTGTCGCGGTCGTAGCGCTTGAACACGACCGCCGCGTCGCGATGCTCCCAGTAGCCGTCCTCAATCTGGATGACGACGCGACCATCGTCGGAGAGATCGTGACCGCTATACCGGTAAACCGGAAATGGAGGATACGGGCTGTGGACGAACCAGTCGGGATGCTCAATGACCCAGCGCGAATAGATGCCGGTATGATTGGGCACCATGTCGGAAGCGAGCCGGATTCCCCGCCGCGCGGCGCGCTGGCGCAGGTTCTCGTATGCCGACTCGCCGCCCAGATCGCTTGCTACCGTGTAGTCGAAGAGCGAGTACGCTGATGACAACGCTTCCGGATTTCCCATCATCTGCTTGATCTTCTGAGAAGCAGTTGATCTCTCCCACAATCCGATCAGCCACAAGCCATTGAAACCCCAGCGCGCGAGCTGGTCGAGCTCTTCATCGGGAATGTCGGACAAGTAGCGGACATGGCGCCGGTATTTTTTCGAAAGTTGATCGAGCCAGACGTAGGTGCTCTTGGCGATCAAAACGACGTTTGACATCCAGTCGGCGTCTTGACTAAAGTCCTCCGGTTCGGGGTAGCCGTAGTCGGAATCGAGTCCGTGCCCGAAGCGGAGAACCTCCAGCGACCCTTGCGAAAACCCGCGCCCGAAATGCTCTTCCCGCAAAATGTCGCGGGCCGTGATGATGCGCTCGATCAGCGAAGCCGGCAGAATTCGCGACCAGTATCGGCGAATGAACTCCAGTTGACCTTCCAGCGAATCAGGAGAATTTTCGATTGGCGCCATCAACACTTTGAGCAGCGGCAAGTCGAGTTCGCGCACTGGCGGCTGGCCGTCGAAGAATTCGCCCAGCGCGGCCACCAACTGCCGATAAGTAGTTGCTCGCGACAACTCATCGTCGGCAAAGAACTCGCGAAACGGTCGAAACGCCGGGTTGATGTTGGCGAGCAGAAGGAGAATTTCTTCCTCGGCGACAAGCTCGGAATGAGGGGCATAGGCCGAAGTCCCTCTGATGAATTCCTTGGCGCCGATTTCGTCGACAACGACTGCGCGCGCCGGGAAGAATTCGACAAAGATCGGCAAGCCGCGATCAACATCAAGCAAGGACTTGCTGGTCGCGATCCACTGCAGGCCGCGAGTCGTCGCGCCGGGGTTCTGGTCGTGGCAATACGCATATGCCACGTAACGCATCAACTCGACGATCGTCGCGACGGTAATCAGCTCACCGGAAGACAGCGGTTTGAGAGTTGTACTGACTTCGTCGCAATGCTGATTATAGCGGGCAGCGAGCCTGCGAACGAGGTAAGAACCGGAGAAATTCGCCGGCCCGGACGCGGAAGCGACAAGCTCGCGCAAATTCAACCGGTCGCCGCACGCACGCGATATCGGCAGCCCGAACGGAAAGAAGTCGCGTAAATGCTGTTCGAAATCGATGCGCGTCATGATCCTCTCGGTCGGCCCCCCGGATCGTTCGTAACCGTCGGTGGCCATTCAAACTAAAGATAATAAGCATTTTATCGGCCTTTGCAGAATAGAATTGCAGACAATCGCGGCGGTGATGATTACATTAATGCTACTATGGACACCAATGAATTTCGCCGCCATGCTCATGAACTGGTCGATTGGATGGCTGACTATCTGGAGTCGGTGCGCGAGTATCCGGTGAAGTCGGCAGCCGCGCCGAAGGAGATCTTCATACAGATCCCGCCGTCACCGCCGGCCAACGGTGAGTCGTTTGAGCAGATCTTTCGCGACTTCGAAAAGATCATTCTGCCCGGCATGACCCACTGGCAGCACCCGTCGTTCTTTGCCTACTTCCCGGCCAATTCCAGCCCGCCGTCACTGCTGGCAGAAATGTTGATGTCGACGATCGGGGCACAATGTATGAGCTGGCAGACTTCGCCGGCAGCCACCGAACTGGAAGAGCGCGTCATGCAATGGCTGGGGCAGATGCTCGCTTTGCCGCCGGAATTCGTCGGCGTGATTCAGGATACCGCATCGACGGCTACCCTTTGCTCGATTCTCACCGCGCGGGAGAGATGGTCGAACTTCGGCATCAATGAAAGCGGGCTGCGCGCTCAACCGCAGTTCATCGTCTATGCGTCCGCGGAAACGCATTCTTCCGTGGAAAAGGCCGTCAAAATCGCCGGCCTCGGGCGGGCAAACTACCGCAAGATCGATGTCGATGACAATTATGCGATGGCGCCGAATCGCCTCGCTCAGGCGATCGAGCGGGACATCGCTGCCGGTCGGACGCCGCTGGTCTGCGTAGCGACGATCGGCACGACCGGTTCCACGGCCATTGATCCGCTACGCGCTATCGGCGAGATTTGCCGGCAGTACGGGATTTGGCTTCATGTCGATGCCGCATTTGCCGGGACCGCGCTGATCCTGCCGGAAATGCGGTGGATGATCGACGGAATCGAGTACGCCGATACCTTCGTGTTTAACCCTCACAAATGGATGCTGACCAATTTCGATTGCACCGCCTATTTCGTGCGCGATCCGGCGGCGCTCGTTCAGACGTTCGAGATTCTACCCGAGTATCTCAAGACCGCCGAAGGCGACCGCGTCCACAACTATCGGGACTGGGGACTACCTTTGGGTCGGCGGTTCCGTGCGCTTAAGCTCTGGTTCGTGATTCGCTCGCTCGGGGTATCCGGACTTCAGGAAATCATCCAGCGACACATCGCGATTGCGCACGAATTGCGTGGCTGGATTGAAGCCTGTCCCGATTTCGAGTTGCTCGCGCCGACACCGCTGGCATTAGTGTGCTTCCGCTATCGTCCGACCGACACCGACCCCGGGCGACTTGACCAACTCAACGCCCGGCTGCTGGAAACGCTCAACGCCACCGGCAAACTGTACATCACGCATACCAAACTCAACGGCCGCTTTGCACTGCGGCTCGTCACGGCGCAGACCAACGTGACCTTGGCGGACGTGAGGGACGCGTGGAATCTGATCCAGTCGACGGCGCGGCGAATCAGTTAGAGTAATTCCCCAAACAAAAAACGGACGCCCGGTGATTCCGAGCGTCCGTCGATTCGGTCTTGCCGTGATTATTTCTTCTTGCCGACGCTGCGCAGCTTGGCCAATGTTTCGTTTTTCAGCTTGACGCGCATTTCGCCCTGCAGCTTGTTCCAGAACGGGTACATGCTGCAGTGGTCGGACTTGTCACAATCGCAGCCGCGGTCGCCGCGAACACAGAGATTCAAGCCCAGCGGACCATCCATCGCTTCGATTACGTCGAGCACCGACACCTGCGCCGGCGTCTTGGCCAACTGGTAGCCGCCATGCACGCCCTGATACGATTTGAGAATCTGGGCGCGCGTGAGTTCCTTGAGAATCTTGGCCAGAAAGTCGCGCGGAATTCGCTCGGTCTCGGCAATTACATTGATCGAATTACGTTTTTCCGTCGGCTGCTTCGCGATGTGCAGCACGGCCCGCAGAGCATAGTCGGCTTTGCGTGAGATTTTCATCTTGCTTCTTACTCCTCATTGCGCCCGACCGTCCCGGCGGGGCGCGTATCGGTTAGTTTCTGACGTTGTTGCTCACGTTTGTCGTTCCCACCGCCGACGCAATTCGTCCTACAGCGGTCTATGTTTACTCATACATACGCAAGAGTACGGAAAAGTGCGTCGGTTGTAAATGGAATTCTTGGTGTATTTATCGCTTATTAACAAAAATTTCATCGTGACGCCCAAATTTGACGGCGCGGACAAATTCGATAAATCGGTGACCATTGTCAAGTGTATAAGACGGCGAATGTGGCTCGCGATTGCACTGTTAGGGCTCGTCGCGCCGGTGGCCGCCCAGTCGCTCGACGCGGTGTTCGTCCCTCCGGCCGGGTACCAACGTCGTCCCGTCGCCGCGGGGAGTTTTGCCGCATATCTAAGGCAACTCCCGATCGCTGCGGACACAACGCCGGTTCGTCGATTCGACGGTCAAGCGGCGAACTGGCCGGGATGCCGTGTCGTTGACCTGCCCTTTCTCTTCTGCGCCGATCTCGAACAGTGCGCCGACATGGCCCTACGCTTGTACTCCGAATACCAGTGGCGAAATGGAAACGCTCGGGCGCTGCGATTCACACTGCAGAATGGCCAGCCGATGAATTGGGCCGATTGGTGCGCGGGCAAGAGGTGGCGCTACGAGTCGGCACTTGATCGTCATGTCGTCAGCAAAACATCGGCCGACTCTTCGCGCGGGAGCTTTGAGCAATTCCTCGCTTACTTATTTGCTTGGTCGGGCAGCGTCGCCATGAAACGCGACTTGGCGACGGTTATTGAAGCCGATCTCAATGCCGGCGATCTGATCGTTCAGAATACTACTGGCGCAATGGGGCATGTATCGGTTATTCTCGACGTCGCTTACGATTCAATCGGGAATCGATTGTTTCTCATCGGCAATGGCTGGACGCCGGCGCAGAACTTCTTCATCCGCAAACCGGGCGAAGACGAAGGGAGCGGATGGTGGTTTAGCCTTGAAGGATACGAACACCACTTGGCGTCATTCCGTTTCGGAGCGTTTCACTACCGTCGTTTCTGATCGCCGCAGTCCGCTCGCCGTGGAGCCGCCCAGGGCAAATCTCTCAATCTTTTCGGAGCATGAAACAATGAAATCCTACCGTAAAGAACTATGGTTCGAGACACCGACGCGCCGTCAATTGCTCAACATCACGCCGCAAATCCGTGATTGCCTCGCCGACAGCGGCATCAGAGAAGGATTGTGCTTGGTAAACGCCATGCACATCACTGCCAGCGTTTTCATCAATGACGACGAATCGGGTTTGCATCAGGATTTCGAGGCTTGGCTCGAAAAGCTTGCGCCGGAAAAGCCCCACTCGCAGTACCATCACAATGGCTATGAAGACAACGCCGACGCGCATCTCAAACGCACGATCATGGGACGTGAAGTTGTCGTCGCCATTACCAACGGTGCGCTGGATTTTGGACCATGGGAGCAAATCTTCTACGGCGAATTCGACGGCCAACGACGCAAACGTGTGCTGGTAAAAATAATCGGCGAGTAGCCTATTCCCCGACTACTCGCCCAAATCAGAATTCTCGATGTACTGACGTATCAGTTGGCGTTTGCGGGAGCGAGCCGTGCCGTCGCAGCCAAGGGCGCTTGCATCTTCTTGCGCAGGTTCAGCAACGGGCGGAATTCGGGATCGGCGTTCTTCCAAACATCCTGTGCGCGTTGGCGGTACGATTGCGCCGATGCCACATTGCCGGACGCTTCGTAGATGTCCCCCAGTTTCGCCAGGGTCTTGGGGCCGTTGGGATTGATCGAAATGTTCTTCTGCAATTCGGAAATTGCCTGATCGTATTTGCCCTGTCGGGCCAGGAGATCGGCGTAGTAAATCCGGTACGCCGTGCGGGCGTCAGGAAAATCGGCGGCCGCAATCAGTTCCGAAAATCTCTGCTCCGCTTCGTTCAGATTTCCGGTCACATCAGCGGATGTAGCGTCAACAACCAGCTTCACATTCTTGTAACCGTCGCTCTCGAAAAACTTCGCGTTGTCTTTGCCGAGCTCAGCGGCGACCAGCCTTGCCAGGTCCCAGAGCATCAGCAGTGAATCTTTGTTGCGTTCGCGGTAGAGCACCCAGGCGAGGTTGACCACGCCGTCGATGCTCAGATCCTTCTGCTTATAGTCTGCCGGCGCAATCGCCCAGACTTCCTTGAGCAGTTCCTTTGCTCCCACAAAATCTTCGCGCGAGGCCAACAAACTGGCGCGCGCGTTGGCATACTGAAATTGTTTGACTTCATTCGGCTGCTGTGCCGCAAGAATCTCAAAACAATAGTCGGCTTGGCGATTTTGACCGAGTACTTGATAGCTTTGCGCCATGTGCAGCACCGGGTAATCAAAATCCGGATTTATATTGAAAGCTTGCCGGAATTCGCTGATGGCTTCCTCGTAACGGCCGAGTGCGTGGAGGATTTCGCCGCGGGAGTCGTGCGGATTCGCCTGATCCGGGCTGAGTTCGATGTACTTATCGAGCATGGCCAGCGCGTCGTCATAGCGGCCGAGGTAGTAGTTCAAATAACCCAGCATATTGTACGCCGGGGCGTGATTGGGAAACTTGCGAATCAACTCCTGAAACTGCTCGACCGAGCGCTCAAAATCGGCCAGCGCAAAGCAGCGGTAGGCCGAAGCGCTGATGGCTTCCAGATCATCCGGGTAACGCTTGTAGAACTCTTCGGCGAGAGCATTGGCCTTTTCGGCGTCGCCATCCCATTGGGCTTTGAACAAGTCGAGCCAGAGCTGCTCTCGCTCCGAGACGTGGACGCGATTTTCATAGGCGCGCTTGCGCATCTCATCGGCTTTTTTGGCATACCCCATCGCCGTGTAGGCGTTGGCCAAGCGCGCCTGCGCAATGGCAAACTGGCTGTCGATCGCTACCGCCTTTTCATAGCCTTCCATCGCCTTCCGGATATAGAACTGATCGTGGAAATCTACCGCTTCTTTGTAGATATTGTAGGCTTCAGCCGATGACGTCGTGACCGTGCGATCCGGCTTCAATGCAACAACTATTGCCATAGTCAGCAGGCCAATAAAGACAACAAGAGCAAGTCGACGAGCCATAACTTCCTTTCCCCGCGTGACGGCGCACGCCCGCAGGCGTCCCCGCCATAACTACATTAGTATACGACCTTTAATGGTTGTTGTTCACCGTATTTCGCGAAATTCCTTGCTCGAATAAGCAGAGTTCTGTTATTAGTAGGGCATGCCGCGAAAGTGGTGTCTTGTTTCACTTCTGGTTCTCACGCTGCCACCGGCAGCGAGCGGATTGACTCTCGATCAGGCGCTGCAAAAGGCGCTACGCGACAACCCGGCGCTTGCCGTTCACCGCAGTCGCCTTACTGAAGCCGAGTTACGAATTGCCACCGCACGGACGAGTTATCGACCGCAATTGGGCCTCAGTGGCGCCTATACATACCAACCCCGAGTATCTGAAATCCAGATTCACCTGCCGCTGCCGGTCGAATCGCCAAAGATCTCAACCGGCACCCACCATGCTCTTGACAGTCGCTTGGCCGCAAACTACACGCTACTCGACTTCGGGCGGCGAGCCAAATTGGTCGAGCAAGCCGGTTTGGGTAAGGCAATCGCCGCGAATTCGCTCCAGTCAGCTCGCCAAGATGTGGCCTACGCCGTTGTCAAAGCGTACGCCGCCTCCGCGTTAGCTTTGGCGCAATCCCGCCTCGCCCAGGAGTTCATCGACGTTGCTCTGCGCCATGTCGCCGATGCGCGCGTCAATTATGAAAACGGCCTCGTATCGCAATTCGACCTGCTCAAGAGTGAAGTCCAACTAAAAATCTACGAGCAGCAGAAGGCGGTTGCGGATGCAGAATTTCAGATCGCCATTTCCCGTCTTGACGAAGTCATCGGCGCTTCCCCTGAAAATGTTTTGTCTATCGAGCAGCCGTTGAACAACATCCGGCCCCAAGTGGCGACTGATGACTCGGCGGCCGTTTTGGAGCAGTTTGAAGCCAAACCCGAAATTGTCGGCTTGCGCCGACAACAGGAAGTTTCGCGCCTGACCGAATCGATTGACCGGCTGCGCCCGACGCTTTCGCTCAATTCTGCGGCCGGCTGGCGGAACGCCTACATGCCCGATCCCGACCGACCGCTGTTCAACTACAGCGCGGGCGTTGCGATTAGTTACCCTTTGTTCGACGGCGGCGGCAGCCGCGCGCGCCGTGCCGAAGAGCGCGAACGGCGGAGGACGATTGATCTTGAGATCGAGCGGCTCCGAGCGCAAGTATTCACGGCCACCCGGGTGCTGCGCGGCGAACTTTTGAAGATCGACGCCCGACGCCGGATGACGGAGGAACGACTCGTGCTGGCGCGTAAGGCTCTGGATATTGCCGGAGTCGCTTACGCTACGGGAACAATCACGAATACCGAGTACCTGCAAACCGAGCTTGATCTGCAGAAAACCGAAATCGAATTGCTCAACGATCAGTTTGCGCTGATCGTAGCGCAGCTTGAACTGAAGAGAGCTTTGGGGTTCTGGCCGGAAATTTCGTAATCGACGCTCGCAGGCGCCGCGCTAAACTTTGGCTTTCACCGGTAGTTTTTCGCGCAGCTTCATCGTGAAGTGGCGAAGATACTTGGTCTCGTAAGTAAACTCAAATCCAACCAGTTTCGCTTTGTAGCCGTTAATCGCAGCCAAGGTTTCAGCGACGTGCATGAGATGAGCGTTGGTGTAGACGCGTCGCGGCACCGCCAGACGGACGAGCTCGTAGGGGGCAAACTCCGACTTGCCGGATTCCGCATCTTTCGTCTCGAACATGATCGAGCCAATCTCGCAGGCGCGGATGCCGCCTTCGCGATAGAGCGCGACCACCAGCGATTGTCCGGGAAAATCGCACTTCTCGATCTGCGGAAGATACTCGCCGGCGTTGATAAAAATCGCATGCCCGCCCGCCGGTTCGATGATCGGCACACCGCGCTTGATAAGCTCTTCGCCAAGATATTTCACCTGCTTAGTACGAAACTCAAGGTAACGCTCATCGAGAGCTTCGTAGATACCGCGCGCGATCGCTTCTAAATCACGGCCGGCCAGACCGCCGTAAGTGCGAAATCCCTCGATCAGGATCATCAGGTTAGTCAGCTTCTGCTCAAGCTCGTCATCATTGAGGCCGAGAAACCCACCCATGTTAACGAGTCCGTCTTTCTTGGCCGACATCAGCGCGCCGTCGGCATACGAGAACATCTCGCGCGTGATTTCTTTGATCGTGCGGTGCTCGAAACCGGCTTCGCGGGTCTTGATGAAGTAAGCGTTTTCGGCGAAGCGCGCACAATCGAAGTATAGCGCTATGCCGAACTTCTGCGTGATAGCGGCAACGGCTTTGATATTGGCCATCGACACCGGTTGGCCGCCGGCAGAATTGTTCGTCAGCGTCACGAACACCGCCGCGATCTTCTTAGCGCCATGCTGACGAACAAAGTCCTCGAGCTTGGCGACATCCATGTTGCCCTTGAATGGATACTGCGAATGCGGATCGCGGGCTTCCGGGCAAACCAAGTCAACAGGCACGCCGCCCTTGTGCAGCGTGTTGGCGCGAGTGGTATCGAAATGCGTGTTGTTGACGACAAAATCGCCCGGCTTGACAATGGTCGAGAACAACAAGTTCTCGGCGACACGACCCTGATGAACCGGTATGAAGTGCTTGAAGCCGAAGACATCGCGCAATGTCTCGACGAAGTTCTCATAGTTGCGGCACTGAGCGTAGGCCTCGTCGCCGAGCATCATCCCGGCCCATTGATTGTCGCTCATGGCGCTGGTGCCGGAATCGGTCAAAAGATCGACGAACACATCGCGGGACTTCAGATTGAAGATGTTGAAATGCGCCTCGCGAATGCGCTGTTCGCGCTCCTCGCGAGAGATGAGATTGATCGGCTCTACAACCTTGATGCGATACGGCTCGGCAAAATGATCCATGCTCCACTCCGGTGCTCGGCTCGTTGTCTTGCTGGCGGCACAGATCCGTCAGCGTCGCTCATTGTCAAACAATATAGGATTCTGGAGAGAAAAGTCACTTGATTTAGATGGTGCCGTACGAGAGCGGTTGTCAGGTCGCTCTTGGCGATCTCGATCTATGACCGCATTAATTTCATGATTTCCGATTTGAGGATTGGCAACTGCATATCCACCGTCTCCCAGACAGTGTCAATGTTCACTCCGAAGTAAGCATGAATCAGGACGTCCCTCATGCCGGCAACCTGTTTCCACGGAATGTGATTAGATTTCGACTTGGTCTCGACCGACAAGTTCTTCGCCGCCTCGCCGATGATCTCCAAGTTGCGCATAACAGCGTCCTGGGTCTTTACATCCGATGCGAACGCGGCATGCCCGGCCTGAGTGTAGTCCTCGATCTTCTGAATAGCCTCAAGAATGTGCGTCAAGTAGATGGCATCTTCTTTCACAGCGGCCGAGCCTCGCTTTGGATTCGGATACGCAAGAGCGGGTGAAGAGCGTGCTCTTCGACGACGTCGACCTTCACTCCTAACAATTCTTCGACATCCTGTTTGAACCCCACCAGGTCAAACAGCGAGCGCCGTTTTTCGAGCCTGATGAGCAAGTCAAGATCGCTCCCGGAACGCTCTTCCCTTCGACTCACGGATCCGAAGACACGAACATCCGTTACGCCATACCGCGCTGCCAGAGCCAACACTGCCTGTCGCCGTACCTGAAGCAGCTCTACAATTGAACTCATGCTTGGAATATCAGCCATTCACTAAGAATCACAAAGCGAATTAGAGGGCGGAGGCGAGGAAATCAGAAGGAACTGTGTCGGAGTGGTAGGAGCGGCTTTAGCCGCAAAACTCCCCCATAGCAGAGGGGGAAAGTCCCGCGCAGCGGGGCAGAGGATTGTTTTTGCACTCTTGGTTGTGGGCCTGTATGTCGATAGTCCCGTAATTCCGACTTCATCGCTGTGGGAGCGGCTTCAGCTGCGACCTTAACCAGCAAAACCAGACATCGCGACTGAAGTCGCTCCTACAGGAGATGCGTCCGAACCTCAAGGGCTCCGAGTTACGTTAGTTAGTCCTTCATCGAATCCAAGAATTTCTTGTTCGACTTCGCCTTGCGCAGGCGGTCGAGCAAGAATTCCATCGCCTCGATCGCGTTCATGTCGGCGAGGAATTTGCGCAAAATCCACATCCGCGCCAGCGTCGCCTCGTCGAGCAGAAGCTCTTCCTTACGCGTCGAAGAGCGATTGATATCCATCGCTGGGAATATGCGCCGGTCGGCGAGCCGCCGGTCGAGCACGATTTCCGAGTTACCGGTGCCTTTGAATTCTTCGAAAATCACTTCGTCCATGCGCGAACCGGTTTCGATCAGCGCCGTGCCGATAATCGTCAGCGAGCCGCCTTCCTCGATATTGCGCGCCGCGCCAAAAAAGCGTTTCGGTTTCTGAAGCGCGTTGGAGTCGACGCCGCCGGAGAGAATCTTGCCGGAGTGCGGCACCACCGCGTTGTGCGCGCGCGCCAAACGAGTAATCGAGTCGAGCAGAATCACGACATCGTGCTGGTGCTCGGTCAGGCGCTTGGCTTTCTGCAGCACCATCTCGGCGACCTGCACGTGCCGTTCCGCCGGTTCATCAAAGGTCGAAGAAATCACTTCGCCCTTGACCGAGCGCTTCATGTCGGTGACTTCTTCCGGGCGCTCATCGATAAGGAGCACGATCAGCTTGCATTCAGGATGATTCGCCGTGATCGAATTGGCGATCTTCTGCAGAATGATCGTCTTGCCCGCCTTGGGCGGCGACACGATCAGCGCGCGCTGGCCTTTGCCGAGCGGACACATCAAATCCATCACGCGCGTAGTGACTTCCTCGGAGGTCGTCTCCAGATTGAATTTCTTGTTCGGATACAGCGGCGTGAGGTTGTCGAAGAGAATCTTGTGCTTGGCGACATCCGGATTCTCGAAGTTCACTGCCTCGATTTTCAGCAGAGCAAAGTAACGCTCCGATTCCTTTGGCGGCCGCACCTGGCCGGAAATGATATCGCCGGTGCGCAAGTCAAAGCGCTTGATCTGCGACGGCGAGACGTAGATGTCATCAGGGCCGGGCAAATAGTTGTAATCAGCCGAGCGCAGGAAGCCGTATCCTTCTTCGAGGATTTCAAGAACGCCTTCCGCGAAAATCAACCCGTCCTTCTCGGTCTTGGCTTCAAGAATCTTGAAAATTAACTCCGACTTTCGCAGTCCGGAGACGCCGGGAATCTCCAGATCCTCGGCGGTTTTGAGCAACTCCGCGATGCTCTTGCTTTTTAGTTCAACGATGTCCATTTCGTGGTTCCTTCCGGTATATTAATTGGAATTTCATATCGAGATTAGGGCGCTTCATTCACCAAGTTCAACCCCGTCACTGGCTCTGGCCGGCGGCGCCCCTTCTGAGAAAGGGCGGTTAGCCCTGCGTCGGTCAGGAGCGCATGTCTCCTGACTTCCGAAGCTGCTCAACCAGAAGTCGAGCCCACGATGGTTGCAACTCCCCGCCGGTGCGGGAAAGAGAGTTGCGGTAGTTGGAAACTGTGCGCTTTCCGGTTCGCCTGAATCGAGAGACTACGCCGCGATCTCTTCGCTCGGGGCATCGCCCCACAATTCTTCGAGACCGTAGAATTCGCGAATGTCGCGCAGAAAGACGTGCACGACGACGTCAACGTAGTCGAGCAGCACCCAGCGCAGGCTGTTGTAGCCTTCTTTGTGCCAGACGCGCAGTCCGTCTTCTTTTAACTCGTCGATAATGTGATCGGCAATCGCCCGCGCCTGAACGTCGGCATCCGCCGTGCAGATCACGAAGTAATCACAGACCGTCGAGAGTTCGCGCAGATCGAGAATTTTGACATCGTAGGCTTTCTTGTCGAGCGCCAGATCCGCGATTTTGTGAGCCAGTTCGTTCGGGGTCATTAACGAGAGTTTTGGACAACCTCCATTCGGGCTGCCGGTTTAGTGCGCCTTTCCGCCCGCCATAATCGTTTCATAATCGAGCCCCACTACAACGGAATAATCGAGATCGTAGAAATCATCCGCCAGAGCCTGATAGCTGATGCGCTCGCTTGCCAGCCCAAGCTTGGCCGCCAGCTTGCGCGCCTCCATCGAATCGTTCTTGCGGCCAATCAGAAGCGTCCGCTCCTGGGTGGTCGAGTTGAAGTTCTTCTGGTCGATCACGTCGACGACAAACTCCGGAGCGGCGGACTTTTTGACGAAGGCGGCGAAGCTCGATGCCGCGCCGTTGACACCGCAACCGTTGAGCACCTGGACGCGAATGTTCACCGGTACGATCGCCGCCGGGGTGTTTTCGGCCGGCGCGGTTTCGCCCTGCGTGATGCGCACGACGAACGAACCGACAAAGGCCAAGACCGCCACGGCGACGATGATCAGGAGAAAATCGACGATGCGACCGCCGCGTGAAGGGCGAGCCGGCTTAGTATGCTTGCGATCCTTGCTCAGACGTAAATTCGATACTGGATTAAAGTTTCGGGACTAAAACAATCGGGGGGCGCCATGAAACATGAGTCGTTAATCAAACAGCGACTGGTACCTCCCGAACGACGACCGCGGATAGTACAACCCCGGGGCGTAGGTCTCGTAGCTGATGCCGACATTAAAATTCTTCGACGGCTCCCAGATCAACTGGAAACTGGGCAGGATGCGGTTGTTCAGCGCCCGGTTTGTCGAAGCGCCGATCAGGCCCTGCGGCTGATGCAGATAGGCGAGTCCGATCGACAAGCGCAGCGGTTTGGCGAACTGGTAATCGATCTGATTCAAGTACGCCGCGATCGTCTGCGACTGCCCACCGCCGGAGAACACGCTAACCGAGTATGAGTGGCGTATGCGCAGCCGCGACGGATCAAAAAGCGAAAACTTCGACAGGCCGCTGTTGGCCATCACCGAGGATTCGCTCTTGGTCGACTTGCCGATTTCGTTTAGCGGCTGGGTGAACGCAATCGCCGAGCAACTGATAACCGCGATTGCCGCCAGCACACTGAGCTTACGCCATGTCATGATTACATGATCTCCAAACTACATCCGGTAGTTGTACGCGCGAATACTACTTTTCGTCCAAAATTTTGTCAACGATTTAATTCGTAAAAAATCGTCTCAAGTCGTTGCAGCTCTTCAATTGAGTTCACGCCCAGCGCTTCGCGGTAGTCGCCCAGCTTCAGCGCGCCGGTCGGCCGGCCGTCATCGAGCAGAATCTTCATGACGTCGGTCAAATAGAACTCGCCCTGCGCATTGTTGCTATCGACACGGTGCAGCGCCTTCCGGAGGGCATCCGCATCGAACATAAAGATTCCAGTGTTGATCTCGCGGATCGCGCGTTCCTCATTGGTACAATCGGCATGTTCGACGATTTTCTTCACCGATCCATCCCCGCCGCGAACGATACGGCCGTATCCTGTGGCATCCGGTGGTTCGGATGTCAGCACGGTCGCTGCCGCGGCATTCGCCGTGTGTTGTTTGATCAAGGCCTCGACACTCGCCACCGTCAACAAGGGCACGTCCCCGGCCAGCACCAGCACATCGCCGTTGAAATTGAGGAAATGTTCTTCCGCCGACAACACAGCATGCGCCGTTCCTCGCTGCTCGTGCTGAACGGCGAACTTGACGACCCCATCATTCGGATAGAGCGCCATCACCTGCTCTCGTCCATGTCCGACCACAAGAACGATTTTCTCGACTTTGAGCGACTCGAGCAAATCGACGATCCGTACGACCATCGGCTTGCCGGCAATCGGATGCAGCACTTTCGGCAGATCCGATTTCATTCGCTTGCCTTTGCCGGCAGCGAGAACGATGGCGATAGTGGCTCGGGAAATTCGATTCACTGGCTGATTCAACCTGCTCCGTTCATGTCACTCCGGCGAAAGCCGGAATCCAGACTCGTTTCGACTGGATGCCCACACTTTTCGGAATGACGCAGACCGCGACCGTTCAACGCGGCATCTGCGCTCGTCGCGTAGGGGCACATCGCAATGCGCCGGCTTTGGCTCTGCTCTGAATTGAACGGCGTGAAAAACACTACTTCGATCTGACCACGCGATTCTTTTTGTCAACCTTGACAACCACCGGCTGGTGTTTGGCGGCCTCGGCGGGGGTGAGCAGAATATACGTTATGATAATAAGCTCGTCGCCGACTTCCCCGAGCCGCGCTGCGGCGCCGTTCAAACACACTGTGCCGGAACCGCTCTTGCCGGAAATCGTGTAGGTTTCGAAACGTTCGCCGTTGTTGACATTGACGACCTGCACCTTCTCGCCTACGAGAATTCCCGCCGCCTTCATCAATTTGGGATCGAGCTCGAGCGAGCCTTCGTATTTGAGATTGGCGTCGGTCACCGTCGCCCGGTGAATCTTCGACTTGAACATCTCGACGTACATTCTATCTCACCTTTAGCGTCACATTATCGATCAGCCGCACACCGTCGATCCGGCAAGCCAAACTGATCGCGACCCGGCCGGATATCGTTTCCAGTTCGGCCAGCGTCGTTTCATTCGCGACGGAAACATAATCGACCGTCGCCTGCCCTTCTGTAACGAGCCGCCCGGTCACGAAGTTCCGCACCGTTTCTGCGGAACGTTCACCCGACTTGATCATCTCGACCGCCGCAAAGAGCGATCCCGATATCGTCAGCGCCCGTTGCCGGCCCAGTTCAGAAAGATAGACATTTCGGGAGGACAAGGCAAGCCCGTCTGAGTCCCGCACTGTCGGAACGATGACGATTTTGGTCGGTATATTCAGATCGCGCACCATCCGGCGAATCACGACCGATTGCTGTAGATCCTTGCGTCCGAAGAGGGAAATGTCCGGCTGCACGATGTTGAACAGCTTGAGCACCACCGTCGCCACGCCGCGAAAATGCCCCGGCCGGTGCGCGCCCTCGAGAATCGTTGCGATCCGTTTCGGCACGACATAAGTGTCGAACCCATCAGGAAAGACTGCAGCCGCCGCCGGCGCGAAAACGAAATCGACTCCGGCATTGCGGCAGAGCGAAGCGTCGGTCTTCAGCGTGCGCGGGTATTTGCTGAAATCTTCGGTTGGCGCGAACTGCGTCGGATTCACGAAGATCGATACCACCGTCACCTTGCCGAGTTTCTGGGCGCGCCTGACCAACTCCATGTGCCCGCGATGAAGCGCCCCCATCGTCGGCACAAAGGCAATTGTCTTCCCTTTGCGTTTGAGTTGCATCATCGCGCGCTGCATGGCGGCCGGTGAGTGGATGATTTTCATCGCGTTGAATATAGCGTGCCATCGATGATTCGCGAGGAGAATTTGACTCCGTTGCCGTCCTCACTCAGTGCCCCCCGGAACGACGGGAAAGAACCGTGCGCGGCGCTCGTCAACGCCCGCTGCTTCAGATACCGGACTCGTTATCGCATCATGGATCGATCTTATCGAAATATGATTGACAGCGGAGCGTTCATCAAGTTCTTTGACTCGAATCGTCCCCAAACGGAAAGGAATACCGAATCATGTCTACTCCACCCAACTCCGTTCGCCTTCACCGCGTGCTGCGCTGCACGCCCGAGCGTTTGTATCGCGCCTTCCTCGACCCGGACGCCATGGCCAAGTGGTCGCCGCCGTACGGATTCACCGGCAAGGTGCATGAAATCGATGTCCGCGTCGGCGGCGGTTATAGAATGTCCTTTACCAATTTCGGCACCGGCAAGAGCCACTCGTTTCGCGGCGCCTACCTCGAACTCAAACCGCACGAATTAATCCGCTACACCGACCAGTTCGACGATTCGAATTTACCGGGAGCAATGCAAATCACGGTCACGCTGCGCGCGGTCGCTTGCGGCACCGAATTGACAATCGTGCAGGAAGGTATCCCCTCCGTGATACCGGTCGAATTCTGTTATCTCGGCTGGCAGGAATCGCTGGCGCAATTGGCGCATCTCGTCGAACCCGAAATCCCCGACGGGATGTGATGATCGCCCGGCCTAAGCTTGTAGGTCGAAACCCCTTATGGCAGACCGCGTATCTCTTGCTTATACTCCGAGGGGTTTC
>CAZTYE010000002.1:236071-488135 GCA_964617645.1 uncultured Ignavibacteria bacterium
CTTATGGCAGACCGCGTATCTCTTGCTTATACTCCGAGGGGTTTCGACACTACGATTCAGCGAGACTGTCGAAACCCCTTATGGCAGACCGCGTATCTCTTGCTTATACTCCGAGGGGTTTCGACACTACGATTCAGCGAGACTGTCGAAACCCCTTAAGGCAGACCGCCTATCTCTTGCTCTTACTCCGAGGGGTTTCGACATTACGATTCAGCGAGGCTGTCGAAACCCCGCAATCATTATCCAATAACCAATGAGCTCCCCTCAGGGGTTTCGACCTACTTGAGGAGTCCGCAATGGTGCTTTGACGCCTCTTTCTCTTGACAATTCAGGATTGTTGAAGCGATAGTTCAAGACAATGACCAGTATTCGGCGCTACTTCCGCACAGGGCAAGTCTATTTCTTAACCCACGTCACTGCCGGGCGACAACCAATTCTCGTCGAGCACATTGACCTTCTTTGGTTAGCATATCGTTCTACGGTCGATGCTGCCGGAAGTGAGACAATCGCTTACGTCATCCTTCCTGATCATGTCCATCATATCATCGATCCAAAAGGCGAGAATCTATCGGATCTGATGAAGCGATTTAAGCTCCGGTTTTCAGGACTCTATAGAGAGCGGATTGGGATATTACATGGTCGCGTATGGCAAAATCGGTTCTGGGACCATATAATACGAGATCAGGAAGATCTGAATCGACATATCGACTACATACACATCAATCCAGTTAAGCACGGCCTTGTTAGGGATCCATTCTGCTACGAGAATTCGACATTGGCCGCCTTCTACGCGGCTGGTCTCTACCCGCGCGACTGGGGATGCCAAGGCAATGTGAAAGTTGACGGCGACTTCGGCGAATAGTCGCCGAAACCCCTCACGGCAGAACTTCATTCACTTGCTCTCATTTGGAGAGGTTTCGACAATCCTCGATCGGAATCTTCTTTGCAAAAAGTAGGTCGAAACCCCTTAAGGCAGACCGCCTATCTCTTGCTCATACTCCACGGGGTTTCGACACTACGATTCAGCGATTCTGTCGAAACCCCGCAATCATGATCCCAACATCCGATGAACTCCCCTCAGGGGTTTCGACCTGCGAGTGCTAAACGACACGATACCACCCACTTGGTAAAAACTCTTGGCTTTGCTGCTCGAAAACCTATCTTAACGCCCGTTCGTGAAACACGTTGTTAGGCAAGGCGTATCTAAGAGTTAGGTTGAACAGGTGCAGGAACCGGACGAACTGTTAATCGGCAAAGCGCTCGCCGGTGACCAAGCTGCCTACAAAGCCCTTCTCGACCGCCATCAGCGGGCGATTTTCCAGATCATTCTGAAAATTGTCCGCAATCGCGACGAGACTGAAGACCTCGTGCAAGAGACCTTCATGCGGGCTTTTCACTCGCTGGCGACTTACCGCTCCGAGTTCCGGTTTTCGACCTGGCTGTACAAGATCGCCGCCAACTGCGCGATCGATTCGATCCGCAAAAAGAAGATCGAGGCGCTCAGTCTGGACAAGCCGGTCGAAACCCACGACGGCACGGTCGAAATCGACCTGCCCGACACCTCGTACAACCCCGAAGAAACGCTGCTGGAAAAACAGCGGCAGGTCTCGATCAGCGAGGCGATCGAGGCGCTTCCGGACAAGTACCGCGAAGTGATTCTCTACCGCCATCGTGACGATCAGTCTTATGAGGAGATCGCGCAGATTCTCAAGCTGCCGGTCGGAACCGTGAAAGCCCGCATTTTCCGGGCGCGTGAGCTTCTCAAAAAGAAGCTCAAGGGGATACGCTGAGTTTGGAGGGTCCGATGAAATTTGCCCGCGTGTTGACCATCGCCGTCATCGCCGCGTTGGCGGCGTCCGGCGCCGTTTCTGCGAAAGAATTCCGGCTCGAAGAGAGCAAGAACTTCTCCGTCCAAGACGGATTTAACCTTTCGGTAGAAAACATCTCCGGCGATATCGAGGTCGTGAAAGGCGCTGGTGCCGAGGTTGTCGTGCGCATCACCAGATTCATTGATGCCGACTCGCGCCGCGAGGCGGAAGAGCGGGGCGAGTTGATCGAAGTTGACATCGACGCCGGCAGCAGCAGTATCGATATCAAGACCCGCTACCCGAAACATCGCGGTGGCGACGGACTCTTGGACTGGATTTTCGGCTATCGCAACGGCTGGGTCGCGTACGTAATCGAAGTGCCGGGCACAGTCGATCTGCGCGCAAGCTCGGCGTCGGGGAACGTCATCGTCGAGGAAATTCAAGGTTTCGTCGAAGTGAGCACGACTTCCGGTGATGTCTTGATTCGCGATTTCACCGGCAACTGCGATCTGAATGCGACCTCGGGTAACATTGAAATTACGAATCTCACGGGCAATCTCGAATTGTCCTCGACTTCTTCCGAGCTGCGCCTCGATAACATCAAGGGCGAAGTCAACGTGCAGAGCACTTCCGGAGATGTCGAAGCTCGCTACATTGCCGGCGCCTTTACCTTGGCCAACACGTCCGGCGGCGTTCGCTTGCTCGAGTGCTCGGGCGATATCGATTTGCGCAGTGTTTCCGGCGACATCGAGATCGGGCAGCGCAGCGGCAGCCTCTTCGTGGCGACAACCTCCGGCGACGTCAAGGTCGAGTCGGCGTTCTCCGGGCGCACATTCGGCGTCGAAACCGTCTCCGGCAATATCGAGGTCCGGGTTCCCGCCGAAGTGAAAGGCAACCTCCGTTTGGCTACGGTTTCCGGGACGATCGATACCGACCTGGCTCTGTCGGTGCGTTCGTTCGATCGCCGGCGCCTGACCGGCCAAATCGGCGGTGGCGGGAATATCGATATTGAACTCACTTCCAGTTCCGGCGACATCATCGTTGCCGAGTATTAGGATTCGATTTTTCATGCGGCGGATCGCACTTATCCTCGGTTTTCTGGCGCTGCTGGCGCTCACGCTGACAGCACAAAGCCGCCGCGCGGAGTATCAAGGGCGCGTCTTCACCGAAATCCGCATCGACGACCGCGGCATCATACTGATCGATTCGACCGGCAACGAGCTGATGATCTCCGGCGGCGGCATCGATGAAGGCTTCGATTTGCCGTCGGCGCCTTCGTTGCCGCGAAGTCTCGATTTCGATTTCAACCCCGACGATTATCCGGTCAAGATCTCGAGCGTCAGCAAGATCGGCCAGTCGGTTACCGTTGAGGAAGACGAACACGTCGAAGGTAATGTCGCGGCGATCGGCGGCAACGTCACGATCAAAGGACTGGTCGACGGCTCGGTGACCTCGACCGGAACCGTGCGTGTGACGCGTACCGGTATCGTCATGGGGACGATCATTGCCGAAGAAGTGATCGAGGAGCAAGGCTCACGCGTTTATGGCGTCGTCAATGAACGCGATCTCTCGGCGCCGTTCGCGCCGCGTGAGTTTATTTCGCGCGGGGCGGACTCGGAAGGGCCGGTCATCGGACTCGTCGTCTATCTCAGCCTGACCTTCCTCTTCACTTTTGCCGTCGCGATGATCTTCCGCAAGGCAACCGATCGTGTCAAAGACGCTATGGAAAGGAGCATTCTCAAAACGCTCTTGATCGGCATGCTGGTTTGGATCCTGATTCTGCCCGTAATCCTGCTGCTCTGCATCACGATTATCGGCATTCTGCTGGTTCCCTTCGTGCCGTTCGCGATGATCGGCGCGGCCCTGCTCGGCGGCGGCGCCTTCTCGATCTTTGTCGCCGAGTTGATGCAGCCCAAAGACCCGCTGCGTCAGGAAGGTCGCGTCAAAAAACTGCTGGTCGGTTTCGCGGCGCTGCAAGTGCCGGCCGTGGCGTTCTTTATCGGACTCATCATTGATTCCGAACCGCTTGCAGTCGTGGCCGGCATCGTTGCCCTGCTGCTCAATCTCGTGATCATCACGCTCGGTTTCGGCGGAACACTACTCACCCGCTATGGCACGCGCGACTACAGCAACGAGGCCATCCGGGTGAGCGTGACGGTTACGCCCGATTGAGTGGCGCCCAGGCGTATCGAAATTTAGACTTTCCATTCCTAATTCACTGAAACTCCACCGTCCCTTTGGCCGTCAAAAGAGCCAGATGGACTAAAGACACGGAGAAGATTTCCATGAGACGATTTCTGACAGTTCTGTTCTGCATTGCGGCGTTGTCGGCAAGCGCCGCCGCCGGCCGCCAGACGACATTCGAGAAATCGGCGGATCTCAGCGGTATGAAGCGGGTCGAAGTCGTGCTGAAGATCGATTTGGGGCGCTGTACGATTTCACCAGCCGCATCTGCGGACAAGGACCTCGTACGAGTTTCCGGCCGCTATAACGAGCGAATCATCGAGCCGGAATGGGAATTCGATCCAACCGAGTCGCGAGGCAAACTGCGTTTCACTGCCGATGCGCGCCGAAAACTGCAGACTGAGATCGACAGCGAAGACAACACCTGGGACCTGACTTTTCCGCCGGATAAGCCGCTGAATCTCGAGATCGAAATGGGCGCCGCCGAAGCCGACTTTGACTTCGGTGGGTTGACGGTCGAGGCGATGGATCTTGACCTGGGTTTGGTCGATGCGGTCGTCGACTTTTCCGAGCCCAACCGCACAACCATGAGCGATTTGATTGTCGATGCCGGCGCCAGTAGTCTGAAGATGCGCCATCTGGGCAACGCGCGTTTCGAGCTGCTAAAATTCGATGGTGGCATGGGCAGTTTTGCTTTGGATTTCGCCGGCCTGAGCGACGGGGATGCCGAAGCGCAAATCGAGGTCGGCATGGGTTCGGTCGAGATCATCTTGCCGGCCGAAATCGGCGTGCGGCTCGAGGCCGACGAGCACTGGTTCAATTCGATTGAATTCCCCAAACGGCGCTTCGACCGGGTTCGCGGACGCGACGACGTTTGGGAAAGCGAGAACTGGAGCGACGCCAAAGCGCGATTGACATTGATCCTGAACGTGGGAATGGGCTCGGCGGAATTGAAGTTCAGATGAAATCGCAAAGGGCACGGTCAACCAGGAAAGTCTGACCTGCCTGATGTGCGGCAAGTTCAACCCGAATCACTGCTACGGTCGCGAGTCGATCGAATCGGGGCAGACGATCTTGACTTCACCGTTCCAGAGTATTAGCGAATCCACCGGCCGTAGTGAGGCGCATGCTGTCCAGGATTCTCCGCAATAGCCGGCGAGCGAAGCCAGAGTTAACGAGTCGCAGTCCGCGGACGTGATCAAGAAAGAATCGAGCGGAAACGAACCGTCCCATTCGGGTCTCAGCGCGCGCGATCCGACCAGTACAGAATCGGATCCGTCGAACTGCACCACGGCTGAATTGTCGCTGCAACCGAGCCAGAGAAATTCCAACGGCGTCTTTGTACATTCAAGACTCCGGCGGTTCGAAACCTGAAACCGCAGACGCGCCAACTCGGCTCCGTCTCGGAGCCGACTGCAGTTGGGGTCGATCGCCAGACCGTTGTCGACATCAGCGTAGGCCGAGATTTGGATTGTGGACGTACGCAATGGATTAGGACGCGATACACTAACCCGATAGGTGAAGTACTCCCAACTGCAGACGCCGTACCCGAGACCTTCCCCTTTCGTCACCCAGATCGGTGTTAGAACCGTCGAATCATAAGCGATCAGGATATCAAACCCATCGAGTTTGGACGCGCCACTGACCATGATCAGCGAGACATCGACCGGCAAGCCCTGAAGCGCGGTGTGCACCCTTGTTGCCAGACGCAAGACAATCGGCCCGGCCTGAGAAACGACGACGCTAAAGTCGTGGTGCGTCTGAATTTCGCCATCCTCGATGATTAGTACCCGGAAATCGAGAAGCCTGCCGCTGTCGCTAACCTCGGATTCGAAGCAGAATCCACCAGCCGTGTCGATCCCGAAGCGTCCGACCGGAGCCATGTGTGTCGCGATGACCTGCCAGAGATAGGAGCGCGTTGAATCGGCGTTGAGCAGTGTGAACTGATGGCGAATGTCGTGTCCGGGAGGAACGACACTCAACGCTGGGGGCAGATTCCCGATCTGCGGACCAGTTGGCGTCGGCTCGACAGTCTCCTTGCCGCAGGCGAAGACTGCGAAGATGATCAGGCCGAGAGCGCCTATCAGACGAACAGCAGCTTGCATTTGCCCACTCCGTAGAAAAATCGTATGGCAAACTCAATTAATCGAACGTGGGCATGTTTGTCAATAGGAACGATGATTCTTTCCCCGCGCTTTGTGGCCGGACAAGGATGCCTGACCAACGGCCTTGCGGCTCGATGAAATCCAAAACGCCGCCGAGAAATCGTCCCGGCGGCGTCTGATTAGCAGGTCGGAACCCTTGCGGTTCCGACCCGTCTCTCTACGCTAACACTTGTTGTAGCCGCATCCCCGACACGTCACGCAGCCGGAGTCGTGCTCCAGCTTGGTGCCGCAATCGGGGCAGCTTTCATGGTAGGTCGACTTGCGGGCGACTTCCTTGCCGTTGCCGAAATGCTTCTTGAGCACGATACCGATCGCATCGGGAATCGACTTGATCAGCTCGCCGTTCTGATACAGCGGCGATTCGCCGCCGATACCGGCCAATTGCTCGATAATCGCCGCCACCGGCACCCGCGAACGTAGCGCCAGCGAGATCATCCGGCAGATCGCCTCGGTATCTGCCATCGTCGACCAACCCGATTTCCCGATCTGCGCGAACACCTCGAACGGCTGGCCGTCGAGCGTATTCACCGTGATATAAAGATTACCATAGCCGGTACGAATGCGCTCCGTGAATCCTTCCAGCACTTCCGGGCGGCTCTGTACTGCGCCGATCGGATCTTTGGTTTCAGTTACCGGCTGCACTGTCGGCTGGGGAATTGGCTTCGAAGCTTCGGCAACCGTGTCCTCGACCGGCTTGGCGTTCGGGTCTTTTGTTTTGCCGGTCGAAAGCACCTGCATCGGCCGCGAGCCGTCACGATAGATGGTTACGCCCTTGCAGCCCAGCTCGTAAGCGTACCAATAAGCGTCGAAAACATCCTGCTGTGTCGCCGAGTTGTCCATGTTGATCGTCTTCGACACCGACGAATCGCAGGACTTCTGGAACACCGCCTGCATGCGGATATGCTGGTGCGGACTGACGTCGGCCGCGGTGATAAACAGCTCCCTCACATCGCCGGGAATTTCATCAAAGCCTTGAACCGAGTTATCATTGGCGATGCGCTCCATGAGCTCCTGCGAGAAGAAACCGCGTTTGCGTGCGATCTCTTCGAAGAGCGGATTGACATCCACCAGCCGGGTATTGTCCATCACGTTGCGGACAAAGGAAATCGCGTAGTACGGCTCGATGCCGGATGAACAGCCGGCGATGATCGAGATCGTCCCGGTCGGGGCGATGGTCGTCACGGTGGCGTTGCGCATGATCACGCCTTCGGCGGCAAATCGCGAATGCTCCCAGTTCGGGAACTTGCCGCGCACGCGCGCCAACTCCGACGAATGCAAATGACCCTCGGCATTGACAAACTCCATCACTTGCTCGCCCAACTCGAAAGCTTTCTCGGAATTGTACGGCACGCGCAACTTAATCAGCATATCCGCCCAGCCCATGACACCGAGGCCGATGCGGCGGTTTTTGCGCGTCTGGTCTTCAATCTCGGGAATCGGATACTTGTTGGCGTCGATGATATTGTCGAGGAAGTGGACGGTGTCCTGAATCAGACGGCGGAACTTGTCCCAATCGATCCCCCGAGCCGGATCGACCTTGGGGTTGTAGTCGCGCGGCAATTCAGAGAAAACCATCTCGCCGAGGTTAATCGAGCCAAGATTGCAGGAATCGTAGGGCGGTAGCGGTTGTTCGCCGCATGGATTCGTGGCCTCAATAATCTCATAGTTGGGGCACGGCGAAAGCTGATTCATGCGATCGATATACACGATTCCCGGTTCGCCGGTCTGCCAGGCGTGCTGGATGATGTCGCTGAAGATCTTGGGCGCGAACTTGGTCACGGTCTTGCCGTTGATCGTGTACGGTTCGCCGCTGCGCGGATTGAGCAACTCGTAGTCGCGATTTTCCTTCACGGCGCGCATGAATTCGTCGGTGATCGCGACCGAGATGTTGAAATTGGTGACCTGAGTCAGGTCGTCCTTGCACGATACGAACTCCTCGATATCGGGATGATCGACGCGCAGAATTCCCATATTGGCGCCGCGTCGCGTCCCGCCCTGCTTGACCGCCTCGGTCGCGGCGTTGAATACTTTCATAAAGGAAACCGGTCCCGAGGCTACGCCCGAAGTCGATTGCACCATCGAATTGCGCGGGCGCAGCCGCGAGAACGAAAATCCGGTGCCGCCGCCCGACTTGTGGATAAGCGCGGCATGCTTAATCGTCTCAAAAATCTCTTCCATCGAATCGCCTACCGGCAACACAAAACACGCCGACAGTTGCCCGAGCGGGCGGCCGGCATTCATCAACGTCGGCGAATTCGGCATGAACTCGAGACACGCGATCATTTGATAGAACCGTTCGGCGGTCTCGCGGACTTGCTCGTCGGATGCGCCGTAGTTACGATCGGGCAGCGCTACCGCGTTCGCGACGCGGTGGAAAAGCTGATCCGGCGTTTCGATTACGTTGCCATTGTCATCCTTGGCCAAATAGCGACGCTCGAGCACGCGGAGCGCGTTCTCGGTCAGGGCTTTTTTCTGATATCCCTGCATCGTTCTTCTCCCTAAAGTGCGTGAAGTCCCTTACGAGTGATCGGAAAATCACTCGCACCATTTCAATTTTAAGTCCCCGTCGATTCGGGGGAATCACATTTTTCAATGTTATCTTCGTCGGTCAGCCAGCGGCTCGATTTTGTTGGCTTTCTCGGCGCGGACGGGAGAGTAACGATTGAGACCTGATCGAGCCAAGATAAAATTCGTAAAAAAACACAACATATAGTGGTTACGCTGATTTTCTGACCACTATATATACGATTGCGAATATGGAAACAGAGGGCGTCAATTTCCCGAAGAATAACCCGATGCTAACTATCGGCTTACAATTGGAACATCGCTCTTGCCGTCGAGTAGTCGCAGGCGAAGCTCAACGATTTCGCGGCCCGGCTTAAGACGGTCACCGCCGGCGCTACCCCGGCACGACGTTTGACCCGCGTAAACACTGAGTGTTTCGATTACAGCGAATTGCCTTGACATCAGATCGCCGGATTGGCTACCTTCGCGAATGAGAAGGGATATCCCGTGCCAGATAATACCGCCGCCCCCCGCAGACAACTCGTCGAGTTCGGCAAATTATTGTACGATAAAGGCTTAATCGCCGGGACGGAGGGAAATCTGTCCTGCCGGCTACCTTCGGGAGATATTTTGATCACGCCTGCCGGCAAGTGCAAAGGCATGCTCAAGCCCGCCGACTTGGTCGTGATTGACACCACCGGCAAGCCTCGCAGATCGGGACAGCTTCCCTCGAGCGAATTCAGAATCCATCTCGTGGCATATCGGGAGCGGCCGGAGATCAAAGCCGTAGTTCATGCACATCCAACACACGCTACAGCGTATGCTTTGGCCGGAGCATCGATCGACGCTCGAGGTCTGCCGGAATTCGAAGACGTTTTCGGGAAAATTCCGTTTGTGCCGTTTGGCGAGCCGGGTAGTAGTGATCTCGCCGAGAAATTCGCGCCATTTGTACACAATGGTCATACCTATTTGCTGGAAAACCACGGCGTAGTCTCGGTTGGCGCTTCGATTTCTGAAGCCTTTTTCAGGCTTGAAATGGCCGAACACTGCGCGCAGATACTTTATCTGGCGACCCAGATTGAGTTCAATTTTGCCGACATGGAAGCGATGGATGCCGAAGAGGCCGAATTGCCGCAGCCGAGCCTCAGTAATATCCGGCGCGGCGGGAACAGGCGGGAGCGGGAAAATTGAGAATTTCCGGTCGAGTTGTGGTCGGTTCCGCCGAACGAATTCAACGTTTGCCCGCGCCATTCCTGAGCGAGCTGCGTGACCTGCGCCGGGGCCTTGAGCGGCGCGGCCGCGCGATCACCGATCTTGGGCGCTACACGATTTCGATTCCGGCCCCTCCGGCTCGAATCGAGGTTGACGAAACCCAGATTCGCCGCACATTTGCCGAGTACTTGGCAAAGCGTTACGAGGTTGAACTTGACGCCGACCGGGAGCTGCTATTGCTTCCCGGCGCCAAATCAACTTTGCTGCTCCTGAACGCTTACTTCGCCGATCAGGATACAATCTGCCACTATCCCGATCCGGGCTATGACTCTTACCGCGTTTTCGGCGCTCTCTTCGATGCCTCGCTGCGGCCCTATCCGTTGCTGCAGCGAAACGACTTCCTGCTGAACCTCGAACAATTCCCGGTTGGGCGACGGCGGGAATTCGGCATGTTGCTGGTGACCTCGCCGCAAAATCCGACCGGCTCGCTCTGTGACCACCACTTTTATCAGCGGCTTTACAAGAAAGCCGCGGCGGCGAATCTGCTGGTGATCGCGGACTCATCGTACGCTTTACCGTATGCCGGGGCTTTTCGACCGCCATTGTTCTCCGAATCGCGGCGGCGCTTGAAAACCGGCTTGGAGATTATCAGCCTCTCGACCGGCTTTTTGAATCCGAATCTCAAACTTACCGTCGTGATTGGCCGGAGAAGTCTCATTCAACCGTTGACGGCGCTGGCGAGACTCCTGAATTTGCGACCGTCACAAGCGATGTTTGAACTGGCCTCCGGCTACTTCGTATCGCATGACGCACTCGACCGACATGTCGAACGCTGTCGTGCCGAGCTGCAGTCGCGAACCGAGCTGATGACGGAAGCGCTAAAGGCCGCGGAAATCGAGCATTCCCCGGTCTGCGGCGCCGGCTTTGCCTGGGTAAAGCTTCGGCCCGGCCGAGTTTCGCTGGCTTTCGCGCGCTCGTTGCTGCGCTCCAAAGGCGTATTGGTGGCGCCGGGATCGGCGTTTGGCGAGAACGGCGAAGGCTGGGTGCGAATCTGCGCCAATGTCGCCGGCGAAGAACTGCAGGCGGCAATGCAGGAATTCGTCCGCCATTTTCATCCGATCAAGTCGCGACTACGGCGAGGCCGAGATGATTGACGTCATCCGATTGCAGAATATGATCTTTTACGGCTATCATGGCGTCAGCGCCGCCGAAAAGGAAACCGGCCGGCGTTACGAAGTCGATTGCGAGTTGTTTCTCGATCTGACGGCGCCCGGCAAGAGCGACAAGCTGGGCGAAACCGTGAATTACGCCCAGGTCTATGAGACGATCGAAAGCGTGATGAACGGCAAGAAATACGCCCTGATTGAGGCCATCGCGGAAGAGATCGCGCAGCGAGTTCTCTCCGACTTGCGAATCCAGCAAGTCGTTGTCCGAGTGCGCAAGATGATTCCGCCGATTCCCGGAAACCTCGACCACATCGAGGTGGAAATCAGAAGGCAGCGAGGTTAACCATCGCCATCTATCTGTCATTGGGATCGAATCTGGGCGACCGCGATGAGAATATCCGCCGCGGACTTGACGATCTTACGGCCAGCGGCGAAGTGCGTGTGCGTCGCGCCTCCAAATTGTATGCCACGGCGCCGGTGGATTTGCTTGCGCAACCGGAGTTTTTGAATAACGTAGTCGAGATCGAAACGGATTTGTCGGCGGAACAGTTGCAGCAGCGGACGCAAACGGTGGAGCAGAGATTTCGCGACCAGCCGAAGATTCCCAAAGGTCCGCGAGCGCTGGATATCGATATTTTGCTCTATCACGATCAGGTGAGCGCAGATCCGCGCCTGACGATACCGCATCCGGCGATGTGCGCGCGCCGATTTGTTCTGGTGCCGCTTCTGGAAATTTCACCTGATCTCTGGTGCGCCCGGGATGGTCGCCGCTACTCCGAATGTCTGGCGCAGCTCGATGATCGGGCGCAGCGGGTTGATGAATATCATGGATGACCGCTTTTCGCATCTGCATTACGTCGCGGTTGACGGACCGATCGGCGTCGGCAAAACCACGTTTTGCCGTATCCTCGCTGACCGGCTCGCGGGCCACTTGGTGCTTGAGGAAGCCGACAAGAATCCGTTCCTGAAGGACTTTTACAGAGATCGAAAGCGTTACGCCCTGCAAACGCAGTTCTTTTTTCTGCTGTCTCGCTACCAACAACAGCGCGAACTGATCGAGTTCGATTTGTTTAAGAAGCGGATCGTCGCCGACTATACCTTTGAGAAAGACTTCATGTTCGCCTCGCTGAATCTCACGGAAGAGGAGTTGGCGCTGTACAAGCAGGTTTCCGAGTTGTTCAAAAAGACTCTGCCGCGTCCGGATCTGGTTGTGTTCTTGACGGCGTCGCCGGAAGTGCTGCTGCAACGGATTCAGCGGCGCAACATCAACTACGAGCGCAATTTCGATGTCGAGTACCTCAAGCAAGTTATCGAGGGTTACAATCATTACTTCTTCCACTACAATCGGACGCCGCTGCTCGTGATCAAGACCGATAATCTCGACTTCGTCGAAAACTCGGCGCATCTCGAGGAGATCTTCAACCAGATCGCCGACATGCGCCAGGGTACGCGCTACTTCACGCGCGGCGATCAAGAACTGGGAATTTAGAGATGACGCATCCCCGCGCCAAAGTCACGCCGCAAACTTTCGTGCAGATGAAAAAGAAGGGCGACAAGATCGTCTGGTTGACCGCGTACGACTTCTACACCGCACGCGCGCTCGACCAAGCGGGTGTCGACGGCATTCTCGTCGGCGATTCCGTGAATATGGTTGTTTACGGGCGCAAGGATACGCTTTCGGCGACAATGGAAATGATGATCCGCCACACGGAAGCGGTCAGTCGCGGTGTCACGGCGGCCTTCGTGGTTGGTGATATGCCATTCGGATCATATCAGACTTCGGATGCTGATGCCATCGCCAACGCCGCTCGTTTCCTCAGCGAAGGCGGCGCGTCGGGAATCAAACTTGAAGGCGGCATCGAGATGGCGCCGCGAATCAAGCGCATCGTGGAGTGCGGCATTCCCGTAATGGGACATATCGGCTTGACGCCGCAGTCGATCAACAAATTCGGTGGCTATAAGGTGCAGGGCAAGACCGATGTGGCGCGGGCATATCTACTCGAATCGGCGCAGGCGCTCGAAGCCGCCGGTTGTTTTTCAATTGTGCTGGAGGCCATCAAAATCGATATCGCCGCCAAGATTACCGAAGCGATCGGCATCCCGACCATCGGCATCGGCGCGGGCAACGCCACGGACGGGCAAATCATGGTGATCAATGACATCATGGGCGTCAGTGACGACTTCATACCCAAATTCGTGCGCCGCTACTTCAACACCGGCGAGAAGCTGCGCGATGTTGTTGGGCGCTTTGTGGCCGACGTCAAATCGGGCGATTACCCAGCCGAAACCGAAAACTACGGATAGTCGGGTCGACCACCGACCTGTCCCGCGCTTCGCGGGATCGCTTCAGGGTTTCTTCAGAGTTCTGTAGGTCAAGCCGTCTCGCGGCTTGACACCTCCTCCGTTGCTCCGCGTAGTGGCGCATGGCAATGCGCCCGTCGATCCTGCGTTGTTCTGTAGGTCAGGAGCCCTGCACTCCTGACATCGCGCCAGCAGCGAGAAAATTCCCCCTTACCAACGGGGATCGTCCCTCGATAGCGGGACGGGGGGTGCAAAAACGCATCATAGACCCGTCACATCTTTATTCTCGCGTACTGGACTGTTAGAGCAGTCCGTTGAACACACATCGCGCGGTGGCAGAAATCGCTTCCTGATTTCGCCAGTCTGGACTGTGGGAAGTCTGTGGGACATTACCACTAACTCTGAAACTACATGGAATCAAACTGTCGGGGGATACAAAAAAATAAGGGGAAGCAGTCCTCTCCTACTTCACTGATACACCCAATGGAATCAGTCAAGTGCTTCCCCTGTCGATACACAACTGAGGCGTACCTCAACCGCAGTATATAATCCCCCCTCAAAAATAGCAAGAGAAACTTATGCAAGAAATTTGAACAAAAATCGCGATCCATGGCCGTTGATTCCGGCGGCGAAAACGGCTAAACTGAGCGGAATTGGACGAAATCCGCAGCGAATCGCTTGCGGCGTACCCTCATAGGAGTCCTCAAATGACGACATATCTGGTTTGCGGCGCCGGAATTCAATCGGTGGCGCTGGTCTACGACCTTCTGAAGTTCGCGGCAGCAGACAAAGTGGTCTTGCTTGATCTTGATCCGAAACGACTGGCAAACTTCTCCGACCCGCGCGTCGAAAAACACGCCGGCGATCTGGCCAATGCCGCCTTTGTGCGTCCCTTTTTCGAACAATCCGACATTGCCTGTGGCGCCGCCAGCTACAAGCTCAACAAGATGCTGACAGAAATTGCGGTCGCCACCAAGACGCATTGGGTGGACATGGGCGGCAACAACTGGGTGGTCGATGCCCAATTCGCGCTTTCGGAAAAAGCGGCGGCGGCGGGTATTACGATCATTCCCGATTGCGGATTAGCGCCGGGGATGGCCTCCGTGCTGGCAGCGGATGCCGTCAGTAAGTTTGATTCGGTCGAAGAGCTGAAAATTCGGGTAGGCGGGTTGCCGCAAGCGCCGCAGCCGCCACTGAACTATGCAATTTTCTTCTCTCCGGAAGGGCTGCTCAACGAGTACCGCGAACCGACCGTCTGTCTCCGCGGCGGCCGGCTGACCAAGTTGTCGAGCTTGACCGAAGGCGAGCAACTTTCGTTTCCACCGAATTTCCCGCAGCTTGAGGCCTATCACACTTCCGGCGGCGCCTCGACTCTGCCGCACACCTTCGAGGGTCGGATTCAGTCTCTGGATTACAAGACAATTCGCTACGTCGGCCACTTCGAAAAGATCAAGATGCTCTTCGAACTTGGTTTGGCGGATGAAAAGCAGCGCGAGATTGACGGTGTTGTCATCAGCCCCGATCAGGTGCTGCGCCACTGCCTCTACAACAACCTGCCACGAAACGCTCCCGATGTCGTGCTCGTCTATGTCGAGGCGACCGGAAGGAAGAACAATCGACCGCAGAAGGCCACTTACTATATCGAAGATTACCTCAACAAGTCAACCGGCCATTCGGCGATGCAGCGGACAACCGCGTACTCGGTAGGTATCGTGGCGCAGATGATCGCCGAGGGCGCCGTTGGCAAGCGCGGAACTTTGCGCTCGGAGCAGGGAATCGATCCAAAGCGATTCCTGGAATTACTCGAGCAGCGCGGAATCGGCGTGAAGATCGAAGTCCGTTAACGGGGATTTCGAAGCGGGAACAGTTTGCTGCGAGAATCTATGTTTCACCATTCGCCCAGGTGATCATCCCGAACTCGTGGCGGTTGACGGAAGCGCGATGTCCGGGCAGAACACGCACGGAATATCCGAATCGACCCGAGCCGGAGAAGTTCGCGTCGCAGCGATACTCATAGACTCCGGCTTGTGCCCCGCCGTTCGGAGTCATCTCGAAAGTGCGCGCATCGGCGATTTCGCCGCGTTGCGACAGGCGGCCGACGTAGAGTTCGACCAGAAGATCATCCGGTTTGAGATCACCGGTAAAGATTTTGGCGGTCACGGTCACATTCTGATTGACGTTGATTTTCTGCGGCGCCTGCGAATCGACTTCGACGATGTGGATATCGCCCCAGCGGTCGCGAAGATGCTTGTGCCAACTGGCGAGCGATTTTAGTTCTTGGAAATCGTCGGCCTGTAAGATCTGAAATTGGCGATAAGCCGTCATGTAGAAGCGATCCGCGTACTCCTGCACCATCCGCGTGGAATTGAATACCGGCGCCAGAAGCTTGATCGAGCGCTTCATTTTTGCAACCCATTCGCGTGGAATGCCGTCCCGACCGCGATCGTAGAACGTCGGCGCAACCTCCTTTTCGAGAATGTCGTAAAGCGCGTTGGCCTCGATTTCATCCTGATAGTCGTGATTCTCGTACTCCTCGCCGGATCCGATCGACCAGCCAACTTCGGGACGATATCCCTCTACCCACCAGCCGTCGAGGACGCTGACATTGAGACCGCCGTTGGCGACTACCTTCATCCCGGATGTTCCGGAGGCTTCCATCGGCCGCCGCGGCGTATTGAGCCAGACGTCGACGCCCTGCACCAGGTAGCGCGCCATCGACATGTCGTAGTTTTCGAGGAAGACGATGCGGTCACGGAATTGCGGATCGCGAATCGTGTGAATAATGTTCTTGATCAGTTCCTTGCCGAGATTGTCGCGCGGGTGCGATTTGCCGGCAAAAACGAACTGGACCGGACACTGCGGATTGTTGACGATTCGCTTGAGTCGCTCGATGTCGCGGAAGAGCAATGTGCCGCGTTTGTACGAGGCAAAGCGGCGCGCGAATCCGACGGTCAGGACCTCCGGATTGAGCACTTCGCTGACGATGCGGATTTCGCGGGGCGCCGCGCCCCGGCGCTGGTACTGTTCCTTCATCCGCTGGCGGATCAGCGAGATCATTTTTTCGCGGCGCAATTCGTGGGTGCGCCACAATTCCGAGTCGAGCACGTCGTCGACGGCGCCCCAGCAAGAATGGTCGGCCGGGCGATTGAGCCAGTCGATACCGAGATAGCGCTTGAACAGCTCCGACATCTCCGGCGATAACCACGACGGCGTGTGGATCCCGTTGGTCACCGAATCGATCGGCACCTCTGAGATCGGTACGCGCGGCCACGAGTTCTGCCACATCTTGCGCGAAACTTCCGCGTGCAACTTGCTGACGCCGTTGATGTACGATGAAAAACTCATCGCCAGAAACGCCATATTGAATTCATGTCCGCCGGCGCTGCCGCCTTGGTTGCCGAGCGCAAAGAAATCGTGGGCGCTTAAACCCAACTCACTGTAAAACGGGCGCAAGTAGCGGTCAACCATATCGCGCGAAAATCGGTCGATGCCGGCCGGCACCGGGGTGTGCGTCGTGAATACGGTTGATTGTTTGACCAGAAGCGCCGCTTCGTTGTAGCTCAGCTTGTCTTCCCGCATTCGTCGCCGCACGCGATCGATCGCCAGGAACGCGCTGTGGCCTTCATTCATGTGATAAACCGACGGCCGCAATCCGGCGCCCTCCAGGGCGCGCACGCCGCCGATACCAAGCACGATTTCCTGCTTGATCCGCATCTCGATATCGCCGCCGTACAACTCACTGGTGATATCACGGTCTTCCACGGCATTCTGCGGCAGATTGGTGTCGAGCAGCATCAGAGGAATGCGTCCGACGCGCAGCATCCAGACTTTGATCAAAACGCGCCGGCCGCCGATGTCGAGCGTCACATGCAACGGCTGACCATTCTTGTCGATCATCTCGGTCAACGGCAGCATCGAGAAATCGAGCTCAGGATAATACTCGCCCTGCCAGCCGTCGGCATTGAGATATTGTTGAAAGTAGCCGCGCTGGTAGAGCAGCCCGACACCCACCAAAGGCAGGCCCAAATCGGACGCCGACTTAAGATGATCCCCGGCGAGGACACCAAGACCGCCGGAATAGATCGGCAGCGACTCGGTCAGCCCGAATTCGGCGGAGAAGTACGCGATCTCCGGCTGGTCAACTTTGATTTGTTGTTCCTGAAACCAAGTCGTCGAACTGAGATAGGCGTGTAAATCACGATAGACGCTCTCGAGATGGGCACGAAAAGCCGCGTCCTTTTCGAGTTTCTCCAGCTTCTGCTGCGGAATCATCGCCAGCAACTTGACCGGATTGTGGCCGGACTCCTCCCAGAGACGATAATCGATACGCCGTAGAAGCTGGATCGCTTCGTGATTCCAGCACCAGTAGAGGTTGTAAGCGATTTCGCGAAGGGGCTTGAGACCCTCAGGCAGGACCGGCTCTACTTGAATGTATCGTAGGGCTTTAACCATCAGACTTCCCTGTCTTTATCGACCGCCGCCGCGAATTCCTTACCACGGAACTCCGATCTTCGCGGTTTGTTCTACGAGTATAATCTAAGCGCGGACGAGGCACCGTCCAGAGATTTCGTGGCCAAATCTGATGTTCATTGACCGTTTCAGTCCGCTTAACCCGGGAAAATCGACGCGCGAAGTCGATACCGACCATGATTCACAACTCGGGCGCGTATAACGATTAGTCATGACTACACCAGAAAGGTACTATGCAGCTTCCGAAAACCTTAGGCGCGCTCAAAGCTGCCGGATATAAGTCGCGCAGCGCCAAAGACGAGCTGCGCGAAAACCTCCTTGAACAAATCCGCTCCGGACGCAAACGCTGGCCAGGCATCATCGGCTACGAGCGAACGGTCATTCCGCAAATTGAGAATGCGATTCTCTCTCAGCACGACATTCTGCTTCTCGGCTTGCGCGGGCAGGCCAAGACCCGAATTCTGCGGCAGTTGGTCAATTTTCTTGACGAGCAAATTCCGGTGATCAAAGGCAGCGCTCTGAACGAAGATCCGGCTCTGCCGATCACCGGTCATTCCAAGCGCCTGCTCGCGGACGCTGGCGATGACTTGGAGATCGCTTGGTTGCCGCGTGAGGAGCGCTATCACGAAAAACTGGCGACGCCGGATGTTTCGGTCGCCGACCTGATCGGCGATCTTGATCCAATCAAAGCCGTCAAGGAGCGGCTTGATCTTTCGGACGAGAATGTGATCAACTGGGGCATCATTCCCCGCACCAATCGCGGTATCTTCGCGATCAATGAGTTGCCCGACCTGCAGCCGCGTATTCAAGTCGCGCTGTTGAACATTCTCGAAGAGAACGACTTCCAAATTCGCGGGTTCCCGGTTCGCGTGCCGCTCGACATGATGCTTGCATTCACCGCTAACCCGGAAGATTACACCAATCGCGGCAATATCATTACGCCGCTCAAAGACCGCATCGCATCGCAGATCAACACGCATTATCCGCAGGATATCGAAGTCGCCAAGAAAATCACTCTGCAAGAGGCCTGGAGCAAGCGCTCGAACAAGGTCGAAGTGCCGGAGTTGATGCACGAGATCATCGAGCAAATCGCCTTCGCGGCGCGCCAAAGCGAGCACGTCGATCAAACTTCGGGCGTTTCAGCGCGGCTGACGATTTCGGCGTATGAGAACCTGATCTCCAACGTCGAACGCCGGGCAGCGATTAACAACGAAAAAGACTTCTACCCGCGCATCTGCGACTTGTACTCCGTTGTCGCTTCCGTCGTCGGTAAAGTCGAACTCGTTTACGAAGGCGAACTCGAAGGACCGAACATGGTCGCAATGAATTTGATCGGCGAGGCGACCAAGACCGTGTTCAATCAGTATTTTCCGCAGCCGCGCAAGGGCAAAGGCGGCGCCGACTCCCGTCCGCAAGAGAATGTGTATGAAGCCGTGACCGACTTCTTCTCAACCGGCAAACGCCTCGAGCTTTCCGACGAGCAATCCTACAAAGAGTACAAGCAGGCGTTGATGCAAGTCGCGGGCTTGAAGGAGATTGCCAAGAAGCACTACAACACCGACGACGAACGCGCGGTCGTGCTGGCGATGGAGTTCATCCTCGAGGGTTTGCACCGTCACAACTTGATCGCGAAAGAATCGCCCGACAACCGCTTCGTTTACGTCGACATGCTCGAGAACATGCTGAGGGACTGAGCTTGCGCTTCATCTACTCCGAGTGGGACGAGTCGCTGCTGCAGCAGTTGCGGCAGATGCGCGATTTGATGTCGATCTTCAATCACATCCTGCTACAGGTGAACGGCAACGTCAAGATGGCGCTGCAAATCATGGAGCAGCTCAAGCGCCTGGGCTATCTTCCCGAAGGCGCGAATCTCGATGAGTTCCGCCGGCAAATGGAAAACGAAAACATCATCAACATCGATCCGTCGGGACCGAAACTGACCCGTAAGGGCGAGCGCGCGCTCCGGCAGGATGCCTTCAACCGCATCTTTGAACAGCTCAAATCGTCGCGCGGCGGCAGTCATGCCATTCCTAAAGAAGGCGGCGCTTCGGAGGAACTGCTCCCCGAGCGGCGCAAATTCAATTTCGGCGACAATCTGCGCAACATCGACTTCCAGAATTCGCTGCTCAACAGCATCACACGCACGGCGAACTTAAATTTCAACATGGAAGAAGAAGACCTCGAGGTCTGCGAGACCGAGCAAATGGCTAATTGCGCCACCGTGCTCCTCATCGACATCTCCCATTCGATGATTCTCTACGGCGAAGATCGGATCACGCCCGCCAAGCAGGTAGCGATGGCCTTTACGGAGATGATTCTCACGCGCTTCCCGAAAGACTCGCTCGACATCGTGCTCTTCGGCGATTTCGCCCAGCGCGTGCAGGTCAAGGATTTGCCGTACGTCGGCGTTGGGCCGTATCACACCAACACCAAGGCCGGCCTGCAAATGGCGAGGCAGATTCTGCTGCGGCGCAAAAGTCAGAATAAACAGATTTTCATGATCACCGACGGCAAACCGTCGATGATCAACCGATCCGACGGCTCAATCTACAAGAACCCTTTCGGTCTCGATCCGGTCGTGGTCAACCGTACTCTGGATGAAGCGATCGTCTGCCGCAAGAAAGGAATCCCGATCACGACTTTCATGATCGCCGACGACGCCTACTTGCAGCAATTCGTCAAGAAGCTGACCGAGCTTAATCGCGGCCGGGCCTACTTTTCATCCGCGCAAAATCTGGGGGATTACATCTTCTTCGATTTTCTCAAACACCGCCGCCGCAGTAGCTGAGAAATCGCCGATTACGGCCCATCTCACTCGAAACGCAGAAACTCTATTCCTTCGCCCCTACACGACTCGAATTTTCCCTGACCCTTTTGTCCGAATGTCACCAACAATGGCGGCGCCTGAAACCCCGGCTGCGTTCAACTTCTTGAGTAATTCATCCGCCTGATCAGTCCGCACAGCAATCAGCAACCCGCCGGATGTTTGCGCATCGGCGAGAATCAAGCGCTTAACTTGCGGCAGCTCGTTCGGGAATTCCACGAACGGCGAAACGTAATCAAGATTGTTCTCGCTGCCGCCGGGGATCGCGCCCGCTAAAGCGTATTCGTAGGCCTTGGGCAATACTGGCACCTTGTCACTGAAAATCGCCGCCTCGACGCCACTACCGACCGTCATTTCTTTCAAATGCCCCAGCAATCCAAAACCGGTCACGTCGGTGCAGGCCGACACATCGAACTGCGCCATCACTTCAGCGGCGGCGCGATTGAGCGTGCTCATGAGTTTGATGATCGTGTCAGCGGCGTGAGTGTCGGCCATCTGTCGCTTTATCGCGGTTGCAATGATCCCCGTGCCAATCGCCTTGGTGAGAATCAACTTGTCGCCGACCCGCGCTCGATTGTTAGTGAGAATCTTCTTGGGATCAATCACTCCGCAAACGGCGAGGCCATATTTCGGCTCAGTATCGTCAACGGTGTGCCCGCCGATAATGCTGATTCCCGCCTCTTGCGCCTTGTCGGCAGCTCCTTCAAGAATTCGCTGCAACGCCGACATTGGCAGGCGATTCGACGGAAACCCGACTACCGATAGCGCAAAAATCGGTTTTCCACCCATCGCGTAGATATCGCTCAGCGAATTGGCAGCGGCAATCGCGCCGAAGTGATAGGGATCGTCGACAATCGGCGTGAAAAAATCAACCGTCTGCACGATCGCCAGATCCTCGCGCAGCTTGTAGACGGCAGCGTCATCGGAGCTTTCAGCGCCGACCAGCACATTGACGTCGGTCGGCTTCGGCAATTGCGCGAGCACTTTCTCCAGCGCTTGCGGGCGCAGTTTGCAGGCGCAGCCGAGTCCGTGAGTAAATCGCGTGAGCCGAACTTCATCGTCGTTCAGGCTCGGTGCCATCGTCGCGCCGCTCGGCTGCAAGCGACTGACCGTGTCAGCGATCGCTTCGATGGCGCGGTCGATCTCACTCTCGCTCGTCATATATCCCAGCGAGAAACGGATCGTGCCCATCGCGTAATCGACCGGCACTTTCATCGCTTCGAGCACATGCGACATCGTCACTTTGTCGGAATGACACGCCGCTCCGGGCGAGCAAGCCACCGAATCAAGCTCGGAGATAATGGTGTTGGCTTCGAGATTCGGAAACGAAACCGACAGCGTGTTCGGCAATCGCTTCTCGCGATGCCCGTTGATCTTGATCTGCGGCAGTCGCGCTTCGAGTTCCGACTCCAGCTTGTCGCGCAGACGCGCCATCTCCGGCGCGCGTTGGTTCATCTCGCGCATCACTAACTCGCAAGCCGCGCCGAGACCAACGATCTCCAGGACGTTCTCTGTGCCGGCGCGACGGCCCTGTTCATGTCCGGCGCCGACAATCAGCGGTTCCAGTTCGATCCCCCGCCGTACGAATAGCGCGCCGATGCCCTTAGGCGCATAGAATTTGTGCCCGGCGAGCGTGATCATGTCGACGCCCAGCGAGTCCACATCGACCGGGATTTTTCCGACCGCCTGCGCCGCGTCGGTGTGAACAACGATTCCCCGCTCGTGCGCCAATGCGGCGATTTCGCGAATCGGCTGAATCGTGCCGACTTCGTTGTTCGCCTGCATGATGGAAATCAGAATTGTCGTCGGTTTGAGTGCCCGGCGCACGACGTCAATATCGACCAGGCCTTCGCTATCGACCGGAAGATAACTCACCTCGAATCCCTGCGCCTCAAGCTTGCGACAAACTGCAAGTACCGCCGGATGTTCGAACTGCGCGGTAACGATGTGATTGCCCTTGTGCCGATGTTTCGTCGCGAATCCGGCAATCGCCCAGTTGTCCGATTCGCTGCCCCCGGAAGTGAATATCACTTCATCGCTCTGGCAATTCAACAAAGCCGCTACCTGAGCGCGGGCCTTTTCAATCGCTTTCTTAGTCTGGACGCCAAACCAATGCGCGCTGGAAGGATTGCCGAAATGCTCGCGCAGGAACGGTTGCATGGCGTCCGCTACTTGCGGATGAATCGGAGTAGTCGCGTTGTAATCGAGATAGATGTGTTTCACGAAACGCTGATTCCTCTCTTAGCGAGAACACGTATCGCGGCGATTTGTTTCTCGCTCAATATTCGCGCGGTGAGCACGCGAGTCAAGCGGAGTCTCCATCAGACTTCAACCGGTCGATCAACACCGATCCACCGCCGCACCCACAACGCCAAATTGAGCAAGTTCCAAATGCGCATCCCCTGATTTCGCCCTTGACGATGAAAGCGAAACACCCGCGCGACATAGTTACGATTGAGCAATTCCGCCGTTGGCGCCTGATTGTCGAGCAACAGCTTCTCCGCGTACGCGGCCACCCGCTCCGACACCATGTTGCGCGCCGATCCACAAAATCCAACTTTGGGGCGATTCAGAACTTCATCGGGGATAATCCCGCTAACGGCTTTCTTGAGCAGATACTTCAGTGTGCCATTCTTGTAGTGCCACTCGGCGGGTAGGGATAGCACATACTCGACTAACTGATGATCGAGATACGGCACGCGCGTCTCGATCGCATGCGCCATCGCCATTTTGTCGACGCGCATCAAGAGCAACTCCGGCAGGCGCTGCTTGAATTCAAGGTAGCGCATCCGCGCGAAGTAGCTGTTGCTCGAATTGTGCCCTTGGTCAAGTCCATCATAAAGCGAGCCGACTATGTCGCCGGTATTGATCTTGGAAAGCTGAGCAACGACTTCCGGCGCCAAGAGCATGCGCTTCTCATACTCCATAAAGGCCATCGCTCCGCCCCAGAACAGTTCCTCGCGCCGACCTAATCGCCGCAGATGCTCGCGTTCGAGATCGCGACCGGCGCGGCGCAGTAGTCCGCCGAACACCGACTCCGGCGCGCGCCACATCGCAGAAGGCATTCTCGAAAATGACTTCCAGGTCGCGGCCAGCCGGATCGCCCACAGGAACTTGGGATATCCGCAGAACAACTCATCGGCCCCTTCGCCAACCTGAATCACCGGAACGCCCGCCTGTCGCGCCAAGCGCGCCACGTAGTAAAGCGGCACGCACACCGGATCGGCCAGCGGCTCGTCCTGATCATGAGCCAGATGCTCGAAACATCTGAGGAAATCCTCATCGTCAATTTCGACTTCTTGGTGATCGCAGCCAAAATGTTGCGCGATTCGACGCGCCTGCGCAAACTCGTTGAAGCGGTCATCGCCGCGGATACCGACCGAAAACGTCTGCACCGGCCGATCCATCAACTCGGCCATCAACGCGACGTTAGTTGTCGAATCGACGCCGCCGGAGAGGAACACGCCAAACGGCACATCACTCACCATGTGCGATCTGACCGCATCTCGAAGTCGATCCCGAATGCCGGCGATAGCGTCCTCTTCGGTGACACTTGGCTCGGCTGGCTGAGCGATGGCGTCCCACCATCTTGTAATTGTGATCTTCCCCCGCGCATCGACGCGCAACCAGTGTCCGGCCGGAAGTTTCTGAATCCCCTTGAACATCGTCATCGGCGCCGGAGCTGCGGCCAAGGTGAGATAATGATAAAGCGCTTCGGGATTGATCTCGGCGGAGAACTCCGGATGTTGCAGGATGGCTTTGATCTCCGAAGCAAAGATCACCGCGCCATTTTTGAAGGCATAATAAAGCGGCTTGATACCGATCCGATCACGCACCAGCGTCAGCGATCGCTCGCTGCGATCCCAGATCGCAAGCGCGAACATACCACGCAGGCGTGAGAGTGATTTTTCCTTGTCCTGCTGCCAACCGCAGAGAATGGCTTCGGTATCAGTATGCGTGGAAAATCGAACGCCGCTAATCTGAAATTGATCTCGCAATTCGCGGTGATTATAGACTTCACCGTTGTAAACAATCGTAAAATCACCGCGCGTCATCGGCTGGCGGCCCGAGGCCGACAGATCGATAATCGACAATCGTCGATGCCCGAGAGCGACGCGTAGTTGCGGATCGACGAACAGACCACTGTCGTCCGGGCCGCGATGGGCGAGCGCAGCGGTCATCTTGGCGACGACCACGCGATCCGGCGGCGAAGTTCTTGCGAAGTGGAAAATTCCAGCGATTCCGCACATGCTTGGGCTCTCTACTCTGCCCGTCGGTTCAGCCTGAAACGTCTAACCCCGGGTGTATTGAATCTATCGGCAATCACCGCAGTGTGCCACAACGAATTCCCAGTATCAAACTTAGATCGGTTTGGTCAATAATTTCGATTTGAAGCCGAAAAAGCAATTATGGGCTTTGGAAAACTCAATCTTGGTATTGCGCTGATCCTGATCATTGCCAGCTCCGTTGCAACCGCCACGGCGGTGTCGGGCACAGTCTATCGCCAGACACCGCCCGTGCAACGCTCGAAGATCGACCGCTATCCGGTTCGCTCGGCGGCGACGACGCCCGTTCACTCCGAGCCGGCGACGCCGGCGATCGTGTACCTTACCGGTGGCGCCAAATCATCCGCTGGAGGCGATTCGCCGCAACCGCGGGTCGAGCAGGTCAATCAGGAATTCGTTCCCCGCATCCTGCCCGTCTTGGTCGGAACGACGGTCGAATTCCCCAATTCCGATCCCATCTTTCACAACGTGTTCTCCTATTCGAAGGCCAAGAAATTCGATCTCGGGCGTTACCCGAAGGGAAAATCAAAATCGGTGCTCTTCGACCAGGTGGGGTTAGTCAAAGTGTTTTGCGAGATCCACTCGCAGATGCGCGCCTACGTGTTGGTTCTCGATGAACCGCTGTTCACGACGACCGATGGCGCCGGTCGCTACCGCATCGAAAACGTCCCGCCCGGCGAATACACGCTGCACGTATGGCAGGAAGATCTCGATGAAATCGTCCGCGCCGTTACCATCCCGGCAGCGGGCGAAATTCTCATCGACGTGAGATGACAATGAGACTGTCGATCGGTCGAAAATTCCAAATCTACGTCACCGCCGTGCTTGTCGTCGGTGCGCTGCTGGTGTTTGCGGTCGTGCGCAGTGTTATCAAATCGGAGTACACGCAGCACTTTTCCGAGGAACTCGCAACCGCCGAAGGCGTCTTGGTAAATTACTTTGAAAGCCGCTACGCGCTGCTCAAGTCCGGCATCGACATCCTGCTCTCGGATCCGCGCTTTCTGGCGGCTATCGCCGAGGCCGACCCGGCCACCGTTCAAAACGAGGTCTTCAGCTTCAGACTGCTGGTGCAGGCCGAACTGTTCGCCATTGCCGATGCCGCCGGAAACATCATTGCCGTCAGTCATGATAATCAACTCGGCGAAATCGCCTCGTTGCCGATCCTCTCGGGCAAGTACGACCATGATATTCAGAGCGGCTACCTCGTTCTCAACGGCGTTCCGCTCCAGATTCTTACCGCGCCGGTCAGTTTTGGCGCGAGCGATCGACGCGGGCAACTCGTCGTGGGCTACAGTCTGGATCAGAGCCTGCTCCAGCGCCTGCAAAAATTGACGGCGTCGCAAATTTTTCTGGTCGTTCAAGATTCCATTCGCTTTTCCGGCGATCAGGCAAGCGTCGCCGGCGTCCGCGAGTTCCTGCGCGAAGATTCCGGAGACAAACGGATAGTACACACGCGGACAATTGACGATGAAGCGCACTTAATTCTGCGCCACGATCTTTCGGACAGTCCGAACATCGCCGCAGTGCTCGTTCGTTCGCTGGACGCTCAGTTGGCGCCGGCAATTGCCAACATCTCCCTCGCCTTAATCCTCTTGACCATTGGAGCGTCGTTACTTTCGCTCTTCCTGATTTATCGCTTCACGCAGCGGCGATTAACAGCGGCGGTCGACCGCCTGGTATCCGCGGCGGCCAAAATATCCAATGGCGAACTTGACCAAGCGATCGTGCCGGTAAACGACGATGAACTCGGCTACTTGACCACTTGCTTCGACACCATGCGGCAGACACTGGCAAGCAATCGGGAGGTCATCGCCCGGGCGCAAGACGAACGGATTCGCCAGGAGCGGCTGGCGACGATCGGACAATTGGCCGCGGGAATTATTCACGACTTCAAGAGTCCGATGACTGCCATTGCCCTCTCGGTCGAAGCCATTGAGCACGGGCTTGGGGGCGAAGTCAAACGCGCCGCCTACTGCCAGAGTGTCAAGGCTCAAGTGCAGCGCATGGTACACATGACTCAGGATCTGCTCGACTACGCTCATGGCAACCGGGCCTTGACGATGCAGGCGACCGCGATTGGCGAACTGATTCAGCAGCAAGTTGAGTCGCATCAGGATCGCTTCAAGAAGCACGGCATCGAGTTGACGGTCGATCCTTCCGCAGAATTGACGCTGTCGCTCGATGCGCCCAAGTTCCGTCGCGTGCTCGACAACTTGCTCGCAAACGCGCTAGAGGCTCTCGCGCCCGGCAACTCCGTTCGCGTCTGGGTCGAGCGCGGCGCGGCGCAAGTGCACGTCCACGTGAAGGACGACGGACCGGGCATCCCGCCGGAAATCCGGCCGCGCATCTTTCAGCCTTTCGTCACGCACGGCAAGTCTACCGGCACCGGGCTGGGACTGGCCATTTCCCGAAAGACCATCAACGATCATGGCGGCGAGCTTGCGGTGGTCAACGAAAACGACCGCGGCGCGCACTTCGTAATCACTTTGCCGGCACAGCTTATCTGTGACCGAACTGAGCGCTTCTCGACCGTTGGCGAGGTCGCAACCTTATGAGAAGATACTTCACGGTCGTCGCGGCGCTGCTGCTCGTCGCCGCCCCGGCGTTGGCGCAGTACGAAGTGTCGGGACAACTGGATATCGTGAAACGCAATCAATCGGCCGGCGATTGGTCAAACAAGACCTTTCGGCAGTATTCGAATTTCGACTTTGTGCGCGCGCGCATCTTCTTCGATGCACAGGCGTCGGAAGCCGCCACCGTCTTCACGCAGGTGTTGATCAATAACTCCAGTCTCAATGTTTACGCGGCCTATCTGCGCCTGTCGCGAATCGGCGGCAAAAACCTCAACCTCCACGCCGGACTGATTCCCAATCCGGTCGGTCTCTGGGGCCAGCGAACCTACTCCGACAAGAACCCCTTGATCGGAGTTCCGCTCATGTATGCTTATCATGCGGCGTTGTCCCCCGGTCCGGATCAGACCGACCTCGACGACCTGTTCAGCTCCCGAGGACGCGGACATGCGATCCACGGCCTGCCGATCATCTACGATGCCTGTTGGAACACGGGCATCGATCTTTTCGGCAGCGCTGGTCCGTTCGACTGGTCGATCGCCGCCCTTTCCGGAGCGGTTTCGGCGCCGGCGATCCAGCCCGAGAAGAAAACACCGCAACTGACATCAAAGCTCTCTTTCGTGCCCTCACCGGCATTACTGGTAAGTGGCTTCGGCTTTGCCGGTCCGTATCAGGCGTCATTCTCGATTGACTCCGAAATCGCTTACGGTGGGGCTTCGGCGGGCCAGGAATCGGCTGAAGACTACATGAATCTCGGCGCCGGGATCGGGATAAACTTCGCGTCAGGTTATTTGGAGCTACTCACGGAAATCGTCTGGAGCCGTTGGGAGCATCCCGTTTATCACGATCTTGATGCCGCCAGCGCCTATTTGGACGCCCGGTTGAAATTCGCGCCCCAGTGGTACGTAGCCGGCCGGATCGAGACGATGCGGTTTTCGCGAATAAATTTCGGTGATCTTCGCGGCTCACAACACTGGGATTATCCGGTTGATCGCATAGAGTTCGGGATCGGACACCGCATCGATTCATCGGTGCTCCTCAAGCTGGTGAGCCAGATCATCCGCTCCGGCGAAGCCGACTTCCTCGACGATGAAATCGTTGCGGTTCAACTCTCGACAACGATACATTAGCCGCCACACCGATTGCCTTTTTCTCCGCATTGCATTATATAACCCCCTCAATTTCGCCGTCCTCACCGCTATCGGTCGAGACGGGAGTTTGCGTATAATATCGTGACCGTTCGCTGAGGTGATTAATATGTCTGATAAGAACAAAGACTGGACACTCAAGGTTGGCCTGGCCGAGATGCTCAAGGGCGGCGTCATTATGGACGTCACCAATGCCGAACAAGCCAAGATCGCCGAGGATTCCGGCGCGGTGGCTGTCATGGCGCTCGAGCGCGTGCCGGCCGACATTCGCAAAGCCGGCGGCGTCGCGCGGATGGCGGCGATCGAGAAAATCGAAGAGATCAAGGCGTGCGTGCAAATTCCCGTGATGGCCAAGTGCCGCATCGGGCACTTCGCGGAAGCCGAATTACTGCAGGAACTCAAGGTCGATTACATCGACGAATCGGAAGTGTTGACGCCGGCCGACGAGGAATTCCATATCGACAAGCGCCCCTTCAAAATTCCCTTCGTTTGCGGTTGCCGAAATCTTGGCGAAGCGATGCGCCGCATTCATGAAGGCGCGGCAATGATTCGCACTAAAGGGGAAGCCGGTTCCGGAAATATCGTCGAAGCCGTTCGCCACTTGCGGCAAATTTACGGCGAAATCCATGCGCTGAAGAAAATGGACAAGGAGAAGCTGAAGAAAGCCGCCAAAGAATATCGCGTGCCGGTCGAGCTGGTTAAGAAGACCGCCGATCTTCAGGATCTGCCGGTGCCCAATTTCGCTGCCGGCGGTATCGCTACTCCGGCCGACGCCGTACTCTGCATGAAACTCGGTGCCCAAGCGGTTTTTGTCGGATCGGGAATATTCAAGTCCGGCGACCCGGCGCGCTTGGCGAAGGCTATCGTCACGGCGACGACGCACTTCGATGACCCCGCTCTCGTTTTGGATGCCTCGCGCCGGCTCGGCGACGCCATGCCCGGCCTTGAAATCAGCAAGCTACCCAAGGAAGAGCTGCTTCAGTATCGATGAGCCTGCGCCCCATCGTCGGCGTGCTCGCTTTTCAAGGCGATTTCGCCAAACATCGCGAAGCCTTCACGAGACTCAAATGCGACGTGCGCCTCATCAAGACCGCCGCACAATTGAGTTCATGTGACTATCTCGTGATTCCCGGCGGCGAATCGTCGGTCATCGACCGCTTCATCAAATCCACTTCACTGACTGAGCCAATCAAAGACTTCGCGCAGACTAAACCTATCTGGGGAACCTGCGCCGGGATGATTCTTCTGGCGACGCAAGTTGTCAATGACAAGGTGATCTCCCCGCTGTCACTGATCGACATTTCAGTCGAGCGCAACGGCTATGGACGCCAATTCGAGTCCTTCGTGGATACCGGTGAGTTCTTGGCGACCGGCAAGAACGAGCCGCTCGAGATGGTCTTCATTCGTGCGCCGAAGATCACCGCGATCGGAGCGGGAGTCGAACCGCTCGGCTCTTGCCGCGGCGAGACGGTAATTGTGCAGTCGGGGCGCATTCTGGCCTCATCGTTCCATCCGGAACTAACCAACTCCACACGGCTTCAAGAGCACTTTCTCTCGCTGCGATAAAAGCTTCTCTGTGGGTTCGACTTCCGCCGAACCTCGCGGCACCGCCGCGATAGTTCAGTAGTTCAAGGGCCTACGCTCCTGACATCACGCCGCAGCCGCGATCATCCCCCATAACAAGGGGGATCGTCCCACACTCTCAGCGTGCGACGGGAATTGTCTTTTTCATCGAAGATTCTCCACACCGTCATTCCGGCGAAAGCCGGAATCCAGTCAAGTAGGTCAGGAGCCCTGCGCTCCTGACATCACGCCGCAGGCGTGACAATCGTTTGCGCGAATTCACATCGTCCCGCGCATTCGCGGCCGAAGGCAGCGCATTGCGATATCGCCGCAACAATCGTGGGCGCGGCCTGCGGTCGCGCCATGCGCCATCGGCGCATTCATCGCGGCGCAGCCGCTTCAATTCCCCTCGCGAGAGGGGTGCCCCGCACCGTAGGTGCGGGGCGGGGTGTGTCACTCACGGGCGCATTGCCCCGCGTAGCGCAGGTCCTTCGGCCATGTGCCCCCACGCGCTATACTGCCCGTCGCGCAGGGGCGCTTCGCAGCGTGCCTTGCCCATATCAACGGTGCCCCACCGGAAGAGACTGTTGAAAAAGCCCTATAGGCTGTCACCCTGAGCCGCTGCGCAGGCGAAGGGTCTGTGAGTATTGTGGCACAAGGTCAAACAGATTCTTCGCTGCGCTCAGAATGACATGAATGCAGTTTTTCAACAGTCCCGAAAGCCGGAAGCCAAGATGTAGGTCAAGCCGTCTTGCGGCTTGACGCTTTCGCTGCCACTCGCGTAGTTCCGTAGGTCGGGTTCCCAGTGAGCGCAGCGAGCGCGGAACCCGACATCGTTGCTCTCGGAGAGGCGTCTCCGCCGCTGCGAATTCACCTTACCAAGGGGGATCGTCCCACGCTCTCAGCGTGGAGCGGGGGTTGTCTCTTTCATCGAAGATTCTCCACACCGTCATTCCGGCGAAAGCCGGAATCCAGCTTTGTCGGTTCTCAGCTCTGCAGTTCTGACCCGCATGAATCGCCAATTCTCTCGCGTAGGGGCGCGGCGTGCCGCGCCCGTCTCGTTGATCAGAGTCTTCCGAGTCCCGCACCCGTGCGGGACGAGGGCGACTCTGCGCCATCGCCCCAACGCTGCGCCGTCGGGATTCCTATCCCGACGACCAAGTCGAGAGCCATTTTCGTCGCTCACTTCCGAAATCTCGTAGCATTCCACTACAATTTTCCCCCACCGGACCCTTAGTAGAGGCACGATTGTAATCGCGGATGATTTCACTCGCCGATCTCGCCCTCGTACCTGACGTGTTCTTTGGCGGCCGCCATTGTCGTAAAAACGCGAACCGCGGCAGGACAAGGCGTCGAGATCAAATCCAAACTCCGGTGGCTTGCGACGCCGGCGCTTGGATGCGAGAAAATCACTCACGGAACAGTCGCTTCAGTTCGCCGAGTCGGATCATCGCCGCGCGTGGCTTAACGACACGTCGCGACGACGAACCCCGACTCGACGCCTGATTAGCTCGAGCTATGCCCTATTTTTTCCAGAAAGGACAAACTTAGCGAGAAACACGAACTGAAAACCGGAGCCCTGATGACACTCGCTCCGATCACCGCAAACTGATCGCACAGACTCGACGACTTTGATTAACCGGAGGATGCTTGGGCTACAAGTGCCGGATTACTTCATCGGCGAATTGCTCGGTCGTAGCCGTGCCGCCGAGGTCGCGCGTGACGACTTTGCCTTCGCGAAATACGTGATGCACCGAATTCATGATGCGGTCGGCGGCTGCATTTTCGTCGAGGTGGCGCAGCATCAGTACGCCGGAGAACAACAGCGCGCTCGGATTGGCGATCCCCTTGCCGGCAATATCCGGCGCCGAGCCGTGCACCGCCTCGAAGACAGCACAACTGATGCCGATATTCGCACCCGGCACGACACCCAGACCGCCAACCAGACCGGCCGCCAGATCGGAGACAATGTCGCCGTAAAGATTGGAGAGCACGAGAATGTCGAACTGATTCGGATCGATCACCAATTTCATGCACAGCGCGTCGACGATGACGTCATCGAATTTGATCTCGGGAAACTCTTTTGCGACTTCGGCAATCGACTCGAGAAACATCCCGTCCGAGAGTTTCATGATATTCGCTTTGTGCACCGCCGTGACGCGCTTGCGGCCGTGCTTGCGGGCGTGCTCGAATGCGAAACGCCCGATCCGCGCCGAGGCATGCTGTGTGATCACCTTGATCGATTGCGAAACGCCGGTTGTGATGATGTGCTCGAGGCCGGAGTAGAGGTCCTCCGTGTTTTCGCGGACGATAACCAGATCGACGTTTTCGTAGCGCGACCTGATACCGTCGATCGAGTGCACCGGCCGCAGATTGGCGTACAGATCGAGCGCTTTGCGCAGACCAACATTGGCCGAAGAGAACCCCTTGGCGACGAATGTCGTCAGCGGCCCTTTCAGCGCGACCTTGTTGCGCCGGATCGATTCGAGCAAAACTTCCGGCACCGGCGAGCCGTGATCGGGCAGTGCCGTGATCCCCGCCGGGTGCTTTTCCCAGTCGATCTCCACACCGGTGGCCTCGATAATGCGCGTGACGGCCTTCGAGATTTCCGGTCCGATGCCGTCGCCTTCGATCAGCGTAATCGTATGATAAGCCATGTGAATCCAATCAGTCCTTATTCCGAATGTCGTTGGCCAGAAACTTCAAATATCTATCTTGGCCGTGACGTGAGAATATAGCGATGACGGCACGAAAGCAAATCGAGAATTTCGTTCACCTCGCGGGCGTGAACTGCATCACCACCGCTCTGCGCAATATCGTCAACTTCTACGGCTATCGTTATCCGGAACCGCGCATCTTCGGAATCGCCGAGGGCTTGGGGTTTCAATTTCGAATCATCGACGGCCAGGACGAACCGTATCTCGGCGGTTCAGGGACGCGCATGGTAGAGTCGTTTTGTCGCAACTTGCACCTCGAATTCGAAGAGCGCGAGTTCGATTCGGATGACGCCGCTTGGGATGACCTGACCTTTCACATCGACGCGCAGATTCCCCTTATTGTGCAGGTCGACCTGTTTCATCTTCCGTACTTCGAATCGAAAACGCACTTTGCCGGCCACCGCGTGATACCTGTGGGTTACGACAACGACGACGTTTTCCTGGCCGATACCGGGTATTTGCGCATCCAGAAATGTCCGATTCCCAAATTCCGGGAAGCGCGCCGCAGCACATTTCCGCCTTTCTCCCACTCGCAGCGGCGCTGGCGAATCGCGCCCTTCACCGAGCGCCCGTTCGTCGACGAGATGGTCACCAAGGCGCTGTTCAACTTGCGCGAGAAGTTCGAGAATCACGTCCCGGGCTACAATCTGCTGCAGATCTACGACCTGCGTGATCATCTCAAGGACTACCGGAATCCGGCGATGCTCCACCAGCAGATCGAGAAAGCCGGCACCGGCGGCGGTCTGGCGCGCAAAATCTTCGCCGATTTCCTCGATCAGGCCGGACAAATCTATCCGCGCCCGATTTATGAATTGGCATCAGCGCTCTACGACGAGTCCGCGAAACTGTGGAGTCGAATCGCGGCCGATGCCAAGAAGGGGGTACTTAACGGCGCCGCGCAGAATCTTGAACGGATCTACGAACTGGAGAACCGGGCCATCAAGATTTTCAGTTCGTTCGAAGAAGAAGACCTCTAATCGGAAGTCGAAACCCGGCGGCGTGCCCGTTTCATGAAGTCCAGCAACGAGTCCCGCATGATTTGCGCATCGGCGACACTGATGCGATACAGCCGGAGCGCTGTATCTCCTGAATAGCGCCGAAACAACGCGCGCAGAACGAAGTTTTCCACCAGCGCGCCGATAATCGCCCCGCTGGCAACGCCGATCAATTTCCATTCTTCGACCAACGTGTAGGCGACGGCCGCCGTCACTGCCGATGTCAAGATAAACACCAGCGGCCGCACGCGCGCGTGGCCGCGCCCCAGTATGTAGAGCATGAGGATTCCGTTCTGCGAGCGCAGCGCCGCCGCGAACATGAGGATCAACATCGGCGCGTAACCGGCGGTGAATGACGGCCCGTAAAGCCAGAGCGCCGGATAACCAAGCGCGGCGATCAGCAGCAGCAGCGGAACTTGGGCGATCAAAGCTTGGCGAAAATAGAACGCCGTTGTGGTCGCCGCCGTGTCATCCAACTCAGCGGAGGTTTTCGGATAGAAGACCGTGTTGATCGATGTCGCCAGCGTCACAAGGGGCAGTGTCAGTCCGCTGGCGACCGAGTAGATACCCCCGGCGCCGATTCCAGCGACCGCCGTGAGAATGAAAAAATCAATGCGCGTGATGAACGTGGCGAGAATATTCGATACGTAGATCCAGCCACCATAACGCATCGTCTCTTTGAACAAAGTCCAGTCGGGCCGCGCCGGCGCTCCGAAGTGCTTGCGGCTGAGCCAGACACCGATACTTGCGGCGATGGCATAGCTAATCACATAGAACCAGGTGAGAGAACTCAGAGAAAGCACTGCCAAAGCCGCAACCGCCACGAACACGATGATGACTACATTCTGCGACATCACCACCGCCGCGCGCTCAATCATCTTGCCGGCGCCAATGAGAGTCTGACATATCGGCTCGTAAACGAGCAGTATCAGCGCCAACGCCGCCGCCGGCAGTATGGTTGCGGCACTAATGCTTTCGGCCCATTGATGCCAGACTGGATAGGTCAAGGCGAAAAGCGCGATCAATGCCGCGCCAAGAATGAGCGGATAGAACAGGAAATTGCCGACCAACCGCCGCGGCGCGGCGAGGTTCTTGCCGATGAAGTATTGCGCGGTGAAACCCTGCGCCAGATGCGAGAGCGCATACACCAGCTCGGCCATGGCGATCATCAAAGCTAAGGCGCCCTTGCCGGTGGGGCCGTAAACGCGACTGATGATCAAATTGGCAACAAATACGACCGCCAGCCCGAAGGCTTGGGTGGCGAGGACAATGACGGTGGAATCAAGAAAGCGCATGCTCATTACCGATCAATTGCGGGCAATATTGAGCGCGAGCGCGCCGGCGCCAAAATAAAAAACGGCGGCATCGCTGCCGCCGTCGAAAGTATCACACGACAACCGAAGTTATTTCCAGTTGTTGCGAATCTGCTTGAGGTACTGAGCGCTCTTGCGCAGGCCCAGGCTCGAAGCCTTGTACTGAACCGAGCTTTCGCTGCGGCCGAGCTTCTTGGCGATAAACACGTTCGAGTTCGCGCGATAGAACTTCTTCAACGTGTTGATCTCCGACGGCGTCCAGGTCTTGGTCCGCGTGCCGGCGGTAAAGCGACGGGTCGTGGTCGTCGGGCGGGTGTTCCAATTGCTGCGGCGAGTCTTGCGCGCGAAGCGGGTTCTGGTTCTGCGATACATCCTTTGGCTCCTTTCGAACAAGGATAGTGTTGATTCCTTCATCCAGAAGGTGATTGATTTCCAACGTTAGTTTTCCCTAACACTGATTGTATCGGAACGAAGCCGGAGGTCTTTAGTTTGAAACACACAAATTCGTCGCCTACTTTGACCGATCTTTGACGGCAAAGTCGCTCGCAGCGGCCACTCCGGACTTGCCCTGCGATCTTCATCGCCGATCTGAGAGGCGACTTTGACTGTTCAAAGTTAGACCCGCGACACCCCATTGGCTGCGCGCCGTACGCTCGACGGCCATCGCTTTGTTTCATTGCGAAACCTGGCGAGCTGCCGCTTGGTTTGCGGCGATTCAGCCTGCAACAATTTGATCTTGGCGGCGGCCGCCGCACGGCGTAGATTCGACTCCAATGACGACTTACATCGTTTCCGACTTCCACCTCGGCGAAGCGGATACCGAGCGCGACGCGCTGAAGCGCCGCCGCTTCACGAAATTCCTGCAGAAGATCGAGCCGGATTGTCAGCACCTGATCATCCTTGGTGACTTGTTCGACCTCTGGTTTGAATACCGCGACTTAGTCCCCAAGGCACATCTGTCGATCCTCTTCGAGATCAAGGCGCTGGTCGATCGCGGCGTGAAAGTAACGTTCGTCTGCGGCAATCACGATTGCTGGGTCGGCGATTTCATGGCGAAAGAGATCGGACTGACGATCTGCCGCGATCAACTTGTTCTCGAATCGGAATTAGGACGCGTGCTGCTGCTTCATGGCGATGGGATCGCCAAGTCAGATTGGAAATATCGATTCATCAAGCCGATTCTGCGCAATCGCATCAACATCGCGCTCTACCGGCTGCTGCCGCCGCGATTTGCCTATTGGCTGGCGCGCAAAGTCTCGGGCGGTTCGCGCCATTACGGCGACGAGCAACCGTCGCCGGAGTTTGTCCGCGAATATCACGAGTTTGCTCAGAAGAAATTCGCTGAAGGCTACGCGGCGGTCGTCTGCGGCCATATCCATTGGCCGGAGATTGTGGAATACAACGGTCACTTTTACGTCAACTCCGGCGACTGGTTGAGCTACTTCACATACGTCCGCTTCAGCGGCAAGAGCTTCGCCATTGCTTCGATGAAGTAGGTCGGGTTCCCAGCGATTCTCGTCCGCTATTGCGGATGGGAGGAACGCGGAACCCGACATTGTCTGGTCGTCGACGAATGTCGGGCTCGACGTCCAGCTGCGCCTTCGGCGCCGCTGTGCTGCGAACCCGACCTACGGTACTTACTGGCAAGCGAGTGGATTCAACGTCAGAGTCTTCGCGAATGACGTCAATATGGGACATGATTGTCCTTGACAAACAGGATTAATTGAACGATTTTTATCTCAGACTAAGAATTCAATTCATTTCCGATGCGGATATCGTCAGCGGAGGCGCGACGAATGGAAACAAAGGCGAACGTGATTAGCGCGGCACGGAAGACGCAGGGTAACGGGGCTGGCACGATTGTGCCTGTTGGCGTTCCACTCGGCGGTGCGCCGCAAAGAACTTGCAAAGGAGCGATTATGGGGACGTTCTCAATGATTTTCATTGCCCTTTGTCTTGGCGTCTTCAGCGTGAAAGCGGAAGCCCAAGACCTCGGTCAGTACGATACAGCGCGCACACTAATACCTACGATTGCACTGATCGACTGTCAGCCGACGATTCGCGTCAGCGTTCCCGTCTTTTTATATGCGGTTGAGCCGATCTTCAGTGGCAGTTTCCGATTCCACTGGAACGGTGAGGCTACATGCGATTCGATAGCTGCGGCGGGCGTTTGGGCTACCTATGCCGATTATGTCGAATTCACTATCGATAACTCACTAAAGACCGCCTCCTTTATCGTTGCGACTCATCCTCTCTCGCCCTCAATTCCGCCGTCACAAGAAGTCGTCGCACAAATCTATCTAACAGCCGGAACCAGCGACACCTTCGACATGACGTTTCCCCGCAGCTATTTTCAGATGCAATTTGGACTAGGACCGTTTCAGCCAAAGACCCAATACTTGGATCGCGTGGTCGCTGTCCCTGACACTTTCGTCTTACACCCCGGCAATGCCGATTGCTCAGACCATGTCTCAATTGCTGATGTCGTATTCCTGATCAATTACATTTTCTCGGGCGGAATGCCGCCCTACGATCGGAACGCCGCCGATCCGGATGCAAGCTGTGCCATAAGCATTGCGGACGCGGTATATTTGATAAACTACATTTTTGCTGGTGGAAATGCGCCGCAAGCGGGATGTGTGGCTCCGTAGTAGGTCACGCCCACTTGGGGCTTGACTCAATGCGGTCCCAAAACATGTCACGCCCAAAATGGCGTGACCTACGGGGCTGTCGCGATGTCAGGAGCACAGGGCTCCTGACCTACAACTCACAGCGCATCCAGATTCCGCTTGGTGATTTTTCCCGCCATCATGATCGGCATGATTGTCGCCGTCGAGGCGAGCAGGCTACTCGGATCAAGACGGTCGACTTCAGTGGTCAGTTCGAATTGCCCGCTTCGCAGCGGCGGCGGTTTCAAAGCGGTCGGTGAACTGGCGACGATGCCGCCGGCTTCGACAATCTTCTGCACATACTTGCGCCGCATGGCTTCAAGAAAGACCTGCCGGCTGCGCGGCCAAACGCAAAGCTGGACGCCGTCGCGGATCGGTTCGGAACCGAGCGCCGAGGCGACGATTTTGAAATCATCGAGCGATCCGCCGAGATGCGGGCCGATCCGCACCAGCGCGAGCGAATGTCCTCCCAACTCAGAGCTGTCTCGCAAGAATTCTGAGCCGCCGAGATTGAAAACGGCGGCCTTTTCTTTGGCGACGGTGACGTTGATCTCTTCGAGGTAGTACACCTGCCGGTCGGAAAAGGGCACCGGCGCGTTGGTGACGCGGTATTGCGTGAGGTAGCTGAGATAAGTTTGATCGGGATGCAAGAACGTATGTTTGCCGGTCAGCAGGCGGACATAGGTAAGCAGCGCCATGCGATCATGAAGCGTCAAACGTTCGACACCGGCGCCGCACAGCTCGACACAGAAATGCTGCTCGAGCAGCGGCCGCAGCGCCAGATAGATCCGCACCGCCGAATCAAAGGGAGTCTGCTTGGTCTGCAACGTTCCGGCGATGGTGATTTTCAGCGCCGGGTCGATACTCAGCGCGCAGAGAGCCCGTTGGTTGCCGGAATCCGCGGCGCGAGTTGCGTCGACGATCACGATTGACCCGGTGACGGCCAACGCCGTGATGGCCGGCGCGTCGGCCAGCACGATTTGTCCGGGGCGAAACAGGCCACCGGCGAACATGGAATCAAAGTCGCTGAAGGCCAAAGTCGCGCCGCCGTTGCCCTCGCTCGAAGATCGATAATCGCACACCGCCAGGCCCTCAGGGGTTGCGCGCACGACCAGATCGACCGGTGTCGTCACCTGATGCCCAATCGACGCGCTCTGTCCGTTGCCATGCGCCGCGACGATCCGCTGCATCATCGTCATCGCCGTCTGACCGGCGGCGCGCGTGCGGCGCGGCTCGTCGTAGAATTTCAATTCGAGCTGTTCGAGTTTGAGAATCGCCGGTTTCTCGAGGAGCTTATACTTCTTGCGCCAACGATAGAAGGCCTGCTTGGTAACGCCCAACTCGCTGCCGGCTTTCTGATCGTCACCGAAGCGCTCCCAGAGTTCTTTTATCTCCATCAGCGAATACTTCGGGAAAACCGTGCGCCCGATTCCCTTCTTGCGCCGCCAATAGGCCACCAGACTTTCGGAAACGCCGTGCCCCATCGCCTGCGCGATGCGCTTGTCGGTGCGATAGAGTTTCTGCATCTGCAGAAGCTCGAGCTTACTGGGAATACGACGAGTCATCCGCGTGACGGAAAGTGTTGCTTCAGCGCGTCGAAGACGTCAACCAATGACAGCGAGATCACCCGCACATCGCCGGTGGTCGCCATAAAATTGGAATCACCGGCCCAGCGCGGCACGATATGCAAATGCAAGTGCCCGGCAATGCCGGCGCCGGCGGAACGGCCGATGTTCATCCCGAGATTGTAACCGCGCGGCGCGAATTGTTTTTTCATCGCGCGAATCACGCTCTGCGAGAGCGCCATCATCTCGGAGTAAACTTCGGCCTTCATGCTTTCGAGTTTGCCGATGTGACGGTACGGGACGATCATCAGATGCCCCGAAGTGTATGGGTAACGATTAAAGACGATGAAGCAATGTTCGCCGCGATGCAGAATCAGATTGGCGCGATCTTTTTTCTCGCGCGCCATTTTGCAGAAGATGCAGCCTTTGGCTTTAGGCCCGAGTATGAACCCGCCCCGCCACGGCGCGAAGATGTGCTTGGTCATGGTGCGCGAAGTATACACTTCGAGCGCAGACATAGCAATTGGATAGTTTGGAGAGTAAATTCTCGACAGCGCTTAAGTCGCTTTGCAACAATCGCTTCCGCAGCAGATCGCAGGCGCCGAGGTTATGTGACCTTTATTCTCCTGCCGCTCACAGCCGCGCCGCTCCCGCAACTACGCTCAGTTGTCGCACGCCGCCACTATCCTGCCGGGCGCGTTCGTCGGCGGTGAGAAGCAATATCTGGAATTGCTGGGCGAATTCCTGCAGGACGCGATTGGCCTCGCCGCGTCGCGCGTTGTCAAAGTTCGTCAGCGGTTCGTCGAGCAAGAGCGGCGGCCGGGAATCGGGGCAAAGCACTTTAACGAGCGCTAACCGGATCGCCAAGTAAAGCGCGTCCACCGCGCTGCGCGAAAGCGAATCCGCCGCGTGCCGCCAGCCGGCGCCGTCATGTGAAATCTCGCAGTGCAGGCTTTGCCGGTCGAAACGTAAGCGGTTCCAATTTCCGAGTGTCAGGCGACTGAGAACTGTCGAAGCTTCGTCTTCCAGCATCTCGAATGACGATTTGAGCACTTTGCGGCGAGCCTCTTCGAGATATCGAAAAACGATCTGCAATTGCTCGGCCTCACGACGCAGCAGCTCGACGCTGCGCTGGTCTTCCTCGACGCGTTCCTGCAGCGGCGCCATCGTGTCCGTGCCGGATTCGAGAAATTCCAGCTTGTGACCGAGCGCGATATTTTCGTCCCGCAGGCGGGAGAGTTTCTTATCGAGTTCGGCGACTTCGCGCTGCAGTTCTTCCAGATCGCGGCCCGAGATCGCAAAGGCGCGATGCTGCTCGAAGGTTTGCTGATATTCGTTCATGCGCTCGGTCATTTTCGCGAGGTCAAGTTCGAGGTCTTTCAGGTTGTTTTCACCGAGGATTGACTCATAGCGGGAAACCATCGTCTTGATCTCCCGGTCGAGATCGCGAAACTGCTCATACTTGTCGGAGAGATCTTCGACATCCTTGGCGCGGAAACGGCGGAGCAGTGCATCCAGCGTTTCGGAGTTCTTGCGCAGATTCTCGCGTTCTTCGTCGGCTTTGCGGCGGGCATCGTCGTAGCGCGTCTGCGCCTGTCTGTGAACGCGAACGCTGCCAAAGTACAGGCTGATCGCCGTCACTGCGGTGAGGAATGCGGCGGCCGCGGACGCCAGCAGCAGCGGATCTTGAATCTTGTGCCAGAAAGCTCCGGCGACGGCGGCGCCGGAAAGCGCCACGAGGGCGACCCAACGATACCAGCCGCGCACCGGCGCTTTGCGAAATGCGTCTTCTTCCTGCTGGACCCGCGCTTCGCAGTCTTCGACGCGGCCCCTGTAGATTTGCTTTTGGGTCTCGAGGCTTTCGCACGAACGCAGGTCGGCGCGTTCGATCCGGGTCATTGATTTCAGCGACTCTTTGCGCGCCGTGATCAGATTCTTGATCTCGAGCGCTTCCAGTGTGCGGCGATTAAGATCGGCGTAGACCTCGCGATCCTTTTCCAGGGCCTGAGATGCTTCAAACGCCAGCTTGCTTTTGCGGAAGCGCTCATGGCGGTCTTCGAATTGCTTTTCGGTGTTGTGCAGATCCGCGGCGACGGCATGGGCGCGCGTCCGCGCCTCGAGCAACTCCGCCGTCTTGAACTTGGCGGTTGCCAGTTCGCCTTGCCAGCCGGCGATGCGCTTTTCGAGCTGCGCGATTTCACCGGCTTCCGCCCCGGAACCGAGCAGCATATCGATACGATTTTTCAATCGTTCGAGCAGCCGTGACGCGAGGACCTCATCTTTGTTGGTATTCAACAGGCGTTCGAGCCGGTCTTTGATCAGGTCCGCGGCGCGGCCGACGCCGGCGAGATCGTCTTGACGCGCTGCGGCGGTGGCGACGAAGAATGTTTTGTCGGAGAAACCCAGATGCGACGCGAGCTGCGCCTGAACATCGCGCCAGGTATTCCATTTCGTGCCGGACTCGATTTCCTCGAGCAGCACGATTCCGGTTGAGACGTCCTTAGTCAGGTGGAATTTGCGGCCATGCGTTTCGTACTCGAGATGAAGCAAATACGGATGCCCGCTCAACCAGTGCTGGAAACGGCCGGAGTCGCCGGCCGGCCGGGTTGGGTCATCGAACAACGCCGTTGTAATGGCCTCGAAGACCGTCGACTTGCCCGATTCATTTTCGCCGCAGAGGACGTTGAGGCCGTCTGTAAAGTCGATCGCGAAATCATCAAAGCGACCGAAGCGTTTCATTTCAAGTCGCAGTAGTTTCATCAGATCACATCCTTACCGGAAAGCAGCGCCCGGCCGGTGGCGAGCGCCTCGAGGTATCGGGCTTTGAGTTCGACGGGCGCCTTGTCCAGCGAATCGTTCAGCAGCGCCGAGTATTCGCCAACCAGAGTGCCGAGGTTGTCGCCGTTGATCGGCAACATTTCGGGCCGCTCGCGTTCATCGCAAATGCGCAAATAGCAGAATTGCCGGGCCTGATCGCGCTCCAGCGCGCCGAGATCGAGATAACCGTCGGCGCTGAAGGGGCCGGTCATTTTCAGTTCGACGAGGCGATTGGCGTCCGCCAGCTTGTGAAGCTCACGCTCGACTTCGATGTTGTAGAGAAAACGCGATGAATCGAGCACAAGCCGTTTCCAGGACAGCTCGCCGCAATGGACCGGATCGATAACCACCGCGTCGCTCTTGACGTCCGCCAGGACACAGACGCCGGTTTCACCGCATTCAAAGTCGAGGCCTTCCGGCGCGCCGGGCGATACGGCGGTTTCCGACCACTTGCGATAATTCAGATTCCCGCCGACAGCGACGAAATCGAAACTGCCTTTCGTCACGATTTGCTGGAGCAGGGGATTCAACTGGGTTTCGTCGGTCGCATTGAAGGCCGCGCGATTCCCGACCAGCAGCACATGAACGCCGTTGGCGGCGACGCGACTAGGCATCTGCCAGCCGCCCTGGGGCAGGCTGTCGCCGAAATCGGCGATGCCGTAGAGCGTGATCTCGGAATCGGGCAGCGACAGAACGGAATCGTTATCGAGGCCGAGAACCCGCAGATTGTCGGGGAATCGCTCACGCGGAAAATGACGGAACAGCGAATTGGCATCAAGACAGTCGCCGCGACCCGGAACGACGACGAACGGGATTCGCCCCAGACGTTCGATCTGGAGCATGGCTTTGTCAATCAACTGACGGGACACGAGATTCGAGGCAAAGAGATTGCCGCAAACCGCCACAAGATCGACCGGGGTTTCGAGCGCGTGCGATACGATCTTCTCAAGAGCCTCTTTAAGCGCCTTGCGAACGAAGTCTCCTGATCTACCGAGACCGGAAAATTGCCGGCCCAGATGCAAGTCCGAAGTGACGAGAATTTTTGCCATAATACTTCAGCCTTCGCCTGATCGCCGCAACCGAACTGCGCTAATCTGCCTGTGCGCCAGCTTGACGGGGCGATTATTTAACTCGTTGTCGTTACAGCAGTTAAGTGTCGATCCCGGAGGCGCAATTGAACTAAAGGACAAGGGCCGACCTCGGGATCGCTCCTTTTCTGGTATCGGATTTTTTCCGGAAAAATGAAGCTAATTAGACGGTTCGAGAAGCTCCAGCAGCGAGTATTTGATACTTGAAAGATCGGTCATAACCAACGGCGATCGCGACTACTCTTGAGCCCGTGGGAATAACAAGCAACGCGTTGTCGACGACCGCGGGACGGTTTATAGGATTTGCTCGTTGATTTTCCGCAGCAGGAGGGACGGCGGAATCGACCCCTCGCCGAGCAGCATGTCATGGAAGCGCTTGAGCGAGTACTCGGCTCCCATCTTCTGGCGAAACGCTTCCCGTAATTCCTTAATTTGCTCTTTGCCGATCAGATACGACATCGGCTGCGTCGGCTGCAGCGTGTAACGGCTGATTTCGCTTTCGGCGTATTCGAGTGAAGCGCCGAGTTTTTCGACCAGCCAATCGATCGCCTGCTGGTATGTCATTTGCCCGGTGTGGAGTTTGCAGTCGAGCAGAATCCGCGCGGCGCGGAACCGGACACCGCCGGCAATTGCCAGTTGTTGCCGCGGATCGCTGCCATAAAAGCCGGCTTCGTAAACCGCCTCCTCGCAGTACAAGGCCCAGCCTTCGACCATCAGGTTGTTCCGCTGGAAGCGCCGGATCATCGACGGATGGCGGTTAGACATCAACATTTGGAAATGATGGCCGGGGTAGGCTTCATGCACGACCGAGCGACGAAAGCCGCGGCTGTAACAGTAACGGAAGAAGGCCGAGCGGTTGGCATCATCGAGGGTATCGGGAAGCGGGCGCACATAGAAGCGCCCGATCTGGGTCGTCGACAGCGGGCCTGGCGGTTCATAGGCGACCGCGCCGATGACGTTGCGTAAAAACTGCGGCGTTTCAACCGGAATACACTCACCGAGGTCTTTTGGGACCGTGGCAAAGTCGCGATTCGCGACCCACTCGCGCGCCTGATCGATCTCCCATTGGTAATAGTCGAGGATATCGCCGCGGCGAAACGTCCGCGGGACGAAAGTGTTCGGCTCGGCCGGCGGCGGAAGTTTTTCGACGACGGCTGAAAGTGAATCATAGTTTCGTTGCGCTTGTTCGAGCAGGACTTCGCCGCGAACGATCAGCGTGTCGACATCGTAATCCAGAAAATAGTTAGTTTTCAGCAGCCGGTTGAAGGTCTCGCGGCCGACAGCAAACGACTGCCCATCGCGACCGGCAAAATCCGACAGGAAGTCCGAGTAGTCTTGGAGAGAGCCGGCGGCCGTGGCAAAACGCGAGTCGATGTCCTTGCGGCGGTCGGGAAATTTCCCGGAATAGTACGCGCCTATCTCACTGAGGAGAGCTGCCGCCGATTCGGCCTCTTCCTTTGCCAGAATCGCCCAAATCTGCGGCGGGTTTTTGAGTTGCCGTTGAGCCGAATTGAGAAAGTCCGGAAGGTCGGTGAGACGCCCGAGAATGGCGTTGAGGCGATCCTCGTCGGACATATCCGAGGAAATCATCAGGAAGTACACGCCGCTAATCGCCGATTCGGAGAACAGCTTGGGGTTGTCGCGGTACAGCGCCGTGCCGGTGAGCATGATGATCTGCGACTCGATATTGGATTCCAGCAGCGCGTAGTCGATTTTGGCATCGACGCCCAGTTGCTCCTGATTCACTTTGCGCAGTTTGGCCTTGAGCGAGCGCAGATTCGACACCAGCTTATTGACGGCATTGGCCGTGAAATTCGGGTAGGTGCGGTCGAGACGGTGATCGCCCATCTGCGTGGCAAACACCGGATCGAAATCGAAGATCAGCTTGAGATACTCATCGAAATGGGCGGTCAGTTGTTCTTCCGCGCTTTGCGGAGTAGCGCCAAGAACCGCGGTTGAAGTTGCCAAGAGTAACAGTATGAAGAAGAAAGGTCGCATCAGATCTCCCGTCTAAACTACCATTTGCGCCGCGCCAGCGTCCGGTATCAACGTCGCCACCGCTTCGACGTGCGCGGTCTGCGGAAACATGTCCACGGGCGTCACGCGCGTGCAGCGGTAGCCTTCGCGCGCAAACAACTCGAGGTCCCGCGCCAGCGTCGCCGGGTTGCACGACACCGCGACGATGCGCTTGGGCTGCAGGCGCGCGATTCGCGTGATCGCCTTCTGCTCCATCCCCGCCCGCGGCGGGTCGGTGATGATGGTGTCGAATCGGCCCGGCGCGGCCGCCAGATCCACCAGCATGCGGCGCACGTCGCCGGCGACAAAGGTCGCATTCGTGATGCCGTTGAACTCGGCATTGCGCTGCGCCATGGAAACCGCTTCCGCATTAATTTCGATTCCGTGCACGTGGCCGACGTGGCGCGCAAGATATAGCGAAATTGTGCCGCAACCACAAAAAAGATCGAGCACTTCGTGCCCGGATTGCGGCGCGGCATGTTGAACAATGACATCGTAGAGAATTTTAGTCTGCCGGGAATTCGTTTGAAAAAAGCTGAACGGTGTTACCTGGAACGTAAGGTCGCCGATCCGTTCGGTAAGATGGGTTGCTCCCCACACCGGGATGACTTCCTCACCGATAGCGACATGAGCTTTCTTGCCGTTCACAGTGTGGAACAGCGAAGTCAATCTCGGGACAGCGTCGATGATCGTCCGGAATAGTTCATCGCGCCCCGCAAACTCGCGATTGAAAGTGACCACGTTTAGCATCAGCTCGTTGGTGAGCTTGCCCTCGCGGGCGACGAGGAAACGCAACTCGCCGACGCCGCTGCGCTCATTCATGAAAGGTACTTTAAGTTCAAGCGCGCGCCGGCGCACCAAGCGCAATGCTTCGATTGACGCTTCGCTCATCAGAAAGCACTCATCAAGATCAAAGACTTCGTCAAAGCGGCCGCGCACGTGCATCCCGCCGGCGGGCCGGCCGTCGCGGTGGCCAAAAGAGAATTCCATCTTGTTGCGATAGTAAAACGTCTCACCGCTTGGGACCGGCGGATCGATCACCACATTACAGACTTTGCCGATTCGCGCCAGAGCCTCCGTGACGAAACGCCCCTTGTAGTACACCTGCCGATCATAATTGAGATTCTGCCAGGTGCAGCCGCCGCAGATAGAAAAGTGCCGGCAGCGAGGCTCGATTCGTTCGGGTGACGGCGACAAAACGCGCCGGAATCGCGCCGAGGCAAAGCGGCGTTTGACGTCAAAGATCACGCACTCGATTCTTTCGCCGGGCAAGCCGCCGTCCACCATCACTACCAAGCCGTCGTGGCGGCCGACGGATTTGCCGGTCAGGGCGAGGTCTTCGATGGTGAGTTCGATGGTTTGCCCGCGGAGCGCCTTGATCGACATGGCGCCAAACTACAAAGAATCGTCGAGGGCGCCAAAAGTATTTTGGCGGCCGCGCCGACTCAATTGATGTATAATGAAAAGTCATGAGCGAACATATAAGTAGACTCGCAAAGACGATGAGTCTCGCGCGACTTACAATGATTCCGGTAACTGCGGCGCTTGCGGTGATCGTTCCGATGTCAGTCCTGGCGGCGGGTGGCGCACATTTTCAGGCCGCGGGCAAAGCCAATATCTTTTCGCGAGAGCAGCCATTGTCGGGCGAGATTTCGTTTCGGAACGAACCGCGAATCGACAAGCCGTGCACGGTCCAAGTTAGCGTAAGCACGGCGCGCAGTCTTGAGTTGCCGCAGATCTTTCGGCTGGTGCGCGCGGATTCTTACCGCATGGCAATTGATCCGGACACGGCAGTCTGGCCGTTGCCGATCGACTCGGGAGCGACGCACCGGTTTTCATTCGTTTTCACACCGGATTTGGTCGGGCTTCACCGCCTTGGATTGGCGAAGCGTGTCGGCCAATCGTGGCAACAACTCGCATCGCTGGCGTTGGCCATCGACGCCGACGGCCGGGTGGTCTGTTATGGCGCCGCCGACAGTTGTCTGCTGAGTTCGGTTCCGCCGTATCCCCGGCGCAACCCGATTCCGGCGACAATCAGTTTCCCGATTGATCCGTTCGTAACACAGCGGACGATGGATCGTCACTTCGCCGCCGATTTCGCCGTGACTCCGGCAGCAAAGTTGAAGGACACGAGTTTCATTGATTTTCATCTTGAGTGTTTTGTCCCGCTTTACCAGAAAGTGCAATTTTATCTCGAACATTCGACGAATGTCGCGGTTCGGGGTTTGCCGCCGTCGTGGGGAGATAGCGCCGGTCCGGCGCCGGCGTACCGTCATTATCGCGGCCGAATTCCGTTCGTCACATTGAAGCCCGGACTCACGTATTTTCGCTTTAAGATGACGGGGACGTACCCTTACGCCTATCGCGGCGACCGCGTCAGCACCGAATTCGCTTTTTACCTGGTAACGAACGACAGAGGCGCGCTGTTGTACCTCGGTCCGGTTAATCCGTATTCACGATTCTCGGACTCGACCGACGTGCTGCTGGGAACGCTGACGCAACTGTTCGCCGTGACCAATCGCGATTACCAGCGCACGCGTGTCATCCAGTCACTGCCCGATTATCTGGGAGAGGAAATCGCGCGCCGCGAAGGCAGCGATAGCAGCGCGGTGTCCGATACCACCCGAAAATAGGGGCCGCGATTACTTTGACTCGACGTTGGGAATCGGCTTGCCGTGCGGATCGTGCGTTGGTTCGTTGAGATAGGCTGCGAGTTTTGCCTCGAGTTCCGGAGTGATCAAATGCTCGATCTCTTCGGCATCACGATGCAAGTGATCTTCCGGCAACTGAAATTCGCGACTCAAGAAGAGTTCCCACAAACGATGATTGCGAAGCACACGCCGGCCTTCGCGGGCACCCGACTCGGTTAACTGGAGCGTACCGGCTTCAACGCGGACATGCCCCTGGCGACCGAGCAGCGACAGGGCGCGTCCCAGATGGGCAAATGATATCTTCAGCGATTCGTTGAGTCGCGTGATGCTTATCGCTTCGCGGTCGGCAAACAACTTCAGGGACTCTTTGAGAATGTTCTCCCGGAGTACGCGTTGTTGCAGCTTCGCGGTTCGCCAGCGTCTGGCAATAACGCCGTGCTCCGGCGCGACCAGTAGCGACAAGACGAACAATGCAAACGCCGTGACGACGATTGCACCCGCCGGAGAGCAATTGATCCAGACGGAAACGTACATTCCGGTCACGGCGGCCAAGATCGACACTAAAGAAGCGACCAGCAGAGTCGGCGTCAGCCGATTGCACCAAAGATGGGCCGTAGCGCCGGGCGCAATGAGCATCGCGACCACCAGGACCGAGCCGACGGCTTCGAAGGACGCAACCAGCACCAACGACAGCAGACCCATGAAGACATAGTGAACACGCGACGAGGCGATGCCGATGGCGTCGGCGAAGAGCGCATCGAATGCGGAAACCAGCAGTTGTTTGTAAAACAAGGAAATCGCCGCAACGATCACCGCGGTGATAGCCAGCATCACCCAAACGGTGGCGGTCGGCACACCCAGCAGATCGCCGTACAAGACGCAATCGGGGTCTAAATCCACGTGGGAAGCAAAGGCGGTGAGCAGGACGACGCCGAGCGCGAACAAAGTTGAGAAGACGATGCCGATCGCGGCGTCTTCTTTGACTTTGCTTTTCAGGTGAATGCCGTTGATTAGAATCGTGGTGATGAACCCGATGGCACTGGCGCCGATCAGGAGCGGCAGCGAAGCCCGCGACTGCGAGATCAGGAACGCGATGACGATTCCCGGCAGTACCGCGTGGGCGATGGCGTCGCCGGTCAAAGCCAAACGGCGGAGCACCAGGAAGACGCCGACAAGCCCGAGCGAGACACTCACGAGGACTGCGACGATCAGGCCGCGGATCATCCACTCGAATTGCAGCGGCTCGAGGAACAGTTGATGCAGGCTCACAACTTCCCCCGGTGCGGATCGACCAGCGCAAGTTGGCTACTCGATAATTCCTGCTCCAATTGGCGCACGATCTCCGGCGTCAGCACGTGTTCGATGCGTTCGGCATCGTAGTGAACGTGGTCGGGCGCGATATCGGTGTAGCGCGAAAGATAAATCTCCCACAATGTGTGATTGCGCAAAACACGCTCGCCAGTGGCGCGGCCGACATCGGTCAACGTAAAAGCGCCAGACTCGTCGAGGCTGAGCTGACCGGAGCGCTGGAGTTTGCGCAATCGGGGCAGAAGCTCGTGCGGACGAACGCGTTCGAACTCCGCAAGGCGGTTGAGGTCGAGCCGGCCGCCGGATTCGCCGCTGCTGTGCATGAACTCGACGGCGGCCTTAAGCAAGTTCTCATCTTCGAGTCGGGCGCGCCGGCGCCGGCGACTGAGCCAGCGCGGGACAATACCCTGCTGTGGCGCGGCCAAAATGACAACACCAAAGAGTCCCGCCGCCGAGAGAACCACGATCGGACCCGTCGGTATTCCCGGTAATACGTAGCTGAGAAATGCGCCACTCGCGCCGGAGACCAGCCCGAACAATCCCGCCAGCCAGATCATCACCTTTAGGCGTTTGGCCAAGAGATACGCCGCGGCTGCGGGAATGATCAGGAGCGCTGCGACCAGAACGACGCCGACGGCCTGCACGGAAATGATGATCGCGACCGTGACTACGGTCATCATTCCGTAGTGATAAGCGCGCGTCGAGATTCCGATTGCCCGGGCGAAGGCGGCATCAAACGAAAAGACGGTCAGGCGCCGGAAGAGCATGATGGTCAGAGCGACGGCTATCGCGAGCACGACGGCGACGGTCACGACATCGTTTCGTGAAAGCGCCGCCGCTTGCCCGAAGAGAAACTTGTCGAGGCCGGACTGGGCGCCGGTCGGCGAACTCTGGATGTAACTCATCACGACGATACCGATTCCGAAGAACGCCGTGAACGTCAGGCCGAGCGCCGAATCCGGCTTGATGCGCCGCTGCCGCGTGACGAAGGAGAGCACGATGCTGTAGACGAGACCGGCGATCAGCGCGCCGACGAAGAGATGGAAGATCGATTTGTAGCCAATGATGAGGAACGCGATCGCGATGCCCGGCAAGAGCGCATGGCCAAGCGCATCGCCCACCAGCGACATGCGGCGCAACAAGAGGAAAGAACCGATAACACCGCCGAGAATTCCGAGCAGCGAGCAGCCGAGCAAGGTGTTGACGATCGTCGGCGAACTGAGCGTGACGAATTCGCGGACGTGATCCCAGAACCCGGTCTCTTGAATTTCGCTGATTTTCGCGCCCAACAGCAGCGCCGGCTTGAACAGCAACGCGGCGATCAGTGTGGCGATGCTATTTCTTCGGAAGTGCGCCATGGACGCGCGTCGCCTCCGCCGCTTCGGTGAGAATCGTGAGTTTGCCGCCGTAGGTTTTCTGCAAGATCTCCGGAGTGAAAACTTCCGCGGTCGGCCCGAAAGCCACCTTGCGCATGTTGATCATCAAGAGAAAGTCGAAGTAGTCTTTCGCGGCCTGCAAGTCGTGATTAACGACGACGACGGTTTTGCCGCTCTTTCTGAGGTTACGCAGCAGGTTGATGATGACTTCTTCCGTCGCCGCATCGACGCCGACGAACGGTTCATCCATCAAGTAGATGTTGGCTTCCTGCGCCAAAGCGCGGGCCAGAAACACGCGCTGCTGCTGGCCGCCGGAGAGATTGCCGATTTGGCGGTGGCGGTACGACGCCATGCCGAGTTGCTCGAGCGCGGCTTCGGCTTTCTCGCGGTCACTCGGCCGCGGCCGCTGTAAAACGCCGAGATGGCCATAGCGGCCCATCATGACGACGTCGCCGACGGTAACCGGAAAATCCCAATCCACCGACTCGCGTTGCGGCACATAGGCGACATCAAGGCGGCGGCGCGAAAGCGCTTCGCCGTAGATTTTCACGTACCCGGACGCAATCGGCAGCAGACCCATGATGCCCTTGATCAAGGTCGACTTTCCGGCGCCGTTCGGGCCGATAATGCCGACGAGCGCGCTTTCGGGAAAATCGACGTCGATTCCCCAGAGCACGGGAAGTTTGTCGTACGAGATGGTCAAGTCGTGGACTTCAATCGGCGGGACGTTCATTCACTGTCCTCCTAACGCGGCGACGATGGTCCGCACGTTGGCGGAGAGCATTCCGATATAAGTTTCGGCGCCGGAACCGATCGGGCCGGCGGAATCGCCATAGAGCGTGCCGCCGATCCGCGCGCCGGACTGATGCGAGATTTCTTCAATCAAGCGCGGATTGACGGAAGTCTCAACAAATATTGCGGGGATATTTCGCTCCTTGATGAACTTGACGATCGCGGCCACGTCCTGACTCGACGCCTGCGTTTCAGTGGAAATGCCCTGAACGCCGATGACGGTGACGCCGTATTCGCGGCCAAAATAGTTGAAAGCATCGTGCGAAGTGATCAAGAAGCGATTGGATTCGGGAATTCGCGCCATCTCGGCCTTGGCCCAGACGTGCAGCGAATCGAGGCGGCGCTGGTAATCGGTAGCGCGCTGCCGGAAGAATTCAGCGTTGGCCGGCTGCAACTGCGAGAGGCCGCGGACGACATTGTCAACAGCGATTTTCCAGTACGGCACCGAGAACCAGATATGCGGATCGGGGTGACCGGCAGCATTGGGGTCATCACTGGCGACAACGCCATCGGACACGGTGATGATCGGCCGCTGTCCGCCGGCGTTTTCGACGAGTTTGTCCATCCAGCCCTCGAGTTTCAGCCCGTTGCGGAACACGATTTGCGAAGTGGCCAGCGTGCGCGCGTCGCTTGGCACGGGTTTGTAGGTATGCGGGTCAGTGCCCGGCGCGAGAATACCGCGCACTTCCAGTTTGTCGCCGGCGATCTGCGACACGAGATCGTGGATCATCGTCGTCGTGGCGACGGCGACCGGCTTAGTCTGCGCGGCCGCACAGCCGACAAACAGCAGTCCGGGCAAGACGGCAATCAGGCGAATCAGAAAGGACATCGATAATACTCCCTATAGAAGTTCAACCATCAATTGTTCGGCCGCCGGCAATCCCAGGTATTGCACCCGCCCGGCGACTTTGACTTTCAGGAGGCCGCCAACCGGTTCGCGGTTCAAGACGACAATTTTGCGGTTCGGCAAGATTCGTCGCTCCGCGCAATACTTTAGCAAAGCGCTGTCGCCGCCCCGCACTTGCGCGACTAATGCGCTGCGGTGAAGCGGGGTCGCCGAAAGCGGCACCAGTTGGCGTGTTTTGATTTTGCCCTGGGCGTTGGGAATCGGTTCGCCGTGCGGATCAAAAGCCGGAAACGCGAGCCACTCGTCGATGCGCTGTTCGAGGCGGTCGGAGAGCGCGTGCTCGAGGACTTCGGCTTCTTCATGAATTTCGTCCCAGGTCAAGCCCAGACATTTATAGAGAAACAATTCCACAAGGCGGTGCCGGCGCAGGATTCGCAGCGCCTGGCGCTCCCCGGCCGCTGTCAGGCGCGCGCCGTTGTAGGGGCTGTGCCGGATGAGTTTCTGGTCGGCGAGTTTGCGCAGCATACCGGAGACCGACGGGGCGGAGATCGCCAGCTCGGCGGCAAGGGCGTTGGTATTGGCATAGCCGCCGTCGCCGCTAAGGCGAAAGATCGCTTTGAGATAATCCTCGACGGAGTCGGACGGCTGGGTTCGTTGTTTTGTCATACCTACAAAATAATTTAGTTATTCCTAAATTATCGACGTATATGATACGCGAATTGAGTCGGCAGTGAACAAGTTTTTTCGAGGGATTTTAATTATGGCAGCGAATCCGTCCCGGCACCTGATCGCGGTAAGCGCACTGGCGCCGCTCATTTTCTGTTCCGGCGTTGCGGCTGCGACCGAGTGCCAGCGCGAACTGAGCACGGATCGACCCGACAAAACCGAAAGTCCGTACACGGTCGAGACCGGGCACTTTCAATTCGAGATCGACCTCTTCAATTACGCGAGCAGCACGGCCGGAGCGGCGAGTGGCGATGAGACAGCTCGCGTGTTCGGCGGATCAATCAATGCGAAAGTCGGCGTTTCACGGCGAGTGGACCTGCAGTTGATTTGCGGATGGGAACGAATTGAGGCTGGGAGCAACGAAGGAAGGACGGGGCTGACCGATCCGGTGGTTAGGATAAAGCTGAATCTAATCGGCAACGATCATGGGAGAGTCGCGATCGGTTTAATGCCGTTCGGAGTGATTCCGCACAATACGAGCGACGAGCTGAGCGACCGGTGGCAAGGCGGACTGATCATTCCGCTGGCGGTTGACTTCGGCCATTCGTTCGGGTTGGGGTTGATGCACGAAGTCGACCTGGTCGCAGACGACGATTCGGACGGCCGGCACTGGGAGTATGTCGCGTCGGCAACGGTGGCGCGCGATATTACGGACTACGCGGGGGTGTATGTCGAGCTTTTTCAAGCGGTCAGCCTTGCGGGCCACCAAACTTGGGCGCCGACGCTGGATGCCGGGGTGACGGTTGGGCTGGGAGCGAATCTGCAACTGGATGCCGGAGTCAACTACGGGTTAAACCGGTGGGCGGACGATTTTAATCCGTTTGTGGGCGTGACGGTGAGGAAGTAGCCGCGCGGGTTCACCAGCCGAAGGTGCTGATGCGCCAGATATCGTTCTTGGTGACGAAGATGATGAAGATCAGCAGGAACACGAGACCGATTTGCTGAGCGATGGCGCGGCCCTTCATGGAGACCGGGCTGCCCTTAATTCTCTCAATCAGCAAGAACAGGAGTTGTCCACCGTCCAGTACCGGGATGGGCAGCAGATTGACCACGCAGAGATTGACCGAAAGCACGCCGGCAAGCATGAGGATCGACGCCAACCCTTGCCGGGCTGCCTCGGAAGCGGCTTGCGCAATAAAGACCGGGCCGCCGATTAGTTTCGAGGAAACGGCGCCGGTGAAGATGTTCTTGAGGAAAAGAATGATTTCGCCGACCAGCTCGTTGGTTCGAATGAAGCCCTCGGAAATGGCGCCAAGAAGGCTGTATTCTTTCTGATCGAAAGCGCGTCCGACACCGACCTTGCCGACTTCGATGACTTCGCCCTGCAAGTTCAGCATCGTGTCGACGCGAGTGGTCACCAGCGCCGACATCGTATCAGCGCCGCGCAGCCAGGTCAAGCGAATCTGCTTGCCCGGGTTGGCTGTGACCTGATTATACATCTCGGCAAATGTCGAGACGGTGCTGTCGTTGACCGCCAGCATGACGTCGCCGGCTTTAAGGCCGGCCGACTCCGCCGGTTCGCCCGCAATGACTAAGCCGATACGGGAACTCTGGTCTTCGATACGCTCGCCCCAGCCGAAGTAGACGGTGGCAAGCAGGACGATCGCTAAGACGTAATTCATCGCCGGCCCGGCGAAGATCACGAGCGCACGCTGCCAAATCGGTTTGGACATGAATTCATAGGGACGGCCGTGGATGTCCTCCTCATCTGGCTTCTCCCCCGCCATTTTGACGTAGCCGCCGAGGGGGATCCACGAGATACAATATTCGGTTTCGCCGCGGCGGAAGCCAATCATCTTGGGTGGAAATCCGAGGGAAAAGGTCTCGACGCGAATGCCGCAACGTTTGGCGACGAGAAAGTGGCCAAGCTCGTGGACAAAGATGAGCAGGCCGAGGACAAAGACGAATGATAAGATCGAGAGAATCACGATATTCCTAACGTTATCCGGACACCGATGTTCCGTGTTCCAACGCGACTTCCGCTTGTCGACGCGCCTGTTGGTCGGCGGCGAGCAAGTCATCGAGCGCGAGCGGATCGCCTTCCGGTATCCGGCTCAGCGCCGCCTCTACGATTATCGGAATATCGGTGAATTTAATCGATTCGCCAAGAAAAGCCGCGACCGCGATTTCATTGGCGGCATTGAGGGTAAGCGGCGCCATACCTCCGGTCTCCAATGCCTGATAGGCCAGGCGCAGGCAGGGGAAGCGCACCGGATCGGGCGCTTCGAATGTCAATTGCCGTGTTTCGGCGAGATTGAGACGCGGCAGATCGGTTGGCAGACGATGCGGGTACTCAAGGGCGTAGGCTATCGGCAAACGCATGTCGGGAGGCGATAGCTGTGCCAACGTGGCGCCATCCTGGAAAGTCACCAGTGAGTGAATGATCGATTGCGGGTGAATAACGACTTCGATATTCGCCGGCGATGTGTCAAACAAATAATGCGCCTCGATGACTTCGAGACCTTTGTTCATGAGCGTGGCTGAGTCGATGGTAATCTTCGCGCCCATAGACCAATTGGGGTGGCGCAAGGCTTCGGCGGGTGTGACGACCGGAAGCGTCTCTGCCGGCCGGGTGCGAAACGGACCGCCGCTTGAAGTGAGAATGAGCGTTTCAATCTCATCATACTTGCCTGCCAGCAGACACTGAAACAGGGCTGAATGCTCGGAATCAATAGGGATGATCCGCGCACCCGATTGCGCGGCGATCATTTTCAAAAGCGGCCCGGCGGCGACCATTGACTCCTTGTTGGCCAGCGCGAGGTTCCTGCCCTGCAGCAGAGCGTGATAGGAGACCTCGAGACCCGCAGCGCCAACGATCGCGTTGACGACGAGATCGGCATCCGATTCGGCGATGGCCTCAGCAATGGCGCTTCGTCCGACGAAAAGTTGCCTGCCGCCGCTCAGTTCGCCAGCGGCAGTTTCATCGATTAGATGCAGGCGCTGGGTGGAGAATTCTCCCGCCAACAGCGAAAGTTTGTCCACCGACCGGTTCGCAGACAGCAGCGTCAATTGATATCGTTCGCGGTTCTTGCGAACGATGTCGCACAAACTGGCGCCAATGGAGCCGGTTGCGCCGAAAACGGCGATGCGCTTCACTTCTTCTGGTAGGCTTTCACGATCTTGACGGTCTTGAGCGGGCGATCCGGAGCGGGCGTACCGGGCTGCATTTCCATCACATCCGCGCCTTCGGCTTTCTTTTTGAGTAGTTCGGCTTTCCAGGCCGCGTCGCCCATGATGCGTTGCATGTTGCCCGATGTCGGGGTCTTGCCGATCTTCTGGACTACATCGAAGCCTTTGATCGTCTTGCCGAAGACGGTGTATTTCTTGTCGAGCATCGGTTGCGGGGCGAGGCAGATATAGAATTGGCATGATGCCGAATTCGGGTCATTGGCGCGCGCCATCGCCAGAGTGCCGGCATGGTGGAGTGAATCGTTGAATTCGGCTTTGAGACGCTTGCCGGAGTCGCCACCACCGGTGCCGGTGGGATCGCCGCCCTGGATCATGAAGCCGTCGATTACGCGATGGAAGATCACGCCGTTATAGAAGCCCTTGTTGGCCAGCTCGAGAAAGTTGGCGACATGGGCGGGTGCGACTTCGGGGAACAGCTCGAGTTCGATGGTTCCCTCAGTGGTTTCGAGAATCACGACCGGCTTTTTGCCGGCGGCGCTGTCGCAATTAGCCATGACAAACATGCCGATGAGAAAGGCTGCGGTTAAACCGAGTAAGCGGATCATTGTTCCTCCGAATGGATTGAGTCGATTTCATAACTTTCCATTATACGACAAACGGCGGTGGGCGATCAATGAGATTAATCTTCACATCGTGGCATTTGTTTGCCACGATCCTGGGAAGACTGAGGATTCGCAAGTTTGGGCACGGCGTGCCGTGACCCGACGCGAGATCGCCGCGATTAGTCAGGCAGATGGGCTAGGACTTGTGGCGCTTGATGATGTCGAGGCGATTCTTAGCCTTATCGCGAGAATGGAGCGCGATTTCGCGGTCGCCGGCGGACAAGTCCATGTTCAGCAGGTTTTCGGCGCGTTGCAGTTCTTTCTGGGCGCGGCCGAGATCGAGTTCGCCTGAAAACTCCGCCGTTTCGACGAGTATTGTCGCCTTGTTGTTCGAGACCTCGACGAAGCCGCCGGAGGTCGCCATCCAGACCTCCTTGTTTTCCGTGTCGCGAAACTTGATCTCGCCGACTTTGAGCGTCGAGATTAACGGCGCGTGATTGGCCAGCAGCCCGAGGTAGCCTTCGCCACCCGGGACCACCAGCGAAACGACGTCATCTTCAAAGAGGATGCGCTCCGGCGACACGATCGACAGCTTGAAGGAAGCCATTAGATTTTGCCTTCCTTGAGCTTCTTGGCCTGTTCGAAGGCCTCATCGAGACTGCCGACCATGTAGAAAGCCTGCTCGGGCAACTCATCGCACTTGCCTTCGACGAGTTCCTTGAAGGAGGCGATAGTGTCTTTGAGCTTCACATAGCGACCCTGACGGCCGGTGAATTGCTCGGCGACGAAGAACGGCTGCGACAGGAAGCGCTGGATTTTGCGCGCCCGCGCGACGATGAGCTTGTCGTCTTCGGAAAGTTCGTCGATGCCGAGAATGGCGATGATGTCCTGTAGATCTTTGTAGCGCTGCAAGATGTTCTGCACGCCGCGGGCGACGTTGTAGTGCTCGTGGCCGACAACGTTCGGATCGAGAATGCGCGAAGTCGAATCGAGCGGATCGACGGCCGGATAGATGCCCAGTTCCGCAATCTGGCGCGACAACACGGTGGTAGCGTCCAGATGCGAAAAGGTGGTGGCCGGCGCCGGATCGGTAAGGTCGTCGGCAGGCACGTATATCGCCTGCACCGATGTGATCGATCCGGATTTGGTCGAAGTGATACGCTCTTGTAGCGCGCTCATTTCGGAGGAAAGCGTCGGCTGGTAGCCAACCGCCGACGGCATACGGCCCAGAAGCGCGGACACCTCGGAGCCCGCCTGCACAAAGCGGAAAATGTTGTCGATGAAGAGGAGCACGTCCTGATGTTCTTCTTCGCGGAAGTATTCGGCCATCGTGAGGCCCGACAATCCGACGCGCAGACGCGCGCCCGGGGGTTCATTCATCTGGCCGAAGACGAGCGCGGTTTTCGCGAGCACGCCCGACTCCTTCATTTCGAGCCAGAGGTCGTTGCCTTCGCGCGTGCGTTCGCCGACGCCGCAGAAGACGGAGTAGCCGCCATGCTCGGTGGCGATGTTGCGGATCAATTCCTGAATGATGACGGTCTTGCCGACGCCGGCGCCACCGAAGAGGCCGACTTTGCCGCCTTTGGCGTACGGTTCGAGCAGATCGATGACCTTGATACCGGTTTCGAAGAGGGTGTACTTGGTTTCCTGCTCATGGAGCGGCGGAGCCTGGCGATGGATCGGGTAGCGCTTGGTATCGGCCGGGATCGCGCCGATGGTGTCGAGCGGTTCGCCGAGCATGTTGAACAATCGTCCGAGCGAGCGTTCGCCGACCGGGACGGAGATCGGGCCGCCGGTGTCGAGGACTTTCATGCCGCGCACGAGACCGTCGGTGGAAGCCAGCGCGATACAGCGGACGATGTTATCGCCGATGTGAAGGGCGACCTCGACGGTGAGGTTGATTCCCTGTTTCGCGTCCTCGATTTTGAGCGCGTTGAGCATGTTCGGCAGTTTGTCCGAGTCGAATTCGCAGTCGACGGTCGGACCGATAACCTGCACGATTTTTCCCCAGTTATCAGCCATTAGAGCACCTGTCTATTAAAGAGATCATATTACGGGTTGATGTTTGGGGCGACACACCCCGTCCCGCACCTACGGCGCGGGACACCCCTCTCAAGAGGGGAACTGAACCTTCACGCACAGCCGGCACTTCCCTAACCTTTCAGGGCCTCGGCGCCGGTGACGATTTCGAGCAGTTCTTTCGTGATCATTCCCTGGCGCGCCTTGTTGTATTGCAGCGTCAAGGTATCGGTCATCTCGTCGGCGTTCTTGGTCGCCTGCCCCATCGCGATCATGCGCGCGCCATGCTCGGAGGCGAAGGTGTCGGCCAATGCCATCTGGATGATGGTCAGCGCATAGGACGGCATGAGCGAATCGAAGATGTGTTCCGGATCAGGCTCGAAAATGTAGTTCTTGACCTTTTTGTTGTCCGCTTGCGGCGGGACGATCGGCAGAAATACATTGATCCCGGGACGATAGGAGGCCATCGATAGGAACTTCGTATAGAGCAACTGTACCTGATCGACCTCGCCGGAAGTGAACATCTCGGTGAGGTAGTGCGTGAGGTCACGCACGACGTCGAGATTCATGCGGCCTTGCATGCCTTTGAACGTGCGGGCAATCGGCCACTTCTGGCGCCGGAAGAAGTCCTCGCCTTTCTTGCCGACCAGAATCAGTTTCGGCGCGAAGGCCTCGTTTTCGCGCAGCCACTTAGTGGCCGGGCGAATGATGTTCGAGTTATACGAGCCGCAAAGACCGCGATCGGAAGTGAATACGACCAGCACCTTGCGTTTGATTTCGCGCTGCTGGAAGTACGGATGCTCGACGGCGGTTGACGCGGCGGAGATTTCTTCGAGGATCAAACGCATCTTCTCGGCGTAGGGCCGGGATTGCTCGACCATCTGCTGCGCTTTGCGCAGGCGGGCCGCGGCGACCATCTCCATCGCCTTGGTGATCTGCTTGGTGCTCTTGACTGCACGGATGCGTTTGCGGATGTCGCGAAGTGTCGCCATGGGTTACTTCATGAACTCCGCTTTGAATTTCGTGACGGCATCTTTCAATTTCGCTTCGGTCGCATCATCGAGCACCTTAGAGTCGCGGACGACGTGAAAGATGTCGGGGTAGTTTTTCTCGATGTAGGGATAGAAGCCGTCCTCGAACGATTTCACGCGATCGAGCGGAATCGAATCGAGATAGCCATTGACGGCACACCAGATGATGGCGACCTGCTTCTCGAGCGGCATCGGGATATACTGGCCTTGCTTGAGGATCTCCGCCGTGCGCGAACCGCGGGTCAACTGTGCCTGTGTGGCTTCGTCGAGATCGGAGCCGAACTGGGCGAACGCTGCGAGGTTGCGATACTGCGCGAGATCGAGGCGCAACTTGCCGGCGACTTTTTTCATCGCCTTGGTTTGAGCGTTACCGCCGACGCGCGAGACCGAGATACCGACGTTGATGGCCGGGCGAGTGCCGGAGTAGAACAAATCGGATTCGAGGAAAATCTGGCCGTCGGTGATCGAGATGACGTTGGTCGGGATGTACGCCGAGACGTCGCCGGCCTGAGTTTCGATGATCGGCAGCGCGGTCAGCGAACCGGCGCCGAGATCGTCCGAGAGTTTTGCGGCGCGCTCAAGTAGCCGCGAATGCAGGTAGAAAACGTCTCCGGGGTAAGCCTCGCGACCCGGCGGGCGACGCAGCAGCAGCGAGAGTTGCCGATATGACGCGGCATGTTTGGACAGGTCGTCGTAGATGCAAAGCACGTGCTTGCTCATGTGCATGAAATACTCGCCCATTGCGACACCGGCGTACGGCGCGAAGAATTGCAGCGGCGCCGGCGTATTGGCGGAAGCCGACACGACGATGGTATAGGCCATCGCGCCGTGCTGTTCAAGCAGGCCGACTACCTGCGCGATTGTCGACTGCTTCTGGCCGATGGCGACGTAGATGCAGATAACGTCGGTATTCTTCTGATTGAGAATCGTGTCGATCGCAATGGCGGTTTTGCCGGTCTGGCGGTCGCCGATGATAAGTTCGCGCTGGCCGCGGCCAATCGGAATCATCGAGTCGATGGCTTTGAGCCCGGTCTGCAATGGCTCTTTCACCGGCTGGCGTTGGACGACATTGGGCGCGACGGTTTCGATGTTGCGAAATTCTTTGGTCGCAATCGGACCTTTGCCGTCAAGCGGCTCGCCGATCGGACTGACGACGCGGCCGATCATGGCATCACCGACCGGCACCGACGCGATGCGGCCGGTGCGGCGGACCGTGTCGCCTTCGTTGATCTTGCGGTCGTCGCCCATGATCGCGACGCCGACGTTGTCGGCTTCGAGGTTTAGCACGACGCCGGTGACGTCGCCGGGGAAAGTGACAAGCTCCGACATCTGGGCGTCTTGCAGACCCCAAACGCGGGCGATTCCATCGCCAACCTGCAGCACGGTACCGACCGACTCCATCTCCAACTTGGTCTGGTAGCCGGCGATCTGCTGCTTGATTATTGAACTGACTTCTTCAGGTTTAAGAGCCATTGAATTGGACTCCTCTATCTCGAGATACTTTTCTCATCTTCATGGTGGGCGCGGCACGCCGCGCCCCTACGCGATTGTGCTTTCATCTGGGCACGGAGACCGCGCCCCTACGCGATGTATGATTTGTTGCGATCACTCCAAAGCCTTGCTCGTATCGGTCCTATATTACTTTCAGCTCCAGCAGGCGCTCGCGGAGCACTTCAAGCTCGTGGCGCACGGAGCGGTCGATGATTTTGTCGCCGACAATCGCGATCGCGCCGGCAATGATTTTCTCGTCGACTTCCGGCTCGAGGTCGATCTGCTTGCCGGTAAGTTTCATGATTTTGGTTTTGATCGCGTCAAGCTCGGCATCGGTCAACTTTACGGCAGTGATTAAGCGCGTTAAGACGATGCCGCGGCTGTCGTTGTAGAGCTTTTCGTATTCATTCGCGATTTCGACGACGAAATCGGTGCGATGCTTGGCGACCAAGAGCTGCATCAAATTGTAAAGATACTCCGAAACCTTGCCCTTGAGCACCTTCTCGACGACCGCGTGTTTGTCGTCGTCGACCAGTTGTGGCGCCGCGAGAAACGTCAGCAATGAACGGTCGGCAGTAAGCAGACTGGCGAGATCCTCGAAGTCGCGCTGGACTTCGTCGGAAGCCTGGCGCTCTTGGGTCAACTCGAAGAGACCGTTGGCGTAGCGGCGAGCGATTAACTGGGCATCCACAGTCGCGCTGTCCTCTTACTTGACTTTCTCGACGTCGTCGATGAACCGCGTGATCAGGTCGCGATGCTTGGCCTGATCGAGGCGCTCATGGATGATGCGTTCGGTGGCGGTGATGGTCATATCGACGATTTCCTGCTTAAGCTGGAGGCGCGCTTTTGCGTAATCCTGCTCGAGCTCCATTTTGGAGCGCGCCATGATTTCTTTGGTTTCGGCGCGCGCCTGATCTTTGATTTGGGTCGCGATCTTTTCGCCTTCCTGGATGGCGGCATTGATCTTCTGGCGCTTCTCGGTTTCGATATCGCGCAGTTTGGCTTCATAATCTTGGTGGAGTTTTTCGGCGGCGGCTTTCTTGGCCTCGATGTCGTCGAAACTGCTCTTGATTTTTTCGCGGCGTTCCTCGAGCATCGCCAAAATCGGTCTCCAGGCGAACTTCTTGAGAATCCAAAGCAGGATTAAGAAACCGATAAGATGCGTGACGAGAAGCGGAATCTCGATCTTGAGCGCGTCCATTATCTGATTGAGAGTGTCCAACGTTCACATTCCTCAAAAGAGAGTGAGTTCACATTTCGGGGCGAAGGCCGCATTACCGGCCCACGCCCGAAACTTAAGTTCGCTTTCCTGACGCTCCGGCTTAGTTGATCTTGCCGAACAGCAGGAAGAACGCGACGAACGCGTAGATCGTCAGCGCTTCGATAAACGCGGCGCCGATGATCATGGCCGTCTGAATCTTGCCGGCGGCTTCCGGCTGGCGGCCGATCGCTTCCATCGCGGAGCCGACGGCGCGACCGAGGCCAAGACCCGAACCGATAGCGGCCACGCCGATAGCCAACGGCAGCGCCAACGCTAACGCGAATCTGAAATCCATGTGACCTCCAAATCCTCTCTTATTGGTTAATGACTATGTTTCTCATCATCATGCTCGTGCGGCAGCATCATCAGGATATAGATCGCGGACAATGACATGAACACGAGCGCTTGAATCGTCGAAAGCAACAGGCCGAGCAAGTAGAACGGCACTTGCAGCGGCAAGCCGATCGGCAGATCGAGAAACGACAAAATGAGAACGCCGATCGCGGTGATAGCAAAAATCAGAATATCTTCACCGGTAATATTGCCGAATAGACGGAGGGCCAGTGAGACCGGTTTGGCCAGCTCGCCGATCAAATGGATCGCAAACTGCAAGGGCGAAAGGATCCACTCGATTGTGGAATTTGGCGAACCTAACAGATGGAGGAACCAGCCTTTGAATCCGAGATGCTTGAAGCCGACCGAGTGCGAGAAGAAGAAAACGAAGATCGCGAGCGACACCGTGACATTCGCACTCGAGGTGGAAGCTTTGAAGAAGGGGACCAGCCCCATCCAATTCATCAACAAGATGTAGACGAACAGCGTGCCGAGTAGCGGCAGGTACGTGGCGGTGTGCTTGCCCAGCATCAGATAGAGAAAGTTGTAAAGCCCTTCCACGACCAGTTCGACGACATTCTGCAGCTTACCGGGCAGCAACTGGCGATTACGGTAGACAACCATCGCGAGAATCGAAAGGACGACTGCGGCGATGAACGCGAATATTATCGGCTCCCAGTAGGAAAGCAGATGCGCTTTCTCGCCGACGGACTTGTAGATCATTTGAACAAAATTCGGTAGCTCGTGCAGGGCATGCTCGCCGTGGTCACCGTGCTCGGCGGCTTGACCGGCGGCATGGGCTAAAGTGTCGGCGTGTTGCACGAGGGTATCGGCGACGTGAGCCGCTTCCCCGGTCGCCGACGCAATAAGCGAATGCGGGATGAGCGGGATCATGAGCGCGCTCCCCTGGGCGATTTGGCGGATAAGCCCGGGACATCCATGCCCAGATAAATCCGACCCAGCACCTTGAGGATGATAACGCCGAACATCAAGGAGAATCCGATGAGCAACGAAGCCACCGAGAACCACTCGCTGGCGAGGATGAAGTAGCCGCCGACATAGAGCAACGGAAACTTGAGAAGCACAAAGATCGCGGCAACGTTCTTGCGCGCCGGATTCGGCGAGATGACTTCCTTGATCAAGCCGCGAATAAACCAGAGATTGACCAGGCTCCAAGCTGCGCCCACCAGGAATCCCGCCGCGTACTGCCAGTCATAGTAGATGGACAAGCACAGGGCGACAACGAGCGCGAGCAGCGCCGTGGTTTTGATTACTCTGGTGATGAATTCCAATCCCATGCTTGTGAAAAAAGTTACAAGTTCTTATTCACCTTACGAACGATATTGTAAATCTCTTTGCCCGCCGCCGCGAATCCAAGAAAAATAAATACGACCATGAGCCACGGAGTGGTGCCGAGCCAGTTGTCAATCCAGCGGCCGATGAAGTAGCCGATGATCGGGCCAACCGCCATCAGGGCCGGGATCGAGGCAAACAGCGCCGCCTGCCTTACCCAGTCGGGGACATTGTTTTTGTCATCCGTCATGCACACCCGACCGAAAAGTAGGCGGCCAATATATAATTGAGCCAGCCACTGTCAAGTGAATCTTGGCGCAAAGGGTCGGATTTGAATTCTCAAAGTCGATTATATGACACCATTTTAGCCAGAATTCGTCGCTCACGGTTCGCGCAGTTGGCGGCCGAGAATCGCCGGCGTGGTTGCCGGGAGCTTGCAGACCTGATTGCGGCAAACAAAGGCGGTCGCCCGGCCGTCGACCGCGGGACGGCCTTTGAGGATGGGGACGAAGTTAACGAGGTCAGCGTAGTCGGGGTCGCTCGGGTCAGCGAACGCTAAAACGCGATTGGGTATGTACCCGGCCTGAATTTCTTCAAGCAGTGCTTTAAGCCCGGGGTCGTCCGTGCGGCCGACGAGAGCAATCTCGACCGGCGAAGCGGTGGTGAAATCGAGCGCATTGAGCAGATTCATGTACGCCAGCGGCATTTTGGCCGCATTTCCGGCCAAGCGCTGGATGGTCGCCACAGCCGTTTCACGATACCTTTTCTGGTCCGTCAGCGCCGCCAAACGAACGAGGGCAATGGCGGCGACCGAGTTTCCAGACGGAATCGCGCCATCATAGCTGTCTTTTTGGCGGACCAGCAGGTCGGTCTGGTCGGCGCTCGCCGTGAAGAAGCCGCCGGCGCTGTCGCCGAATCTTGCGATCATCTCGTCGGCCAACGACTGGGCGAAATGCAAATGACGCGCTTCAAAGCCTGCTTCATAGAGGTCGATAAGTCCGTTTATGACAAAGGCGTAATCTGTCAAAAAGCCGAGCTGTTTCGTCTGGCCACCGCGATAGGCGCGCATCAAACCGGCTGGAGTATGCATGGTGCGCTCAAGGAAGTCGGCGCAGCGATTGGCGGACTCGAGATAGCGCGCCGCACTCGTGATCTGGTAGCCTCGCGACAACGCCGAGAGCATGAGGCCGTTCCAGTCGCTCAGAACCTTGTCGTCCTTAAAGGGACGTTCGCGGCGATTGCGGACTTCGAGTAACTTGGCGCGGAGTTCTGCGAGTTTGGCACGAAGAGAACTCTCTGAATAATTGTAGCGCGGAGCGAAATCGGCCGCCGAAACGCGAATGTGCAGGATGGAATTATGGTGCTCGAAATTGCCGGCGTTGGTGACACCGAAGTAATCGCAGAAGAGTTTGCCGTCGACCGTGCCAAGAACGGCAATGACTTCTTCGGGGGTCCAGACGTAGAATTTCCCCTCTTCGCCTTCGGAGTCGGCGTCTTCGGCGGAATGGAAGCCGCCGGCGGGGTCGCTCATATCACGAAGAACGTAGTCAAGGATCTCGGTCGCGATGCGAAGGTAGTTAGTATTTTCCGTCATCTGGTAGGCATCGAGATAAGTCACGCAGAGCAGCGCGTTGTCGTAGAGCATCTTTTCGAAGTGCGGCACGAGCCAATAGGCATCGACCGAGTAGCGGTGGAAGCCGCCGCCAAGCTGGTCGTAGATGCCGCCGGCAGCCATCTTGTCCAAAGTGAAGGTGACGGCCTTGAGAACACGCTCATCCTTGGTGCGCGCGTAGTGGCGCATGAGCACGGCGAGCGAATAGCTCGGCGGGAATTTCGGCGCCGGGCCGAAACCGCCTTCGATAGGATCGAAACGCTGCAGCATCTGCGCAGTTGCAGTGTCGATGATTTCGGTAGTCAACGGTGTGCGGCTACTTTCGATTTCCATCATTGAGCGCAGATTGCCGACGACTTTGTCGGCGCCGGAGAGAATTTTCTCGTAGTCGTCTTGCCAGGCCTCAGCGACGGCCAGAAGAACGCCCGGAAATCCACGGCGGCCGTAGGCATCATCCGGGGGAAAGTATGTGCCGCCAAAGAACGGCTTGGCCTCCGGCGTGAGCCAGACCGACATCGGCCAGCCGCCGGAGCCGGTGGTCATCTGGACGAAAGTCATATAGATGTCGTCAAGGTCGGGGCGTTCTTCGCGGTCGACTTTGATGCTGACAAAGTGTTCATTCATGATCGCGGCGATTGAGTCGTTCTCAAACGACTCGCGCTCCATAACGTGGCACCAGTGGCATGCGGAATAGCCGATCGAAAGAAAGACCGGTTTGTTTTCGGCGCGCGCTTTGGCGAAAGCCGCCTCGCCCCAGGGGTACCAATCGACCGGATTGTGGGCGTGCTGGAGCAAGTAAGGCGAAGTCTCTTTGATCAGGCGGTTGGTATATCGATGCTCAGTCACGGCTCGGTTTCCTTGGGATTGCGATTCGCGACTCACCTCCGCGCGACAGGTGAGAATCAGGGATGCTGCAAGAAGCGCCGCGAGAAAGAATGGTCGTCGAATCATACATTTCGGCGCGTCAGAATAACGCGTCGGAGATATACGATGGTGAAGCGCAGAATCGGGGAATTATCGTGAAGCGGGCGCTGCGGCCGGCGGCACGCTTTCGCAGTCGCGCGCGGGCAGGTAACGACGAAGTGAGACGCGAAACTTGCTGCCGACGCCGGGAGCGGATTCGAATTCAATGCGGCCTTTCATGTTGTCAAGACAGCGTTTGACGATGGCGAGGCCAAGCCCGGTGCCGCCCCGCTTGCGGGAGAAGAACGGTTCGAAGAGCTTCTCGCGTAGATTGCGGTCGAAGCCGCAGCCGTTGTCGCTGATGGCAATCTGCGCGAAATCGCTGGGACTGTTCGAAGCATCGGAGATCGCGACGTGAATTTCGCCGTCGTGGGGATCGACGGCCTCGATCGCGTTGGTGAGCAGATTGATGAGCACTTGTTTGATCATGTCTTCATCGCCGATTGCATATTCGGTGGGGGAAGCGCTGGACAATTCGATACGAATCGATTTGGGAACGTCGAGGCTGTTGCGGAGTAGCTCGATCACTTCCCCGCTGAGCGACACCAACTCGACTTTGTCGGTTCGACCGGGCCCGGTGCGGGCGTAGTTGAGGAAGTCGGAGAGGATTCGCGACAGGCGCTCGGATTCTTTCACGATCAGTTCCATCAGGCGGGCGTTGTCGCCGTGCAGGTCGATTTCGCCTTTGAGTACTTCGACCGAACCGGAAATCGAGGCCAGCGGATTGCGGATTTCGTGAGCAATGCGCGCCGAGAGCTCGCCGACGGCGGCCAGACGGTCGGCTTTGAGAAGAGCTCGTTCCATCTCTTTCGCAGCGGTCAGATCTTGAAAGATAGCGACAACGCCGCGCAAACCGACGCGTTCATCGCCCAAGGTTGACGCGCTCAAGCCGAGGGGAAGCTCGCGGCCGTCTTTGACGACGACTTGCACTTCGCTGCGCGTGCTCGGCCGCGAATGTTTGAGCACCGAGAGCACGCGCTCGGCAAACTCCGGCATTGACTTCTGGAAGACATCGAGGAAGCTCTTGCCCTTCACTTCAATGCCGCGAATACCGAGAATGTTTTCGGCAGCGCGATTAAAGTGCACGATGCGCCCGGAGGCATCGATAGTGAGCAAGCCGGAGTAAAGATTCTGCAGGATGTCGTCGGTGTCGAGCTGCACACGCTCGAGTTCTTCCGAGGCATGTGTTAACTCGCCTTCTTTGGTACGCAGCTTTTGAGCCAGAAATCCGGAGATGAAGGCGACCAGATAGAACGTGCAGACGTGCAGAAAGATCGCATAGAAGATATCGTCGCTTCCCTGCCAAGTGATGCGGAATTGCTGCAGCGTGAGTGATTGACCCTCTTGATATAAGCGCCCCATGCTTGATGTGAGAGCATAGGTGGCGGAGGCCAAAGTAGCAATCGAAAGGACACCGACCAATCGATAGACCAAGCTGGCAGAGACGATGGTAAGGAGGAACAGAATCGAATATTGCGAGGTCAATTGCCCGGCGTTGCGAACGATGGCGCCTTCGGCGATCAACTCCAAAGCGAATTGCACAAAGATGACGGCGCTGAGGAAATTGGGCCGGAAGAATTTGGCGTCGACCTGAATGACAATCAGGAAGACGAGCGTCGCCAGCGAGTAAAGCAGGAACGGCCAGAAGGTCTGTCCTTGCGTCGTCTCCGTGAGCAAAACCGCGCCGAAGAGCAAGAGGAAGATCGACAACCGCAGCGGAATAAACCAGACGCTGCGGAGCTCTTCGCGGAGTTTGCGGCGACGCGCTTTCATTGCCATAAGACGAAGCCACCCTTGCGGGAGAACGCAAGGGTGGCTGCTTTGAGGTTGCCGAAAAATTCCCTAATTGATCTTACCGATGATGTCGAACATCGGCAGATACATTGCGATCAGGATGAAACCAATCACCACGCCCATGACAACGATAACCATCGGTTCGATCATTGAAGTCAGAGCGCTGACCGCGGCGTCAACTTCATCATCATAGAAGTCGGCGATTTTGGCCAGCATCTCATCGAGACCGCCGGTTTTTTCGCCGACGCCGATCATCTGAATGACCATTGGCGGGAACACGCCGGAATCTTTGAGCGGATTCGTAATCGTGTCGCCTTCGGCGATAGACAGTACCGACTTTTTAATCGCGCGTTGCAGCACTTTATTGCCGGCGGTTTTCGCCGTGATCTCGAGAGCATCGAGAATCGTCACGCCGGACTGAATCAACGTGCCCAGGGTGCGGGTGAAACGCGCGACAGCGGCTTTGCGAATGAGATTGCCGAAGAGCGGCGTTTTGAGCATAAATTTGTCGAACTGGAATCGCCCTTCTTCGTTACGAAGCATTAACTTCAGTCCAACGAACGCGGCGACGACAATGCCAATCAGCACCAGATAGTATTTCTGGAGGACGGCGGAGATAGTGAGCACCATCTGCGTCGGTCCCGGCAATTCGGCGCCGAGGTTCTGGAACATCTTGGCGAAAATCGGCACGATAAAGGTCAACATCGCGATCGTGACGCCGGTGGCGACAATCGACACGACGGCGGGATACACCAAAGCGCCGCGGATTTTGCGCGCCAGGGCGTCGGCCTTTTCGCGGTAGTTAGCCAAGCGTACGAGAATCGTGTCGAGGGCGCCGCCCATTTCGCCGGCTTCGACCATGTTAACGTACAGATCGTCGAACACTTTCTTGTGCTTGCCCATCGCCTCGGAGAGCGTCGAGCCGGACGAGACCGAGTCTTTGATTTCGCCGATGATCTTGCAGAATTCCGGCGACTCCATCTGTTTGGAGAGGATGTCCAAACACTGCACCATCGGCAAACCGGCGCCAATCATGGTCGCGAACTGGCGCGTGAATCGGGAAACGTGGATTTTCTTGATTCCGCTGCCGATCTTGATTTTGATCTGCTGCTGCTTCCGGCTGACCTTGTCGACCAAGATCTTGTTGCGGCGCAGAATGCGATCAAGCTCGGCGCGGTCTTTGACCTTGAGTTCGCCTTCGACCTGCGAACCCGTTACGGTCTTGCCCTTGTATTCATAAACCGGCATAGCAACCTCCAACTCTCATCACTAACGATGCACTTCGGCGACGTTTTGCACGCGCGAGAGAATTTCATTAAGCTCTTGCACGTTCGAGGAGCGCCCCATCGCTTCGCCGATGGTGATCTTGCGCTGCAGGTAGAGATCGGCGAGCGACATGTTCATGGTCTTCATGCCGTACTTCGATCCCGCCTGTAACATGCTGTATATTTGGTGAATCTTGTCGTCGCGAATCAAGGCGCGAATCGCCGGCGTACAGGCCATGATTTCCGTGGCCAACACGCGACCGCCGCCAATGCGCGGAATCAGTTGTTGTGAAACGACGCCCTGCAGCACGAATGACAAGGTGACGCGAATCTGTTCTTGTTGATTGACCGGGAAGACGTCGATGATGCGGTTGATCGTTTCCGCACAGGAGTTGGTGTGCAGTGTGGCAAAGGTCAAATGGCCGGTCTCGGAGATGTTGAGCGCCTCGGAGACCGTCTCGAGGTCTCTCATTTCGCCGACCAATACGACATCCGGATCCTGGCGCAGTGCATATTTGAGCGCCGCGGCAAATGAACGAGTGTCGGCGCCGACTTCGCGCTGATTGACCAAACAACCTTGATGGCGGTGCAAGTACTCGATCGGGTCTTCGACGGTCAGGATATGCGCGTGGCGTTCGCGATTGATCTTGTCAATCAAAGCGGCCAGTGTCGTGGACTTTCCCGACCCGGTCGGTCCGGTGATGAGCACCAGCCCTTTGGGAAGGTTGGCGAATTCCACTACCGTCTTGTCGATTCCCAGCTCTTCGAATGAGGGCACGCGGAACGGAATCTGCCGCAGCGCCACCGAGACGTTGCCGCGCTGCATAAAGACGTTGACGCGGAAGCGGCTCATGTTCTCGATGCCGAAGGACATATCGAGTTCGCTGTTTTCCTCGAAGCGTTGCTTTTGCTTCTCGGACATCATGCTGTACGCCAGTTTCTTGGTAGTCTCCGGCGTCAACACGTCCATGTCGAGAGTAACCAGGCGGCCGTCGACGCGAATTTGCGGCGGCGTTCCGACAGCGATGTGCAAGTCAGAGCCTTTTTTCTCGAGCAGGATTTCCAGCAATTCGCGAAGATTAATCATTCCCGACTCCTCAATATGATGATCGCTATTTTACGATATCGAAAGGACGGGCGTCGTTACGACGTCTCGCCCAGTACTTGCTCGATGGTAGTGACGCCCTGGCGAATTTTGTCGATGCCCGCCATGCGCAGTGTTTTCATGCCTTCCTTGATCGCCGCCGCTTGAATATCCGGCGTCGGTGCGCTTTCGAGAATCAGGCGCTCGACGTTAGGAGTGATTTCCATGACTTCAAACAGACCGGTACGGCCGGCGAGGCCGGTGTTGTTGCACTCGGAGCAACCGCGACCCTCGAAGACTTTGAAGTTCTTGACGTCTTCTTCCGGCACACCAAGCCGGATCAAGACTTCGGCATCGGCTTTGGTTTCTTCACGGCAGCGCTTGCAGATGCGGCGCACCATACGTTGCGCCATGATCAGTTTCGATGCCGAGGCGACGAGGTAATTCGGGATGCCCATGTCGATGAGACGGTTGATTGACGACGGCGCATCGTTGGTGTGCAGCGTGCTGAATACCAAGTGACCCGTGAGAGACGCGCGGATCGCGATTTCGGCGGTCTCGGCGTCACGAATTTCGCCGACCATCACCACGTCCGGGTCTTGACGCAGAAATGAGCGCAAGGCCGCGGCAAAGGTGAGGCCGATGTCGGAGCGCACCGCGACTTGATTGATGCCCTCGAAGTTGAATTCGACCGGGTCTTCGGCGGTCATGATGTTGATGTCGGCAGTGTTAATCGCTTTGAGCGCCGAATATAGCGTCGTTGTTTTGCCGGAACCCGTCGGTCCCGTGACCAGAATGATGCCATACGGCAGATGAATCGCTTTGTCGAATTTCTTGAGCTCGAGTTCCGGAAAACCGAGGTGCGTCAAATCGTGCATCAACGCCTTGGGATCGAGAATTCGCATCACGACTTTTTCACCGAAGATCGTCGGCAATACCGACACGCGGAGGTCGATGGCGCGGTCGGCGATTTTGATCTTGATGCGTCCGTCCTGCGGCAGCCGGCGTTCGGAAATGTCGAGGTCGGCCATGATTTTGACGCGCGACACGATGGCGGCGCGATATTTGAACGGCAACGGCGCCATCTCGATCAAGTCACCGTCGATGCGGTAGCGCAGCCGCAGACGCTTCTCGTAGGTCTCGATGTGAATATCCGAGGCGCCCTTGCGCACGGCTTCCGAGATGATCGAGTCGACGAGTTTGACCAGCGGTTTGTCCTGCACCGCCGACTGGAGTTCGACAACGTTGATGTCTTCGTCGCCCGAGGAAATGACTTCGAGTTCGGAATCGTTGAGATCTTTGAGAATGTCGGAGTATTGCGACGAGTTCGAATAATAGTGCTCGATCGCTTTTTGAATTGCGGTCTCGGGTGAGATGACCGGTTGCACGACGCAGCCAGTGATGAATTTGATCGCATCGAGAACGTAGATGTTATTCGGATCGGCGATCGCCACAACCAGTGTGCGGCCGAGCTTGGAAACAGCGATGACGTTGAACTTGCGCGCGATGTCGTTCGGGATGAGCTTGACGATGTCGGGATTAAGTTCTAAATCGGAGAGCCGAATCGCCCCAATGTTAAGCTGCTTGCCGATGAACTGAGTTATCTCCTCCTCATCGATGACGGCGCCCAACTGGACGAGCGCGGTTTCGAGGCGGCCTTTGCTCTTATCAACGACGGCGAGAGCTTGTGTAAGCTGGTCAGCGGTAATCTTGCCCGCTTCGACCAGCATGGTCCCGAGTTCTTTGGGATTCGGCATAGTTCTTCCTGATGGCGCCGGCGCGTGTCCTTACGCGGCTATTCGCGGAAGATGTCCTCCAGTTTATTTTCCGCCGAAGTCGTAAACTCTTCGGACAGCCCCTGATCCTGCGAATTGACTTTGCGCAAGACGGTATCGAAAATGCGGTGCAGTTCTTCGGCTGCTTCCTTTGCATAAAGGCGCACCATGCCGATGGTCGTGCGGTCGTCGAAAATCACCGACAGAATCGAGCGATCGCCAACGATACCCATGTGAATGTGATCTTTCTTGCCCTGATGGAAGAGCACGGAAAATTCCGCTTCGCCGACCAGTTTGGCGATTTCGGCGGTGGAAGCAAAACTTCCGGCCATCAGCGCCGCCAACGCGGTGGTATCGAGCGTCTGCGTGAAGCCGTGCCGCGCGATCAAATGACCGTCTTTATCGACAAGCAGGGCGCACTTGGCTTCTGAACCTTTCAGAAGCTTGGTCATGACGGCATCGATTTTTTCGGTGTCGTCCCAGTAAACGATGAGTTTGTCGCCAGCCACTATGGACCTCCTGACTAATCATTATCCCGACTGAACCAGCGGAATAGGAAGAAACGCTTCTTTTTCTTCTTCACGCGCAGGCTCTGCTGCATGCGCATTACTTTGGGAACCTCGAAGGCATCGGCGTACTCGGTCGACGCCTCACTATCGATCTTTGGTGCGGACGGCGCTGCGGTTGCGGTCGCGCCGGTCTTTTCGTCTTCAATCGGCTGCAGTTTCGATTCGATATCCGCCAGCGACGGCCGTCCCGACTTTGGCGCTGCCGGAAGTGAGGCCGCCGTTGTCGGCTGCGCCATATTCCACTCCTGATGCTCCGGTTCGGAGTTTACTTCGACGCGATGAGGTGCGTCAAATCGCGGCGGCGCGGCGACGGTAGTCGACGGCGCGGAAGCCGCCAACGGACGCGGCTCCGATTGTTGCGCCGGAGCGGCGCCCAGCGCATTGAGCCGGAGTGACCCGCTGTCGGAAGCCGCCAGTCCAGCCTGTCCGTCACCGGAGCCTTCGGCGCCCTTCTTTGCGCGATTGAGCACCAGCTTGGTAATCAGTTTGAGCGTATCGAACACCCCCACGCCTTTGACCGCCGAGGCTTCAAAATAATGAAGGTTGTTCCAGTTCAGATCCTGCTGCAATTCGGCGATGCCCATGACCTCGGGCAAGTCGCGCTTGTTGTATTGCAGCACGATCGGCAGCGTGTTGATGTCGTAACCGTACTCGACGAGATTTTCCTTGAGATTGTTCAGCGACTCGATGTTTTCCTCTTTCTTCGAGCGTTGCGAGTCGGCCACAAAGACTACGCCATCAACGCCGCGCAGCACGAGTTTGCGCGTCGCATTGTAAAAGACCTGGCCGGGTACCGTGTACAGTTGGAACTTGGTCGCGAAACCATTGATCGCGCCGATGTTGATCGGCAGGAAGTCGAAATAGAGTGTGCGGTCGGCGTCGGTCGCCAAGCTGATCAGATCGCCACGCGTCTTTTTCGGCACCTTGGCGTGGACATACTGAAGATTCGTCGTCTTGCCGGATAGGCCGGGACCGTAGTAGACAATCTTGCAGCTAACTTCCCGACTCGCGTAGTTGATCGATACCATGAGCTTCTCCCTGCAACAACGGCGCCGTTACATGCTGATCTGCGTGATCGCGTTGCGAATCTCCAACCTGACTAAACCGATGTTGATGCGCGGCTCCGCCGTAACGACGAGATAGCCGACCGGCGTTTGCGCGATGAACATTTTGCCCCGGTCCGCTTCGATGGTCAGTTGCTTAAGCGGCGTTTGTTGCATCCGCTCCAGGCTTTTGGACACCGTCGAGCTGATCGATCCGGCCAAGGCGCCGACGGTTTCGTCGTCGAACTGGCTGTTCATGTCGGCGGCAATCACGATACCGTCGTGGCCGACCAACATGCTGCCGGTAATGCCGGAGGTCTTATTCAATTCAGACAGCACTTCCCGCATATGTTCTCCCTGCTTCACTCATATAGAGATTGGAATATCTTTCCTGTAAATGGCGCGTGATCATCTCGGCGGCCTGATGCACGCGAATCTTCTCAAGCTCATCCGTGGCGGCGTCGGCGATCGACATCAGCCACATGTCGGCGACGCGCTGCAACGTGATGCGCTCGCGTCCGGTCTTAAACTCGCAAGTCTCCGGACGGGATGTACCCGCCTTGTGACAGACTTCCGAGAAGTCGTCGACGATACGGCTCGCCAACGCGCTCCACATTTCCTGGTCATAGCGGCCGCGGCTCCAGCCGGACACCGGCAGGCCTTCGCCGTCGATGAGAATGGCGCAAAGCACTCCGGAGTACTCGCCGACGTGCTGCACGGCATGCTGGAAGTCGCGGTCAAAAAACTCGGCCGAGGCCCTGATCGCCGCGTTTTCACGCGTCGCAGTCGGCGCGGTCGCGGGCTGGGCGTAGGTCCACGAGCTGCGTCCACTGCCGTCGATGATGACGCGATCCATCGGCCGCTTCTGCAATCGCCGCGTTTTTCCCAGAAGGGAGCGAATGGAAGAGCTGAAAGCGAACGGCGCAGTCAGCGTAAACAGGTAGACCGCCGGGGTAAACGCGAGAAACGCTTCATTCCAGGCGTCCAAGATCGGAACGCGCTCCAGCGCCAACAGGTAGAGCGCAAATACGCCGGACATGATCGCGCGGCCACACCAGGTGATCACCGCCGCGGCCGTGGCCTTGTAAATCGATTGAAACCGGGTCAGCGTCAAAGCGACGAGGAAGAAGTACACGATTTCCGCGCCGATGTACGACCAGCCGCTGAGGCCGATATTGAAACCGAGCAGCTTGGGATAGATGAGCATCGGCAAGGCCGCCAGAATCAATACCAGCAGCAAGTTTTGTCGAACGTCCCTGATCGTCAGTGCCATACTATCCTCGCATATCTCCGTTTTCATCGAGGCGGTCCAAGAGGTCTTCCAAGAGACGGCGCATCGATCCGAGGTTCATTTCTTTGCTGCCCATGATCACGAGATCGCAGCGAGTCAATCTCACGATCACAATCGTACTGCCCAGGCATTCGACGACGATCTGAATCGGCTCGCCGAACAGCGCCAGGGCGTCGGTAGTCTGCGCATTGCGGCACATCTCGATGCCGAACGCGGCGGCTTCGGCGGGGGTCTGCTCGCCCTGACCGCGATGGTCGATAGCCGTGCCGTCGTGATTGGCACAGACGATCATTTTGACACCGCCAAAATCGCCCAGTCGATCCAGTAATTCCGGTAGACCGATCTTGGGCAAGTTTGCTTTCGGCGGGTTCGGTCCGATGACATCCGGAATTTGCGGATTGGTGATCGGCAAGTCGGCCTTGCGGCGACGCGACTCTTTGCGCTGACGATCGAGACGCTGCTGCAATTCCTGAATGAGCAGCGGCGCAAAACCGGTAGCGCGCAACTTCTTGATCATGGTCTCGGCGTCGGCGAACTGGTTTTTGGCGATCATGATTTCGACGCGCAGTTGTTGAGTAGCGCGAGTTTCGCCGTCGAACTTGACCGACTCTTCGAGCTCCTGCTCGGCCCAGTCGAACATCTTGCGCTCGAAGCTGATCTTCGCCATTACCAAGTGACCGGGACCGTAATTGGGGTGCACCCGCAGACCCTGCCGGCAGATGCGAAACGCCTGGTCGAGGTCGCCTTTGGCGCGGTAAGCATCCGCGAGCGCCGCGAAGATCTGCGAGTTGGCATTCTCTTTGAGGATGCGCTCGCATTTCTCGATCCGCTCTGTCAGACTCGCTGATTCCATCATAGAGACCTTCGCAATAGGGTTTAGGTCAGACTCTTTTTGATCCGTGCGACTCCGAGGACAATCATAAAGAGAGCCAACACGTGCAGAGCGCTAACGGCGCTGGTGGGCATTGCCACGAATCCCAATTCGAGCGCGATGTTCAGGGCCTGCCCAATCGAAAAAATCAGAAATGAAATCGAGAGCAATTGCCAGCCGGGCGACAACTCGCCGCCCTTCAGCAGCGCAAAAATCTTCAAGCACATCGAGAAACAGAGCAATCCCGCAGCGAGCAGGAGCACGTCGACGACGATGTCGAGAGCGCCGGTAGTCGGAGCGCCGCCTGATTGGGCGAGAGCCGGCGTTAGCGGCCAGAACATCAGTGTCGCCAGAGCCAGCGACTTTCCGGACACGGAGTATCTCACAGGACCTCCTTGGTCACTTTAACTTCCTTGAGAATGCGGTAGATCTCGTTGCCGACATCGTACTTCTTGTCGATCTCCTTGCGTTCGGCGAGCGGCAAAGCGACTTCCTTCTTGATGTCAGCCGCCACTTGCTTGCGAATTTCGATGCCGAGATAGCTGTAGACGAAAGCGAGTTCTTCTTCGAGAATCTGATTCAACCCGCTGACGAGTTTGAGAATGCGCGTTTCTTTCGGTGTCTTGGCCAGCGCCCGTTTGAGCGCTTCGAAGTTTGTCGGGAAGTCGGCATGCGCGACACCGTTGAAATATTGCCAGATTCCCTTGCGGAAATTGGCGAGAGTTAGTTGCAGCTTCTCGTTTTCGGTGCCGAGTTTCTTCTCCAGCGTGCGCTGAATCTGCGCGAACGATGCGGCGTAGACGCGCAGCAACAGCCAGAACAAGGAATCCTCTTCGCGCGGATCGGCGATTTCGACTTCCTTGGCCCCGCCAATTTCCACCAGCTTGTTCAGCATCAACTTGTAAACGGCGCGAGAAGTCGCAAAGTCTCCCAGCGGCGACTGTTCAAGAATCTGCTGGACCGTACGGGTGCCGTCGATCAGCGTCAGGATGCGGAATTCATCGATCGAGATCGTGACTTCATCCGACTTAACTTGTGGCGATGACGCCACGCGCAGGATTTGATGATCGTTGGGAAGAACCTTTTGGATTTCCACCCATTCATCGATGCGGCGCGTGCCTTCCATGATGATGTTCATGGTATTCAATTCGACGAGACCTTCGCGGCTGGTCGGCAACTGCCCTTCCTTGAAGATGAACTCGCCCTCTTTCCAACTGAAGAGGTTGTAGATCACTTCTTCCACCTGCTGTTTGAGCAGCAGTCCGAGTTCTTCGCGCGAGAGCAGTTTCATCTCGACCAGCACCTGGCCGATGCGCTTGCCGGAGGTCTTGTGCATGTACACTGCGCGCTGCAAGTCGGTCTTCGTGAGGCGACCCGCTTTGAGCAAGATTTGCCCGAGATAATCCTCTTCCGCATCAGTCGAGCGCGCGCTGATGATGTTGCCCTCTTTGAAGACAATCTCCTTGCGGATGTTGCCGCGGATAATGTTCACGGTTCCGGTCTTCTTCCCGGCGGAAAACAATTGCAGCAAATCGGGAAAGGTGACCGTTTGGAGATTACCGGTGAAGCTCATAATTAGTCTGTTAGCCTGTTCAAAAATCAACTTCCCGCAGGTACTCCTGCCCAGCGGGTCTATCTCACAATTGTTATCGGGTAGACGGCGGCGTTTCTTAAGGGAGAATTGCGTTTGCGCGGATTGATGTTGCTGCGGCGGCGGCTCTTCTCAACTATCGCTATGGGCGGCGGCCGATACTCGATAGCGGCCGGACTCGATGTCAATCCTTAGCGCTCCGATTTCCTGCACTGACCAAATCTTGATCTGCGGATAGCGGCTGCGCAATTGTTCCAGCGGGCCACGATTTGCGTAACGGCTGTAGTAGTTGACGACCACGATCGTTCCCGGGTGGAACGAGCCGATCAGTCGATCCAGCTCGGCTTCGCCGAGCAGCTTCCAATCGACCGCGAGGATTTCGACGGATTGCAATGCCCTGTTCGATTCTTGAACAGCGCTGCGGTCAGTCACAAATGCGATGCGAACTGAGTCGATGGTGATCGCGAAATTGCCGGACTCGGGTGCGGTCGGATCAAGCCAGCCCGTCCAGCGAAGTGAATCTTGCGGCTGGACGGCTTCGAGAACCGTTCGGGCGGAGTTGCAGTTGTCGACGGTTCTACTTGTCAGGATCAAAGTATCGATGCGATCGATTCCGCGATAGCGCAAATACGGAAGCACGACCATTTCACCGCGATCAAATCCGGCGGCGCTGCCGCCGCCATTAATCAAAGTCGCTTCGCCGGAGTTCCGTTCGACGATCACCGTCGGTGACTGAAAGGTATCGAGAATCGTGATTTGCGTTCCCGCCGACGATCCGGCGGCGACATCCTTCCACACGACGAGATTCGCGGCGACTACGACCAACCAGACGAACGCCACCGCGTGCTTGCTGCGATTCGCCACTGCGAAAGCGAGTTGGAGCAGCAGGTAATACAGAATGATGGCGAGCAAGGCGGGAGCGCCCATTTGTAGTGGCGAAATCGGTAGTGTATTGAAGAAATTCAACCCCGCAAGCAGCGCGCCGACGGTGAGATTCAGCGCTGCTCCAAGAAGCGCCGCCAAGAACGTGATCGGCGAAATCAGAATCAGCGCGATTCCGAGCGTCGCCACGAATCCAACCAAGGGAACTACGACGATGTTGGCAAGGAAGCTAACCAACGGCACGGAGTGGAAATTGTAGAGGAGGATCGGCATCACCCCCAACTGCGCGACGACCGAACCAAAGACTATTAGCAGGAGATAGCGAAGGGCGCGCGCGATCCAGCCGTCCCCTTGCGGCAACAGCGGCGTGAATGTCGGCATGAACAAGATCAAGGCGAATGTCGCCGCAAACGACAACTGCATACCCAAATCAAATATATACAGCGGACGGAGCGCGAGAATGAGCAGCGCCGCGACCGATATCGAGTTCAGCCAATTCGCTTCGCGATGCAGGATCAGCCCGACCAGCGCCACGACCGCCATGACAGAGGCGCGCACCACCGACGGTTGGTTGTAGGCCAGAAACGAGAAAATGATTACTCCGATGATGGCCGGAATGTAGCGGTAGGGCCGCCGAATTCGCAGCGATTGCGTTATGAACATCAGCACTATCGTGACGTATCCGACATTTGACCCTGATGCCGCCAGGACGTGCAGCGTACCGGTATCTTTGAATCGGTTGTAGATGTCCTTGGGGATGTAACGAGTGTCACCGATGAGGAATCCGCGCAACAATGCCGAGTGTTGCGGTGTGAGATAACGATCGAAAACTTCGGCAATATAGGTCCGCAGTGGCGACACCAGCGAGCGAATCAGCGGCTCGCCGGCTCCGGAACGACGCAATTCGATACGATCGTCGGAACCGAGATTGCAGATCGCGTGCTGACCGCGAATTTCGAGGAACCGGCGATAATCAAAGGCGCCGGGGTTACGCGCTTCGGGCGGGGCATTGAGGAATCCGGTGAAGGCGACTTGATCGCGGAAGTTGAAGGCGTTGCTCGCCTCCGCAATGCGGACACGAATTTCGCCGCTGACGGCAATCGTCCGACCCCGAAAACTGAGTGATTCCGCGGCGACCGACAAGTAGGTCTTGGTTGGGCGAATGTCCGGTTCCGATACGACCGTGCCGACGATTGAGACGCGACCCGAAAGCGCGGTGAATCGGGAAATGTGATTTACGGGATATTCGGTGAGGTCGATGCGGGTCAAATATCCGCCCGCCGCGATCAGCGCCGTTGCGACGGCGATAGTGGCGACCAGTTTCCGCCCGCCAATGGCCGCGACGAGCGCCACGACGGCCGCTATGCCGGCCAGCACCAGATAGACAATCGTTGAAATGCCGAGATAGGACGCCAACAGAATTCCGGCAATCAGCAGCAATAGCGCAACAAGCGCCGGCGCGCGCAAACCATCCTCCTCTGCCCGCGTGTCAAGCGATCAAGTAACTCCCGACCTGCTCCTGGGCCGTAACCGCCTGATGACACCATTCCAGATCATCGCGAATTCTTCAATCTTGAGCAGCCGACACATGGCAAAGAACACACACCCGCCGACGGCCACGAGCAAAGACAACGCCGATAAATGCCCATGCGCTTCGGTAGAGTCACGATAAAGCCAGAAATGCTGTACAGCCAGCAATGCCGCAGCCGTGACAATCGTGGCCAACAAAACCTTGGCGAAGGCGAGCAGCACGTCGCGGTCGTGCTCCAGCCGGATGCGCTTTCGCAGCAGATAAGTTAGCAACAGAAAGTTCGCGACACCCGCGATTGACGCCGCCAACGCCAATCCGGCGAATCCAAAGCGGGCCGGCAATTGGAAGCAAAGGAACACGTTAAGTGCCACACTAATGATCGAGATGACCGCCGGGGTGCGCGTGTCCCGCAGTGCGTAGTACGAAGGCACCGTGATGCGCACCAGCGTGAAGAACGGGAGCCCGATGGCGTACATGGCGAGCGCGCGGCCGGTTTGGGCTGTGTCGACCGCGGTGAACGCGCCGTATTGATAAACGGCGCCACAGATTTCTTGCGAAAGGACGAACATGAACATCGCGCCCGGCAGTCCGAGAAAGATGCCCAGTCGCAAGGCATTGGCATGGATCCGGCTAAACTCGGTGCTGTTACCCAATGCCGCCTCGCCGGAAAGTCGGGGCAGGGCCACTGTCGCAATGGCAATGGCAAATAGGCCGAGAGGCAGGTGAAGGAGCCGAAATGCGTAGTCCAGCCAGGATACCGCACCGGAATCACCCGAGGCGATGCGGTTGATGATCGCGACGTTGATCTGAGTCGCCGCCAAACCAATGGCGGTCGGCGTTATCAGAATCAACAACCGGAGGAGATCGGGGTTGAACAGGTCAAAGAGGATTTGAAACCTGAATCCACTGCGGCGAAGCGCCGCGTATTGGATTCCGAATTGAAGAGCGCCACCGACCAAGACGCCGACAGCCAGGCTCATTACCGGCGGATCGATAAAAGGCGTCAGCGCCACCGCGCAAATGATCATGCCGAGATTCATCAGCGCCGGAGCGAGAGCCGGAATGAAGAACTTCCCCAACGAATTCAGCACGCCCATCAACATTGCCGACAGAGAAACGAGCAACAAAAACGGCATCATGACCCGCGACATGCTGATCGTGGCGTCCAGCTTGCCCGGGACATCTTCGAATCCGTCGGCGATGACGCCGGCGATGTCCGGGGCGACGAGCATGAGAATCAAGACGACGACTGAAACGACCGCCGTCAGCGCTCCAAAGACCAATCCGGCAAATCGGATCGCGTCATCGCGCGATCCGTTGCGTAGTTTCTGGGCGAAGAGCGGGACAAATCCCGCTGAGAGCGCGCCCTCGGCGAACAAGTCGCGCAAGAGGTTGGGAATGCGAAATGCCGACTTAAAAGCATCAACCATATCCCCGGCGCCGAACATGTAAGCGGTGACTTGTTCGCGCACCAGCCCCAATACGCGGGAGATGAGGGTTGCCGCGGAAACGACGCCGGCGGACTTAAGCAAGCTGTCTTTTTCGGCGGCCTTAGTTTCCAATTGACAAGCGACCCGATCCGCCTATATTACAAGGCTTTGGTAATGAGTATGCAGAGGAGATAAGCATTGGCAAAACGTCACAAATCCGCGGTTAAACGTCACCGGCAATCGGTCCGCGCCCGGACCCGCAATCGCGCCGTCAAATCGGAACTGCGCGGCGCTCTCAAAGAAATCAAGACGAGTCCGGACGCCAAGAAATTGTCCGCGACCAGCGCGCTACTCGACAAAGCGGTCAAGCGCGGTGTCCTGCACAAGAATACCGCCGCCCGCAGTAAAAGTCGACTCGCAAAGATGCTAAACAAAAAAGCGCAGTCCAAGTAGTCTTTCTCAATTGAAGCCAGGGAAATTGACTCCGCGAGCAGCGGAGTCCTTTCTTTTCGCCGCGGTCATCCGGAATTGTCATCTGCGGATGATCGCGCTGATCTCATGTGGCCTGTTTTACTCGGAGTGTGCGAGCGCCCGGTTGACGACCTGCGATAGCTCGTCGATCGGTGACGGCTTCTGCAGCACTCCCTTGACGCCGTAGGCGGCAGGGTCGAAGTGGCTTTGATCAAGTAGAGTTCCGGTATTCAGCAAAATCGGGAGGGTAGGCTGCCGAGCATGAAGAACGGCTGCAAGAGCCAGACCATTCATTTCCGGCATGATGTAGTCGATGATCGCCAGTGCGAATTTCGACGCGGAAGCTTCGACGAGGACAATGGCCTGCGACGGCAAGGTACAGACGACCACTGCGAATCCGAGCCGTTCAAGCTGTTTGCCGAGAACCCGCGTGATTAATTCCTCATCGTCCACGACGAGGATAGTCCCGGAATTCGGGTTGAGTTGATTCATGATTTCCCCTTTGTCCTACTGATAGGACTGCAAGATGTAATTCGACAAGTCCACCGGTAATTCTTCGGGCGCGATCGCGCGCACGATGGAGCGCAAGGGCCGGCCTTGCCGGTCACGCTCGGTCAGGTCGATTTCTTCTGCCATCTCGTACAACTGAAATAGATCTCCAATAATTTTGACGCGTGGACGGAAAAAATCGTGCGCGCTGCGCCCGATCGCGACCGCCAAACGGCTGTCATCAAGTAACAGCAAGGTCCCCGGCGGGTAAACCGACACCGCGCGAACGAAAAGACGAAGCAGGTGCGGGTCGAATTTCGACCCGGATTTTTCCAGCATCGTCCGGAGTACGTGCTCCGGCGAGACGGCTTCCTTGCGGTAAGCGCGGCCGGACGTCAGCGCGTCGAAGACATCGCAAATGGCGACGATCCGGCTGTAAAGATTGATGTCGCGCCGGAATTTCATGATCGGATAACCGGAGCCGTCGAGATTGAAATGATGCTCGAACGCCACAATCATTGCGCGCGCGCTTTTGTCGTCAAACGGCATCGTCTTGGCAAGGGCGAGCACGCCGTAAGTCGGGTGGCGGCGAACCAAATCCCAATCGGCGTCGGTAAATTCGCTTTGTTTGTTCAGTACTTCGATCGGCAACTCGGTTTTTCCGATGTCGTGAAACAGCGCGGCAAAACCCAAAACCGCCAGCTCCGACTTGCTTAGCCGGAGCGCCGAGCCCAGACAGATCGAATAGACGCAGACATTCGCGGAATGATGGAAAGTGTAAGCATCGTGATTCCGGAGCAGGGTAAGTTCGACGAGGTAACGATCGTCGGCGATTACCTGGTCGACCAGCGCCTGCAGCACGCGCGTCGTCTTGCGCAAACTCACGGCTTGATTACTGCCGATGGAAGCGATGACGTTCTTTAGATTCGTGATGGCCGAGAAGAACGTCTTCTTGGCAAACATCCGCTTCTGGCGGTCTTCATCGGCCTGCGTCGAATCCTCGCTCACCAAGGGCAGCGGCTCGATGGCTTCGATTTGCGCGCTGTCAAAGCGCGTTCGGACGACGTGATACCCCGAGGACCCCGTTTGTTCGAGGTCATTGAGAATCCGAGCCAGCGCGCGCAGATCATCGGCGCCGACACCGAGATCGATCATGAGACCGGAAATCCCGAGCTTTTGGAGAAGCTGCAGCAATTGACCGGCGCTGGACTCGGCATCGTAATCGGCGCGGATGCGCACGGAATTATAGAAGAGATATCCGGAGAGCGCCTGGAGCGTAAGATCGCCGTAAAGGCGCAGTTGGTCGAGGATGAGATCGGAAAGACCGATAAGCTGGAGCTTGTAGTTGTTATTGTCCGCGTCGTAGAGGCGGGCGGTTTTCAGGAAGATGATCAATTGGTTGATCAGCAACCGTCCGTTTTGCAGACACTCAGCTTCTTCCGCCGGCGTCATTGCGCGCTCGCGCTTCAGAGCCTCAGACACGTCGGGCCTCCAAGTTATTGCGCCGCTGTGCCAGCGCTTTGCGCGCTCCTGCCGCCAACGTCGGGCGGTTGTCGTTGGCAAGGCGATCCAGAAATTCGTCCACTCCCGGCGCGACTGCGAACTGCAGCGCCTGAGTTGCCGCCTCCTGCAGTCGCAACAATCGCGCTTTGTTGAATACGGTTGTCCGGCCGATAATCTCTTTGCATAACTCGACAGCCGATTCGGCGCCACAGCCAACCGCCGCCTGCAAGAGCTGACGGATTTCGCCGATCGGCCGGTCGGCAAATTCTTTGGCGCGAATGATCTTTTCGAGGCCGAGAAAGGCGGTCGGCACGCTCGAGCGGGCAAGCTCATTCAGGGCCATTGTGCGTAGTCGTTCGACGGAATCGTTGAGAAATGCCAGAAGAATCTCGGCAGCCTTCTCGCCACCGACCTTTGCCGCCGCTTTGATGACTTCGGCGCGAACCCGCTCGTCGACGTGCTTTGCGGCTTTTGCCAGATATGACAGTGCCGCTGCCGTCTTCATCTCGCCCAGTACCCAGACCACATTGCGAACAACGTACCAGCGGCTGTCGAAGACGGCGCCGCCCAGGATATCGATTTTCTCACGGCCCTTCCTGACCAGGACATCGCAAGCGACGCGCCGGGCCGGATAGAAGTTCAATTCCCCGAGCATCCAGATCAGATTTTGTAACGCCTCCCAACCGAGCAAATCGAGAAATTCTGCGACGGCTTCCAGCGGCGCGTCTTCGCGCTTGTTGAGCGCGGCGGTGACCATTTTGATTCGCACCGAATCGCCGCTGCGGTCGGAAAACTCCTGCAGCCGCTTGCGAGCCGCGGCGCTGTCGATCAGATCGGATTCCAGCAGCGAACGCACCTTGACAACGATGCGGGTGACCACGGCGAAACGTCCCTCTTCGATCAGTCGATCATACGCCGTCTGAAGCGCCTCCAGTGTCAGCCGGAGTTCGGACGCGTGATTGACATCGGCGCAGAGCTGAAGCAGCAGATCGATGACTTCGGCCTTGATTTCCTTGAGCCGATCCTGCTGGACCGCGGCCGTGAGATGGCGGATGTCGTCGCTGTTCATCTGTTCAATCGAACCAAACGCGTCGCTGATGCGCTGTTGCTGTTCGGCTACCAGCGCTCGCGCTTCGTCGTCGGACTTTGGTTGATAGAGCCGCCGCAGTGGATCCAGATCGGCGCTCGGCGGCGGCGCGGCCTGTTCGGCAAGATCAACCTCGCCGCAAGCGTCGTTCACTTCTGTCGCTTCAAACGAGTCGACCACTTCGTAGCGAATGTTCTCAAACTCCGACTGCCAGAAACAATTGACGATGTCGTGGTCGGGATTGTCGTCACCGCCGGCGACGAAGGCATCGAAGAGTAGCTCGAGTTCGCGGTTGCTAATCGTCGGCGCGATTTCAATCCAGCGGATGCCGTCGCGGTGCAGCAGGTGCGCGATGTTCTCGCCGCCGATCTTGCTACGATAGACCACGTCGCCGTCCGTTTCGAGCGAATCGACCGATACGCGCACCGCCAGATGTGTCGCCAGCTCAAAGTAGCGGTGGACTTGATCGAAAAAGGTCTGCTTGAATTGTCGCGGTATGGGATGCTCGGCGGGATATTGTCGCGCTGCCCGCACGCCGCGCGCGAGCGTGACGAACAGCTCGCGGAGCACGGCGACTTCGCCGACGCTGTATGCAAACCGGTTGTGCTGTTGTAAGTGATCCATAACCGCTTTCGGGACGTTTCGATTGAAATCGTCAAAGTCGAAAGGGCGCTTTAGCTTTGCGAATCGAAGTTGGAGGGTTTGAGTTTTCGATGTTTACTTTTGAATCAGACGCGCGAGTTTTCCGTCGACTGCCGCGAGCTGCCGGCGCGCCGATGCGTAATCGGCTTGGAGCAGCTGCATGCAAATCGCCGTCTTGACTTCGCCATGCGCACGGTTGAGCAGGCGGCCGGCGGCGGGATAATCGACACCGAGTGTCTCAACGAGAATGCGCCGCGAGCGCTCACGCAATTTGGCGGAAGTTGCCCGCAGGTCGACCATCAGGTTGCCGTAGCACTTTCCGATCTGAACCATCGCCGCTGTGCTAATCATGTTCAGAACCAATTTGCAGGCGGTGCCGGCCTTCATGCGCGTTGAGCCGGTGAGCAATTCCGCTCCGAGGATGGGAGTGATGACAACATCGACAAACGGCGGCGGCGCGGCCACCGAGTTGCAGGCGATCAGCGCGGTCGCGGCGCCGCGGTCTTTGGCGCGCCGGAGAATGGCCAGCGGATATGGCGTTCTACCGGAGGCGGCGATACCGATCACGGTGTCCCGGTCTGACGGACGAAGTTTGTCGATGTCGCGGCGCGCGGCGCGGACGTCGTCCTCCACACCTTCCCGCGAACGCACCAGCGTCTGGCGGCCGCCGGCGATGATTCCCTGAACCATCCGCGGCGACACGCCAAATGTCGGTGGGCATTCAGCGGCGTCGAGCACTCCGAGCCGCCCGGAAGTTCCGGCGCCGGCATAGAGCAGGCGGCCGCCCTGGCGAAAGGAACTCACAACCAGCGCGACGGCGCACTCGATCTGGGGAATGACCGCGGCCACGGCCTGTGGCACCTTTCGGTCTTCGCGATTGATCAGCCTGAGAATTTGGCCGACCGATAGGCGGTCAAGACGCGCTGATTGAGGATTGCGCGCTTCGGTGGTCAACGACTGCAGATGATCAAAGAGCCGTCGCCCCATATAATTTAGCCGGCGACGGCAACGATGGTCTTGCGCGGACTTATATAGACCGCGCCAATTTGGCCCTTGACGCCGACGCGGTCGACATTCGGCGAGAATACTCCGGTCGGAATGTCAAAAGGCAATACCGGCGCGTCCTGCGGCTGCGCGATTCGCGAGCAGACCCAGACATTGTAATTTCCGCTCCGATAATCGCCGGCCGAAGTCCGGAATGCTTCCCGGGAGATTGACCCTTGAGTTCCGGAGAACAATTCAAAGGCGCCGATTGCGCTGTTCGTCGAGGACGCCGGTTTGCAGACGACGAAGTAACCGCCGGTCATACCGTCGAAATCCGAAGCATTCCAGCGCAAGTTGACCACATCGGTGGAAGCAAATACTTGATTGTCCGGCAGTTGGTTGAAGTCAAAAGTAAACGTGTCGGGCACGACGACCAAGAAGCGGAACTGGAAGTTCTCGAGCGGAGTGGTAACTTCGATCACAGAAGTATCCGACAAGTCAACCGGCTCGAAGTTGGACTGATAGGTTCCGTCGCCATTCGACCTCACCCCCAGAGTGTCGACCTTGACCACCGCCGAGATGTAAGCCGTATTGTTCCGCTTGACCGTGAAGTAGGCGCTCACCAAACCGGTTTCGCCGTTGCGCGCCAGTAATCCGTTGATTTCCCACTCCGACGTCGGATCCCCCTGCGTCGAGCTATCGCCGCAGCCGGCCAAGATGGCGGTCAGCAGAAACAAGGATGCGACAGTGAAAACTGAGTTACGTGCAAATTTCATATATCCGTTACCTGTCTGGTTATTTTCGCGATCTCTGCAGTTATCGACATCACCTGCCCCGTTCTGAAACACTTTAATGACTACGGGACACCGGGATCAACAATAACATTTTTCTCGGACATTCCCCGTCTACGGCTTGGTGACGCCGTCGATCACGGCGCGATCCAACACCCATGAACCGTCGTAGACCATCCCGATGCCACGAGCATAGAGTTCGCTATAGGCGACCGGATTGATTTCGCTGCTTCCGTCTTTGAAATAAAGCGTGTCACTGTAGGCATAATCAAGCCTGATGCAACTATCGACGGTTTTCCCGGCCACTCGGCGACTGACGTATCCGGCGAAAGTCAGCGTGCCGCCGGTACGCACCGAGTCGAGATCGGACTCGTACGCTTCGCCGACTCGTCCCAGCGCACTGAAGCGATAAGGTTCATCTTTCACCAAATCAAACGGAATTTGCAGCGGCGGCTCGAACCAGAGGAACCCTTCAAACAAATGCTGGGCAAACCGCTCTGCGGTTATTGACCAGGCCTGATCGGTTTCCCGTCCGAGAAGCACACGCCTGCAAGTGTAGCCGTTGATAACGGTGTCACCTTCGATCTTCCGGACAAAATTGAAGTCTTCGTAATACCATGTGTCGCCTTCGTGAGTCGGGAAATACTCGGCAGCGGCGCGAATTTGCACTTTCGGATCCGGATCTGGACCTTTGCCGGAACAGGATAGCAGCAGAATTGTCAATATTCCGCAGCTTAGACATGCAATTCTGGGGGATATGTTCAATTTCATCTTCACCCGCGAAAGAATGGTCTCGGCTTGTTCAAGTATCGTCACAGAATTCAACACTCTGCACATCGAGAAGTTTCCGCGATTATCGAGGCCGGAATTTGACCGTAGCGCCGGCCGCGCCAAACGGCTATATTCCCCTGTGTCATGACGGACAAACTCCCGGAAACGATCAAAGCGTTAGCGCGAAAGCTCCAGCCGCGGGCGGTTCGACTGCGGCGCCAATTACATCAAATTCCCGAAATCGCCTGGGAGGAACACGAAACATCGGCACTGCTGAAGAGCATTCTGAAGGCGGATTCAATCCCATTCCGGGCTGCGGCGAAAACCGGGCTGATTGCCGAAATCAGGAGCGGCTCAGGCCGTTGCGTCGCGATTCGCACCGATATCGACGCCCTGCCGATCACCGAAGAGACCGGATTACCCTACAAGTCGCGACATCCGGGCCGCATGCACGCCTGCGGGCATGATGTGCACATGGCAACCGTCACGACCGCCGCCATGATCGTCAATCGCATGCGCGGCGAATTCTCCGGCACCGTGCGCTTTCTTTACCAGCCGTCCGAAGAAGAACCACCCGGCGGCGCGCAGGCGCTGATTGCGGCGGGAGCGCTCGAAAGACCACGAGTTGACATGATCCTCGGTCTGCATGTCCAGCCATTTTATCCGACGGGAACGATCGCCGTTCGTGATGGCGCATTCTTCGCCGGTGTTGTCGACTTCAATGTTGAGATCATCGGCAAAGGCGGTCATGGCGCACTGCCCCATCTGGCCGTCGACCCGATTGTTTGCGCAGCGCAAATCGTCACCGCAATGCAGTCGATTGTGGCGCGCAGCGTCAATCCGTTTGAACCGGCGGTCATCACCATTGGTAAGATTGAAGGTGGTACAGCACGAAACGTCATCCCGCCGAGTTGTCGCCTTTTTGGAACCGCGCGCGCGCAGAACAAACGGACACTGCAATTGCTCAAATCCCGTATCGATTCCGTAGCCAAGAGCGCGGCTGCGGCGGCCGGCTGCCGCGTTGTGATCGACTACATATCCGGCTACCCACCGTTGATTAACCACCCCATGGCCAACGAGTACATCGTCAAAGCCGCGCAGTCGATCATCGGCCGCCGCCGCATCGCCAAAGTGGAAGAACCGACCATGGGCGGCGAAGACTTCGCACGTTATCTTGAACATGTACCGGGTGCCATGTTCTACTTGGGCGTTGGCAACCCGAAGTTGGGTGTCATGCGGAATTGGCATCACCCGCAGTTCCTTGCCGATGATGCCGCCATCGAAACCGGAGCTGCCGTGCTCGCGCAAGCCACGATTGATTTTTTGAATGCGTGAATTGGTTTGTCGCCTCGCGATCCTACTGGTCGGCTTGACAACTGCTGTCAGCGCGCAACGTTTGTTGAATTTCTACGCGCCCGATGACTGGGTGTCATACACCAACACCCGCTTCATTACGGGAATCGCGCGGGGATTCAACACGGTATATTTTGCCACCAACGGCGGGATTCTCCGCTACGACCGTATCACCGAGCGGTGGTTGCCGCCGCTGACCACATCGAGCGGGATGCCCGACAACCGCGTGCGGCGCCTTGCCGTCGATCGTCTGACCGATGAAATTTGGATCGAAACTCCGATCGGCCTCAGCTACTTTAGTCCGACTTTTGAAGACTGGAGTTCCACCACAGATTTTCCCAATGATAAGGAAGCGAGGACCGCTTTTCGGGCGTCCTCGATGCCGCAATACTTCACGCCATTCGGTTACTCGTTTTTCGCGCCGGATCGGCTGCTCGATCGTTATCACCTTGAGTATCGAATTACCCAGTACTTGCAGGATGATGCCGGGATTGCCTGGCTGGGGATTTGGGGTTTAGGACCGGGGAAAATCGACGATCCAGCCGGGCAGATGGTTTTGTTACCGCAAGGTCCATACGACGACGACATCGCCGATCTGGAAGTTGTCGACAATGAGATTTGGTTTCTCGGCGGCGGTCTCGGTTTTCCGGGGATGATCAGCGTTTACGACCGCGAAACGCAGGACTGGAATTATTTCGACTCGCGCCGCGAGCGCGAAATCCTCTCCGATCAATATTACACGATTACTCACGACAAGAGCCGCGTTTGGATCGGCGCCGAAATTGGGCTGATCGAATACGACCGCAAGGAACGCAGATTTAGTTCGTACTCCGGTTTTAGCGGCATCTCTGGCGAGCGTGTCACAGCTCTATTGCCGATCAAGAACAACTTGCTCATCGGCACCGAACGCGGCGTTTCGATCTTCGATTTGGCGCGCGACTCGATTTACGAAGCCAATACCGCGCTGACGCGTAACCTGCAAATCTACGACTTCGCGTTGCGGGACACGACGATCTTCGCGGCCTCTGATATTGGTGTTCTCGTTCTGCAATGGGGCGGAAGCGCCTGGCGGCGGCTGCTTCTCGATTCACCGACTTTGCGTTCGGCGGTCTACGATATCGACGTTGTCGACTCGTTGCTCTACGCGGTCGGTCAGGACGGCGTCGTAGTTGTCAATCTCAATGATCTTTCGTTCACGCTGCATGATCGCGTCACTGTTTTTCGCGGCGCGGAGTTGACTTGTCTGTTAGTGCATGAAGGCTTCATTTGGGCGGGCGGCGGCGACGGCGCATTTAGGTTCAATCCGCGCAAGAGCAACTGGTACCGCTACACGACGCGCGACGGGCTGATCGCACAGCGCGTGCGCTCATTGGCCGCCGATGGCAATCACATTTGGATCGGCACCGAAGGTGGCGCGACGCGATTCTTCTGGAAGAACTTCGACCGCTCCGACTGGCTGCAGTAGCGTGAGTTCTCAGCGGCGACGCCTATACCGCGAATCGACGCAGAATTGGGGCATTGCTGCTATTTGAATGGATAAACTCGCAAAATGGGTAGAAATGTCAGATACCGACTTGACCGATCCGAGCATCGCGCGTAGATTGTATCGTAGATTGAAAGGTGGAATGATCGACGTGCCCTTTGGGTTCAGCAGACATTCGCAAGAGAGCTTGCAGGAAGGACTCTTGGCTGCGATCACCTTGGCAGTCATCTTTGTCGCAAGCTGCGGTGAACCGAAGAAAACCCCAATCGGTCCCGGTATCGAGAAGCAGTCGATAATCGACTACACTCCCGCGTGGTCGCCGGATGGATTACGCATCATCTATTTTCGGACTTGGTCGGAACAGGGGCTGGACAAGTGGCCTTGGGGCGTGTATGTGCACTTTGTGGAAACTGAGGCGGACTCCCTGCTCTGGCCAAACTTCGAGGCCTACGACTTCTCTTGGTCGCCCGATGGCAAGCAGGTAGCTTATAGTCGCGGGGCACAGATTTTTGTACGCGACCTTGAGAGTGGCTCTGAGCGGCAAGTCACCTTTGAAGGGCGGAACTTTGGCTGTCGTTGGTCACCCTGCGGGGACATGCTGATGTTCTTCGATCGACTGGTCGGACGTGGCCTCTACACATTCGACCTGCGACTAGATAGTCTAGATCACGTTAGCCAGAAGGGCGAATCGGTCGCAGGAGAATGGGCACCGGGGTGCTCAACCGCGATCTTGATAGATTACGCAGACTACATCGAGGCTGATATCGTGCTGTACTCCTTGACTGACGGAACGAGTGCACTCCTCGTCAGAAGCCCGGGGTATAAGCGAGCTGTCGATGTTTCACCATCTGGCCGAATGGTTCTCTACACTGTTAAGAGCGACATCTGGGCCTTTGAAATGACTGAGAGAGCCACGAGTCGATTGACGAACAACGGCGGGGAGTACCCAAGTTGGTCGCCGGATGGTCAGTGGATAGTCTACACCAAGGTGGATTCGCTGAATGGCTATCTTTGGCTGATGCGACCCGACGGAAGCGAGAAACATCAGATTACATTCTGAGCACATTTGAATGGGGGCTCAGGTAGTGAAATAGTACAGACCATGGAGGTAACATGAGCAGGAACTGCATCTGTACTCGGTTTTTGAGGTTCGGAAACCTCGCGCGGCTGATAACCGCAATCGTCCTCTCGACTTTGTTCCTTTCTCCTCTACATTCTGCAGAAATCCACAAATCGGTCAGCGTCTTTTTCGACGGTCCCAACGGAGAGTATGTTTCGGTGCCACTGCCGGACACGCTCTATAGCTGCGACAGCACGACAATTCTGGAGAGCGGAATTCTCGATGCGTTGAGCCGTTACAGCGGCGTTTACATATCGCGCGCGTTCACGGATAGCGACTCGGGATATGTACTCGTGCAGGGGGAAGATGATCGCAATGTCCGCGGCTCACGTTTCGGGCTTGGTAAGCTTACTTAAGTCGAAGTACAGTTATCTCGATAACGAGGACATTCAGAATGTCATCAAATACTCGTCGCGCTTAGCATCCGGCCGAAGGCACATCGACGCCGATAGCGCATTCCAGATTTTGGAGAAGCCGAACATCTTGACGCGGCCAACCGTTTCCGGCTCGACGTGGTCCGGCAATGATCCTCAGTACCTTGCTCTCTACATCCCCGGCTATGACGGCCAGACTCTTGAAGTGGAGGAGTACACCGTTACCGCCAACGTGACTTTTCCGAAACCGTATCTGTCTCCGCCGCGGGTCTGGGGGAGATCCAGCACAACCGGCCTGATGCAGATCACATCGGAAGATCCGCAAGGTGTCCTCTATGACTTTCGTGATACCCGCGTTTCTTCGGTCACGACGACCGGATGCGTGCTGAAGACATCTGTCTACAAGATCAACGTATCGCGGGAGGAGAGCGACTGGTATCCGTGCGCCGTCAATCAGGTGAATTTTCAGTATTCGATTCTCGGCGAGTTGGTACTGGATCCGGTGACAACGATTTCGGCGCAGTATAATCCGTCGCCAGCGAGATTTGTCGTGTACTGGAATTCCGGCAATGCCAGCACCGTCTCCTTCAAGCTTGAGCGGAAAGTCGGTGACAACGGACAGTGGGGCGAGGTCGCCACAATCGCGCCGAACCTGACTCAGTTTGAAGATGTCAATGGGATCGCCGCGTTGCAGGGCGGCGAACACGTCTACTATCGCATTCGTCCATGGTCTCCAAACCAAACGGGTGTCGACCGTTCGCCGGAGGTGATGGGCTGCAAAGACCCTGGTGCGCCGACACTCAACACAGTTACGGTTCTTCACTTGCCCCCAAGCGAAGGCGGTGGCCTGTCGCAGAGCATCGGCGTGTATTGGAGCGCTCCGGCGGGTCTGGTCGATCATTATCGCATCAGAATGAACTATCCCAATCATCCGGGAATGTTTGACGACTTTGATTCGATCCTGACGACGTCTGATACGGTTTGCTCTCCGTACTGGAACGAACCCGTGAACCTATATGTAACCGCAATATCCGCTTGTGGCTGGGGCGGGATGGCCTCGCAGACCGTTCAGGCAAATGTTGGTGGGGCTGATCTGGGATGTTATGCGGGCCAAATTCCGCTGGAGGATCCGTACAGCGTCATCCCCGACAGCACGGAACTCGGTCGACTGGCCTCGCCACTCGAGTTTGCGCTCGAGCAGAACAGTCCGAATCCGTTCAATCCGACGACGACAATCGCTTTCCGTCTGCCGGAGCCGTGTCATGTTCGATTGATCGTGAACAATATGCTCGGTCAGGAAGTCGCGGTCCTCGCCGACGACTACTACGGCGTTGGGCAGCATGAAGTAGTCTTCGACGCGGCGGCATTACCTTCCGGTGTCTATCTTTATCGAATCGCGGCGGGCGGCTTCATTCAGCAACGAAAAATGCTGTTGTTGAAGTAGCTCAACGTGCCACCAAAGTTTATAGCGGCACACTCAAACGGTGCGCCGCTCTTATTACCAGCTCATAGCGCCGAGATCCGTCAACTTTGTGATTGTCATCGGCCGGGAGGTGCGTATTTTTTTGGCAACTGTTGGCGGTCAAAGGCAGTATCTATAAGTCGTTGGGAGAAACTTTGACCCACGACACACTGCCGCAACTTTGACGATGGTTGGGAAGGATCGGATCGGGTGTTGAGTTTGGGATCGGACGCGCGTTTGGGCGGCGGCTGGCTGCGCCGCGCGCTAATTGCGATTGCCTTGACGTTAGCCGCCGCGACCAGTTGCTCGCTGCTGGCGGCCGATACCGACGATTTTGACGTCCAGGCCATCACCATCGACGGCAAGATCATGCTGACGCTGCCGGCGCAATTTGACGGCGTTGGGGGCAAGGAACTTATCGTCCTCACTCGTACCGAGCAGCGCGGTCGGCGGCTGACGATTTATCGCGAACTCACTCCCAAGAGCATGCAGCCCGTTGCGCCGGGCGGCGTGGAAATCCCCAAGTCCGTCTTCGCCATTCAGACGATCGACATCGACAATGACCGGCGCGAAGAAATTGTGCTTCTCGGTCTGGAGAGCCTATTCGTCGTCGACTTTGACGGCGGCGGATTCAACGCCGTTCCCACGGAAGTCGCCAAATTCGAGCGGCTATTCGGCGTGCCGACACCGGAATTCATCACCGAGTATGAGTTCTTGTTTGATTTGAACGGCGATAACCTGCCGGAGGCCGTTCTTCCGGCGTATGACGGCGTCCGCATTCTCAAGAGGGATCGCGCCCAGTTCACCGCGGTCAAGTCGCCAAAGATCGAACACCGTTGCGCCGGGATGTCGGCGGCGAATCTGATGCGGCTAACATCGGCGGGAGAATTTGCAGTCGGGCTACCGACGATTCGCGTCGAGGATGTGAACGGCGATCGCGCTCGCGATCTTCTGGTGGCGTCGGGCGCCGGTCTGAGCGTGCTGCATCAGCTTGGCGATATGCAATTCGCCGACAATCCGAACCAGTTCCTCGAAGTGCGCGCCGTGTTCTTGGAAAATCTACGCTTCACTTCGTGGGCATTGGCCGACCTGAACGGCGACAAGATGGCGGACTACGCGCGGATTTTCACGCAGGGTGAGAGGGATGAATTCAAAACCGTGCTCGAGGTCTTCCTCGCCAATGCCCAGCTTGGTTATCCCAGCCGGCCTTCGCGTCGCATTGTGCTCAATCAATATGCGCTCGGTCTCGATGCTGTCGATCTCAACGGCGACGGCGCGGCTTCGCTCATAGTGGCGACGACTTCGATCAGTTCGACAGCCTTGGTTAAAGCCCTGCTGGTGTCGCGGATCGGCATTGAACTGAGTATTTTCGAGACCGAAAACGGCGTAATGCCGGAGCTGGCAAAATCGATCAAAAAGGTCAATTGCCCGATTGACTTTTTTGGCAACGGGCTGCCGTCGCGCTATATCGGATGCCTGCACGGCGATCTCGATCGTGACCGACTCAATGACTTGATCGTGCTCAACGACGATGACGAGCTTCAGGTTTTCAAGGGCGGCCCCAATCCCCACTTCTCGGACAAGCCGGTGATCACCCGGCAAGCGCCGCGCGTGGTTTCACTCGATGCTCACGACATCAATGATGACGGCAAGGCCGACCTGATCGTCGTTGCCGGTGATGAGGATGGCCGCCAGATCGCGCAGATCATGTGGACCAAGTAAACTATTGATTGACAGACACCCTTCGCCTGCATACTTTCCCAGCAGCATTCGGTAGTGTGAACGTAACTTCCTCAAGGATGATCGGATAATGGAAATCCAGCTTCCGGATTGTTTGAAGTGCAACACCGGGAAATTATTGCCCCTGTCGGACTATGGCCGCGACGGCGCCTCGATTCGCTACAAAGCGTGGGCCTGTTCGAATCCGGAGTGCGGCTTCAACCTTCGTATCGATAACGGCGAGATTTCGTTCGGCAAGACTATCGTGCCGTCAAACAAATAGCCGGTGACCCGCGCGTGAGGAGCCATGCGCTTTAATCCGTTTCAAAATCTGCCGCTGAAAGTCGGGGCGATACTCTTGGCGCTTCTGCTTTGGGTCCATGTCGCCACCAACAAAGTTTTTGAACAACAAATCAGCGTACCGCTGACGATAGTTGATATCCCTTTCGGGATGACGCTGACCAACGAAATCCCCCGGGAAGCGACTCTCCGTGTCCGAGCCACCGGCAAGCAGTTGATTGCGCTCAGTTCGCAGAAGCCGGAGCTTCGCATCAGCGTCGCCGAGTCGCGCGAAGGTTTGAACGAGAAGGAACTGACGGATGCCGACGCCGACGCGGCGCTGGATATCGTCTACGAAACCGCGGGAATCCTGGCGCCGCGCAAACTGAACTTGCGCTTTGAGCGCTCTATCGAACGCAATCTGCTCGTCCAGCCGCGCCTGAAGGTCACTCCCGCTACCGGTTATCTGGTGGTTGGTCGTCCGAAAACAGAGCCGGAAATGGTGCGACTATCCGGCCCGGCATCGGCGGTTCGCGCTTTCAAACATCTCGAAACTGAAACAGTGGAATTAAACGGTCTAACCGGACCGACCGAGCATCAAGTGCGTCTGGCGCTGCCCGACAGCCTGCACTTGTCAACGCCGGATACACTGATCACGGTCACGGTCGAAGTTGAGCGCATGCGGGAGAGACTGTTTTCCAATCTTCCGGTTCGGGCGCCGGAAGATTTCGACAATGCGCGATTTGGTTACTCGCCGGAGCGGGTTTCACTGATGATCGGCGTAGCGGCGTCGAGCACCGACTCAATCCCAGCGCGCCTGATCCGCGTGTCCTTTTCGACGCCCGATATTGACGCGGATTCTTTGCGTGTTCCCCTCAAGTTGCATCTGCCGCCGGGCGCGGTTCGCATCAAATCGAGCGCAGACTCGGTCTTGGTTTACCGCAAGTAATGCGCATTCTCGGAATCGAAACCTCTTGCGACGAAACCGCTGTCGCTGTCGTTGCGGATGGCGTGACCGTCCTCGCCGATTGCGTTTACTCGCAGGTCGAGCACTCAGCGTACGGGGGAATTGTGCCCGAGATTGCCTCGCGGCAACAATTGCGCAAGATTCTCCCGGTTTTCGAAACATGTCACGGCAAGTATCCGCTGACGCCGGCGACGATCGATGGGATTGCCGTAACGAATGGCCCGGGACTGATCGGATCACTCATGGTCGGGCTGAATTTCGCGAAGTCCCTTGCTTACGGCTGGGGCAAGCCGTTGATCGGAATCAATCATCTGGAAGGACACATTTTCGCCAATCGCTTGGCCGACCCCAATCTCAGGCCGCCGTTCATCTGCTTGATCGTATCTGGCGGCCACACTCTGCTTGTCAAGGTTGATGACTGGTGCCGCTACCGGATTCTTGGCGCGACTCGCGATGATGCCGCCGGCGAGGCCTTCGATAAAGTCGCCAAACTGCTGGGACTCGCGTACCCCGGCGGGCACAAGATCGACCGCCTGGCACAGACCGGCGACCGAACATTCTACCGTTTCCCGCGGGCGCAGTTCAAGACCGGCGAGTATGCTTTTTCGTTTTCCGGCCTGAAAACTTCGGTTGCGCTCTATCTCAAGGACAAAACAGCGGACTTTATCGGCGAACATCAACACGATATCTGCGCCTCTTTTCAGGAGAGCGTTGTTAGCTCGCTCGTGGACACGACGCTGGCGGCGGCAAGGGACTTCAGGCTGCCGGCGGTTGCGATTGGCGGAGGTGTCGCGGCGAATTCACGTTTGCGCGAGGCCTTTCTCGATCGGGCCGCGTCTTTCGAAATTCGAGTGTTGTTCCCCGAATTCAAGTACTGCACTGACAATGCAACAATGATCGCTGCGGCGGGAGATTACCGCCTGCGCCAAGGCGAACGGTCGGGCCTTGAACTGACCGCGATACCCTATTTGCCCTTGGCTTAGTCCCCAAAATACGTAGGCCGCGGTGGACGCGGCCCCGACCTTCTTCAGCGACTTTGAAACGAAATTGAACTATGGGCCGATTTTCGTACTGTCGCCCCAATCGCAGCTTACGGTTTCGACATTACGGATCCAGGTGATCGGCTCGGTCAGAGGCAACGGCACCCGAATAGCCACAGTGGGACGGACGCTACTTCCGTCCTCGGTTGGCGGGCAAGAACCTTCGGGTTGCACATCGGTGTACTCGATGCTCGTGCCGGAGCCTGTGACTTCAAAGCGATTCAGCCAAATACCACCGCCCCAGCGAACGTTCTCAGCGGACCGCAAGATGATCACCGCGTGCGTGGAGAAATCGACCAGCCAGCTCATATCGGGAGGGTCGGTGCGGATGGTGTCGATCCAGATAATGAGCGATGTGTCGTTGTATCCACCCCAGCGCTCCATATCGCAAGTCCACGCCTGATCCGTCCACGACTTCCATTCGTCGGCGGAGCGGATGACTTTCTCGCCATCGCCGATCTCAGGGCACTCGGCGTCCGAGAAATACAGCGCATACGGTTCATTAGGATCGGGTTCCCAGGAACAGTCGTAGGTTGTCTCCACCATCTCGAATTCTCTTGGTTCGGGAAGAGGCCGCGGCACAACAAACGCACCCACGGGAATCGTGAGAACCGCTGGCGCCTCGGGAACCGGACAATCATCTCCCGGAGTGAGCACTTCGTAATGGATCGTGCTGCCCGAAACGCCGGTTTCGATTTGAGCGATATAGAAGTAGCGCCCCCAGGATCCCGGCTCGAGACGGATCACAACGACCAGGTTTGTGCTGAAATCTATCTCCGGCATCGGCGGAACCCAATTTGAGTCCGGACCCGGCCAGCTCGAGTCGGGATTTGTGCTGTCGCCAGGAATCGGAATCGTCGGTTTCGGGAACCGCTCGAAATATGACATCGCCGTATCCCACCAGGCGACCCAATCGTCGCGGGTCTCGATAAACTGGTACTTCGGCTGTTCCCATGACGCGAATTGCGTCACATAAATGGGATAGATCCCCTGTCCCGGAAAACCGGGCACGCCGGGCAGGGAGTCGTTGGGGCCCGAGTCGCCGGGGCCGCCGATGAACGGATCGTTGGAATCACCGCGCCCGCCACCGGCCAGACGGTCGAGCTTGTTTGTGGGATTGGTTGCATCGTTCTCCGAGCAACCTGTGAGCGTGAGTTGAATCAACAGCAGACTCGTTCCCAGAAGCAAAAGTAACAGCAAGTTACGAGGATGAATCGAGGGGTGTGCTCGGTACATGGGCTTTTCCTCCGTTTGTCGACCGTCTACTCTGAGATTATACGCGAAGAGCCGAATGGCGTGCAATTTCAAATCAGATTGATTTTCGCGTTCTTCGCGAACGGTAGTTGGCGCTTTGATCGCCAGTGGGACTTGTGCCGGAAGCACAATAAAAAAATACGCCCAGGAGGAGTTGAACCCCCAACCTTCTGATCCGTAGTCAGACGCTCTATCCAGTTGAGCTATGGGCGCATTGCTCAGTCGCAAGAATTATACGCAGGCTCGGTGAAGTCAAGCGGATTCTTCTCGCGCACGCGAGGCTAAACTTCGATCAGGCGTAGTCGTTCCCGCGCCAGCTCGTCCAAATCAACATTGGGGGACTCATCGAGATATCCAATCGGACTCGAGAGAAAGCGGATTCCATCGATCTCTCGATCAACGATTTCGTGAGCGTGACCAAAGATAATATGCGAAACCAGAGGACAGCTAAAGATCACTGATTCGATAAGCTCGGAGCCTTGATAAGCGTGCCAGTAATCGCGCGGCGAGTTATGGTAAGTGAGCAGCTTGCGCGTCGGAACGAAATGGAGGACGACGACGATGCTCTGGACATCGGCTTCCTGTAGCTCCGCAAGCTGCCGGTGGAGGTTTTGCGCCATTTCTGTGGCGATTTCGCGATCCGAACGGCACATTTCGGCGCGTGAGAAGTTCTTGATCCGCGCGTCATGGTCTTTGAGCCACCAGACATTTTGCATGTCATTCCACATGTGCTTTTTGCCGGTACGGGGATTCGTCCAAATTCCCTTGGCGTACATCTCCTCGGTCGCGTCCGGATCAAACCCACGATTGCGGAACGAGTAATCGTACCAGCCCATGCAGCCGGCGAGGCCGATATCGCCGCAAATGATTGGGCGGTCATGCAGGAATTGAAAGCCACTTTTCGCGGCAATTGTCGGCAATTGATCTCTGTATTTGCCGCCCGAGTCCGTACCGGTGAGAATGGCACTCTTGGATTCGACCCAAAGGTCGTGATTCCCGGGTACGACGAACTTGTGGCAGTTGATTTCGGAGAAAGCTTGGAGTGTCGACTCAAATTCGTGAGTTCGTGCCGAGATATCACCGGCGATGGCGAGCACGTCCGGGTCGACTTCGCGGCAGCGCCGAGCCAACGGCGCCGGCAAGGCGCGATTGGCCGTAGAAGAGTCGATGTGCAGGTCGGAGGTAAAGGCGAGGCGCATGAGCGGCTACTGGAGTCCTCTCTATGGCGATAAATAACCCAAACCTGCCGATCACTTAAACACCGCTGCCGCTCTTACGATTTCAATGTCGTCCGGCACTAACTTCAGATCGTACCTCCGGATCTGATCGTTCACTTCTTTGAGAGCGCCTTCATCCGAGCCGGACGGAAGCTCCAATTTGGAGTCGGGCGATAGCAACTCTTGCTTGGCGACCTCAGCATTAGAAACAACCGCAACCATCAATACTCGGCGCGGCATCAGATTGTCCAGCGCCACGGTCTGAAGTTCTCCGCGCGGCGTCGAGCTGATCTGCTTGCGGAAGCGATCAACGAAATCCCGTTGCCCGTACCAGGCCGCGTCCATGCGCATGCCAAGCTCCTGTGCCGCCGTTTCGACCAAGAACGGCGCGCTGTTGGCAACGTAGCCCTTCACGCGATCGATTTCGATCGCCGGCAATGGCGTCGTGATCAGGCGCGTCATCTCGGTCAGCATCAGTTTGATGCAGAACTCAAAATTCACTTCCTTGGGGTAAGTCCACATATGGAAATATTGATCGTGGCGGACAATGCCGTTGTCGGGACTCTTCGACCAGCCGGCGGGACGGAAGAACTCATGATAGGCATAGGCGCCGTAGGCCAACCCGCGCTCGGAGCGAACGGTTTGGAACAAGCGACCGAACATCTGGCGGTGTTCGCCGAGATAACAGCTCAGCAGGCGCATCGGATAGTACTGCGGCGAAGTGCGATTATCCTCCAACGCATGCCCGACGCGCAGATGCGACTGCGTGCGATTCTCCTTCTCGACCAAGATAACCTTGGCCGTCTTCGGGACGGTCACAGGCACCGGCGAGCGCACAATGCGTCCGGCGGGAAGATCGTCGATGTCTTGCCGTAGTCGGTCAATGAGAGAATCTGCAGCCGCACCTCCGATTCCTGCAAGAATGTTGCCTCGCAAATAGTGGCTGCGATAGAAATCGAGCACATCCTGTCGAGTAAATTCCCGCACGGCCGTCTCCGTGCCTTCGACCAGATGGCCGTAGCGGTGACCGGCAAAAACGGTGTTCTCAAAGACACCAAGCGACAATTGCGCGTCGTCCTCGCGTATCTGGCTGATGCGATCGAGCTGGCGTGCGCTCTGGAGCTTGATTTCTTCATCCGGGAATTCCGGACTGAGCAGAACTTCCCGGAGAATAGCGTAGAAACGGCCGCTGTTTTCGGCGAGCGTCCGGCCGGATATGACCACGACTTCCTTGTCGACCGAGATGCTAAGCTCCGCGCCGATTTGATCGAGTTCCTCTTCGATTTGATTGCGCGTAAACGACTCGCTGCCGTTATCCAGGAGTTGAGCGGTAAAGTACGCGAGGCCCGGCTTACCTTCGGGATCGTAGGCCGAGCCGGCGTTGATCATCAGGCGATAGTAGACGATCGGCAGATTTCCGCGTTCGACGACGATGAGATTTGTCGCATCACCACCGCCGCACGACGGGAGGATTGCGCCAGTGAGAACGGCGAGGATCAAGAGACCGCGTGTTAACCCGCATCTGTGTTTAGCGTTAATACCCATGTCTACCCTCTTCAAATCCCGCTCTTCGGCAGGAGCGTAACAACGTTGCGGTTGACCGGAGCGAAAGTGTTTTGCGCGATGGTGCGGATCAATTCGGCGGAGACTTCGCGGTAAAGATCGTAAACCTCGAACATCGCGCGATGGTCTCCCAGCAACAGTTCGTTCACGCCGATGGAACCGGCGATCCGCGCCGGACGCTCGAGGCCGTAGATCATTCGCGACCGCAAGTTGTTTTGCACGCGCTCCAACTCCGGCGCCGGAATGGGCTCGCCGGCCAGCCGATTGAGCGCGCTGTAGATCGAATCGCGAACCTGTTCGATAGAGGCGCCGCGCCGAAGTCGGGCGCGAATTTGCAGCAGCGACGGGTCTTTCGTGAGATCGTAGGCCGTGCTGATCGACTCGACGAGGCCGAGTTGATCGCGCAGGAGCTTGGTCAGTCGGCCGGATCGCGAACAAAGCGTTTCGCCTATGATCGCCAGCGCAACGTGCGCTTTGAGATCCGTCTGCGGCGCCGGTGTGCGGAATGCCACCCAGAGCAGCGGCGGAACCTCCTCATCCTTCCAGACAAAATTCCGGGTCTTCTCTTGAGTCGCGGCCGGTTCGGCGACTATCTGCGGCGCGTACGCTTCGGCGCGCGGCCACGAGCCGTAGTAGTCCTCGACCAACTCCCGCGTCTTGTCAGCGTCGACCTTTCCGGTGATCACCAGTACGCAGTTGTTTGGGACATAGAAGCGATTCTTGAATTGCAGGGCATCCTCAAAGGTCATCTTCGTCTCGAGGTCTTCCTCCCAACCGATTACCGGGTGCGAGTAGGTGTGCACACTAAACGCCAGTCGATAGAGCTCGACTTCGAGGTAGCCTTCCGGATCATCCGCAACTCCCCGGCGTCGCTCTTCCTTGACCGGGCCCAATTCGGTGCGAAACGTCTCGTTGGTGAAACTCAAGTTGATGATCCGGTCGGATTCGATCTCGATCATCTTTTCAAGAAACTGGGCTTCGGCATTGATGAAGTAAGCCGTGTAATCGTTGGTCGTCCAGGCGTTGGTCTCCGCCCCCAGTGGGGCCGCGGCACCGGAGTAGTTGGGGAATCTCGGTGTCCCGCGGAACATCATGTGCTCAAAGACGTGGGCCAATCCGGTGATGCCGGGACGATCTTCGTCCCGCGAGCCGACATTGACAAAAGTATAGACGCTTGCAGTCTTTGCTGCGCTATCCGGAGCGATGAGAACACTGAGTCCGTTCTCAAGTGTAGATTTCTCAACCGGGATATCGAACGCTCGAACGGCGGTCGCAAAAAACAGCAGACAGACTACACCGGTCAGCCGATTTAACTGGGTCATGGTTCCTCCACGGGGGTCTTTAAGCCTTGCTGCGCTCATGGTAAAGACAGCCCCAATCTTGGTCAAGATTCAAACTGGACAAAATGAGCTTTGCGGAGAAATGCCGAATCTGTACGAAATCCCGACGTGATTTCGGAAAATTGTACACTTTTTAGACGATTCGATTAGTTATCAACATCGCAAGTCACTTCTAATCAATTATTTAGAGTTTTTTCCATCACTGTTCGTGATTGGCACAAACGTTGCTTTGCCTTGGGCAACGAGCTATTTTTCGTCGTACTGAAATATGAGAGAGGAAATGACGATGAAGAGAATTCTGATTCTGGTTGCGATAGCGGTGCTTGGCCTGTCTTTATCCGCTTGGGCGCTGCCAACCTATACTGGTTCGATTTCCACCCCGAGTGGTGTTTACGCTACGCCGAAGTGGGATCATGCGAACGGCGGATTCAAGCTTGGTTGGGAAATCTCCCAGCAGGGTGACGGCAATTGGCTTTACAAGTACAACGTGACCAACGCATCCGGCAACGACCTCGGCAAGGGTCTGAGCCACTTGATCATCGAGTTGTCGCCGAACGCAACCGAAAACGACTTCTGGTCGTTCAAGCAGGATGGTTCGAGCTTCGACAATTGGGAGATCGACACTTACTCAGGTGCGAATCCGTCGAACCCGGGAATGCCGGGAGCGATGTATTCAATGAAACTCGACGGCGCCGGCTTGACGAAGACAGCCTTCGAGTTCATGTCAACTCGTGCTCCGGTGTGGGGTGATTTCTACGCTAAGGACGGCAAGCACAACCAGCAGGACGTGATTGCCTACAATATGGACTTCCTTCAGGTTGACCCGACGGCTCCGGCCCAGAATGGCTTGCTCCTGAACGATGCCGGCGCGCCGATTTACAAGATTCTGCGCCCCGATACGCACACGACCGTCGTGCCGGAACCGACCACGATCATGCTTCTGGGCGCCGGACTTGCCGGTATCGGCCTTGCCCGTCGCCGCAAGAACTCATAATCGAATCGTTGCACGCTAATTCGATATTCGAAGAGCCGGATCACATGATCCGGCTCTTTTCATTTATGATTGGCGATGCAAGGGATTACTCGTAAAGTCTAAAATCGGATAGTTGCTTGAGCGCGACGGCGATGTTCTCGACTGATTCGCCGGTTGCCGACGCCAAGCGCTGGACGGCGGCCTTCACTTCGGGGTGCTTTTTCAATAGCCTGCCCATGGCGATGAGAAGCTCCGGATCATCCTCGGTCGGATTTCCCGACAGAAAGTTGTTGAGTAGATTCGCAGTCAGACACGCGGCGAAGGCTGCTACCCGCGGATCATCGGCATCGATCGTCAACTCAAAGCGAGTTTTGGCCGGCGCCGTGATATGCGGCACGGTCGGTACGGGCTTGAGCGACGAGATCAAGTCAGCAAGTTCTTCCGGCGCTGATGGTGAGTTCGCAGTCCGTTTCATCGCGCCCAATTCCGGTAGCCGCGTGGCATTGTCGTCAAGGTTGTCATCATGACAGTTATCGGCGGAATCAAGACTGAGTTGAGTAGGTATCGAACGGATTCCTGCTGCATTGACACTGCATCGCGCACCAAGATCTTGCGCCAACTCGTCCGCAGTGATTGATGTAACAATCCCGATGGGCACTTCGTTATTGGATAGTGTTGCCGATGTTCACGTGGGTGAGTCGGAAACGGGAGGGATCAGATGAAATATCAAGTACATCGACTTGAAGTGCAGCGCGACACGGTTCAGGACACGCTACAGAAGTTCCTGAATTCACTCAAAGGCGAAGTCGTCGAAATTGTGCCCTATGTCCGTCCCACATTTCAACTGATGGGTGCGACATCGAAAGTTGCGTTCCTGCTGATTGTCGAGCGGATGGCGTAGATCGGTAGGGAAGAACACGTGTGGGGCCGCGTTGATCCTGTCGGGAGCATGGGACTCGCAACTTTCGAGTTTTGCTTCTGAAATCAGAAACGCCGTCGAGAGAAGTGCCCGACGGCGCAGCGCATGGTTTGTCGGGATCACGGAGCTCCCGGAAAACATCTTACTAAAGCAACCCTATCCCGTGTAGCCGAGCCGCATCGATTCGAGTCGCGCGACGCGCTCCTCCATCGGCGGATGCGTCGAGAACAAGCTGGTGAATCCGCCGCGACCAAACAACGGGTTGACGATAAACATATGCGCAGTGGCCGGTGTTGCCGCCATCGGCACGCGCTGCGACGCCGTATGCAGCTTCTTGAGGGCGTTGGCCAAATCGAGCGGATTGCCGTGGAATTTGGCGCCGCCGGCATCGGCGAGATACTCGCGCGAACGCGAAATCGCCATCTGAATCATCATGGCCGCGATTGGCGCAATGATCGCCATAATCAAGACACCGAGGCCGCCGCCGTTGCCTTCCTCATCACTGCGACCGCCGCCGAAAATCGCCGCGAACTGCGCCATATTGGCGATCATCGAAATCGCGCCGGCAAATACCGCCGCAATCGTGCCGATGAGAATATCGCGGTGTTTGATATGCGCTAATTCGTGGCCGATGACGCCGCGCAGCTCGTTTTCGCTCAAGATCCGGGTGATTCCATTCGTCACCGCGACCGCGGCGTTCTGCGGATTGCGGCCGGTGGCGAAGGCATTGGGCGTGTCGCTGGGGATGATATAGACCTTGGGCATCGGCAACTGGGCCCGCTGCGACAATTCGCGCACCATGTTGTAGAGGCGCGGCTGGTCGGCTTCCGTTACCGGCTGCGCCTTGTACATCTTGAGCACCAGCTTGTCGGAAAACCAGTAGGTAAAAACGTTCATCAAGAGCGCGAAGGCGAAGGCGATCATCATGCCGCCCTGGCCGCCGAACATATACCCCAATCCGACGGCGATCACCATCAGCAACGCCATCAGGAAGGTGGTTTTCATTGTGTTCATTCTATGCTAACCTCCACAATTGCATTTCCATTTCGGCGGATACTTCTATGCCCGCCGTTCATCGATTGAAACGATTGACAGCCGCCGCCGGTTCCAAAAACCGGAGGGCAGTCGGTCGATTCGCTACATTATACGCAGCAGGAGCGAGATTTCGCCAGCGGAATCGGATAAGTGGTTGTCGGAGAGTTTGATACTGGCTGACAAGATACCTAAAACTCTACCCGGCCTTCGAGAGCTTTGGCCAAGGTTTGGCTGTCGGCGAACTGGAGGTCAGTGCCCATCGGCAGGCCGCGGGCGATGCGGGTCACTTTGACCCCCAGCGGATGAATCAGCTTGGCAACGTAGATCGCCGTCGCTTCGCCTTCGGTGTCGGGACTCATCGCGAGAATGACCTCGGATACTTCGCTCCGCAGACGTTCAAGCAGTTGTCGAATTTTGAGATCGTCCGGTCCGACGCCATCCAGCGGCGAAAGCACGCCACCTAACACATGGTAAACGCCGCGATAGGCTTCGCCCTTTTCGAGAGCCATCAAATCGTGAGCTTCCTCGACGACGCAGATCTTGGTGCGATCACGATGCGTGTCGGCACAGATGCGGCACGGATCGGCGTCGGTGAGATTGCAGCACGTCGAGCACTCTTTGACCTTGATCTTAACGTCGGTGACAAGCTGGGCCAATTCGTCGGAATCTTCTTTAGGCAGCTTGAGTATGTAGAAGGCCAGTCGCTGCGCCGATTTGCGGCCGATTCCGGGCATACGCGACAGGCGGTTGATCAAGCGCTCCAGTGTGTCAGAAGTTGGCGTTGGTTTCATACCGTCAAGATAAGCTGTGTCATGATTAGCGCAATCGCGAAACGCGCCTCATGCCACCGCTTTGGCTTTGCGCGGTGGTTTCTTGGGCGATTTTTCGCGCTGCAATTCTTCTTTCAGAAACTGTCCGGTATATGATGATCTTGCGGCCGCCACCTGCTCGGGTGTGCCGCTGGCTATAATCAGGCCGCCTTCGTCCCCGCCCTCCGGACCAAGGTCAACGATGTAATCGGCGGTTTTGATCACGTCGAGATTGTGCTCGATGACGACGACTGTATTGCCGCGATCCACCAGCTCGTTGAGCACATTGAGCAGCATCTTGATATCCTCGAAATGCAGACCGGTTGTCGGTTCGTCGAGGATATACATGGTGTTGCCAGTGGCGGTTTTCGACAGTTCGGTGGCCAATTTCACGCGCTGGGCTTCGCCGCCGGAGAGCGTCGTCGCCTGTTGTCCCAGATGAATGTAACCCAGCCCGACCTGCTGCAAAATCTCGAGCTTCTTGCGCAGCGGCGGAATCGACGCGAAAAACGTGAGCGCCTCGGAAACGGTCATGTCCAACACTTCCGCAATTGACTTGCCCTTGTAGTGGACCTCGAGTGTCTCGCGATTGTAGCGCTGCCCGCGACAGACTTCGCACGGCACATAAACATCGGGAAGAAAGTGCATTTCGATTTTGAGAATGCCGTCGCCCTGACAGGCCTCACAGCGACCGCCGCGCACGTTGAACGAAAACCGTCCCGGCAGATAGCCGCGAATCTTCGATTCCGGCAATTGCGCATAGAGATCGCGAATGAAAGTGAACAGTCCGGTGTAGGTTGCCGGATTCGAACGCGGCGTTCGGCCGATCGGCGATTGGTCGATATCGATCACCTTGTCGAGGTGTTCGAGGCCTTCGATCTGTTTGTAAGGCAACGGCTCGTGCTTGGCGTCCCAGAAATGACGTGCGAGAATGCGATAGAGAGTCTCGTTAATCAACGTCGACTTCCCCGATCCCGACACGCCGGTCACGCAGGCGAAGACGCCGAGCGGAATCTCGATGTCGACTTCCCGAAGGTTGTTGCCGCGCGCGCCGCGGAGTTTGATCGACTTGCCCGTGCCGCGCCGCCGCTGCGCCGGCACATGAATACTGCGCTTGCGCGAAAGATACTGCCCGGTGAGTGACTTTGGATTTTTGACAATCGCCTTCGGCGTCCCGGCGGCGACGATCTGGCCGCCATGAATGCCGGCACCGGGGCCGAGATCGATCACGTAATCGGCGCGCTCGATCGTGTCGCGGTCGTGTTCAACGACGACGACCGTGTTACCGAGATTGCGCAATTCCAATAGCGTATTGAGCAGGCGTTCGTTGTCGCGCTGGTGCAGCCCGATCGACGGCTCATCGAGGATATACAGCACGCCGACCAGCCGCGAACCGATCTGCGTCGCCAGCCGGATGCGCTGCGCTTCGCCACCGGAAAGCGTTGATGCCATCCGGTCGAGCGTGAGGTAGTCGAGACCGACGTCCATGAGGAAGCCGAGCCGCTCGCGCACTTCTTTGAGAATTTGCTTGGCGATTGTCGCCTGCTTATCTGTCAACTTAAGCGAGCTGAAAAATCTCTGGGCCGCCTTAACCGACATTCCGGTCACGTTCGCAATCGACTCGCCGCTGACAAAGACGGCATTAGCTTCCCGCTTCAGGCGCGTGCCTTTGCAGACCTGGCACGGCGACATCGACATGTAGGTTTCGATCCATTGGCGAATGCCCGAGGATTCGGTCTGCTTGTAACGCCGTTCAAGATTCGGAATCACGCCTTCGAAGCGGCCGCGATATTCGCCCTTGTGTCGGCCTTCGCGGGACTCATAGCGAAACGTGAGTTCCTTGTCAGTGCCATAAAGAACGGATTGTTGTACGTCTTTCGGCAAATCCTTCCACGCCGTCGTGAACTTGAAGCCGAACTTATCGGCCAAGCCGCGGAGCATTACTCGATACCAGTTCGACATGTCGGCGCGCCACGGGTGAATCGCGCCGTCGTTGATGGATAGATAATGGTCGGGCACCACGCGGTCGGGGTCGACTTCCATCTTGTGCCCCAAACCCGAACAACCGGTGCACGCGCCGAACGGTGAGTTGAATGAGAACATCCGCGGCGAGAGCTCCTCGAACGAAATGTCGCAGTTCGGGCAACCGTAGTGCGTCGAAAAAACGCGCGGCTCGTCGTTCCCTTGCAGTACACTGACCACGCCGGAAGTCAGCTTCACCGCGGTTTCAATCGAATCGGCCAAGCGCGTATTGATACCGGATTTGACAACAAGGCGGTCGACGACGATTTCGATGGTATGTTTCTTCTTCTTGTCGAGATCGATCGTGGCGTCAACTTCCATTACTTCGCCATCCACGCGCACGCGTGAAAATCCCTGTTTCTTGATTTCGTCGATGGCGTCGCGATGTTCGCCCTTGCGGCCGCGCACCAACGGCGCGAGAATCTGGATGCGACTGTTCTCCGGATACTCCAGCACGTGATCGACGATCTGGGAGACGGTCTGCTGCGAGATTTTTGATCCGCAGACATAACAATGCGGCTCGCCGACCCGGGCGAAGAGAAGGCGGAGATAGTCATAAATCTCGGTGACTGTTCCTACCGTCGAGCGCGGATTCTTCGATGCCGATCGCTGCTCGATCGAGATCGCCGGCGACAGCCCGTCGATAAAATCGACATCCGGCTTCTCCATCAACCCCAGAAACTGGCGCGCATAGGCCGACAGCGACTCAACATAGCGGCGCTGGCCTTCGGCATAGATCGTGTCGAACGCCAGCGACGATTTCCCCGAGCCGGACAAGCCCGTGATCACCACCAATTGGTCGCGCGGGATATTAACATCGATATTCTTGAGATTGTGCTCGCGGGCGCCCTTGATGCGAATATATTCAGACGACAATGTATCCTCCAGAAATAGGCAACTTGGCAATATACGCAGCGTTTTCGCCCTGATCAATCACATTTGGGATTTCTTGTGTTTAGCCGCTGACGAGCCGCCCGCGGCCGCCATGCAACAAATCGCCCGTAAAAACGTCTCATTGAGTACATTGTTCTGAGCAATCCGACCGGCGTCAGGCCCGACTTCGGACCCGCCGGCGGTCATCAATTACTTTTGGCGTCCTCGCAGAAACAACCAGGTCACGATTGTCTTGCATCATCAGTTTTTCGAACCTTTGGGAGGTCTGAATGTTGTTGTGCACCACGGCTCGATGGATTTTACTCGGCGCCGCCTTACTCGCGGCCTTGCCCACGCCGGCCTTCGGCTGGGTCGAGGGCGCCAATGTCAAGATCAACACCGACAACACGACGCAGCTTCAGAACGAGGAGGCCTGCGTGATCAATCCCCTCAACTCAAACAACGTTGTCGCCGTCTGGCGTGATTTTCGCCTTGGCTTCCGGCGTGTCGGAGTTGGGACGACCTTCGACGGAGGCACGACATGGAGTGATTCGCTCCTCGGCGTGCCGCCGTATGATCGCCACTCCGATCCGATCATGACCTACGACGCCGACGGAGACCTGATTATTTGTGTCTTGGCGTATCCGAACGCTGGCGTCGGCAGCGGGCTGTTTACGTGGCGGTCAAGCGACGGCGGGTTGACCTGGAGCGACCCGATTACGGCAGTCGATGAACAAGGCCCGTTCGAGGACAAACAGTGGATTAACGTCGACCGCACCGGCGGCATCTACAACAATCGGATCTACCTGCCGTGGACGAGATTCACATCGACTTCGCAAATCTATCTTGTCCACACTACTCTCCCTGACAACTTCGGCGCGCCCGTCCCGGTCTCGGATGGCACCGGCGTACAGTGGCCAACCGTCACTATCGCACCCGACGGAACCGTCCTGGTGTCGTGGGTAAACTTCGCGCAAGCGCGCCTGATGCTCGATCGCTCCACCGACGGCGGCGACACCTGGGGCGTTGACAAGGTGATTACTCAGCTCTCGGCAATTCCGGGCACTATCAACGGTGGCATTTTGGTCTTTCCCTATCCGGCGATGGAGTGCGATATCAGCGGCGGACCGTTTAATGGACGAACCTATCTGCTGTACTCCGGCTTCGCGGCGGATGGCGAGCTTGACCTGTACTTATTACGCTCGGACGATAAGGGCGATACCTGGTCACCCGAAGTCCGTCTCAATGACGACCCCGTCGGTAACAATGTCGATCAGTTCCACCCGTGGATCACGATCGACGAAACCGGCATCCTCACCGCCAACTGGTATGACCGAAGGCTTGATCCAAACAACTATCTATTCGACATGTATCTGGCACACTCCTTTGATGGCGGCAGCACCTGGACCGCGAATCGCCGCTTGTCGGACGTCTCCTCATCGCCGGCGGATGCCAAGCAATTCGATGACGGCTTCTACCAGAATTGGCACGGTAGCAACGATGCACCGGATGAACTTTTCGATCCCGACAAAGATCCGCGCGCCGGGTTGATTGGCGAGTACACCGGTCTTTCGACCCACGATGGCGTGGCGCACGTGGTTTTCACCGACACCCGCAATGGTCATCAGGATGCATACAGCGTACGCGTCACAATCGGATTCATGCCGCCACCATTGGCCGCGCCAAGCAGCGGCCTGATTTCAACCAATAGCACGCCAACGTTTTCGTGGAAGAAGTCCGGCGCGACTCCGGCTGAGATTGCAGGTTTCCCCGGCACCAAAGTGCAGCCGCTGCGTTACCGGATCCAAGTCGACAACGACTCTACGTTTGCATCGATTGATTACCAGCAGTCGGGACTCGTCGGCACGTCGCATCAGTTTTCCGCGCCGCTTGCGGATGGCCGCTGGTTCTGGCGGGTTGATGCCGTCAATGACTCGGGTCGCACCACCGGCTTTGACGAAGGGTACCGCGTCCTGTGGATCGATACACAGCCGCCCGCGCAACCAACCTTGATTGAGCCGATCAATGAAGACACGGTATCGTACGCCGCCCAAAGTTTCAGTTGGTCAGTTGTCGACAAAGAGCCGCAGGGCACGCCGGTGCGGTATGATCTCCAGGTCGCCACTGATGTTGGTTTTACTGGCATCGTCAAGGCGGTCAGCAACATTGCGGCGACCAGCTACGAAAACGCGACACCGCTTCCCGACGGAGTTCAGCTTTTCTGGCGCGTGCGCGCCATCGATTTGGCCGGCAACACCTTGGGATTTTCCTCCCCCGAATCGTTCGTCACAAACGTGGCCTTCGTTTGCGGTGATGCGGACGGCAACGGCGCGATATCGATTGCCGACGCTGTGTACCTCATCAACTATATTTTCAGTGGTGGTCCGGCGCCAGCTCCGATCCTATCCGGCGACGCGGACTGCACCGGCGCCTTGTCGATTGCGGATGCCGTTTACTTAATCAACTACATATTCTCTGGTGGAACGTCGCCGTGCACTGCCTGTCCATAGCAGATCATCTGATACGACGGAATAGTTGATGCGACGATTGGCGTTCTAATACATTCGCCACTGGCACATAGTCGGATTGGAAACGCGAATCGGCGAGAATTGTCACTGAAGTCGGAAATGTTACCGCGAGAAACACCCACTCCGCTCCGACCGAGTCGACGAAATCGGCGTAACGGCGCGACGCGTTGTAGGCAATCGCTCCCGGAGTAACCAGTCCGTCGCGATCGATCACCCGTCCCCGGTAACGATATCCGAGGTGGCCGATGTCTTCGGCAAGCAGTCGGTCGCCTGATAGAGCGTGGCGGCCCAGATATTCGGCGGCGGCCAGATGGGTTCCTCGATACCAGCGCATCTCCGAATACAACGCCCCGACCTGCAGTACTGTAGCGGCGACCAGCGAAGTCAGCGCCAATGCGAAAGCCACTCGTCGAGTCGTTGCTTGCGTGGCGAACCGAAATTCGAGCCTGCCTGCCCACTCCGAGAATCGCGCCAACCCGGCGGTAGCGACGATGCTCAGAAATGGGAGCATCGGCGCCGAGTACCAAAAGAAGATTCGCGGCGAAAATATGGCGATGGCGGCGAGGTAGCCGACGACAAATAATGCGATCGCTCCGAGCCGATGCGTATGCGGTCGTGATAACGAGATACCAATCAGTACCAGCGGCCAGAGAACCCACCCCGTCGGATTGTTTAGAAAGAAGGCGCTCGCCAACTTCAGAATCATCGTCGAGTCTGACGAATAGAGCATCGATTTCGCGAGCATCGAATTGGGAATGATGCTACCGAAGTATTGCCAAGAGAATATCGCCCACGCCGCGAGCATGAGTGTTGGCACTAAGATGGTTCGCCATCCACCCAGGCGTTGCTTCCAGAGAACAACTCCAAAGACGACGAGAAACCCAGCAACACCTTCCGGACGAGCCAACACCGCGAGCGCGGCCACAACTGAAGCTTCGGCATACCGGCACTCAAGCAAGCACCAGAGCGTCACCACAATCAAGATGGTGAATAACGCCGTCTCGAGTCCGGAAATGTCCGATGTGATCGAGCGTGGATGCAGCGCGTAAATCAGCGCCGGTAGCGCTGCCCAGATTCCGAGTCCCAGTCGAGTGGAGATGCTGTAGATCAACGCTGTCGAGAGCGCCGCTGCGACGACCGCAAGCACCACCGCGGCTGCGGAAATATCCAAGCCGCAAACCCGGGTAGCGGCGAGGATAATGGTCCACAGCGGCGAAGTCGTGCCCAGCACGTGTTCACCGATGTTGTAAACGAATCCGTTTCCGCCCGCCAAATTCTCGGCGTAGCGGAACGAGATCATGGCATCATCAACACGGTAGTTAGTCGAAGAGAAGACGATACCTCGGGCGGCCGCGGCGAGCGCAGCCAAAGCAACGGATTGGATTCGGTCGTTCACTTCTGCCGATGATAGAGAAAGCGGCCGGTTTGAGGGTGCACATCGATTTCGGTGTAAGGATCGAGAGCGCGGCGCGCTGAATCGGGACTGGTATTCCATGTCGCGAATCCGTCCGCATCGAGCGCTATATACTCGGCGTCGATTGAATCGGCGTAATGAGCCAGATAGCTTGCTTTGGGATTCTCACCGGCCTGACGCGCGGCATTCCACCAATTTTGAATTATGAATTTGCCTTGCTGACGAAACACGAAATCGAATGGCGCGATCACCAACGCGCCTGCGTTCATTTTTGCGGCGAAGCGCTGATTGGCCTCGATTTGCCGCTGTTTGGCGCCAAAGGCTTCAACACCGAGAGCGTGAATATTCCAGAGGATTAAAGCAGTGGCGCTTACTGAAAATGCCATCTTGAGTGTCGTGCGTGGCCGCAATTCGCTCCGTGCCATCGCACCGCGGATTGAGGCGATCAACAAGGCCATGATCGGCACAAGCGGGGTCATGTAGCGCGTGAATTTCGGTAGCGGCGAGGCGGCGATGACTACGGCGAGTGACGCCAGATAAACCAGCTTCGTTCGGTGGCGGGTGAACCACGCTCGATCGGCGTTCAATAGTGCGATCACGAAGAGCACCGTAATTCCGATCACCTCCGGTTTGCGCAGTACGCGCTTATGCTCGGTCAGAAGATTCGTGATCGGCGAGTACCAGTGATAATCGAACGAAGTCGTCATCAGCGGGTTTTGCAGCGTCTGCGCGATGAAGAGTTGCTGGTCGGTGAACCAGCCGCTGAGGTAGAGCGAGAAGAGCCCTGCGGCTGCAATGACGAAGCCCGGCAGTTCGCGCCAACGTTTTCCGATGACCAAGGTCACGACCCCGGCGAAAATGAACGCTGCGCCAAAGGCATGGCACAGTCCGGCCATGCCGGCGAGAATCCCCGCGATGATCGGCCGCCACGTCGACGATCTGGGCTCGTGCGCGATCAGGAGATAACTTCCGGTACCGCAAAGTAGCAGTAGTGCTTCCGGGCGAAACTCCAGCCATTGCAGCCAGAAGACCGGCGTCGACAACAGCGCCATTATCGTCCAGCGCCGCTCGATTCGATTTCCGGTTCCGAGCGCAAGCCAGAGGACAATCAATGTAGCAACCCCGGCGACGAAGGATATCGCGCGCAGCGTGCAGAGGTCCCAGTAGAACAGCTTGCTTACGACGACGCCGGCCCAGACCAACAACTTGTGATAGACGACGATCTCACGATCGAGCGGCGGGCAATCGCGAAAGAGTTCAGAGGTGACTTGCCCAGTCTCGGCTAAAGCCCAGACCTGCTGGCCGATCCAAGCTTCGTCATTGTGAATCGGCCTCTTGAAAAAAGCAAGGCTCAGGCAAGTCGCCGCATAGAGCAGCAGCAGAACAAAGCCCAGGTTGTAAGATCGAACGCCGAGTTTGCCCATATAGATCTGGGCAACAAGATAGGAAGATCGGAGCTTGAGGCAAGCTTGGCGACTCCCCGCTTCCACTTCACTTTCGCAGAAGTTTAGAAGCCGGATACCACCTGGATTTGATCACATCGTATGCGCGCACGTAGAGCGAATCGCCGACGACGACTGACCAAATCCATGTAAGTGTGCCGTACGTTTCCCGGCGTCGCGGAGCGGCGCGGTATGCAGCTCATCCGCCGCAGCGATCCTGAGCAGTTCGTCTTGTGACCATGTCATGAAAGGCCTCTCGTCAATCGCTACTTCAAGTGTTTTTCAAAGAATGCTGACAGCTTGTCAAAGGGGATCAACGCTACTCTGTCATAGAGATCAACATGCCCGGCCCCCGGGACAATATTAAGTTCCTTTGGCTCGGCAGCGGCCTGATATGCATCTTCGCCAAAGTATCTGGAAAATGCTCGCTCGCCGACAACAATCAAGACCGGTCGCGGTGAGATCTCTTTAATGCGTGACAGCAATGGAAAGTTCATAAACGGAAGCGCATTGGTGACGGTCCAAGCACCATTTGAGTTGAGCGAATTCTTGTGAAATCCCCGTGGCGTGCGGTAGTAATCAAAATACTCTTTGATAATAGGGTCCGCATTTGCATCCAGAGTTTCCGGGAGATTGCGCGGACCGGCAGCCGGTGTTCCGTTCATTGCATCTACCCAGCGCTGTTGGCCCAATTGTTCGAGCAAGCTTGAACGCTGAACATCGGTCATCTTGTCTTCCCAGCCGTCGGCCATCACCCGGCACATGTCATACATACTTGTGGTGGCAACGGCCTTGATTCGTTTGTCGATTGAAGCGGCGCTCAAGCCAAAGCCGCCGAACCCGCAAATGCCGATCACGCCAATTCGGTTACGGTCGACAAATGACTGCAGCCCGAGATAGTCCACTGCGGCACTGAAATCCTCGGTATTGATGTCGGGTGAAGACACATTTCGAGGCTCGCCGCCACTCTCGCCGGTGAATGACGGGTCGAACGCGAGTGCAGCGAAACCACGCTCGGCCATGTTTTGTGCGTAGAGACCGGAAGACTGTTCTCTTACTTCTCCGTACGGACCGCTAATGGCAAGGGCCGCCAATGTCTCACTTGCCCGATTCTTGGGGAGGTACAGATCCCCAGTTAGTGTAATCCCATAACGATTTGTGAAAGTCACCTTCTGTCGCGTTACTTTGTCACTCAGTTGAAAGGTGTAGTGGTCGGCATCTTGTGCCGGTTTCACGCTGTCGGCGCTTCCCCCATGATTCGTTTGCGGACAAGCCTGTCCGGCGATTAGAAGCCACAGCATTATTAGAGCCTGCATCTTCTTCATTTCAAATCTCCTTGTGCTTCACTTTTCATGCACTTGACTGTTCTCTCAGCGCCGGTTTCCGACCCGGTCGCTCCAATTCCGCACCTGTTCATCGTTTGTCTGTCTCATCCATTGGCGAGCGATGCCATATCGATCGAGAAGCGGTATTTTACATCGGACTTGAGCATCCGTTCATAAGCTTCGTTCACTTTCTGGATCGGGATCACCTCTACATCGGCGGTGATATTGTGGGCAGCGGCGAGGTCGAGCATCTCTTGCGTTTCGGCGATGCCGCCGATGAGGGACCCGGAGAGACTGCGGCGTCCGAACAGCAAGCCGAATGATGCGACCGCGAGGGGCTTCTCCGGAGCCCCGACCAACGTGAGATTGCCGTCCCGGCTCAGCAAATTGATGTAGGCATTGATGTCGTGATCGGCAGAAACGGAATCGAGTATGAAATCGAAACTGCCCGCGTGCTTCTTCATCTGATCCGCGTCGCGCGAAACGATCACCTCGTCGGCGCCGAGGCGGAGGGCGTCCTCCCGCTTGCTGTCCGACGTCGTGAAAACCACCGTATGGGCGCCAAACGCGTGTGCCCACTTGACCCCCATGTGGCCCAGTCCACCAAGGCCGACAATTCCGACTTTTTTCCCTTTGGTGACGCCCCAGTGGCGCATCGGCGAGTACGTGGTGATTCCCGCACAGAGGAGCGGCGCGACTCCCGCGAGACTGAGATTGGACGGGACTCGCAACACGAATCGTTCGTCGACGACAATGCTTTCGGAGTAGCCGCCATAGGTTACGCCTCCGAGATGTCGATCCGGGGAACCGTAGGTGTAAACCCCTTTCGCGCAAAATTGCTCGAGACCTGCTCGACATTGCGGGCAGTCATGGTCGGAGTCGACCAGACAACCGACGCCGACAAGATCGCCGATCTTATGCTTTGTGACTTTGGCGCCGACCTTAGTCACCCTTCCGACAATTTCATGTCCGGGAACGCACGGGTATACTGTGGGCATGACATCGTGCCACTCGTCCCGGACATAATGGAGATCGGAGTGGCAAATGCCACAGAACAAGATTTCAATTTGCACGTCGCGATCGGTAGCGTCACGTCGGGGGATTGAAGCGGATGCCAGACCCGATATCGCACTCTTTGCCGTGAAAGCTTTGGCGTTATACATAGAGACTGTCTCCTCATGAATTAGTTTCATACATCATACTCACGCCGTCTTCGAATCGAATAGAACAGTCCTCTTGACTTCTTGCCTAATCCTCTGAGTAGCGCGAAAAATGTGTTGTCGTTTCCGCTCTCAACGGATATCTTGATTGCATGAAAGCGACACTGGAAGGACTACAATCGAGCATCACCCGATTGACCGGACAGTGTAGTCACATCGCGACTGCCATCTCGAATTTGATACTTTACCGGCGAGATAAAGCGACTCGGCCGGAATGCGCGATGTATGAGCCGAGCGTGTGCGTCGTCGTGCAAGGCGCCAAGCGGGTCTTTGTCGGCAACGATTCATACACCTATGACTCTCGACATTTCCTGGTCACATCCGTGAACATACCGTCAGTTGTCCAGGTGATTAAGGCAAGTCGGGAGAAGCCGTGCCTGGGACTCGTATTGATTCTCGATCGGCGCGAGATTGCGCAGTTGATGGTCGACACCCATCTTCCGGCACCGCGTACCCCGCAATCAAGCCGCGGGATGGAGATCGGCGAGGTCACGCTGCCATTGCTCACGGCCATTCAACGGCTGGTCAACTTGTTGGATGAACCGCGAGATATTCCGATCCTTGCCCCGATCATCCAGAAGGAGATCTACTATCGATTGCTTGTTGGCGATCGAGGCGCGCAATTGCGCCAGATAGCGTTGGCGGGATCTCAGGGCAACCAGGTCGCCAGGGCCATCGATTGGCTGAGAGCGAATTTCACGCAACCGCTACGCGTTGATGATCTCGCCACACAGGTCAGTATGAGCACATCGACTTTCCACCATCACTTCCGAGCGCTGACGGCCATGAGTCCGCTGCAGTATCAAAAGTGGCTTCGTTTGAATGAAGCGCGAAGATTGATGTTAGCCGACTCGCTGGACGCCGCCACCGCCGCTTTCAGGGTCGGTTACGAAAGCCCCTCCCAATTCAGCCGTGAGTACAGCCGCCTGTTTGGTGAATCGCCTCTCCGCAACATCGCTCACCTGCGTCAGATGGCAGCAGTGGGGAACTCGTAGATTCCTAATTGCAGCTCCGACACTCCCGTTTCTTGTTGGGCTCGCTGATGTGAATTCGATGCCCTTCGAATGTCAAGCCGATCTCTGCAGGCACATAATCGCTCGTTAGCTATAAGCCAACTGCAACGGGGTTGACGAGGCTCGCGTCTCGCGATCCCGACATGTCAGTGTCGGGACGTTCTTGCCATCTGCTCGATTCGTTCGCGGTTCTTCCAGGGCTTGCCTTTGGCAGTAATTCCCGACGATCAACGATTGTGACGGTCGACCGGCAGTTGCAGGCTGTCGGTTGTACCAATGTAGTATTTGTCGATTGACTCACTTTAGAGGATGTACACAAAACAAAAACGGGGTTGACGAGGCTCGAACTCGCGACCTCCTACGTGACAGGCAGGCGTTCTAACCAACTGAACTACAACCCCGTAAAACGGCTATGACTCTATCGAACTCGCGATCCCGACTCTCAGTGTCGGGACGTTCTCACCAACGAATGCTACAGCCCTGCAAGAACGGATTCAGCTATTTCTTTGTCTCGGAAGCTGTCGCGGCGGCGGTGTCGGATGCCTTCGACTTGTCTTTCACCATGATTCCCACCGGAATCAATACACAGTATCCCAACACCAGAAGAATCGGCGCCAGAGTGATCGAGCCGGCGGCGAGGGTTATGAAACCGATGATGATCGACACCAAGCCGGCGCCAAGAATCATCCAGTTCTTTTTTCCAAACGGCCACTCGTCGGGCTTGCGTCCGGCTCGGGCCTTCTTCATCTGCGCCATTGCGCCTCCAAGAGCAAGTCAAGTTATCAACGAATCGCTTGCCGTCAAGCGAATTTTTGCCGCAGCGGGTTTATAATAGTCGTCGGCAGTTGTGATCGGTGGCTTGAAGCTTGCATTGTGAGGCCCGAGGAAAAATAGCGAGGTATCGTCGACGAGATCTCTGTCGTCTGTCGGTGTACCTGCTCGAACCCCTGAGGGCACACTACATTAGCAACAACTGATCTTGGCGCTTCCGATGATCCTTAAGGATCAACCCTCGTCAACGATTCGCGGTATTTAGAATCCGCATTCTCAGAATAATGTAAGAACAAGGGAACGAACAGGCAGCAACTCACTCGCTGCGTTTTCGCGAGTAGAGGAGCAGCGCATCATAGTAGGTTGCCCAGAGCGAGTCAGCTTGCCGCCCAAGGTGCGCTCGAAGCATCACGATCTTGACCCGAAAGTCGTTGGTCTCGTAGTAGTACTCGGCAACCTCGGTCGGAATAGGCATTTGGCGGCCACGGGCATGTGCCGTCGCCAATTGTTCGAACAGGGGCCGGAGCGGAATTGCGAGAGAATGGACGACGGCGCTATCCCCAGTTGCACTCAACCTGATCGTGTCAGCGGTGGCCCAGATTTCGCGCTTGCTCAATGAATCAGCAGAATAGGCTTCGACCTCAGCGGGTTCAAGTTCAACCCGCAACAAGCGATCGTATCCGGAAGTCGAGATAGCTGTTTCAAGATCAACGGACACTGAGAAGTACTTCTCCCGTCCGGTCGTCCTATAATGCAGAAACTCGACGCCCATCAGGCCGGCGACATATTCCGGAGACTTGAGCTCATGCCCGGCACCGGCATCGTCCGTGCGAAGACTCTCCGCAAACCACGGCTCAATGGCGCCGTAGCCATGCACTTCGTGCAAGTAGGAGAGTATTGCGGAAATCTCGACGGAGTGATCAGTGGATACGGCAGCCGGCGCCTTCTGGATCGCGGCGTTAACGAGGATCGAGTCGGCCTCCAACATCCCGCGCAGACGCCGCACCTGACTCTGCTCTGCAACCGAGAACATCCCCCACGGACCGACCGAGCTAAGCAACGCGAAAACAAAGAGCGAGGCCGGGATCATCTTGATGCTCTTGGAACGACTGCTGAGAAAGTAGAGCGCCATAAACGCCAGCCAAACACCAAGCGCGAGACCCAAGTATCGGTCTTCAGTCAAGCCATACTCCGATATGCGCCGCCACAACGCTAAGAACAGGATTACAACCAGCGGTAGAAGAATTAGATAGTACCAACGGGCCGCTTTCTGAATCCAGAGGATTTCCCGTTTTTCTCGCAGCGGATCGAGCAAAAAGTGCGCCAGAATTCCGGTCGCCGAGAATCCGAGTATCAAACGGCCAACCCACCCTTGCGGCCAGCTCCAAGCGAAAGCGATCTTAGCGATATAGGCGTAGAGAATCACAAAATAGACGACCACGAGTGGGGTCAGCAAGTACTGCCCAAGCACCTTGATTACCCTTGGATACTCAGTCACTTCGTTAAGTTTGCTCAGGTTTGCCGGAATACCGGCAAGAGTGAACGGGACGACAAACAGCCCGACAACCAAGATCCAGAGCTCGAAGTAGCGCTTATCTATAACCGTGACGCCAAACAAATTGTCAAGTGCGGCCAATGCCAATGCCAGCCCGGCAAACAAGACCGCGCCAAGAGCGCCAGCAAGGACGATCCGAAAACCGACGATTCGATTGAAATGCCAGAAATCCGTATCACCGCCGCGGCGAACGAACGGGAGAAACGAAAGAAGGAAGATCGAGGCAACTCCCAGCGCGGCGAACCGGAACAGGTGATACATCGGTGCATACGGCAGACGGTCCGGAACAGTGAACGAATATACCAACAGCAGAGCGGCCCCGAGCGCCTGCAGAATCCAGCCTCGAGTCGTCCGATCGCCCTCTCGCTCAGCGGCCAATCTTAGTGCCGTCAGCACCGGAAGCGCGAGGATTGTTGTTAGAAGCACTCCGTAGAGAATAGTTGGCCGACCGCTCGACTCGGATTCAACCAAGATGATCGCTGCCGCCGACCCGGCAATTGCACAGAGCAACGTCAAGGGAAAGCGCAGCAACGTCCGCCGAAAGTCTGTCCAAATCTGCGCGATTGAAGGTAGTCTCAATTTAGACCCGCATCCATGGTGCCTCTAATCATGCGAGTTATACTATTGCAGTACTCCAGCGCAACGAAATTCTGATCATCGAAATCACCGCGCGTTCGCAGCTTGATTGCGTTAAATTGGCGGTCTTGGTATTGTGTTTGACGCCGCATCAACTATTCTGAACTAAAGTTCGGTCGTGCGGCGGCTTCTTCGAATTGAGATTGGATGTGAGAGAATTCTATGAAATCGATTAGAACCTACGACAGCATACTCGATGTCGTCGGCAATACTCCGCTCGTCAGGCTAAATAAGATAACCGCGGGATACCCCAGTGAAGTCTACGCAAAGCTCGAGTACCTCAATCCCTCCGGCAGCATCAAAGATCGTGCGGCGAGGCACATGATACTCAAAGCCGAGCGCGATGGCCGCATCCGACCGGGAGACACGATCATCGAGAATTCTTCGGGCAACATGGCGCTCGCCTTGGCGATGGTTGGGATTCAGCGCGGATACAAGGTGAAAGTCGTCGTGCGCGACACGATCGGCAAGGAAAAGCTCAGTCTCCTGCACACGCTGGGAGTCGAGACGGTCAAAGCGGACACTTCCCTGCCGCCGGAGGCGCCGGAGTCTTACAACAATCTCGCAGCGAAACTCGTACGCGAAACACCCCATTGTTACTTTCCCGATCAACACAACAACCGAGAAAACAACGAAGCGCACTACTTGACCACCGGTCCGGAGATTTGGGAGCAAATGGAGGGCCGCATCGATTACGTCGTCGCCGGGATGGGCACCGGCGGGACAATCGGTGGAATCGGAAAATTCCTAAGAGAGAAGGATCCCCGCATCAAGATCATTGCGGTGGATGTCGAGGGGTCGGTATACACCGAATATTTCCGGAGCAAAACTCTCATTCGACCCAAGCCGTACTTACTCGAAGGACTCGGTGACGAGTTTATCATCGGCTGCGCCGACTTTTCGGTTATCGACGACATGTTTCAGGTTTCCGACGTCGAGGCGTTCCGCTGGGCACACCGGCTGGCGCAGGCCGAGGGATTGCTCGTCGGGGGCACGAGTGGCGCCGCAATCTGGGCGGTGATGAGACTCGTGAAAACACTCGATGAACCAGCGCGGATCGTAACGATTTTCTGCGACGGCGCTGCGCGCTATTTGAGCACGATCTTCGACGATGGCTGGCTAAGCGCCAAGGGAATTCGCATTGATCGTTGATGGCGCGGCATTGATTTTCCAGCCAGATTTATTATAGTCAGGCACTGCAATCGCATGGGCGGTTAGCTCAGTTGGTTAGAGCATCTGCTTTACACGCAGAGGGTCACCGGTTCGAATCCTGTACCGCCCAGTTTGTCTCATGGATTAATGCACTCCGCGTTGACAGGTGGGCAGCGTCGGCTCGATTCCTGTACGAACCCGCATCCACTCGATGATCAGCAGCGCAACAATCGCTTGATCTCAATAGATATCGCGGTTATACTGAGCTTTGGAAATAAATGGCAACCAGAGGTTGAGAATCGAGCGTATTTGAGCAGCGCTCAGCAACAGAATTACCACGACGACTCCGCAGACCACCTTGCTCGCCCCCTGACAATCGGCGACAGAGTTGCCCGTTTGCCGATAATTCAGGGCGGCATGGGTGTCGGTGTCTCACTCGCCGGGTTGGCTTCGGCGGTCGCAAATGCCGGCGGCATCGGCACGATCGCTTCCGCCGGAATTGGCATGCGCGAGAAGGACTTTTTCTCGAATTACCTGGAAGCCAACATCCGGGCCCTGCGCGCAGAGATCCGCAAAGCCAAGTCGTTGACGACAGGTATCATCGGGCTCAACATCATGGTCGCATTCTCTAATTACGGCGATCTGGTGCGCACGGCGATTGAAGAAGAAATCGATGTGATTTTCTCCGGCGCCGGACTGCCGATGAATCTGCCTGAATTCCGCGACGCCGCCGACAAGACCCGGCTGGTGCCCATTGTTTCATCGGCGCGCGCTGCAAGTTTGATCTGCAAACGTTGGCTGTCGCGCTACGACTATCTCCCCGACGCACTGGTCGTTGAAGGACCCCGCGCCGGAGGGCATTTGGGCTTTAGTATCGAGCAAATCGATGATCCAGACTATCGACTCGAGGTGCTCCTGCCGCCTATCCTCGAAGTCGCCGAGAATTTTTCACGCGCGGTCGGAAAACCGCTGCCGGTGATCGCCGCCGGCGGAATCTACACCGGCGCCGATATTCGTCGCTATTTGAATATGGGCGCCGCCGGAGTGCAGATGGGAACCCGATTCGTCGCCACTCATGAGTGCGATGCGGACGCGGCGTTCAAGCAGATGTACGTTGATTCGCGGCCAGAGGATCTCGTCATTATCAAGAGCCCGGTCGGCATGCCCGGGCGCGCCATTCGCAACCGGTATCTTGACGACGTTGAAGCCGGAATGAAGAAGCCCTTCAAGTGCCCCTATCACTGCATTGTCACCTGTGATTACACCAACTCCCCCTATTGCATCGCGCAGGCCCTGATTTGCGCACAGCGCGGTCACTTTCGCAGCGGTTTTGCATTTGCCGGAGCGAATGCCTATCGCATCGATCGAATCATCTCTGTCGCAGAGCTTATCTCTGAGTTGGAGGCAGAATTCGCGATGGCCGCCGAAAGCCAGTCAGCGTAATCCCTTCTAATCTACCGACCCCGACTGCTGGCGACCGAAAGCTTGGTGACCAGCATTATGGTTGGACAAAGTTGTAGGAGCGGCTTTAGCCGCAATCAGAGCCCTTCTGATTTGCGATGAGGTCGCGCCGCTGGCTTCTCAGCGCAAACGATCCGCCGTCAATCGCGCGCGCGACGGCGAGGATTCCATCGAGGTGGTCGACCTCGTGCTGAAGCAACTCCGAGAGATCGTCTTCTAATTCCCAATTCCGCTCGTTCCACTCCAAGTCGCGATAGCGTATTCTGCAACGTTTATGTCGCCGGACTCGGACGAACAGGTCCGGAAATGACATGCAGTCATCCCAGAGTTCAACCATCTCAGAGCTAAGGTTTTCAAGGACTGGATTGATAAACACCGCGGGCCGATCGATATGCATGTAGACCAGCCGCTTCATGAATCCGATTTGCGGCGCGGCAATCGCGCGGCCGGCCCCATAGCGAGCGCGGAAATCCATGATTGTATCGTGCAGATCAGCGATGATCGGCGGCAGCGATGGCAGATCATGCTCCGCAACCAACTCGCACTTTTCGAGCAGCTTTGGATTTCCTAAAAGAAGAATCTCGCGAACGGGCATGGAGACTGAACCTCATTCTGGTTGGGTGATGCTCCGAATCCGATTCCATTCCACGAAAGGACGATCGATCTGTAGGAGCGACTTCAGTCGCGATGCGTCAGAATTCATGGCGGCTAAAGCCGCTCCTACAGAATCGCTATCACATCACCGCAGAGTCTACACCTTTACCGGCGCGACTCCGGCCATGTCGCCAACGACATTAACTAATTCAGAGCCGGCCGGAACCACAATCTTGGTGTTATGCCGCAGCGATTCTTCCAGCGTCTGCAACCGCTTGAGAAGCTGCGCGTTGCCGACGAAGTACTTGTTGGCGGCTTCGTTGACCAGTTGAATCGCTTGCGCTTGACCTTCGGCCTCGAGAATGCTGGCTTGCCGAATGCCTTCGGCCTTCTTGATCTCGGCGCGTTTAACACCGTCGGCCTGGGTCTCGGCGGCCGTCGCGAAGTCGATCGCCGCGATCTTTTCGTTCTCCGCTTTGACGACTTTATTCATCGTTTCTTGTACGTCGCGCGGCGGATTGATTTCCTTGAGCTCCGAACGAACGATTTCGATGCCCCAATTGGCGGTTTCGGTGCGAAGCGTGCGCTGCAGTTCCGAGTTGATCCGGCCGCGCTCGCTGTTGGCCGATTTCAAAGTCAAAGTGCCGATGATGTTACGCAGCGTCGTGCGCGAGAGCGCGATGATCTGCACGCGGTAACTGTTGACGTTGTACTGCGAGGCCTTGACGCTCTCCTCATCCGCCTTCACTTTGAAGTATATTTGCGCATCAACCATCGCGTTGAGATTGTCGTTGGTGATGATTTCCTGCGGTTCGGCGTCCGCCATCTGCTCGGTAACGTTGACCGTGTACATCTGCTCGATGATCGGAATGATCCAACTGAAGCCCGGCAGGGCGAAGCGCCGATATTTGCCGAGCCGCTCGATCAGTCCGCGGTGCGTCGGGCGGACGATGCGAATTCCGATCAGGAAAAAGAAGAGCACGACCCCGCCGGCCGCCCAATAATAGACATTCATTCTTGCCTCCAACAAACGAAAGATTATCGACATTGTAGGCAATCTCTGGTCGCTTCGTCAAGCCGATAATTGGAACCGGCAAACGGGGATTCGGTGTACCAGATGAAGGAGAACGGCTTGGAGCACGGCGGGTCGGGCCGGCTGATGGTCAAGGGCTATCATCCACGCCGTTTTCGCGCCCGGAGGGCCTCCGGTTTGTGTTGACAAGAACGTTGAATCGTATATATAAACGTGTGGAGAATCTCTGGCCGCCGGCTACGGCTGGCGTCGATGAAGTTCGCTTGTGGAAGTTTCTATAGTCCAAGGAGGTAAGAGGATGAAGAAAGCGCTGATCCTACTGACGATTCTTCTCATCGCCATCGTCGCTGTTGGTTGCGGCAAGAAGGCGCAGGTCGAATCGCCGACGCCGCCGCGCGACAATACTACGACAACACCGTCGACGACGGGCAATGACACCGGAACCGGCGACCGGCCGCCGATCGAAGTTGAAGCGTTGAAGCTGGTCACAATCTACTTCGATTTCGACAAGTCGAACATTCGTGACGACCAGCGTTCCGGCTTGCGCAGCAATTATGAGTTTCTCAAGGCCAACAGCGACGTGCGCGTTCTGATCGAAGGACACTGCGATGAACGCGGCACGGTTGAGTACAACCTTGCGCTTGGCGAGCGCCGGGCGCGCGCGGCGATGGACTATCTCGCCAGTCTCGGCATCTCGCGCGACCGCCTGTCGATTATCAGCTATGGCAAGGAACGGCCGGCGGTACTGGGATCCGACGAGTCGGCGTGGTCAATGAATCGAAGAGCCGAATTCGTCCAGAAGTAAGCCTCGGCAAGGGCGGCACAGAGCCGCCCTTTGCGTTTTCAGGGAAGAAACTATGCGCCAATCACTTGTCCTCGTAGTCCTTAGCGCTTCCCTCTTGATGGTTGGCTGTGCTTCGCGCGGCGAAATCGAGACGATGAAGCGGCAACTCGATTACCTCGAGCGTTCGTCGATGCAGATGCAAGACCGCATCGCCGACATGGACTCGCTTTACCGCGAAACGATCGAAAAAAACGTCGCCTATCAGGTTGATCTCAAAACCCAACTGGCAAACTTGATCGACAAGATGGAAATCGTCGATAGTCGATTGAACGACATCGACAGCCGCATGAATCAATTGGTCAACCGCCAGCCGGGACGGCAAACCCTCAATCCTACCCAACCGGATCGTCCGGACACGGGCACGGTTACTCCGGGTCAGGTACAGGTCGATCCGACCAAGATCTTCGACAACGCCATCAAGGACATGAAAAGCGGCAGTTTTGATCTGGCGATTCTGCAACTCGACGAACTGCTTAAGCAGTTCCCCGATCATCCGATCAATGACGACGCCCAATACTGGCTGGCCGAATGCTACTACGGCAAGCGCGACTATGCGCGTGCGATCTCCGAATTCGAGAAGGTCGAGAAAAAATATCCCAAGAGTGACTTTGTAACTCGGGCGTTGTTCAAATTGGCGCGCTCGTACGAAGAAACCGGTAACGTTGCGCGCGCCAAACCGATCTTTGAGCGCCTCGTCAAAGATTTCCCCGATTCGTTCGAGGCAAGGCAATCCACCGAGAAGCTCAAGGAACTGCAGTGACCGTAATTAAGGTCGTGACCGCACCGCTGGCGCGACCTTTTCCGTGTCGCGCGTTTTACGACACTGGTGGCGACACCCTCTCTGCCGGTATCAAACAGCGCGGCGACTTCAAACAAACGATCGAAATCGGCGCCTGCTCGTTCGATCTGACCCGTGACGGCAAGCTGCTGAACATCGATATCTGGGAACCCCGAAAGCATTGGAAAGTCGAAGGCGCCCTTCATCCGCCGGAAGATGTCGAGCGCGCCAATGTGATGCTGAGCGCCGATGGCGGTCCGGTGACTCCTAACCCGGAGTTTGTCACCGATCCTGACCACACGCTCCTCAACCTCAAATTTTGCCGCGAACGTATCGCGCGGTTCATTATGCCGGCAACCTCGCTGCTGTGCGAGGTTAATGACGACGGCCTGTTGATCGGCCTCTGGCTGCTGGGTATTATCGACGATATTAATTTCAAGAAGGAGGGCGAGTGGCGGCGGGCGATCAAGGCGGTGTGACGGCAGATTTCAGTCAATAAGTGGCGGTCACCAGATCGTGATCGGCCCTTTACGTCACTTTCGTGAATCGCCAAAGCAGTCAGCTTGTGGATCCCAAAAGTCGCCTTCCAGACCAAGCCCTGCGAAAATCGTTCGCATTTCATCGGGCTGCGGGCGGCGCGAGTCTACCTGCAATCGCGTCGAGTACCATGTCGTCGCCAAGACCCAGAGCTTGCTCATTGTCACCAGGGGCCGAAGCGGGGAATTCCTGGCACGACACCATTCTTGAGCCGAGTCTTCCGACCGGAAGAATAGCATGTTGCTTCAGGTGAATACGATATCGTCCCACCATTGCGCGGCCGGCACCAGGCAGTGGAAAAGCCAGTCTGAGCTTTCCGGGCCGTCGACTCCGACAACCAGCCGCAGTCTTTCGAGAGATTGCTCACAACGTGAGTAGACGATTCCCGGTTTGCGTAGTGCGGCGACCACGCCCAGCGCATCCCAAGCGCAGTTCGCGAAATATTGCCGCTGGTCCGCAATCACTACATGTTGAGTCGGCACGCCGGAAAACGGCGAAGCCATTCTAATCGTCGCAGCGTCACTCTCCAGCACCAAAAGACGGTTGGACGCCAAGCGCCGGTAAGCCTCCAGTATCTCGTCGACGCTCGCACCGACTCGCTCTGCGATGGTTCGGGGCGAAGGCGCGATGCCGGTTTCCGCGAAGTGATGGTAGATCGCAAGCTTGGTGCGCATATCGTGATCAAGACGATTCAGAAAGCCTCCAGCAATTGTCAGCTTCTTGAGACACGGCCGACACGAAGAAACTACAACTGAACATGCCCGTTACATCAATTTGAACGAGTATCGAAGTCAATAAGTTTCGCTTCTTTGGACGAGCTTGCGTTCACTTCGTCAGATTATAAATCACCGGCATTTGCCCTTGCCACTTCATCCATTGAGCATCATCAGTAACTAACTCCGCCATGAAATGCGCAACGTTGATGCGGCTGGTCTTACCGGAATTGAAGATCGGGCTTCGTGTCGGAGACGGAACGACTTCGTAAGATGTCGCTGAGGGCTCATCGATAAGCGAATCGGGACGAACCACTGCCCATTGAATATGCGGGTCGCCACGCCCGACTTGACTTCGCAAATACTCTGCCGCTTGCTCGTTGTCCGAGTACGGCGGAAGAAGTAGGCGAATCAAGCCGATCACGCAATGCTCCGCAATCGACCGCTTCTCATTCAAGCCGCGATTGCGATTGCCGGTTGTATTCATTAGCACAAATCGCACTGGCTCCGTGCGCGCATTGGCTTTGATCGCGCTGCAAAGCCCTCTGACCGAGTCGGTCACCAGCCGAAGCGGCGGCCCGTAGATGCCTCTCAAACTCAAGGTGTGCCCAAGGCAACACGCGACCGCGCTGCATCCTTCGATTTCGCTTGCGAGCGTCGCTGGATCGAGTGCCAACACACTTTGCGCCACAACAGTTATGAGCTTGTGCTCGCGCAATTCCGTCGGCAGTCGTTCCGGCGCGCGCACGAACACCTTCACGGACAGCCCGCGCTTGAGCAATTCAGCGATCAGCAGTTTGCCGGTCGCCCCTGTAGCGCCAACGACAGTGATCATGGAGTGATGTTCACTATTTACTACAAAATGTAGGGCGGGAGTCTATGACTCCCGCCGCCAATGAGATGAGTGAAGCGCGGACATTGCAGAACAGTCTGCAAGCCGCATCCCTACGCCGTCGACTTGGTGCCGTCGGTCGTGCCGGATTTGGCTTTGATAACGGCCTGCGCCGCCGCAAGGCGCGCTATCGGCACGCGGTACGGTGAGCAGGAAACGTAATTCAGGCCAACCCGGTTACAGAACTCAATCGAGCTCGGATCGCCGCCGTGTTCGCCGCAGATGCCGACTTTGAGATTCGGCTTCACCGAGCGGCCTTTCTCCTTGGCCATCTTGACCAAAGCGCCGACACCGGTTTGGTCGAGCGAGACAAACGGATCCTTCTCGAGAATGCTCTTGTCGTAATAGTAGCGCAGGAACTTGCCGGCGTCGTCGCGCGAGAAGCCCATTGTCATCTGGGTCAAGTCGTTGGTGCCGAAGCTGAAGAACTCCGCCTCCTGCGCGATTTCATCGGCGGTCACCGCCGCGCGCGGGATTTCGATCATCGTCCCGACGATAAACGGAATCTCGACCTTGTGCTTGCGCTGCACCAGTTCGGCGACGCGCAGCACGATTTCCCTCTGATTCGCCAGTTCTGTGCGATGGCCGACCAGCGGGATCATGATCTCCGGCAGAATTTTCTTTCCGTCTTTGATCAACTCCGCTGCCGCGGTGAGAATCGCCCGTACCTGCATCTCGGTGATCTCCGGATAAGTGATACCCAACCGGCAGCCGCGGTGGCCCATCATGGGATTTTGCTCATGCAGTTGGTCGATCCGTTCGAGAATCCGCTTGAGCCGTTCGACTTCCTCGGCCTTATCGGGGTCCTTCTCAATCTCCGAGATTTGCTTGCGCACATCTTCCTCTTTGGGAAGGAACTCATGCAGCGGCGGATCGAGCGTCCGGATCGTCACCGGCAGGCCCTCCATCGCGTCAAAGATGCCCTTAAAATCGGCCTTCTGGAATGGAAAGAGCCGGTCCAGTGACGTCTGACGATCGGCGGGTGTGGTCGCCAAGATCATCGCTTGAATATGCGGCAGGCGGTTTTTTCCAAAAAACATGTGCTCGGTACGACAGAGGCCGATCCCTTCGGCGCCGAATTTGCGCGCCTGAGCGGCGTCGGCCGGCGTATCCGCGTTGGTGCGGATCCCGATTTGCCGAAGCTCATCCGCCCATTCCATAAACGTCCCGAATTCACCCGACAATTCCGGATCGAGGGTCGGCACTTCGCCCAACATCACCTCGCCGGTCGTGCCGTTGATCGTGATAACTTCTTTGTCCTTCACCACCAGCGTGCCGATCGCGAACTGGCGGCGCGATTCGTAGACGCGGATATCTTCGCACCCAACAACACACGGCTTGCCCATGCCGCGAGCGACGACCGCCGCGTGCGAGGTCATCCCACCGCGCGAGGTGAGAATTCCTTCGGCGGCGATCATGCCGGCGATATCGTCGGGGTTGGTCTCCATGCGCACGAGGATCGTTTTCTCGCCGCGTTCCGCAAGGCGAACGGCCTCATCGGCGTGAAACACGACCTTGCCGGAGGCGGCGCCGGGCGACGCCGCCAGTCCTTTGGCGACAGTCTCCGCCGGGGCATCGGGATCGATGCGCGGATGCAGAAGCTGATCCAGTTCGGTCGGATCGAGACGCATCAGAGCCTCGTCACGCGTGATCAAAGTCTCCTTGACCATGTCGACGGCGATCTTCACTGCCGCCATCGCGGTACGCTTCCCGGTGCGGGTCTGAAGCATGAACAACTTGTTTTCTTGAATCGTAAACTCAAAGTCCTGTACATCGCGGTAGTGCGCTTCCAGGCGGGAGGTGATTTCGCGAAGCTGCTTGAACGCCGCCGGCATCACCTTGGCGAGTTCATTGATCGGCAGCGGCGTGCGGATGCCCGCGACGACGTCTTCGCCTTGGGCGTTCACAAGGAACTCACCGTAAAATTCCTTCTCGCCGTTGGCAGGATTGCGCGTGAAGCCGACACCGGTCGCGCTGGTGTCGCCCATGTTGCCGAAAACCATGGCCTGCACGTTGACCGCCGTGCCGAGATCGGCGGGAATGTTGTACTTGGCGCGATAGGTAATCGCTCGCGGCGAGTTCCAACTGCGAAACACGGCATCGCGCGCCATCTGCAATTGATGCCACGGGTCGGTCGGAAACGGCTCGCCCGACTTGTCGACCACGAGTTTCTTAAACTGCTTGACGATATCCTTTAGATCTTCGATCGAAAGCGAAGCGTCGTGTTTGATCGAGCGCTGCTTCTTCTTGCGCGTGATCAGCTCCTCGAATTCGTCCTTGTCAATGCCCAAGACGACGTTGCCGAACATCGCGATGAACCTGCGATAAATGTCGTAGCCGAAGCGCTGATTGTCCGTCTTGGCGATGATCGCTTTGAGCGTGTCGTCATTCAGGCCGAGATTCAGGATCGTGTCCATCATCCCCGGCATCGAGAACTTAGCGCCCGAACGCACCGAGACCAGGAGCGGATTGTTGTGATCGCCGAACTTGGCGCCCATCGCCTGCTCGACCCGCACCATCGCTTCTTTCATCGTCTTGTCAAACCAGCGCGGCAGCGCGAGGTGATTATCGTAGAACAACCGACAAGCATCGGTCGTGATCGTGAACCCCGGCGGCACCGGCACGCCGAGCTTGGTCATCTCAGCAAGGTTGGCGCCCTTGCCTCCCAGAAGGTCGCGCATCGAGGCGTCACCCTCGGCGCTGCCACTACCAAAAAAGTAGCAGTATTTCAGGTCCGCGGCCGGGGGGAGCGGTTTCTTCGACTCGGATGCCTTTTCGCCCCGGGATCGTACGCCAATCGTTCTCACTTTTGTCGTTACGACTTCCGTCAGTTTGCGATCCTTCGCCGGTTTGACGGGACCCGCTACCGGTTTAGCCACTACTGCCGGTTTGGCCAGCTTGGTCGCGATAGACTTTTTGGCGGGCTTGGCTGCCCGCTTAGCCTTCGCCGGCGCTGTTTTCTTGCGAGCCGCAACTTTAACGGCCACTTTGGGTTTCGACTTTGCCTTGTGTGCCGCTTTGGCCTTGGTCTTCGCTTTGGGTTTCACTTTCGCTGCCATAACTTATCTCATTCCTTGCTTTTATTAACAAATTGGCGCCAATATATACGTTTTTAGCCAAAAACAAAAGTGCTGCGGCAAAATTCCCCGCAGAGAATTTTACGGCAGCACCTGATCATCGATAACGTCAGTCGAGTATCTACATGGTGAACATTTTTTCGCCGGCAATGATCTTCTGGAGAATTTTCAACGTCTTCTCCGCGGGGGAGTGCATGATGTCATGCGTGTTGTAGGTCACGCGTTCCGAATCACGCCGGAACTCCAACGCATTCTTGCCCTTAGCTCCCGGAGCGCGCTGTTTCTTCTTGTGCAGCAGGTTGTACTGGCGCTGATACTCTTTGGCCTTCTCACGATGCGCCAAATAGTATTGGCGTTGGTACTCCTGCCGGCGACGCTTCGCTTCTTCCGGTGATAGCGCTTCTTTGCGCCGACGCCGGGATTTCGTTAACGTTATTTTCGTCATCCCCGCCTTCCGTGGCCTGAAGGTTTCGGTCGCTCAACAAAACAGAAAACCCCAGCATTCTCAGGGTTTCCTCACTCCACTGATGCAACTAATTTAGCGCGTTGCACTTACCGTGTCAAGGGATTTTTTCGTGTTTTCTGCGTTTTTTTATTGATTTTTTATGCCCTCCCGTAAGTGTCTCAAAATGGCCAACTTTTGTCATCTCCACATTTTAACAGGGAGGATTATGGCCGATTTTCGTCAGCGCCAATCACGATCTCGCCCAGTAAAAACGCGGGTATGCGCAGTTTCGACCCGAGGCGAAACCCGGAAAATATTGCGTCAATATGGACTCGAAGGGGACTCGATGCGCTTGAGCTGACGTCGACTTAGGGGCTATCCGAGTAGCTTGCCCCACTCATTGACCGTATCGCGAAGATATTGAATGCGCTGAATGAAAAGCGAAATGCGCGCCATCACCGTGTAGCCGAACGAAGCGCCGAATGCGATCATCAGGGTGTAGATTCCGACCTTCGCCGATGCCCCAAACCAACCCTTGTGTTCCTTTGAAAAGAAGAAGTAGATCAGACAACAAATCACAGTCAAAACCACAATCCAGTCCCAAACGCCTTGCGGGATCATTAGGAAACCGGGATCCGAGAAATCAAACTTGAACTTGAGAATCGTCGCGTTCAACTGCTCAACGACACGGTTCTTGATTTCGAGCGGGATGGTCAAGCCGGAAGCAATACCGATGTAGAAAGCCAGCGGATAGCGGCTGATCCAAGAGTATTTCTTCGAGAAACGCGTCCACATCAGCACACCCAGCGTCAAGGGGACGATATACCACCACTGATCAAGGTGCCAGCTTCCGCCGGCATTGCTGAAAAACCGCTGCGTGATAATCGGAATCAGGTTGGTGCGAATGAGCAACACGACGAAGTACCCCGCCGAGATACCGACGACCAGATGCTCCGCAATCTTGTAAAGCGGGTTGTCCTTGTAGAGGAACGAGAAGGTAAACAACGTCAGTAGCGACGCGAGCGTCATCCAGATCGTGTTTTCCATCAGTTCGCTCCGATTCCCTTCTTGGCGCGGCGATCCATCCAGTAACCGAGATTGCCGAGCACAATAAACAGGATGATGACAATGTGCGCGAAAACTTGAATCTTCATCGCTTCGGTCGCCGGCCCGGGGTTGCGCACCAAAGTCTCATACTCCGCCGCACCTTTCATTCCACCGATAATGCCGAAGATTTGCTCGGACTGGTAGTAGGGATAATAATCCGCGGCCATAACGCCGGTAGTGCCGAGGGCGACTTTGACACCGTAGCGGCCGTTGGCATTGGCAACCCAGGCGTCAGCCACGTTGCCTCCGGAGATGCTCACTACGCACTTGACGTCGTCGTAGTTCTGAATCCCTTTCATCAGCGGAATTGAGTCGAGTGGCGTGTTAAAATAATCGGCCGGGAAATTGACACGAAAGTTCTGCCCCATACTCAAGATGACGAGCGCATAATAGGGACGGTAACCAAGGAAAACGTAATCTTCGCCGTATTTCGGCTCAATCCCGTGATACATCTTCGTCGAATCCGCCACGCCGCGTACCGCTTCATCAACCATGCCGGCGCCGTTTTGCGAGAGCGTCAACGTGATCACCTTGAGCTGCTTGGCAAAGGCCTGCTCCAGAATCGCATATGACATCGGATGCAATTCGGCCATGGCGTTCGGATCGTAGTCCATCGCCACGAGGATGTAGTCGCCCTTCTGCAAGCTCTCGATCTCGTCGTAAATGACGCGCACTTCCGTGGCGGGAGACGACGGAATGTTCAGGGGCACGAACAGCGCAACCAGAATCACCAGCGCCAGAACCGAGAAGATCCAGCGGCGATCAAGAGCTAACAGGCGTTCGTAGAGCGTCGGTTGCGCCATGACTTAGTCTCTCCCCAGATATTGGCGTTCGATGCCCAAAACGACTTTCAGTGCCGTCGCCACCATACCCAAGCCGACGCCGATAATAATCGCGCGCTTGGCCGCCAGATTCGGAACCAACAGCAGCCAATTGGCGGTATCGTTCACCCAGACCGAAATCGGTCCCATGGGAACGACGCGGAACATCATGATCAATCCGGCAATGAGCAGCACCGCGGAGACCAGCGTGCGGGCACGGAAGGCGCGATATGCGGCCGAAGCGATGAAGAACGCCAGAAGACTGAACATCGTCGCCTGAATCGGTATCATCACGAAACGGAAAAGGTGATCAAACGTGTAGTCGCGAAGGCCGCCGCTCCACGGGTTGAGTCCGAGGATAATCATGGCAAACAAGCCGATGAGCGTGATGTACGTGTACTTGTAGTCGTGCGTTTTGCGCGAGACCTTTTCAATGCTGACGCGAATCAGCGACCAAACGCCCAGCGCCAGCGCGAAGATACCGATGATCACCGTCCAGTCGAGCATGAACTCGTAGAAGCGGTCGGAGAATTCGGCCGGCACGAAATACTGAATCACCATCAGCATGCCGGAAACGAAAACGAGAATCAGCGGTAGTTGGCGTTTCATTTCATCTCATCAACTTATTTCAAAAAAACGGCGCACGACATCGGGACTGCCGGCGAAGCGAATGATGATCCCCGCCAGAATCGCGACAATGACCAAGCCCTTAAACCAGTCCTGCGCTTTGAGCGTACCAAGCAATAAAGGTTCACGTCCCAGATAGGCGCTCGCTGCATAAAGCTCTTCGCCGATCAGCGTGTAGTCACAGGCCACGACGAAAAATGGCAACTGGGCGATTTCATCCGTGCCGGAAATCTGAATCGAACCGGAGAGAACACCGGTTTCCGCAAGGAGCAATGACTCTGCGTAAAACTTCCCCAAATACAAATTCGTTGCCGGCTTTTCGCGCAGCATCGTGCCGTTTACTGCGGCGACATAGGCAAACTGCGCTTGCGTTACAAAGTACACGGAGTCTTCAATGAAGGCATCCGGCCGACCGGCGTCCGTAAAGCCGGTCTTGACGGTTTCTTGCGCCACCGTCATGACAATCGGGTCGTAACACGGCACGAGAATCGAAGTCTGATACTCGGCGACCCGCCGCGCGACCCGGCCCAATACCGTAAAAGATGCGATCGTCGCGATATCGGCCGCGGTTCCCAGTCCTAAAACATAGAGAATCGGACGGCCCATTTCGGTTGCGCGGCCGATGGCCTCATCGATGGCCTCAATGCCGGCCAACGGCCGGACATAGAGGTTGATTCCTTTCTTGGCCGCATTGATGAAGAACACGGTCAGAGCGAAGAAGATCGCCGTGAAAATCAGCGTCGGGATGCGCGTTCGATTAAACCATTCATCTGAAGCCTGCACCGGACCGGCAACCTCCGATGTTGCCCTGCTGTCCAGCGTGATCGCGCTGACACGATAATAGAAATCCTGGGCTTTCGGAAAATAGAGTGGGTTGTCAGCATCGCGCTCGCCGCGATCCAGAAAGTAGGTAGCGCCTTTGATCGCTGCGCCGCGTTTCGACCACAGCGAATCGGGAGCGTCCGGCGAGTCGGCGCGCCAGATCTCGTAGCTAACGACGTTGTCGCGGCCGGCGCCGTCGTCCGCCGACTTCGTCCAGCGAACTTCAACCGCATGGCCGTTATCGTTTGGTGCGTCGGCCAAGATAATGGCGGTCGGCGCCGCCGGAGGAATCGCCGCTTGCGCCACAGCAGCCGTCGATTGAGTTTGTGCCGTGTCAGATTGAGCCGAGACAAATGCGAATGCGAAGATTACAAAGAGGAACAAAAGTGCGCGAAAAATTCGTGTCTGCATTCTCAACATCATGCCCGAAATCTTGCCTTACAATATATCAAGCCAATCTCTAAACAAAAAGGTAATTCTTCCCACCAGCAGAGAAATTCTTCCCATGACCGTATATCCGAACGACGCGCCAAAGGTAATCATCAATATCCAGATTCCCAGTCGCGATGCCGCGCCAAACCAACCTTTGTGTTCTTTCGAGAAGAAAAAATAGATCAGTCCGCAGAGAACGCCAACGAAGATTACGGCATTGACGGTGATGAGCGCGAACTGCCCTTCATGCGACAGCGAGAAATTCGACACAAACGGACCGATACCCTGCCAATCGACCAGTAGCGGCAGGAAAGTGTTGTTCATCTGCTGGATGAAGTCCGACTGCAGATAGCGGGGCAGGTTTAGCCCGGCCGTCGTTCCGATGATAAACGCCAGCGGCCAGCGCGAGATCCAGCTAATCTTGGGTACCAGCCGCAGCAACAATATGATTCCTAAGACGACCGGTATCGCATAGTGCCACGCCGTCCCTTTGAACGGCACCTGGAACCAGTCGGCGACGAATTCAAACGATCGCGGCACTACATTTCCGACAATGGTGCTCCAGAAGCCCAGGCACATCCAGTAGGCCGCCGACATTCCAACAAAGAGATGCTCCGCGAATCGATAAAACGGATTGTCGCCATATAAGAACGAGAAAATCGAAAGCGTCAGAAATGCGGCAAACGTAATCAGGAATCCTTGGCGCACATTAACCCAGTTCGAATCCGCAGCGCCGGTGGATGTCTTGAAGATCCAGCTCAGCACAAACAGCAGCGCCACCACAATCATGATGATCCGCATCGCGCGCGTCGAGTTAGCCATTGGCCTCCCGCTGGCGCCGCTTGGCGCGGAAATAGGTAATGTTGCCGATAATGATGAAGGCGACGATCACGACATGCGCCATCGTCTGCGGCCCCATCATTTGGAGTGCCGGAGTATCGATGTCCTTGAAGCGTGGGTAGCGGTGAATCAGCTCGGCTTCATATTCCGCTGCGCCTTTAGTTCCACCCAAGAGCCCGACCAACTGCCGTGGGTAGTACGGGTACAGGAGCGGAGTCGAAACGGCCGCCGCGCCGCCGCCGGTCGGCACGTTAGCGCGATCGCGGGCAAACAGCACCCATTCTTTGACACCGGGCTGGCCGCCGCCGATCGAAATCAGCAGATCCATGTCTTTGAGTGAGCGCACACCGGACATCATCGGAATCGAATCAAGCGACTTGCCGTTGATGTCGAAGGGGAACATCTTGCGAATGTCAGTCACGATCACATTGAGCACGCCTTCATTACCGGCCTTATAGCCGAAGTTGATCCAGTCGACGCCGTACTGCGCGTCCGGAAATTCCGGCTTGAGGATTTTCTCAATCGTCTCGCGCTGAAGCAGAGATTGACCGGTCGCCCAGAGCGAGAAGAAGTACACTTTATGACCTTTCGCCAGAGTGTGGCGCACGAAGGAATTGGCCATCGGCAGTACTTCCGGCGCCATTGCCGGATCGAAATCATAGGAGATGACGATCTTGGAACCGCTGGGGAGATCCTCAATTTTATCGAAGAGCGCCTTGACAATCGGCGTCGCTTTCTCCCCGAACTTAAGTTGGAACAGCACCGCCAACGCCACCGTCAGGCCGATGAAGAGGAAGATGATCCGGCGGTCAACATCCTGCCCCCGCCATGAACGCAGAAAGACCCAAAATACGCCACCGCCGACAACGAAAGCTGAGACAATGAATCCAATGTTCATTTATCCTGCCCCAGATAACTGCGTTCAATGCCCAAGAGCAGTCGCAAGCTCATCGATATCACGCCGAGCGCAATGCCGATCATGATTGCTCGCTGTCCGGCCAGATTGGGGGCGTTCATAATCCAGATCGCCATATTGGGAATCTCCGCGAGCGACAGGCTCGGCGGCATCCAGGAGGTCATGATCATTCCGAGCGGCGTGCGTCCGAGCAGAATCACGAAAGCCGCGATTAGCAGAATCGTTGCTTCAACGTTTTTGGCGCGAAACGCGCGATACGAGGCGGACGCGACGTAGAATGCCAGCAGTGAGTACATCGTCGCCTGCAGCGGCGAGATCATGTAGCGGAACAGCAGCTCGAAGTACGAGCCCGGCGCATCAACCGCGCCTTTGATGCCGATGGGATTGCCGATCTTAAACAAGCCCACGGCCAGCACCGCGGCAAACCCGATCAATGTGACAACGGAGTATCCCCAATTCGGAGCCTGGCGGCCGATCTTGTCGGAGTGAACACGGATCAGATTCCCACCGCCAAGGAAGAATGCAAACACGGCGATGATGTCGAAGAACAAGGACGCTTCCTCGCCCCAACTCTCCAACGGCGGGATAAACACCGAGAAGATCAACACCCAGCCGACGACAATTGTGATTAGAAGCGGTATCTGTCTGCGCATAAACTCTAATTAATCGAGAAGATGCGGTGCATCCACTCTTCCAGCCGTTGCATTGAACCGATGTCCCAAGCTTGTCCAATCGTCGCCACCGTAGTGCCGACCAATATGGCAACCATGGCAATCGCTTTGCCCACGTCCTGCCCTTTGAGCGAACCCAACTGCTTCGGCTCTTCCGAGAGATAGGCCGATGCCGCGAATAGCTCTTCGCCGATCAGAGTGTAATCACAGGCTGCTACAAAGAACGGCAACTGCGCCGGCATCGCGGTGCCGGCGATCTGAATCGCTTCAATCGAGTTTCCGGTTTCCGCCAAGATCAGCGACTCGGCAAAAAACGCCCCTAAATAAAAGCAAGTAGCGGGTCTTTCGCGCACCATAATGCCGTTAGTCGCCGCGACAAAGCCGAACTGCTCGTCAGTGGTATAGTGCACCATGTCATCCGAGTAGCCATCCGGCCGGCCAGCCGCCGCGTAGGCTTCCTTGATTATCTCACGCCCGGCCGTCATCACCAGTGACGCGCGACACGGCATATTGATCTTGGAATCGTACTGCGCGATCGTACGCGCCACTCTGCTCAGCAGCGTCAAACCGGCCAATGTTTGGACATTATCCATATCTTGCGTGCCTGCGACGAACAACACCGGCCGCCCCATTTCGGTAGCGCGACCGACGGCCTCGTCAATCGCCTGCAATCCGGCAATCTGGCGCAGAAATAGTCTGCGGCCGCGTTTGGCGGTTTCGATGAACAGGATCACTGCGCCGCAGATGATCAGTCCGATGACGACCACCGACGTCTTGGATTTCTTGAACCACTGGCGGACAGATTGAACGGGCGCGCTCTCACCGGAGGCCAAGCGCCGATCGCCTAACACTGCGACAATCTGGTAAGTGAACGTTTCGCCGGTTTTGGCGTGGTCATCTTCAAAGTCGTAGGTCGCGCGGTCCACTCGGCCTACGGTATCGACAGCGCCGGTTGCCACGTTGCGCCGCAACACCTCGTAACTGGTAAACTCCGGCAGCTCGCCGTAGCCCGAGTCGACCCAGTTAACCTGAATGTGATTTCCGTTGTCATCCGGAACGTCTTGTGCTGTAACGGTAATTGGCGGGAGATTCGCAATCACCGAATAGTCTTCAGCGACGGCAGATTGTGCCAGAAGCTTTGAGCAGTTTGCTGAAACGAGAAACCCAACTGCCAGAATGACAAGAACCGATATCGGCAGCCCGGGTCTCTTGATCATAAAAATTATCGAATCAGTTTCAGCCAGTCGGTGAGCAGGAAATCGACGCGCCCGATCAGCAGCGACATACGGCTCATCACCGTATAGCCAAATGACGCGCCGAAAGTAATCATCAGAATCCAGGTACCGAGTTTCGCGGCAAAGCCGAACGCGCCGCGATGTTCTTTAGAGAAGAAAAAGTAAATCAGCGCTGCGATGGTGCCAATCAGCACCACCGACTGGCCAATGATCATCCCGACCGCGTCGAGCCCGATCATATTGCGCACCGAGGCATCCACCTGCGCGATCGCGTCGGTCACCAAATACACCATGAGCTTGAGGCCGGCCGTCGCGCCGACGATAAATGCAATCGGCCATCGGGCAATCCAGCCGATCTTGTTGGACAGCCGCAGCAACATCATTACGCCCAGAACTACACCCACCAGCAGCGTCAGATCACCTTCGTGGAAAATTCCGACGTACGCTTTGCGGTAAATATTATCCCAGAAATAAGTGATGAACCAGTAACCGGCGGAAATGCCGACAAATACCGCTTCAGCGATCTTGTACAGATAGTTGTCTTTATATAAGAAAGAGAAAATCCCCAGCGTCAATAGCGCGCCGATCCAAATGCCGAGGGTTTGCATCGTCAGATGTTCCATCGCCTAACCCTTCCGCTCCTGGCGCCCAAGGAAGAATGCGACGTTGCCGACGATGATAAACCAGATGACGATCGCATGCGAGAAAAGCTGCGACAGCAGCGCCACCGTTGCCCGTCCCGTCTCGTTGGTCGCGTTCTCGAATTCGGCGGCGCCGGTCATACCACCCACCAAACCATAGAGCTGCCCGGCATTGAGATAGGCATACATTTCCGGAGCTTGCACCGCCGTATTACCGGCCCCGACTTTGACATTAAATCGATCGACCGCGATCTGCACCCACTCCTTGGTGCCGGGATATCCGGAAGACCAATTGGCGACGAAATCCACGTTGGAAAAATTCTCGACGCCGTTAAGCAGCGGGATTTGCTCATAAGGGGTGTTGTTGACATCGCGGGGAAACATCGAGCGGAAACTTGAACCCATGCTCTGAATAACGAACTCGTTCCCCGACTGGAATCCGAGATTCACGTAGTCTACACCGTACTTGAGATTTTTGGCAGCGACTTCCGGCTCGGCCAGCGCGCGCGCGAGGGACAGATTCGCCTGCTGCGGACCCTGCGGCCAGAGTCCCATGACGATCACCTTCAGATCGTTCTTGAATGCAAACGCCATCGCCGCGTCCGCCATCGGCTGAAGTTCCGGCGCGGAGGGCGGGTCATAATCGTAGGCCATCAATACCTTTGACCCCGGCGGCAGCGAATCAAGCGCATTGTAGAGACCGGCCACCTCTGGCGAGACTTTCGTTTCAAGGGAGATGCTCATGAAGTAAGGCAGCACCAACCCCACGGCGACAAACACGAACACCCAACGACGCTCGACAAACGTGCCGCGAATTGTGAGCATCAGCACACCCAAGACCGCCAGCGCCAATAGGGCGATGACGATGTAGGACACCGTGGGCGAGAACTCGAGCGGCTGCGGATCGGACATGAAAGTGCGAATCGCCGCAATCAGGCAGATGAGGACCATGATGATGTTAAACAGATGCTTCTTCATCATCCTATCCCTCGAGATGCGACCTTTCGATGCCGAGAATGATGCGCAGCGATGTCGACACGATACCGAGCGCGATTCCGATCTTGATGGCGCGCTGTCCGGCGGTGTGCGGGAAGTTCATAATCCAACTCGCCCAGTCGGAAGACTGAAAGCCTTGCGGCATCCACGAAGTGAGCATATCTCCAAGCGGCACGCGGCCCAGCATCACCAAGAAACCGGCGATTAGCAGTAGCGTGGCCTGCAAGTTGCGCGCCCGGAACGCGCGATACGACGCGGACGCCACATAGAACGCCAGAATCGCGAACATTGTCGCCGACAACGGTGTGTAAACGAAAGTATATAGCCAGTCGAAATGCGTGCCCGGATCGCGGAACGATGTCGGCGGTTCGTTTTGCAGACCATTGTAGCCGTCAATGAACCCGACGATAACCATCAAAAGGAAGCACACCACGACGACAATCGCCAACTGCCACTCGTGAGACTTCCGCGAAATCTTGGTGAACGACATCTTCATCAGGTTGAGCGCGCCCAACCAGATCGCGAACGACGCGACTATCGTAAACCACTCGTTGTAGTAGCCCTCGAGTTCACTGAACGGAGTATGCGGAATGAAGTACGAAAGGACGAAAACCAGACCAACAACGAGGGTGATAATGATTGGGACTTCGCGCCGCATTCTCTATCGCTTCCTACTGAACCTGAACAATTTTTAGGATCTCATGCCAGCCAAATCCAACAGCCACGATCATGGCCAATATTATGTAGATCAGAAACGCAGCTTTGGCGAAGTCCTGCCCTTTGAGCGAACCGAGCAATTTCGGCTCGCGCGCCAGATACGCCGACGCCGCGAAGAGTTCCTCGCCAATCAACGTGTAGTCGCAAGACGCCACAAAGAACGGCAATTGCGACGGCTGACCGGTACCGGCGATTTGAATCGCGCCGGCGGCATTGCCGGTTTCGGCGAGAATCAGCGATTCGGCAAAGAAGGCGCCCATGTAAAACATCGTCGCAGGCTTGTCGCGCACGACCATGCCGTCGATGGCGGCGGCATAACCGAATTGGTCGTCGGTGACATAGTGCACTTGATCTTCGCGGAAGGCATCCGGTCGGCCGGCCTTCTGGTAGGCCTCGCGAACAGCCTCCCGTCCGGTCACCATTACCAGCGACTTGCAGACCGGCACATCGAGCATCGTGTCGTTCTCAGCGGCGATTTTCGCGACGCGACCAAGAATCGTAATTGCGGCGATTGTCTGCACATCGTCCATATCCTGAATGCCAGGAATGAACATCACCTTGCGACCCATTTCGGTCGCGCGTCCGATGGCTTCTTCAACCGCCTCGATGCCGGCGATCCTGCGAACGTATAGCTCCTTGCCCGACTTGGCAATCTGGATGTAGATCAGAATTGCGCCGCAGATGATCAGTGTCCACAGGAAGATCCAAATTCGATTGAGATTAAACCACTGCGCGCTCGGCGCCACCGGACCAACAACCACTGATGCCGCAGCCGAGCTTAAGGCGCCGTCGGCTTTGTCCGGTGCGAATACCGCAACCACCTTATAGAAATAACTCTGTCCATCAACTAAATCGCCGTTCGTGAAACTATTCTGCCCCTGGGTCGTCTCCCCGATCACTGTGAAATCGCTATCGGCGGAATTGGCGCGCATGACCTGATACTTGGTCACAGCGGATACGTCGTCCGGCGACAAGTCCCAGCGAATCTCCAAGCTCGTCCCATTGTCGTAGGGAGTGTCTTTAACGATAACATTCGCCGGCGGCGCCGGAACGGGAATAGTCGGAATCGCCGTTGTGACTGCTGTTGTGTCGTTGGCTGGTGGGGTATCTACTTGACCAAAAACGGAAAGATAATGAACGAGGACGATGGCAAAGCTCAGGCTGATCAGCGATTTCAAGCCGCGCACATTCCTCCCAAAGTCCTCCGTCGCGAAGGGCTGATTCGTTGAGCAAACCGTGTCAATAATTAAGACGAGACAGCGTTCGGTTTGTCCAACGAAAATCGCGCCGGGAATTCAATACCGAATTGCGCGCAACTTAGGGCGACCCGCAGTGAGTGTCAAGCCTAAAATCGGGAACGACTGCTCAAGCAGCGTGGCGTCTGCTCCCGTTGAATGGAGCGCTGCCGGGCGGTTAACCCGGAAGCGCTGGATTTGAGACGTTTTGGACTAAGAGATTCGTCTCCCAATTGACACATCGAGCGCAAAAAGCGAAACAACGCCGCTACTTGAGCAGTACCATCTTGCGCGACGATTCGAAGGACCCAGCACGCATTCGAACAAAGTATACGCCCGAACTGATCTCGCGGCCATCGACACCCCGGCCATCCCAACTTAGGGTATAGATACCCGGAGGTCGGGGCGAGTCAGCAAGCGTTGTGACTAATTCACCCAGGCTGTTGTGAATTGTCACCGCTACATCTGCATTGTGCGGTACCTCAAAAGTGACCGCCGTTGATAGGTTGAACGGGTTCGGATAGTTCTGTCGCAGTTCAAAGTCCGTCGGCAGCGATTGCTGCGCCAGAGTACCTTTCGCCGGATCATGCACTGGCATCGTATCAGAGTAACAGCAGACATCCATGCGCCCGCTCGTCGTCGATACGGGCGCCGAAGGTCGCCCGGTGCGATCCCAAGGATCGACCGAGAACATCGTCACTACCACCGGTTCGAACAAGTACTTGGCACAGAATCTTATAGAGTAACCCGTCAACTCCCGAAACCAGAACGTCTCGTTGTGCGAAGGATAATAGATGCGCGCATCATATGTCAGATCGAAGTTGTTCTGGTTGAGGGGATATTGCCAGCTCAGATTCAGAACCTGCGTTGGATCGCTCCCGGATAGTTCCGGGGCGATTGCAACATTTCGCGGCGGATTCGGGCCGTTAACGAATGAAGCCTCCGGTGAATACTGCGGCATCCATTGGGTTTCAATGTAAGGATATACCTTATAGTAGATCCGTTCCGTTCCCGTGAGCGCTGCCAAGGCATCGTCTGTCCATGTGATGATATTTGGGCCGACAGTATCGACAATCGCGTAGATGCCATTGAGCCCTACTTTCCTTATAATAACGGTGCCCTGCTCGTTCGGATTCTTGTCGTCCCAGTTGAGCACGCAGTTGTCGGCAGCATAGTTAGGCGTAACCGTCAGCGAGGCGGGATTGTCCAACTCAACTTCACCAGCTACCGCATAGCTAAAAACAACCTCTTCGGCCCGGCATGGGTAATGGTTATCGCCACCGTCGATGTGGTAGACGTAACTCACTAATTCGCACCCGGTCTCTGTAACGCTGCCCTCGACAACTCCTGTCCAGTACAATTCGTAGTTTGGATTTGTGGGAGCCGCGCCTGTCGATCCGGCGTGCCGTCCCCAAACAAGCGGCGGATCATAGTAGCGGCGGGGGAACGTGATTTGTTTTCGTACCTCGACACGGTCCACCCGACGGTAGACGTTCGAGATAATGAAGCGCCACGTTTGATCCTCAATGCCGCCTATCGCCGTACCGTTGGCAGCCGTGTAGAAATCAACGGCATTGGGAAAAGTAATCGCTTTCATTGCTGCTCCCACATCGATGATTCCGTGGCCGGTGTAGATGTCGTATCCAATTGATGCCTCAGCATCAATCGTCGGAGTCACATCCGTCGCCGTCAATTTCAGCAGGTTTTCCACGTCTCTCATTTGAAGCGATTGATTGAGAGAATACAATAGAGCAGCCGAACCGGAGACCATCGGCGCGGAGCAGGAAGTACCGGAAAAATAACCAGATGTCGATTCGTCCCAAAGGGCTCGGTGAGACGTTCCGGGAGCAACCGCGTCGATGTGGAAACCAACGGCCGACTCCCAATTGTAGTTTAACGATCTACGAACCCGCTGTCCTAGCCCGTCCGTGGCACCAACGGCGAAAACTATGTCCTTGTATCCAGCCGGGTACTGGGTGTCAAGCGGATCGCCTTCCTCGCAACCGTCGATGTCGGTATTCCCCATTGCAGCGACGAACAACACGTCATTGATATAAGCCTCCCACACGGCCTCGATGAAACTGTGATTCAGGCCAAAGATGTCGCAGAAACCGTTACTGTAATTGACAACTCTTACATTGGATCCAATTAGATTGTACAGCGAACCAATGTCCTCCCACGAATGGTGATCAGTCTTATAAAGCCAGAGGCGACAACCTTTGTTGCCAGTTCCGCCAATCGGATCATAGGACCAACCCCCGGCTATACCGGCAGAAAGGCCGCTAAAATTCGGATTGGGCAGGTGATAGTTGTTGGTCAACCCAGCGGCAATACCAGCGACAGAAGTGCCGTGGTTTCGGCTTGGTTCACCGGCTGGCGGTTGAATGGGACTGGCATTGACGTATTGAACCTTTCCGTATGGCCCCGCATCGCCGAAGTCGTCATTCTGAATATAGAAGCCATTATCCAGAACGGCGATGGCCACATTCGGATCGCCGGTCTCGATCGACCAAGCGACTTCCGCGCCAATGCCATAGTAATTTGAACTCCTGAACCCCCAATTGAAACCGCTCACGTAGTCATAGTCATTTGGGGCTATGTTTGGCTTCGTAATGAAGCCCGGTGTGAATGAGACAACTTTCGACACGGTGTCGAGCGCGGCGCGCACGTCGGTTGAACCGCGCGCGGTCGGCCATTTCGCGATCACCATATTGGCCATCGTGATTGGCGGCAATCCCAAAATGTCGCGAACAGTAAGCTGTTTGTCGCGATAGTCGGGTATCGGTCGGTCGCCAAGTCTCCGAATGCTGTCGATGCCGGCGCTGATTAGCGCGGCCCGCAGCGACTCATCCATGTGATCGACTTGGAGAATACCCGTGAAGGAAACGGGGACGCCTTCTATCAGGCGTGCGTCTTCAACGGCAATGATTCCGATGCCCGGCACCTCCTGTGCGAATACAACCGAGCAAAGAAGAAGATAGATGCCCCCAATACTGAGCAATACGATCTTGAGTGATTGCATTATTCCCCCGAAACTAACTTACCGAGTTAGTTGTACATCTCTGCCTGTTTTCAAATCATAAGTGAACAAAAAGTACTTGTCTTTCGGAATTCCGCCGGATACGACGCGTCTTGGGCTTGAATGGATAACGTTCATGCCATCCCGCGAGAAGCACTCAACGAGTCTTTGCCCAATTCTAACCTCCTTTCCTGAACTAAGGCTGAGTACGATGGTTTGGAACTGTCCGACGACGACTCGGAAGCAGACACTATCGCCACCTGCCGAGACAGCGGGAAAAGCACATCCGGAACGAAGCTCGGTTAACTCCTGAGTTAAGGCGTCAACGAAATACAGCGACCCCGACAACTCGAACACCAATCTTGGCTCATTGGGCATCCATCGCGGCCGAGTCCAATTGTATGCCGCGTACGGCGTGCTACCACCGATTCGGACAAGTGTAACGGATGAGATATCGATGAGAAATATGCGTGAAGGGAGCGTAAGTTGACTTCTCGTTGATACTGCGATAGTCTTACCGTCTGTCGAGAAACTAGTGTATTGCAATTCACCGATGCTTGTAAGCCGAGTATCAGCCCCAGTCGCAACAGATCGAATGTAGAGATCTCCGTCGACTTGCGAGATGTACGCAATCGTATCACCCGAAGGACTCCAGGAGGGGTAGCTGCCGCCATAGATGACGAGACTGTCGTTCGTTCCATCAGCGTTGATGACGTAGATCCCCGGCAATTTGCTATGACTGTCGACGGGATCATAGAAGGTTACAGGAGTATGTTCATATGCGATTACATCGCGGACGGGATTCCAAGCTGCTCGCCAGTCACGGATCGGGACCGGCACGACCGGCACCGGGTTGGTGTCACCGCCCCCGAGGAAATTATCCCCGCATCCGAGCGCGACGACAACCGCCACGCCCAAGCACACACCACAATACCGGAACTTTCCCATTTCCGCCTCTTCCGTTGTGGAACCAGAGTACAATTCGACAGCAATAGAATTGACGCGGCGATTGTCAGATTGTCAAACGGTTTTTTGACTTTTTAATCTTCTTTAATATCGGATACGTCTATCCAACTCGGCGAACAGACGTATCCTATTGATTTGCAACAGCGTGAAGACCTAATACCCCAGCACCTTGAGATGCTCTTTGTAGGTCGCGGCCGATTTCTGCAACGCCGCCAATTCCGGCGCGTCGAGTTTGAGTTCGATGATCTTCTCGACACCGCCGTTACCAAGCACCACCGGCACGCCGATGTAAATGTCGTTGATGCCGTATTGTCCGGTCAGCAACGCCGAACACGGGAACACTTTTTTCGTATCGGAGAGAACGGCCTTGACCATCTCGACCGAAGCCGCCGCCGGTGCATAGTACGCCGATCCGGTCTTGAGCAGCGCGACGATCTCGGCGCCGCCGTCGATGGTGCGCTTGGCGAGTGCGTCGATCCGCTCTTTGGGCATCAACTCGGTAATCGGCACGCCGCCGACGGTCGTGTAGCGCGGCAGCGGCACCATCGTGTCGCCGTGACCGCCGAGCACCATCGCCTCCGTGCCGGTTTGCGCGATACCAAGCTCCCAACCGACGAATGTGCGAAAGCGCACCGAGTCGAGTATTCCCGCCTGCCCGAAAATGCGGTTGGCCGGAAAGCCGGTGACTTTGTAGGCATGATAGGTCATTAGATCGAGCGGATTGGCAACCATGATAATCATCGCCTGATCGGCATATTGTTTGACACTCTTGGCAACCGAGCCGATGATCTCGGCGTTCTTGATCAACAGATCTTCGCGCGACATTCCCGGTTTGCGCGCCAGACCCGCAGTGTGAACTACGATGTCAGAGCCTTTGAGCATCGAGAAATCGTTGGTGCCGCTGATCTGGACGTCGTAGCCGCGCACCGGGCCGGCTTGCATCAAATCCAGCGCTTTGCCCTGAGGTAGGCCTTCGACAACATCGAATAGCGTGATGTCGCAAACGTTATCTTCGGCCAAGTACTGCGCGACCGCCGCGCCGACATTTCCCGCTCCGATGACTGAAACCTTCTTACGCATAGTGTCCTCCCACTTCATCACACCCGGGCTTGCGGCCGACCGGCGAACGAAAGCGTCTGCGCGGCGGCATCAAGCACGACTGCGATTTTGGCGTTTTGTCCATATTGATCAATCAAATCGTCCAATGTATTTTGCGCATCCGCCGTCGGCCGAATCGGCAGATCCAGCAGGACGCGCGAATCAAGCTTTGAGCATAGCACAAGGCGTAGGCGCTTGGCAAGAGCGATTGTGCGATGGACTTTGTGGATGCCCATCATCCCTCTTTCGCCCGTTGCTGATGCTGGAATTTTGCCGGTTGCGATCTGAGCGGCGATCTTCAGGAATCGATCATCCCCGATTCCCTCCGCACAAGCCGAGATCAGCAGGATCGTCCCCCCCTCGCGAACCGCCGCGGCGACGTTCTCGTATGACTTCTGCAACTGGTACAGGTTGCGATCCAATGGCGGGTAGACGACGCTGATTACGACATCGAACGGCTCGCGGACTTCATGCCCGAAGTTCGTCGCGACGTACTCGCAACACCGGTCGTAAGTCTGATCCCAGTCGCCGCTGGCCGCAAAGTATACCCGCTGCTTGTGATCACAGACGACCTGAATCGCGAGGCGATCTTTGCCATTGAGAGACTGCGTTCGCGCGAAGATGTCTTCCCAAACCGGATTGCCGCTTCGTTTCAGCGGTTGGCTCTCAGCGCTGACGGCGCAAGCATGATTGCGCTCGACATCACGGAATGAAGCGCAGCCCGGCAGGATGATTTTGCGGCCACCGGTAAACCCGGCAAAGTAGTGCGGCTCGACCGAGCCGATGATCAGAATCGCTTCCGCCCAAGCGAGCCAGTCGTTGAGCCGCACGGCGTCTTCGCCCGATCCGAAGTCCGCCAGCTCGATTTCGTTGAATGCATCATGGACGCGAATCCGCTTGCCGATGCGATCCGCCCAGGCCCCGAAGATCTTCTGCGGATTCGAGACCTGTGCGCCTTGGTGCAATCCTGTCGCGACGAGGAATCGCAAATGCGACATGTCCATGCCCGGCAAAATGCGGTCGAGAATCGCCGCCGTCGGCGTCGGGCGGAAGGCATCATTGACGACGATTAACGTCCGGCCTGACGAGCGAAGAAAGTCGTGAATAGCATGCGGGAGAGTTCCCTGCTTGAGCCAATGCGAATCATCGATCGGCCGCAGGCGTTTGGCTGGTAGATCGAAGACCACCGCCGCATCAGGAATCGACAGGGGAATTGATGTGTCATCGTAGTGGACTTGGATGATCATATCGCGAGAACCCGTTCACAGTCGTCAGTCCGGATCGCGCAATGTTCCAACTGGACGACAACGTCTCCATTCCCCTCTTGAAAGGGGTGCTGTCCCGCGGCTTGTTGCGGGACGGCGGGCTGTGTCATTCAGCCTTCTCGCCCCGCCGCGGCCAAACAGTGCCCGCGTTCTGTAAGAATGCGTGACCTACTTGACGTCGCCGAAATGAAAACGAATCTCGATCGCGCCGTTCTCGACCGAGTCCGAACCGTGCACCGAATTCTTGCCGAGATCGATCGCAAAATTCTGCCGGATCGTACCGACTGCCGCCTTCTTGGGGTCGGTGGCGCCGATCAATTCGCGAAAGGCGTTGACCGCATTCTCGCGCTCCAAAGCGGCGACCACAATCGGCGACGACGACATAAACGCCACCAACTCATCGAGAAACGGTTTGCCTTCATGCACTCTGTAGAACTCGCGCGCTTGCGCCGTAGTCAAGTGAACCATTTTCAGCGCCACGATCTTGAAACCCGACGCTTCCACGCGTCCGAGAATCGTTCCGGTGAGATTGCGTTCCACCGCATCCGGCTTAATCATCATTAATGTGCGTTCTTTCACTATTTCAATCCTTGTCTGGCTTCTTTGCCGACCCTGAGACCAAGCTCAAGCGCCGCCATGTTCTTCTCTTCGGTGCCGCGTGGCGAGCGCTTCTGCACGATCTTGGTCAGCGCGCCGACCGTGATCACGTCCGTCACCGCGCAAATCGCGCCGAGGGAGATGACGTTGGCAACCATTGGCAGACCGATTTCATGGCGCGCCAGTTGGCTAAACGGGATTCCCACGGTGCGGGCGAACGGCGTCTGTGTGACCAGATGGGAATCGACAATCATGATGCCGTGATCTTTGAGCGCATGATGATACAGATCGCACGACTCTTGCGTCATCGCCAAGAGCAGGTCGAGCGCCATCGGCTTGGGATAGTAGATCTCGTTTGGTGATATCACCAAATCAGTGCGCGAGGCGCCGCCCCGCGCTTCGGGGCCGTAACTCTGCGTTTGCACGACATTCTTGCCGTCGATTGTCGCGGCGGCTTCGGCGAGAATCACTCCCGCCAGCACCAGCCCCTGACCGCCCGAACCCGAGAGGCGAATTTCATAGCGATCGAACGATTGCGCCGGTTCATGCTGCTCGGCATGACCTTTGCCCTTGGTTTTGGTCGTCATGATTTCTTCCCTCCTACGCTCTCAATCAACTGGTCGTAACGGTCGCAGTACTCTTCCTTTTCCAGGTCGCAGAAAACTCCGGTGAGCATCTTGCCTTCGAGTTTTTCCGGCGGCATCTTGGCGGCGGCTTTAAGTGGAATTGCCAGTTTCTTCATGTCCTCGATCATCTTGACGGCATCGCCGGCTCGATTGAGACGACCGAAATAAGTATGGCAATTCGAAAACGCCTCCACGACCGAAAACCCGCGTTTGGCAATCGCCTGCTCGATCAAGTCATCAAGCTGCGCAACGTGGTAGACCGTTCCGCGAGCGACATACGACGCGCCGGCGGCCATGGCTAATTTTGGAATATCAAACTGGTTCTCTTTGTTCCCGTACGGCGAAGTCGTCGCATAGGCATCGGAGGGCGTCGTCGGCGAAAACTGTCCGCCGGTCATGCCATAGATCATGTTATTGATCAGAATTGTCGTGATGTCGATATTGCGCCGTGCGGCATGAATAAAGTGATTGCCGCCAATCGCCAGCGCGTCGCCGTCGCCGGTGATCACAATCACTTTAAGTCTGGGCTTGGCGAGCTTGACACCGGTCGCAAACGCCAACGCCCGGCCGTGCGTCGTGTGCAGCGTGTTGAAATCGAGGTACACCGGCAAGCGCGACGAGCAACCGATGCCGGAAACCAAGCACACGTCGTCCCGCTGAAGCTGAAGTTTGTCGATGGCGCGCACGAGGCAGCCCATGACAATACCGATGCCGCAGCCGGGGCACCAAACATTGGGAAACGCCTTCTTGGGGCGCAGGTACTGGTGAACTACGTCAGATTTTTGCAGCATGTTATCTGGCCTCCTTGATCTTATCAAGGATCTGTTCGGGCGTGATTAGCTCCGAATCGTAGCGCGTCAGGCTCACGACTTTGACATGTTTCGGCGCGACGCGTTCGATCTCATTAACGTATTGCCCCTGGTTCAATTCGGCGACAATGATCGCCTCCAGCGACTTCGAGCCGAAGATCCGATGGTACTGCTTGTCGTGCGTCGGCCAGATTGTGATCGGCCGCACTTGCCCGACTTTCATCCGCCGATGCCGCGCCATCATCACAGCTTGCTTAGCGGCGCGAGCCACCGAACCGTAGGCGACGACGGCGACATGCGCGTCTTCCATGCCATCGGTTTCGATTTCGCAAATATCGTCGAGGTAGCGCATGATCTTGCTCTGCAGCTTGTGCAGCTTGTCATGAATCTTTTTTGACTCGTTGGTCGGATAGCCTTCCTCATTGTGTGTCAGACCGGTGACATGATAGCGGTAGCCGTCGCCGAATGCCGCCATCGGTGATTTGAAGCTCGGCGTGATCTCGAACGGCTTGTACCAGTTCGCCGGCACGTCCGGTTTGGTTCGGTCGACAACCTTTAACGACCGGGACTCCGGCATCACCACCCGCTCGCGCATATGGCCAAGAACTTCGTCGAGCAAGAGAATAGTCGGCGTGCGGTACTCTTCCGCTAAATTCATGCATCTTACGGTTAGCCTGATCGTCTCTTCGACCGACTGCGGTGCGAGCGCGATCGCGACATAATCGCCGTGCGTGCCCCAGCGCGCCTGCATTGTGTCGGCCTGTGACACCTTGGTCGGCAAACCCGTCGATGGCCCACCGCGCTGCACGTTGACAATCACGCACGGGACTTCGGCCATGTAGGCGTAGCCGAGGTTTTCCTGCATCAACGAGAATCCCGGCCCCGAAGTTGCCGTCATCGATTTGGCTCCGGCACAGGAGGCGCCGATAATCGCCGCCATCGATGCAATCTCGTCTTCCATCTGGATGAACTTGCCACCCGTCTTGGGAAGCCGGCGCGCCAGTCCCTCGGCGACTTCCGTCGACGGCGTAATCGGATAGCCGGCGAAAAAGCTCAGTCCGCCGATAAGCGCGCCTTCGACCACGGCTTCATTGCCTTGAATCAATCGTATATCAGCCACGTGTGTGTCTCCTACTTCTCATTCGATACGATCGCCAGATCGGGACAATGCAGCCAGCAAATCGCGCACTGCGTGCACTTGTCCGGATAGGTGATGATCGGTTTGCCGTCGCGGTCGGACGTGAATACCTGATGCGGACAAAAACTGATGCAAATGCCGCAAGCCTTGCACCAGTGCAGATAGATCGTAAGAGGATTTCGTCCGCTTGTCGGTGTGGTCGCAGTCGCTTGACCGCCGGTTGTGTCAGACATATCAGCCAACTCCTCGTCTTGCTGCCGCAGCAATTAACGCTTCTTCGTTTTGGCCTTGTTGTTCTTCGCCTTGGCGGCTTTGGCCGGTTTCATTTTAGTCACGGACGCCTTCAGCTTTTTGACCGGCGCTTTCTTAACCGGTTTCTTGGACGGCTTCTTGGCGGCTGGTTCTGCAGCCACCTTCTTAGCCGCCGGTCTGGCTTTGGTCGTCTTGGCGGCCAGTTTAGTTCCCGATGACTTTGCCAACTTCGCGAGCTTCTGCTCGATCAAGACCGCGACCTCGGATGGCGTCTTCGCGACCGGTACACCGACAGCATTGAACGCCGCGATCTTCTCCATCGCCGTGCCTTTACCACCGGAAATGATCGCTCCCGCGTGACCCATCCGCTTGTCGGCCGGAGCCGTCAGGCCGGCGATAAACGCGACCACCGGCTTGTTCATGCGCTTCTTAATGAACTGCGCCGCTTCTTCTTCGTCGGTGCCGCCGATTTCGCCAACCAGAACGACCGCCTTGGTCTGCGGATCCGCCTGAAACGCCGTCAGGCAGTCGATGAAATTGGTGCCGATGATCGGATCGCCGCCGATGCCGATGCAGCTCGACTGGCCGATATCTTTTCGTGTGAGATTATAGACGATCTCGTATGTCAATGTCCCGGAGCGCGAGACGAGGCCGACATTACCTTGTTTGTGAATGTGCCCCGGCATGATTCCGACCTTGGTGACACCCGGCGTAATGATGCCCGGACAGTTCGGCCCGATCAAGCGGACGCCCTTGAGCTTGAGATAATTGTATACCTTGAGCATGTCGACTGCCGGAACGCCTTCACTGATGCAGACAATCAGGTCAACGCCGCCGTCGGCGGCCTCGTAAATCGCATCCACTGCGAACTGCGCTGGCACATAAATCACTGAGGTATTCGCGCCGGTCTTGGCGACGGCTTCGCGCACTGTGTTGAAAATCGGCGTGCCTTCGAATGCCGTGCCGCCCTTGCCCGGCGTGACACCGGCGACAACATTCGCGCCATACTCTTTCATCTGGCGCGCGTGGAATGAACCGTCGCGCCCGGTGATGCCCTGCACGACGATCTTCGTTTTCTTATCTACAAAAATTCCCATGACTTCTCATCCTTTCCCGGTTATGCGACCTGCGCGAGTTCGATCGCCTTCTGAACAACGCCGTCCATCGTATCGGACGAAGCCAGCTTCGAGTCGGCCAAAATCTGCCGCGCAGCCTCCTCGTTGGTGCCGGTCAGGCGTACGACAATCGGTACCGACGGATTGAACTCCGCGACCGCTTTGACGATACCGTGCGCGACATCATCGCAGCGAGTGATACCGCCGAAGATGTTGAACAAAATCGCCTTCACGTTCGGATCGCGCAGAATGATGCGCATCGCCGTCACGACCTTATCGGGATTCGACGATCCGCCGATATCAAGGAAATTCGCCGGTTCGCCGCCGTAGTGTTTGACCAAGTCCATCGTCGCCATTGCCAGACCGGCGCCGTTGACCACGCAACCGATATTGCCGTTGAGACCCACGAATGAGAGGCCTTTTTCACGTGCTTCGTTCTCCGCTTCCTCGGACGGCGCGACATCGCGCAGTCCTTCGAAATCCTTGTGCCGATAGAGCGCGTTGTCGTCGAGATTGATCTTGGCGTCCAGCGCCACAACTTCGCCGCTCGGTGTCGTCACTAACGGATTGATCTCCGCCAACGAACAGTCGCTTGCCATGAAACATTCATAGAGCTTTTGGATGATCCGCGCGGCTTGATTGGCGGTGTGAATATCGCCGTAGATCTTGAATGCCAATTCGCGCGCCTGAAAGAACTGAATCCCCAGCAACGGATCGATGTGCAGCTTGTGAATCTTCTCCGGCGTTTTGGCGGCGACGTCTTCAATGTCAATGCCGCCTTCGGCTGATACCATGATCACCGGCTTCTTGGCGGCGCGGTCAATTATGATACCGACATAGGCCTCATGGGCGATATCACTGGCCTCGGTGACCAGCACCTTGCGGACAGTCAGCCCTTTGATGTTCATGCCGAGGATCTGTTGCGCGTGCGTGAAAGCTTCTTCGACATTGGCGGCGTACTTGATCCCGCCCGCCTTGCCGCGACCGCCGACATGCACTTGCGATTTGATCATGACCGGACGGCCGTAATCGGCGGCGATTTCGCGCGCCTCCTCCGGCGTTGTGGCGACGCGCCCTTTCGGCACCGGAATGCCGAAGCGGGCGAATATCTCCTTGGCCTGATACTCATGTATTTTCATTTACGACTCCTCCGACGGCGCCGCCGCCGAGTTCTGTAGGAAGTTTTTAGCCTCATGTATCAATGTCTCGAATTCGTTTTTCTCGGGATAATCGAGAACGACTTCAAGCAGATGGTCCAATGTTTGTCCGACCCGTTTGCCGGGTTCCAGAGCAAAAATGCGCATGAGATCGTTGCCGTTAACGGCCAGATCCTTCAGCCCAAACGGCGGTCGTTTGTCGATCTCTTCGCGGATGCGCCGTTCAAAGAAGTCGACGTCGTCGTTGGTCTGCCCCATGCCCTGACCGATCGTGTCGGCCCGGCGCAACTCAAGCAGCTCAAAAATCATCTCCGTGCCCGTGCGCCGCACCAATCGCCGCAAGCCCTTGTCGGTGACTTCGGTGTTGAACATGTGCCGGTCGACAAGCAGACAAACATCGTCGACAAAGTCATTAGGGTAGCGCAGTCGTTCAAGCAGGCCGCGAGTGATCCTTGTTCCGAGCGCGTCGTGCCCATAAAACGACGCGCCGCCTTCATCTTTGATACGTTTCGTGGCGGGTTTGCCAAGGTCGTGGCAAAGCGCCGCCATTCGCAGCAACAATCGCGGCGGCGCCGCATCGATGACTTCGAGGGTATGCTCGAACACCGGCCAGCGATGATACGGCCCCGGTTGCTCGACCCCGACTGTGGCTTCGAGTTCCGGTAGCACATGCTGCAGCAGCCCGGATTCTTGCATCAGCTTGAACCCGATTGAGGGTTTTGCGGCCTTCACCAACAGCTTGTTCAGTTCTTCGGCAATGCGTTCCGGCGAGACGGTTTTGATCAACCCGGCTTCGCGGCGCAACGCGGCAAGCGTCTCCGGTTCGATGGCAAATTCAAAGCGCGCCGCAAACTGAATCGCCCGCAGCATCCGCAGCGGATCTTCGCGGAACGACTCCGGCGTAGTGATTCGGATCAGTCGGCTCTCGATGTCGGCGCGACCGTTGAGCGGATCAACATAAACACCGGAAACGACTTCACGGGCAATCGCATTGATCGTGAAATCGCGGCGATACAAGTCTTGCTCGACTGGAAGTTCATGATCGAACGCGACCTCAAAGTCACGATGACCGGCACCTGTCGAAGTTTCTTTCCGGGGAAGCGCAAAATCAAACTGCGTCTCTGCTGGATCGGCGCCGCGCGGCGTGAACTTGATCACCCCAAAAACGCGCCCCACCAGGTCAACGCGGCCAAACCCGCGGAGTATCTCCATCAAACCCCGAAACGGCAACCCGGTGACCAGATAGTCGGCATCCTTTGGTTCCGGTTGCCCGGTCAGAAGCCGGTCGCGCACAGTGCCGCCAACTTCGTACAGTTTGCCGTGAGCGGTAATCGCGTCGATCACCGCCTGCCCTAACTGAATTGCCATTTCATCCGCGTTCGATAACGGTACCGGCACCGCCGAATACTGCATCCGCCGCTCTCTCAATCGATGTTATCACCACGGTTTGTCCGCCGCGTTTCAGAAAGTCAATCGCGGCCTCGATCTTTGGGCCCATGCTCCCGCTCGGAAAGTGTCCGTCGCGCAAGTACTGCTCAGCTTGCGTGATCGTGATGCGATCCAGCAATTGTTGATTTGGTTTGCCGTAATCCAGCGCCACTTTTTCCGTGCCGGTCAAGATAATCAGCATCTCGGCGCCGATCTCGTGCGCCAAAAGCGCGGAAGCGCGATCTTTGTCGATCACGGCATCGACGCCTTCGAGCGTGCCATCTTTTTCAACGTACACCGGAATCCCGCCGCCACCGGCCGCGATCACGATGACATCCGCTTCGATCAGACGCTTGATGATTGAGCCTTCCACGATGCGCCTCGGAATCGGCGAACCGACGACCCGTCGCCAGCCGCGGCTGGAATCCTCTTTCATCGTCCAGCCACGCTCCGTCTGGAACAGCACTGCCTCCTGCTCGGTATAGAATTGCCCGATGAATTTGCTCGGGTTGTTCAATTCCGGATCGTGTTGATCGACCTCGATCTGCGTAATGATCGTCATCACTTCGCGCCTGATCCCGTCGCGATGCAGGCGGTTGTACAGCGATTGGCCGATCATATAGCCCATGCCGCCTTCGGTGTCGGCGACACAGATCCCCAGCGGCAGAATCGGCGCCTTGCTGCGCGCGAGTTCAACCCGCAGGATCGCATTTCCGACCTGCGGGCCATTGCCGTGCGTGATCGCCAGCTTGTAGCCGCGGCGAATCAGCTCGACAATGCCGTGCAGCGAATGGCGCGTATTCGCAAATTGATTGGCGATCGTGTCTTCGACTTCCTTGCGGGTGATCGCATTTCCACCCAGCGCCACGACAGCAGTTTTGCCCATCGGCTATTTTCTTCGGCCTTTCTTCAGCTTGCCGACGAAGTCGGTCAAAAGCTCGCGCAACGTGGGCGAACCGATTTCCTGCAATTCGTAACCGACGCGCGTTGATTTCTGCTTGATCTTGCAGATTCGGCGCAAGTCTATGGGCGTGCCGATAATTACGCCGTCACACGGCGTCGCGGCAATTGTCGCCTCAAGGTCCTTGATCTGCTTGCCACCATAACCCATCGCCGGCAGCACTTTGCCGATGTTCGGGTACTTCTCGAAAGTGTCGACCAAAGTGCCTTTGAGGTACGGCCGCGGATCGACGATCTCCGCCGCGCCGAACTTGTGCGCCGCGACCGTGCCGGCGCCATACTGCATCTCGCCGTGCGTCGCCGTCGGACCGTCTTCGATCACCAGCACCCGCTTGCCGCGAATCACCGCGGCGTCTTCGACATTGATTGGCGACGCGCCATCGACGATTACGGCATCGGGGTTGTATTGCTGGATGTTGGCGCGCACGTATTCGATGTACTCGCCGTCGGCGGTATCGATTTTGTTAATCACCACGACATCCGCCCAGCGCAGATTGGTTTCGCCGGGATGGTACTGGATTTCGTGACCGGGGCGATGCGGATCGGCGACGGTTATCCACATGTCGGGGCTGTAGAACGGCATGTCGTTATTGCCGCCGTCCCAGACCACCACGTCGGCTTCCTTTTCCGCCTGACGCAGAATCATCTCATAATCCACGCCCGCATAGATCACCTGCCCGCGTGAAATGTGCGGCTCGTATTCTTCCATCTCCTCGATCGTGCACTTGTGAAATTCCAAGTCCTTGACCGACGCAAACCGCTGGCAGGCTTGTTTGGCGATATCTCCATACGGCATCGGATGGCGTACAGCCACAACCTTCATTCCCAGCGCCTTAAGCTCTTCACAAACTTTGCGCGTCGTCTGACTCTTGCCGGCGCCGGTGCGAACCGCTGCAATCGCAACGACCGGCTTGCTCGATTTGATCATCGTCGCTTTGCCGCCGAGCAAACTGAAATTCGCGCCCGCAGCGAGCACCATCGACGCTTTGTGCATCACGTACTCGTGCGACACGTCGGAATACGAGAAGATCACCTCGTCGATGTCGTGTTCCTCGATCAAATCCATCAGATCGTCTTCGGCATAAATCGGTATCCCCTTCGGGTACAGCGGTCCGGCCAGTTCCTTCGGATATTTGCGGCCTTCGATATCCGGAATCTGCGTGGCCGTAAAACACACGACTTCGACTGACCTGTTCCTGCGATAGTAGGTGTTGAAATTATGGAAATCACGTCCGGCTGCCCCCATGATCAGAATTTTCTTCTTCGCCATATCGTTACTCCTCAATAAGCCTCATGATTCTTGTCCAAAACAAACGTGCGTCTGGTAAGTCGTCATGAGTGGAGTCAGACAGCGGATGCCAGCCAAATGATGTAGAGGAAATAAGACATCACTCGCTGGCGCGGGCAGTATGGTTTTGTGTGAAGCAACATAGTCTTGTCTCGGCCGCTATTCCCGAGTTGTCTTGCTCATCATTCCGGCAAGAACCGGAATCCGGAATCGTGAGCGCAAATCTACTCGCCCAGTGCCCCATCCGTCAGGGTGGGACTCGTCACGCGTCTATCTGCGCGCGCTGCAGCGTCCCGGAGAAGTCGACATAGACCGACTTCCACTCGGAAAACACATCCAGCGCCTGATGACCGGCTTCGCGGTGGCCGTTCCCGGTCGCTTTCGTTCCGCCAAACGGAAGATGCACTTCCGCGCCGATCGTCGGGCTGTTCACATAGAAAATACCGGTATAAACATCCCGCATCGCCGTGAATGCCTCGTTGATGTCCTGAGTATAGATCGAAGCCGACAACCCGTAGTCAGAGTCGTTAGCCATCTCAATCGCATTGGTTAGCGACTCGCACATCGCGATTGACAGCACCGGCCCAAACACCTCTTCTTGCCACAAGCGCATCGACTGGGTGACATCCGCGAAGATCGTCGGCTGGACAAAGAAACCCTTGTCATAGGCGCCACCAGTCAAGCGTTCACCACCACACATCAACTTGGCGCCACCCTGCTTGCCGATCTCGATGTACTTCAGATCAGTTTCAAGTTGGCTTTGATTGACCGCCGGCCCCATGTCAACGTTCGGATCAAGCCCGTTGCCGACCCGCAGCTTCTTGGCGCGCTCAACCAGACCGTCGATGAATTTGTTGTACACATCCTTATGCACGATAATCCGCGACGTCGCCGTGCAACGCTGGCCTGTGGTGCCGAATGCGCCCCAAAGCGCGCCATCGATCGCCAAATCGAGCTTTGCCGAAGGCATGATCATCATGGCATTCTTGCCGCCCATCTCCAGCGAACAATGCTTGAAATCGGGCGCACAGGCCTTAGAAACTACTTGCCCGATCTCCGAAGAACCGGTGAAAGACACCACCTTGATCTCCGGGTGGTGCATCAACGGATCACCGACTCCGGAGCCGGTGCCGGTCACCATGTTCACCACACCCTTGGGCATGCCGGCCTCTTCCATTGTCTTGACGAAGTTGACCACACTCAGGGGGGTATCAGTAGCCGGTTTGATAACCACCGTGTTACCACAAACGAGAGCCGGGATCATCTTCCATGAGGGGATCGCCATCGGGAAGTTCCAGGGGGTAATCATCGCGCAAACTCCGAGGGGCTGGCGTACCGACATCTGGAACTTGTTGGGCAGCTCGGACGGCGTAGTCTGGCCGTGCAATCTGCGACCCTCGCCGGCAGTGAAATAGGAAATATCAATCGCCTCCTGGACGTCACCTCGCGTCTCGTTGAGCACCTTGCCCATTTCGCGCGTCATGTCGTTCGCGTACTTTTCCTTGCGTTCGACGAGAAGTTGAGCGACGCGGTAGAGAATTTCCGCCCGTTTTGGCGCCGGCACCAGGCGCCACTTCTTGAAGGCCTGTTTGGCGGCCAAAACGGCTGCTTCAACATCGGACTTGTCGGATTTCTGGAACACCCCGACTACTTCATCGGTATTTGCCGGGTTACGGTTTTCGAATGTCTGACCGGTGCGCGAAGCCACCCACTCCCCGTTTATGTAGTTCTTGTAAACTTCAGCCACAATTCCTCCCGAAGTGAATTTCTCAGATCCCGGTGGTGATTCGTGAATTTTTTCACTTCACCCGACCCGTAGAATGTTGAAAAATAAAGCGATAATGACCTAAACGTCAACCGGTTTTGTTATGAATGTGCACTTTTCGGAGCCTCAGGGTCGAAAAATCGGCGGGTGCAAGCAATCACGATCTGCAGGTAGCGAACCACCAGGGCATTCTGGTAGTTATCTTCACCTGAGACATCTGGGTACCAATGACTTCTTGATCTCGGTTGCCATCTCGATAAGTCACTAAGAGAGAACGAATTATGAAGTCGTTCCTTCGGATAGTGAGGAGCACTAACTTGAATTCAGGCGGTGCCTTCACCGAACGGTGAGTCAAGCCGTTTTCATTCAAACCCGACGGCCAGTGGTTTGAGCAAGCGGCGGTCGAGGTCCCGCGGGAAACCGATCGGAAATCTCGCGTAGCGTGACAGCTCACGAATCTTCCCGGAATCGGCGCGTTCATGTCCTGATTTCGATTGCGCGCTGGCCGAAACCGATCCCACGAGAATCCAAACCGGCGCCGAGACCAGCAGGATGAATCCGTGCGAGATGGTGGAGGCGGTGCCGAGGATTGTCCAGGTCATCGGCATTCCATAATTGGAATCAAACCATTGCAGGTGCAACTTACTGACCTCGCTCACCGCCATCGACTGCAATCCATCTGCTGTTAGCACGTGAATCGAATCAGCGTTGACTGCGATGAGTTCGCCTTCCAGCTCCATGGCGTCGCCGCTGTCCGGTGTCCACACTTGCGTCCAAGCACCGAAGGCCGTTCGTTCAGAATTTTCGAGATTTTTTCGCCAACCGCTCGGTGCGATCGTCGCGGTGCAGGATGCCAGCACAACCGCCAGCACGAGACTAATGAGTGCTTGTGCGCGCATAGCGACTGCTCCAGAAATATCTTTCTAAATCGGCTTCGACTCGTTTGTAGCGCGGCGCCATCAGCCGCAGCGCAACTTCCGGCTGGCGCAGCATGGCGATGGCCATCTGCTGATCGTCCTCTTGCAGCCAGTCTTCACGCATCCACTCAAGGTAATACCCGCGGCTCTCGAGAAAGTATTCGTAGCTTCCGGCCGGTTGGGGCAGTGCATAGATAAGTTCGACGGTGTCGCCGGGCAGCGTGACCAGAGTTTTGTTCGAGTCGCAGAGGCTCTGCAGATCGACCTCAGATTCAACGCCATTGCGCAAGACTTTCGACGGATTGATTCTCACCGGAGATACGCGGTTGCCCAACTCAACCAGCTCGACTTGGTCGAAGCGGTAGTAGCCTTTGGTGAAACGCAGCATCACCCGCTGAACCGGACGGTCAATGGCGCCCAAGCACACCAGATGCATGTCGGTTGCCAGCGGCCCCGTCTCACGCACGACGCCAACACTCAACCACCCGGTTGCCGAGTCCGGAATACATACTTCGATATTTCCCAGTCTCTCGCCGGACGATTCGAACCCCGCCAGCGAGCTTCGGCCCTGCCGCTGCAGTGCGGCGAAATAGTCTCCGACATTGTTCCCCATGTAGGCCAGCGTCTGGTAAAACAGAAAGGTGGAAAGCAACGTCTGCCGGCAAGCCATCGCCACGCCCAGGTTTCCGCTGCGGGGAGTTTCAAACTCGACGATGACCGAATCGCGCGCCCCCAGATCGATCGAGTCGGCCGAAGTGAACCACTCGCTGCCGTCGAATGAAGCGATCTTCGCGGCTGCGCCGGGATCGCTCCCGAATCGGGAGCAGCTCGAGTGGGCTTGGGTCGTCCAGAATTCGCCGGCCGCCGTCGCGAGAACGCGTTGACCTTGCGGTTTCGGCGCAGCCAGAAGATCAGCGTAGCGCACGACATGCGTCTCGTAGGCCTCGTTCGTCATCACCAGCTTTGCTTCTTGACCATCGAAGCCGGCCCGGTGCAGCGCATCAATGTCTGCGCGTTCAAGAACCGGCGCGACACTCGAAGAGAACCCCTCCGCTTGCAGCAGCAGCGAATCGCCATCCTCGGTATAAAACGTCGGGCACGAACCAAAGCAGGCCTTGGGATCGGCGATGCACACGATCGTCACCGCCAGTGAAGCGATGGTCACGAGCGAGAGCGCGGCAACGGCTCCGGACGGAACGCGTCTATTTGTCTCGAAAATCGCCACCGAGTCGATTCCGAGAACGTAGCTGCCGGAGTCCAGTAGTTCGCGATCAAAATCGAGGTGAACGCCATTCCCTTCAACTTGTGTTTCGCCTGCGACAACGCTCCAATTCTGGAGGATGAACACATCACCGGCCACCATATGAACCTTCAAATATGTCGATCTGCCGTCCAGATGTCGGGCATCGTTACGCAGCGTTAACGTGCGTTCGTAATTACTGAAGCAGCCGTAGGCAAAAGCAAGCAGTGCAAGCAGCGGCAGTCCGCGAACGAAAGTAGAGAGCATTCGGCGCCTCCGGGAATCAACGACCTCGAAATCACCGGGAGATGTCGGGTTAACTACTCTAATCTATACATAATCATCAACAATGCAAACTAAATTCAGCGTCGCCACCGCGAAAGGAGCATGTAGGGTCGCCGGCGTCCGCAGCTAGCCACTGGTTGCGGCATGCGATCTTGACGGTGCCCAAGCGGCAAAAACCGATTGACCTTAATCACCCGCGTTGATACCATGAAAGAAATGGTTATTACTTTCGCAATCGAGATTCATCATGAGTAACGTCAAATACACTCCGTTCCGGAAATGTCACGAAGCTGTCGGCGCCAAGATCGTCGAATTCGCCGGCTATTGGATGCCGATTCAATACCATTCGATCAACAACGAACATCTCAGGGTTCGCCAAAGCGTTGGCATTTTCGATCTCTCCCACATGGGCGAGTTCTTCGTTCGCGGCGCCGGCGCTCTGGACTTTATCCAGAGGGTGACAACCAACGATGCCGCCGCGCTGAAGATGCACCAAGTGCAATACTCCGCCCTTTGTTATCCGCATGGTGGTATCGTCGATGACCTGTTGGTCTATCGGCTGCCCGATGAGTACATGCTGGTCGTCAATGCCGCTAACATCGATAAAGACTTCAGTTGGCTGCTGAAGCACAAACCGGCGGGTGTCGAACTGGTTAATCGTTCCGACGAAATCGGGCTGCTGGCGATACAGGGTCCGAAAGCGGAAGCCGTCATCCGCAAACTCGCCCCATTCGATTACGACAAGCTCGGCTACTATGAATCGGCTCACGCCGTGTTCTGCGGCAAAGAAACTCTCTTCAGCCGCACTGGTTATACCGGCGAGGACGGCTTCGAAATCTACTGCGAACCGTCTATTGCCGAGGCGCTCTGGGACCAAACCATGGAAGCCGGAAAAGAATTCGGCATCGAACCGATCGGCCTCGGCGCGCGCGACAGCCTGCGTCTGGAAATGCGTTATATGCTCTATGGCAACGACATCGATCAGACGACGAACCCAATCGAAGCCTCATTAGGCTGGATTTGCAAGCTTGAGAAAGGCGACTTCGTCGGCAAGGCTCCGATTCAGGCGATGAAGGACGGCAAGCCGCCGCGGCGGCTTCAGTCATTGGTATTGAAAGATAAAGCCATACCCCGTCACGGTTACGATATCTTCGTTGCCGATACCAAAGTTGGTGCGGTTACTTCCGGCTGCTTCAGTCCGTCGGTCGGACAGGGTATCGCACTCGGCTACATTGACCGCGACTATGGCAAAGTCGGTGACACCGTCGAAATCGACGTTCGCGGCAAGCGCGTCGCCGCCGAAGTCATCAAAGGCGCATTTTACAGAAACGCTACCCACAAATAGGAGGGGGACAGGTGATCGTTAAGTTGTACTTTACACCCACGCCGGTTACCGAGGCGAAAATCCGCGGCCGGATTGCGGTGATGATTGATGTGCTGCGCGCATCGACTTCGATCTGCACGGCGATTGCCTCCGGCTGCCGAGAAATCGTGCCGGTGGCGGCCAGCGGCGATGCCGCCGCGCTGCGCGCCACCATCGGGCGCGGCGTCGTGCTGCTCTGCGGCGAGCGCGACGGCCACAAGATCGAAGGTTTCGACCTCGGCAACTCGCCCTCGGAATACACCGAGGATGTCGTGCGCGACAAGGCCCTGATTTTTTCCTCGACGAACGGTTCGCGCGCTCTGCTCAAATGCGCCGCCGCCGCGCAGGTGTTTGTCTGTGGATTTGTCAATCTCTCGACTATTGCCGAGAAGATTCTTGCTGCACAAAAGGACGTCGCCATCGTCTGTGCCGGTAGACAGGGCAACTTCTCGTTGGAAGACACCTTTGCCGGTGGCGCCCTGATCGAGAAGCTCATTGCTTCCGGGAGCTTTCAGGCCGACAACGATGCGGCGCAATTGGCGCACATGGTGTATAAGAATCGCGACGACGACATCGAAACGGTGATAAGCCGCACCGACCATGCACGCTACCTGCGCGAATTGGGTTATGCGGCCGACATCATCGCCGCCGCCGCGGTCGACACGATTCCGGTTGCGCCGGTCTTGCACGGCAGCAAGATAGTCGATCTCGAGAAACAGAAAGTCGAGGGAGTTGTTTGAAGTTTGTTCACGGATTGATTTTCGTCTTACTATTCGACTTCCTACTCACCGCACAATCATTACCGGCTTCCTCCAAGGCGATCCACTTTACGTGCTCATTTTTGGAGCGCGTAGCAGGAAGCTCGTGGCAGACGGCCGACGAGCGTCGGTTTCTCGCGCCGATCGACTCTCATTTCTATTTCTCGATGGGAAATTTCAGCTACCGACTGCAGGCTGCCGTCGTACAAGACACCGTCATCCAACTAAGCTCGCAGGTTAACTGTCTTGATGATCGTCCCCGCAATTTCTTCCAACAGAATATCGTCTTTCGCGGCGCATCGGTGTTTTTCGACTCGGCCCTCACGCGTGGGCAGTCGGTCTACCGCATCAAGCTCACCTTTGATTCGTTGTCGGCCTGGCGCAGCGATTGTGATCTCGCGTTTGGCGGCGACAATTTTGCCTCCGATCCGTCGGGCGATTTTGATTTTTACTACGTCAAGCGCTCGCTCGGCGATTTCCGCTGGAATGAAATTCGCGACGCCTTCGAAAACGACCTCAACGGCTTTATCGAACGCTATGCCGTGAGCGACCGCACCAAGACTAATTTTTACATTTGCCCCTGCCCGGTCACTGATGTCGGTTGGGATCCGCGCTGGAACAACGCCTACGACTACTCGCGCCAGAATGTGTTCGCACACTTTGAACACGGCGTCAACGACTTGCATCCCGAGGTCGTGTACATGACGCGCTTGATGCGGATTCACGGTTACGCGCCGGCGTTCCTTCTCGAAGGCCTGTGTTCAAGTTTGGATTACGCCGAGATCTTCATCCGCGACGCTCTCCGTAAGAACAAGCTTCCCGATATTGCGTCACTCGGAGTCTCCCGCCAGTATCGTGCGGTGGCGCGCGACACGTCGCTCTACATCTCGGGCTCGTTCGTGAATTACCTGTTCAATACTTTCGGCCGGGGCAAGCTGCTCCAATGGTATCAAACGGCGACCGATCTGACCTTTGCCGAGAGCTTCACCGCTGTCTACGGCAAGCCGTTGGCCGAGGTGACGGCGGACTGGAAGAAGTACGTCCTCGCTACGCCTCCGAAACTCGGCGCGCTTTCGTATTTCGCGACGCGCGCGCAGACTTTCCTGAAGCTCCCCGAGCAGCTCATCTACGCCAATACGGGGTATGCAGAACTGAAAGACACGGCTTGGGCCCCGCGCCTGCTTACCAGCCTGCATTTCACTTTTGGCGATTTCAAGAAAGCCGCGCAGTATGCGGGCGAGTTGGCGCGGCTCAACCCGCAAGATGCGGGAATGCGCCAAATGTACGCCAACATGCTCTTCGCCGCCGGCAATCTCGACAGCGCCGCACTCCTGTACAGCGACGTAATCGAAAATGACACCGCCAGCTATCAATCGGCGGCGCGGCTGGCGCAAATTGACCAGATCCGCGGTCGCCATGAGCGGGCCATCGAGTTGCTTCGCCGGGCGCGCGAGAGTACCGGCAACCCCGGCTTCCAAGTCGATTACGATATCGCCATCGGCGACAGTTATGCCGCTCTCGGACAGCGCGACACCTCATGGAGCTACTACCAGCGCGCGCTGGACATGGGCAAGCAGCTTGCCGCGGCGTACAACAACAATCCGCTGCACCACCTCCGCACCGGCCGCGCCGCGCTGCGGTTGGGTTCACTGGAGGTCGCGCAGGAATATCTCAATACGGCGCTATTTCTCGAAGAGCGGATGTTCTATATCGGCCAGATTTTGCTCGCTTCCGCTCAAGTCGCCGACTTGCGCAAGGACCGCAAGGAAGCCATCGCGCTCTACAAGGAACTCTTGACCTTGCCGACCGCGTACGCCGACCGACAACAGGCGCAAGCCTATCTAAAAAAGCCGTACCAGAACTAATCAGCAGTTGCATCGTACAAGCTCTTGGCTTAATTGAGACGCGCTTCGCTGCGCCGGTCGACCCTTTAACCGAGAGAATGCCGACGAAATGAACTTCATCAACCCGTTTTTGCTGCTCTTCGCCGCTGCGGCCTCGATTCCCCTGCTGCTGCACCTGTTCAACAAGCAGCGCGTCAAGATCGTCGAATTCTCCACCGTTCGCTATTTGCTATCGCTGCAGAAAACGCGAATGCGGCAGATTAAGCTGCGGCAGATTCTGCTGCTGATTCTGCGCACCCTCGCGCTGCTCGCGATTGCGTTTGCGTTCGCGCGTCCGGCTATCGAAGGCGGCTATCTGCCGGCTCTCGGCGGCAAAACCACCACGACAGCGGTCATGATGATCGATCTGTCCGGATCGACACAAACCGAAACGAACGCCGGCTCTTTCTTCGAACGCAGCATCGAGAAAGCGCAGAGTATCCTCGCGAATTTCACGGAGAAAGAGAAAGCGACTTTGCTTGGCTTTGCCGACGGCGTCATTTACGACTCCGGAGATCCGACGACCGACTTCGCCCGCCTGCAGGAGTTGCTCAAATCGATGCGTCCGACCGCGGCAACCGCCGACCCGGCGGCGGCGTTCGCGCGGGCGCTGGAAATCCTGAAAGCCGCCACCGACCCGAATCTTGAGGTTTATTTGCTCAGCGATTTTCAGGGCGATGTCTGGCGTGATCTCGAATTTAACGGCTTCGAATCCGAGCGATTGAAAGTCAGCCTCTTCGTCACGTCTACGGCTTTGCCCGAGCGCGGCAATGCCGCCGTCGAGCAGGTCGTATTTCCCAATCAGATTATCACGGCCAACCGTGCTTTCGCCGTTCAGGGCGAGGTTCGCAACTACAACGATGACGAACCCTCCGAATTGCTCGTCGCCCTCGATATCAACGGCCGCCGCGTCGCTCAGACCGATCTGTCGATCCCGCCGCAAGGCGCAAGCCGCGTTGCGTTCGAACACACACCGGCCGAACCGGGCTACCTCTACGGCGAAATCGCCATCGACGATGATGACCTGCTCGCCGACAATCGGGGCTACTTTGCGATGCGCATTCCCTCGGGCAGCCGCATCGCCCTGCTTTCGGATAACGACCGCGAAGCCTTCTATATCAAGAGCGCGCTCGCGCCGGGAGAATCGCAAAATCTTGCCAAGCAGGTCGAAGTCATTGGCGCCTTGCAGGCCGCAACCGCAAACCTGCTCGAGTACGACGCCGTTATCGTCAATCTCACCGGCCGAGCGCCGCAGGCACTGGTGTCATCGCTGCGCAACTATCTCAACACCGGTGGCGCCGTGTTGTTGATGATGCGACCAGAACTTGATATCGCCGACTTTTCCGAGAAACTTTCCGAGCCGTTCTTCGGTCTGCAGATTCTCGAAACGCCCCCGCTGGCTGCTACCGGCGGCAAGTATCTTCTCGACAATCTGGATTTTGCCCATCCGCTGTTTTCGCCCTACAAGTCGATGCCCAAGGACAAACTGCCGCAGGCCGAGTTTGACGGTCATTTCAAGCTCCGGGAATCGGCGCGCTCAACGATCGTGGCCCGCTTTTCGGACCACTCTCCGGCGGTTCTCGAGGCCGGGGTCGGCAAGGGCAAGGCGATGTTGTTCACGTTCAGCATGAACGAGCAACTCTCGGACATCGTTTTTCGACCGCTCTCGGTGATCATGCTCAACCGCGCCGTCGAATATCTGGTTTCCGAGCCGCTCAATCAGCGCGAGCGCCTCTCCGCCGGATCGGAAATCACCCGCGAATTGGGGCCACAAACCGCGCGGGCCTTTGCGCTGGTTACGCCGCGCGGAGACACGACCCAAATCGATGCCTCATTGCGCGCCGGGGCGGTCGTCTTCAATCTGGGCGCATTGCAGCAGACCGGAATCTATCGCCTCGTCGGCGACAACAATGTCATCGACATGTTCGCGGTCAATTTCCCGATTGCCGAGTCATCGCCAGGATTTACCGACTCCGAGACGGTCGGCAAGCGTATCATTGGGGCGCGCGTCGTCGTGCTACCCTACGACAGTGATCCTGCCGGCGCGATTTCTTCGGCGCGCTTTGGCACTGAACTCTGGAAACTGTTTCTCCTGCTCGGATTCCTCTTCTTGCTCGCCGAGATGGCGGTTGCATATACCGCCCGGCAACCGGAGGTGAGCGCCGGTTGATTTTTCTGCAATTGGCGGGGATCACCAAGACTTTCAACGAAGATCAAATTCTGCGCGGCGTCGACCTGCAAATCGTGCGCGGAGAGCGTTACGGCTTGGTCGGTCCCAACGGCGCCGGCAAGACGACGATTCTCAAAATCGCCCTCGGTCAGGTTTTGCCCGACTTCGGATCCGTCATGACGAGTCCCCAGATCAAAGTTGGATATGTTTCTCAGGAAGACGACCTCGAATCGAATTACTCTCTATTTCTGGCGATGCTCGAATCCTACGCCGAACTACTGGAACTCCGCAGCCGCATGGAGGCCATGGAGAGCGCTATCGCCCTTGGCGATGAATCGCTGCTGCCGGGCTACGGCGAACTCCAGCACGAATGGGAGGTTCGCGGCGGCTACACGCTCGATACCACGATCGAAAACACGCTACTGGGACTGGGCTTCAGCAAGGATGATCTCCACCGGCCACTCTCGAGTTTTTCCGGTGGCGAACGCAACCGCGCGGCGCTGGCGCGTGTTCTGTTGCGTCAGCCCGATTTGCTGCTGCTTGATGAACCGACCAACCACCTCGATATCGAGTCGACGATTTGGCTCGAGGAATACCTCAAGACATTTCCCGGCGCCGTTGTCGTTGTCTCGCACGATCGCGTCTTTCTGGATCACGTCGTCAACCGCGTCGTCGAACTCGATCAGGGCAAACTCGATCTCTACCACGGCAACTTCACTGCCTATTGTGAAGAGCGCGCCGAACGGCGACGGCTGCAACTTAAGAAGTACCTGCATCAACAAGAGGAGATTGCCCGCATCGAAGATTTCATCGTTCGCAATATCGCCGGCCAAAAGACCAAACAAGCCCAGTCACGACGTCTGGCGCTCTCCAAACTCGAACGCTTGACGGCGCCGTCCGGCGATGCCCGCAAAGCCAGTATCCAAATGGAGGCTTCGCGGCGCGCCTATCAATCCGTCTTGCGTGTCGAAGACCTCGCCTTCGCCTACGGTCATCGCGTCCTCTTCTCCGATGTCGAGTTCGAGATTGAACGCGGCGACAAAGTCGCTCTGATCGGCCGCAACGGTACCGGCAAGACCACGCTGATTCGGGCGCTGATGGGCGAACTCGATGGCGTCAACGGCCAGATCGCGTTGGGTCGCAACGTCGATGTCGAGTATTTCGATCAAGATCTGGCGATGCTCAATCCGGATGAGACGGTGCTCGACACCGTTTGGAATATTCAACCGCAGTGGGATGCCTTTCGCCTGCGCAGCCATCTGGCGCGGTTTCTCTTCTTTGGCGAGGATGTCTTCAAGCAGGTGAGAATGCTCTCCGGCGGCGAGAAGAAAAAACTCGCGCTGGCGTGGCTGTTAGCGTTGCCCGCCAATTTTCTGATTCTTGACGAACCAACCAATCATCTTGACCTCGGCTCGCGCGAAGTCCTCGAGGAAGCCTTGCGCGAGTTCGACGGCACGGTGCTTGTCGTCAGCCACGACCGCTTCTTCCTCGATTCAGTGGCGACGCGAGTCTTGGCGCTGCAGAACACTCGGGTCATCGACTTCCGTGGCCGTTACCGGGATTTTGTCGAGAAACAGAATCTATCGCAGTTGGAAACCGGCGAGTATGGCGCCGATAAGCAGCAGAAACGCGACTCTTGGCGCGAGGATCGCCGCCTGAAGAACCTTGCGACCACCCGCCGGCGGCGATTGAGAGAACTTGAAGAGAAAATCGCGCTTCTGGAGTCCGAAGTCGAACAGCTCAAATCCGATCAGGCCGAAGAGCAACACGCCTCAGACTGGAAAAAATTGGGGGAACTGGCTCTGACCCAAAAGCAGAAGCAAGAGCTGCTTGATCAATCGGTTTGGGAATACTATCAATTGCTGGATGAAGAAGAAGCTGCTGATCGTTAACGGCTCGCCGCGGGTCGGTTCCTCTACGGAAATACTGGCCGCCGAGTTTGAGCGCGGATTCCTCTCTCAATGTCCCAACACTGAAATTGTCACCGTACGTCTGAACGACCTCGATATCATTCCCTGCCAGGCCTGCGGTATCGACCCGACGCCGCTGGTCTGCATCTACAAAGACGAACTCTACCCCTATTTGCTCCACCTCAAAGACGCCGACTTTGTGCTGATTGCCTCACCGATCTACTTTGACTCGGTGTCCGCGCAAACCAAGTTGTTTATCGACCGCTGTAACTGCTTCCGGCCGCCGCATTTTGTCAACGGTCGCGCTCAATTTGCCGAGCACGGAATCCTCAGCTGCAAAGGCGCCTACATCCTCGTCGGCGGCGAGCGGGAAAAATACGACGCCGCCGATCGCGTCATTGGCGGCTTCTTTATCTGGTGCGGAATCGAAAAGGTCGGCCGGCTGGTTCATGCCCACGATGAAGACGTGCTCGGTGGGGTGGCCGGCAATCGCGAGCGCCTGGCTGAAGCCTTCGCGCTCGGCACTAATTGTGCCCGCAAGATAAGCTGATCCGAGAACTAAACCGAACTCACGGGCATCCAGCGCACGGCGCCGGACCCGACGCAAAGATGAAGTTGATCAAGTACACGGCGTCGGCAATCGATATCGCGCCGCTGCAGTCGCCATCGCCGCGCTCCAGCGATGGAGCCGGACCGCCGGCAAAAATGTAATTGATGAGAAACACGGCGTCCGCGATGGATACGCTGCCCGACGAGTCGGCATCGCCGCACGCGTTGTTGGCCGGTCCAACAGTAATTGAGTAGCCGAAGAGCTTCTCCTGTGGCGGAGTGCTGGAATCCTGGCAGCGCAGCGTAAAGTAGAATGTCGCCATAAACGTCGGCACGCCGCTGACCACGGCCTGCTCGCCGCCGCTGAAACTCAGCCCAAACGGCAGGTCCCCGCCCCAGTGAGTCCAGTTGTAAGGCGCTACGCCACCGACCGCCTCGAATGATTGACTATAGAACACACCCAGTTCGCCGTCAGCACAAGTAATGGTTGTCGTCTGGATTCCAAACGGAACCAGCGTCGCCTCGCGCAAGATCCACTCTTGCGGGTCGAATTGGATGTTCGTTATCGAATCCGGCGCATGGAGCTGGAAATACTGACCTCGTTGCGTGCTCGAAACCACCGTATCACGAATTCCTCCGGTCGTCACCAACCGCAAGCGGATCGGCATCTGGAAGTTGCTGTAACTCGATTGAACTTGATCCACAAAGAAATCGGCCAGATATCCGCCCCCGACCGTGTCGGGACGGCACTGGAACGAGTACTCGTACTCCGGGTGACCGTCGCCGTAAATCCACTGCTGGAAAAACTGATGAAGGTCGACCCCCGATGCCGCCGACCAGAAATCCGCGATACTCTCAGTCGTCGCCGAGCCGTAGCGATAACTCGATGCTGACCACTCCCTGACCACGCGGAAAAACGTCGAATCGCCGAGCACGCCGCGAAGCATGTGCACTACCCAGGCGCCCTTGTTGTAAGAGAGATTGCCGTCGAAAATCACCTGCGTCTGCGGATCCTCAACATAAATCGTTCCCGACCCCATGTATTTCACCGTCTGCATGTGTCCCAGATATGCCGCCAACGATCCGCCATATGCCGCCTCCCAGAAAATCGCCTCTGCCCACGTGCCGAAGCCTTCGTTAATCCAAATATGGTGGAACGTCCGGCAGGTGATCATATCGCCCCACCACTGATGAGCGTTTTCGTGAATGAGCAGGTAAACGAAATCGTAGTAATACGCGAACGGATCATGGAACGAACAGGTTTGGTGCTCCATCGTACCCCACTCGCCGCAATTGACGTTTGCCAGCTTTTCCGTGACGAACGGATAGATGCCAAAAGCGTCACTATAATAATTCAGCATCGGTATTGTCAGCGTGTCGAACACCGCTTTCGAATCATAGGCATTCGGATAGTTATAGGCGTATACCGGCATCGAGTGGCCGTCGTAGTTCCAGGTTTTCTGCGTGATCTCGAAATTCGCAACCGAGAGCGCAATCAAGTAGGTGGTAATGCGGTAGCGACTGATCCAATGATAAACCTTGCGCCCGCTGGGCAGAGTCGTCGTCGACTGAAGTACCCCGTTCGCGGCGGCCTGCATATTTCCCGGGCACTCGATCCAGAATTTTACCGAATCGGCCTTGTCTTCCGGCGTGTCCTTGCAGGGAAACCAGTTGCGCGAAGCGTAAGGTTCGGTCGACGTCCAACAAATCTCGTTGCCGTAGTGCGTTGTGAAAGCCATCCCGCCGTCGGTGTAACCCATCCCCGAATATGGTGTCCCATGGTAATAGACGCTGAATACGATCTTCTCGCCGGCTGTGTACGTGCGCGGCAGCGTCACCGTGGCCACGAAACCCGGATGCGACACATTGACGCGGTTCGGGCCCACATAGGCCGAATCGGCGTTAAGATAATACCAGATCAAGTCAAGGTCGATCGAGTTGATCGTCGGCGCAACCACGGTAACCTGATAGTCGATCTGCCCGACAATCGACTTGGTGGGAAACAGCAAATTGATGCGGATGCCATAATAGTTGACATCATAATCGGATTGGTTGGCATTGTGCTTAAGCGCTTGTTCCAGGAGACCCCGTTTGATCGACTCTTCCCGCCCGGCCGATTCGTACCGGTAGAATTCCAGACGTCGAGATTTGATTTCCTCGATCTCGGAAGCGCTCAGATTACGATAATCGTAGTTTTTCCGTTGTCCGAAAACGGCTGGAACGATTACTATCGTGAGGAGCAGAGCGATAAACAGGGTACGCATATAGCCTCCGCAAGTAACAAAGCCAATATACACCACTTCGTCGAAATTAGTAGCCCTTTTTCGCAAATGGCATTGGCGCTTTGGTGGTGATGTTTCGTCCTATCTCAAGGGTGAAAGATGCAAAGGCGTGAGCCTCTGGACAGTTGCCGCGTTTTTCTTCGGGTTGTTGCGGTCATCGTGACCCTCGGCATCTTCCTGTTGTCATGTTCGCAGCGGAAGATGAGCGACTTCGAGTTAAACTACCTCACCATGTCGGTTGACCGGATGGTTGTACTCGACGATCTCGACTCCGCAGCGCTGCTGATCAATGACCTGGCGCTGCAGCACCCGCGTGATACGGCGATCTTGATGCGCCAGGGCCTGATCAATCGTGAACTGGGCAGCGTTGAAGGCCGCCGCAAGTCGGAGTTGGCGTTTCGGCGTCTCGTGCAACTTGAGCCGAAAAGCGCCTTGTACCATCTTGAATTGGGCAAGACCCTCGTCGCGCAGACTTTCGAGATGGAAGGTCGTGGCGAATTGGCGCGATCTATTGACCTCGATCCGGAAAACGAAGAGCCATACCTGATCATGGCCGACCTCTATCGCCGGCCTTACTTTATCAACGACTATGCGGACTTCGCCGACTCCGCGCTTGAGGTCCTGCATTCCCTGCTCCGCGAAGACAGCGACAATGTCTCGGCGCTGGTTCGATTGTCGGAAATCTCTGCGGTGCGCGGCTGGGTCGATAGTTGCCGCTACTTCGCCGATCAAGCCCTCTCCGTCGATTCCTCTTCGCTTCGCAGCCGGCTGGCGAAGGCCTATTCTGCATATCGCCAAAGCGATCCGGTCGCGGCAACGCGACATTTCGACTACGCTCTCAGTCGCCTCGACTCGGCCGGCCGCGCCGGCTACGAATCACTCGCCTATCTGATTCGCCCTGACGAGATTTCGGCTTACAACAAGCTGCCTCTTGCCCGCCGCGATTCTCTCAAGTTGCAGCTCTGGCTCGATTTGGACAACGATCCAACAACCGCCGTTAACGAACGTCAGGTCGAACACTTCGCGCGCGTCTGGATGGCAAACTTAATTTTCTCCGATGAGCGCTATGACCGCGACGGCTGGAAAACCGACATGGGCGAAACGCTGATTCGGCTGGGGCTGCCGGACGACCGCCGCCGCCAGCGCATCCATTCCAGCAGCGTGAGTGGGATTCCGGCATGGTACTGGTACTACACGACGACCACCTATCCGTGCACTCTCGCCTTCGTCGATCACATGCTTTCCGGCGAATTCCGCTTTCCCTTCTCGTACAGCGACAACACCGGCTCGCTGCGCACCAATGAGAGCAAACGCGTCGCCTACTTCAACAATCTGCAAGTTCCCCAGGAATCGGAATTGTCGCGGGAAACGGCGCCGGTGCAGTTTGACTACGACGTCTATCAGTTTCGCGGCGAGCGCAGCTACACTGATCTGGAGCTAATTGTTTACTCAGCCGGAAACCAGTTTCGCTCGGGTGAAATAGCTTTTCGCGCCGCGATCCAGGACTTGCGCGGCCGCTTATTCTGGCGCGACGAATCACGACTCGATTATGAATCGACTCGCGGTGGGTCGGTGGTGACTCGCTTCTCGACCGCTCAACTTCCGGGGGCGAGGCGTCTCGGGATCGTGCTCGACCAATCGGATTCGGGTCTCTATCGCTATCAAATCGACTCGCTGGCGATTCGGAGCTTTGCGATCACCGGTATCAGTATGTCGGACATCGTTCTCACCGCGCCCGCCAGTGTCCAGCCGAACTCCGTGCGTATCGTTCGCGGTGAAACGGAACTGCCGATTGTCGTCGATCGAGCTTACGCGCTCGAAGACACCGTGCGCGTTTACTTCGAGGTCTACGGACTGCCCTTCGATCTCACCGGTCGCACCCGCTTCGACGTCACCTACTCGCTTCAGTTCGTCAAGGGCAGCGACAAGGGTCTGAAAGGCCTCTTGGGCAAAGTCTTCCCCGGCAAACGCGAGTCGATCTCCTACACTTATCGCGAGGGTGGCATCGCCCACGATATCACCCGCGACCTGCAACTCACTGTCGGCGATCTTCGTCCCGGACGTTACCAACTGACTATCTCTGTAGATGAACTCGTACTCGGAAGCCAGGCTTCGGCCTCGACCGAGCTGATACTGCTGGAGTAGCCCAATCCGACTGCTCGACTCGCCACACGACGAATGCGATTCTCCGCAGAGGTTTCGCGCCGTGCCATGCCCACGCTTCGAGGGACAATGCGCCCGTCGACTCTCCCGGTAAGGGTAGCCCACAGCTTGAGGGCTGTTGAAAAGCCCTATGAGCTGTCACCCTGAGCGGAGCGAAGGGTCTGTTATCCTTGTGTCGCATCGGAAAACAGATTCTTCGCTTCGCTCAGAATGACATGAATATGGCTTTTTCAACAGTCCCCTTGCTGTGGGTGAGTCAAGCAGCTTGAGCCGTCTCGCGAACTGACAACCCCGATCCCCGCCGGAGCGCCTATCGCGAGCGCAAGGTGTCGCGGATTTCGGTCAGAAGTATCTCTTCTTTCGTCGGCGCCGGCGGCGCAGCCGGAGCTTCTTCCTTCTTACGCTTCAGCGAATTCATGGCCTTAACTACCATGAAGATCGCGAAGGCGACGATTACAAAGTCAACGACAGTCTGGATGAACTTGCCATATGAGAGCACTACGGGCGCCCCTTCGGCAGTTGCGCTCCTGAGCGTGACGGCCAAATTCGAGAAGTCAACGCCACCGAGCATCATGCCGATTGGCGGCATGATGACATCTCCGACCAGCGACGACACGATTTTTCCGAAAGCGGCGCCGATCACGATACCGACCGCCATATCGACAACGTTTCCGCGCATCGCAAATTCTTTGAATTCCTTGAGCATGAGCTTTCCCTCCGTGGATAACGGGTTCTCCGATTTCGGTCCGATCGAGTTTTTTCCGGTTGTTTCCGGCGCAGTCTGGTGAAACGCCGCTTGTCTGTCAACTTAGAATTTGTTCGTGATCGGCCAGCGACGATCTTTGCCGAACGCGCGCGGTGTGATTCGCGCCCCCGGTGGCGATTGGCGGCGTTTGTATTCGGCATTGCCCACCATGCGAATAACCCGCCGCACCGTCTTGGGGTCAAAACCCGCCGCAATGATTTCGCGCTCGTCGGTGTCGAGCTCCACATACAGCCTGAGGATCTCGTCGAGAATCTCATAGGGAGGCAGCGAATCGGTATCGAGTTGGTCTTCCTTCAATTCCGCCGTCGGCGGCCGCTTGATAATCGTCCTGGCAATGACCTCTCGCCGGCGCGATTTGTTCAGGTGCCGGCAAATTCGGTACACCAGCGTCTTGGGAATGTCTTTTAGCACGGCGAAGCCGCCGACCATGTCGCCGTAGAGCGTCGTGTATCCGACAGCCGCTTCCGATTTGTTCGAGGTATTCAGCACCAGCGCGCCGAACTTGTTGGAATAGGCCATCAGCAAATTGCCGCGAATGCGCGCCTGCAGATTTTCGCCGGTGAGTCCGGTCGTGCAGTCACCGTAAGCCGGATTGAGTAACTCGGCGTAATCTTCAAAGAGATCGACGATCGGGAGATCGTCCATCTTGAGCTTGAGAAGTTTCGCTTGATGAGCCGCCGCGCGATGCGATAGCTCCGAAGTAAATCGCGAAGGCATGAAGAGCAAGTGCACGTTCTTGCTGCCAAGCGCATCCGTCGCCACCGCCGCCGTCAATGCCGAGTCGATTCCGCCGGACATGCCGATGACGACCTGCGTGAATCTGTTTTTGCCCACATAGTCGCGGGTCGCCTGCACGATGGCCTGGTAGACTTCCTCCGTCGGGTCCAGCAGGCTGGCGACTTGATTCTTGTGCTCGCGCGCCGGTGGTCGTGATTGCTGGTCAAGCTCCGCGTACCGAACCGGAAATTGCGAATTTCCCATCGTGCCGGCGCGCTTGAGCAAATCGAATGTCGACTGATTCGCGCCTTTCGTCTCGGGAATGTCAACGATCAGCAGCTCTTCTCGAAATTGCGCAGCCCGCGCGATCACTTTCCCCTTCGGATCGATCGCGACCGAGGCGCCGTCGAAGATCAGCTCGTCCTGGCCGCCGACCATGTTGCAGTACAACACATGAATCTTGTTGCGAATCGCGCGATCGCGCAGCATGGCGATGCGTTCATCGGCTTTGTGGTGGTGGTACGGCGACGCGGAGATGTTCATCACAATCGCGGCGCCGAATGTCGCTTGCTGCTCGGTGATGCCGGGACACATCCAGATGTCTTCGCAGATATTGATCCCCAGCAGCGTGTCGCGGATTCGCAGTAGCGGCATCTCATTGCCCGGCTGGAAATAGCGCTTCTCATCGAACACGCCGTAATTCGGAAGCGCCACCTTTTCGTACGAAAGTTGCAGTTTCTTGCCCGCGATCAGTGCCGCCGAATTGAAGACGCTCAATCCCTCGGAACCGGTATAGCCGCAGATAATCGCCCGCCCGTCCGATTTGGCGATGAGCTTCTGCAGGTAAATCTGATTAGCTTCGACGAAGCTCCGATTAAGCAGGAGGTCTTCCGGCGGATAGCCGCACAACGACAGCTCCGGAAAGAGGACCAAATCGCAGGCTTGCGCGCGGGTTTGCTGCAGGGCAGCGAGGATTTTGGCAAGATTGCCGTCAAAGTCCCCGACCGTCGGGTTGATTTGTCCGAGGGCGATCCGCAATTCAGATTCCTTGGTTAGCCGGCCGTCATCCGTTCATTGGCGACAACAATTAACCATTCGCCGGTATGATTGCAAGCGGCAAAGTGTTTCGCCGAATCGCGGAGTTCGCATTGCGTGGCGCTTAGCGGTACGCGATGACTTCGATCTCGACCAGCACATCTAATGGCAACTTGGCCACTTGCACGGTCGACCGCGCCGGATAGTCACCGCTGAAATACGAGGCATAGACTTCGTTCATCGCCTTGAAATCGTCCATGCTCTTGAGAAAGACCGTCGTCTTGAGCACGTTGTTCAGACTCGATCCGGCGGCAATGAGCAAACCGGAGATATTCTTGAAAACCTGATGCGTCTGTGCGGCGATCTCGCCGTCAACGACCTTGCCGGCAGCGGGATCGATCGGAATCTGCCCCGAGCAGAAAATCAGGGTTCGGCAATCGGCGTGCACGACGGCCTGCGAATACGGCCCGATCGCCTGTGGTGCATTGGTGGTGGCGATAACCTGCTTTGACATGAATAACCCTCGCTTGATTAACTATACAACCTGCAGAGAATATAGAAGCGCTCGCCCCAGAAGTCACGCCCATCTTTGGCTGCGGCATAGGCCGGAAATAAAAACGGGGCGGGAGCAGAGCCCGCCCCGGCGCAATTCCGATCACGACGGACGTCCTCACAACGCCGGATCGGAATATCCTTCTGCGGCGGCGAGGGTCGTGCCGCCCCGGAAGATTCATTCGAAGCGTTTTGGCGCGACTTTTCTTCGCGTCGGGCGAGCATGCACCAGTTCGATTTCCCAACGCGAGAATTTTGCGTAATCGCTTACGTTATTTACGCGCCGGACACGAAACTGTTCAGTTGATAGACGAAAAAGACGCCCCGATGATGACTACAATTTCGTGAACGGTATTTCGCTACGCGGAGTCGCCGGGAAAGATCTGCGCCAGTGCGGCTCGGAGCTGGCCGGCCGATCGCGCGGCGATGAACTCGACTCTCAGCCCGGCTTTTTCGAAGTGGCGGCGTTTCTCCTCGACGCGATCATTGTAATACGGCATATGGCCGAAACCGCAGATTTCGACAAACAACTCGAGTTGCGGCAAGTAGAAGTCCGGCCGGTACTGCCTGCTGCCGAGAACGATCAGCGGCTCGTACTGAAAATCCAGCCTCCGCTCGCGAAACCACTCGATCGCCGCCTGCTCCAACTTGGAGCGAATCGGGCGCTCGCCGGCGGCAATCTTCGGCTGTTTCCGCAGTTCCCCGCGCGGTATCTGCAGCGGCATGCCGGTTTTCCTGCGCAACGGTCGCATAAGCGAATTTGCTTCGCCGGTTGCTGAATGTCAAGTTTCCCACTGCGAAAAGCGCCGTCCCGCGCTTGTACGAGGGACGGCGCTGATATTCCCTATTCTTCCCAGCCGAGCGGCTCGGTGCCCGGCTCAGGCGTTTCCTTGGACTTGAGCATCTTATCCGCCTGCGCAATCAGATGCATCAACTCCGTAACTTGCTCGTTCGACTTCTCCATCTCGACGCCGCGCACGACTTCCAGCACGTCGCTCAGGCGACTCTTCTTCGCCCAGTACGATCCGCGCAAGATCTCGGAGAATTCCGCCGCCGCAGCCGCCAGGCGAAAATCACTCGAAGTCTGCGAAAACCGCCCGCGAACCAATTCCCGCGTCAGTGTCTCGGAAACTTCGCGGACGGCGCCAGTTTCCGGATGCTTATAGCGAATGAAAATCGTGCCGATATCGCCGGTCGCTTCCGGCCGAAGCTTGATCTCGTAGAGCGCCGTCGTCATGTGTCCCGAGCCGATCTCGCCACCGTCGACGGCGTCATTGCGGAAGTCCTCGTCGGCAACGTCGCGGTTTTCGTAAACCAGCAGCCGATAGCGTTCGACCACCGCCGGATCGAAATCGACCTGAATCTTCACGTCGCGGGCGATCACCTGGAGCGTACCCGTGAGATTTTCCATGAACACCCGCTGCGCTTCGGTCCAGCTGTCGACGTAGGCGTAGTGCCCGTTGCCCTTGTTGCCAAGCTGTTCCATGAGCACATCATTGTAGTTGCCCATGCCAAAACCGACTGCCGTCAGCGTGATACCGCGGTCGGCATAGCCTTTGATGAACGTCATGAACTCGTCGACCGACGTCTGCCCGACATTCGCGACACCGTCCGAGCAAAGAATCAGCCGGTTGATCGCGCCGTGCTGAAAATTGCGGTCGGCCATCTGGTAAGCCAGCCGCAAACCGGCCTCGGCATTGGTCGCACCATCGGGAATCAGGCTCTCGATGGCATTGATGATTCGTTCCTTGTCGCGAATCGAGGTCGGATCCAGCAGCACGCGTGCCGTGCTGCCGTAGATCACGATTCCGACCTGATCGCGCGGCGTAAGCTGATCTACCAGCATCCGCAACGCCCGCCGCACCGTGCCCAGACGATCCTCGCGATTCATTGAGCCGGAAACATCGACGACAAACACCAGTCGCGCGTCGCGCCGCTGGGTGTCGGCGATCTTCTGCCCGGCAATGCCGATCCGCAGCAGGTGATACTTCTCGCCGAACCGGGATGGCGCCCCTTCCAGATGCACCGTAAACGCCTTGTCGCGCGGGCAGGCGTAGTCGTACTTGAAATTATTCACGAATTCTTCGACGCGCACTGCGTCCTGCGGCGGCAGGTTGCCCGAGTTGATATACGAACGCGCCATCGCATAGGAGGCATTATCGACATCGATTGCGAAGGTTGAGAAGTGATCGTCTTCAGTATCGATGATGGGATTCACGCCATAGTGCTTGAAGAACATGGCGTCGAACGGCTCGCCATTCGGCGGCCGATTGCCTCCGTGCGCCGGCGGCGGTGAGGATGGCGGATAGCAACCACCGATAGCGACTCGACTGCCGCGCATCTGAATCTTGCCATATTCCTCCTGCCGCATGTTCTTGGTCTCTACCATTTGTATTGCCCCCGGCGCTGCAAGGACAATCTGCGCCTCCGTTTCAATCAGGCTCTCTTCGAGTGTGAAGTTGACCTCTGCCGTCGAATCCGAAACGACCTTAACATTCTGTATCAACACCGGCGTATAGCCGGTGACCGACGCTCGCAGCGTGTAAACGCCCGGCGGCACATTCACGATCAGGAAATTCCCGTTGCCGTCCGCTTGCGCGCCCATTGTCGTGCCGGTAATTTCGACAACCGCAAACCCAATCGGAGCTTTGGTTTTGAGATTGATGATTTGACCTTTGATTTTTCCGGTCGATGCCGACTCCAAATCGGCGCAGATCGCGGCCAGCAAGCCGACAGCCGCCACGATCACCAGCAGGGAATACCGTTTCATCGCTTCCTCCGCGATAGAAGTTCTCGGTTTCATGTCGCCGGAATTACAAGCGGGCGGTACGCTTTATTCCCGACGGCGTTGTTTCGTTAGCTCGGAATTTGTCGTGAGGTTCACCGATTGCGCGTGGCCGGCGGGGCTTCGGCGCGCTGCGCAATCAGCGAGGGAACTACTGAGGCCGTGGCGAGCGTGCGCGCGACATGCCGCCATTCACAATCGTGATCTTCAGAGTGCTGGCAGATAATCCGCCAACGAGTGCTTCCCGAGATTACGACGGTGAATGATCCAAAGTGTTCAATTAAATGTTGCCTTGCCGATCAAAGATCGCCCCGCTAACTTGATATCGAATGCTAAAGCCCACCAAACTCGCCAACATCGACGCACGCGAGTGCCGCAAGCGCGAGATCATCTCACTCCTGGCGTTCATCGCCACCGTGTTTGTGTTTCTGGCTTTGAAAGTCTACGATGTCGGCCGCTTGTGGTACGTGTTATTGTTCGCGACCAGCTTCGCCGCGGTGCTGGGTCTGCTTCAGGCCCGAGAAAAAACCTGAACCCGACTCGCGGCGCTGGGTCGGCGCAAACTGAATGACGTCGAAGAGACGATCAACAATCCCACTGAAATCGCCCAATTGCGCCTGCAGGCGCGCTGGATTCTCATTCGCGCGACACTCGTCGCCGGAGTCTTCACGGCGCTGGCGGTGGTCTTCGGCTGAGACTATGGCACGCATCCGAAACGGTGCCCCACAGACCTGTCCCGTTCTGCGGGATTGCTGTGGGTTCCCCACTCGCCGGGCACCACACCGGCTCGGTGGGCTCAGTCCGCTCTCCCATCGGGTTAAACACAGCGGGTCAGCCAGTCGTGTCCAATCGCTAAAGCGACACCACACTCCAACAACGATCTATCCTTGCCTTGCCAACCTTGATCGTGTAGCTTCAGCGACATGATCATCAAACTGATCAAGTTCAACACCTGGCTCGCCTACGCTTGCGGGATTTTCGCTCTGCTGCTCGCGCCGCAAATCGTCGACACCATGGCCGTCGCAATGGGGGCGCGCGCCGACCGGATTCTCACGAATCAGGTTTACTTCATCGCCGTCGCGCTGGTTCGTGTTGTCGGTGTCATGATGTTTGCCTACGCGTTCTTGATTCGTATGCTCCTGAAGCGGGAATTTCAGATCGACAACCTGCGGCAAACCGGAATGTTGCTCGCCATCGGCGCGCTCGTGTGGACGGCGGCGTTCCTCTTTCTGCTCCCGACTCGAAGCGCCACCGTGCTCGCGGCAGTCGGCGTCGGCTTGCTGGAGTGGCTGGCGATTCCGGTGTTGCTGATCTTTGAATACAAAAAGACTGATTCGTGGCAGTCGGTCAAACCGCCGGAATCATAGTCGAATCGCTGCCGGCAAATTCGCTCTTGAGCTTGACTACAGGCCCAGACTGCCTAACCCCGGAATACTCAAGCCGCCGGTCAGAGCGCTCATCGTCTCCTGCTGCATCCGCTGCGCGTCCTGTTGCGCCTGCGTAATCGCCGAGACAATCATCTCCTCGAGCATTTCGACATCGGCGTCTTTCAAAACCTCCGGATCGATCTTGACCTCCTTGAGATCGCCTTTGCCGCTGACGACGGCTTTCACCATGCCCCCGCCGGCTGAGGCCTCGACCCGCTTTTCATCCAGTTCGGCTTGCAGCTCCATCATCTTGGCCTGCATCTTCTGAACTTGCTTCATCATATCGCCAAAACCTTTGGCCATTACTCGCTCCTGTATGAATGCTCAGCTATTCGGAAGTTATACGTCGCGACGCGCGACAATCTCGGCGTCGAGAATCTCAATGGCCTGCGCCACCATCGGGTGCGCCGTTTTGTCGGCGTCGGTAAACAGAGCCGCCTTGCTGTCGGTCGCAGTCATCTGAACCTTTGGCGCCCAACCGGGATCAACAAAGAAGTGGAGTCGCAACTCGCGTCCCGCCACGTCGCGGATTACTTGCTCCAGCGTTTGTTGAATGCTGCGATCCTGGAAATAACGCACGTGAACCTCGCCCAGCCGGTCAAACGCGACGGAAAAGCGGTTGCCTTCGATGGACCGGGGCTGCGCCAATGTCAGCTTGATCTGCAGACTGCGGTGGCGAGGTTTGAGCGCCTGCAAAAATCGATCCCACAACGACGCGGCGCCTTCGTCGGAATCTGGTCCCGCCATTGTGCCGCCGTCTGCGGCGGCATTGTTCGAAGGAAGCGCTGCAACTGCGGCCGGCGCCGTAGTCGCCGGCGCTACAGGCGCCGATTTTTTTTTCGCTTCGGCCGCTTGCGCGTCGAAGGGCACCGCTGACGGTTGCGCACCGGAAAGCGTCTTCAGTATCGCTTCAACGCTGACTGTCGCTTCCATCTGCACCAGTTTGAGCAATGTCAACTCGAGATTGATCACCGGTTCGAAACCGTCGCGGATTTTCCCCTCCAGATCGACCAGCACTTGCTGAATTCTCAGCAGATCCCCGATCTCGTAGTCGGCAGCGCGCGCTTTGTAATCGGCGGATTCTTCCGGCGTCACGCCGTAATCGGCGCCGATATCCGGCGCGGCTTTGAACACCAACAGAAACCTAACTTCTTCCTGAAATCCGCGGACAAACTCCGCCGCGCTGACTCCGGCGCGCAGGACTTCATCGACCCGCTGCAGGAGTGCGGCGGAATCCCGATCGCGAATCTTGATCAGCCAATCCCGATACTCGCTGCGCGGCAAAATTCCCAGCGCCTGCGTAATGAGCGCGAGATCGATCTTGTCCTGTTGCCACGACGCCACCTGATCGAGAATCGACAGCGCGTCACGCAAACTGCCGTCGCCGCGTCGCGCCAATTCGGCAACGGCGTCGTCCGTAACCGTCAGATTCTCTTTTTCGGCTATCCCTTTGATCGCGCTGCGCAGTTCCGATTCCGATATCCGCCGGAAATCGTAACGTTGGCAGCGCGACAGAATCGTCTGCGGCACCTTCTGCGCCTCGGTTGTCGCAAAGACGAACACGGCGTGCGCCGGCGGTTCTTCGAGAGTCTTCAGCAGCGCGTCAAATGCCGAACCGCTCAAGCGATGCACTTCGTCGATAATGTAGACTTTGTATTTGCCGCCGACCGGTGAGTACTTGATCGCCTCGCGCAACTCGCGCACGTCATCGACCGAAGTATGCGACGCGGCGTCGATTTCGAGAATGTCCAGCGAGCGGCCTTTGATAATGCCGAGGCACGATTCGCAGGCGTCGCACGGTTCCGCGCCTTGCGGGTTCGCGCAATTCAACCGCTTCGCCAGAATCCGCGCGACCGTCGTTTTGCCGGTCCCCCGAACGCCGCAAAACAAATAGGCCTGCGCGATGCGGTCATGTTCAATCGCCCGCGTCAAAGTCTCGGTGATATGGCGCTGCGCCAGAACTTCCGCAAACTTTTGCGGCCGGTACTTGCGGGAAAAAACGTAATAGCTCATGCGCTCTTTGATTGCCTCGGTGAACGGTAATCGCCGGGGAAGGAAACAGACCAGGCTTCCCCGCGGCACATGAAGACGATCACCTGCCGTTGCTACCTTCCGGTCCTGGCGGGGTTCGGCGCGTTTGCATTGCGCGGGACCTGGTCAGTTTCAGACTTCCCCGGCGCCAAGCGATAATACCGCGACGACGGCGGCGAGTCAATCGCCAAATTCCCCTTACTCCCGTATAGATGAAGATCATCTTGCGCACATACGGTGTAGCGGCAGGAATCACTCCGGCTCACACAGTGCGGCGGCAGGAATCACTCCAGCACACGGGACTGTTGAAAGAGTCCTATAGGCTGTCACCCTGAGCCGCTGCGCAGGCGAAGGGTCTGTTGGTATTGCTGCACAAGGCCAAGCAGATTCTTTGCTGCGCGCAGAATGACATAAATTAGATTTTTCACCAGTCTCACACACTGTGCAGCGGCAGGAATCACTCCGGCTCACACAGTGCAGCGGCAGGAATCACTCCGGCTCACACAGTGCGGCGGCAGGAATCACTCCGGCTCACACAGTGCGGCGGCAGGAATCACTCCAGCACACGGGACTGTTGAAAGAGTCCTATAGGCTGTCACCCTGAGCCGCTGCGCAGGCGAAGGGTCTGTTGGTATTGCTGCACAAGGCCAAGCAGATTCTTTGCTGCGCGCAGAATGACATGAATTAGATTTTTCAACAGTCTCACACAGTGCGGCGGCAGGAACCACTCCGGCTCACACAGTGCAGCGGCAGGAACCACTCCGGCTCACACTGTGCGGCGGCAGGAATCACTCCGGCTCACACAGTGTAGCGGCAGGAATCACTCCGGCTCACACAGTGCGGCGGCAGGAATCCCTTCCTGCCGCGTTTCGGGCAGTCAGGAAAAGATATCTAACCGCGCAGCATTGAACCGTCCAAAGCATTTCCATTGTTCTACTTTCGGCGAGCGAGTTAGTCCTTGATTTCCCTCGCTCCCCTTGATAATTTCTTCACTAACTTTCGCTCGGGGCGGCGAATGCACTTAAGGAGTCGAAGATGTCTTCTGAACAACGTCGCTTGCCGAAATTGACATACAACTGGATCAGCGCGCTCGGCGCCTTCATCGCCGTCGCAATGGCGCTGGTGCTGGTCGTGATGTTGATCATCAATTTCACCCTCGAACAGACCGGCGCCTATTTCGGCATCTTCCTCTATATGGTGCTCCCGGCCATTCTGATTTTCGGCCTGCTTCTGATCCCGGTTGGCATGCTCCGCACCTGGCGGCGCTGGAAAAAGGGCGACAAAGTCGAAATCCCGACTTGGCCGCTGATCGACCTCAATCGCCGCGGTCATCGCAATGCGACCATTGTCTTCATCGCCGGCACCGTGCTCTTCTTGGTGATTACGGCGGTCGGCAGCTATGAGGCCTACCACTATTCCGAGTCAGTAGAATTCTGCGGCACGACTTGTCACACCGTAATGGAGCCGCAACATACCGCCTATCAGGGTTCGCCGCACGCGCGCGTCGCCTGTGTCGAGTGCCATGTCGGCACCGGCGCCGGCTGGTACGCCAAATCCAAGCTTTCCGGCGCCTATCAGGTCTACGCGACCATCGCCAATGTCTACCCGCGTCCGATCCCGACTCCGATTCGCGATCTGCGTCCGGCGCGGGAAACCTGCGAAGAATGCCACTGGCCGCAGAAAACCTACGGCATCGCGCTGCGCAGCTTCACCCATTATCAGTACGATGACGCCAACTCCAAGTGGACTACCGATATGCGAATCATCACCGATACCGGCGAACCGCATGAAGGCCAGAAGGCCGGCATTCATTGGCATATCAATCCCGATGTCACGGTCGAGTACATCGCCCGCGACCGGCAGCGCCAGGACATCCCCTGGGTGCGGGTCACCGAAAAGTCCTCGGGCAAAGTTACCATCTACGAAGACGAATCCAACCCGCTCGATAAATCAGCTCTCGACACACTCGAGGTTCGCGTGATGGACTGCATCGATTGTCACAACCGCCCGAGCCACGTCTACCGGCCGCCGGATTACGCCGTCGACCGTGCGATTCAATCCGGATTCATCGATCGGTCACTGCCCGGCTTCAAAGCCGTCGCCGTCGAAGCGATGGCCGGCGAATACGAAACCAAAGATCAGGCGCTCTCGGCGATTTCGACGCGGATCAACGATCACTATCAGGCGGCCGGTTTGCTCGGCGACCCGGCCAAGCGCCAAGCGGTGCAGTCTTCAATCGCCGGCGTACAGGCGGCCTTCCGGCAGAACATCTTTCCGGAAATGAAAGGGATGTGGAAACACTACCCGAACAACATCGGCCACTTCTCCGACAAAGGCTGTATGCGCTGTCACATGGGCACGCACAAAAGCGCGGCCGGCGCGGTGATCACTCACGATTGCAACGCCTGTCACACGATCCTGGCGCAAGGCCCCGAGGGCGCGATTGTCCGCGATTCGACCGGACAAGGCCTCGAGTTCAGGCATCCGGTCGACATCGACGAAGCCTGGCGCGAAACCGGCTGCTTCGACTGCCACACTGGCGTGCAACCGTAAACGAGCGCTAGCACACCAGGATCTGCCGGACTCACCGGTCGGGAATCTGGACTGACGCCCGCCTGTCAAGTCTGAAGTTGTCCCGGGTTTCGGCTCATACCCCCAATTCCGATCAGATTACGCTGAATAATCCATTTTGAGGTGTATTCTTGTCCCCAAAATCTCCCCAACCGATCCCTAAAGTTTGTGATGTTTTTCACGATACTATTCAACAAGATGCGAATACATGACAATTTCATGACAGTTTTTGTTGACCGAGTGTCTGAAACACAATAGTATGCGCACGATATCATGGAGGACTTTTGTGACAGTTTTCACAAACACGCTGGCGGCTGTCACAGATGACAAAGATGGACTTCATACTCTTTCACGGGGTTAGTATGCATAGACACCTAACGAAACCAACCCCGCTAATTCTGTGCATCACCACGACATTGCTGATCGCTTTTATCGCCCTTGCCGGCCCCCCATTGTGGGCCGAAAACGGCGAAAGCGACGCGCAGTGTCTCGAGTGCCATCAGGATATGGCGGACAATCTGGTTGACGGCAAACACGCACTGACCAAACCCAAAGGCGGCGAACGAATCGCGGTGACCTGCATCGGCTGTCACGGCGACTGGGAGAAGCACATGGACGACCCGGAAGCCCACAAGCCGATCGTGCCGTCCAAGCTGCCGATCATTAGGCAAGCCGATGCCTGTGCTTCGTGCCATCAGAACGAGCATCAAATGACGATGATCACGACTGATCCGCACAGTCGCAGCGGCCTGCCCTGCTCAAGTTGCCATAAGATTCACGACAACGTCAATGCCGCATCGCTGATCGATGCCGAAGGCAACTTCTGCCTGACCTGCCACCAAACGGTCGGCGCGCAGTTTGCGTCCCGTTCGGCGCATCCGCTGCACGAGGGTAACGTGCAATGCAACGATTGCCACCCGATGAACGACCGCAAGGATCACCAACTCGCGCTCGGATTCGACTGGACCTGTCAGACCTGTCACGCCGAAGTCGCCGGGCCGTTCGTTTACGAACACCCGGTCAGTTACAATCATCTCGTGCAGGGTGGCGGTTGTGTCGAGTGCCACAGTCCGCACGGATCGCCGAATGAACGGCTGCTGAATCAGCCGGGCAACGGCGTCTGCTTGCAGTGCCATGGCGTTCCGCCGGGGCATCGCACCGCCCATTCCGGCATGGCGGTCAAAGTCGACTGCGTCAATTGTCATACCGACATCCACGGTTCAAATGACAATCGCCTCTTCCTTGACCCGATGCTGACGACCACCTTCTACGCCAACTGTTATGCCTCGGGCTGCCACGACAATTTGAAGAAATGAGGAGAACGATCATGAAGACGCTTAAGCTATTCAGTATCGCGGCGATGATCCTTCTTCTCGGCGTATCCACTTCATTCGGAGCCGGCGGATCCGGCGAGGTCAAGATCGGATACGTCTATCTCGACGAAGAAGGCAACCAGTCGTCGTACCATCCGACATTCAACCTCTACGAAGGCCCGACCTTCTCGCTGGAAGGATTCCGCTATCGTTTCGATAACGGTCTCTTGCTGCGCGCCAATCTCGAGAATGTGATCATGAACAATCGCAACTTGAGCGCGTCGCTGTCCAAGCCGGGTCTTTTCGATCTGCGCGTTGGGCATGACCAGTTCCGCCGCATCTACAGTTTCGATGAGTCCGCCTACACGCGCCGTCACACCGAGCGCGCCTCGCTATCGGTGTACGTGCTGCCGCAAATAGAAGTGTTCGGTGGCCTGTTGATGCAGGAACGCACCGGCAAGTCGGAGGATCTTTTCGACCCCAAACCGGTGGCGCGCACCGTCGAAGTCGACTACCAGCGCATGTTCTTCAATGCCGGTTTGCATGTCTTCCACCACGGCTCGACGATCACCGGCGAGTATCGCGGCGATCAGTTTACCGACAACCGCTCCAGCGCTCGCGATCAAATGCGCAGCGAATTCCGTCTCGCCGGTCTGATTTCGATCCCGCGGTATAGCTGGATCAAAGCCGTCGGCGGCTTCCGTCATTACGAGACGAAATTCGACGAGAGCGACTTCGGCATCTCCAACAACCGCGGCTACGGCGGCGGTCTGGTGCTGCTGCCGCAGAATGTCTCGGTCAAGTACGTCGGCGTGCTCGACCGCACCTCGTCCGATTCCGATTTCGTCGCCACTGATAACATGACGCATTCGGGTTATGTGTCCTGGGAAAAGCCGCAGAAATTCGGCTTCACCGCCGGATATCAATTCGATGTCAACGACGATTACGAAGACGAAGTTCGCGCTAACTCCAGCTACTTCAGCTTCTGGTCAAAACCGGCCAAGGGCTTCGAGTGGCGCGGCGAGTACGGCATGCGCAAGGAGGAAATCGAGGACGGCGTCCGCCTGACCGGCGACGAGGAATACAACCGTCATCGCACCAGCGCCAAGTATCGCCACGAAAAGTACGGTTCGATCGGCGTCAAGTGGGACAGCCGCGAGCGCGACAACGACCAGCTCGGCTCGTCGCTCGATATGAACCGTTTCGGCATCGACGGCGTGCTCTTGGTCGAGAAATACGGCCATATCAATGCCGGGTATGTTTACGGCAAAGGCGAATACGAAAACCGCGAGGCGATGTTCGAGTTCACCGATCATCTCGTCTTCGGCGATGTGACGACCAAGGAATACAAGGGCGTCACGCTCGGCGGCGGCGCTTTGTACTACCGCAGCAGGCGCGATCTCGATGTCGAACACTTCAACGTGCGCTTGACCGGCGCGCTTCGCTTCTATCAGGACTATCGTCTCGAGGTCGAATACAACGCTTACAATTTCGATGACTTGCTGGTGCTGGATGAGTACTACACCGGCAATGTGGTTCAGATAAGTTTGATCAGAGGATTATCGTTCTAAGAGGAGGTTAGTATGAAAGTCCTTAACGCACTATTAATCGTCATGTTGGTGGCCGGAATGGCGCTGCTCTCAGGATGCGAGCGCAAGATCGTCAATGAAGTCGCCAACAACGACCAGTCGCTGCTCGGTTGCTTCGGCTGCCACGGCGAAACCAGTTTCGACGGCGCTCTGCAGCAGGCGCGCGGCGAATGGGAAAACTCGTTCCATGCTTCGGGCATCAGTATCGACTACACGAACCGCCCCGGTTCGGACTGTCAGCAATGCCACAACCATCAGGGCTTCCTCGATTGGCTGGCGACCGGCGAAGAAGACTCACTGGCGCTTGGCACGGTCAGCGCGATCCACTGCTTCACCTGCCACGCTCCGCATGAACGCGGCGATCTGACGCTGCGCGTAACTGAGCCGTACACGCTGAAGAATGGCGTCGTCTTCGATCATGGCGCCGCCAATCTCTGCGTACAGTGTCACCATTCACGCACGAGCATCGCGACTGATATCGCCGGCGGCGACACGTTGCGCTTCATTCCGAGTTCAAGAATGGGCCCGCATCATGGACCGCAAGGCGACAATCTGCAGGGTACGCACGCCTTCCAATTCGGCGCTACGCCGTATGCAAGCTCGACCCACGCGACCGTCGTTCGTGACGGCTGTATCGGCTGCCACATGGGTAATCCAACTCAGCATGACGGTTACCAGATCGGTGGCCACAGTTTCAATATGCAATTCGAATCCCATGACGGAACGACCTATACTCTCGTCGGCGTCTGTCAGTCCTGCCATGCCGGCTACGCCGGTAAGAGCACATTTGATGATGCGACCGTGTTCAATAAGGACGTTGATGGCGACGGCGTAGTCGAAGGTATCCAGACCGAATTCGACGGTCTTCACGACTCGCTCGGCGTTTTGTTAGCCAAAGTGATCAACCCGGCGACCGGATTGTTCCGCACGAATGTGAAAGTCACTCGCGGACAGCAAGGCGCGGCGTACAACTGGAAGATCTACGACGAAGATCGCTCGCGCGGCATGCACAATCCGAAGTACTTTGAAGCAATGCTCAAGGCCTCGATTGCGCACATGGTTGCCAATCCGATTCCGTAGATTCGTCCCTCCCGGCGACGTAGCTTTCAGGTTGCGGCCGCCTTTTGTTAGAGCGTTTCAAGACAACCCTTCGGGTCGCCCGACCCGAAGGGTTTTTGTTTGCCCTACACTCGATCGGAACGGCGCGGCGCCCAAATGATGGCTCCGGCAATTGCTGGAGTGCCACATCGGAAGGGACGCTTGAAAAAGTCAGTGAATCACTCAATGTGAGGCGGCAAGAGTCCTTTCCTGCCGCAACTGAAGCGGTCAGTCAAGTCAAGTAGGTCAGGAGCTCTGCGCTCCTGACATCACGCCGCAGGCGTGATAATCGTGGGCGCGAATTCACACCGTCCCCCGCTTTCGAGGCCGAAGGCCGCGCAATGCGCCAACGTCGCATTCCCACTATTTCTGTTGCGCAGAGTCTTCCGAGTACCGCGTGCGGGACGAGGGCGACTCGGCGCCCTCACTCCCACCACTCTGGTGGGGCACCAAAAGGTCTCGACGACCCCCGATTCCGTCATTCCGGCGAAAGCCGGAATCCAGTCAAGTAGGTCAGGAGCCCTGCGCTCCTGACATCACGCCGCAGGCGTGACAATCGTGGGCACGAATTTACATCGTCCCGCGCTCCAGCGGCCGAATGCCGCGCAATGCGCCATCGGCGCATTCTTCGGCGGCGCAGCCGCTTCAATTCCCCTCTTGAGAGGGGTGCTGTCCCGCACCATCGGTGCGGGATGGCGGGGTGTGTCACTCGCGGGCGCATCGTCCCGCAAAGCGCAGGTCCTTCGGCCATGTGCTCCCACGCGCCACACTGCCCGTCGCGCAGGGGCGCTTCGCGCCGTGCCTTGCCCTTGTCATCCGTGCCCCACCGGAAGGGACAGTTGAAAAAGCCCTATAGGCTGTCACCCTGAACGAAGTGAAGGGTCTGTTTTCCTTCTGGCACAACGGCAAACAGATTCTTCGCTGCGCTCAGAATGACATGAATCCGGTTTTTCAACAGTCCCGGAACGGTGGGATTCCCCCTCTCCCTGTCAGGGAGAGGGGCAGGGGTGAGGGTCATTTTCCTCCCCCAACCCCGTAAACTCGTAGCATTCCACTACAATTTTCCCCCATCGGACCCTTAGTAGAGGCACGATTGTAATCGCGGATGATTTCACCCGCCGATCTCGCCCTCGTACCTGACGTGTTCTTTGGCGGCCGCCATTGTCGTAAAAACGCGAACCGCGGCAGGACAAGGCGTCGAGATCAAATCCAAACTCCGGTGGCTTGCGACGCCGGTAACCGGATGCGAGAAGATCAACCGCAGTGCAATCGCTTCAGAACCGTCGTTCGGGATTTCCGGAAACGTGACGCTCACACTGGGCGCGGCGCAACGTGAAAGTCCGATCAGGCACCTGATTAGCTCGAGCTATGCCCTATTTTTTGCGAAAGGACAAACTTAGCGAGAAACACGAGACTCAAAGAACCGACACTTACTTCGGAACTCTCCCCGTAATCTTGGCGAACCACCAATGCAGATTATGCGGAAAACCCGGATTCGGGAGAAACATGAACGGACAGTGTCCTTCAATCACGTCGATATGATGTTCGCGGCAGTAGGCGACAGCGTTCGGGCTTACCGCGCCGGCTCCCACCGCGCGATACAGCCAGACACTCTTGATTCCGGCCGCGTGACATTCGCGGACGATGTCTTCCGTGACTTCCGGCTTCGTCATGATCAGCGCTCCGGTGACGGGCGGAGTGATCTCTTTGACCGAGGCGAAACAATGCCGCTCGTCGATCAACGACACCATCGGATTGACCGGAACGACGTCATAGCCGCGCTTCCACAATTCGTGCATTAGCGAGCGCGAAAAATCCTTCGGTTCGCGCGCCACACCGATCATCGCGACGCGCTTTTGCGACAGGAACGATTCGATTTGTGATCGCTGGGTCATAACTTCCTCCCGGCAGAACCATCGGTCGGACAACTCTTCCATCCGAAGCTAAATACTTGATCGACTAATCTGTCAAGGAATAGTTTCGCCGTCCAAAACGCATTGCCCAATCACTTCGACTGCAATAAGTTCGCCAGCGATGAGCGGCCTGCGAATCTATCAAATCGGCGCCGTGCCGCCGCCCTTTGGCGGCGTGGCGGTGCACGTGCAGCGCTTGCACGAACGCTTGCTGCGCGACGGCTTCGACGCGCGGGTGCTCGATATTTCCGGAGTGCCGAAAACTCTTCACGGTGTTCGGAACATCTCCTTCAAGATCGCCGCGTTAAAGTTGTTTCTTGCCCGGCGCAGTCTCCTGCACTTTCACAATTTCTCGATTGCGGCGGCGCGAGCTTTTCATTGGCTCGCCAAACGGCATGAGACAGTTCTTTCATTCCACAATGAGCGATTCGGCGCCGAGATTGCTGCCGCTGCGAAATCCGATCGTTGCCGCGTCATTGCCGCACTGCGCTGCATGAAGTTCATTGTTGTCGATGGCGAACACACCAAAGCGCAATTGGCTGCTCTCATCGGTGATTCGGATATTGTCAAAGTGATTCCGGAATTCATCCCGGCGACGTCGGAACCGGACCCGGCCAAGACATTGCCTACGGAAATCAACGCGATCCGCGATCGCTATCGCTTCCTGCTGGCCACCAGCGCGTCGGATCTGGTGGTCGAACGCGGTCAGGATCGCTACGGCATCGATATCCTGATTCAGGCCGTCGCGCAGCTTCGCAAACTCGCCGTTGACGTTTGCGCGATCATAGTCGTCCCCAATTTGCGCAACGAAGCGCACCTCCGGGCACTGCAAGAGTTGGCCGCGTCGCTGCAAGTTTCGCAGTTTGTCTTTCTCGTTCGCGAACCGGTCGCCAGAATCGAACCGCTGTGGCAAATCGCCGATCTCGTCGTCCGCGCTACCAACACGGATGGCAATGCCCTGACGATCTGGGAGGCGCTGGCTTGCGGCACGCCGGTGATTGCGTCAGATTGCGTTCCCCGCCCGGCGGGAGTGATCCTCTTCCGCAATCGCGATATCGACGACTTGACCGAAAGAATCGCCGTAGCGCTGCGTAACATTCAAGCGGAGCGCATGAAAGTACGAAACTTGGCCATTCCCGATCACGCAGCGGAGATCATCGCCTTGTATCGATCCCTGATGTGAAGTTCATGACTTGGCGGGAATTGCGGATCGCGTTTGAGCGCGCTACTATTCGACGAAATCGGAAGTGACGGCTCGACTAATATGGCAATCACCTGGCGGAAACTCTGGCGCTTCGCCTGTGACAAATCTTGGCGCGCCTGCCTGCGCGTCGTCTATATCTTCAGCCCGGCGCAGTATTGGAACCTGCGCGGGCGCGAAATCCATGCGACATGGTTCGACGATCATGCCGACTATCGAATCATGAAATCGACTATCGAACACGTCGGCGCCCGATCTTGCCTCGAGATCGGTTGTAACGGCGGACGCTTCTCTCGCTTCCTGATCAGGGATCTCGATCACTTGGAGTGTCAGGACATTTCACAGCGTGCGCTCAAGCTCTGTGCCGCCAACTTGCCGCCGGAGTTCACAGCCCGCGCGACTCTTCGGCGCGGCGGCCTGATCGAACTCTACGGCCGGCAGACCCATCCGCAGTACGACCTCGTAATCAGTAATCGCGTCCTGTCGGCCATTCCGCCCAAGGCTATCGCCGCCAATCTTGCGGCGCTGGCCAATGTAAGTCGCGCCCTGCTGATCAACGAGATCTTGCCCGGTGAGCCGGGCGCAACCTATTACTGGTTTGCGCACGACTATGACGCCCTGCTTGCGCCCCTCAATTTTCGTATGACTGACGAGATCGTCTCCAATTCCGCGCCCTTTATCCAGCGATTTCGACTTTACGAACGCTTTGGAAAGTCGCTGTGAGCATCCTGCCGGAAATTCGCGGCTGGATTCGTGACGCCGCCACCAAGGGATTTTTCCATCTCTATGCCGCCAATTTGCTGGTGAATTTCATCGCCTTTGGCGCGCAATTGTTGGTGGTCAGATTCCTCAGCCCGGAAGAAATCGGCCACCTCAAGACGATTCAGTCCTTCATCGGTCTGGCCGCAATCGTGGCGGGATGCGGAATCAACACGGCGATTCTCAAACTTTGCGCCGAACCGCGTCCTGAATCGGAGAAGGCCGGTCTGCTGCGCTACTCTTTGCTGACGTCAATTGTTCCTGTAACCGCGACCCTGGTGATTCTCGTTGCCGCCTCAGGCTACGGTTGGTTTTCACCGATTGCCGCTGTCAACCGGTGGTTGCCGTACTATGCGCTTGTCATCCCCGGAACGATCGCGACCGCGATTGTGACCGCCTATCTGCAGGCCCACCGCGAAATCAAATTGATGGCCGCTATTCAGAGTTTGAGTCGCCTGGCCGTCGCTCTGGCGTTGGTTGCTCTCACCGCGAAATTCCTGGTTCCCGGCTATATCGCTGCCGTCATCGGCGTCACCACTCTGGCGGCGCTGCCGTTGCTTTGGCTGGTACGCCGCCAACTTCTCGATTCGCGCCGCGTCGAGATCCCCAAAGAGCCGCTGACTTCGCTGGCATTGTACAGTCTGGCCGCAAACCTGACCGGAGCCTTGATCGGCTATCTTGATATCCTGTTGCTTAACTACCTCGCCGCCGACCGCGTCAGCCTTGGATACTATTCCATTGCGACGATTTTCATCCTCGGCCTCAGCCAGATCACTTCGACGATCCAGACGATTGCAACACCGTATTTCTCGCAATACTCATCTGACGCTGAAAATTTTCGGCGCGTTTTCTGGCGCTATCAAAGCCGCCTGATAATCTTGTCAGTCGTCGTCGCCGTGACCGCAATACTTCTCGTGCCGCCGTTGATCGTTTGGCTGTACGGCGAGTCTTACGCTCCGGCCGGCGACTACTTCCGCATTCTCGCCCTGCGCTACCTCATCTGGAGCAGCTACGCTCTGATTGGTGTTGCCTTGTTGGGTTTGGGTCTGGTGCGCTACAGTCTTTATGCAGTGCTCGTGTCGTTGGTCGCCACGGCGACCGCATCATGGATATTGATTAATGATTACCAGTTCACCGGCGCCGCCTGGGCGCAAGTTATCGGCGCGACGGTAACTCTGGTTACCGTCGCCTTTCTGATGCGCAAAGCCTTGAGAAAGCGCTTCACCGAGTCGCGCTAACGCGCATTGGCGTCGGATTGCATGATCCCATGCACGTTTCCCTCGGTGTCCTTGAAGTACGCGAGCCACCCAACCCCGGGAATCGCCATCTTCGGCACGCAAATCACTCCGCCGTGAACCTTGACCTTCTCGATGTACTCATCGATTGCCGGCACTTCGATCGTATTGTAGACCGCTCCGGCCGGGTCGAGCCGCTTCATCATGCCACCGTCAATGCCGGGCGACTTCGGATCGCCGGTGGAGATCAGCCAGTATTCCTGCGGGCCATCCCACTTTTGGAAAGTCCAGCCGAAGACATCCCCGAAGAACTTGCTTGCCCGCTGCAAATCGTCTACGTGAATCTCGAAATGAATGACGCGATTCATCGCCAATCCTCCTGTTGAATTATCCTGATTCTCGGTTTCGATATCAAAGTAACGGTACGTGATTATGCGCGGCGGTCAATCACATCTTGGCACCGAGCAACCTGCTGTGTCATTCCACAGCGCGATCCTCATCTGTGCGACTGCGCATCAATTATAGTCGCAGCGGTTTCATAATTCGACGAAAATGACCGCCGTATGGTTTGATGAATCGCACACTGCCACAGCGACGGAGTTCGTCAATAGTTGCAGCGCCCATTGAACTCTTGCATTGTTCTTGCGTACAATTGCCAAACAAATTGCGAGGTTGGCCATGATGAAAAGCCTTTGGATGATACTCGGTCTCGGCGTAGCTTGTGTGATGATGAGTCCACTCGAAGCCGCAAACCCTTCGGAAGCCGCCCTCTCCATGGTGAAGACCGAGCGCGCTTTCGCGCAGATGGCGCTGGATTCGGGCATGACACCGGCGTTTTTGCAGTACCTGCACGATGACGCCGTCGTCTTTCGTCCCGGACCAACCAATGGGAAGGCGTGGTACACAGAAAATCGCTCGGGCAGCAAGGCCGAGCTTCGCTGGCGACCGATTTTTGCCGAAATGTCAAGCTCCGGCGACTTGGGACTGAGCACCGGCCCGTGGGAATATCGATCACAGCCGGGCGACACCAATGTCTACTTCGGCCATTTCGTCTCGGTCTGGCGTCGGCTGGATGATGGTACGTTTCGCGTGATGATCGATCTTGGCAATTCGCACGACAAAGCCGACCTGCCCTCGGACATTGCCTTCGGCAAACTCGCGACGGCCACGGTGAACAGCCCCGGCAGACCGCAGGCGCGCGAGTCGCTGGTGAATGAACTCATCGCTACCGAGACGCGCTTTTCCGCCAGCGCCGGCAAAGCGATGATCGGCAAAGCTTACGCCGTCTTTGCCGATGACGACATCAGGTTGTATCGTGATGGAGCACTGCCGTACCTTGGCAAGAAAGCGGCTGGCGCAGTTCTCATGCCGCTGCAAGAGCAAATGACTTCTGAGCCGATGGTCTTCGACGTCTCAACCGCCGGCGATCTCGGATACTGTTATGGCTACCAAAAGAGTTGGTCGCCGGCGGATCCCGCTAAGACTTCACGCTCCAGCTATTTGCGCGTCTACCGCAAACTCCCCGGCGGCGAGTGGAAGATATTTCTCGACATCGTGCTGCCGATCGAAGAGTGAGGTATTTGCTTTCTGCGGATGCAAATAGTCGAATTTCAACGATTGAGCTCCGCCAATTCGATGTTGACTTTCCTGGAGCCGTCACGTAATATGTGCGGCTAAATTTCTGTGACTGAGGAGAACGATGAAGCGAACATATCAACCTTCGCGGCGGAAACGGAAAAACGATCATGGTTTCCGCGAGCGGATGTCAACCAAGAACGGCCGCAAAGTTCTGGCGCGTCGCCGCCGCAAAGGCCGTCACAAACTTACGGTTTCCGACGAGCGACATTAGTTTTGGCCGCAATTGCCGTTTGGCGGATGACGCGCTCATTCGCCGGACGTTGCGCTATGGCAGCAAACGCGAAAGCGATAATCTTCGCCTGCAGATCCTCCCGACACCGGAATCGGAGTGTCGCTGGTGTCTTCGTGTTCCCAAACAACTGGGCAACTCCGTGGCCCGCAACCGCCTGCGCCGCCTGATGCGCGAGTTCCTGCGCCATCATCGGCGGCTCTGGCCGCAGAATTCTGCCGCCGTTCTCACGGCTAAGCCGGGGGCAAAGTTAATTGCCCCGGACGAATTGGCGCATGAACTGGGGACATTGTTAAGCAATGAATAACTTGATGGGGAAGGCGTGCGAGGTAATCGTACGAGGATATCAGCTTCTCATCTCGCCGCTACTGCCTAAGGTGTGTCGCTTCTATCCTTCGTGCTCACAGTATAGCCGTGAAGCTCTCGTGAAATATGGATTTTTCAAAGGCTCGGGGATGGCGATTCGCCGAATCGGCAAGTGTCATCCACTTCATCCGGGCGGGTATGATCCCGTGGAATAGGATTCTATGTTCGACCGCAACACCGTTATCGCACTCATTCTGATCTTCGTCATTTTCCTTGGTTGGTCGTGGTACATGCAACTGACGGCCCCGCCACAGCCAGTTAATCAGACTGCGGCTGACTCAATCCAAGTCAAACAAGACACGATCTCGAAGCCGGTGGTTCCTGTAGCAAGCACTCAGCAATCTGCCACAATGGCTGTTGACACTGGCGTTGTGGCAGTTGATACGATTCCGGTTCGTGAAATCTCGATCAAGACCAGGCGCTACAGAATGACCCTGACTAACCGGGGCGGCGGGATTTCCCGACTTGAATTCACGCAGTACAAGCACGGCAGCACCGGCATGGTTGAGATGGTTTCACCGGGTGGGGATGCGGTTCCGACCGTTATGTCCACAATCTCGGGATTCACCGACAAGGAGATTGTTTTCTCAAGCGACGATAGCGACTTCGAGCTTAGTGACAATGATGCGCCGCGCACAGTTTCTTTCAAGGCTACTATTGCCGGTCGGGGGGAGATTACCAAGAGCTACACGTTTTATCCCGACAGGTACGATTTCGATCTTAAACTGACCATCAACGGCGCTCCGCAATTGGGGTTGGACAAAGAGTACGTGCTGGCTTGGATCCCCGGCATTCGCTCATCGGAAGCCAATCTTAACGACGACTATAGCAATTTCATGGGCGGCGCGCACATGGCCGACGAGATGTACAAGATCAATGATTTCAGCGACGGCAAATTGAGTCAGGATCTGTCCGGTCAGGCCCGCTGGGTTGGCGCGCGCTCGAAGTACTTCATGTATGCTTTTATCCCCGGCGATCATGAGAACAACGGCGGCTATTTCCGCGGCACCGAAAAGTCGCGCGTCGGACCTTCCGGCAACTACACACAGCGGGAAATCTCGACCGGCATCATCATGGCGTCGGGTGCGAATCAGTCGGTAAGTCATGGATTTAAGGTGTTCGTCGGACCGCTCGATTACAATTTGTTGAAGGGGTACAACGTCGGACTTCAGGATTTTATCTCCTGGGGCTGGAAGATCATTCATCCGTTCTCGATTGCGATCTACTGGGTCACGCACCAACTGGGGCGTCTGATACCGAATTACGGCATTGTGATCATCATCATGGCGTTGCTGATCAAGGTGGTCACCTTCCCGCTGACGCGCAAGTCGCTAAAGTCGATGAACGCGATGCGGCGGCTGGCGCCGAAGATGGACGAGATACGCGCCAAGTACAAGAGCGATCCGGCCAAGTTGAATCAGGCGGTGATGAAGCTCTACAAGGAAGAGAAGGTCAATCCGTTCTCCGGCTGCCTGCTGCTGCTGCCGCAGATGCCGCTGCTCTACGGTCTCTATACCGTCTTTAGTTCGACGATCGAATTTCGACAGGCCGCTTTTATGCCGCCGTGGTTGGATCTCTCACTGCCCGATCATCTGTACATCATGCCGATCTTAATGACGGTGGCGATGTTCTTCCAGCAGAAGATGTCGGTCACCGATCCCAAACAAAAGTTCATGGTCTACCTGTTCCCGGCGATGTTTTTCTTCTTCATGTTCAGTCTGCCGGTGGGATTGGTGCTGTACTGGACGGTGTACTCGGTGCTGTCGATTGTCGAGCAGATCTATATCAAGCGGCAAGACGCGCAGCTTAATCCGCAAGTGCGATGAAGCTTCCCGATAGCAACGACACGATCGTTGCGATTTCGACGCCGCCGGGTTATGGCGGGATCGGTGTGGTGCGCCTCTCCGGCGCGAGCGCTTTGAGTTTGGCTCAAGCGTTGATTGCCGATCCGCTCGATCTTTCGCGCGTTAGGTCGCACAGCATCCATCATAATCATATCAAAGGCTCCGGCCGCCGGCCGATTACCGATGAAGTTTTGCTTTCGGTGTTTCGCGCGCCGCGCTCGTACACCGGCGAGGACGTGATCGAGATTTCGGCGCACGGTAATCCGGAAATTCTCCGGCAAATTGTCGAGCTGGCGGTTGCCGCCGGATGTCGGCAGGCGGCGCCGGGAGAATTCACGCTGCGCGCCTTCCAAAGCGGTCGGCTTGATCTAATGCAAGCGGAGGCCGTCGCGGACTTGATTGCCGCTGAAGGGGAAGCGTTTCGCCAAGCCGCGTTTTATCAGCTTTCGGGGCGGCTTTCCGAATACATCGGCGACTTGCGCAACGATCTCATTGAGATCGCCGCGCTCATTGAGGCCTATACCGACTTTCCCGAAGAAGAGATTCCGATGGAAGAGAAGAAAGGTCTGCTGGCGAAGCTTGACGCCATTGCCATGCGTCTCGACCAACTGGCCGGCAGTTATCAGCGCGGGCAGGTGATCCGCGACGGGATTCAGATCCCGATCGTCGGGCCGCCGAACGCCGGGAAGTCCTCGCTATTCAACGCGATCCTCGCTGAAGAACGCGCGATCGTAACCGAGATTCCCGGCACGACGCGCGACACGATTGCCGAGAAGATTGAGTTGAACGGTATCGTCGTGCGTTTCGTCGACACCGCCGGTTTGCGCGAGACCAGTGACCGCATCGAAGCGCTCGGCGTTGATCGCTCGCGGCGCGAGGTTGAGGCGGCGAAGATCATGGTGCTGGTTTTCGACGCGACGCAGGCGCATATCGCCGACATGCGCGCGCAGGCCGACGCCAACGCCGACAAGCAAGTCGTGCTGGCTTTGAACAAGATCGATTTGTTGAGCGACGCCCAACTCGGGGAGCTGTCGTTTGAGTTCGAGAATCTCAATCCGGTGATGATCTCGGCGCGAAAACTTATTGGAATCGACGCCCTGCTTGGGCGCATCGCAACTCTCATCGAATCCGCAGCCACGCCCTCAAGCGGCGATCTCAATTTCGTCACCAACGCCCGCCATGCGCGAGCGCTCTCGGCGGCGGCTGATATCGTCGGCGGCGTCAAATCGAATCTCGCGGCTGACACGTCGTTTGAAATACTCTCGTTCGAGCTCCGGCAGGCGATCGACGCCCTGGAAGAAGTTCTTGGCAAGGTCACCAACGAGGACGTGCTGGCGGAGATTTTTAGCCGCTTTTGTATCGGGAAGTAATGAGACAAAGTTGGTGCACGAAGGCGTGCACCAACCATAAAATCGTCCACAAGCAGAGGGCGAGCTACGACATCCCCACAGCAGGGACTGTTAAAAAACCCATATTCATGTCTTTCTGAGCGAAGCGAAGAATCTGTTTTCCGATGCGACACAAGGATAACAGACCCTTCGCCTGCGCAGCGGCTCAGCGTGACAGCCTACAGGACTTTTTCAACAGTCCCAGCAATTCCGCAGAGCGGGTCAGGTCTGTGGGCGAAGCTTAAGCCGCCCACAGCAAGCTGTGGGCGCCCCGCCGGTAGTCGTCTACCAGATCTTCAGTTGGCTGGCTGCCGGCAGCATCATCGGCGCGTCCGGTTTGCAGCCGAAAGCCTCGGCGAACTCCGGCAGATTGGCCAGCGTCCCGAGCACACGATACTGTTCCGGCGAGTGCGGATCGCTCGCCATATACATGATTTGCGCCTGATCCCGAATCTTGCCGCGCCAAATATGCGCAAAGCCGATGAAGAATCGCTGCCGACCAGTGAAACCGTCCATTACCGGCGGCTCGGGTCTGCCTTGCAGCGACATCTTGTAGGCGTGATAGGCGATGCGCAGTCCGCCGACATCGGCGATGTTCTCGCCGGCGGTCAGCTCGCCGTTGATGCGAAACGTATCGACGGCGACATAGCCGGAGTACTGCTTGCGGATTCCTTCGGCGCGCGCTTCGAACTTCCGGCCGTCTTCTTCGGTCCACCAGTCGCGCAGATTTCCGTCGGCGTCATATTTGCGCCCTTCATCATCGAAACCGTGCGTCAATTCGTGGCCGATTACCATGCCGATACCGCCGTAGTTGATCGCATCGTCAACGTTGGGATCGAAGAAAGGCGGCTGCAGAATCGCGGCGGGGAACACGATCTCGTTGTTCGACGCCGAGTAATAGGCGTTGACCGTTTGCGGCGCCATCCACCACTCGCTACGGTCGACGGGCTTGTTGATCTTAGCCAGTGATCGATCAACTTCGATTTTGCTCGCGCGCCAGACGTTTTGCAGATATGAATCGCGCTTGATTTCCAGTTTTGAATAGTCTTTCCACTTGTCCGGATAACCGATCTTCCACGTGATGCGATCCAGCTTGGTAAACGCCGCTTGACGCGTGGTTTCGCTGATCCAATCCATCGCGCCGATCCGGTCGCGCAGCGCGGCCTTGAGATTTACCACCATGCCCTCGACGTGCTTCTTCGAGGATTCCGGGAAGTACTTGGCGACGAAAAGCTGGCCGAGCAATTCGCCCATCGAGTCGTCGGTTTGGGCGATGACGCGCTTCCAGCGCGGACGTTGTTCTTTGCGGCCCTGCATGGTTTTGCCGTAGAAATCGAACGACTCATTAACGAACGCCATGCTCAGAAACGGCGCAGCGGCGTGCACCAGTTTCCAGCGCAGATAGCTCGCCCAAGTCGCCAGTGGCACATCAGCGGCCATGGCGCCAATTTCTTTCAAAAAGAGCGGCTGGCCGACGTTGATCGCGCCCGGATCGGCGACGCCGGTAGCCTTGAAGTAACCGGCCCAGTCGAAGCCGGGCGCATGCTTCGCCAGCTCGGCGACCGTCATCTTGTTGTAGGTCGAGTCGGGGTCGCGTTCCTGTACCGGTGTCATCGAGGCTTTCGCCAAACGCGTTTCGAATTCCATGATGGCTTGCGCGTTCTTGGTGGCGACGGCCGGCTCCTCGCCGAGCAGCGCAAGCATGTTGGCGATGTGAGCGACGTATTTGCTGCGCAACTCGGCGCGGCTGGGGTCATCGCTCAGATAGTAGTCGCGCTCCGGGAGTCCCAGTCCGCCTTGATAGATTTGCGCCATGTTTTGTTGGCTGTTCTTGGCATCGGCGAAGACCCACAAATCGAAAGGTCCGTTCACACCATAGCCGTGCAGGTAGGCAATTGCCGCCGGAAGTTCAGCCGCCGACTTCATTCCTGCGATCGTGGCGAGATCGGTTTGCAGCGGCTTGATTCCTGCGGCTTCCGCGGCCGCGGAGTCAAGTCCCATAGCGTAGAAATCGCCGACCTTTTGCAGTGTGGTGCCCGGCGCTGCTTTAGAGGCGGCGGCCTCTTCCAGGATGCCGCGCATCTCTTTCGCGTTGGCTTCGTACAGCTCGCCCCACGCGCCCCAGCTCGAGCGGTCGGCGGGAATCTCGTTGTTCTTCAGCCATGTGCCGTTGGCGAAGTTCCAAAAGTCGCTGCAGGGATCAACGGTGCGATCCAGATGCTCGATGGAGACGCCTTTGAGTTTGGTTTGTCCTGCGGCCGTTACGCCTGCATACAAGACGATTGCCAAACAAAGCAACAACCATGACTTGAGCGCGCGCTGAGTTCGCTGTGATTTCATCCGACTATTTCTCCTCATTGATCTTAGAGTCAAAGCGCTATTCTCGCGGAATCGCGACATACAGGAATTTACGAAGGCAGGCTGTGAAAGATTCGCTTACGGCCAACACGACAAAATCGAGTTACGAGGCAATAGCGATACTGGCGGAGTGGCAGGGATTCGAACCCTGGAGACGCTTTTGGGCGCCTACACACTTTCCAGGCGTGCTCCTTCAACCAGCTCGGACACCACTCCGGCAAGAGGGGCAATTTACGGCTGCGGGCCGAAAAATCAACCGGTTTGATCGCATGGAAAAGCGGCGCCTCGAAAATCCCGACGCCGCCTTTTTCAAGATCCGGATAAGATGCTACGGCTGCGGATGAATCCAGAAGTCGCTCGGATACAGCCGAAATACTTTCGCGCCTTTCTCGACGCTGCTGACGTACCTCTCCCACGATTCAAGCTGCTTCTCCGGGCCGATGGCGAAGTTGTTCGCGTTCGCTTTGGCAACGGCGTCGGCGGTCGACGGGCCGTAGTCGGGCAGGAGCAAGCCGTAGACGTATTCCATCCGCGATTGGATGCGATCATAGAATCCCGCCTGTTGGTGCAGTTCGAGAATACCCTGACGGAACGAACGCACGGTTTCGGGCGTGATACCATCCGCCAGGTCGCGCGCCATCGCCTCGCCGCGGGCTTCGTAACCCGATGCGGCGCGATTGGCGTTGAACGTCTGCGCCACAGCGTAATCGCCGAGGGCCGGATCATGCGGCGCCTTCTTAAGCTCACCGACGACGAACTGCATCGTTTGTGCCAAATCGGGGCAGCGCTCGGCGTAGTAGACGATTCGCCCCGTCGATTCGCGGCTGCGCAGGCCGTTGGAGTAGGCGAGTCCGGCGCCCCAAGTTTTCATGAACATTGAGTGCGCGCCGCCGCCACCATAGAGGCGCGCGGCGATGAAATCGACGAGTGTCTCCGGTTTGAAGTTCGTAAAACTGGCGCAGTCGGCGGTGATGACGTGCACGCCGGAGCGCGTGTTTTCGTTTACCAGCCCGACGTAGAGCGGCGTCGTGGCTTCCGGCGCGCGTGATTTCAGCGAGTTGATTACTGCGTTGTTCTTGCTGAACGTTTGACGCTTCGATGGCGCGGGATTCAGTTTGCCGATGATCCCCGAAAGTTTCGGCATCATGGCCGTACGGTTAGCGGTGGATGAAATCATGAACGCGCGCACGTTGTCGGTGTGACGCAAAGTCTCGATGACGCTGCGAATTTTGGCGAGCGTGACCTGCGGCGTGGCGCCGATATCGGAGGCCATCTGCCAGCAGAGGTATTGCCAGTCCGAGGCCAGCGTGGCGTCCGGAATGTCGGGCAACAATCGCTGCAAATCCTCGGCCGCCATTTTGATCAACTCGGCGTTACGCGAATCGGCGACCAAATATCTCGCCGTCAATCCCGCCACAATCGCCGACGGCCAGGTGTCTTTCTTCTCGCCCGAGAGAGTGGCCAGTAAATCACTTAGCTCGGCGCGATTCTTACCACCGCCCCTGGCGGCCAAATCCTCGAGAAACTTGCGGAACGAATTGGGCTGGTTCGGATCGCCGGCGTCGCACAACATCCATTTCAAACGCTGGATATGGAATTGCCGCGTCAGGAAACTGCCGGTCGCCAGAAGCAACGGATTGTCTTGCCGCCAGTAGGCGTCGGCCGGGTTCTCGACCCACGACTCCTCCGAGCCGCGCATGGTCGAGCGCAGCGACCCCAGGGTTTGGTCGACGACATCGCGGATTCGCGGCAAGTTTTCCTCGGCGAGGTATGCATCAAACAAAACCTTGTCGAGCCAGTCGAGCGAACGCAGCGCTTCGGCTGATTCGCTGCCGGCGGCGCGCAAAACTAACTCGCTGCGGCCGGTGCGGTAATTGACGTTAAAATAGGCGCTGAGACTCTGAATCTCCTGGCGGACTTTGCGGGTCATGACATCGTAGCCAATCGCGCCGGAATCGGTCATCACGCCGATGTCGGAGATCAAATTCGGGACGACCGAGAGGTACATCAGATCCGCTTCCGGGATCACATCGCAGCGGAACGCCAATCCCGTAGTGGCGCTGGTGATATTTTCGAAGGTCGATGCTACGAGCGGCACGGCGCCGTTGATTTTTTCCTCGCTGTAGCGCAGCGGATCATCGAGCGTCATTGGCGGATTCTCGACGAAGTTTGGCATGATAATCGTCGCCGCCGCGGCGTCGATTTCTGCGGTCTTCTTATCGTAATCGGTCTTGAACGCTTGCAGCGCTTGCTCGTCGGACGCGACATTGAATTGTTTCTTGATGCCGGCAAGGTAGCCTTCGATACGCGCCTTTCGCTCGGCTTCGGTTTTAGCGATAAGATCGGTGCCGGCCACAGAAGCCACCGCGTAAGGCGGCGTCTCGGTCAAGCGCCACTTGCCGATGATGTCGCGCCAAGGGTTTTTGCCATTCGATAGCTGCTCGCGGGCAAACGAAGTTTCGTCCGCGAATGTTAGCGAGCGTCGGAAACCGCCGCTCTTGTGCAGGCGCATGACATTGGTCATCCAGGTGGCGCCGGAGCCGCGTTCGCCGAATCGCGGCGGCGAATTGAGTACCGTGCGCGCTGAACGTTCGCGCTCGCGAATGCGGTCAAGTGCCTTCTCGTTGAAAGCCAGCAACTCGGTCGAGCCATCCGGCCATGCGGCAATTGTCTGGAATTCGCGCATCACGACGCGGCGAAGTGAATCGATCATCAGCGGAGCGCAGGCTTCGCGACGGATGTCGTCGAAGTAGAGGTAGATCGGATGTCCCCAATCGCCGCTGATCCACGCGCCGACGCCTGTGGCGCCGACATCGATCGTGCGGGTTTGGGAATCGATCAAGCGCTTGTGCATGATCGCCGTCTGGTCGCCGGCGAAATTGTCGATTAGAAGTTCAAGCAGATACCGCTCGTTGTTGCTTTCGAAGTTGCGCGCCGGCCAGCCGAAAACCAGAAGTCCGGGATCCGTCTCGCTCTGCGCTGGGAAGTTCACGATCTTCGTTTCGCCGGCAGGCGCGGCGTCGCCGGGTGCGATGCGCAGATCAAAGTCGGCCGGGTCTTCGACCATCTTCAACTCGGGCTGGACGCGATCGAGAGTTCCACTGAGCCGCGAAAGACAATCTTCGATCGTGACATCATCGGGAATTGCGATCACGACGCCGCCGTTGTTGATCAGATAGGAACCTTCCTGAAAGCGGCGCAAATCGGCGGGAGTCATCGTACGGATGGCGGGCGGATAACCGCCGGCATCGAGCGACAAGGGATGATTTTCGCCGAACTGCAGCCGGCCCAGCGTCAGCATCAATTCGCCCCAGGGGCTTTCGAAGCCGCGCAGCATCTCGTTATAAACCGTGCCCTTTTCTTCCAGACCAATCTGTCCGGTCGCCTGATCGACGGTCAGTCCCACATGGCAGACTTCGCGGCGGATTTCCTCATCGGAGTAGTTGGGATGAATCAACGCGTCGAGTTTGGCCTCGAAGATTTGGAAGAAATTATCCGTGCCCGAGGCGACGTTGAAGTGATAACACGTCTGTAGCTGCATCGTAAACGCGGAGCTTTCGCCAAGCAGCATGTCTTCGAGCGATGCGACATACCGGCCCTTAGTGCCTTTGCCCAGCAGCAGGTGTTCGCAGGTGTGCGGTTCGCCCTGATCGGACGGCGGCGGCGTGTTGAACCACATAAACGCTTGCGGCGCCGTCTGAATCGTGAAGACATCGACGATGTAGCCGGAGCGGTTGTGGCGGAATCGCGCGCCAATGGCGGTACGGGCGTCGTTTTCATAGATGCACTCGGTGCGAAATTGCGCGATGGCTTGGTTGGGTTTGAGTTCGCCGTAGGTGACGGCTTGCACACTGGCGGCAACAATCGCCGTCGCTATCAATGCGAGCAGCGTTGATTTCAGAAGTTGTTTCATGTCTATTCCTCATGAACGCGAGCTAAGCCGCGCAAAAAAGATTGCTTCTCCTGAGCGAGTTTTGCTAAAGTTCACGGAAGATACGCGGCGCCGCCCGCGGCTGCCAGTCGTTTTTCGGCAGCGGGAATTTTCGAACCGCGCTCCCGCAAGTTTCGCGAAGGGCAATGCGCCCGGTACGATGGAGACTAATTGAACTGCCCATTCTTGATACGACCATTGCACGAATCCGACTCGATCGAAGAGCTCACCGAACTTTTGCATCGCGCGTACAAGTACCTCGCCGACCGTGGGATGAAGTTCCTGGCGACGCATCAAGACGTCGAAACCACTCGGCGTCGCGTCAAAGCCGGTGATTGTTTCGTTGCCGAGATTGATGGAGCGGTTATCGCCACGATCACTTTCTATCGACCCGGCGTGCATATTCCCTGCGACTATTATCAGCGCCCGCAAGTTTGCCACGTCGGCCAGCTCGCCGTTGAGCCGACGCTGCAGAAACAGGGAATCGCCAACGCGCTGATGGATCACGTCGAAGCGCATGGAAGGGCACTTGGCTTTGACGAGATCGCGCTCGATACCGCCGAAACGGCGGAGCACCTGATCGACTGGTACACTCGCCGCGGTTACGAATTCGTCGAGTACCAGCAGTGGGATGTCACCAACTACCGCAGCGTGATCATGCGCAAACGGCTGGCGGTGACCAAGTGAACGCCGCTAACATCAACTAAATTATCCTTGACGGCCTTGGCGCGATTTCTATATTTCGTCAGATGACGAATTATTTTGTCATGGGCCGCCGGTGACGGCGCTCTGGCGCTCCGAATGGAAGCCGCTGCTCTGGATCGGCGGCGCGTTTTTCGCTTTCTACTTTCTCCCGCTCGAGTCCGCGCGCTGGTCGCGGTCGATCAATGAAGCTGTCTTGTTAACGCAATGGTACGCGCGCGAGCATGTGCTTCTCTGCCTAATCCCGGCTTTCTTCATCGCCGGGGCCATCGGCGTGTTTATTAGTCAAGCGGCCGTCATGAAGTATCTCGGCGCGGATGCTAACCGCTTTGTCGCCTTTGGTGTCGCTTCGGTCGCCGGTGCGATTCTCGCGGTGTGCTCGTGCACGGTGCTGCCGCTGTTCGCGGGCATCTACCGCCGCGGCGCAGGAATCGGCCCGGCCAGCGCCTTTCTCTACTCCGGTCCGGCGATCAATGTGCTCGCGATGATTCTCACCGCGCGGATTCTCGGCGTTGAACTCGGTATTGCGCGTTCCCTTGGGGCGATTGTCTTCAGCATTCTTGTCGGATTATTGATGGCAGTGATCTTTTGCAAGGACGAACTCGCGCGAGTGCAGGCCGCGATGGTAGCTCCGCCAGGTGATTCGCGACCGCTGTGGCAAACCGTGCTGTTCATGGGCGCCATGATCGCCGCGCTCATCTTTGCGACGTGGGGGAAGCCCGACAGCGAGATCGGCTTCTACTCGGCGATCTTCAGAATCAAGTGGTATCTTACCGGCGCGAGCGCGATCGTGATCGGATACTTGATGATCAGGATGATGAAGATGGCGTGGTGGAAGATCGCAATAATTGGCGTGGCCGTCGCGATTGCGTCCATTGCATTTTCCGATCGACCGCTCATCGTGTTCGTGGTGGGGGTTCTCGGGCTGGCGGTGGTCACGTCGCTCGATCACGGCGAAGCCGGCGAGTGGTTCGCACAGACGTGGGGTTTTGCTAAACAGATCATGCCGTTGCTGCTGGTCGGCATAATGATTGCCGGACTGTTGCTCGGCCGCCCGGGCAATGAAGCGTTAATCCCATCGGGCTGGATCGCCGACGCAGTCGGCGGCAATTCGCTGTGGGCAAATCTGTTTGCCTCGGTGGCCGGCGCCTTTATGTATTTTGCGACGCTGACCGAAGTGCCGATTCTTCAGGGTTTGCTCGGCGCCGGTATGGGACAAGGCCCGGCGCTGGCGTTGCTCTTGGCCGGTCCGGCGCTGTCGCTTCCGAGTATGCTGGTGCTCAATTCGATTTTTGGATTTAAACGCACGCTGGTGTTCGTCATTCTCGTTGTCGTGATGGCGACGATCAGCGGCATGATGTTCGGGGCAATAAGCGGATGAGGTCGACATGAAACTGATTCAAGTTCTCGGCACCGGATGCGCCAAGTGCCGGAAGCTCGAAGAAATGACGCGGCAGGCGGCGCGCGAGATCAAGCTCGATTGCGAGATCATGAAAGTCACCGACATCAACGCCATCGTCAACATGGGTGTGCTAATGACACCCGGTCTGGCGGTGGACGGTGTCGTGGTCGCATCCGGGCGTGTGCCATCGTTGGAAGAGATCAAAAAATTGATCGCATAGTCACTGGAAACTCAAGGACTGCATTATGAGAAAATTCGTCGTCATCATCCTGTTCGCGTTCCTGGCGGCCAGCGTCGTCGCATTGGTGATGCGCAACACCGGCATTCCCGCCACCACCGAATCGTCAAGCACTACGGCGACTGGAGACCGCTTGATCGTCTACTACTTCCATCACACTCAGCGCTGTCCGACTTGTTTGAAGATCGAGGAGCTGGCGCACAACGCAGTTCACCAGCGCTTCCCGAATGAGCTCGAATCCAAATCATTGGATTGGCGCGTAGTGAATCTCGATCAGGATGAATACCGCCACTTCGAAAGCGATTTCGATTTGATCACGCAGTCGCTGGTGTTGGTCGATCAGCAAGGCGGCAAAACTGCGCGTTGGAAGAACCTTGACAGAATTTGGGAATTGGTGGGAAGCGAAACCGAATTCGCCGACTATGTCAGCGCGTCGATCGATTCGTTTCGTCAGGCCGACTGATGGAGTCGATCTGGGTCAGCATGCCGGCCGCATTTTGGCTGGGAATCCTCACTGCCATCAGCCCCTGTCCGCTGGCGACGAACATTGCGGCGATCTCCTACATTGGCCGACGAGTGGAGCGTCCGCCGCAAGTTGTCGCTTCGGCGCTGCTCTACACGCTGGGGCGGACACTGGCTTATGTCATCATCGCGGTACTTCTGGTTGGCGGCATTTTGATGACGCCGGAGTTGGCGCGCTTTCTCCAGCGTTACATCAATCAGTTCATCGGACCGATTCTGATTATCGCCGGTATGTTCCTGCTTGATCTGTTGCGGATCGCCGCCTCCGGTTCGCGACTCGGCGAACGGATGCAACCTCTCGTCGAGCGCTGGGGAATGGTCGCGGCGCTGCCCTTGGGCCTTGTGTTTGCCTTGGCTTTTTGTCCGGTGTCGGCGGCGCTGTTCTTTGGCAGTTTGATACCGTTGGCAGTCGAGTCGCAATCGCGGCTCATGTTGCCGCTCGCCTACGGCGTCGGCACGGCGCTGCCGGTGGCAGCGTTGGGAATTGTTATTGCTTTCTCTGCGGCGAAGCTCGGAAAGGTCTTTGCGCGGATCGCGGCTATAGAAATCTGGGCGCGCCGCATTACCGGCGTGATTTTCATTATAGTTGGTGTTTATCTCACGCTCATCTATGTTTTCGGAATTCAATTGCGCTAATACTTGTTGATCCGAATTTTGAAGACTCGTATATTTCGCCAGATGACGAATTATAGAAATGAGATTGAACAGGTAGCAGCCGTTGCGGCGGCGTTGTCGGATGAAAATCGTATCCGTGCGCTGGCGGCGTTGCGCAAGCAGGAGCTTTGCGTCTGTCAAATCATCTGCCTGCTCGAATTGGCGCCGTCGACGGTGTCGAAGCACATGACGATACTCAAGCAGGCCGGTTTGGTCGATACGCGCAAAGACGGACGCTGGGTTTATTACCGGTTGGCCGATAATGCCCAGCGCAACGAAGTCGTCGCGCGGGCCATCGACTGGGCGCTGAATGCGCTCGCGCGGTCGCAGCGCTTGCGCGAAGACGACCGCCGTCTGCGCGAAATCCTCGCCGAAGACCTCGTCGTAATCTGCTGCCGGATTCGTTCATGATCAAAGTCCTCTTCCTGTGCACCGGAAATTCCTGTCGCTCGCAGATGGCGGAAGGCTGGGCGCGACATCTGCACGGTGATGTTATCGACGCGTACTCCGCCGGTGTCGAGCCGCATGGCATGAATCGGCTCGCAATTCGCGCCATGGCCGAGGCCGGAGTCGATATCTCGAAGCAACGGTCAAAGCACGTTGACGAATTGCGCGGCGTGGCGTTCGATTTCGTGGTTACGGTTTGCGATCATGCGCATGAGTCCTGTCCGATTTTTCCCGGCGCGACGAAAGTCATTCATCGCGGCTTTGATGATCCGCCGCGATTGGCGAAGGACGCAAAAGGCAACGACGAGGCGTTGCCGCATTATCGACGCGTACGCGATGAGATACGGGATTTCGTTTTGACTTTGCCGGAGGCGCTGGAGCGATGACAGAAACGGCAGCGCATTGCGCGCATCTCCCACCCACCCGCCGGCTCGGATTTGTCGACCGGTTCCTGACCCTGTGGATATTCGTTGCCATGGCGATCGGCGTCGGACTCGGTTACTTTTTCCCCGGCGTCGAGGGCTTCATCAATCGATTTCAAAGCGGCACAACGAACATTCCGATCGCCGTCGGTTTGATCCTGATGATGTACCCGCCGCTCGCCAAAGTCCGCTACGAAGAGCTGGGGCAGGTATTTCGCAACTGGCGCATTCTCGGGCTGTCGTTGATTCAAAACTGGGTGCTCGGCCCGGCGCTGATGTTCTTACTGGCAATCGCTTTCTTGAGCGGCTATCCGGAGTACATGACGGGTCTGATTCTAATCGGCTTGGCGCGCTGCATCGCGATGGTCATTGTCTGGAACGATCTGGCCAGCGGCGACACCGAGTATGCCGCGGGTCTCGTCGCCTTTAATAGTGTTTTCCAAATTCTCTTCTACAGCTTGTATGCCTGGATTTTCATCACCGTGTTACCCGGCTGGTTTGGATTAACTGGAAGCGTCGTCGAGGTTTCGATGGCCGATATCGCAGTCAGCGTCCTGATCTACTTGGGCATTCCGTTTTTTGGCGGCATGCTGACGCGATTCGTGCTGATCAAGCTCAAAGGCCGCGACTGGTATCAGCGTGAGTTCATACCCCGGATCAGCCCGATCACTTTGACCGCGCTGTTGTTTACGATCGTCGTCATGTTTAGCCTGAAAGGCGAAACGATCGTGCAGATTCCGCTCGATGTGTTGCGCATCGCTGTTCCGCTCTTGATCTATTTCGTGACTATGTTCTTGGTCAGTTTCTGGATGGGGCATCGCATCGGTGCGGACTATTCGAAAACCGCGACACTGTCCTTCACGGCGGCGAGCAACAATTTCGAGTTGGCGATAGCGGTCGCGGTGGCGGTATTCGGCGTCAATTCCGGGGTCGCGTTCGCGACCGTCATTGGGCCATTGGTTGAAGTGCCCACATTGATCGCGTTGGTGAATCTGGCGTATTATTTTCAGCGGAAGTATTTCGCGCCGAAGTTGGCGGCCTCGTAATCTGTGTCTTCAGAATTGCCACTCTTACTATCGCACCCCAAGGGCGGGCTGTTGAAAAAGCCCTATAGGCTGTCACCCTGAGCCGCTGCGCAGGCGAAGGGTCTGTGAGCATTGTGGCACAAGGTCAAACAGATTCTTCGCTGCGCTGAAAATGACATGAATACGGTTTTTCAACAGTCCCAAGGGGTGGGGCACCCATGTTCAACGTGCCTAAGTCACGGTTTGTAGCTGATCCGATAAATCTTCCCAGCGAAATCATCAGATACTAACAGCGAGCCGTCCGGCATCTGTTCGATGTCGACCGGCCGCCCGCTGCGCTCGGCGCCCTGAAGCCAGCCTTCCGCGAAAACTTCATACGACTTCGCTTTGTTGGCTTCAAGGCGCACCAGCGTAACGCGATAGCCGATCGGCGTCGAGCGATTCCACGAACCGTGCTCGGCGATGAAGATCTGGTTGCGGTACTCCGGCGGAAACATCGTGCCGGTATAGAAGCGCATGCCCAGCGCCGCGACGTGCGGCCCCAGATTTTGCGCCGGCGGCGTGTACTGTAAACAGCTCTTGCCGGCGCCAAATTCCGGATCGAGAATTGTCCCACCGTGGCAGTAGGGAAATCCGAAATGCATATTTGCCTGCGGTGCGTGATTCAGTTCATCCGGCGGAATGTCATCCCCCAGCATATCGCGGCCGTTGTCGGTGAACCAGAGCTCATTCGTCAATGGATGCCAGTCGAAACCCACGGTGTTGCGCACGCCGCGCGCGAACACCGTCAAGCCGCTGCCGTCGGGGTTCATCCGCATGATCGAGGAATAGCGCAAGTCCTCTCGTTCACAAACATTGCACGGAGCGCCGACCGGGACGTAGAGTTTCCCGTCCGGGCCGAAGCGGATGAATTTCCAGCCGTGATGGGCTTCGGATGGAAAACCGTCATTCACAACCACCGGCGTAGGCGGATTCGCCAGTCTGGTCTCGATAGAATCGAATCGAAGCACGCGGTTGACTTCGGCAACATACAAGGCGCCGTCGCGCAAGGCGATGCCGTTCGGCATGTACAGATCCGACGCCAGCGTGTATACCCGGTCGGCATTGAAGTCACGATTCGTATCGATCACAGCAAAAACATTGCCCGCGCTGCGAGTCGACACGAACAGCACGCCGCTGGGCGAAAGCGCCAGCGAGCGTGCGTCGGGGACATTGTCCGCAAAGACCTCGATCTTGAAGCCCGGTGGCAGTTTGATCTTGCCCAGACTCGAATCAACGCCCTTCGAATTCTGCGAGCACGCTGACGCGCAGAGGGTCAGCACGACCAAGGCAACAATGCGGACGAACGATAAAGTCATCATATTAACTTATACGCTGATCCTGCCCGCAATGCAATGCGCCGCGAGCGAGATTGCGACCGAATTCACAAGGCCGCATAAATGGCCGCGATCCGCCGGGTTTGACACCGCGAAATCCGAAAAAAACTCTTGACCACTCGACCAAAACAGTCGATTCTCTCACCAACCAATTTAGTCAGATACCCGGAAACGGGACCAACATCAGCAATCTCTTTTTCGCAACTCGAGCGAACCGATCGAATGATCTGCTAACGGCACGGCTGGGCGCGGCTCTCACCGCGAGTCACTCAGGTCGTCTGGCGGATGTGAGGAGGTGAATCGGAGGGCGATAGAATCAGCGCCCGCAGGAACAGGTGGTGACCTATTCACCGATGTAGTCCAAGCACGTTTTATTGTTCGTGGGAAGTTTCATTTTGTGGAGGAGTAACGACTCAATGAAGAAAGCCTTGTTGATTGTGATCGGCCTGATGGTCGTATTGTCCGCTGTGGCAATGGCCGACCTCAAAGTCGCCAATGTCAGCCCAGCGTCGGTACCGGATTTTGTCGGCTACGTCCCGGACGAATTTGTCGTGCAATTCAAGCCGGAAATGGGAAAGATCACTCAGGCTCGCACCGCGCTTGGTTTGGTGGTGGTGGGAAACGCCGCTCTCGATGCGTTGGCGCGGAAATACGAGGTCGCCGAACTGCGCGCCCAATTCCCCGGCGCCGTGCCGCAGACGATCAAGGGTGAGCTTGTCGATCTGTCGCGCTACCACGTGGTCAAGTTTGAAAGTGGCCACGATCTCGAAGCGGTCATGGAAGAATATCGCAATGACCCGATGGTTGCCTCGGTCGAGCCGATCGGGATTCACGCCCTTTATGCGACTCCGAACGACGGCTTCTACGATCCGGAACAGTGGCATCTGAATCAAGCCGCCAACGACCGGGATGTCGACGCGCCGGAAGCCTGGGATATCCAGACCGGTTCCGGCAGCGTCATCGTTGCCGTGCTCGACTCGGGCGTTCGTTATTACCACAAGGATCTGGGCGGCTCGAACGCCTCGTCGACCAACCCGACCGGCGCCGACGGCAATATGTGGATCAACACCGCCGAAAAGAACGGCACCGCCGGCGTTGATGACGACGGCAACGGCTATGTCGATGATTGGGTCGGCTACGATTTCGTGACCGGTTTGACGGGTTGCTGGAGCGGTGAAGACTGCTCGACCGCCGACAACGATCCGCGCGACTTCAACGGCCATGGCACTCACTGCGCCGGCAACGTCGGCGCGATCAACAATAACGGCTATGCTTCCTGCGCGGTCGCCGGTGGCTGGGGCAACGGCACGTTGCAGCCGACGGGCAATGGCGTCAAGGTTATGGCGCTGAGAATCGGCTGGTCTCAGTCCTATCTTGGCCAGGAAGCCGGTTATGTCCGGATGGACTTTGCTGCCTCGGCGTTTTACTATGCCGCCAACAAGGGCGCAAGAATCGCATCCTGCTCTTGGGGCGCCTCAAACTCCGGCGGTATCGATGCCGCGATCAATTACTTTCTGAACGCCGGCGGTATCATCTTCAAGGCGGCGGGCAACGCCAACAATCAAACTTCCGACTACATGACGGCTCGCACCGATATCATTACGGTAGCGGCGACGGATCAGAACGACTGCAAGTCGAGCTTCTCCAGCTACGGCACCTGGGTCGACATCTCCGCTCCGGGCACGGCGATCCTGAGTTCGTACCACAACCATGCCGATGCCGCCAATGATTACGTCGCCACGCTCGACGGCACTTCGATGGCGACGCCGATTGCGGCCTCGGTCGCGGCGTTAATCTGGTCGCACAACCCGTCCTGGACCGGCACGCAAGTCCGTGATCGCCTCTTTGCGACTGCCGATCCGATTGACGGCTTGTCGTGCAATTCCACCTATGCCGGCAAACTTGGCGCCGGACGCGTGAATGCCTACAACGCCGTGAATTCCGGCGGCTGCACCGCGCCGGTTGCGAACTTCTCCGGCGCGCCAACCTCCGGCACCCGGCCGCTGACCGTAACCTTCACGAACTCGTCGACCGGCACCGCGCCGCTAACCTACTCGTGGAACTTCGGTGATGGCGGCACTTCAACCGCAACCAGTCCGCAGTACACGTATAACACCGCCGGCACCTACACCGTGACTCTGACCGCAACCAATTCCTGCGGTAGCGATCAGGAAATCAAGACCGCGTACATCACGGTCTCCGATCCGCCAGCACAGCAGTGCGACGACTTCAACGACAACAATATCACCAACTGGGGCAATTCGCTCGGTACTTGGACGGTATCCGGCGGTATTGTCACCGGCAATTCAAATACCAACGATGCGCGCCGGACTTCGCCGTTCGGCAGCTTCACGAACCCGACGGTCACCTGCCAGGTCCGGATGAATTCGGGGCGCACCCAACGCAATGCCCGCGTGTTGTTCAATTTCGTGAATACCTCGAACTATCGGTTCATCGTTGGCGACGACGTTAATAACCGTTGGCAGATTGTCGAGCGGGTTTCGGGCACGAATACCGTGCGCGCGACTTTCAACACGACGGTCAACACGGCCCAGTGGTACAACGTCGAAGTCATCGTCAACAACTCCGGCATGACAACGCTCAAAGTCGACGGTGTCACGCTCGGCTCATACAACTTTGGTTCCGCTCCGAGCGGTCTTGTCGGCATCGGCTTTAACCGCGCCAACAGCAATTTCGACAACTTCTGCGTCGCCACCAGCGCGTCTCTGACGATTCCCGTCGGTGGTGAATCTGAGTTGATCGAAGCGCCGGTCGCGGTCAACCAACCGCTTCCTACCGGATACGATTTGGGTCAGAACTACCCCAATCCATTCAACCCGACGACCACGATTAAATACTTCCTGCCCGAGATCAGTAACGTGCAAGTGGTCGTGGTTAACATCATGGGTCAGACGGTGCGGACGCTGATCGATCAAGTTCAGCCGGCCGGCGAGCACAATGTGGTGTGGGATGGCCGCGACGAGGCGGGCGCCTCGGTTGCTTCCGGAATCTACCTCTATCGCATGCAGGCAGGTAGCTTCACCCAGACCCGCAAGATGGTGCTGATGAAATAGTCCGCTCTGGACACACCGGCGCTGTTCAATACAGCGCGCAATGGGCGTTCACGGATTTCGTGAACGCCCGATTTTTTCTGGGTTACTGGGATCAATCGACAGGATGTTGAGTTTTCGGGAGCGCCTGATCGACGATCTGGCCATGAAGCCGGACCAGTCGCGCCGGTGAACCGACAACGGTGCCGCCGTCAGGCACATCGCACATGTATATAAACGAGTTTGCGCCGATCCTCACGTCATTGCCAATCTTCACCGGGCCAAGTATCACGGCGCCGGTGCCGACGAAGACGTTGTTTCCGAGGGTCGGATGACGTTTGCCGGTGTGCTTGCCGGTGCCGCCCAGCGTGACGCCGTGAAACAGCACGCAATTCTCGCCGATTTCCGTTGTCTCGCCGATCACCAGCCCCATGCCGTGGTCGATAAACAGTCCTTTGCCGATCGAGGCGCCCGGATGAATCTCGATGCCCGTGAGAAATCGGCCGGTCTGCGAAATCAAGCGCGCGACGAAACGCCAGCCCCAGCGGTAAAAACGGTGCGCGACGCGGTGGATCAGAATCGAGTGCAGTCCGGAATAGAGGAGCGGCTCCAGCCCGCGAGCGGCGGGATCATTGCGGTAGATTGCGCGGATATCTTCCCAAGCCATATGTTTACTAAATCGGCAATATTACGCGCGGCTCAAGTCGCCGCGCTAACGCAGCGACTCGATTCTAATCTCCGGTTGTTGATGTTGGCCCGTGATGCGAAACACCGCGTTCTTGGGGTTCTTGTCACGCAGCCAAGCGCGATAGTCGCCACGATCTTGGAGAATCTTGATGTCGTCTTTCGAGAGCTTGCGATCGACCGCGAGGTCGACAAGTCCGCCGCGCGTAATTGTGCCGTCAACTCGATACTCGTAGTCGTCCGACTGGAACTCAAGCATCGAAAATCGCAGCGTTTGATCGGCGTACAAAAACTGCGTGACAAGATCCTCTACCTTGTTTCCGTCCAGCGCCTGGAGCTTCGTCGCATATTCGAACGCCGTTTTCAGCGGCAACGCTGCGCACTTGCCGTCGTCGAGATCAATCTGGCCGCGGAGATTCAGGCTGCCGGCCAGCGCCGCACGACTGGCGCCGCGACAGGTAAACGACAGTTGCATGTTGGCTTCGCCGCTCAGGTCACCCGAAAATCCGGAGAAGTCCCGAAGCAAACTCTCAATACGAATTTCCTCGCCTTTGAGCTCGACATCGTAATCGGGTTCGCGCGCGTTGTTCATGTCGATGACGACCTCTCCGAAGATATCGCCGTCGAACATCTCGGCCCGCAGCGAATCGGCATAGAGAATCCGGTTGGTCGCGGTCAGCCGACTACGTAGCCGCGAAAATCTCAAACCCTGAAACCGTCCACCATCGATGCTCAATTGCAGTGATCCGTTGAGGTCGAGCAGTCCCTCTTGATCAATGTTTAGGTCGGTAGTGTCGGCGCTTCCTCCACCCAAGGTTGCCAGAGTGTCGATATCGAAGAACTCCGCGTTGATAGTTCCGTCAAAAAACGGCCGTCGCTGTGCCGTCGCACCGGGAACAAAGAGCAGCGGCAAATCAGTGATGCTGCCGACGACGCGGGCACGATTCTCGCCGATGGAAATCTCGGCGCGGGCAATTTGCGCCAAATCACCGGTGAACTGCGCGTCGAGCAGAAGCGTGTCGATACCCCAGCTGGCGAGAGAGTCCGCCACGCTCACCCGGTCCAAGTAGATCGATCCGAAGATGCGGCTTTGCTCGGGGTTCGCAGTCTTCAGGAAACCGGAAAGATTGGTTTGGATGCGACCGGACACGGCGAGCCTTGGATCGACGTTGAGCAAACGCGCGGCGACAACGGCGTCGCAGTCGAGCGAGAGTTCACCGGAATATATCGGATTTTTGTAATCATCGATCGTAATCCGAAATGTCGTCGGCGCCGAGTTAATCGCCGCGCCGTCGGCAAACGCCGACAGATTGCGCTCGTTGAAATTGGCTTCGAGGAGCTGCGCCTTAAGCTCGATTCGCCGCTTGCGGTCGGCGCCCGAGAATCCGGAAATCGAGACCTTGCCGCGCAAGTCGCGACTCGCCGGTATGCCCGTAACACCCAGATACGAAACATCAACCCGCGCCTGGCCCGACAGCTCCATTCCGTTAAGCAGCGGAATCGACTTAATGAGGCGCGAATCGTAGCAATCGGCAAGCTCCGTTCGCTCCGAGAGCCAGCGCAGATTGAGCGCCGGCTGCTTGGTAATCTGTGAGATAGACCCGTCCAGCCGGCCGGCAAACTTGTCAAGTCGCCAGTCACAGCGGCGAAAGGCCAGCGAGTCGCGTGCTGTCGAGTAAAAGCCGCGCCAATCGATCGACGCCGCATTCGGGAACAAGAGATAGTTCCCGGCCGCCGACCACAAGAAGACCGAGTCAACCTCCACTTTGCCGGAGATTTCAGACAAGCGCTCGCCTTTCAAATCGTAGTCCAGTCGAACATGACCCAGTACCAATCGGGTTCCCGTCGAGTCGTCGCGGTAGAGGAGGCGACCATCGCTCAGCCGAAAGCGGCGACAAAGCGGCTCCGGCGCATCCTCTTGATGTTCCGGCAGCATTGATTGGGCGCGGAAGAAGTCGAAGTTGGTCGCGCCGGTTGAATCTTTGATCAACAGCATCTCCCAACCTTCGATCTTGAGTTGCTTGATCCTGATCCGGCCAAACATCAGTGGAAAGAGTTGCAGGTTCGCGTCGATGTGATCGACCTGGGCCATCGGCCGAACCACAAACGGCGGTCGATTCGCAATCGCGAGATTGCTGATTCGCACTCCCGGCGGCAGCAGCGTCAGCTCGGCGTCGCCAACCGTGACCTCGCGATCAAATACCGCTTCGATTCGCGGCACGATCGCTGCAGCGATCCGCTCCGGCGAAATCAGAATCTTGATGGCCAGCAAAGCGAGAAGCAGCAGCCCAACGATCAGGCCGCTGAGCCAGAAGATCGGTTTCCATTTCATCGCTATCTAAGATTGATGTTTTTCGCTGCGGAAGCAAACGCCAAGTTATCGGGCAAGCCGCAACAGGCGCAGGCTGTTGAAAATCACCGCCAGCGATGCGCCCATATCGGCGATCACGGCCATCCAGATATTGGCATAGCCGAGAGCGGCGAGGATCAGGAAGAATAATTTGACCGCGAACGCAAAGGCGATGTTCAGTTTGATAACTTTCAGGGTGCGATTGCCCAGCCGGAGCAACTCGGGAAGCGATGTGAGCGAATCGCCGAACAACAAGATATCGGAATGCTGCGCCGGAATATCGCTGCCGAATCGCGCCAGCGAAATCGAAACCGGCGCGCCGGCCAGCGCCACGATGTCGTTGATGCCGTCGCCGACCATCGCGGTCCGGTGCCCCAGCCCGTCGATGGCATCGTACTTGTGATTCGGCAACAACGCGCCGCGGGCAAAGTCAACCGCAAGCGTATCGGCTATGGCTTTGGTATTGGCCGCGGAATCACCGGAGAGAATGCCGATTCGCGTGATACCGCTGTCGCGCAGCGACTGGATAACCGCTTGCGTTTCCGGTCGCAACTCGTCACGGAAACTGAACTCCGCTATCGCCTCTTGTTCGCAATGCAGGCTGACGCGGTGACCATTCGCCGACGAAGCATCAGTGACGGATGTGGCGCGAAGCTGATAGAGTTTGCCGTCAATCCGGCCTTCGACACCAACTCCGGGAATTGCGCGGATGTCCACAACAGGCGGCATTGACAGTTTCTGAGCGCCGGCCGCCTGCATGACGGCGCGCGCAATCGGATGCTGCGACACCTGTTCCAAAGCGGCAGCCAGCGTCAGCGCATCGCCAACTGTCAGCGGTGGCTGTGCTTTGATATCGGCCAACGAAAGATTGCCCGTTGTCAGAGTGCCGGTTTTGTCGAATGCCACCGTGTCGATCCGCGCCAACTGCTCGAGCGTGTCGCCGCCTTTGACCACCGCTTTCATGCGCGATGCCGCCGCTAGCGCGGTCGTCACTGCCACCGGCGTTGAAATTACCAGCGCGCACGGGCACGAGATAACGAGAAACACCAAGGCTTTGTAAATCCAGTCGGCGAACGACGCTTGGAACAACAGCGGCGGCAAGACGGCTATGGCAGCCGCCAATCCAACGACGATCGGCGTGTATGCACGCGCAAATCGATCGACGAACTGCTCGATCCGCGCCTTGCGGGCGGACGCCTCCGTCACTTGCTGAAAAATCTTGCCGATCCGCGAATTCTCGACCGTCGCGGTCACGCGGAGCTCCAGATAGCCGTCGATATTGACCGCGCCGGCGTAGCCCTCATCACCCATTCCCAGCGCCCGCGGTTGCGACTCACCGGTCAGGCTGGAAAAATCGACGAATGACTTCCCATGGCTGATCACGCCGTCGGCGGGCACTTTCATGCCCTCGCGCAAGATCACGATATCGCCGGGAATCAGGAGAGCCGGATCGATGCTCTCAATTTTGTCGCCGCGTTTAACCAGCGCCGTCGCGCTGGTGAAATCGTGCAAGTCCGCCAGGTTGCGCGACAGTCGCCAGAGCGAGTAAGACTCCAACAAGTTGGCAAGGCTGAATAACAAGACCACGACAACCGCCTCATGCAGGTCTCCCAGCGCGATCGCGCCGCCGATTGCCAGCGACATCAACGCATTGATGTCGAGCCGCCGGTGCCGCAGCGCAACCAATGCTCGCCTGAGAATGTCCCAGCCGGCAACGATTGTCGCGGCGGAGAAGACCACCTTTCCGGCAATGGCCTGATCGAATCCGAACTGTAACATCGCGCCGACGGCGTAAATCAGCGCGCCGATCAATAGTGCCCAACCTAAACTGCGCGAAAACGGCAATCGCGACTTGGGAGGATCGCGATCATCGATGAGGCGGAAGTGCCCCAGCTTCTCGATGCGCCGGCGGAGTTCGGCCTCATTCGCGGTCTCGGAATCGAAAGTGAAGTAGAGGCGGTCGCCGAGCAGATCGACACGCGCACTGGTGACGCCCTCGAGTTTGGCGATTTCCTGCTCCGCGGTCTTCGCGCAATTGGGGCAGTCGACGTGGGTAGTTCGCGCTTCAGCGCGCACCAGCGGCATGTTCAGCGACCTCGCTCGTCTGAGTGTTCCATTCCCTGATCGATTAGCGCCGTAACGTGGGCATCATCGAGCGAGTAGAACGCCATCTTTCCTTCGCGACGGTAGCGGACCAGTCGCAGCGAGCGCAACAACCGAAGTTGATGCGAAACCGCCGACTCGGTGATCCCGAGCATGGCCGCAAGGTCACAAACGCACAATTCGGCTTGCGAGAGAAAGATGCAGATTTTCAATCGCGTGGGGTCAGAAAGAACGGTGAAAATCTCCGCTAATCGGTCAATTGTGTCGTTCCCTTTCAACGACTTACGGAGATTCGACACAACGTCTTGGTTAACGAATCTTACGTGACAAATGTCTTCATCCCTACTATCGATCATATTGACACCTGAGCATTTGCTCATATATTATACGCAATTGGATCACTTGTCAAGTGACTTGAGAGAACTTGGAAGCCAATTTCGCTGAGGCGTAGTAGTTGCAGGCGAAATTCGCCGAGGCGCTAACCGCAATCCGACAACGACTTGTGAACCAATCACTGTACCCGTGCGTATAAACAATAGCCTATGAAGCGTCTACTTCTCCTGTCCTTTTTCGCGGCGTCAATCTCGTCCGCCGGCTGGTCCGCGGAATTGACCAACAACGTCGCCGTTGCTCGCCTCAAGTATCCCGGTGGCGGCGATTGGTACTGGGGATCATCGGCGCTGCCAAACCTGATCAAGTTCGTGCAGTCGAACACGTCGATTCCGATGGCGCAACAAGAAGCCCGTGTGGAGTTGACCGATAACGGCCTGTTCAACTACCCGTTTCTCTACATGACCGGTCATGGTAATGTTAATCTCCGCAGCGAAGACTTGACGATACTCAAGAACTATCTGGAGTCCGGTGGATTCTTGTTCGCCAACGATTCGTACGGGATGCGCAAAGCCTTTTTCCGCGAGATGAAGAAGCTCTTTCCGGATCAGGAGCCGCGCGAGCTGCCGTTTAATCACGGGATCTTTAGTTGTTACTACAAGTTCACCAATGGTCTGCCGAAGATTCATAAGCATGACGAAAAGCCCGCGCAGGCGTTCGGCTGGTTCATCGGCGAGCGGCTGGTGGTTTTGTTCGCTTATGAATCCGATATCGGCGACGGCTGGGAAGATCCGCGCGTGCACAACGATCCCGAAGAAAAGCGCACGCAGGCATTGCAGATGGGAACCAATATACTGGTCTGGGCTTTAACTAATTAGAATCACTGTTAACTTCCGATAGACAGAGGCACTTCACATGAACCCCGCGGAATCGCTCCAGTATCTCACGACCCGCCTGAATCGGCTGCGCAACTTCATGCTGTTCGGCCACACCATCAACGGCCTGAGCCTGTTGCTCATTGCGTTATCGGCGCTGTTCGTTCTGGCGTTTGCGTTTAATGCCGTCTTCTACCTGTCCACGACATTCCGCATGATTTTCGTCTCGCTGGCGGCGCTGCTTCTCGTGGGGATTCTCGGTGCGGCGATCATTTGGCGATTCGTCAAGAAACCTTCGACCGAAGCCGTCGCGTTGCAGGTCGAAACGAAGTACCCGCAACTACAAGATCGACTCATCGCGTCGTTGCAGCTTGAGCGCAATTTGCAGCAAAACCCGGAAGGATTCTCTGCGGACATGATTCGCGCCGTCATGATGCAGTCGGAAGAGATGTGTCGCGAGTTCGATTTCAAGAAGTCGGTCGACCAGAGCTTTCTCAAGCGTTCGCTGCGCTGGCTCGGGATCTCCGCCTTCGCCGTCATCATGTTGGGCTTTATATTCCCCGGCCCGTTCAACAATACGCTCTATCTTTTCGCTAATCCGACCATAGAGGTGCCGCGTGATCTCGGCTACCGGCTCGACGTAAATCCGAAGGACGCCGAAATCGCCAAGTTTTCGCCGATCACGATCGAGGCCATTCTCGTTGGCCGGAACATGCCGCCCGACGCGCGCCTGCACTGGCGTTATGAAGACGGCCCGGTCAAGACGGAAGCGCTCGAAAAGCAACGCGTCGCCCGCGGTGTCGCCTCCGGGATCGCCGGTAAGTTAGCCGGTGACGACAGCACGATCCTGGCGTTCGAATTTCGCGAAGTCCGCCGCTCGTTTGAATATTGGGTGAGCGCCGGAGAGATCGAGTCTGAGACCTACAAGATCGAAGCCGTCGACAAGCCGCGAATTATTGACATCAAACTGAGCTACATTTATCCCAAGTACACCGGTCTGCAGCCGCTCGTCATCGACGAAAACGACGGCAATATCTCGGCGATCAAAGGCACGCTGGTCAAAGTCGAGGCGACCGCCAACAAGCCCCCGCAAACGGCGGAATTGGTGATGAAAGACGGCAAGCAATCGCCACTCGACATCAGCAGCCATCGTCTCAACGGCGAAATCCGCGTCATGGAAGAGGGCAGCTATCACATCGCGATCAGCGACGATTTGGGCAACGTCAATCCCGATCCGATCGAGTACCGCATCGCGGCGATCGCCGACGCTTTCCCGGAAGCCGACCTATTCGCACCCGGAGTACCGGTGAATCTCGGCGACGACATGGCGCTCGATCTCGGCGTGAAACTGTTCGACGATTTCGGATTTTCTTCGCTTAAATTGCACTATCGCATCTACAGCCCGCGCGGCGAGTCGTTCGCACAGTCGCTCCCGGTACCGCTCGGACAGTCGGCGGGTAAGAACCTCGAAGTGCGCTATCCGTGGGACCTCTCCGATATCGGTCTCGAACCGGGCGGATTTGTCGAGTACTACTTCGAGGTTTACGACAACGACGCTGTCACCGGTCCGAAAAAGGCGATGTCGCAGCTTCTGGTGGCGCGTCTCCCTTCGATTGACGAGCAGTTCGCCTACCTTGAAGATGAAGGCGAATCGCAGATTGCCGACCTCGAGAAACTCCGTGAAACGCAGGAGGAATTGCTCGAGAACACGCAGAAGCTTCAGGAAGAACTGCTGTCCAACCAGCAAATGGACTGGGAGAAAAAACAGCAAATCCAAAAGTCGATCCAATCGCAGCAGCAGATGTTCGACCAAATGGAGCAGATCAAAAATCGGCTCGAGCAGATGGAAGAACAAATGCGCAAAAACGACATGACCTCGCTCGAAATCCTGCAGAAGCTGCAAGAACTCAAGAAGCTGTTCGACGAAGTCGCCACGCCGGAGATGAAAGAGGCGATGCGCAAGATGCAGGAAGCGCTCGAAAAAATGTCGCCGGAAGAAATGCAGAAGGCCGCCGAAGAGATGCAGCTTTCACAGGAAGAACTGAAGGAATTGCTCGACCGCCAGATCGCATTGATGAAGTTCCTGCAGGCACAACAGAAGATGGAAAACATGATGCGCCGCCTGGCCGAGCTAATCGAAAATCAGGAGCGGGTGAACCAGCAGACCGAGCAGGCATCATCCGACCAACTGCCGAAAATGGCGCCGCAAGAGCAGGCCAACAAGGAGCAGTTCGACCAGCTCAAGAAAGACGCCGACGAACTCGAGCAAATGCTCAAGGATCTGAATCTTGACAAGCAGCCGGACGCGCAGGCCTTTATGGACGAAAGCCGCAAGTCCGACGCCGGCGAAGAAATGCAGCAAATGACCGAGCAAATGAAGCAGCAGCAGAAACAGCCGGCGCAGAAGTCGGGCGAACAGGCGCTCGAGAGTCTCAAGAAGATGCAGCAGAATATGCAGCAGCAGAAGGACTCGTTTAATCAAAGTCAAGGCCAGATGTCGGCGGAGAAGATGCGCGAAGCCGCCAACGACATGCTGTACATGTCGGAGAAGCAAGAAGACGTCTACGACCGCGCCGAACAGTCCGACCCGTCATCGCTCGAACTCCAGCAACTGGCCGCCGAACAGCAAGCGCTCCAACGCACGATGAAGTCGCTCGACGAGAAGTTGAAGGAGATCGGCAAGCAGTCGCCGTTCCTCAACAAGCAGGTCGATGAGTTGATGCGCACCGCCCAGCAGTGCATGAATCAGTCGACCGAACACTTGCTGAGCCGCGACGGCGCCAACGCGATGCGTTCGCAAAAGGACGCCATGTTCTCGTTGAACCAAGCCGCGAATCAGATGATGCAATCGATGCAGAATCAATCGATGTGCAACAGCGGCAGTTGCAACAACGAGAACATGTTCAAGAAGATGAACAAGCTCTCGCAGCAGCAAAAGCAGCTCAATAACCAGACCAAGGGAATGTGCGACAAGCCCGGCCAGGCCAATCCAAAGCAGGGTGAGCTTGGCCGCCTCGCCGCCCAGCAAGGCGCTGTGCAGAAAAGCCTGCAGGACTTGCAGCGCGAGCAGGGCAACCGCAAAGAAATTTTGGGACGCCTCGACGAGCTGGCCAAAGAGACGCAGAAAGTGATCGAGGATCTCGAAGGCGGCAATGTCGGCGAGCAGACGTTCGAGCGGCAGCACAAGATATATCAGCGGATGCTCGACTTCCAACGCTCGCTTGAACGGCAGGATTTTTCCGAAGAGCGCAAAGCCGAAGTCGGCCGCGATATCCAGCGCGCCTCGCCGGAGCAGTTGCAGTTCGAAGCGGCGTCGAAGCAGAATTTTCAGGATCGATTGCAAAAGTTCATGAACGAAGGCTATCCGCCGGAGTACGAGGAACTCATTAAAGAGTACTTCCGCTCCGTGAATTCCGGCGCGCCCCCGCAGAAATGATGCGAATACTCTCTGCGCCCGCAAGGATCATCAGCGCGCTTTCCGGCTGCGTTCCGGCTCTGCTCGCCGTCGCGCTCATGGCTTCGGTCGTCGCCGCAGCGCCACCACCACAACCGGTAAACGAAAATCTCATTCGCTCCGGCGAGCAGATGCTCTATGCCGGCCGCTGCGCCGACGCGATTAATGTTCTCCGCGAGCAGTACGACGCCAACCCCGATAACGACCGCATCACCGTCAGCCTTAAGAACGCTTACATCTGCAATAAGGACTTCGATTCCGCCCGCGTGCTGCTCGAGCGCTTCTGGGCGCGAAGCAAAGATCCCGGGCAACGCACCGCGCTCAAACTGGAGATAGCCGGCCTGCAGTTTCGCCTTGGCCTGGAAGACGAAGGCCGCAGGCAGCTCGCGCAAGTCGTCGCCGCCGACAGAGAAAACCTGCGCACCTACGAAATGGCCGCCGACGTCTTGATGACCAACGGGTTCTACGGCGATGCCGTGAAATTCCTGCAGGAGTCGCGGACGAATCTCAGGCAGCCGCGCGCCTTTTCACGCAAATTGGCGCAACTCTACGAAGTGTTGCGCAATTACGGCGACGCCGCGCGCGAGTACCTCGGTGAAATTCAAGCCGATTCGACGCAGGAAGTTTTCATCTCCGGCCGCATGGCGAACCTGATTCGCCTCGATGTTCAGGAAGACTACGACACCGGTTTGGGCAAGGCGCTCGCGGAAATGGCGCGGCTGAGCGCGTCCAGTCCCGATGCCCAGCGCTTCTACGGTGATTACCTCGTGGCGCAAGGTCAGCTCGAACCGGCCTTCCAACGCTTTCGTGCTGCGGATTCGCTGGCCAACGCGCAGGGCCGTTTGCTCTTGCACTTTGCGCGCGCGGCGCGTGATCGCGGGGACGAGGCGATGATCCACCGCGCTTGCGCGGCGATTCCGAGCGCTTCGCCGCACTACGTCCAATCCTTGATACTGCTCGCCGATAGTCACGCCATGATGGGGAAGTTCGACGAAGCGGCACAGTTTTTCGATGAGATCATCACGACTTCACCGAATGAACGCGACAAAGCCGAAGCGATGTTCGCGCTGGGAAATATCCAGCTTCATGGTTTGCACGATCCGACCCTGGCCATTGTGACGCTGACGAAGTTCATCGAGAAGTTTCCGCGTCTCCCGCTGGCCGGTGTCGGCCAGATGTTGATCGCCGACGCAGAACTCGCGCTCGGAAATCCCGGGAAGGCCGACACCTTGTATGCAAACATCAACCCGGCGGCGCTGCCGCAACAATCGCAAGAGGAACGTTTGTTTAAGATGGCCGAGTTGCAGTTCTTTCTCGGAAATTACTCGGCGGCGCGCGAAGCTTATTCGAAAGCCATGAATGCGCACCCCAAGAGCAAGTTCGTCAACGACTGTCTGCGCCGCATCATGTTGATCAGCGAGTATTCGGGAATGGATGAAGCGACCTTGCGCGTTTACTCGGATGCCGTTTATGCGAAGTTCCGCTTTGATTTCAACGTCGCACTGGCGGCGCTCGCCAAACTCAAAACGCGCCAATCCGCGATTTTGCCCGAATTGGCTTGGCTGAACTCAGGGGAAATCTACGAAGAACAGAAGCAGTATAGCGAAGCCCTCGCGCAGTACGACTCCCTGGTCGTCCAGATTCCGGATGGTTTCTACGCGCCGATCGCGCTCGAGCGCCAGGGCGATATTTACGCCGGACGTTTGCGCAACTGCGAGCAGGCGCGCGCGATGTACCAGCAAGTTGTGCTGAATCACCCCGGCAGCCTCAACGTTGATGACGCCCGGCGCAAACTACAGCAGACGGAAAAGACCCTTTGCGCCCGCCCGGACAAACCGAAATCGTAGCCGCCCGATACCGCTTGGCTAAACCGGCTGCTTGGTGCGCGATTTGACCTCGGTCAACTCGCGTTCGAGTTGGCCAATCTTGGCCTGATAGCCCTCGATCGTCCGCAGCTTCATCTTGGTCGTCGTCCGCACGAGCAAGCCCAGCGAAATCAGCATGAACAGCACCGAGTTGACCTGACGAAAAATGTTGCCGTAGTTATAGATCGTATCGAGGAATGCCGCGATACCGAGCGTGAACAGCAAAAAACACCAGGTGAGCATGTTCCCTCCCAAATCAGTTGTGAGCGAGCGATTTTCTGATATATTTATCGACTGATTGCCAAAACGATTGACGGAGCCGGATTATCTCACTGTTTCAAAATAGAACCCGCGATTACGCCTACCTTGGTTTTGGCGCGTTTACTTTCTTTGCGACGCTGTTCGTCTATTTGCTCACCGTGCAACGCACAATCCCTCTGTGGGACTGTGGCGAATACATCGCATGCGCCTACACGCTGGGCATTGCGCACCCACCGGGCAATCCGCTGTTCCTTCTTATCGGACGGATTTTTTCGATCCTCCCCATTGCGACGGACATCTCACATCGTGTCAATTTGCTCTCCGTCTTTTCCGGCGCGGTGGCGGCAACCTTCGGATATGCGGTTTTGGTCCGCCTGATGCGCTTTATCCCGCAGACCGTCGGCGAACGCTGGCGCGAGATTCTCATGTTCGCCTGTGCCACTTCCGGCGCGCTGCTTCTGTCATTCGGGCGCACGGGTTGGTCGAACTCGGTCGAAGCGGAAGTCTACTCGCTGGCGATGTTGATCTACTTCGCGCTGCTCTGGCTGGCCCTCAAATGGTATGACAATCGCGACAGCGGCAGTGGCGTCAAGTATCTCCTGCTCATGGCCTATCTCGGCGTGCTATCTGTAGCGGTCCATATGACGACTTTCTTGGCGATGCCGGTGATCTTCCTGTTCGTCATCCTTGTCGACGAGAAATTGCGCCGCGACTGGCGTTGGTGGGTGTCGGGAATCATTCTGTTCACCGTCTCGGTTAACGTAAGCTGGTTCCTCTGGATCGTCCCGGCCTGGGGCGCGCTGTCGTTGATCATGACGCTGAAGGAACGCTCGACCGGATGGGCGCTCAGCCTCGGACTCGCGGCCGTCGCCATAATCGGTTTTTCGGCGCATGGCTATATTCCGATTCGCGCCGCCGAAAAACCGCGCATCAATCAAAACGCGCCGGCCTCCTGGGAACGATTCTATGCCTATCTGGGGCGCAAGCAGTACGGTCAAGAGTCGATGTTTGAAAAGATGTTCAAGCGCCGGGCATCGTGGGAGAACCAGCTTGGCGATTTCCCGCGCATCGGTTTCGGCGGGTTCCTGATGGACCAATTCGGCCTCGGCGGCGTCTGGTTCGTCGTTCCGTTCGTGCTCGCGATGATCGGCATCGTTGCGCTGGTCAAATGGAAATGGCGAGCGGGGCTCTTTTTCGCCGCGGTGCTGTTCTCCGGCACGATCGGCCTCGTACTTTACATGAATTTCGCCGACGGCTCGCACACCAATATGATGACCGGCTTTGACCGACTGGAGGTCCGCGACCGCGACTACTTCTTCACCCAGGGTTTCCAGACCTTTGGTCTCCTGATCGGCCTCGGATTGTTTGTCGTTCTCGATCAACTGCTGCGCCGTCGTCGCGAACTGCAAAACCTGGCGACCGCCGCCGGTCTCGGAATGGCCACATTGATTTTTCCCGCGGCGGCCGTGAGCGCGAACTTCGATATCAACAATCGTTCTCTGCATTACGTGGCCTACGACTACGCGTACAATATTCTCATGTCTTGCCCGCCGGACGCGATTCTCTTCACCAGCGGCGACAACGACACTTTCCCGCTCTGGTGTTTACAGGAGGTTTACGGCATCCGCCGTGATGTCAAGATCGCGAATCTGTCATTGATCCAAACCGATTGGTATCAACTTCAGCTCAAGCACGAACTCGGCGTTCCGATTACCCTCACCGACGAGCAGCTCATCTGGGAAAGTCCGACAATCAACAAGCCGCTCCGGCCGTTCGTCGATCCGCTGCGTGGAAATGTCGAACGCTATCTGATCCCCTATCAGGATGCGCAAACGCGGCAACTGGTTACTGTCGCCGACCAAATGGTCGAGCACATCATTCTCGCCAATCAATGGAAGTATCCAATCGTCTTTTCCGGCGTGCTGCCGGCACAAGTGAAGTATCCGCTGGCCGAGCACAGTCGGCGTCGCGGACTGCTTTATGAAGTCGTTTCCGAGCGGACGGACGGCGGCTGGGACCTGCAGAACAGCCTCGATCTGTTCCAAAACGTCTATCGCGCGACCAACCTAAATAACCCGGAGGCCTTTCGCGAAGAAGTGGCGACGACGCTGATCCTCGACCATGCGCAGACCGCCAACGAGTTTCTCGATTATCTGGATCGCTCGCCGCTCGCCAACCGGAGCGCGACTTTGACCGATCACGTCCAAAACCAGTTTCCCGAATTCTGGCAAACCTACGCTCGCATCGCTTCGACCCGCAATCTCTCGACTGTGGATCGTGATGCGTTGTTTAACGAGTATTTTCTGACGATCGACAAACTCATTGCCTTTAATCCCGAGAACATCTTTTACTACCAATTCAAGGCGCTCGCATTGATGTATCTTGGGCGTGGCGCCGAGGCGATCGCGGTCAGCGAACGCGCGTACCGCATCAATCCCGTTTCGCAGGTCACCTACCGGACTTTGATGAGCATTTACTTGCAGAACGGTCGCCGTCAGGACGCCGTGCGGATTTCGCGCGAATACTTGATCTACAACCCCCTCGATCAAACCGCCCGGCAAGTCGCCTCCGGCCAATTCTAATCGGCCTCAGAAGCTGCGATGCTGATTCTGATCTACATCGGCACTCTGCTGCTCTTCGGGTCGACTTGGCTCGCCGTCAAGATCGGTTTGGAGACCATTCCCCCGTTTACCAGCGCCGTCGTGCGGTTCGCTCTGGCCTTTATCGTGTTCGCGGTAGCCGTGCGACTGTGGCGTTATTGCCTGCCTCAAGTTGAGGGGATCCGCCGCAAGGTCTTTGTGGCCGGCTTTCTGATGTACGGCCTCAACTTCTTTTTCATCTATCTCGGCCAACAGTGGATTAGCTCCTCCTTAGCGGCGGTGCTCTTCGCCACGATGCCTTTCTTTACGGCAATCTTCGCGCATTACCTCCTGCCCAACGAAAAACTCATTCCGCGAACGATCATCGGCATGCTCATCGGATTTTTGGGCACGGCGCTCTTGTTTGCGCAGGACCTGACCCTCGATCAATCGGTGCTGGGCATGCTCTTCCTGATCCTCAGTTCCGCGGCTTGTTCGCTGGCAACTGTCCTGATCAAGCGCGATCTGGATCAAATCGATGCGGTGCGTCTCTCGATCCTGCAAATCCCACCCGGTCTGGCGCTGCTTTTGCCTGCCATGCTGGTCATGGAACGCCCCATTGATCTGGATTTCACCGTCGGTGGTTGGCTGTCGATCGGCTACCTCGCGATATTCGGTACCGGTCTGGCCTTCATCGGCTGGTACTATCTTCTGAAACGCACTACCGCCGTATTCTTGTCGCTGATGACTTTTCTCGAACCGCTGGTGGCGGCGGCGTTGGGCTATCTGTTTCTCGCCGAGCGATTTACGCCCATGATGATCGCCGGCGGCGCACTGATCCTTGGTGGCATCTTGATAGCGACACTCAAAGTTCGTCCCGCTCGATCCTGACATTCGGCCACCAGAATCACGGGTCCTTACCCCGTCCAGATCGGTCAGAGTGGTTACAGGTCACGCCACGTCAGTTCGTGGGCGATGGTCTTCTTGTGGGCGGATTATCTCAATTGGGCCGGAAGGCCATTATTTCACGGCGTAACCATACCCAATATACTTCCAACTCGACGGCAGGAGGCGGTCGCCGAGGCGGTCAATGACGGCCAGGTTGCGGCGCTGAGTTTCGCTGCGGCCGAGATTGCCGAAAAATCCGCAGCTATTCAGCTTGATCCGGTCGAACTGCGAAAGCAGGGCGCCGAGTTCACTGAATTCGAGGTAGCGCCACGAATCGCCCCATTTGACGAAACGGCGCCGCAAGGCTGCGTGAACCGGCGTAGCGCGCAGATTCTCTGCAAAAAGCAGAGCTCCACCGGGTCTGAGGACGCGGTGAATCTCCTGCAGTGCCTGCTTCTGGTCTTGCGGTCTGTTGTTTCGTCCGATGGCGCCAAGAATCGACTTGAAGGCGACGGCGGCGAAAGCGGCGTCGGCAAACGGCAGAGCCAGCGCGCTGGCCTCGGCGTAAGCTATGCGATCGCTGTACTTCCAGCGCCGATGCTTGTCCAGACAGCGCGCTTCGGGGTTCTCCAGATCGCTGCACGTCACGCGGAAATTTCGCGCTGCGAGCAGCAAGGAAAGCCCGCCGCCGCGGCCGCCGAGCTCGAGAGCCGGCGCGCCGTGGGCATCCGCCGGCAGAACTTCCTCCCAGAGCGGTAGTGCCCGCGACCAATTGCCGATATCCCACTCAAAAACGTCTCTAAGGAAATCCGCAGCCGCTATCATTTAGCGAAATTGGCAAATTGCGCCTGCTAAGTCAACCACGTGAACGTCATTAACTAAACCGCCCGGGATCTTGGACAATTCCGTAATTGGTTACACAAAGTGCAGCCGTGCGGAACATTTCGGCGGCGAATAGGTTCTCTTTTGCGAAAAGTCATAATGCGATCTTGAAGTCAGGTTGAGGTTGTCATATAATGGCGGTGGGTCGACAAGGGGCGGCGGCAGGCGCAGTGATTTTCGCAGACCCGGTGATTCTGCCGAGCGCCTTCTCTTGTCTGACCACGTATCATGGGAGAGGATTTAGGTAAGGAGCGCGATGAGATTTAATCGTCTACATCCTTGGACGGATGATGTTCGGGAGGCCGAGCGGCTGCAGGACAAGTACGCGCCGGACGTGAGCATCAAGGTCGAAAAGACCTCATTCCGTTTGGTAGGGGGCGTTGACGTTGCTTATTCAAAAAGGGATAACACGGCGTTCGCGACCGTGGTAATCATGAAAGTACCGGAGATGGAGCTACTGGAAAAAGTCCGCGCGCAGGCGGAAGTTACTTTCCCGTTCGTCCCCGGCTTGTTTTATTTCCGCGAAGGGCCGGTGATCACCAAGGCGCTGAGCCGACTGAAATTCGTGCCCGATGTTTTCATCTTCGACGGTCACGGCATCGATCACCCGCGCCGCATCGGCATGGCGTCGCATATGGGCATCATGCTCGATATGCCGACCATCGGCTGCGCGAAAAAGCTGCTGATCGGCAAGGTCGATCCTTTGGGCAATGAAGTCGGCGACACTGCGCCGATTTATCTGGGAAACGAGGAAGTGGGCCGCGCCGTGCGATCACGTGAGAATGTCAAACCGCTCTACGTTTCGCCCGGCCATAAGATCGACGTCGAGACAGCGGTCAAGACGATTATCGATTTGCTGCGTGGCTATCGCTTGCCCGAGCCCCTGCGTCTTGCGCACATCATGGTGAACAAGCAGCGACGAAATTACGACATCAACCTCGGCGGCGGCGGGCGGCCGCATCCGCAAATGCAGTCGCAGCGCGGCGACGAGGATGACGAGGAATAGAGCGATTCAATGATCGCCCAAGAAAAAAAGGCAATTGCCGGCGGCAATTGCCTTTTCTTTGTTCGCGACGGCGCGCGCCTAAATCTCCGAAAGATCCAATTCGGTTATCGGTCCGAATTGTTTGAGCGCGTCGCGCAGCTTCTCGGCGTTGCCGACCACGACGATCAGCAGATTGTCGGGACTGATGTACTTCTGCGCCGCTAACCGCACCTGTTGCGGCGTCACAGCTTGCATGTAGTCGATGTACTTGCTGAAATAGTCCTTCTCCAAGCCATACAACTCCACGACCGAAAGCTGCGAGGCGACCTGCATCGGCGTTTCGAACTGCCGTGGCAGGTAACCGGCGTAAAACGACTTTGTCTCGGACAATTCCTGTGCCGTGACATCCGCGGCCTGTATCTGGCGCAGATGTTCAATCGTGGCGGCGATGGATTGCGCCGCCGAGTCGACGTTGGTCGCGACCGAAACGGTGAAAGCGCCCGGATAGCGGTCGAAGCTGTACTGTGAGTTAATGCCGTAGGTCAGACCGCGTTTGTCGCGAATGTCGGTCATCAGGCGCGACCGGAATCCCCCGCCGCCCAGAATGTAGTTCATCGTCCGCACCGCGTAGATATCCGGGTTGTAGCGGTCGATGCCGAGATGGCCCATGTTGATATTGGCATTGGTCGCGTCCGACTTGTTGATCAAGACGACCCGATTGCCCTTCACCGGATTCGCCGGCGGGAAATTGGTCTGCGGCAACTCACCGCGTTTCCAGCCGCCGAATTTGCCCTCGATTTTAGCGAGCACGGCATCGGCAGTGACGTCGCCGGCAACGAAAAGGACGGCGTTGTTCGGCAGGAAATTGCGGCTCCAGTAGCCGGCGATATCGTCCCGCTCCAGCCCGCTGACCGACTCAATCGTGCCACTCGCCGGTTGGGCATAGGGATGTTCGCCGAACAAATAGGCCGCATACTGCTGATCGGATATTGCGTTCGGGTCGTCCTTCTGCGCCATTAATCCAGCCATCGTCTGTTTGCGCAGCCGCTCGATCTCCGCTTCGGGAAACGACGGATTGAGCACTATATCGGCGAGCAAATCGAGTCCAACGTCGAAATGTTTCGTTAGAACCGAGCACGTCACGTTGGTGGCATCCTTCTCCGACGAAGCGCCGATGCTTCCGCCGACGAAGTCAATTTCTTGGGAAATCTTGGTCGCGTCGCGGGTCGCCGTGCCCTTGCGCAATAATCCGGCAGTCATATTCGCCAAACCCGCCTTGCCGAGACCGTCCATCGCCGTGCCCGAACGAATCAACAAATTCATTGAAACCACCGGCTGCTCGTGATTTTCCACCACGATCACCTTAAGCCCGTTTCCGAGCGTGCGCTCGGTCATCGGCGGCATTTGAATAGCCGCGTGCAGGGACGTCCCCGCAATGATGAATATCAGCCCCAGAACGAAAACGAAATTGCGTTTTGTCATTGTTCGACTCCCTCCCTACATGCCCATCAAGCCGGCCGACTGCGCCTGCTCTTGAATGACCGTGATGACCGTGCGATTTTTTGGCGTCAGATACTGCTTGGCGACGCGCATGACGTCTTCCGCCGTCACGGCATTGTACTTTTCCGCCTGGTTGAACAACTCGCGATAATCGCCCATCGTCACTTGCGTTGAGGCCAACTGCAACGCCTTGGAATCGTTCGATTGAATGCCCATATAGAACTGCGACTCGAGCAGGTTTTTCGCCTTCTGCAATTCCTCAGCGGACACCGGCTCGGTCTGCATCTTCTCGATTTCTTCGTAGAGCGCTTTCTCGCCGTCGGCGGTCGTCTTGCCCGGCTGCATAAAACCGTAGGCGAAGAAGATCCCCGACTGCTCCATCGATTGATACTGCCCGCCGGCCGCCAGCGCCATTTGCTCTTTGTAAACCAGGCGTTGGTAAGCACGCGATGACTCGCCGCCGGAGAGAATTTGCGAAAGGACATCAAGCGCGTAGCTATCGGCGTGTCCCGCCGCCGGCGCGTGATAACCGGCGATGAACAGCGGCAGTTGCGACACCTTGTGGAAATCAACGCGCCGTTCGCCGCGCTGCTCCGGTTCGTTCCACTTCGGACGCGGAATGTCCGGATTGCCCGGAATCTTGCCAAAATGCTTTTCGACGATCTTTACGACCTCGGCCGTGTTGATGTCGCCGACGATCACGACCGTTGCGTTGGCCGGATTGTAGTAGGTTCCGTAGTAATCCAGGCAATCTTCAAGCGAAATATTCTCGACGTCCTTGCGCCAGCCGATCGTCATCCAACCATAGCCGTGCGCCATGAACATGTTGCCCATCAGTTGTTCGAGCACGTCGCCAAACGGCGAGTTGTCGATGCGCTCGTTGCGCTCTTCAAGCACGACCTGGCGCTCGGATGCCAATTGCTTGTCGGTAATCGTCAGGTATTGCATGCGATCGGCTTCCAGCTTGGCTACCAACTCCAACTGATCTTTGCCGATTTCCTGATGATAAGCGGTCACGTCGTTCGAGGTAAAGGCGTTGAGTATGCCGCCGTTCGACTGCACCAAGCGGTCATGCTCACCGTCGGCGAAATTCTTCGAGCCTTTGAACATCATGTGCTCGAACAGATGCGAGATTCCGGTGATGCCCGGGCGCTCGTTCTTCGACCCGACATGATACCAGACATGGAAACTGACGGCGGGAGTCGATTTGTCCTCCAGCGTGAGCAGCGTCAGCCCGTTCTTCAGCACGTGCTTCTGCACCGGCCATTCGCTCATCGCCAGCGCCGGAAGCGCCATGATGGTCAGTAGCAGGACCAGCAGCGTCAAACGTTTCATGATTCCTCCATATTATTCGGTTTTGATTAGAATCCTCTTCCTCAGTTTCCGGCGATGTCACCGGATCGACAGATTGTACGGAATTCGCATGAGAAGGTTTGCCGACGAGTTCAGCGGCGCCAACACGCCCAGCGCGCTCTGAGCAGTCGATTCCTCGCCATCAAACATCTTTGTCAGTGTCGACAGCGCCAGGCTTGAAAGTCGCGGCAGAAACTCGCGCTGCGGCCACTCCAATACGACGTAATCGTCATCGCTGATTCCGCCTTGGTCTGCCGCCATCCTGATCGCGTCGACCACCGTCCCGATCGTGTCCGCCAACCCGAATTGCAGGGCGCGCGAACCGCTCCACACCCGGCCTTGCGCCACCGCTCTCACGGAATCGAGATCGAGCGTGCGGCCATCGGCGACGACGCTGACGAAGCGTCCGTACATGTCGCTCACCTGCCGCCGCAGGACGCTGCGTTCCTCGGTCGAGAACGGCTGACTATGCGAGTAAAACGCCGCATGGTTGCCGCGCGTGATGATTTCTTGCTTGATTCCGATCTTGTCGTAAAACCCGGCGAGCACCGGCTTGCCGGCGAAGACGCCGATCGACCCGGTCACGGTCAGCGGCTGGAGCACGATCTTGCTGCCCGCGGCGGCGATATAGTACCCGCCGGAGGCGCAAGCGTCCGACATCGAGACGATCACCGGTTTGGCTTTCGCCGCTTCCAGAAGCTCGCCGTAGATCAGGTCACCGGCGATCGCATCGCCACCGGGCGTGTTCATCCGCATGACGATGGCACGAACATTGGAATCAAGCCGTGCGCGACGGATGGCGCCGGACACGGTCGCCGATCCCGCCGTTTCGCCATCGAGATAGCTAAACCCCGACTGTCCACGGACGATGCCGCCGTCAACCGCAATCAGCGCGATTTTTTCCGCTTCGCCGAATCGTTCGCGATGTTTCGGCGCCGATTGATATTCGCGTAGGGCGATCACGCGGCTGTAATCGCCGAACAGCCCCAACGAACGCTTTTCAAATTCGTGCGGATAATACCGATTGTCGATCAGCTTCAAGGACTCGGCTTGAATCGTCGTGAACGGCCCGCGATTGATGATGGCCGAAAGCGAGTCCGGCGTGAGTTCGCGTTCGGCGGCGATTTCGGCGATGACGCCGTTGTAGATGTCGTCGAGCAATGCCTCAACCGACTCGCGGAATTCGGGGCTCATCGTGCTGTCGGTGTAAACATCCGGTGCGTTCTTATACTTGCCGCTCTTCACGACCTCGGCGTCGACACCGATCTTCTCCATCGCGCCGGCATAGAAGCTGACTTCCGCGCGCAGCCCGATCAGATTCAGCGCGTCGACCGGCAGCATGAAAATACTGTCCGCCGCCGAGGCCAGATAGTAGCTCCCGATCCCCGAGAACGGGCCGAGGTATGCGGCGACCGGCTTACCGGCTCGCCGAAACTTTTGAATCGTCGCCCGCAAGTCGGCCAAACGGGCCCAGCCGATTTGCGGGTTGCGAATCGTCAAGAACAGGCCGCGGATTTTGGGATCGCCGACGGCCCGGTCGAGTTTGGCCAGCGTTTCATAAAATGTCGGCTGTGCGCGCCCGAACAGAAACGGTCGCGACTTCTCTTCGGGAATATCCCCGCCGATATCGGCTTGCAGGATCGCGCGCGGTTGGATCAATTGATCGCGCATCGCCGTGCTCACGCCAAAGTATCCGGTCGTCCGGCGATGCTTGGCGTCATTGTCAAAAAACGCTTCGCCTCCAGCCAGCCACCGGCCAAGCTGGATCTCAATTCCACCGCCGAATTCGCCGGTATTCGCCAGACCGCCATAGACCGCCAGGCCGTCTTTCAAATAGTACCGCGACGATAAGCGCCACGTAAACTCATCGGCGCGCTGGTCGCCGAAAATCTGCGCATCGACACCGACTGTCAGTTTCTCGCGCAGCGGACGCACCGCCGCGCTGAGCAGATAGGCGACGGAGGTTTTGTTCCCAAAGAACTTGTGCTGATTGATGTTCCGCATCTGCCCGGCGACGGCCAGTTGCCGCCCGAAATGCGCCAACAGCGAGGCATTCCAGGAATGCGCCTTCTCGATCTCCCCCCAATCGCTGCGGTAATAGGCGTAGCTCAGACCGGAATAGAGATTCTTCATCAGGCGGTTGGCCATTGCGAAATCGTAGCGCGAGACCGGATTGGGTACACCGATCCGCAAGCGTTGATAGCCGATACTGACCCCGCGGCCGGATGTCATCAACGCGAAATCGCCCTCGTCAAAGTCGCGGTCATTCGTCCAGTAGGTGTTCACCGCGACGGCCTGATTGAGATAGAGCGCGGCCGGATTCAAAACTACCGCGTCGGCGCCATTGACCGCCGCCAGCGCCTGATCGGGAAATGACAGGGAGAGAGATAACGGCAAGCGTGCCGATTCGGCGGCGCTGCAAAGAATAAAGATGCTTGCGACTGTGAGAAGGACAGACTTCCGTGTCGGCAACGGCTGCCTTTCGTGAAGGGTTGAGCTTGCAGCCCCTATGGCGCTTCGCCTTCCAAAGTTATGGTGCCGACACCACTCATGTCAATTTCGATTTTGTTGTCACCGCCGCCAATCGCTCCCTGCACCAACCGGCGATTGACGCGGTCCACCCGGATCGGCAATCGCTCCGTGTAAATGCGCCCGCCGTCCCCCACCTGCAGAAGCAACGCGGCTGAAGCCGAATTGGGAATCGACAGGTCGGTTTTGCCGTTTTCGTTGCGCACGGTCAGGTCCCCCTTCACAGCCGACACCTGCAGCCGGATATTCGAGTTTTCGGTGGAGATCGTCGATCGTCCGGTCTCGAAGCGTACGGACTGGCCGTTGATTTGCGCCAAATCGGTGCGGGCATCGATTTCGCCGCGGACCGACTCAAGATCGATTCGGGCCCGTTCGTTGCGGAGCCGGATCGTTCCCAACTGGCCGTCGACGTTGATTAGCGCAATCGGTTTGTTGCTGGTCGTCACCCGCACCGGACCGGTGCAGTCGCGAATCGTCACGCCGCCGTTTTCGGCGGAGACATTGATCTTGTTCGTGATCTGCGCGATTGTGATCTCGCCGAAACTCGCCGATACGTCGGCCGCCGCATAGGGACCCGTAATCTCCACGCCGAATGACGTCGTGCGCGCGAAGATCTTAAGCCCGGAGGAGCGCGGCGTTTCGATTTCGACGTCGACTCCGGCCGCATTGTCGGTCCCGCTCCAAGGCGGGGATGACTTGGACTCAACGGCAATCGAAAACTCGTTCTCGAGGTCTTCGAAGTTGATCGAGATATACCGATCGAATTCTTCCGCCAGTTCCGGCGAATCGGCCTTGAAGTATTTGCGGATGATGATTCGCGCGTCGCTGCGCTCGGTCGAGCGGATTGTCAGCGTTCCGCTCAGATAAGACGACGACGAGAACGACAGATTCTCAATGCCGGCCAGGCTGAAGGTCTTGGTGATCGCCGTCCGCTCGTAGCGTCCACCGCGGCCGCGCGTCATTTCCTGTGCCAATGCGACACACGTCACCAGAAAGGAAATCAAGGTCAGTGCTGTAACAATCTTTTTCATAGTTGGTGATCGAAATGAGCTGACTTCGATATAACTCCGTTCACACTAACGACAGCGCCGCGGCGAAGTGTTCGATTGCCAACCCCGCCGCAATGGCCGCATTCAGCGATTCCACTTTCGGCAAGGTCGGGATCGAGAATATTTGCCGACAGGCGCCGCGGATTTCTTCACTCAGTCCGGTAGCCTCCGCCCCAATCGCGATCGCGGCTGCGCGAGCGACCTTAAGCGAACGCAAGTGCACCGCCGAATCACCGGCGGCACCGTATAAGTCTATACTATTTGACTGCAGCTTGGCAATCAATGTTTCCGAATCAACTTCGTCCGCCACGGGTAACGAAAAGACACTCCCGGCCGTCGCTCGTAACGCCTTGGGATTAAACCGGTCGGCGCAACCCGGCGATAAGGCCACAAGATCAACGCCGAACGCCGCCGCCGTGCGGATAATCGTGCCCAGGTTGCCCGGGTCGGCGATGCGATCAAGGTAGACGAGCAGTCTTGATTGCGACCAGTTTTCCTCCGAGACCCGGAGCGCAGATTTCGCGACAATCGCGAGAATTCCCTGCGCGTGTTCGGTGGCGGCCAACTTCGCGAACCTCCGGCTGTCGCACGTGTAAATCGGACATTTGGCGGAGTCGAGCCGGTCGACAATCTGCCGGCCGTAGTCCCTCAGATCGGAAGACGAAAGCACGTAGCATTCCGGTCGTACCCCGTGCGAACGCATCGTGTCGACGGCGCGGGCGCCCTCAACCAGAAAATTTGTGGCCGACCGGCGCGCGTGCGCCGATTGCAGGGCACGAATTTCTTTCTCGCGGGCGACGGGAAGTGTTTTCATCCATACAGAATAGTCGCACTGCAGCAGCCGGTCAACCGAAATGCGCTTGCTGCACATGGCGTAGAATGATTGATTGACGACCGTGCGAAGACTCATTGCCTTTTCGATTGCCACCCTGCTGGCCGGACAAATCTGGGCCGCAGATCAGCCGCACACTTTGGAGGTGAAACTCGGCGATCTCACTCCCGCAGCGCTGCGCCGGGGTATGCGGCAAAATCTGCGCGGATTTCAGGTCGGTGTGGCGCTGTCGGGCGGCGGCGCGCGCGGGTTCGCCCATATCGGCGTGTTGCAGGCGCTCGAAGAGCTTGGCATCGATATCGATGTTGTTGCCGGAACTTCCATGGGCGGAATCATCGGCGGTCTCTACGCCGCCGGTATGACGCCGACCGATATCGAGAACTCGGCGGCGCGAATCGACTGGGGCGACATCTTTTCTGACCGGCCACAGCGGGCCACTCTGCTCTTTACGCGGCGCGTGGAGACGGAAGGCGCGCTCGTTTCGGTACGCTTTGACGGCCTCGGACCACAAATTCCTACGGCGCTCAGCCGCGGTCAGAAACTGGTCAATGTGCTCAGCGAACTGACCGAAGTTTCCGGCTATTTCTCCGGCGGCGATTTTAGCCGTCTGGATCGGCGTCTGGCGATCGTATCCACCGATCTGGTCAGTGGCGAACGCGTGGTTTTCGATTCCGGATCGCTGGTCGACGCCTTGCGCGCTACGATGGGCGTGCCGCTGGCGTTTACGCCGCTCGATCGTGACGATCGCTTGTTGATGGACGGCGGCCTCGTCGAACCGATCCCGACTCAGGCGGCTCGTGAAGCGGGCGCGGACTTTGTGATTGCCGTGAACACGACTTCGACGCTGCTCACAAAGCAAGACATTGCCGACCCGATCGACATCGCCAACCAGACGACGACGATAATGTCGGCTGCCGTCCGCGAGCGACTTTTGGCCAACGCCGATTTTGTCTACACACCGGACCTCGATGACATCAAAGCGACTGACTTTCGGCGCGTCGGCGAGGCAATTCAAGCGGGCTATGAATTGGTGATGGCAGAGCGCGACACTATTCTGGCAGCGCTCAGTCGCTTCCGCGAGTCCGACGAGCGTCGCGAACTCCAGCGCGTTTCAGTAGCCGTCAGTGGCGGCGTCGAAGATCATGCGTCGTCCACTCCTCCGTTCGCAGACCACATCGGTCGCTACCAGACTGAGAGTGAACGCCGGGAGATGATCACTACTTGGTTTCGCGGTGGCGAGTTCGTGCGCATCGAAGACCAATCCAGCCGGCCGTTCGACGGCCATCTCCGCTTGCAGGTGACGCCTCTGCAGCGGGTGAGCCGGGTGCGCTTCGAAGGCAATCGCGTCTTTCCAGACTCGATCCTGCAGCGGACGGTGGGATCAATGGCACAAAACCTGAGCACACTGACGGCGATCGCCTCCCTTTATGACAGTCTGCTCGCTTTCTACCACAATGAGGGTTATGATTTGGCACAGATTAAGGGCGCATGGATCGACTCCGTCGCGGCGGAACTGGTCGTCGTTCTCGATGAAGGCCAGATTGTGGCGCTGGCGGTTGAAGGGAATGCCAAGACGCGCTGGTGGGTTGTCACCAGCTACTTTCCGCTCAAAGTCGGCGACTTCTATCGCAAGTCACGCGCCCTGACCGGCGTGCAGGAAATCTACAGCTCCGGTCTCTACGACAACGTGAATCTGCGGCTTGAGGAGCAGGCGGGAGGTGTCAAAATCACGATCCTCGTTAAGGAGAGCAAGTACACTTACGCCCGGTTAGGCGGACGCTATCATGAAGTCTTCCATCCCGAGGCATTCTGGCGCGTCGGTTATGCCAATCTTTTCGGTACCGGCAATGAGATATCGGCTTACGTACGATTTTCCGAGCGTCGCAAGCTGTATCAATTGCAACTGCGCGCCGACCGCATCTTCCGTTCGTTCCTGACCTATCGTTTGCAGGCGTTCTATGCCAACAACAAGATATCATACTTCGTCGAAGACGACGAGGTCGGGCATCGCACGGACAAGCGCTGGGGCGCGCGTCTCGGAATCGGCCAGCAACTATTCAATTTGGGCCTGTTCGAGGTCTTTTCGCGCTACGAACAGATTCGCTTCGCGGTGCCGCCGGACGGCCCGCTCACCGAGCGGCGGGTGGCTTCAATCGGCGCCGGTCTGCGCTATGACAGCAAGGATCGTTACACATTCCCGACGCGCGGCGCGGCGCTCGACGCCTTTGTCGAAACCGCGTCCGACGTGCTCGGCGCCGACGAAGTCTATCGACGACTGGAAGCGGCCGTAGAGTCCTATCAAACCTTTGCGCGCAAACTGACGATTCATCCAAGAGTGGCGATTGGGTTGTCGCAGGACTTCATGCCGATCTACGACCGCTTCTACCTCGGCGGCACACGCTCCTTCTTCGGCTACGCCACCGATCAATTGGCCGGTGATAAGTACTTCCTGACAAACCTCGAAGCTCGGATCGGGCCAGTCTATAGTCTCTACTTGTCGGGGCGATATGATTTCGGCGAGGTGTTCACGCGTTTCGAGGAGATACGGTTTCAGGAATTGCGTCACGGATTTGGCGTCACGCTGGCATTGGATACGCCGCTCGGACCATTCTCCGCAAGTTACGGTAGCGCCGACGACACCGACGGCAATCTCTACTTGAATCTTGGTCTGGAATTCTAATCGAACCGAACAAAACTCGGTCGAGAAAATCACCATTCAAAAGGCAATTTGATGAACTTCGGCCTGACGCGTCCGTATGATACAACTTCAACGCGAGGGCAGAAGCTCATGGCCGTTACCAATAGCTATCTGGAGTATGTCTTGGAGAAGCTCGACGATGTCGGATCGATCACCGCGCGGCGGATGTTCGGCGGCGTCGGCATCTACCACAAATCCGTGTTCTTTGCCTTAATTGATGACGACACTCTGTTTTTCAAAGTCAACGCCGCCAACCGCGCAGACTATGTCGCCGTGGGGATGGAGCCGTTCCGTCCGTTCGGCGAAAAATCGTACGCGATGAAGTACTACTCGGTGCCGGAGCACGTGCTGGAAGACCGCCAGTTGCTTCGCGCTTGGGCGCTCAAGGCCGTAGCCGCCGGCAAAGCCAAGAAAATCAGCCACAAGAAGGAGAAGAGATGATCCCGACTGTCACGGAAAGAAAGCAAATGATTGAGAAGATTCGGAGTCTGCCGCAGGTGCTCGATGATGCCGTCGCCGGTCTGAGCGACCAGCAGCTTGACACGCCATATGGCCCGGGTAAGTGGACGCTGCGTCAAGTCGTTCATCATTTGGCCGACTCCCACGCCAACGCGCTGATTCGGATGAAGCTGGCGCTAACCGAGGATCGCCCGACGATTAAGCCATACGATCAGGAGAAGTGGGCGGAAACGGCCGACGCCAAGAGTCTGCCCATACAGCCGTCGCTTTCGATGGTCGCCGGGATTCAGGCGCGGATGACGGCATTCTGGGAAAGCTTGCCGGATCCGGCATACTCGCGGCCGTATCATCACCCCGAAACCGGCGATCATGTACTCGCCGACCTGCTGCGCATTTATTCAAATCATGGCGCGCAGCATGTTCAGAGCATCGTCAATCTCCGCAATGCCAAAGGCTGGTAATCAACTGACTCCGGAACTGACACCCGAACTCGCCGGATATATCGATCGCATCAACGCGATCCGTTCGGAGGTCGATCAACTTTGTTCGTCGTTGTCTGAGCGGCAATTTTTCTGGCAACCGGCGCCCAATGTGTGGTCGGTCGCGCATTGCATCGATCACCTGATTGTGACCGCCGATGCCATGATTCCGCCCCTGATGGCAGCCATCGCCAGAGCCAAGGCTCGCGGCCGCCTGTCGCCGGGACCATTCAAGTATGGGTTCGTCGGTAAATGGCTGCACGACCAACTTTCGACGCCGCCGCTGCGAAAATTCAAGGCTCCGCCGAATTTTCAGCCAACTTGCAAGCGGTCGCAGGCTGAACTACGGCGCGATTTCGATGATCGGCAAGATCAGATAGTCGCTGTGATGCACGAAGCAAATGGCGTTGATTTGGCGTCGACGCGAATGCGTTCTCCGGCAGCGAAGTTTCTCTACTATCAAATCGGCATCGGATTGGCCCTATTCCCACAACATGAGCGCCGCCACCTGTGGCAAGCGCAGCAATTGCTCAAGCATCCGGAATTCCCACGCTAACGAACTTTGAACGCGCCGGACGCTTGCCTTAGAAACAAGAAGGTGCTGCCGCGAACGGCGATGCGCACCTTGCGGGAAGCAAACTCATTGCGGAGCGACAGTGAAGCCCCCGACCGGACGCGATGATTATCGAGTTCCCACTTGGCGCCGGAGATCGTCATTCGCGCCCAGTCGCTGAGCGGGATGATTGAAAACGGGTCGCCAACCCTGCCGTCGAGTTTGATCTCGCGATTGTTGAGCAAGACGATTCTCTGCTTGTGGTCGGCGATTTCGGCGTCGATCGACAGGCGCGCGGCGCCGGCCCAATCATCGATGTACTTGAGCAGAAACAGATTGGCGAGCATCTGGTCGGATTCGAATTTCGTGTCGAAGGCGCCGAACAATCGCAAATCGCGAAAGCCGTTGTCGAGACAATAGCGCACGGCAAGTTCGCCGTCGGTTGCGTCCTTGCCGGTGGGAAACGCCATGCGCGGGCAGTCAGCGAATCGCTTCAGCGCCCGGGGCGATGCCGAATCAAAGTCGCCGATCAATAAGTCCGGGACAAGATTGAGCCTAAGGAACAAATTCATGCCGCCATCGACGGCTATCAAAGTACGCTTGCCTGCCGCTTGGATGATGGCGCGACGATAGAATTCATGATGCGCCCGGGGGTACGAGCCATTGAGAAAGATGGACGCGCTTTTGCCCGGCTTACGCTTACGATTCACCATTGTCGATTTCCAGAATATTGGCTATCATCGCTATCAATAAGTAAACGGAGATTGATTGCGATGTACAGAGCTTTTCTGCTTGCCCTGCTGATGTTCGTGTGTGGCCGCCCCGTGTCGGCGCAAGAGTGGCTGACCGATTATGAGAAATCCAACTATCTTGAGACACCGCGCTACGAGCCGACGGTGGAATTTTGCCGCCGACTCGACGAATACTCGCCAATCGTCAAATTCACCGACTTCGGCACTTCCCCGCAGGGCCGCAAACTGCCGCTGCTGATCCTCGATGTCGACGGCAAGTTCGATCCCGCAAGCGCGCACGCAGCCGGCAAAGCGGTGCTGTTGGTTCAGGCCGGTATTCATTCCGGTGAGATCGAGGGAAAAGATGCGGGGCTGACTTTGATTCGCGACATGATAATCTATCGAAAGTTCATCGACGTGCTTGACAATGTCGTCATCCTGTTTCTCCCGATATTTTCCGTCGATGCCCACGAGCGATTCGGGCCATTCAATCGCATCAATCAGCAAGGCCCAAAAGCGATGGGCTGGCGCACGACGGCGCATAATTTGAACCTCAACCGCGATTTCACCAAGGCCGACGCGCCGGAGATGCAGCACTGGCTGCGGCTATTCGCGCAATGGCTTCCGGATATGCTGGTGGATATCCACACTACTGACGGCGCCGACTATCAGTACACGATCAGCTACGCTATCGAGTCGAATGCCAGTGTCGCGCCGCCGCTGGCGCAATGGATCGACCAGTCGCTGCTGCCGGTGATCAAACAGCGCATGACCGAGTCGCAGTACCCGTTCATACCGTACGTGATGACGCGTTTCGGGCACGACTACACCAAAGGGATTATCACTGTGCCGTTTGGGCCGCGATTTTCCAACGGCTATGGCGCGGTACAGAACCGGCCGTTTTTCCTGATCGAAACGCATATGCTGAAACCGTACGAGGAGCGCGTTCGGTCGACGTACGAGTTCCTGCGTCATCTGATTCGCCATTGCAGTGACAACGCCGCGACTTTGAAGTACGTCAATAAGCAAAGCGATGAGTTGACCGCCGGACTCGCGGGCAAGTTTTATCCGGTGAAGCTCGAGCGCAGTCCGGACAGCACGATGATTGATTTCCTCGGCGTCGAATTCCACGAAGAAGATTCCGAGATTTCCGGCGCCAAACGCGTGATCTGGAGCGACGTACCGCGCAAGTACCGCCTGCCGATGTATGATCGCTACGTCGCTACTGACTCGGTGTTGTTGCCGGCAGCGTATCTGATTCCTCAGGAATGGAGCGATGTCATTTCGCGAATCGAGCTTCATGGCATCGAGGTGCGACGACTGAGCGACACGGCCACACTCAATGTCGAACAATACCGCCTGACGGAACCGAAGTTCGCTGCGGCGCCGTTTGAGGGTCGATTCGGTGTGGAGTTCAAGTCCACGACTGAAGCGACGCGCCGCCAATTCGCCGCGGGGACGGCAGTGGTGCTCGTCAATCAACGCGCCAATCGCCTGATCGCGCAATTGCTGGAACCGAAGTTTGCCGATTCGTTCCTCCGCTGGGGATTTTTCAACGCAATCTTTGAGCAAAAAGAGTACGCCGAAGATTACGTGATGGAAGAGAAGTCGCGAATTATGCTGGCCGCCGATCCGGCGCTCAAAGCGGAGTTCGAGGCCAAACTCGCAGCGGACACGGCGTTCGCCGCCAGCAAAGACATGCGCCTCGACTTCTTTTATCGCAAGACGCCGTTCTGGGACGATCGCCTCGGGCTGTACCCAGTCGTCCGGCTCAAGTCGGCAGCCGGATTGCCGGTGAAGTAGACGGAGCACCCAAGTCGATGATTTCTCCCGCTGCCCGGAGTTGACTCTTGGGATTCCTTTCGCCAGCGAACAATGGTTGAGATCGACAGTCATTGAATCCCGCCGTTTGACTCGATTCTTGATTCGTGTTTCTCGCTAAATTCTCCTTTCTGGAAAAAAATGGGGCATAGCTCGAGCTAATCAGGTGCCGAGTCGAGGTTCGTCGTCGCGGCGCGTCGTTAAGCCACGCGCGACGATGATCCGATTCGGCGAACTGAAGCGAC
>CAZTYE010000003.1:0-116536 GCA_964617645.1 uncultured Ignavibacteria bacterium
GCCCGCGAAGTACTCGTTGAGACCGAGATACTCGAGACACACAGCGACGTCGCGGTCGGCTTTCCTCTGTTTCGCTAATTGCAATGCTGCTTTAAGGCGCTCACGTGCTTGTGTGGTTTTCATGCACAAGACATGGAGGAGGCCTCGCAGTTCCGAACGTCTCAGAACCATGTAGGAATCGCGCGACTTTGCGCCGGTTGAGAGAACGAGGCTTCCCGCATCGGAGAAATCTCCACGGAAAATCATCACGCGTGCTAAATTGAATCGGCACAGATCCGATTGCTCCGAAGAGTTGTACTGAAGTGATAACTGCAGAGCCTTCTCCACCCGTTCGCGTGCAGCGATAAGATCGCCCTTCTGGAAGTGAGCCATACCTATATTAACCATGCATCCATAGAGCTTCTCCCAAGCTTGAGACCGCTTCCAAGAAGCACTAGCGTCGAGGTAATCTTCAATTGCCGAGTCCAAGTCACCCTGTAAATGGTTGATCATTCCCTGCAACTGCCTTATTGCAGCGTATAGCACGTGATCGTTTCCCAAGCGCACACCGGCCTCCGCTTCCAGCAACTTGGCGGTCGCGCGAACATAGCTGCCCAAGTGAAACAGGCATCGTGACTGGAGAAACAGTTCCTTCGAATGCGCACTTTCGCCGGGCTTTGTAGTTCCATCGGCGATCAGGACACTCGTTCTCTCGAGTGCTTGAGAGAAATCTCGCTGCTCGATAAGTCCTTCGATCAAATCGATCTCGGTAGTGAGGAAAGTGCTGAATTGACTCATTACAGATCCCCTATCCTACCAAATCCCCGCCATTGTCCATATACACATCCCGATCAAACTTCGGGTGTCCGCTGCTCGATCCCGTCGAGCCATTCTGCGGCCCATCGTCATTCACCGGCTTGTCAATAACCGGTTCGACTTTGATCGGCATGATCGGTATCCCCAACCACAACCGAAGCTGATTCCGCACGTTGCTAACAATCTGATCGAGATAGCTGGAAGCCGTTACCGGTTGCTGCTGATTGTCCACCACAGCCGGTTTCGCCACCGAAGTCGCCCGCCCGACTGTCTCACCCGCCCACGCGGTTGAGGAAAGTGCGACAATAACGCCGACAATCACGGCGAAGAGAATCGGTCCTGATAACCGTTGCATGGACTTTTCTCGCTGTTAGATGTTCAAACCTTTGTGTCTAATTCTATTATCGGCAGAATCGGTTGTCAAGTAGAATTTTGATTCAATCTATCGACAATCCGTAGGACTCCGAGCGACTTACGGTGTTTTCCACCGTCTAGGGTTGAGTAACGACAAGCCTTTGCGGACGCTCGGCGCGGCTCGCCCCGATCCAGAAAATCACGACCTCTCCGGAAGGCCACTGTCGCGGTCCGGCCTTGCTTATTGACGACTGCGATTTCAGCTTCAGACGTTCCTCCCGCTTCAGAGCAAACTCTGATCAGACCTGCTACTGATTCCCACCGACTTAGCAAACTCTGGTGCGGATTCTGAGTCTTCAGAAGCTCGCTCATTTGGCACACTATTTGCAATTACAAACTGTGACTGACTGAGCTCGCTGTGACCTCGACGAGAGTGTCGCAGCGAGCGGCGAGTCTCACCTCGAAGGAATCCAGCTTCGGCATTCATGGACTAACTGAGGCTCCTTTCATCTCGAGGGAATCGTTGCAGAGCCCTCCGCCGGATGTCGGGCGTTCGTCAAGCCTTCAGACCCAAACGGTCGTCGCGAACGTCCGCTTCGGCGGGGATATGAGCGCGCGCGCACAAGCGTCGCCGCCGCCGACCGTGTAGGCAGGCGGAACGCTGAGGCGCCGCGCGGTTCCGGTTGGGGCCACAACCGGGACTGTGGTCGGCGCGTCAGAGTCGGCGATTGCATATTTGGAGCACCTTATCCGTTATACTAACGTCGGTGGTCTCCGTTTAACGGGGACATGGGAGGACACAATGAATCACAAAGGAGATGTCATGACACGGGCCTGGAAAATCACAACCGCCATTCTCTTCACTTTGATCTTGGGCCTGCTGCCCAGCAGTTGCGGCGACGACGACTGTCCGGTCTGTCCGCCCGGCGAGCCGGTGGTCAAGCCCTACAAGGGCTGGCTGTACTATGCCGAGACGAGTTCGAGCGTTCCTTATGACGTCTATGTGATCGACATGGAGACCGACTCGATCGTCGACAGCATCGATCTGCCCGGATATGCTTCCGGCGGCATCGATGTTTCTTCGGATGGACGCTATCTGGCGGTCTCAGGCGCCGAGATCGAATCGGTCGGCGTTCGCTGTTATCTCTACGATGCTCAGACGCGCGAGTTCATTCGCGAGTTGCCGGATCGGATCGTGCCGCATTTCGATGTCGTGAACGGTTACCTGCTGGGGATTTACTTCAACGGCGAGAAGCTGGTCTTCCGCCTGTTGCGCTATCCCAGTTTCGAGCCGGTCTACGACGACGACACGCTCGCCTACGGCTGGCGGCGGCTCGACACAAAACATCATCTGGTCTACGGGACAGGACCGCGTGAGAAACGGTACAACATGTTCGCCTACGACTATGTTCAGCGCGTGCTGTCAGAGGTGCCCATAACGGATACTTATGGCGATACCGTGCAGGTGTTTGATTTCTGCCTGAACAGGGCTGGAACCAGACTGTATTTCGTCGCTCTGTCGAAGTACGATCCGTTTAGTGCCTCGTTAGTAGGTGCCTATGATCTGGTGGCTAACCAGACACTCTGGCTGAGGAATGTCGTCGGCAAAGACGGAGGAGTCGCATTATCAGCCGATGAAACCGAACTCTACACCAACGACCCCGGAATCCCGGGGATGACCTTCGACTGGGGTGTAGTTATGGTGTTGGATGCGGCTACCGGAGTCACACTTCACACCTACTCGATGTACGGGATCGATCCCAACCCCTTCCAATCAGTAGCTGTGGATGAATACGCCTTTTCACCCGCTGGCGACAAGTTATACATGGCTGGTGGTGCAACCGTCGATCGCGACAACAGTACCGTTATCGTCGTCGACGTACGCAAAAGGGAGATTATCAAATTCATGACCCCTGATTTTCACCGGGCGATCGCCAAAATGGTGATCGGCCCGAAATTGGATCCATAGGAGAAAGATCATGCGAAAACTCATTATATCGTGGGTTGCTGTCGTTGCGCTGAGCGTCGCGGCGACCGCACAATCAGACTACTCTTACTACAATCTGGAAGGACAACCGGTATACCTGAACGTATTCGACACGCTGGTTGCGGTGCGTCTCGTAGACGGCAGCGGCGCCGGCGCACAGACGCTGCCACGAACCACGCCGTGCTCTCCGACGGTCTGGACTTCGACTTCATCGGCAATCAAACGTTCGTCTATCGCCTCGAATCCGGGTACATGCTTGACGATGCCATGTTGTGGCTTCGGCTCGACGACAACGTCGCGATGGTGAATTCGGTGGCGCACAATAGCGCCGGCAGTCTTTGGACAATGAACAATCGACTGATTACGACCTTCAAAGAGACGGCAACGCCGGTGGAAATTGCGGCGCTGCTTGACCAATTCGGATTGCGCATCGCCGAGACCATAGATGACAGCCTTCAGGTGTTTGCGCTGGAGCGTGACTCGGCGGCTGCGTATGACATCACGTATTACGCTCGCGTTTTATGGGGCTCGGGGCTTTGTATCGCCGCCGAACCCGATATCACATCAGAGGGTCAGGCGGCGTCGCTTGATCCGTACTACCACCACCAGTGGCAGCTTGAAAACACGGGTCAGGAAGGCGGAACCGTCGATGCCGATATCGATTGGCCGGAGTCGGGACGGTATGTCGGACCACTGACCACACCGCCTATCATTGCCGTCATAGACGCCGGTTATGAGATGATCCACGAGGATCTCCCGCCATCGTCTTTTGTTTTTCCCTATGATGCGGCAGGCGAATTCGTCGGGGAGAATATTGTGGACTTCAATCCAACGACAGATTGCGGCGACATATTCGAGCAGTGCTGGCACGGGACGTCCGTTCTGGGTATTCTCAAGGCGTACACCGATAATGGTATCGGTCTGGCTGGCGCGGAATACCGACCTGTTGTCATGCCAATCAGAATTGTCGACTCGGACAACAGGCTGAACACCTCAACGATCACCCGTGGCATCGCCTGGGCTTACAACGCCCACGGGCCAATGAAGGCGCGGATTGTCTGTATCACCTACAACTTCCCCGAATATCAATCGCCGAACTTCGAGAACTATGTTCTCAGACTCTACAACGCTGGCCGGCCAGTTATCTGTGCGTCTGGAAATGCCGGCGCGGTCAAGTATCCGGCGACTTTGAACACGGTGCTGGCCGTCGGCATGACCAACCGCAATGATGGCGTCGGCACAGGTTCGACCAGTGGCCCGTCGCTCGATGTTGTCGCTCCTGGCTTTGATGTCTGGAGTCTTGACTTGATGGGAAATGCCGGCCGTTCACCGGCGCTGACGAACTGCGATGGCGATCCCAACTACACCTGCCAACTCACGGGCAGTTCCTTTGCGGCTCCGTTGGTAGCCGGAATCATTGCCAAGATGTTCATCGCAAATTCAGGGTTTATGGGCCCGGTTCAAGCGCCGCTCTCGGCTGAGATCATTTACGAGGTGTTCCGACGCACCGCCGACCGCGCGCCCTACGGCGGGACGGGCTACAATCGCGTCAACGATCAAGTCGGTTGGGGACGGGTCAATGCCAACAAGGCGGTGCTCGCGGTCAAACACGGTGACGCTAACAATGATGGTCAACGTAGCGTCGCCGACGCCGTGGTGCTGATCAATTACATCTTCCTGGGCGGTGACCCGCCAGAACCGGAGATGCTGACCGGTGATGCCGACTGCAACGGCGCGATCAGTATCGCCGACGCCGTGTATCTGATCAACTACATCTTCGCCGGTGGGCAGCCGCCGGGAGTGTGTGGATTCTAACTGGCGTGGGCATCTTTAAAGATCGAGTCTATGAGTAACCCCTCTCTGCAAGAGCTGGTTGCTTTGTCGAGAGGGGTCCTTACTCCAGGGGAAATCGAAAAGCCACGAATCGCGAGCGTCGAGGCTGCGTCTGCTAAGCGATCCGGCGAGGTAATCGCGACAAACAGAATCGGGGTACGCAAAGCATACCCCGATGAAGAGAGCATAATGATCGAACCGGCGCTAATGCCCTTGAATCGCTTGCCAGCTCGTATCCGACGATGAGGTAATCCCCTTGACCCGCAAATCGAAGTCGTCGGGGTTGGAGGCGTTGCGCATCGCGTCTTCGTAGGTAATCATGCCGCTGCGGTACAGCTTCATGATCGACTGATCAAACGACTGCATGCCGTACTGCACTTGACCCGCTTCGATAAACTCGATGATCGATGATGTCTTCATCGGATCGATGATACAATCGCGAATCGCGCCGGTCGATACCGCGACTTCCACCGCCGGAATACGTCCCGGCATATCGGCGCGCGGCAACAGCCGCTGGCAGACAATCGCTTTCATTGTGCCCGCCAACAGCAGGCGAATTTGCTGATGCTGGTGCGGCGGGAAGAATGAAATAATACGGCTGATCGTCTCGACGACGTTCATCGTGTGCAGCGTGGTCAGCACCAGGTGACCGGTGTCGGCCGCGGCGAGGGCGATACCCATTGTCTCGGCGTCGCGGATTTCGCCGATGAGAATCACATCCGGATCCTGACGAAACGCATGCCGCAGCGCCGCCGCGAAACTCTCCGAATCGGCGCCGACTTCGCGCTGGCAGATGATCGACTTCTTGTCGCGATAGATATACTCGATCGGGTCTTCGATCGTCACGATATTCTCCGCCCGATGCGAATTGATATGCTCGATCACCGCCGCCAGCGAGGTCGACTTGCCCGAGCCGGTAGTGCCGGTGACGATGATCAATCCGCGCGTCGTGTCGCACAAATCCTGAATCACGTCCGGCAAGTTGAGGTCTTCGAACGATGGCACCAACGTGTTGACGGCGCGGATCGCGATGCCCGGCGTGCCGCGCTGGCGATAGAGGTTGATACGGAAACGGCCCAGCTTGGTGACCGACAAGGCCAAGTCCATTTCGCTTCTTGCGGCGAAGCGTTTTTGCTGTTCGGGGGACAAAATCTGCGAGACGATTTCGGTCATCGCCTCTTTGGTCACCGGTTCCGTATTGATATGGACCAGCTTGCCGTGCACGCGCAGAGTAGGTTTGATCCCAACGCGGAGGTGCAAGTCGGAGCCGGCTTGGTGCTGCATCTCCACCAGCATATCACGCAGGTTCATCGGACTCTCCTGTCGGTTGCTCCGGAAGGGCGTCCGACGAAGTTGGCGGCTTCGCGTTAGGCCGGCTGCACGAGGAACAAGACCTGCCCGAATTCGACCGGCTGCGCATTTTCCACCATGCGCTTGACAATCACGCCGTCGATTTCCGACTCGATCTCATTCATCAGCTTCATCGCCTCGATGATACAAACCGTCTGCCCCTTCGTCACCCGTGCGCCGGCGTCGACAAACGGCGCCGCCCCGGGTTCAGGAGAGGTGTAGAACGTACCCACCATCGGCGACTTGATCTCCTTGGTGCCGGCCGGCGCGGCAGCGGGCTGCGGCGCGGCGGCGGCCTGAGGAGTCGGCGCAACTGCCGGAACGGCGGCGGGAACCACCGCGGCAGGTTCAATCGGCGGCAATGTCGAGACCGCCTGCGCCTTGGGAATCGTAATCGTCGTTCCGTGACCACCGTTACCGTTGCCGGCCGCTGCGGTCCGCTTGACGATCATGACGTTGCTGAACCAAGTTCGAATGTTCAGCGACTCGATGTCGGACGATTCCACCAACTTCACCAGTTTCCGGATCGTTGATTCTCTCATTACTGTCTACGACCGGGTTGAATCAACCCTACTCCTGTTTATCGAGTTTTCTGCCAAAAACTATAGTTCCAGCAACGACTTATCTGCACGATTCATGACCCGGCATCCCCCTCTGGTGATCACCAGATCGTCTTCAATTCTCACCCCGCCCCAGCCGTCAATATATATCCCCGGTTCACAAGTCACTACCATATTCGGCACCAGAACCTGGTCCGAAAGCGGCGTCAGACGCGGCTCTTCGTGGATTAAAAGACCGATTCCGTGCCCTAATCCGTGCCCGAAGTTCTTGCCATATCCCGCCTTAGCGATTATGTCGCGGACGTGCTTGTCGACCTCAGACCCCTTCAATCCGGAGCGGGCCTTCCTGGTTCCCGCCACTTGCGCCCGGAGAACCAAATCATAGACCTTCTTCTGCTGAGCGCTGGCTTTGCCGACGACAACCGTGCGAGTTATGTCTGAGTGGTAGCCGCCGTAGATCGCGCCGAAGTCGAGCGTGACGAAATCGCCTTTGGCGATCTTTTTGGTTGAAGCCCGCCCATGCGGCAACGCCGAACGATATCCCGACGCGATGATCGTCTCAAATGACGGATCCTCCGAGCCCAGCATCTTCATCTGATATTCCAACTCCGCGGCAACTTCGCTTTCGCGCACCCCCGGTTTGATGATCTGGAGAATGCGGCCGAAGGCGACATCCGCGATATCGACCGCCTTCTGAATCATCGCGACTTCCGCGTCATCCTTTACGGCTGCCAGCCCTTCGACCAACCCGTTGGTCGGCGCCAAAAGCGCGCCCGGCATCAACGTACGAATCATGTTCAGCGCCTTGACGGCCAGGTAGCCTTCGAGGTAGCCGACGCGTAAATTCTTGGCGGTGATTCCCGGAACCTTGGGTAATTCAGTATATAGTTCGCGCTGGGCGATAATCGACTTGGCGCCCTTGACTTCTTTCCTGATCTGCGTCTTGTAGCGGAAATCTGTTATAAAATACGCCGATTTCGCGAATACGACCAGAAGACCGTTCGAGCCGGTGTAGCCGCAAAGGTAACGCACTTGCGAGAGTTCGTTGACTAAGAGCGCGTCGAGATTCTGCTGTTTGATTATCGCCTGAAGGCGGGTAATTCGTCCTTGCATTGTTTTCATCCACACTGCCTAAGTTTGTCGAAAAGAGTATCGTTGCCCGGTGTTCGAGCCAAGAGTTGCGAATAGATTGCCCGTGCCCGCTCCGGATAGCCATGCGACTTGTACAAATCCGCCGCCGTCTCCGTTTGCAGGAAATCGGGAACGGCGGATGCCGATCCCTTGAGCAGGGAACTTAACTCAGTGATTTTCGCTGCCAGCGTCGGCGACTGCGGTTCCAGCGCCAAAGCCTGCTGCAAATGGCGCAGCGCGCCGGCCAAGTCATCGGCTTGTCGCGCCAGTTCTGCCAGCCGCAGCAACACCACCGGATTGTCGGGATTGCGCTTGAGCGCCTCGTGATAGGCGAACGCTGCCGAGATTGGCTGCTTAACGGCCGAATAAAGATCGCCCAGTATCTGATAACCGGTCGGGTAATCAGGATACTTCCTGACCCCGGCCACCAAAAGCTGCCGCGCCGATTCCCAATCTTGGTCGGCGATCATTACGGCCGCCCGGCGAGCAAAATCCGGCGTCACCTCTACGGCTTCGTCCGCCGGAGCGCCTCTCATCCGTCCGATTTCTATTATTGCCGCCGCGACTTGCGGCCGCGATTGTGCCTCAGCCTTGAGCGCCTTGGGCGTCGAAGACTCCAATACACCTCCCACGACTGCTTAGACGATAGACCCGCTTTCAAGATTCGGCAAGCAAAAACATTGGGGAACGCCTTCCGCATCTCGGCCAACGCCACAAATTGGCTGGTTCCTCAATCATTCTATCGCGTACAACCTTTGAGTTCTGCGCGCTTGAATTTGGGTAGTGAAGACGACGGAAGCCGCAGAAGTTCTACTGGTGCCGATTTCAGGCGCGACTCGCATCTCACGCCGAAGCTCGAAAGGGCAACCGATTGTGGTACTTCGAAGCTGATCGGCCGGAACCTTGAGCCAAGGAGATTCAATTGTTAATCTACGTGGGAAATCTGTCCGCTGAAACGCTCGGCACCGACTTGCGCCGCGAGTTTGAGGCATTTGGCAAAGTCACACGGGCGGCAATCGTCGTTGACCACGAGACTCATACCTCGGCAGGCTACGGTTTCGTCAAGATGGCAAGTAAGGAAGAAACGGAAGCGGCGTTGCGCGGTCTGACCCGAAAACAGCCGAATGGCCAGCAGTGGCAACTTCGACCTACGCGCCGGGTCGCGGCTAAAGAGTCGCTTGAGCGCGAACCGCTCTAACCGCCTCGTCCCGATACGGAGAGTGGAGCCACTTTGAAGAATCGTCTGCGACGACCGAATAATCGTTGGACTATTGCTCGAAACTGGCCGTCATAGTAGATGAGAACCTAATCTCTCTCTTTAGTTCTGCTCAAGCCTTGTCCTGAGAAGACAATTCTGCTCATGATTAATCAGGAGATTCGCGCAATCCTGCGCAAAATCACGACCCTTGCCGCTGCCCCGCGGGGATCCGCGGCTGGGGAAATCGCAAGGAGTTAGTATGAACATTCATGTTGGAAACCTGCACGCGGACGCAAAGGATGCCGATCTGCGCAAGGCCTTTGAAGCTTTCGGCACCGTCACCAAGGTTCGTGTCATTTTTGACCGGGAAACCAACCTCTCGCGCGGATTCGGGTTCGTCGAAATGTCGACTCAAGCCGAAGGCGAAGCTGCCATGGCCAGCTTGTCGGGCTTGGAACTGATGGGTCAACGGATCACCACCGCCGCTGCCCGCCCCAAGACCGATGACGGAATGAGCCGCCGTTGGCCGCGGGCCACTATCTGATTGGCTAAACTTAGAATGCGACCATAGACTCGCAAGCAAAGCGGCAGGTGTCATCGACACCTGCCGCTTCGATTTAGGTTTCACCGAATGCAGCGAATTGCTGCTACGGGCAAGCCGCGCATGGCGGCGCTCCGCCGGCAAAGATGTAATTGATCAAGTATACCGCATCCGCGATCGAAATTGCCGTCGAACAATCGGCATCCCCGGACAGCAATGGATCGGGCGCCGCTCCGCCGGCGAAGATGTAATTGATCAGATACACCGCGTCGGCGATGGATATCTGCCCGCTGCCGTCGGCGTCGCCGCAGGTAAAGACGGCTATGCCGAATGACAATGTATCAGCAGCGCAGTAGTCGCGAACAGTGACAGTAAGCGTCTCGGCTGGTGCCGTTTGGGGCGCCAATCCCTTCACGGTGTCGTTAACGATTTGACACCATGTGGGTAGTCGAAGATATGATACCCAGTGAACGCTATCATCGGAGTCGGTAATGGTCGGGAAGTAGCTGAACAATGTTCCGCCAAGAATAGATCGTGTAGTATCGGCATCGGTTATCAATGGCAATGCATTCAAGTGATCAATGGTAACAACAATCTGAGCGGTGTCAGCCAAGTTCCCATCCGAGGCGATTACCACAAAGGATGTGTCCGTAGTCAAGCAAGTTGGGACGCCAGTTACCTCGATCCCGCTAGTCAAGCACCAAGACGGTGCACCCGCGATTGTCAGAATGAGCCCAGAGCCATTGCAGTCGACATCTTCGGCAGCTGCCACGTATGCCAGCGATGAACCTGGTCTCACAGTGACGCTGAACTGAGAAGTAATCTGGGGAGACTCATTATCCCATTGTGGATTGCAGCAGCCTGACTGACCTTGAACGGCGACACACGTGTCACAGGCATCTCCAATTCCATCTAGGTCAGTGTCGTCTTGATTCGAATTGGCGAGAGACGGACAATTATCCTCAGGACAAGTATTCTTCGGAAACCCTGGGTTGCCGTAGTTGTCCAAATCGGTATCCGTGCAAACGTCGCAGCTGTCACCCTCACCATCGAAATCAGTGTCTTCTTGAACAGAGTTGAAAACAGAGATGCAATTGTCGTCGGCACAGTCATTTAGAAGGAATTCCGGATCACCGAAACCGTCACCGTCGGAGTCGAAGCAATAGACTTGGTCGTACTTCAAGACGAAAAATCCACTCGGTAGATCAGCATCACCGCATACGTAGACGTTGCGCAGGTCGTCAACAGCGATCCCGTAGCCGGTGAACCCATGTCCAATCTGAGGTGAATCGAATGTCGTTCCCCAGAGCTGACTACCAAGTGTATCATATTTCAGCGTTGTTGCATAGCCACTAATGCCGTCGTAGCTACTGCCCGTCACATAGGCATACCCCGAATCATCGACTGCGATGTCATAAGGCGTGTCCGCGTTCGCTGCTCGATCATAATACGACGCCCAGGCCAATGTTCCGTCGGAATAGTACTTCAACGTCATGTAGTCTCTAGTTGCTGAATTCCCGCTTCCGCGTGTCCAGCCCGTCACATACGCATTGTTCTCAGAATCCAATGCGACCTTTCGAGCTTGGTCCTCATCGGTGTTCATCAAACCAGTAAACGTTCTAAACCAGAGAGAAACGCCGTCATTAGAGTACTTCATTATTCCGAAGTCGCTTCCGCTTGCGGAAGAGTTAATCACTGTTCCAACTACATAGAAGTTGTCCTCGTTGTCCGCGGCAATGGACCACGCATAGTCTACGTTAGGGATGAAAGCGCCAGGCCAAGAAGAATATCTGTCGAGCCAAAGCAAGTCACCGTTACTGGAGTATTTGATAGTGTACCAATCAGTGCCGGGCGTAGAATTGTACTTTCCCCATCCCGTTACGCATATGTTTCCCTCGCTATCGAGGACGAGGTCCGTGCCCGCGGCAACATTCTGAGGCGTCTCGGGTGATTGAATGTACCTTCGAATCCAAGCAGTTGATCCGTCAGAATTGTACTTAATTGTCGCAAAACCAGATCGATAGTCATCAGCGATAAGGGTGTCACTGCGGCCTGTGACGAATACAGCTCCAAAGGCGTCCACTGCGATTTGTGCAGCTTCATCGATTCCACCAGCCGGAGGGCAATCATACGTGTTCACCCAGCGCACCTCACCTGTTTTCGCATACTTGATTGTTAGGTAGTCATGTTCACCCGAATATCCTCGATAGTAACCGGTAACATACACACAGGAGTCATCCAACACGATAGATCTTCCACGATCGGCATGTGACCCTCCAGTATCGTACCTCTTCAGCCACACCGTGTCTCCGTTCGGGTTGTATTTGACAGTCTGCAAGTACTCCCAGCCAAGGCTGTAGTAGCCGGTGCAGTAAATGTATCCGGAATCATCCACTGCGACATCAGAGGCTGCGTCTCCAGCTAAGTATCGAAACCATGCTGTATCAAGCTGCTGGGAAAGCGTACTCCCTGCGTAGAGCGCAACGACCAAGAGCGAAAACGCAACTTGTCTCATGACTGTTCCTCCTGCCTGTTTGATCTGTGACGAAATCGAGCAAGAAGTCGCTGAGTTTGCTCTGGGCGGGTCAACACACTCCTGCCCGACGTGTTAACTGCATAAGCGTATAGCTCGATTCAAGACCTGTCAACAGGAAAATTGCTTTTCCTGTCGATTAACAACACAAAACTGTTGCTAAGAAGTTGGTCGATCTGTGCCGAAATCGAAGCGAGACCCCTACAGCCGCGCACCCTTCCACTGCGCCGACCACATGCCGACCATCGACTTGAGATAGCGGATCGGTGTGCCGCGCCGGCGCGAGGCGATCATCTTGCTCTTGAAAATCGCGGCCGGGGTGGTCGAGTGAAGCTGGACGGCTTTCATGCCGCGCGCAAAGGACTCGCGTAGGGTTTCGTTCGTTTGACAATCGATCTCACCGATCACCAATCCGAGTTCGCTGAACAAGTGCGCATCCGCGCCAAAGAAGTGCGGCTTCTTGAGTTCGACGGCCAACTCGCCGGCCAAGCGGTTGAGCGACGCGCCCAGCCGGGCATTGAATACCTCGATACCGTCGACGCCGTGCAGAATGTGATCTGTGAGATGGTGGCGTTTGTAGGGATGCGGCAGAATCGCCAGACCGTTTTGGTGGTGAATTTCGTCGAGCACTTCCATCGCCTTACGCGAGAAAACGTCCTCGTGCAAGAACAGCCCGATAATGTCGCCGTGGTCGGTCGAAAACTCGCTGCCGATGATCGTCTCTATACCATGTTCGCCCGCCAATTCGGCAATCTCACGCGCGCCGCGTAGCGTATTGTGGTCGGTCGGCGCGAGAATTTGAACCGCATTGGCGCGCGCAAAATCGACGATCGCCTCCGGCGTCAGATCGGAATCGACCGAGTAATGAGTGTGAAAATGAAACAGCACGCGCTTGCGCATATTTGCTTTCTGCCGTTGCCCCCGGAAGTCGAGCCCCGGCGCTCGCCCCGGTCGCCGGATCTACTATAATATAATCGGAATAATTCGCCCAAATCTTCCGCCGCTTAGGCGACGATTCGCGAAATGCGCTTGGCCGCAGAAGCAATTCGCGTTAGATTTTCGTCCGGATGAAGGATTACGAGAAAATCTACCGTTCCAAAGAGCTTTATTGGGGCGCCGAGCCGTCGGAAATCGTTAAGCGTTTTGCCGAGTTGGCGCCGCCCGGCGCGGCGCTCGACTTGGGCATGGGCGAAGGCCGCGACACGCTGTTTCTGGCATCCAAAGGATTCACCGTTACCGGAGTCGAAAAATCCGCCGCCGGCGTCGAGAAAGCGCAGCTTCTGGCGCGCGAACGGGGATTGAGTGTCGACGCCCGGATCGGCGACGCCCGTGAATTGAGGATCCCCAAAAATCGTTATTCACTGATCGCGGCGCTGAATCTGCTCCAATTCATCGACAAGTCGGACGCCGCCGCCCTCGTCGAACGCGCGATTGCCGGACTTAAGAAAGGCGGGTTGTTCATCGCAACCGTCTTCACCTACGACGATCCCCATTTCAAGCTGCACAAAAAGAAGTCGCGCGAAATCTCGCCGGGAGTTTTCCGCGTCTCCGATGGTCAGTTGTACTCGCTCTACGACTACGGCGAACTGCTTGCGCTCTGTCAGCGTCGAACCGGATCGGCCAAAGCCGCAAGCTCGCAGCCGAACCAACCGACGAAAACGGGACTACGGACAATCCATTACGCCGAGTACGATTACTACGACACCGGACACGGTCAGCCGCACTGGCACGGCGTCGCTGAGTTCGCGGGTCGCAAGCTCTAACCGCGAATCCTACGCGCGTTTAATCTCAACGAGATAGAGGATGGTGCCGTCGGGATCGCGGAAGAACGCGATTCGTGTCGACGTGTCTTCGTGAATCGGGCCGTCGAAGTTCACGCCTCGCTGCTTGAGCGCATCGATACTTTGCTCGAGCCCTTCGGCAGCCTCGAACCCGATTTGGATCGAATTGCGCGTGCCCGGCGGCGCCGCCGTGTCCGATGGCGGATGCAGTCCCAGTTTCGTGCCTCCGGCATCGACCTGGGCCCAGTGTTCGCCAACTTGATAATCGAGTTTCAACCCGAGCTTATTGGCATAGAAATCGACTGCTTGAGAAACACTGCTGACGAAGATCGTCGCGTTTCCGCCTTTGATCACTTTAGCTCCCATCTGCCCCCAAGCCATTCTTGCTGCGTCTGACTGGGTGAATATTAAAGCGTTGGGGAATCTCGCGCAAGCGCAAACCCCGAGCACTTTCCCTTGAGTGCGCGCTTGCCGTTTGCGTATAACCTCAACGAGAATTCGATCGTGAGGATACCGCCAATGAAAATCATGCGCCCCGAAATCAACGATTACATGTTATCGATCACGCCGACGCGTCATCCGGTATTGACCGAAATGGAAGATTACGCCCGCGCCAATGACTTCCCGATCATCGGGCCGCTGGTCGGGCAGTTTTTGCAGCAGATAGTTGCGTTAGCGCAGGCGAAACGAATTTTCGAGATGGGTTCCGGTTACGGCTATTCGGCGATCTGGTTTGCGCTGGCGATGCCCCCTGAGGGCGTCGTCGAGTGTACCGAAATGGATGAAGCCAACATTGAGCGCGGCAAACGTCACGCCGCAGCCGCGGGTGTGGCGGCCAAGATCCGGTGGCAGCGGGGCGATGCCCTCGAATCGATGCGTCGGTCCGCAGGCGAATTCGACATTATCCTTAACGACGTCGACAAACATCAGTATCCCGAGGCGCTGAATATCGCCTGGCCGAGGCTCCGTCGCGGTGGGGTCATGATCACCGACAATGTGCTTTGGTCGGGTCGGATCGTCGATGAGAATCCGCCCAGTAAAGCGACCGCCGGCATTCTTGAATTCAACCGCCGCAGCTACGCGCTCCCGGATGCCCTCTGCTCGCTCGTGCCGATACGGGACGGCCTGATGGTGGCAGTCAAGAAGTAGCCCGTTGATGCCGCCGACCGAAGCAGACTTTCCGGTAATCATCTTCGACGGTCGCTGCCGGTTGTGCAATCGCTGGGTAGATTGGATCATGCGCCGCGACCGAAAGCGGCGGTTTCGCTTCGCGACGTTGGATTCCGAATTCTCACGCAGTCTCCTCGTCCAAAACCCGTCCCTGTCGCAAGTCGATAGCATCATTGTCGTCGATCAAAACCGCACGTTGATCAAGGCCGACGCCGTGATATACGTGGCAAGCATTCTCGGCGGAGTTTGGACAATCCTGCGCGCCGGACGGCTATTGCGCAAGTCGTGGCGTGACGCAATCTACGATCTCGTCGCCCGTCGGCGTTATCGTTGGTTCGGGGAGAGCAAAGTTTGTCGTCTTCCGGGAGAGAGTGATTGCAGCAGATGGTTGGAGTAACGCGCTCTGGTGGTCACGCATCCTGAGTCGGCTGCGCGTGAATGATGATTTTCACCCGTTCGATGCGCTGGCCTTCGATATGTTCGACCACCAGATCGATACCGTCGACCGAGATGCGTTGCCCGACTTCCGGTAACGAACCGACAAGATCGTAAATGTAACCGCCGACAGTTTCGAATTCCTTTTCTTCAAGATTCAGGCTGAGCCGATGCGAAAGATCGTCCATCGATAGATTCGCCGAAACCGAAAACTCCGAGTCGGAGAGCTTGATCAAATCGGCATCCTCGTCGGTGTCGTGTTCGTCCTGAATATCTCCGACGATAAGTTCGAGCAGATCTTCCATGGTTGCCAACCCGGCGGTGCCGCCGTATTCGTCAGCGACAATCGCCATATGAACTTTCCGGCGTTTGAATTCCTCCAGCAAACTGCGCAGGCTCTTGGTCTCCGGCACGAAGTAGGCCGGTCGCGCAATGGTCGTGACGACTTCGTCATCGCTCGGCAGCGGATAGCGTTTGAGAATGTCTTTGACGTGCAGCACGCCGACAATGCTGTCCACACCGCCTTCCACAACCGGATAACGCGAGTATCCCGACTCGGCGACGATGCGCTTGGCTTCGCCCAATGTTGCGCCGCGCGGAATCGTGACCATTTCGATGCGCGGAATCATGATCTCGCGCACTTCCGAGTCGGCCAGATCAAATACATTGCCGATCATGGTGCGCACGTCGGGCTCGAGCAGCGGTTCATCGATCCCCGCCGAATCGGCCAGCGACTCGAGCGCGCGTTCGACAATCTCTTCTTTCTTCTCATCGAGATCCTGTTTATCGATCAGATGGGACTTGAATTTGATGATCGAACTTACGGCCGGACCGGTTACCAGCATCAGGCTGCGCAAGAGCCAGCTCTTGTGCTGCAACACCTCAAGCACGCGCTCCTGTTTCAAGTTCGGCGCGATGACGGCCACCAACGATGTATAAACGAACCAGCCCGCAACAATTAACGCCGCCTCGACCGCGTATTTCTGCGCCGCCGGCAATTCCGGACGCGAACCGATCAAAAACCACAGGATCGTCGACGCGATCAAGCATCCCGACTGTACCAGCGTCGCCGTCACCGCGAGTCGCTTCGGATTGTCAAGGATACTCTGAACCGCTCGGCGCTGGCCGTTTTGGAGCGAATCGAGGAATCGCCTTTCGTCGTAGTCTGATAAGTAGAGGCCGCCCGCCGCCACGGAGACGTTGTACGAAACCCAGTAGAGAATTCCGATTCCGGCCAGCAACAAGGCAACAAAGATCATCGCGCGCCCCGGTTGAGTTGCTCAAGGTAGTGGTCTTCCCGCGCGGTCATGATCCGGCGCTGCTGCGGCGTTGGATGATGAATTCCGCAAAGATGCAGCAATCCGTGGCAGCAGAGTTTGAGCAGTTCCTGCGTTGTCGTAATCCCGTACTCGGCGGCGTTGCGCCGCGCTTCCGCCGGCGAAATGTAAATCTCACCCAACAGCGGACCGTCCTCTTCCATATTGAATGATAGCACGTCGGTTGTTTTGTCTTTCCCGCGAAACTCGCGGTTCAACAGGCGCATGCGGCGATCGTCGATAAATACGATATTCACGCCCTGCTTGCGCTGCTCGCCCTTGAGTACCGCGCGGGCCAGGCGCGCCAGCGCCGCACGCGGCACTCGCGTCCGTTTCAGCGCGTTATGAATCGTTACGGTCCGTTTCACGTCGCCTTCTCTTCTTCGCGGCGCGGATAATCGACCCGGCTGTGGAACGCGCCGATCAAGACTTTGGCGAAAGCATCCTCGATGCCCTGAAGATCCGACAGCGTCAGCGTCGATTCCGAAAGCTGTCCTTGCTGGAACTTGTCGTTGATGATCTTCCTGATCAAACTGCGGATGCGCGCCGGCTTGGGATCATCGAGCGTGCGCGAGGCGGCCTCGGTGGAATCGGCGAGCATCAAAATCGCGGTCTCTTTCGACTGCGGCTTCGGGCCGGGATAGCGAAATTCCGCGTCCGAGATCTCCTCTTCGGGGTTTATTTCCCTCGCCTTATTGTAGAAAAACGACATCAGCGACGTGCCGTGGTGTTCTTCGATAAACGCGATCAACTTGTCGGGAAGATCGTTTTCTTCCGCTAATTCCCGCCCGCGCGTAATATGCGACTTGATCACGATCGCCGACATCGACGGCGAAAGCTCTTCATGTCGGCTGCGCAGGCCGGTCTGGTTCTCGACGAAATAATCGGGAATTTCCATCTTGCCCACATCGTGATAGTAGGCGCCGACACGCGCGAGCAGCGGATTGGCGCCGATCGCTTCGGCCGCGGCTTCACACAAACTGCCGATCACCAGCGAATGATGATAGGTCCCCGGCGATTCGAGCGCCAGCCGCTTGAGCAGCGGGTGATTCATGTCCGAGAGTTCGAGCAGGGTGATATTCGTTGTGAAGTTAAACAGCGATTCAAACAGAGGCAGCAGCGCCATCGCGACGAACGCCGAGATCGCGGCATTAATGACTCCGTAGCCGCATTGCCTGAGAATCTCGTTGGTCGAAGAAAATCGCAAGGACTCGAGCAGGAACGCCGCCGCTGCCAAAGTCACCGCCAGGTAGAGCGCGCCGCGATAAAAATCGCTGCGCTTTTTGACATTGCGCATCGTGAACGCCGCCACCACGCCCGATGCCACGACAATGAAACTGATTTCAAAATTGAATTCAAAAATGATCCCGAATAGCAGCGCTTCCAAAATCGTCAGCAGCAGCGCGGTCGGAAAGTCGTAAAGGATCGCGGTCAGCATGATGCCCGCCGCCAGCGGCACAATGTAGATCGACAGCCCGGCATGCTCGGTGATCAAATAGGCGGTCGCCACGCTGGTGAGAATGATCAGCATCAGTGGTGCGATGCGATCAAGCCGGAACTCGGCGCGTCCCCGCAAGAGCTGCAGCGCCCAAACGAAGCTGAGAATCACAAACGCCACGAAAATCAACCGGGAGAGAATCGGCAACAGATACTGGGTCAAGCCCGATTGGATGCCGGACTCGGAACGGTGCTGCGCCAGCGCCATGAGCTGTTCGACGTGTGCGCGCGTGACTGGTTCGCCCTTGGCAACAATGATCTGGCCGCCGCGTACCCAGTGCTCGACCGGCGCGATGGCATCAAGCATCCGCTCGCGGTACTCGAGCGTCGCTTCCGGTGAAAAATGCGCATTGGCGACGACAAAGGAAGCGGCGATCGCTCCCGCCCAGCCGTTGTGAATCCCGATCTCCGGCGCAAGTTCCGCGATATCCTCGATCAACGCGGCGCGCGCCGCCGCCAGGCTGCGAATCTGGTCGCGCGCGTAAGTATAGCTCTGATCGCCGCGGCGAATCTGGATCGTCGAGTAGTTTTGCGGAATGACCGAGTCCGATTCCGCCACGCCGATCAAATACCGATCATCGAAGGCGGCTCGCACGATCCGGCCGTAGGCCGCCAGACTGTCGAAGGCGATCAGGCGCTGCAGTGCGCCGGCAGAGAATTGCGGATAAAAAACCCGCAGCCGTTCGGCGGCCCCGCTGACACTGCGAACGCGCGTCCTGATGCTATCGGCAAGGTACAACAACCGTTCGAAATCCCGCCGGCTGTCGTCCAGAACCTGCTGGTCGAAGATCATTACGGCGGGAAGTCCCGAAAGCACCTGTCGCGTCTCGAACTCCAACTCGGCATCGGTCTTGTAAACCGGAAAATCAAACGGCGCGATGATATCTTCGGTCGCCAAATCGCCGACCTGCGGCGCCGACGGTGGAGCGAAGACGCGTTCGAGCGGGAACAAATACGAGGCAAAAATAATCGACACCGCGATCAGCAACGTGATCCAAAATCGCGCGGCTGCGGATAAATGCTCGGGGGAGCTTTCCTTGCGGATCCGGCGCCGCACGGTGCGCAGGCCGCGTCGTACCAGGCCAAACATGGATTATTTCTGCCCGTGCTCGTAGCGGTCGAAGGCGCGGATGATCTGCTTGACCAACCGGTGGCGCACGACATCCTTGTCCGTGAGGTAAATGAACCTGATCTCGGGAATATCGCGCAGGACGCGCTGAATGGCGATCAATCCCGACAACCGCTTGCGGTCGAGATCGATCTGGGTGATGTCGCCGGTGACAACGGCTTTCGAGTTTTCCCCGATACGCGTTAAGAACATCTTCATCTGCGCGATAGTCGTATTCTGCCCTTCGTCGAGAATCACAAACGCATTGTTCAGCGTGCGGCCACGCATAAACGCCAGCGGCGCGATCTCGATCACGCCCAATTCCATGAGCTTCTTTATCTTATCGGCAGGAAGCATGTCATGTAGAGCATCGTAGACCGGCCTTAAGTAAGGATCGACCTTGGCACGCACGTCACCGGGCAGAAACCCAAGCGATTCACCGGCTTCCACCGCTGGGCGCACCAGCACAATGCGCGAGTAAATCTTGTTCTTGAGTCCGGCTACGGCTTCCGCGACCGCCAGATATGTCTTGCCGGTGCCGGCCGGGCCGATGCCGAACACGATGTCGGCTTTCTCGATTGCCTCGATGTAGTTCTTCTGACCGAGCGTTTTCGGCTCGATCTCGGATTTGGCGATTGTCGATAAAGCCGAGCTGATCTCAAGCTCCGCCGCCGGTCCCTGCCCCGACTCGCGGATAAACGAGATCGCATAGTGCAGGTACTGCTCGGAGATTTCCCCTTTCCGTTGCGCGCGCTGGAGCAAATCGTAGAAGAGCGTCTCCACCAGCGACGCCTCAGCTCCGGTAATCGTTATCGTATCGCCGCGGGCGACGATCTGCGCGTTGAAGCTGGCCTCGATCGTCTTGACGAGATTGTGATTGCCCGCAAATAGCGGGCGCGGATCGACGTTTTTTAGTTCGATCTTGATTCCGTTGGTTTCACTCAAGCGGAGTTTTAGTCACCTCTGTTCGGGTTCGCGGCTCGGTCGTCGCACTATGCGCCGGCGAGACTTCAGAATGGTCGCACCGACCCATTGTGCCGACCGCGTTGGCAATTCTGCACATTCAATGTACGCAGCCAAGCAACTTCTATTCAAAGAAACGCCCCACCGCCGATGGACTGCGGAAAAAGCCCTATAGGCTGTCACCCTGAGCCGCTGCGCAGGCGAAGGGTCTGTGAGTATTGTGGCACAAGTTCAAACAGATTCTTCGCTGCGCTCAGAATGACATGAATACGGCTTTTCAACAGTCCCCCGATGGTGGGGAATCTCTTTAGACTCAAAATCTACGCGATTACGGCTTTTTGTCAATAGCTATCGATAGGTGCAATTCAGCCAGTTGCTCAGGATCGATCTCCGATGGCGACCCATCCATAAGCGATTGTGCCGCAGTCGTTTTTGGAAACGCAATCACGTCCCGCAGCGAGTCCGAGTCGGTCATGATCGCTGTCACCCGGTCAAGTCCGAGCGCAATACCGCCGTGCGGCGGAGCGCCATACTTGAGTGCGGTCAGCAGAAACCCGAACATCCGTTCAGCGCGGGCGTCATCCATGCCAAGGATATTGAGAATCTTCTTCTGCATGTCCGATCGGTGATTGCGAATTCCTCCGGAGGCCAACTCAAAACCGTTACAGACTAAGTCGTACTGGTTGGCGCGAATCCGCGCCCACGGATGATTCGGGTCGGACAACGGCGTTGACGTGCTGAACCCTTCATCGAGAAGCGGCAAATCCGGTTCCTTCGGCGAGGTCACGATGTTGTGCATCGCGTCGAAGCGGCCAATATCTTTGTTGTACTCAAACAGCGGGAAATCCGTCACCCACAGGAAGAGATACTTCGACTTGTCGATGAGACCGAATTTCTTGCCGCAATAACTACGAACGCGACCGAGGATCATCTCCGTCGGCAGCTTGACTCCGGCGCCGAGCAGAACCAGGTCGCCGCTTTCGACCGACCCGAGTTCGCGAATTTTGGTGATGGTAGCGTCATTGAGGAATTTCTTGATCGGCGACTTGATCTCTTCGGCGAAGGCAATCGTCGCCAGACCCTTGGCGCCCGCGAGTTTGGCCTCCGCCTCGATTTCCTCAAGCTGTTTGCGCGACAACGCCGCCTCACCTTTGACGACGAATCCCTTCACGACGCCGCCGGATGCCAATGCATCGGCGAACACTTTGAATTCGCTGCCGGCAAAGGCGGCGGAGAAATCGACCAACTTCAGGCCATATCGGCGGTCCGGTTTATCCGAGCCGTACTCGGACATGATTTGGTCGTACGAGAACCGCGGAAACGGCGTTTCGACCTCGACATTGAGCACGTCCTTGAATGCGTACTTCATCATGCCTTCGACCGTGGCGAACACGTCATCCTGCGTGACAAACGACATCTCGATATCGATCTGGGTGTGCTCCGGCTGGCGGTCGGCGCGAAGGTCTTCATCGCGGAGGCAGCGAGCCAACTGGAAATAGCGGTCGAAACCGGCCATCATCAGAATTTGCTTGAACAATTGCGGCGACTGCGGCAGTGCGTAGAATTTGCCCGGATGTACACGCGACGGTACGACATAGTCGCGCGCTCCTTCGGGGGTCGAGCGCATCAAGAGCGGTGTTTCGATTTCGAGGAACTGCTGCGCGTTCATGTACTGCCGCACGGCAATCGCCAGCCGGTGTCGCAATTCGATCTTGTCGGCCAGAAAGCGGCGGCGTAAGTCGAGATACCGGTAAGTCAGGCGCAGGTCTTCGTTGGCCTGAGTGTCTTCTTCGATTTCAAACGGCGGGGTTTCGGATTCGGCCAACAACTCGAAATCGATCACATCGACTTCGATAGCGCCGGTTGCCAGTTGCGGGTTGATCATCCCTTGCGGGCGCAGCTTGACTTCGCCGCGCACGGCAATCACGTACTCGCCGCGAAAGTGCCCGGCGCCGGCGATTCGTTCTTCCGTGAAGTTCTGCGGGTGGAACACCACCTGCGTCACGCCGTAGCGGTCGCGCAGGTCGATGAAGAGAATGCCGCCGTGATTGCGGTATTTTTTCACCCAACCGTTGAGAGTGACGTTCTGCCCGGCGTGCTCTTTGCGCAGCTCGCCGCAAGTGTGCGTGCGCTTGAATTGAGAAAATGGTCGCATCTCGAAAATCCGTATTCGTCAGTACCTGTCGTGCCTGAGTGCCGCAAATCGCTTGCGTTATTGAAGCGGGAATATAAACAAGCGGGCGTTGATTCAAAGCAGATTTGTGCTTTGCATTGGCGACCGATTCTGCTAATTTCGCGCGACCATGAGCCTCCTCACCATCATCGGCATCGCGATCGGTTTGGCCATGGACGCCCTCGCCGTGGCGATCGCCGTCGGTACCAGATTGCCCCGCCTCACCTATCGCCATTACTTCCGGCTCTCGTTCCACTTCGGATTGTTTCAGGCGCTGATGCCGATTGCCGGATGGTTCCTCGGTCGCACCGTCGAGCGCTACATCAGCGCGTTCGATCACTGGGTAGCCTTTGCGCTGTTGGTCGCCATTGGTGCAAAAATGCTCTACGAGTCGTTTCAGCATAAACGTGATGTCGAAAAGGTGCTTTCCGATCCGACGCGCAAGTGGTCGCTGATATTGCTCTCAGTGGCGACGAGCATCGATGCCTTCGCAGTCGGGCTTTCGATGGCGCTGCTCAACATCGGCATCGCTCTTCCGGCGACGATTATTGGCGTCGTCGCGCTCCTCGCCACGGCAATCGGCATGCGCTGCGGCCGCAGTCTCGGCGAGCGCATCGGCAGCAAAGCCGAATTCATCGGCGGATTGATCTTGATCGGTATCGGCCTCAAGATTGTGCTCTCCCACTGAGGGGACTGTTGAAACGGCTCTGCGCGTGTCATTCTGAGCGCAGCGAAGAACCCGTTCCCCGTTGCGCGTAATCACAGCAGCCCCTTCACTTCGTTCAGGGTGACAATCCGACGGACTTTTTCAACACTCCCTAACGCGGAAATCTGGTCTGTAGCTATGTCGACGGGGGGCTCTCAGAAATCCGCCAGCTTAAGCGTGAACGGCCGGAGACGAAATTCAGTTACTTTGCCCCACGAAAACTTGAGGTCGCAAATTGCGACCACGTCTCAACGCCTTGGTAATTGTCACCGCGCCAGAGTGACAGGTGGCTGACGAGAGGTGGAATCGGCAGTTCGCTGAATCTTGCGTCTTGAGGTTCCAACTTGGCTCCACAAGACAATCGTACAGCCCGCACCCGCAATTCTCCGTTGCTTTCGCGTGACGCAATACGTATACAAACTCAATTGGATATCAGCGTCACGCCGCGAACGTGACTTCGACAAGGAGTTACCATGAAGAAACGCAAGATTACCCGCGAAGATCTGCTTAAGCTCAAGTTCGTCGACGGCATCGCGATTACACCGGACGAGCGCGAAATCGCCGTCTGCGTTCGCACGATTACCGACGACAAGAAAAAGTACTTCTCACATCTCTACATGATCAACGTCGACGGCAGCAACCTGCGCCAATACACGCACGGCGAAGTTTCCGATACCGTTCCGGTTCTCTCGCCGGATGGTCAGTGGCTGGCGTTTGTCTCCAAGCGTCACGACAAGAAAGGGCTTTACGTCATGCCCCGCTCCGGCGGCGAGCCGCGATTGATTTCGGACATGGAAGGCGACTGGAGCGTTGCGTCGTTTTCGCCCGACTCGAAAACGATCCTCTGCACATTCCGCAAGCACGATGAAGTGACGAAGGACAAGCACGGCAAGAAAGAGGCGCCGGTATACCGGCATATCACGCGGATGTGGCATAAATTCGACAATTACGGTTTTCTGCCCAAAGAAGAAGCGCAAATCTGGAGATTCGATTTGGCAACCGCCAAGGGCACGCAACTGACCAAGAATCTGCGCTTCCTTGATTTACCGGTCTTCTCGCCGGACGGCAAATCCATCGCCTATGTCGCTAACGTTCAGAAAGACCCCGATCGCTTTCCCGATCTGCAGGACATCTTCATTATGCCCGCCAATGGCGGCAAGGCGCGCCTGATTCCGACGCCAAAAGGCCCACTCGGATTTTTGCGCTTTTCACCGGACGGCAAGACGATTGCCTATATCGGCCACGACAACCCGAACGACTCTTGGGGCGTGACCAATCTGCATGTCTGGAAAGTCCCGGTGCGCGGCGGGCAAGCCGTCGATCTCACCAAGAGACTCGACCGCATGTGCGTCGATGAAACAATCTCCGACACTGTCGAGATGCACTCCTCCGGCATTCTTGAGTGGACCAAGGACGGTAAGTGGCTCTATTTCCTCGTCTCCGACGCCGGGTCATCGCATTTGTATCGCGTCTCCGCCGCCGGCCGCAATCTCGAACCGGTGATCAAAGCCAAGCAGCACATCATGACAGCCTCGCTGAACGGCAAGCTGAATACGGCGGCGCTGGTGGTCTCCAATTTCACGATGCCGGCGGAAGTCTTCGCGTTCGATCTCAACAAACGCAGCGCGCAGCAGCGCAAGCTGACATCGTTCAACAAGCCGCTGCTCGATGAGATCGTGCTCTCCAAACCGGAGGAAGTAATCTTCCGCAGCACTAACAACTATCCGGTGCACGGCTGGATCATGAAACCGCCGGATTTCAATCCCAACAAGAAGTACCCCTCGATTCTGGAAATTCACGGCGGCCCGCGCGTGCAGTACGGCGTCTCGTTTTTCCACGAGATGCAGATGTTCGCCGCCAACGGCTACGTCGTCTATTTTGCGAACATTCGCGGCGGACAAGGCTACGGCGAAAAACACGCCGACACGATCACCAACGGTTGGGGCACGGTCGATCATGACGACTGTATGGCGTTCGCCGACTTCATGGAAGACAAAGCCTACATCGACCGCAAGCGCATGGGCGTCACCGGCGGCAGCTACGGCGGCTACATGACCAATTGGATTATCGGCCACACCAATCGTTTCGCGGCGGCGATCACGCAGCGCTCGGTCGTCAATCTCGAGTCGATGTTCGGCTCGTCGGACATCGGCTACTTGATGACTAAGGAAATCTTCGGCGCCCCTTATACCAATCAAGAATCGTGGCGGCGGATGTCACCGCTAACGTACGTGAAAAAAATGCGGACGCCGCTCCTGATTTCGCACTCCGAGCAGGACCTTCGCTGCCCGATCGAACAGGCCGAGCAATTGTTCATCTCACTCAAGATGCTGGGCCGCACGGTTGAGATGATCCGTTTCCCCGACGAGCCGCACGGCCTGTCGCGCTGCGGTCGCCCCGACCGGCGCCTGGCCCGACTCGAGTGGTTCCTGAAGTGGTTCGACCGCTACCTGAAGGGTAAGAAGAAGTAGCCGTAGGTCGGTTCGCAGCGCAGCGCCGAACCCGACATTCGATTCGGACATGTCGTAAGTCGGGAGCCTGCGCTCCCGAATTTCCTGTTCGAGTCCGGATGTCAGGGGCTTCGCACTCGCTCACGTGGGCGCGCATTCGTTCTTCACGCAATTGTAGGCCAGGAGCCCAGCGTTCCCGACTTTTGTTTCTGCGATTTCTCCAACGCCTCGCGAGAGCGGCTTCGGCCGTGAGTGGTAATCATCAATCCACTGTCGAAATTGAAGTCGTCCTCCGAGAGCAGGTCGCGATGGCGCAATCTTAAGGGTCTCCGCCTCTTACAGAGATTTCACAGGACTTCATCAGATTCTCCTTGACAGAGGGAATCCAAGAACGCTAAATCCGCCCCCATAGAAACGCCGAATCGTCCACCTCATTAGTGGATGAGCGGGGGACCCAAATTTTTGGGGCGTATCACCGCAAGGTGTAGGGCAACTCTTTCGGCCCGAGCCCGACAGCTAACCTCGTAGGCGACGAAGGAGAGAACCTCCCGAATAGGAGAGCGGAGGCCTCTCCCCACTCTCATTTTCCGGAGGTTTTATGTCAGATTCCGCACCGACTGGCGACGAACCGTCAAGTAGATCACCGTTACGGAACAACTGGGGACAACGGCTGCGAAGGCTGTTCTTCGGCGCGCCGCGAGATCCCCTTGATCGCACTGTCTTTCATCGCATTTCCGTAGTTGCGTTCCTGGCTTGGGTCGGACTTGGCGCCGACGGTATTTCCTCGTCCTGTTACGGCCCGGAAGAGGCGTTTCGGACCTTGGGCGATCACGCCTATCTCGCCGTCGTGCTGGCCGGGCTGATGATCGCGACCGTGGCGATCATATCGATCGCCTACAGCCGCGTCATCGAGCACTTTCCGCAAGGCGGTGGTGGATACGTTGTGGCGACGGCGCTTCTGGGCGAGAAAGCGGGTGTAGTATCGGGTTCCGCGCTACTCGTCGACTACGTCCTCACGATCGCCATCTCCATTGCCGCTGCCGGCGACGCGTTGTTTAGTTTTCTGCCGCCGGATTGGCAAACGTACAAGCTGAGCGCGGAGTTCATCATGATCCTGTTTCTCGTCGCCTTGAACATTCGCGGCGTGAAAGAATCGATTCTCGTGCTGCTGCCGGTATTTCTTTTGTTCATTCTCACCCATGCCGTGCTCATCGGCGGCGGAATTCTGGCTCACGCGGCGGCAATTCCGGACACCATCGACGGCGTGAGCAGCGGATTCCAGTCGGGAATTTCGTCCCTCGGAATCGGCGCCTTGCTGTTGCTCATCATCCACGCCTACTCTCTCGGTGGCGGTACCTACACGGGGATCGAGGCCGTCTCTAACGGTTTGCCGATCATGCGTGACCCAAAGGTCAGAACCGGCAAGCGCACGATGCTCTACATGGCTCTCTCCCTCGGTCTGACCGCAGCGGGTCTGATCATCTGCTACCTGCTCTGGGGCATCGGTCCGGTTCCCGGAAAAACCATGAACGCCGTGCTGGTCGAACGGTTCGTGCAAGTCGTGCCGCTCGGTTATTTTTTCGTCATCGTCACTATGATCTCCGAGGGCGCGCTGCTGGTGGTAGCGGCGCAGGCCGGATTTGTCGATGGTCCGCGCGTGCTGGCTAACATGGCCGTCGACGGTTGGGTGCCTAAGATGTATTCATCACTCTCGGAGCAATTAACAACCCGCAACGGCATCGTTCTGATGGGCGTCGCGGCTTTAGCGGCGCTGCTCTACACCGGCGGTGACGTACGGCATTTGGTCGTGATGTATAGCATCAACGTCTTCGTCACGTTCTCGCTGACCGAGATGGGCATGTGTCGACTCTGGGTGCGCAGTCGTGCTACCGAACCGCGATGGGTGCGCAAAATCTCGATTCACGTCATCGGGCTGGTCATGTGCTTGACGATCCTTACCGTGATCGTGATCGAAAAATTCACTCAGGGCGGTTGGCTGACATTGATTATCACCTCGCTGGTTATCGCCCTCTGTTTTTTGATCCGACGTCACTATCGCACGATGCAGGTCAAGCTCGGTGGTTTGTATGAAAGTCTGGTCAAGATTCCGCAGTCTTCGGAATTCAAGCGCCGGATCGCTGACCGCAAGCTCCCGACTGCCGTGATTCTTGTCTCGGGCTATACCGGCGTCGGAATTCACAGCCTGTTCAAAGTGCGCAAAGAGTTTCCCAGCCATTGCCAAAACCTCCTCTTCCTTTCGGTCGCGGTTGTCGATTCTGATGCTTTCCGCATCAATAATGCTCTCGATCAAATCACGGAAAAGGCCAAACATGATCTGCAGCAATACGTCAATCTCGCCAACGTGATCGGAGTCGCTGCGGACTGTCGCCTCGCCATCGGCACGGACGCGGTCGCCGAGTTAGAGAGACTCTGCCTCGAGGCGGCGGCGGAGTACCCCAAATTGACATTTTTCGCTGGGCAATTGGTGTTCCAGAAGGATCGTTGGTACCAGAGGATTTTGCACAATGAAACGGCATTTGCTCTGCAGAAGCGGCTGCAGTTGGCTGGCAAGACGATGATAATTCTGCCGGCGCGCGTTTGACGTTGTGGCCTTGTTCTCGCGTTCGGCCATCTCGCATATTTATAGGTCGGGAGCCTGCGCTCCCGACTTTCGTCTCTGTAATCTCTTCTTCGCTCTGTAGGAGCGGCTTTAGCCGCGATTCGAAATCCTGGTTCCAAGGTCGCCCCCACAAAAGAAAAAGTCGGAACCTCTTCGGCTCCGACCGGCAAAATCGATTGAAATTCTATCCTACTCGGAGACGGAAACTCTGAAATAAAACTCGTACTCGGCCGGCACCAGCTCGACACCCGCCGGAAATTCTTCCTTGACCGACAGTGAAAAACTGCCGCCCTGCTTGAGCGCGCCGAGAATTTGCTGGTCAGTCAGGTGAAGCTCGCAGCGATTGGTAAGTTCGGTCGGGCTGCAGTCGATAGCCTGGCCTTCGATCGTGAGAGTTTCGCCGCCGCGGCGGATCAAATTGAGATCGTAGGAATAATCCGGCACATCGACACGATCGGTTGGAAAGGTAATCACCAGCTCGCGCGTGCCCTGCTTCAGCGACACCGGCATTTCCGGTATCTGCAGCTCGTCGACTATCGATCGTTTTTCAAACTTTGTCGACAACTCGATATGCACGACATTGTTCACCGGCTGATTGAATATCACCACCGCCGCGAACACCGCCACCAGCGCCAAAGCCGCCGGCGCAACGAGACGCGAAACGACGGTGGATTTGAACCAGCGGTCGAGCAGCCCCGGCTTAGCCGCCGCTACCGCAAGCGGCGCATCCTCCGGAACGAGTGACGCTGACTGCCGCAGAAGCTCGACATCCTGAGTACACGAATCACAATGCTGTAAGTGTGCTGCGATCGCGGAATATTCGGGAGCGAACTTGTTGAGCCGTTCGTGCGCAAAGCGGTCGAGAGCTTCAGGGCTGATGTGAGCCGAGAAATCGAATCGCGGAAGGTCGCGGCGAATCGAATAGATGCCACTCCAGAAGGACAACTCCTTCTGCAATTGCGGCGATAACGCAGCCGCCGCCTGAGCGCGCTGAGTGTCTTCGGCGCTAAGCTTACCGGCCGCCAGGAGCGGCAGCAGTTCAAAAATGTCGTCCGGATTGCTCATCGTCTCAGTTCTCCTCTCGCTGGTATTGTCGGGATGCGAAAGGCTTGGTTCAGACTAAATCAGTTTCTCCTTTAGCTCCATCGCTATCTTCTTGCACTCGTGCACCTTACGCTTTACCGTGCCCTCCGGAATTTCCAGCTTGACGCCGATTTCCTTGTAGTTCAAGGACTCCGAAAACACCAGCCGCCACAGCTTCTGGCACTCGTCGCCAACCGCGCGGAAGATCTTGAGGAAGATCGCTTTCTCGACTTCACGCTCATAAATGACGTCTGGCGATTCCTCTTCAGCCGGAATTGGCATCTCTTCGGGGGGCGCCTCGCGAGCCACGCGCTGGCTGCGCACTTGATCGATACACGTGTAGCGTGCGATCCGCTGCACCCAAGTGCGGAAGGTCGACTCGCCGCGGAATTGCCCGGCCCTGAGCGCCGTAAAAAGCTTCAAGTGAACAACCGAATTCACGTCTTCGACGTCTTCAACAAAGTGCCAGATACTCAGCCGCGTGACCTGATTGACCCAGGTGTCGACTTGTTTGTAAGTCTCACTCCGGCCGGCGATGTATCGTTGGGATAGTTCGATTTCCGCCGCCGGATTGGCGGAGCTGGTTCTGTCGGTAATGGCGAACATGGATATCGCGAATATAGAATTGTTGATATCCAGCGACCAAGTCGAAAATGCGCTGGCGATACACGTCGAATTCATGAAAAGCAGAGGCAATATTCTCGCGCAGGGGCGCATGGCAATGCGCCCTTCGGCGTCGTCACGATTCTATCCTGATTTCAATGTTGTAGATAGGGAGCCCGACGTTTCGGAAGTCGCAACCGCGGCAGATCGACCTACGGCTTGAATATGCCGTTACCCAACCGCTCAAACAGCCGCCGTAGCGCAGTGTCATCGCAGACCAACCGGCGGGTCTGCCAGATCGTGTAATAGACCTCCCAGCGCGGAATTTTCACGGCCTTTGCACCGGTAACCAAACACGGATTTCGGTAAGCCCGACGCAGCGTACGAATCGCAAAGAACAGCGACCAAAGATTGAACAGCCGCACACTGACGTGCTGGGGAGGAATCAACAGCGTATATTCGAGCGCGTCGCGAAGATATTGTGCGGTCACGCACGTAAGTTGGTCGAACACAACCAGCGATCGTTCCGTGTTCTGCGACTCGAAGAACTTATCTGGAGCAATTCCGACCGCACCCATCATCTCTCGCGGCAGATACATCCAGCCTCGCTCAAAGTCGCGCCGCGCATCCTTGATAATATTGGTCATCTGCAGTCCGCGGGCGAAGGACTGGTCGAGGCGCAGCAGTTGGTCGCGCGTCGTCTCGTTGATGTCTGTCAAATAATGGCAGAAGAGATTCGTCAACATCCGACCGACTGTTCCCGCGACGAAGTGGCAGTATTCTTCAAGTTCAGCAATCGTGTGCAAGTGATGCAATCCCGATTGCTGCTCAACCGGCCGTCTTATCGTCTTCAGCATTCCCAGCGCCATCTCGCGAACGCAGGCGCAAACCGGGATGCGCGCCGATTCCGGCAGAGACGAGAACGCCACTTCCACCAAACCCAAATCCGCTATCAATCGTTGTTCGGGATCCGCCACGTCCAGTTCGCCCCACTGTTTGATCCAGGCCGCAATTACTTCCGCTGACCGCACCGGCGCCGCAAACATCCGGGCATAGTCTTCCAGAAGCTGCTCGCGTCGCTGCGCCTCGAGCGCCGCCGAGTCTTCGACAGTGTCAACGACGCGGCAATACAAATAGGCGCACAGCACGGCTTGTTGCAGTTCGCCTCCGAGGACGCGGATATTGATCGCAAACGTGCGCGAAACTTGCGGTAGTATCGCTCTGCAAAATGCCAATGCATCCGAAGGCAGCGGAGAGGTTGCGATCATAATTCGCTGAGCAACATAGCCAGACGCGCAAGGGGAAAGAAGAACAAATTCTCTTCGGTGCTATTGCGCTTGACAAGCGCCGGTCACTGTCGATTCTTGCTCGGCGAGAGCAATCGATGGCGACCCCCGTATTCGACAAAATCAAACAGTGGCTGGACGAGCGCGGTGTTTCCTACCGCACGGTGCATCACGAACCGACGTACACCTCGGAGGAGTCAGCGCGCGCGCGCGGCGAGGAGATCAAGATCGGCGGCAAAGCGATCCTGATGAAAGTGGGCGAAATCTTCAAGCTCTTCGTCTTGAGCGCCGACCGCAAGATCGACTCCGACTTGATCAAAGCCGAATTCGGCATAAAGAAAACCCGCTTCGCCACCGCTGAAGAGTTGCAGGACTTCACCGGCCTGGTCCCCGGCTCAGTACCGCCGTTCGGCTTCCCGATTCTCCCCTTCGAGCTTTACATCGACCAATCAATTCTGCTCAATCCGCGGATTGCCTTCAATGCCGGCTCACTGACTGATTCCATCGTGATGGCCGTGCCGGACTACATCGCTGTCGCCGATGGCCGGGTGTTCGCTTTCTCGCGCGTTGATTAGATTACTGCGGGCATCCGCGTTCATCGTCCAAATCAAAAGGCGCGCCATACTGGCGCGCCTTGGTTTGTTCAACTCCGTTTAATTGATCGTCAACATGACGCGCACGGCGCCGCGCCGCCGGCAAAGATGTAGTTGATCAACAACACGGCGTCGGCAATTGACAAGCCGCCGTTGCAATCGGCGTCGCCCGCTTGCACCGGATCCGGAGCCGCGCCACCGGCGAAGATATAATTGATCAAGTACACCGCGTCGGCGATCGAAATCGCTCCGTTGCCGTCCGCGTCACCGCAGATATAGGGCGGATCGATGATCGTGATATCAAAGCTCACCGTATCCGCGGTCGGCGGAATGCTGCTGTCGGTCACGTAGACCGTGAAGAAATACTGCGCGTTGAAAAACGGCGTGCCGGTAATCGTGCCGACGGCGCCGCCATTAAACACCGTGCCAAACGGCAGATCACCGCCGAAGAAAGTCCAAGTATATGGTCCCACTCCTCCGACCGGTGTAAACTGGAAGAAGTAACTGAGGCCGTTGTAGCCATCCGGCGGGTCGTTTTGATAGGCGTGCACCCGGCCGTCGCAGTGATCGCCGATGCCGTCGCTGTTGAAATCCGCTTGTGTCGGATTCGGCACCGACGGGCAATTGTCGCAGGCGTCACCGACGGTGTCGGCATCGCCGTCCGTCTGGGAAGCGTTGGCGACGGTCGGACAGTTGTCCGCCGGACACGTATTCTGCGCAAATCCCGGATTGCCAAAACCGTCCGAGTCGGTATCGGTGCAGGTGTCGCAAGCATCGCCGATGTTGTCGCCGTCGGCATCGGCCTGGTTCGCGTTCGCCGTATTGACGCAATTGTCGCAGGCATCACCCACCTGATCGCCGTCCGCGTCGGTTTGCGTCGGATTCGCCACGAACACACAATTGTCATTCGGATTGAGAATTCCGTCGCCATCGACGTCGGCGACGCGGTAGTTATCCAAAATGGCGTCGCTCCAGCAGCGCATGCGTGAGTACTGCTGGGTGGTGATGACCTCTTCCGAGCATCCCGAATAACCCATAACGTTTTCATACTGGGTCCGCCCCCAAGGCGTCGCGTTACACGGATCGTTCGTTCCGGGCGGAGAACAGTTAAAATTCAACGGCGTCGGCGGCGTGTCGGAGCACAAATCCCCGCGCTCATCGTTGACCGAACCGGCAAACTCCCAGCACGCGCCGCACTGCGTCGTCTCGCTGCTGCCGCCGCGGAAAGTGTGCCACAGGCCCAGCGTGTGGCCCATCTCGTGGGTCGTGTAGCCGTTGTCGGGGGCAAAACCGGCGGAGTGCATCACGATCCCGTACCGCGCGGTGCTGACCGCCGTCCACGGCAAGTAGGCATAACCCAGCGTGATCTGTCCGGGTGTCGTCTGCTCAATATCGGTCACATAAATGTTGATCTTCGTCGTCCACGAGTCGCCGTAAGTCGACTTCATGGCGAAGTCCTCCGAATTCGACAAGATCCGGTAGCCGGAATCATCATGCGTCTGGATGTTGTCGAGCAGGAACTGAATGTTGCCGGGGAGATAGTCGACGTTGAGCCGGTCAAGCACCAGTTCGCATTCCTGCGCCGTGGTCGCCGGATTCGTCCCGTTGTCTTCGCGAAAGATATGAAAGACCACTCGATAGTAGTGGATTTCCTGATTCGGCTGCGGCGCATACTGATTACGGACGGCCGCGTCATCGCAAGCGCCGTTGTTCGTGCAATCGAGCAGCGGCGAGCGATTCGCCGAATTCGGGTTCAGTTGCTCTTCCAGAATCTCCGAACTGCACCAGCCGACCTGATGCCGGCGAATGATCTCCTTGATCTGGTCCGGATTCCGCCGAATCTCGTCGATTATGGCATTCGGATCGATCGATCGCGGATCGCTGCCCGCGGCACTCGCCGCGCCGACGGGTAACAGCGCCAACGCCAGCAGACCAAGAGTCAACAGCCACAGCGATCGTCTAAACATGGAGCCTAATGACATTGTTCTCTCCTATTGATTACCCAAGCTCTATTTCACTTTTCGCAGTCGACTATATTTTAATCGTCAGCGCCGGCCAATGTCTCGACCGCGCCAAAACGCCGATTTCGGGCTACGGGCAGGCCGCGCACGGCGCCGCGCCGCCGGCGAAAATGTAATTGATCAAATACACCGCGTCCGCGATCGAAACACCGCCGCTGCAGTCCGCGTCTCCGGCCTCAACCGGATTCGGCGCCGGACCGCCGCCAAAAATGTAGTTGATCAGATACACGGCATCGGCAATCGAAATCGTCGCGTTGTCGTCGGCATCGCCGCAAACATAGGGCGGCACCGGCGGATCCACGATGCGGACCGATACCGACAGCGTATCCTCCCGGCGCGGTGAGTCGGAATCCTTACAGACGAACGTGAAGTAGTAAGTGCCGTTCAAAAATGGCGTACCGGTAATCGTGCCGACCGCGCCGCCGTTGAACGTCGTTCCGAACGGAACGTCGCCGCCGAAAAACACCCACTCGTACGGCTGCAGACCGCCGACCGCTTCCAGCTGGGCTAAATACGGAAGGCCGTTATAGCCTTCGGGCATTATATAGTTCTGAATGTGCAGGAAGCCGTCGCACGCGTCGCCGATACCGTCGGTGTTTTCGTCGTACTGCTCCGGATTCGGAGTGTTCAGGCAGTTATCGCAGGCATCGCCCACCGAATCGGCGTCCGCGTCCGCCTGCCCGATATTCGCCACGTCGGGGCAGAAGTCCAACGGACAAGTGCTGGCCGGATAGCCCGGGTTCGCCGCGCCGTCGCCGTCCGTGTCGGTACACAAATCGCAGGCGTCGCCCGCACCGTCGGCGTCGACGTCGCCCTGATCGTTGTTGGCGGCATTCACACAATTGTCGCAGGCGTCGCCGAATTGGTCGCCGTCGGCATTGGCCTGATTGGCGTTGGCGACGTACGGGCAATTGTCCGCGGCATTCAAATCGCCGTCGTTGTCGATATCCGGATCGCAGGCGTCGCCGAACGCATCACCGTCGACGTTCTCCTGGCAGGGATTGAAATTGTTCGGGCAATTATCCACGGAATTATCGACACCGTCGCCGTCGGTATCGACCATCGGCGCCTTCGCCAAATTCGGCGGCAGCGAAGCGTCGCAATTCAACCAACCCCGCAGCTCGGCCAAAATCCAGCAATGCATGCGGCCCCATTGGTGCGCGGAGAATTCGGTGTAGCAAAAATCCGGGGCATAGCCCATATAGTTTTGTGGGTCGGTCGCGCCCCACGACGTACCCGAGCAGACATCCGTGCCTCCGGGCGGCGAGCAATTGTAGTTCGTCGGCGTCGGATCCGTATCGCCGCAAAAATCGCCGGTGATGTCTTTATCGACCTTGTCGGCGCGCTCATAGCATCCGCCGCACTGTGTCACTTCCGAAACGCCGTGATGAGTATGCCATAGACCGAGGCAGTGCCCGACTTCATGCGCCAACGTGCCCTCACTGGGACCAAAAAAATTGTCATCTACGATCGTTCCGCCAAGAATCCCCAAAGCATCATTGTCCCAGGGAAACGTCCCGATACCGATGTAGCTGGAATTGATATTTGTCACATAGACATTCAAAAACGAATCCGGGTAGAATGACGCCAGCGTTTTCATCCCGGCTTCTTCGTTGTCGGTGTACGTCCGGTAAGCGGTGGCATTGATAAAGCGCGTGATATAAGTGAAACGGATCTTCGACGGCGCATACTGCGCGTTGAGCGTGGTCATCTGGCCGTCGACGCGGCTCTGATTCGCCGCCGGGTTCGACCCGTCATCGTTGGCGATGACGTTGACGCATACCCGGATCGAAATGAACGGATCGCTTGCGCCGGGAATATTCTGGTCGCGAGTCGTCGGATCGTCGCAAGCGCCCTGCCCCGGACAGAGCAGCGCCGGCGCCTTGTTGGCCGAGTTCTTTTCCGCCCAACGAAGCTCCGTCTGGCACCAATCCCCGCCCTGGTTGGCGATGTATTGCTTGACCTCGGCGGGACTCATGTTCTGAATCTGAAGCCAGAGATTGTCCGGCACACGGGTTTCGGCATTCAAGCCCGGACCCGAATTCAATAATGTTAACGTGAAGTACGCGGTGGCGAATAATAGCCACAACCGTCCATGAAGGCTCATAGGGGCTCGATCTCCAATCAACGAGTATGTTGGCGGCAGAAACAGTAACGTGGCGGCGAGGGCGCCTACCAATCTAAATTACCGGCTAAGTGCATATTTGTCAAGACGTTTCTACGAACGATCTGACGTTAGTTGGCGCCCCGCTGCGGGCGTGTTTCCACGTTTGGTCTCAAGCTTGATAACTCAAATGAGTCGGCGCGTTACCAATTCGGGATTTTCGGGGCTGAAGGTCACCAGCGCCAGTTCCGGCCCGTCGTGAGCGGCACTGAATAGGAGCGTCGATCCGATCCGGTCGCGCCAGGATCCGGACAATCGCGCCGATTCGTGGATGTGACCATGAAGCGAAATCCGCGGCTGGCGCCTCTCGATCAGGCGCCGAACCGCAATGCTCCCAACATGATGGTCCGGTTGCACCCCGGCGATCAGTTTGCCACGATTATCGATTATGTCCAGATTCGTCTCGTACGGCGGCGTGTGAAACAGCAGGATCCCGTGCTCCAGATCGCAATTTTCGGTTAATCGCTTCAGGTCTTTCTGGATCGTCGCGTATCGGGCCTCATGCGGGGCAACCGGCACTGTGCGAATCCCCTCCTCCGGAGAGATGCAGCCCGGATCAACGAACCGCGAAACGTCATACCGCTCCCAGTCTTTCAATTGAAATGGTGTCGGCGGCACAAACGAGTAGCCGAGAATTGTCAATTCGTTCCATGCAACGACCTGATTGTGTACGTAACGCCACACACCATCTGAGTCGGCCCCGATCACGTCGGACTCTTCCAGCCGGCCGTCGTCATTCCCGAGGATCACAAACACCTGCGGATAGTCGGCGCCAAGCTCGTCCCGGAGTCGGCCAAAACGACCGATAATGGCGCGCATGCTGGCTGCCGCGCGCTCACTATTAGTATTCATCGCCGCGGCGATCCCGGAGAGCAGAATGTCGCCTCCGACAAAAACCGCTGCCGGTCGTTCGCTGCGGATCGCGGCAAAGAGAGCATTCAGTCGATGCTCACTACCGTGCAGGTCCGAGACGAAGAAGCAGTTCAATTCGATTCTCCTGAAGCCAAACTCGACGACATGAAGCTCAAGCTACATGTCCTCGCCAAGCGAATTCTTCGGCGCAGACTCGATCCGGCTGCCGGTCGCTCGCGGCTAAGCCTGCTTGATGACGATCTCGGTTGTCACCTGACACTTGTCGGCCAGTGTCGCCCGCACCGAGCAATACTTCTCCTGAGACAAGTGCACCGCCTGTTCGACTTTCTCCCGCGCCAGCTCTTTGCCGACCGCCGTGTAGCGTATCGATATCTTGCGAAAATATCTGGGATGCTCGTCCGCTTGTTCGCCGACCACATCGATTGTCAGCGACTTGAGATCCTGCCGCATCTTCTGAAGAATATCGACCACGTCAATGCCCGTGCAGCCGCCTACGGCGGCCAGAAGATGATCGGTCGGCGTCGCGAACTTGCCTGAGCCGCCGGCCGTTACGCGCTTGTCCAAATTGAATTGGATATCGTTCATCGTCGTCACAGCAAATTGCGACGATCCCAGCCACTGGACGGATACTGAAATCGGGGTATTCATTTCGGCCTCAATCTTACGATAAAGAAGCAATTCAACGCGTCGGTCAACGATACTGCCCAACCACCCCGAAAATCAAGTGCTCACCTGCAATTTGAGAACTACTCTCTCGCCAACGTGCCGACCCTCGAATCGCGGGACGCCTCTGCGCGCCGTCGGGATTCCCATCCCGACGGCCACAATCATCATCAGTGCCCCACCGACAGGGACTCTTGAATCGGCCGTATAAGCTATCACCCTGAGCCGCTGCGCAGGCGAAGGGTCTGTTGATATTGCTGCATAAGGCCAAGCAGATTCTTCGCTGTGCTCAGAATGACATGAATGCAGTTTTTCAACATTCCCGAAAGCCGGAATCCAGGCTGTAGGTCAAGCCGTCTTGCGGCTTGACAGTCACTCTACCCGACGAACTCAACCTCGCGTAGTGGCACGGCGTGCCGTGCCCATCTCTATTCGAGACGATATGATTGTAGGGCGGATTTCCAGCCACCCCGCACGACTATCGCCCCTCGCGTAGGAGTGCTTCCAGCTAAGTAGGTCAGGAGCCCTGCGCTCCTGACATCACGCCGCAGGCGCGATAATCGTGGGCGCGACCTGCGGCTGCGCAATGCGCCATCGGCGCATGAATCGGCGGCGTAGCCGCCCCAATTCCCCTCTCGAGAGGGGTGCCCCGCACCGTAGGTGCGGGGCGGGGTGTGTCACTCGCGGGCGCATCGTCCCGCAAAGCGCAGGACCTTCGGCCATGTGCTCCCACGCGCCACACTGCCCCTCGCGTAGGGGCGCTCCGCGGCGTGCCTTGCCCTTGTCATCGGTGCCCCACCGGAAGAGACTGTTGAAAAAGCCCTATAGGCTGTCACCCTGAACGAAGTGAAGGGTCTGTTTTCGTTCTGGCACAACGGCAAACAGATTCTTCGCTGCGCTCAGAATGACATGAATACGGTTTTTCAACAGTCCCGGAACGGTGGGATTCCCCTCTCCCTGTCAGGGAGAGGGGCAGGGGTGAGGGTCATTTTCCTCCCCTAACCCCGTAAACTCGTAGCATTCCACTACAATTTTCCCCCACCGGACCCTTAGTAGAGGCACGATTGTAATCGCGGATGATTTCACTCGCCGATCTCGCCCTCGTACCTGACGTGTTCTTTGGCGGCCGCCATTGTCGTAAAAACGCGAACCGCGGCAGGACAAGGCGTCGAGATCAAATCCAAACTCCGGTGGCTTGCGACGCCGGCGCTTGGATGCGAGAAAATCACTCACGGAACAGTCGCTTCAGTTCGCCGAATCGGATCATCGTCGCGCGTGGCTTAACGACGCGCCGTGACGACGAACCCCGACTCGGCACCTGATTAGCTCGAGCTATGCCCTATTTTTTGCGAAAGGAAAAACTTAGCGAGAAACACGAATGAAGAAAACGTAGGTCGAAACCCCTGAAGGCAAACCGCAGGGAACCTCGGACACCGACCGCGGGGTTTCGACAAGGGATATGCGGGTTTCGACGGTCCGCTCAGCGCAGCTTGCGCTTGAGCGACAACTTAAACCGCGGATCAAAGCGACTCGGTGAGCACTTGCCGCACGAGGCCGAAATCAGCCGCTTGCGGCGCGGGTATTCCGTCTTGCACGACTTGCACTGATAGACGTAGCGCGCCTGCATCCGCAGCTCCGGGTGGCTCTTGGCTTTGACCGACGCCCCGATGCGCTGTGCCTCGCGTTTGAAGTCAACATTGTGATTGAAATGGATGATATGAATCATCTCGTGTTTGAGTGTGTCGTCGACATCCTGCGGGAAGATCTCGTGATATTTGCGCGAGAGCACGATCTCTTGTCGGCTGCGCACATACTGCCCGGCGCAGAGCATGCGGTCCGAATAACGAATGCGCGGCGTCGGCAGCTTGCCGGCGAAGTACTTGATATTGAAATCGCGGAACCGAAGATAAAGCTCTTCGACCGAGGGCAGAATCCCGTCGTCTGTCTCTCGTTTTGGCGGTCTGGACTGGACGAGGAAGGGTTGTTCGAACAGACTCAGCGTCGTCGGCAGTACCGCGGAAGCGCTTTTTTTCCTGTTCATCGCGAGCGATCTTAATTAAGTTCAAATCGTCCCGCAAGCGGAGGAAATCATGACGCGCCTGATCCTGCTGGCTATCGTCGCCGCCGCGATTTTAGCGGCTTGCGCCGAATCTTATCAACCGCCCTTTGCTACACATTTTGTCAAGGCCGATGCTCCCTCCGGCGGCGACGGTAGCTTTCGCACGCCGTATGACAACTTGCAAACCGCTATCGACCGCGCCGAGAGCGGCGACAAGATCATCGTTCTCAACGGCAGCTACGCGGCGGACGCGCAGAAGTTCGCCGAGGACCTCTGCGGCAATTGCACCGACCCAAAAGCAGCGGTCGCGGCTTCGCGCGGATTCTTGATTGAAGGCAAAGCGCTGACAATCAGCGGCGAAAACGTCGATTCGACAATTCTCGTCACCAATGCCGGTTACGGCGTGCTGTTTCTGCAAAGCTGGGGATCGGTCATCGAAAACGTCACGATCACCGGCGGCATTCGTGACCATGACGGCAACGCCACCGACGCAGCGGTCGTCGCCAAGTTCTCGCGCGTATCGATTCGCAACTGCGACATCCGCGACAACAACCAGCGCGACACAACCGTCGTGGTGGGCATCGGCGGCATCTTCGGCCGTGAAGGATCAGAGCTTTTCATCGAGAACAATCGCATCCTCAACGGCGGCTGGGACGGCATCGCGCTCTATCGCGGCGCCAAAGCCTTCATCGCCGACAACGTCATCGCCAAAGGTCGCGGCGCCGGCATCGGAATCACTTGGGACGCTCAGGCCACCGCTCTCCGCAATCGCGTCAGTGAATTCTGGAAAGGGATCGGCACGTTCGGGACATCGCGCGCCGTCGTGCGCAACAATATCGTGCAAGATTGCCTCGGCTGGGGGATCATCGCCGGCGGCGAGTCGTTCATGGAGGTCACCAACAATCTGATTTATCGCAACGGCAATTGCGGATTCGCCAACTGGGGCGACCGCGAAGCGCCGCTCGGCCCGCGCGGCGTGTTCATCAACAACATCGTTTACAACAACGGCTGGCGCGCGCAGTGGGTCTGCCCCTGCGTCGGCGTCTGGATTCTCGGCAACCCCAAAGACTTTATCGTCGCCAACAACTGCGTGTACGTCGACTCCGAGATCATCGCCGCCGAACGCACGACACCCACGACCAAACCCGGCGAGCCGCTCAAGTACCTGGCGAATTATCTGGAGATCGCCGATCTAACGGGGAAATTCGGTAATGTCTCGCTTCGGCCGGAATTCGCCGACACCCTCAGCTTCCGGCTGGCGCCATCATCGCTGCTGATCGACGCCGGTGACTCGATACTGACCGATCTCGACGGAAGTTGTTCGGATATCGGCCCCTGGGGTGGCAATAGCGCGCCGCGGTGATCGGAGGAACACACTCTATGACCGTTCGAAGTGAACGCACAGTTCGAGAAAAAGGGAAATGCCGATTGACTAACATCCGGACAAGTGCCTATATTTCTAAGTCCGCACCGCAAAATCACTGTACTTTCTTCATTTGGGAGGCCAAATGCGCACAATTATTCTTCCAGTCATCCTCGTGGCATTAGTCGCGGTATTCCGCAATGGCTCGAGTTCGGCCCTTGCTGCGGCTTATGGCGACGTCATCGTCGGCGAAATATCGACGACAATAGAGGTCGACACGATCGCGTTCTTCGGAACGAGTGGTGATATCATCATCGTTCGGACCAACCGGCTCTCTGGCGACATTAATCCCTACGTTCGATGCTTTGACGCCAACAACGGTTTGGTCTTTTCGATCTCACCAAGCGGTGGATACGGAGAAGTCGCAACAGCTTACGACCTTCACATTTCCGGTCAACCGCCTTTTAGGTTATTGGTTTCCGACGACGACGCATCAAATGCTGGTGGATACTCCTTGGCTTTTGAGTGCGTCAATGAGCCTGGGGCCGCAGAAGCATTGAGCTATGGCGATCTGGTTAACGACAGTACGATCGCACATTCTGAGATTCAATCGTACCAGTTTGGAGGTTCGATCAACGACAAGATATTCCTGCGAATGAACAGAGTCGGTGGTAACATCCGACCCTACGTGAGACTCTACGGCCCTAATTCCGTCCTGCTATATGAAGCTGGTCCCCAAGGCGGTTATTCGGAAGTCGCGTCGATCGTCGATCTCTTGCTGCCGCAGTCCGGCTTGTATACCATGCTGGTAATGGATGGCGACGGTCATGAACCCGGCAACTACAATCTGAAACTTGAGTGCATTAACGCCCCCGGACGTGCAGACACGGTCGCTTACGGCGCCTTGATCCGTGACAGCATCGAAACTAAAGTCGAGGATGATGTCTATCGATTCATGGGCACTGCCTCTGACCTCCTGTTTCTGCGCATGAACCGCGTCGGCGGACTCATTCGCCCGTATATCCGACTTTACGGTCCCAATGACTCTCTCGTTTATGACGCCGTCACTCAGGGCGGTTACTCGGAGATTTCATGGATCACCGACTATTCGTTGCCGCAATCCGGCTGGTACACTATGCTCGTGTTGGACAGCGATGGTCACGAATTCGGCAACTACCATCTGAAACTCGAGTGCATTAACGCCCCCGGACGTGCAGACACGGTCGCTTACGGCGCCTTGATCCGTGACAGCATCGAAACTAAAGTCGAGGATGATGTCTATCGATTCATGGGCACTGCCTCTGACCTCCTGTTTCTGCGCATGAACCGCGTCGGCGGACTCATTCGCCCGTATATCCGACTTTACGGTCCCAATGACTCTCTCGTTTATGTCGCCGTCACTCAGGGCGGTTACTCGGAGATTTCATGGATCATCGACTATTCGTTGCCGCAATCCGGCTGGTATACCATGCTCGTGCTGGACAGCGATGGTCACGAATCGGGAGATTACTTTCTGACGTTCGACTGCGTCTCCAGCCCATCCTTTGCTAATTCTCTGACTTGTGGCGATTCGCTGAGTGAATCAATCAACCCGATCGGAGATCTGGATATTTATGAGTTCTCCGGCTCTTCGGGCGATACCGTTTCGTTATTGATGCTGCGGACAGGCGGCGATGTACGGCCATACATGCGGTTGTACGCTCCATCGGGATGCAACATATTTACTGCCGGACCCGAAGGCTGGTCAGGGGAGTTGGGGCAGATCGACAAACTGGCGCTGCCGATGGACGGCATTTATCGACTCCTCGCAGCGGATTCCGATAGTCATCAAGGCGGCGACTACAGCCTACGATTTCAATGCATAGATGGCGACTACTTCAGGTGTGGCGACGTCGATCAGTCAGGGAGGACAAACATCGGTGACGCGGTAGTTCTCGTGAATTACATTTTTGCCGGCGGTCCTCTTCCGAAAGCACATTACGCAGCGGATTGTAATTGCAGTTGCAAAGTGAGCATTGGTTACGCCGTGTGCCTGATAAACTACATCTTTGCAAGCGGTCCACCGCCGTGCTCGAGCTGCTATCGATGGTAGATTTCAACTCTGACCGATCTCGACGGAAGTCGTTCGGATATCGGCCCCTGGGGTGGCAACAGCGCTCCGAAGTAATCCTGCGGAAGCTCTGCCGTTGCCGGACGCTACTGCTCTTGGGCGGGTTCGGCTTGTCTGATTCCGATCAGGTCGGAGAGCACGCCCAGCGCTCGTTCCGAGATGCGGAAGATCTTGAGACCGATCTCAAAGTCGTCCGACTTGCGGGCCTGCTTGCACCACATGCTGCGCGCGCTAAACGTGATCTCGTCATGTCCCCGCAGCCGCTTCGGCAGAACCAGCTTGCACTGAAAAAAGGTCAGGTCCTCGAAGCTCTTGGTGCAGAGCACACGCAGACCATTGATCGAGACATCGGTGACAACGCACGTAACGCTCTGATTGTTGTCGTCCAAGACGACGACTGTGTTTTCAAGACCGGCGCGTTCATGTTTGCGATCGTCGCGCATCACTACCCTCCCGTTAACGAGTGGCTGAAGCTGTATCCATATTATCGACGGGCGCTCTGCTCCAGATTAGAGCCGTCGCGAAGACCGCTGCTGCAAATTGAAACACTCTTCGGCCGCGCGCTGCTCGAGCGCGGGATTACCGCGACTGCAATTGTCGCTGCAACTCAAGCAGCCGTTCATCGGCGGGGGCTTTTTCGAGCGCAATTGCTACCAGATTTCTGGCCTGCTCGAATTCGCCCAATGCGGCTGAGCTGCGCGCGATGACATAGGGCAGGTAAGTCTCGGTCACCACTAATTTGCGCGTCGGCAACACGGCCAGCGCCTGTTCATGCCAACCGCGTTCGGCATACACGCCCGACAGGACTGTGGCGATTCCGGGATGGTCGAGCGCTTTGGCGCCGAGATCCCGGACGATTCGCTCGACCTCGTTACCGCGACCGGCAAGAAATCCGGCGTAAACCGTGCGATACGCAAGATCGAAATCGTCCGGTTGCTCGCGCAAGACTTGCAAATAGTGGGTATAGGCATCGAGATACCGGCCCTCGAGAAAGAGCATCGGCGCGAGCATCGTAAGTATGCTCTGATCTTCCGGATTGATCTGTAATCGCTTCTCCAATGCCGCGACACCGCCCCGGCGATCGCCCACCCGCTCCAGCAGCAAGCCCCAACTCACGAGACGCTGCCCTTGATCGTAGTCCGCCGAATAGTGAATATCCGCTTCAACGACCTGTTTGATAAACTCGGTCTGCGCTGCGCTGTTGAATACGATCCACGGCGCCACCCGGAGCGCGATTGCGACGGCAAGAATGGCCATGACCCACGGTTGACGCGGAGCGCGCAGCGCAATCAGCGCCGCCAGTGGCAACGCAAAGATCGAGAGCAGATCCCAATCGCGAAAAGCCCCGATCTTGGGATCAACCAGTACTGTAAATGCCACCGCACCGGCCAGCGCAAGAATCAGAAAAGTTTGAATTCGGTCACTGCTTCGTGGCCAAAAGGCCAGAAAAAACGCCGGCGCCGAAAGCAGGAGCACATTGCCAAGATCGGCGAGATGCTGCAGCGAGAAAAGCCAGTACTTCGAGTAGTCGGTCGGCCAAAACGGCACGATGACTTTGAAGATGTCGGCGCTCAACGCGACGATCGCGCCGGCGACGCCGACCAGGATCACAATCAACCAAACATTCGCCCCCAAGCGCCGGCGATAGAGATAAACAATCGCCGGCAGAAAGACGATTCCCGAAAAGTGCGACACCAGCGCGAGCAGGAAAAACAACAGCGGCCAGTAAGTGAGGCGATTCGCCTGCAAGTCGCGCCAGACGAAGTAGATCAGGTAGAGAGTGAAAACGTGCAGCAGCGAGTAGCTTTCGACATAGCCGAAGTAAAACTGAATTGTCGCCGTGCACAAAAATGCCAGCGCTACTATCGCGCTCGCAAGCTGCGTCGGCTGCAAGCGCATCATCAGCGTGACCCCGATTAAATAGAAGATTCCCGCGATCAACGCGATAGAGCGGTATGCCCAGATCGTCGAACCGGTCACCAGATACGCAAGATGATGCAAAGCGAGGTCGAGCGGCTCCGTGGCGGCGATCCAGCGGTCGGGATTGCCAAGGTGCGTTAAGCCATCCCCCATGAGATGATTCTCGGAAGGCAGTAGAACGAATCCGCCGAGCAGAAAGGCGCAGAACGCCAGCCACATCCAGCGGGTGATAAGCGCCTCGCGCAGTCGCGGAATCAGCAGGGCGGCAACGCCGACCGCAGCCGCAACATAACAGTAGACCGGGATCGGAATGTTCCAAAACATGATGCTTTCGGCGACTGAGCCGCCAGAGGGCAATCTACCCGCCAATGTCGGCTTGGCAAATGCTATTCGAACGGCACTTGGGGCGAACTTATCCGTTCTCGAGGATGTACAATAACGGCACAAGGAATGCTTGATTGTTCCTGTCTAACTATTATGATGCTCCGTGCCGCCGGTGTTCGCCGCTCGGCCAACCGATAATGAAAGACTGGTTATGAAGCGAATTCTCTGGATCGTAATTTTGATAGCCGTTCTCGCCGCCGGTGCCTATTTCGTGTTTGGCATGAACAAGAAGTCGCAAACCGAAGCCGCGATTCAGTCGAAGGCGGTCACTCCGACGCGCGGCGACTTGCGCGTCGCGATTAATTCGACCGGCAAGGTGCAACCGGTGAAGACTGTCGATGTCAAGTCAAAGGCCTCCGGCGAGGTTACGCGCCTCTATTTCGAAGAAGGCGATTATGTAAGAAGCGGCGACTTGTTACTCACGATCGATCAGCAATTGGTGAAGTATGAATTCGACAAAGCGAACGCCGATCTGGAAGTCGGCAAAGTTTCGCTGCGCACCACCGAGCGGGAATTTGACCGCCAGAAAGAACTGTTCGCCAAGCAAATGATCTCCGAGTCCGACATGGACGCGGCGCAGTTGAAAGTCGAACAAGCGAAAGCGGCGCTGGTGCGCGCCGAGGCCGCTGTCTCCGATGCCAAAAAGCGCCTCGATGATACCGTGGTCCGTTCGCCGATCTCGGGGTTGATTATCAAGTGCGACGTCGAGCAAGGCAATATCATCGCGTCCGGAACCTCCAACGTCTCCGGTGGCACGCTGCTCATGCAAATCGCACAGGTGGACTCGGTCTACATCGTCGCGCAAGTGGACGAGACCGACATCGGCAAGGTCGAACTCGGCCAGAAAGTCGAAGTCGAAGCCGACGCATTCGAAGACAAGACGTTTCATGGCGAAGTGCTAAAGATCGCGCCGATGGCGCGTGTCGAACAGAACGTGACCGTGTTCGAAGTCACGACCAAAGTTGACAACGGCGAACGCAAACTAAAAGCTGGGATGAACGCGGCGATCGAGATCATTACGGCTTTCGCCGAGAATGCTCTGCTCGTTCCCAACGCCGCCATCAAAGACCCGCGCAAGATGGGCATGACTGGTGAAATGATGGGCGGCGGCGGTCAAGGCGGAGGTGGAGAACAACGCGGCCAGGGTCGGCCCGGTGGCGGCGGCCCGCCAAGTGGCGGTCAGCAGGCCCAGATGGGAACCGGCAATCCGCAAGCAGCGGCGCGCTTTGGCGAGAAGTTTCAGGATGCCGAGCGGCCGGGCAGAGATACAAAAATCGTGATGATTGTCGCCAACGGTCAATCAACACCGAAGCGCGTCGTCGTTGGCGCCTCGAATTTGGATTTCACTCAGATCCTCGACGGTCTCACCGAAACCGATTCGGTGGATGCGACGCCGTTTTCGCAAATGATGGCCGACCGCGAAGAGTGGCGCAACCGCATGAATCGTTTCTCGACGATCCCCGGCATGACCCGCCCACCCGGTGGCGGCGGTGGCGGTGGCGGTCGCAGGTAGCAACGAAGTCGAAGATTATCACCTTCTGTTACGCGACAGAGGTTTCACATATCTTCAACCGTCATTCCTGCGCAGGTCGAAGATCCCGCGATTGGCGGGGCGGGTTCCACGCAGTCTCGTCATTCCGGCAAAAGCCGGAATCCAGCAATAGTCTATAGCACTGTCACCCTGAGCGAAGCGAAGGGTCTATTGTCATTGTGGCGCATAACCTGATAGATTCTTCGCTGCGCTCAGAATGAAAAAAATGGCAGCTTTTCAACGCTTCCTTCCGGTGGGGCACCAATCCGGCGGTGGCGGACGTTGCGGAAGATAGTAGTTTGTCGAAACCCCTCCCGAGATTCAGAAGACATCCATCGACGTGCCTGAAGGGGTTTCGACCTACGACTCCGATCGGAGGATTACAGACAAGCGGCACATGGCGCCGCGCCGCCTGCGAAGATGTAATTCACCATATACACCGCGTCCGCGATATCGACGCGAGCGCTGCAGTCGACATCGCCAGCGGCGGCGTCAAGCGGCAACGGGCCGGACGCAAAAATGTAATTGATCACGTAAACCGCGTCCGAAATGTCAAGTTGTCCGGAAGCATCGAAATCGCCGCAGGGCGCGACCGGTGCGGCGGCGGTTGTAAAGGCCGCGTAAACTCCATCTTGCGCGATCTCGGCACGCACGAAATTGAACGACGTGTCCGGGACGCCGCCGATCAACGCCCATACCATGGCGATCTCGTCCCAACGGAAGATACGCAGACTGGTCTCGTTACCGGCTGCGCGGCTGGCAATTTCCAGATCGGAGTCGGCATAGCGAATCGTCACCGCGGAGTTCCCCGAAATCACGACTGATGGATGGAATGCCACGACCCCCACGGATCCAGCCTGAACATTGTCGTCTGTGAGTCCGTTGCGCAGGATCGGATACTCGCTGGTTAGGAGTGCGACGCGTTCGATGACGGGCGTCGACAGCTCGACATCCACGCTGATGGTGCCGTCGGGAGCGAAGAACTCCTTACCGCTGTAGGCCCCAGTGCTTGAGTACTCGGTATCCACTTCATAGCTCGCTCCTGAATCATCAATAGCGGAGACCACGAATAGACCGACACCGGTCAGTCCGCCAATGACGGTTGAGGAGAAGCCTTGCACACCGCTCGTGAACACTGCGTTTCCGCCCCCACCACCGGTCGGAATGTGACTAAGCGACGGCGCCTGCGGAAACTGGTTATTCATGAATAACTGATACTCGGCGCCCGAAGCGCTCAGTGACAATTTGGGAATGAACTTGAAATCGCCCTGCACCGGGATCATCTCCAGATCAATCGAATCGCCGTCGAATGCGCGATAATCGTTGCCAAACGCGCTCTTGCCGAAACCGGCCTCCAGTGCCTCGCCGTAGAACCACTCTTCATCCAGCAAGCTGCGGTCAGCCCGATTGATTTCCAAACGCGCACGACCCGAGGCGCGAATCTTGTCGCCGGGTGAAACATCGAGAACGCGGATCTTGCCGCCGTCGCTGGTTTGGCCCTGATCGATAGTGTCGCCGCCCGTTGTGATCAGTCGAACCTTGAGTTTGCGCATCGGCGTACCGGTTGTGCGACGAAAAGCCGTAACGAGCTTGTTCGGCGTTGTCGCGTTGAGGTGCGGTTCGGGGAACACGACGCGCGCGCCAATGTCGTAATCGAGATTGTCCGTTTGGTCGTTGGGTCCGGTCACATAGAGGTCGCCGTCGGGAAGCGTGCGTTCAGTCGGCTCAAAAATCTCCGCGTACACGGAGTCCGAATCACGGACATATGTCTTCTCGAACTTCAACTCAAAGTGGTCAAAGCAGGAGGCGGAGTTCTCGATGTACTGAATGGTGTTCCGGCACGCGACATCGGAATACTGAAGCGAACTCGACAATTCCGACGACATCACACCGCTGGCCGGATAGTGAGAATCCATGTAGCCGTAGTTCGACATCGAGTTGCAGCGTTCGTTGCCGCCAAACTGGTACTCATCCGAAAATCCGAGCAGATAATGACCCAGCTCGTGCGCAATGGTGCGCATGTTGTTTCCGGATGCGGCGTTGTACGGGTATGTACTGAATGACTCATTGCGATTTTGATCCGGCGTGCCAAAGAAATGACGTGGCATGAAGGCCGCGCCGCCGGGATCGTCGACACCGGAACGCACTGCTGTTGGCCATTCGGAATTGTCGGCGAAAATGACAACGTCGGCCTCCTCGAGATAAGCACCATCGTCGAGAATCACCACAGTGTCGATCGTCAACTGACCGTTATACACATCGTAGAGATAGTTGGCCACGTAACGAAAGCCGTTCTCGAGTGTCGCAATGTAGTCATCGCGAGTATCCCACTCAATCGAGACGAGGAGATTGTAGGCGATAGTAGTATGGTCCATGGTGACCACTTGCACTCGGGCATCGTGAAGCGAGTCGTAATACATGCGTCCGAAATCGCTGAACTTGGCGTTGTCGAGCCAAATGCTATACTGGGTACCGAGCTGATCATCATGTCGCGTAGCCGGCTGCACGTGAAGTAAGCGAGTGAACTTGATCGTCTGATTTTGATTGATGATGGAGTCGGGTAAGACGATCCTCCCCAGCTTGTCGGTGGAGCGCGCGAAAAGCAGAGTGTCGGAAAAGTCGGGAGACGGTGGCGAGTTCTTGATTTTGAAGATCGCGAATTCGGTATTGCGAATGGTGTCGCCTTTCGCGTCGACCAGTGTGAACACACGACTGCTGTCGGTCATGTTCAAAAGCCAGCCGCTGTAGAACCCCGGAATCGTGAGATTGCCGTCGGCCATCCCCGCTACGAGACCGCCGCCGAGCCGATTACGCACGACCGCATGCCCCTGATCGTCCAGCGACGGACTCCCGAGATACCTGCGCCAGACTTCCTGCCCGAGAGCGTCCGTGTAAATTACCAGCAGATCGGCGTTGGACAGGGTCGGGTAGTACTGTGCGCCGCAAAGAACGTAACCGCCGTCCGGCATTTGCACGACCGAACGTGCATATTGGCGCCGGGGAATCGAGTACTCGCGCGACCATTCTTCGTTACCGGCGGAATCGACCTTGATCAAGGTAGCGTCTTGATAAAAGTCGGCGCCGTTCACTTCGGCGGCGATGATGTAACCGCCGTCCTCGGTCAAAGCTATGCCGCGTCCCCACGAACCGGAAGTGATCCGCCCAACGTCTGCCGACCACTGGCGTAAACCGCTTGAGGTGAACTTGGCGATGTAGGCGCGATTATCCAGACCGGTGTTACTCCCATAACCGCCGACCACCACGAAGCCGCCGTCCAGCGTGACTTGTGCTTCTTCAAGCCAACTGATATCGAGTTCTTTCCAAGTGTCACTGTCGATAGGACTACCGATTGCGTCAACAATAAAGAACGCGAAGGCCGTACCGCGGTAGCCGACGATCACCAGGTTGCCGTTCGGGAGTTGCCGGACTCCGTGGGCCCCGACGTAGGTGTCGGGGTCGCTGATGTGACGGGTCCAGAGAAGATTACCGTCCCGATCCAGCTTTGCTAACAAGATCTTTGTGTACTGATTCGAAGTCTCCAGTCCGACGATCACGAATCCGGAATCGTTGGTCTGACAGCCGGACATACCGGTGCGATGTTCCGTACTGTCCAGCATCTTGCCCCACTGCACCGCCCCCAGCGAGTCGAGCTTAACGCAATAGAAGCTTGTGCGCCCAAGGAAGTTCGTCGCGAAACCGGCCGCAAAGTAGCCGCCTTCCTGGGTCGGGCTGATGTCTGAAAGCCGAGTGCGGCTTCCAACCGTGAACTTCTGCTGCCATTCAATGCTCTGCGCAATGGCCGAAGCGCAAGCCAACGTTGATAGTACAATCAACAGGATCGGAATTTGTCGATACCGTCCGAAACTGGGGCACATGAATTGGTCCAAACACCGGAAGCGATTTGGGTTCTGCTCTCGCTCACAAGCGAGCTCGCTGCGTCTCTGAATTGCGGACTAATATAGACGATATTCGAGAATTGTCAAGCGTGAGACGAGTGGAGGAGAGCCGTCGAAACTCGCCGGTGGTCGCGAGATATCCTGCGGTTGGTCGTTGGAAGCTGTCGACGCCCGACGCCCGTGTCTTGGTCAGACAATAATCTCCGACCTACTTCTCGAAATCTTCATACGCTGGCGGCAGGCAGCGGACCTGGTGGTCGGTGCGGAAACCGAGGAAATAATCGGCCTGCATCAACTTGTGAATCTCGCGGGTGCCTTCGTAAATCGCGGCGCCTTTGGAATTGCGGAAGAAGCGTTCGACCGGATACTCGTCGCTGAATCCATACGCGCCGTGAATCTGCACGGCATTGTAGGCGGCCTTCTCGGCCTGATCGGTGCAGAACCACTTGGCGAGCGAAGTTTCCCGCGTCGAGCGGATGCCCTTGTTGCGCAGCCAGCCGACTTTCATCCAGAGATATTGGCCGGCTTCGTAACCATAAATCATCTCGGCGAACATTTCTTTGACCAACTGATGCTGCGCAATCGGCATCTCGAAGGTGTGGCGCGTGAGCGCGTAATCTTTGCAGACGTCCATGCAGGCCTTGATCAGACCGGTCGATCCGGCGGCAACGGTGTAACGTCCGCCGTCGAGACACGACATGGCGATCTTGAAACCTTCGCCCTCGTGGCCGAGAAGATTCGCCGCCGGAACTTCGACATCCTGCAGCGCAATCCAACCGGTTTTACCGGCGCGCACCCCGAGCTTGCCGGGAATCGAACCGGCGCTGACGCCCGGCCACTTGCGTTCGACGATAAATGCAGAAATGCCGGAATGATCGCGCTTCTTCTGCTTGTCCGAATCGGTCCAGGCGAAAATCAGATAGTCGTCGGCGACTTCGGAAAGCGAGATCCACATCTTCTCGCCATTAAGGATGTACTTATTGCCGGCTCTTTTTGCGGTCGTGCGGATACCGACAACGTCCGAACCGGCGGACGGTTCGGTTAAACCGAAGGTGCCGATCTTCTCGCCTTTGGCCTGCGGCACGAGGTATTTCTGTTTTTGATCTTCATTGCCCCACGTAAGTAGCGTCAGCGAGTTTAGGCCGATATGAACCGAGAACGCGACACGGGCGGAAGTGTCGATGTACTCCATCTCTTCGCAGACCAAGCCGAGGGCGATGTAGTCAAGCCCCATGCCGCCGTACTTCTGCGGGATACAGACGCCGAGCAATTCGGCGTCCTTCAGGCGCGTGAGGAAAGTGGGATCGTTTTTCGATTCGCGATCCAGCTCGGCGATGTTCGGTTTGAGATACTTGTGCGCGACATCGCGTGCGATTTGTTGCGCGGCTTTGTGGTCGTCGTTTAGTTCAAAGTCGATCATGGTCTATCTCCAATTACTGTGAGTCGGAACCGCGAGCGGCTCTGACATCTTTCGGGCAAGGCCCGCCTTGCCGATGCGCGGAGCGAGCCCGGCTACTTACTCCAGACGCAGCCAATTGTAGCAATCGTTGGTCGAATTATCAAGAACCGCGTCGGGCGATTTCGACTTGTATAACCGGGTATGAAGCGGAATCATGCCGGCGTGATTGCGATTGTTTGCCGGGTATTGATGGTCGCCTTCGTCGCCGCGCCGGCGCTGACCGCGCTTGATCTCGATACGGCTTATGTCATGGAGCTGCGGCGAGGAATTGCCTTCACGATGACCGAGAAGTTCGACTCGGCGCGCGCCGTCTTTCAGAGCATGGTTGATCGGGAGGCCAACGACTATGCAGCGCGCTTGTATCTGGCCGGCGTCGATCACGCGGAGATGCTGGACCGCGAAGACTACGCCGGGCGCGAGAAATTCAATCTCGATGCCGATAAGGCGATCGAGCTGGCTCAGGACGCGCTCGAACGCGGCGGCGATTCGGCGTGGGCTTACCTGACCATTGGCAATGCGCACGCCTATGTCGCTTCGCTGGAGGCCAAAGACGGATCGTGGTGGACGGCGATGCGCCGGGGTCTGAAGGCCAAAGGCGCATACCAAGACGCGTTGAAGCTCAAGCCCGATTTCTACGATGTCCTGCTCGGTTATGGAACCTATCATTACTGGAAATCGGCGCGCACGGAATTTATCAATTGGTTGCCGTTTGTCGGCGACCGCAAGGATGACGGCATTCGCGAGTTGGAACTGGCGGCGGATTCGTCGCTGTTCTCGCGCGAATTGGCGCTGAACTCGCTGGTGTGGATATACATTCATCGCGGCGATGCCGATCTGGCGCGATTGGCGGCGCTGGAGTTGAAGCAGCGTTTTCCCGAAAGTCGACTGGTCACCTGGGGCTTGGCGTTTTCGCACTATGCCGGCGGCCGTCTGCATGAAGCGTTGGAGTTCTTTGGCGAAATCGTAGTCCAGCTCGAGACCGACACGACGCAAAATTATTTCAACTTGATCGAATGCCGCTATCATCGCGCGGAGATCTTTGCCGCCGTCGGTGACACTGCCAGGGTCCGCGTCGAGTGCGAGCGGATCGTCGCTTATTCGGCGCCGGAATCGACGGTCAAACGTCAGGGCGACAAGATTCGCACGGCGCGGGACGTTCTTGCCGGCAAGCAGCGATTCAAGCGCAATTAGGCTGCTGCGGTTTCGGCCGGCCGCGGATCGCCCAGATCGATGTCGCGGCGGTCGATGGCATGAACCATTCCCAGCGCAATCCAGAAGTAATTCGCGAATGAGCCGCTGCCGATCAGCGGCATGGTCTCGAAAAACGCGGTGAAGGTCGCGCCACCTACGAGGCAGATCATCCCAATCGCGAGCGCCCGCCGACCCGGCGATCGAGCGGTTTTCAGCGAGCGGACGTTCTGCTTAAGCAGCGTCACGATCCACCAGAGCAGGATGAGCAGACCCGGCACGCCGAGCGTAACGGCAGCATGGATGTAATGATTATGCGCGTGATAACGCGATTCGGTATGGCGGAAGACCATCGCCGCGGACGGATCGTCCCAGTAGACGCGGCCAACAACCTGCTCGACCGGAACTTCGTAGCCCTTGCCGAAAATCGGGTCGTTCATGATTGACTCAAGTCCGGCCTTCCAGATAACGGTGCGGTGCGTGGTTCCGCCCTGCAATCGCGCCAGCGTGTAGAAAACGCCGAAGAACGATGGCACCGCCAAGACGGTAACCACGGCGGCGATGAACAGCGCGCCTAACCACTTAAGCAAGAGATAGCGCTTTTCGAGAATGAGCAGCAGGATGACTTGCACGCCGAAAGCGCCGATCGAGCCGCGCGACCAGGAAAGGAGCACTGCGATTGCGACCAACAGCGCGGTGGCGGCAATCAAAGCGCGCTCCCAGCGCGTTTTCAAGATCGCACGCGCAACAATTACGACCGGGAAAGTGAGATTGAGGAAGACGCCCAAGCCATTGGCGTTGTCGAAGAATCCGCGCAAGCGAACATAGTGGCCCTGCGCCAGCGGCGCGAGGGCGATGATGCTCACGGCAAACGTGGTGACGGTAATTGCCAGGAGCAGCCAGCGCACGTGTGCACTTGTGGTGATCGATTCGCGCACGGCAAAATAGACTAAGAAGAACGTGAACAGGCGCGCCATTTCGGCCGCTGTCGACAACGGAACAGCCGCGAAAAGGAGGCAGATGCCGCTCCAGGTGAGCAACACCAGAAAGTACTTCTCGACATAGCCCAGCGTAAACGGCAGCCGGTCGGAGCGCAGCCAATGCTGCCAGAGGAAAATTACGAACAGCGCTCCCACGAACGCCCACTTGGCGGCGCGCATAATGCCGACCGGAATCGGGTCGACATTGGCAATATGCGACGTGAAGGTTAGAATCAGCGGAAACGCAATTGGTGACAAGAGCGAAGCCGCGATGCCGACGAGAAGCGGCGGCGCGAGTAGAAAAATCAGCGGGTTACCGGGAATCGCCAGCCCGACGGCGCCGAGATTCAGCGCGGCCAGCGGCAGCAGGCTGCGGCGCTCAGGCTTGTTCATAGAGAAGTCTTAGCCCAGCGGCCGGCGCCTGAGTTCATGCCAGAGTTGACGGGCGCGTTCGTAGTTCTTGGCGCCCGGCGATTCGGGAGTGAGGACGCGGTCCTTGAACAGCACATAGCTGAACGACGCGACAAATCCAAGAAACATCGCGCCCAGCGCAATCAGTTTTTTGCGCGGTTTGATCGGGTCTTCCGGTGGCCGCGCGATGTCGAGCTTCATCAAGGTTGGCGTGTCGCGCTGTTCTTGTAGTCGCGCCATCTCGAGCTGTTGCGACAGCAGCTCGAAAGTCATTTCGAGGATTTTCACGTCGCGCTTAAGAACCGCGTACTTCAGCACCAAGCCGGGCACTTGCGTCAACGGTATGTCGAGCGCGGAGAGAATCGAATCACCGGGCGTCGCGGCGCCTTCTTCGATTTCGCGCAAGCGGCGGCGGCTTTCGCGGATGACGATCTCGCGGCTGGTGAGTTCCGGATTGCCGGGCAACAGCGTTTGGCGCAGAATGCCCAACTCAAGCTCGGCGGCGTTGAGGTTGGCTTTTTCTTTGGCCAGATTGGTGATCAGCGCCTCGGATTGAATTTCGAGCGATATGGCGCGATGTTGCTCTTGAAATTCGCGCAGCACATTCGACACCGAATCGAATTGACGGCTGGTTTCGTCGCGGCGGCGTTCGAGAAAGGCGCTGAATTCGCGGCCCTTGCTGTTTTCGAGGCGGCGATTGAGATCATCGAGACGCCGCACCGCCAAATTGGCGATGTTGGCCGCCAACTCGCGCGTTTTGGCGTCGGCTTCGACAACGATAATGCCGTCGGGGTCGACTTTGACATACAGGTCATCCTTGAGATTGGCGACCGCGTTCCATTTGTCTTCGGAGTCGTAAACCTCGATCAGATTCAACGAGTCGACGACTTCGCTCAGGATCGTCTCCGATTCGAGCATGCTGGCATACAGGTCGGACGGCGTGGCCATCAACGGCAGCGCGAAATTCGTGACCGCCATGGCGATGTGCCCGGAAGTCAGCCCCATCAGGCCCGAAAGCGGCGATTCGCTTTCCGGCGGCAGAATTGTGGCTTTCGCGCGATAGGTGCACGGCAACAGGAACGCAATCGCGACGGCAATCACCGTGACGATCAGGGTGTTAACGATGACGAGCCGGCGATGCTTGATCAGAATTTCAAGCGCATTCAGAATCCACACGCGGATATCCTTTCCGAACGGTCGATACGATAGCCAGCGTGGCGGGGCAAGTCAACATCAATCGGGTCGCGGGTGGCGGATGCGCGCGCATTCACGGAGCGCGGTGGTGCCGAAATGCGAACTGCGCTGTTTCGATCATGAGTCAGTGAAAACGCGGCTCGGAATCGTCGCCTCATGGAATAACGGCGGTTAAGCTAATATCGAGACGCCAGTCGTCGGTATCAACGCCGGAATCGAGACCTGAACCAAAGTCCCAGTATTCGCTCTGAAGTCGCGACTGCAGACGCAGCCAGTCGATTGGCTGCCAAGCCGTCAAAACGCCGATGGAGGTCAAAGCTTCACGTCTGTAAATCGCCCCCGACGTCGCGTCCTCGTATTCCCGATAGATCGCGGAGAACGCTGCTTCAAATCCCGCCGTGACTCCGCGCGCCGCGGAGATTTCGGCCAGCCAATTGTCATCAAGATTGCCGAGATTGAAGGCGAAAAGCCCGCCATCCATTGATCGTTCCTCATACGCGAAGGCCGGCGGAATGAACCGAAGCTGAACGCGATAGTCGTTCGGCCGAAGCAGCGGGCCTAAGATGTAGTCGACCGGTTGAACTTCCGCCCAACTAATCTCCTTTCGCTGCAACGGATCGTAATAAACATTGCTCACTTCGAAACGAAGTTCGAGTTCATGTCTTTGTTGTTCCCAGTTGGTTGGCAACATCCGTTCGTCATAGATCATGAATCGACTGCTGCCGATCCGCGCGGATAGTCGCACGCGCGGCCGGAAGTAGTAAGTGGTCATCAGGCTAAATTGAGATTCATTTCGCTCTCTCGCGTAGCTTCGATTCGGTGGCGGGTATGGTCGGCTGCTGGTGTAAGTAACACGCGTATTTGCGCGATCGGCGACCACCGCAAAATCAAAACGCCAGTGCATGGTCCCGGCGCGCAGCGGCTGCGAATAGTAACCTGAGAAATTGTCGAGAAGAAACCGGGGCGAATACTCGGTCACCCGCGTCAGCCAATCGGCATGCAGACGCAACGCATAGGAATTCGCAGAGTTTCGGTATTCGGAGCGGTCATCGTAAATCAGCTCGCGGCTTGTGGCGTCGATTTCTGAGCTGCTCGACAACAAAGTGGATTTCGTGTAACTGTATCCGGGTTCGACATAAATCCAGGCACGACTGCCGGCGATATAGGTCAGCCCGGGGCGCACAGCAAACATCGGTTGGCTTTGCTTGGCCGTATTTGTCTGAATCGAATGCAGCTTTGTCGGCGATAGCGGATCGAAATCGGCGATTTGATAGCGACCGACGGCATCCGTGCGTGAACGAACGTACTCGATCGTGACTTGTCCTTCCACTCTGGAGCTTAAGCCGGCGAGCCATTCCAGAGCGCCGGCGTGACTGCGCCAGTCGTTTGTTTGCGTTAAGCCAGGACCTTGTGTGGTGTCGGGAAGAGACAAGTCTGAATTAATTTCGCTCTTTCTGCCCTCCGCCCGGTGAAAGACGCGAATAACGTGATCGCCGACTCCAAGTCGCGGCCCGCCGAGCAGGACGACCATCGACCGCTCCGGCGCGACCTCGACCGAATCGGTCGACCACCAGAACGCGTTATGATCAATGACCCAATTGGATTCCCGAATGAGGTCGCTGGCGTCATAAAACTCACCCGGAAGAAAATGAACGCGACGCGGTTCCCTCCGCTCGTCGCGGTCATAAGCCAGAGATCTCACGGTGTAACGCGAGCGCGACGAAATCTGCAGCGCGCCGGACAACTCCGACGGCCAATCAACATTGTCGCTTTCGGCGCCGGGACGAAAACTCAAACCCTGCAAAGAACGAACCTGCCAACTCCGGTGTTGGGTGAAACCGCCACTCAGTGTCCAGGCCGCTGTTTGATTTTTGGAATCGCTGTATGCCAGCGCGCCGGCCGTGTTCCCTGCCAGATAACTGTACCACAACTCGAGTGGAACGGATTGCCCGAAAGCGGTGGTAGCCATAAAGATCGCCGCGATCACTGCTATCAATATCGAACTGCGCATCAGATCCTCCCGAGATCGAAGCGTCGATTGCTAAACTCTTGCCGTTATTTCGACTTGTCTTCGTCCTTCTTCTTCTCCCCGTCGGGGATCAGGATGTCGACGGCAGCAGAGAGGTGCCAGGTGTTCCAATCGTCCACATCATTGAGACGTTCGCCGTCCCATCCAACTTCCTGTTCGGAACTCGTCTGGTAAATCACCGTCAATCGGACAGAATTCAGAGGTTGCCACTTGGCACCGATGTTGTTGCTCCACCGACGGTTCTCCCAATGGAAAGCGGATTTAGTGCCGCCGCTGGCGCGATAACGATAGATTGACAATTCTGCCTGCAGTCCGCGGGCAACTCCGACAGCTGCCTTTGCTCTGTACTGCCATGCACGATCAGATTCGCCTTTGAAAAATTCATAGAGTTTGTCTCTGGCGTTGGTCTCGACGTAGAAGTAAGTTGGCGCAACGACTTCCATCCGCAATCGGTAATCGCCGCGGCGCAGCAGCGGACCGAGGACGTAATCGATCGGCTTGATTTCGGACCAACTGATATCGCGCCGCTTGTCGGGCTGCCAGATGATGTTGTTCAGCTCCCAAGAAAAAACTGCACTCATGTCTTGGCGATGCCGATACGATTGGGTGGCCAAACCAGTGGACAGCTCGCGGTTCATATGTAGTGTCATCTCAAACTGGCTGTAAGGTGGGTTGTAATAGCGCGAGGTAAGTCGGACTTCGAGCTGACGTCGCTCCCCGACCCTCATGGTCACGCACGAGTTGCTTTCGTCCGACACCAATGGACAGAACCGCTGCCAGGCATTGAGCTTGGCCCACTTTGAATGTAGGTCGATGAAGAAGGTACCAGACGGTAGCGGTTGTCCATAATAGCCATTGAAATTGTCCAACAGAAAACGCGCTTTCAGGTCCGGTATTCTTGAGATCCACTGCAATGAAGACTCTACCAAATAGTTGTTTGCCACATATGTATCTTGATTGCCGTTCCGACGTTGTCTGCGGTAGTTGGCGGATATCGACAGCCACAGTTGCTTCAGTGGCAGGTAAGTCAATCTTGGCGCAAAGAGCCACTCTCTGGTTCGACTGCGAGCTGTGGATTGGCAACGGAATGAATCTAAAAACACGCCGATAGTATCGAATCTACGTCCATTGCTAAAACTGAATTGAGGGTTGCTGTGGCGAAAGTGCTCAAGCGATAAGCCGACCTGCAATCGCTGATGCGCTCCTATAGAGAATTCAGCGCTTATCGAATCCAGGTTTTTCGAGTTAATACTGATATAATGCGATTCTCCCCTTGCCCCCGGCATCACGATGGCGCTCTGACTTTCAGACTCAGAGGATTCCTGCCTCAGTGAAAGGGCGACAGTTCCAGTGATTTGCCCTGACTTCAACCAAGGTCCCTCGAGATACTGATAGAGTGCGCTTTGCGTATCCAGAGAAACCGAATCGGACGACCAAATCGTTACTGCTTGTCGGAGCGACCAAGTGTCTCTCCGGCCTTTGTGAAAGACCTTCTCATCACCCTGTAAGTAATCAGCCCACCGATACGCGTACTCGTGTAGTCGATAGCGAATTCGCCGCCCCAACTGAACTGCTCCCGTTAGCGGGCCATGCCGATACAGTTTTTTGCCGTTTCGCTCGGGAAAATAGAGATACGCCGACGGAATGTACCACTCATAGAGCCGTCGTGGCCCGCCGCCAAAACTGATGTCATATCGCGCGAGCTCGTCCTTCGCTTCGGTCAGCGCTACCGACGCGCGCGAGCCGCCGGGAATGTAGCCGTACCAAAGCTCCAGCGGCAGCGATTCACCCATTAGCGATGAACAGAGATAGAAAATCAGCCCAAGAACGACCCTTTGTCCGAAGACCCGCACGATGTCCTCCCCCAGTCGCAAGGCGCGACCGACCAAGCAGAGACGATAAGCAATAATCTACACGATCTTGCCGCCGCCGAGGACGATGTCGCCGGAATAGAACACGCAGGATTGCCCCGGCGTGACGGCGCGCTGCTCTTCGTGAAGCATAATCTCCACGTTGCCGTTTGTCAAGAGATTGACGCGGCCGCTCACCGGTTTGTGCAAATAGCGGATCTTGATCTGGGCCGCAAAGGAGCTTTGCGGGTTGTGGGCATCATGCGGATCGAACGCCACCCAATTGACTTCGGTGACCGTGAACTTCGCGGTCAGCAGGTCATGATCATCGCCGATCACGATTTCGTTCTGCTCCGGATCGATGGCAGTAACATACTTCTTCTCGGTCGTATCGATCCGGATGCGTTTGCGCTGGCCGATCGTGTAGCGGAAATAGCCGTCGTGCGTGCCGACGGCGTTACCCTGCTGGTCGCGGATCACGCCCGGTTTGGCCAGTTCGGGATGCTTCTTCTCGACCAAGCGTGCATAGTTGTTGTCGGGAACAAAACAGATTTCGCGCGATTCTTCGCGTTCGGCGTTGATCAATCCATACTCGCGGCCCAGTTCACGCACCTGCGTCTTATGCAACTCACCCAACGGAAACAACGTTCGCGCCAGCGATTCCTGTTTGAGTCCCCACAGGAAATACGACTGGTCGCGAGTCGGATCGACGCCCTTGCGGATCCGGTAGCGGCCGGTCGTTTCATCGCGGTCGATGCGGGCGTAGTGGCCGGTGGCGAGAAAATCGCAGCCGAGCTGCTTGGTCTTGGCTTCGAGGATTTCCCATTTGATTTTGTAATTGCAGACCACGCATGGATTCGGCGTGCGGCCTTTGACATACTCGCCGACGAAATCGTTGATGACCGTATCGTGAAAGTCCTCGTGCATGTTCAGGACGTAGTGCGGGATATCGTACTTGAAGCACACCGAGCGCGCATCCTCGAACATCTCGAGCGAACAACAGCGCCGCGAAAGCTGCTTGTCTTCGCCGCCGATTTCGGCGAAATCCCAGAGCTTCATCGTCAAGCCGATGACATCATAGCCCTGTTTCTTGAGCATCACCGCCGCGACGGAGCTGTCGATTCCGCCAGACATGGCGACGGCAACGAGGGGTGTTTTCTTCGAATCAGTCATGTTTAGTCAGCGCGAATCGGTTCGTACATTAAACTTTGGGCAGGGCACGCCCTGCCCCTACGCGACCGATGTCCCACCGCTTACTTCGGCGACATTTTGCGCAGTCTTGTAGGTCGGGAGCCCGGCGCTCCCGACATCGGGCGCATTACGATGCGCCCCTACGCGATTCCTGCTGCGCGGGCATTGCATCGTGTACACGCTCGTCGTTCAATTGCCCCTGGTATCGCGCAGCGAAGTTGCAAGACGGGGGTTGTCGTCGATTGACGCCAGAGACTTGGGCAGGCAGGGCACGCCCTTCCCCTACGCGACCGATGTCCCACCGCTTACTTCGGCGCATACGCCGGCGACATCTTGCGCAGCCGTTCGACGATTGCGGGTAACGTCTCCAGCACAACCTCAATCTCCTCTTCGGTGTTGCTCTTGCCGAGCGAAAAACGTATCGCCGAACTGGCTTCTTTGGGTGATACGCCCATTGCAATCAGCACGTGCGACGGTTCAGTGGCGCCGGATGTACACGCCGAGCCGGACGAAACCGCGATACCTTGCATGTCGAGCGACACGATGATCGCTTCGCCGTCGCAACCCGGATATGTGAAGAACAACGTGCCCGGCAGCCCATTCGCGATGTCGCCGTGAAGGCGCGCTTCGAGAACGCGCTCTTTGATTCCACTCGAAAGCTTGTCGGCCAGACGGCGAATTAGCTCGCGCGTGCTCGGAAGTTCATTTAGATTTAGTTCGAGCGCCGTCGACAATCCTACCGCTGCAGCAACATTCTCCGTGCCGGCGCGGCGGTTGCGTTCGTGCGCGCCGCCATGAATCAATGGCGCAAAGCGCGCGCCCACGCGGGCAAAGAGAATTCCGACTCCTTTGGGGCCGTTAAATTTATGCGCCGATGCCGACAGCGAATCGACACCCAATTCACGAATATTGACCGGCATCTTGCCGATTGCTTGGGTGGCATCGGTGTGAAAGTGGATATTCTTCTCGTGCGCAATTTCGGCGAGTCGCTTGATGTTCTGCACTGTGCCGACTTCATTGTTAGCGTAGATGACCGAAACGAGGATTGTATCGGGACGCAGCGCCGCCTTGAGCGCCGCCGGATCGACATATCCCAGAGAATCAACGTCGAGATATGTAATCTCGTAGTCATGCCGTTCGAGGAACTTGCACGGCTCGAGCACGGCTTGATGTTCAATCTTGGTAGTGACAATGTGACGCCCTTTATGCGCGAGCGCGTCGGCGACGCCTTTGATAATCGTATTGCAGCTCTCGGTCGCACCGCCGGTAAAGTAGAGTTCATCGGGACGGCAATTGAGCAATACGGCAATCTTCTCCCGCGCCTGTTCCAGACCGGCGCGCGCCTGCTGGCCGACCGAGTGCATCGAGGAGGCATTCCCGAACGTGTCGGTAAGATACGGCGTCATCGCTGCGAGCACGCGCGGATCAAGCGGCGTCGTGCTGTTATGATCGAGGTAAATTCTACGCACTGGTCTTTGAGTTAACTTGTTCGATCAGACCCTGCTCGAGCTTGTGCAAATCGGCGAGCGTGGTCTTGTAGAGTTTGCTGTTGACATCGGCTTCCAGTTCCCCCCAGAAGCGGCGCGAGACACAGGTGTCGCGCCTGTCGCACTCCTCCTCGTGTTCGGGATTGTGGCAATGGCTGAATTTCACCGGGCCGTCGAGGACGGCGATGATGTCGCCGACGGAAATCTGTTCGGCGTCGCGGGCCAGCACATAGCCGCCCTGAGCGCCGCGCTTGGCCGTTACCAATCCGGCGTGCTTGAGCTTGTTGAAAATCTGCTCGAGATACGGCAGCGAGATCTCCTCGCTCTTGGCGATTTTCGCCGTCGACAACGCGCGGTTGGCTTTCACGATTGCGAGCAGCGCGCGGACACCGTATCGACCCCGGGTAGAAATAGCCAAAACGTCGACTCCTTCAGTATTAGTAACAGGATACAAATCCTTAGCGTTCCTGTCAAGATTGGGGTGAGGGGGGAATGACAGACGTGGAATCCGTCCTTGCTCATAGAGCTACATTCAATGCCTCTTGGATTCCGCTGAACGCAGTGTTAGCTTCTGCACCCCAAGGAATTATGAGCAGATGTTTTTCGTTAGCTCAATTGGTTTCTCGTATTCTCGAACAAATACATACGTTTTGTCGTTGTAGCTATTGTAAATGTGATTTACAATTTGAATGAATTCGCTATTCTGAAAAGAGTAGATTGCAATATCTGTAAAGAAAGCAATTTGAAGGAAGGTAGTCCGTAATGGCAACAGTGACCGCTTTGGAAGTGTCAAAACTGCTTCTATCGTGGGCTAACCGTAACGGTGATTTGTTGACTAACCTTAAGCTCCAGAAATTGTTGTACTACGCTCAGGCATGGTATCTCGTCAACTATGACAAGCCGCTCTTTGGTGACGAGATTCAGGCCTGGGACTTCGGCCCGGTTGTACCGAAGGTCTTCAACAAGTTCAAGAAGTTCAAGGCTTCACCAATCACTTACTCCGAATGCGGCAATGAGGAACACGCTTTCACACAAGAGCAGTTAGGGTTCTTGACTGAATTCTTCAATGTTTTCAGCGGTTTCTCAGCCACGCAGTTGGTTAGCATGAGCCATGAAGAAGCTCCTTGGAAGGATGCATACAGGGTAAAGGCGTATTCGGTTGTTGATACCGAGGGAATGAAGTCCTTTTATAGTAAACTTTACAAGGACAAGCACAGCAGAAAGGTCTGAGGGGCTTGGGCAAATCCAAGAAGAAGTTGGCGTATCGGGAAACTCTCCCGACGCAGAAGATTCTCACTCGTGAAGAACTCTTCAATCAAATTCCGTATCAGAAGTGCAGACCGGTATTCAGCTTCGAGTATTACGATTACGACCACCCGGAGTTTTCAGCCGAGTCCATCAAGACCTGCAAAGAATTCTATCGACTTATCGACGAGCTTAGGAAGATTTCAGTATTTACCTGGGGGCAAATGCAATCGACTCAGCACACTTTTCATGCACATGAAGTAGACTGGGAAAAGACCGCAGTTCCGAGCGGCTTCCGCAATCGTCACGGTCAGGAGCCGCAAACGTACCCGGCGTACCAGTTCAAGGCATATAAGGAATTTCGGGTCTTTGGCTTCCATCGACGAGGCGTTTTTCATATCGTTTGGTTCGATCCGAGCCACAAGATATATCCCCGTAACGGTTGAACGGAAGATTCCGCAAAGACTCAGCCGCCCACCTTGACAAAAGTCCCCCTACCCATTAGCGTATCACCTTACAAAAGATTTCGGGCAGAGTCTTGCCGACTTCTGATTCGCGCCAACAAATAGGAGCCATACATGACCACCACCACCACCACGCCGAAACAACCGACCGTCGCGCCACGTTGGGATCTCGATTCGATTTTCCCCGGCGGCGCCGCCTCGACGGAATACGCGCAGTTCCGCGCCGAGATCAAACGCGACCTTGAAGCACTGAAAACGAAAGTCGGCGGCTTGCCGCCCACCCTGAACGATGCCACCGGCGCAGCGTGGAAAACGGTGATCCTCGAATTCCAGCGCACCGGCCTGCATCTCGATCTGGCGCGCTCGTTTGCGCACGCGCTGGTCGCCGAGAACCTCAAGAACGACGCCGCGCACGCATTGGAGTCGGAAATCGATACCTACATCGCCCAGTGGATGGCGATGCGCACGGCGCTGGAAGCGGCTTTTTCCAATCAACCCGATTCCGAGTGGAAAAAGCTCACCGCCACTACCGAACTCTCGCCGATCGAGTTTCCGCTGTCGGAAATGCGCGAGACGGCGAAGTTGAAAATGGCGCCCGAACTCGAAGCGCTGGCGGTCGAGCTGGCGGTCAATGGCTATCACGCGTGGGATCGGTTGTACGAAAAGATCTCCGGCGAAATCTCCATTGAATTCTCTCATGAGGGCAAGACCGAAAAACTCTCGGTCGGCCAGTTGGCCAACAAATTCAACAGCCCGGATCGCGTGGTACGCGAGAAGGCGTTTCGCTTGTTCGAGAAGGCGTGGGACGAAAAAGCTAATATCTGCGCGGCGGCCTTGAACAATCAGGCCGGGTTCCGGCTCTCGCTCTACAAGAATCGCAAGTGGGACTCGGTGCTGCTTGAGCCGCTGCGGCTGAACCGGATGCAGCGCGCCTCGCTCGACGCGATGTGGGCGGCGGTCAAACAGTCGCTGCCGGAAATGAAACGCTATATCAACGCCAAGAAGAAGCTGATGGGAATCGACAAGTACTGTTGGTTCGACCAGTTCGCGCCGGTCGGGCATCTCGACATCGAATTCACCTGGCCGCAGGCTTGCGAGTTTATTATCCGCCATCTCGGTTCATTCTCGGATGAAATGGCGCAATTCACGCGCACGGCGATCGACAAACGCTGGGTCGAGGCCGAGGACCGCGCCGGCAAAACCGACGGCGCTTACTGCACGGGGATGAACCTCAAAGGCGTGTCGCGCATTTTCATGACCTACGCCAACGATTACAGCAGCATGTCGACGCTCGCACACGAGTTAGGTCACGCTTATCACCAGTTCGTGCTCAAAGACACGCCGTATCTGGCCACCGAGTATCCGATGGGCTTGGCCGAGACAGCGTCAATTTTCAACGAACTGCGCGTCGGCGACGCCGCTCTCAAGGAAGTTTCCGATCGCAACAGCAAGTTGATGCTGATGGACCAGATGCTGCAGAACGCCTATATCCTTTTCTGCAACATTCAGGCGCGGTACTTGTTCGATTTGTCGTTCTACGCCGAGCGCGCCAAGGGCGTCGTACAGCGCAAGCAGCTTGAAGAACTGATGCTCAGCGCCCAGCGCGAAGCTTTTGGCGACATTCTCGATCCGAAGGAAGGGATGCACCACCTGTTCTGGGCATCAAAACTGCACTTCTATATCACCGAAGCGCCGTTCTACAATTTCCCGTACACGGTGGGATTCCTCTTTGCCGGCGGCGTGTATGCCCGCGCTTTGGCGGAAGGCAAATCGTTCGCGCCGCGTTATCGGGCGCTTTTGGAAGACACCGGCCGCATGACGACCGAGCAGGTTGCGCAGAAACATCTGGGCGTCGATCTCACCAAGGACGATTTCTGGCGTAGCGGCGTTGCCGGCGCCATGAGCCATGTCGATGAGTTTGTGCGGTTGGTGGGGTGAGAAGTAGGTCAGAATTCTGCGGTCTCGATTCAATCGTGTTTAGCGCACCTTACTCGCGAGACAGCAGAAAAACAGACGTAACACCCATGGGCGCGTGTCACAAACGAGAGTGGTGCGCGTCAGCAGCTCAGCCCTACTGCTCTTAATTCACGGGGCCGGCGATTCTCAAGATACGGCGTTGTCCTCCCACCAGTTGATTCGCGGTCACATAAGCGACCCAGAACTGACCACGTGGCATGTCGACTCGCCAGATGTCGTTGCCGTCCGGAAGCACGAGGTGCTTTCTGCCGAACATATATCCATTCGGTCCGGCAGTGCTTGGATGCTCACTGTACAAAGCAACGTAATCGTAGAGACCTTCATCCGCAACGTCCCACTCGATTTCGAGAAACGTCAGGAGGACGCGCTTGATCGTCAATTTCGTCGGTCTTTTCGCAACATAGGGCGCCGACTCCGCCAGAACGGCGCCGAAGCTGTTGACATATTGCGCTTTATTCCCTTCGCTTTTCGGAAAGGGAGTAACGTGGTCGCCGTTAACCGCGTATCCCCAGGCTCCCGAAATATACTCGATGTCTTCCGGGGAATAATTGGAGGGGCATAACCAGCATTCGGTGACCATATCGCAGGGGCCGACGATGTTTCCAGTCAAGTTTATGTACAAGAGTCCGCTTTCGACGCCAAGTGCGACGGTGGGGACTCCCGGGCTGATTGCCTTCTGCAGGCGAGTGATATACGACTCCCGGTCATGACCGGCGACCCAATCGTAAGACCACGGACATATATCTTGAATTGGTCCGCACTCGATGACGCCCAATCCGTCGCCGAAATCGATTCGGGTTGAATGGATAACGAAACTACCCCCGTCCAAGACCATTCGAGTATTTATCGCCGCCACGCGGGGGACGTGGGCATATGTTGGTAACAAATAAGGAACACCGTCGGTCTTTTCCATAACCAAGAAGTGATTGGGCACATAATCAGAGTATACAGAATAGAGATTGCGCTTGAACGCTCTCGCGGCGCCGAACGAGTACATGACGATGTTTTGCTTCTTGTAGCCGGCGAAGCGAAGCCCTGAACTCAAGTCAAGAGCCGCCAGCGCGGCCAGCGCGCCTCCGAGACTGTGGCCCGTAAAGTAGACTCGGGCGTCTGGAAATTCATTCAGGTCGGGGAAGGAGGATACTAAGACCGCTTTCAATTCCTCCTTGATACTCTGGTAAGCGCAATAGAATCCCCGGTGCACTGCATCGGGAATAACCGTGAAGTCGTCGAGCCTCCAGTCCACCGGAACGATGAACTGTGCATCGGTTAGCCAGTCCGGGACGGTTCCCGTCCCGCGAAACGAAACGACCAAGTCTCCCGTCCAAGGATCTCGCGCGACGAAGAGCTGCGTATCATCCTGATTGGGAATCTGCGCAACATCGCAATCGTAATCGGGATCGCTCGTTATGAACTTGACTGCGACCCAACAGTCGGTGACAATACTGCCGGGACTCAGGTCGGAGTTCACTTCGTAAGCTTCATTGGCCAGCCGCGCCATCTGCAGCGCCGCGACACGATCAAAATCGCTTGTCAACTTGCGCGGGCAGTAATCGGCATCTGTGAAACAGCAGGGCGCCGTGCCTTCGGGTTCATACAGGTAATACAATAAATAGACACAGTCGGCGATGTTGATGGCGCCGTCGCAGTTCTGATCGCCCGCAGCCGGCGGATCAGGCGCCGGTCCGCCGCTGAAAAGGTAGTTCAAGACGAATACGACATCCGCGAGGTTGACTTCACCCGAGCGGTCAGCGTCGCCGCACACGATGTCCGACGATGCCGAGGCGGTTAATGTCTCTTCGCTGATTGCCTCTTCGGCATCCGAACCAACGAGCAGCGATCCCGTCGCAAAAGCAACGAGAACAACCAAGGCAGTAATTCTCTGCATCCATGTCTCCCGTCTGCGGCGATTATTATCAGATGACTAAAGTATACTTAATGGATGCATTAAGTCAATGATTTTCTGCCCCGAAAAAAGGCTCTTCGTCACGACTCCCAGACTCAGTTCCCCGCCTTTCTGACCGAAGGTCTTGCCTTTGCAGGAACTGACTTACGAAGTTATTTCAGAGATCGACCGGCGTTGTCTATGGCTGTGTCACTGTTGACGGTCTGTTTCCTTGCGAGCACGATTCGCAAGGAACGGCATTGCCGGCGCGATGAGCCATGTCGATGAGTTTGCGCGGCTGGTGGGGTAGTTAATCGCAAAGACGATTTAGGTAGCCCCACCCGTTGCGTATTGACGGATGGGGCTATTGGTTGATTAAGGGCACGCAGCACAAGGCGCGGCGCCGCCACTAAAGATGTAATTAATCAGATACACCGCGTCCGCAATCGAGATCGCGCCAGAGCAATCGGCGTCTCCGGCGGTCAGAGGATTGGGAGCCAGGCCACCGGCGAAAATGTAGTTAATCAGAAAGACCGCATCGGCGATCGAAATTGCGCTGGATCCGTCGGCGTCGCCACAGACAAAATCGCAAGCATCGCCGATACCGTCGTTGTCGTTGTCGGACTGGGACGGGTTGGCAGTTGAAGGACAATTGTCGCAAGAATCTCGAGCACCATCACCATCGGTGTCGAGATCAAACGCGTAAGCGTTGTGTCGAAAGTAAAGCCACTTTACGGTAGCCTGCGCTAGGTCCGTGCCGTCACCCCAGAGTATTTCCCTAAGTGGACCATTCGAAGGATGCGCGTAAAGTGCACCTGCCAGTTTTAATACGTCGTCCTGATATACCTTGACGCTGTCCACCTCGTCCACTTCTATCCGATAAACGTGAAAGTCATCGTCAGTATCCGTAATGACTGTTGGACCGATTACTTCGAAATCAGACCACAGATAGATCTTGTCGGAATCAAAATACAGGCGCGTACCCAGGTTACTGTCCACTACGCAACTGACGACGCAGGCACTGCGGGGCCATCCTGGTTGAATTGCCCCGACGACGTATTTCAATTTGAATTCAGCAACTACTGTGTCGGGGCGAAAGATGTTGGGTGCTTGCATAAAGTAGAACATGTAGCCGTCGAAGGTGGAAGAGGATGTCACCAAAGTATCACCCGAAAACGCTGGATTCCCGGGATCAACGGTGTCAAATCCTGACCATTTGGGGCAAATCGAATCGGGAAACTGATGGCTCGATGCAAGCCACACGCTGTTAAATCCCTGCCCAAATGCTGATTGTGCAAGGAGAGAGAAAAAACCAAAAAGAATTACCAAGCGAATGCGCATGATTCCCCTCCTATGGAAGCTAGAAACGCCACTTAGGATCCACTGTTCATTCCAACAAAGCAATTCAACAAGATGCCATCGGCGCGCCACCGTTCTGGAAACTTAGAGCAACTGGGTACGCTGCATCAAAGACGATTGCCGGCCCGGTGGAGTCTGCTCATCTGGTTGACATTGCAGACAGAGTTGGCCACCAAGCATGGCCAACGTTGATCCACGTAAAATATTTATACTACTAATGTACATAAACTTGACAACTTGTCAAGCGGCTATCGACCCGGGTGCCGCTCGGAACTGGCTCGCCACTTCAGTTTCGGGGTTTCTGGTTGACTTGACACTCTGATCCGCCTACCCTAACGCCGATGAAGGCCTCCGCGCTCAGTTGGATCGAAATCGACGCCGCCGCGCTGGCGCATAATATCCGCTCGCTTCAGGCCAATCTTGCGCCCGGCTGCGGGCTGGTACCGGTGGTCAAGGCCAACGCTTACGGGCACGGGTATCTCGAGATCGCGCGGCTGATCGATCCGCACAGGTTCACCTTCCTCGGCGTGCATAATCTCGAAGAAGCGCTGCTCTTGCGCGCCGGCGGAATCAAGAGCGACATCCTGATCATGGGCTATGTTCCGTTTGCGGATCTCAAAACGGCCGTGGAAGCCGGTTTCGACTTCGTCGTTTACAACCTCGAGACGCTGCAGAAACTGGCGACGGTTGCTTCGTCGAAACATCCGGCGCAGTGTCATCTCAAGTTGGAGACCGGCACCAATCGGCAAGGAATCACCAAGAGCGAACTGGCGTGGTTTCTCGATTTGTTCAGGAAGCATCCGCAGCTTAAACTTCAGGGTCTGACGACGCACTTTGCCAATATCGAGGACACCACCAATCACAGCTTCGCCGAGATGCAACTGCGCAATTATCTGGAGATGAAGGCGCAGGTGGAAGCGTCGGGATTTACCGTGAAATACGCGCACACGGCGTCGTCGGCGGCATCGCTGCTGTTTCCGCAGACGCATTTCAATCTGGCCCGGGTCGGGATCGCGCTTTACGGGCTGTGGCCTTCGAAAGAGACCTATCTGTCGTTCCGGCTTAAGGGTGGCGAGAACAACATTCTCAAGCCGGTGCTCACCTGGAAAACGCTGGTCGGCCAGATCAAGACCGTTCACAAGGGCGAGTACATCGGCTATGGCACGACCTATCGCGCGACCGCCGATCTCAAAATTGCCGTGCTGCCGATCGGTTACTACGACGGCTACGACCGCGGCGTGTCGAATATCGGCTATGTGCTGGTCAACGGTATGCGCGCGCCGGTGCGCGGACGAATCTGCATGGATATGTTTATGGTCGATGTCACCGATATCCCTGACGTGACGCTCGAAACCGAGGTCGTCCTGATCGGCCGTTCGGGTGACGAACAAATTCGCGCCGAAGACATCGCCGGCTGGACGAACACGATCAACTACGAAATTCTCGCGCGGCTTGGCGCCCATCTCGAACGCCGCGTGATTAACAACGGATAACGTACAATGCCGATTTTCGAAAAGGACGAGCGCCGCCTTCATTACAACCTGATCGGTCAGGGCGATTTGATCGTGCTGATTCACGGGATTGCCGTCGACTCGCGTTATTGGGGCGAGATTCCGCAGGCGCTGAGCGATCATCATTCAGTGCTGACCTACGACCTGCGCGGCCACGGACAGAGTTTTGCGCCGGATACGAATTATTCGTATCGCGACCATGTCAACGACCTGAAGCTACTGATCAACGAATTGGGATTCAGCAAGGCGGCACTGATCGCGCATTCGCTCGGCGGCGCGATTGCGATCAAGTATGCGCTTCAGGAGACGCAACACGTCAAAGCTCTGGCGCTGGCGGCGCCGCATGTTGTCGGCTACAAGGACTACGCCGATTGGCCCAATGTCTATCGCACCGCGCGGCAGATTGATATCGATCAGGCGCGGATTCAGTGGGAGGGATTTCGCCTGTTCGGCCGCATTGACCGCGCCAGCCCGCAGTGGCAGTTGTTCCGCGACTGTCTCGGCGATTTCCCCGGCAAGATTTGGACCGATCCGCAGGCGAACAAGTACGTCGACGAAAGCGACATGAAGATGCTCGACGGCCTGACGATGCCGGTACTTCTGCTCTGCGGCCGCGACGACCTCGATTTTCTCCCTCTGGCCAAACTGATCAACGCCCGCCTTTCGAACGGCAAAATGTTCGAAATCCCCGATTGCGGCCACATGATCCACATGGAGAAGCCGGATATCTTCAAGCGGGAACTGCTGGCGTTTGTGGGGTGAGGGGGGATACGCGTTTTCATTGACAGCCGCGAATCCCGCCTTGCGATTCGCTCTTTGTAGGAGCGACTTCAGTCGCGACTTCGGGTCAACTATTTCCGATTGCGACAAGAGGCCGCTCCTTCAGGGACCTAACAATCGTCGGGTTCCGCGCTTCGCTGCGCTACGCTGGGAACCCGACCTACGGCCTCTACGACATCTTGCCGCCCACATTCCAATTCTTGATATTCGCTGCCAATGCGAAAGATCGTCATTCCAAGTTCCTCCGCTACCCGCCGCGATGTCGAAACCGCCGAGAAGCGGCTGCGCTGGCTGATTCTGACGCTGGCCGTGGCGATGACTGTCGGCACCATCGGCTACAAACTCATCGAGCACGGCTCGTGGCTCGATTCGCTCTACATGACCGTGATCACGATCGCCACCGTCGGATTCAAGGAAGTGTTCCCGATGTCCGACCTCGGCAAGATCTTCACGATATTTCTGATTATCTTCTCGACGATTATTCTGGCCTATACGATCGGCACTTTGGGGCAGTTTTTTTTCGAGGGTCAATTCCGCAACATTCTGGGACGGCGCAAAATGGAAAAGCAAATCAGCAAACTGACGCAGCACTATATCGTCGTCGGCTTCGGCCGCGTCGGGCAAATGGTCTACTCCGAATTTCAGCGCGCCGGCGTGCCGTGCGTGGTGATCGAACGCGAGGGCGCATCGCTGGAGGCGATCGAGAAACACGCGCCGCTGTTTGTCGAGGGCAACGCAATTGACGACGAAGTTTTGCTCGAGGCCGGGGTTGAACGCGCCAAGGGGTTGGTCAACACGATTCCCGATGAAGCCGACTCGGTGTATATCGTGCTCACGGCGCGGCAGCTCGGCCCCAAACTTCATATCATCGCCCGTGCCGACACCAAGGCCGGCGAGAAAAAACTGATGCGCGCCGGCGCCGACCGCGTGGTGTTGCCGTACGAAATCGGCGGTCGCCGCATGGCGATGGCGAGCTTGCGACCGAATGTCGTCGATTTCATGACGCTCGAATCGCTGGGGCAGCATCTGGGGCTGAGTATCGAAGAGGTCGAAGTCTTCCAAGGTTCAAAGGTCGCGGGACACACTTTGCGGGAAACCGAGTTGCGCTCGAAGTACGGGCTGACCGTGATCGGAATCAAGAAGCCGAACGGCGATTTGGAGCTTCATCCGTCGGGGGATGTCATCGTCGGTCCGGGAGACATTTTGGTGCTGATCGGCAAGACGGAGAACTTGGAGAAGCTGGCGGATCTGTCGGCGGGCGCAGCGACATAGTTCTTTCGTAATCGCAATCGTAGGTCGGAACCCCTGATGGGAGCATCCTTATCTTTCCGAGTATCTTGGTGGGGTTTCGACTTCGAGCGAACTCCGTAAGTATCGAAACCCCGCGAAGTGTGATGGAGTGATTTGTTGTTAGTCTTAAGGGGTTTCGACCTACAAGCCTCAACGACGTCGGTCCCGGTATTTCCGCCGATTCTGATTCCCAATTCGACTACAGTGCCCTAAAATACCCTCCATGGCCGAAGACATCACCCAACTCCAGATCGATATCCTCGAACAGTTGCGGCGGCATCCGAAATCGCACTTTCCGATTCGCGGTCTTTGCGAGATGTTCCAGCTCGCGGCGACGCGAATCAACCGGGCGGTGAAAGAGCTGGAGAATTGGGGCTACACGCTCGAACGCAACAAGAACGGCGACCTGCGTTTTGTCGCGGCGCCGGATGTGCTTTTCCCGCACGAAATCAGTTTCGGGCTGGAAAATTCTCTGATCGCGAACAACATCTACAGCCTTGACCGCGTCGGCTCGACCAACGCGCTGGCGCACAAGTATGCCGAGCAAGGCGAACCGGAGGGAACGGTAATCATCGCCGAACGCCAGACCGCCGGCCGCGGCCGCTTGGGTCGAAGCTGGCACTCGCCGGCCAAACGCGGTTTGTACCTTTCGATAATTCTCCGGCCACCGATTCCACCGGCGCAAGCGCCGGGCTTGTCCTTGATCGCCGCGCTGAGCGTAGTTGAAGCCATCGGCGTGACACACAAAGTCAAAGCGGAAATCAAATGGCCGAATGATGTTCTTATCGCCGGCAAGAAGCTCTCGGGTGCTCTCACGGAATTGTCGGCGGAAATCGATCAGGTGCGCTACGTTGTAGTGGGGATCGGCGTCAACGTGAATCACGACTTGGCCGATTTTCCATCGGAACTACAAAGCAAGGCGACCTCGCTGCGTCTCGCCACCGGTTCGCCCGTAGATCGACTTAGTTTCTGCCGCAGAATTCTCCACCGTTTCGAACACAACTACAATCGATTCCTCTCCGGCGGGCTGCCAATGCTGCTGAAGGCGATCCGTTCACACTCGGCAGTGATCGAGCGCACGATTGAATTTCATCACGACGGCAAATCATGCCGCGGTCAGGCGATCGATATCGACGAGCACGGGCGGCTGGTCGTTCGGGTGGACGGCAAATTGCTCGCTTTGAACTCCGGCGAAATTACGCTCGCGGAGAATTACTAATCGTGGCGGCTTCCCGAAGTCGGCAATCGACGTTTGCGGCCGCTGCGACGATTCTCGCTTTCGTCCTCGTCGAACTGCTGCTGCGAGTGGTGGTCAACCTATCGGTCGACTATTTGTCGCGCCGCGAGGATGTCAACTTCGAATACCGCCTGTGGCAGATGCATCTTTTCAACAACTTCATGGGGATGCAGGAACCGGACGGCGACCTATTCTGGAAACTGCGGGCGAATTACCGCGACGGATTTATCAGCACGAACAGCGAAGGATTCAGCGGGACAGATATCGACGACCGGCAGCCGAACGAATTCCGGATCTTGTTTCTTGGCGACTCAACGCCGCTGGGACTTGGACTGGAGCGCAGCGAGCTGTCATTCGTGCGACAGTTAGAGACGGGGCTTCGCAAAGAAGTTCCGGGACGCAGAATCACAGTGATCAACGCCGCCGTCGCCGGGTATACGTCGTGGCAATGCCGCCGGCAACTCGAGCTGATCGGGGATAAGCTCCGGCCGAATCTCGTGATTACCTACTTTGGCAACAACGATCCGTCAATCAATGGGTACCTGTCCGACCGGCAGCTTTATGAACAGACGCGATATTTCGGTTGGGTGAACCGGCTGCTCGCCCATTCGTATCTGTATCAGGCTTTGAAGACTGTTGTACTCAAGCTGCGCACAACGGGCGCAACGAACCGGCAGCTCGTGCCGAGGGTTTCGGTAGCGGAGAACGCCGACAACCTCGCTGCAATTGCCGCTTGGTGCCGGCGGCATCAGACAGAACTGATGATCTGCACGGTGCCGACGCCGTCCTTGTGGCCGCCGGGAATTCAGTTCAAGATTTTCAGTCGCGGCAAGGATTCGGAAGAACGGCTCGTGATGGCCGATGAAATGCAGGCGAATCTCGAAAGCCAATGGGCGCTGTGCCTTGACACAACACTGTTACCCGGACTTTCCGACCAATGGACACGGCGCGTCTACAATCTCGGCTATCAGGATCGCGGAAGTCTGCCGGAGTTGATCGCGCAGCACCAAGCCCGATTGCAGGCAAAGCCCGATGATGCCCGACTCTGGAATAATCTTGGCGTCTTACGTTGGCGTAATCGGGAGCCGGCGGCAGATGACTTCCGGCGGGCGATCGCCTTGGATCCATTGCAGCCGTCGCCGCGCTACAATTTGGGGATCGCGCTCTTGAATACTGATTCGAGCGCCGCAAGTCTGGCCCTGGCCGAAGCTCAAGAGCTTGACAACTACTCGCTGCGTATCAAAGCCGACTACAACGCCAACTACCGGCAATTTGGCCGAAACAATTCGATTGCGGTGATTGATCTCGAAGCGGCGCTGGCCGGCTTGAGCGAACGCGAGTATTTCGTTGACCATTGCCATCCCACTTTGCGGGGGCATGAGTTGATTGCGCGTCGGCTCGTCGACACTATCCGCGCACGCATCGATTAGCTACTTAATACTCTCTGTTGCTTTCTCGGCGATCAGTGCGAACCGTTTGTGCAATAAGCAGATGCCACGCGCGACGGCACGGCGTCATCGTCGGCGCGGATGTCCCGTTTGCGAAAATATCTGTTGACAGGTCTGGGGGATTGTGTTAAGGTGGCGCCTTAGTTTTTGACCTCACCGCTCCGTTTGCGCGGAGGCGGTGAAAAGTCCGCGTCGGACGGATTTTTTGGCAGTGGATAATGGGAATTTTCAGGAATTCTTAAGGAGAAGCTATGAAGAGAATCTGCATGGGACTGCTTGCGGTTGTCATCCTTCTCGGCATCGGGGCAGCACAGGTTCTGGCAGGGGAGACGAAGATGGGTGGGGAGGTCCATGCGAATTGGCTGCTTCACCTCAATAACCAAGGACTTCAGAAGAACTTCAACTCCTTCAACCTGAGTCGCGCCCGTGTTGCCGTGGAGCACAAGTTCGACGAGAAATATCAGGCGGAACTGGTGATTGAAGCGTTGGATCGCACCTGGATGCTGGACGAGATGGCCGGAACCGATTGGGGTTCCTATGACATCAAGGTTCGCCGGGCGTATCTTCAAGGCAATAAGCTATTGCCGTACACCGACGTGCGTTTCGGTATGCACGATCTGCTGTGGATCGAGAAAGTCGACAGGCTCTGGGGTCTGCGTTTTGTCGACGAGGTCTCGCTGCACAAGCTCGGCTATCTTCCGGAGGCCGACCTTGGCGTGTCGTTGATCGGCATGTGCCCCGGTTCGTGGGGAGTCCTGGCCGTGCAGGCGATGAACGGTTCCGGTTACATGAGCGGCGAAGCCAACAAGAACAAGAATTTCGCGATTTACGGCGAACTGATCCCGTTCCCGAAGAGCCCGGATTGGAGCGAAGTTTCGATCATGGGTCAGATCTATGAAGGCTGGCCGAATATCGCCGACGGCTCGGGCGGCGCCAGTTTTTCGGACAACACCATGATGGATCGCATGCAGGTTGGCATGACCTTCAAGTACCGCAAATGGGTTACGGCGTTCGGCGAGTATTTCGTCGCCAAAGACGATGCCGACTGGACGAACAATGTCGACGATGAGTTTGTCGATGAGGCGAACGGATTTACGCTTCTGGGCCGCCTCTACGTCGCGACTTCCGAAAAATGGCTCTCGCGGGTCTCGTTGTTCGGCAAGTACGAGTGGGTCGACAAAAATCGCAACGCCACCGGCTCGCTCGACCAGGAGAACGGCGACGCCCGTTTCCTGACGGCCGGCGTATCGTACACCCCGACCGAAGGCGCCGAAGTTGCCTTTGCCGTGAAGCGCAATACCGTGAGCGAGATCGAGAATAATATCCGAATCGAGGAAGTCGAATCGAATTCGATTTCGATCAGCATCCGCGCGCTGTTGCGGTAAACTACACCACGGATATCAAAACAAGAAAACCCGATCCGGCGTAAGCCGGATCGGGTTTTTGATTTTGCGAGTCAATGGAACGACGGCTACGCTTCTCCTAAAACTCGACTTCGTCGACTTTGGTGGTCAGGCGGGTTTTGGCTTTGCGCGCCGACAGGCTTTTTTGGTCGCGTTCCTTCATCTTGCCCTTATGCTTCTTGAGTTGCGTCGCCATCTTGTCGGTCACCATTTCGATCGTGGCGAACATGTCTTCGGTTGAAGCCTTGGAAACGAGTTTGGAGCGCGAAACCGACATGGTGAGCTCGCCCTCACAGCGGAATCCGTCCTGCGACAGGATGAGACTGGCCGAGACGATGTTGTCGAAGAACTTTTCGAGCTTCTCGACCTCTTGAATCGCTCGATCTTTGATCTTGGGTTCCAATTCGTAACGCCGTCCGGTGACCTTGATCTTCATAACGGCTCCTTTCCCGCCAAAATGGGAGAAAACATCTTGAGAGCGCTCATTCGAGACTCCCGTGGTAATGGTGGTGAGTTTTGATAAAGCGGACCGTGCGCGACTTGAGGCGCATCACCACCGAATGCGTCGCTGCGCCGTCGCGGCCGAAGCGCACGCCGTCGAGTAAATCGCCGTCGGTGACGCCGGTAGCGGAGAACATTAGTTCGTCGCCACCGGCCAGTTGCTCGGCCGTATAAATACGGTCGGGTTCGGTTACGCCCATCTTCATCGCTCTTGCGCGTTCCGCGTCATTTCGAAATCGCAATCGTCCACAGATTGCCCCGCCTAAGCACCGTAAAGCTGCCGCCGCCAGCACGCCCTCGGGCGCGCCGCCGACGCCCATCAAAATATCTACGCCGGTATCCGGCTGGGCGCTGGCGATCGCCGCCGAAACGTCTCCATCTGGTATAAGCCTGATGCGGGCGCCAAGTTTCCGAATTCGACTGATTAAGTCATCATGGCGCGGTCGTTCCAGCACGGCGACGGTGAGTTCTTCGATTTTGAGATGAAGCGCCTCGCGGACTTGTTCGAGATTGGTTTCGACCGACTGCTCGAGTGAAATCGCGTCGCGGGCCTCGTAGCCAACGGCGATTTTCTCCATATAGGTGTCGGGGGCATGAAGGAACGCTCCGCGCGGCGCTAAAGCCACTACCGACATGGCGTTCGGGCGGCCGTAAGCAACTGAATTCGTGCATTCGAGGGGGTCAAGGGCCAGATCGACTTCGGGACCTTTGCCGGTTCCGACCCTTTCGCCGATGAACAGCATCGGGGCCTCGTCGCGTTCGCCTTCCCCGATGACGACCGTTCCGGCAAAGTCAGTGGCATTGAAACGGTCGCGCATCGACTCGACGGCGGCATGATCGGCGGCGTCGTTGTTACCTCGTCCCATCCAGCGGGCAGACGAAAGCGCGGCTGCTTCAGTAACCCGCACCATCTCTAACGCCATGTTGCGATCCATCGGTCAGGAGCAAAAATACGCTGTTTTTGACGGTTGCAAAAGTTTAGTCGACCGGGAGTAAAGAATATCGATTACGGTCTTGATCTCAGGCCCATGATCTCTGGCCAATGACGTCATGACGGCCGGTCAGCCAGCACGGGCGATCGATCGGCTATTCGACTTGCTCTTCCTTGACGGCCCGGCGACGGAAGCGCGCCGGCAGAATTTTAAGCTCTTCGCGGTATTTCGTGACCGTCCGACGGGCGATCTTGATATCGGCCTTGTTGAGGGCTTCGAAGATCTCTTGGTCGGAGAGGGGATTGGCCGGGTCTTCCTTGGCGATCATTTCTTCAATCTGTTGTTTGACCGTCCGCTTGGAGACTTCCTCGCCGTCCTGCATCTGGACGCCGGAAACAAAGAAATACTTGATTTCGAACACGCCGTGCGGCGTTTGGACGTACTTGTCCGACGAAACCCGCGAGATAGTGGCGACGTTCATATTGACGGCGTTGGCGACCTGCTCCATGCGGAGCGGCTTCATGAACTCGACGCCCTTTTCGAAAAAGTCGATTTGTTCCTGAACGATCGCGTGCATCACCCGCACCATCGTGTTGCGCCGCTGGTTAATGGCGTTGAGCAGCCAGCGCGCTTGCTCGAGCTTTTCGCGGACGTACTTTTTGGTTTCGACCGGCGTATTGTTGCCGCGCTTGAGCAGCTCCTTGTAGCCGGCATTCACCCGGAGTTGCGGCAGATTGCGGTCGTTGTGCGAAATCACCCACTCGTCACCGATCTTATCAACGATCAAATCCGGAATCACCGCCGCCGCGGCGCGGGAGAAGCGGCCATAGGCCGGTCGGGGCGAGAGCGTCTTGATGATATCCATCGCTTCCTGCACGCGCTCGAGCGGTACGCCCATGATCTTGGCAAGCTGGGCAAAGCTCTTCTTGTCGAGCGCTTCGAGATGCTCTTCGACAATGCGGTAGACCAGATTGTTATCGATGTGCCGGTCGCGGAGCTGGATCAGCAGCGATTCCCGCAAATCGCGGGCGCCGACGCCGGAAGGGTCGAATCTCTGGATCTTGACCATGATTCGCTCGACGTGGTCGGGGTCGATCTGCAGCGTGCCGGCGATTTCCTCGATCGAGGTCGTCAGGTACCCGGAGTCGTCAATGTTGCCGATGATAATCTGGCCGATCTCGTAATCGACGGGTTCGAGTTTGAGAAAGGCCAATTGCTCGAGCAAATGTTCGTATAGCGAACACTCGCCGGCGACATTGAATTCCGGCATCTCCTCATGGGATTCGCCCTTGAACTCGCGGGTGTTGTAATCCTCGTTGTCGCGGAGGTAATCTTCCCAGTCGATCTTCTCGTCTTCTTTGCCGTCCGTGCTCTTGTCGTCGACCAGTTCCGCTTTGGTCAAATCCTGCTCCTGATCGACCGACTCGATCTCCTCAAGCAACGGATTGACGGCCAGTTCGTGGCGGAGAATTTGCTCGAGCTTGAGAATCGGCATCTGCAGCATCTTCAATGATTGAATGAGCTGCGGCGCGAGTTTTTGGCTGAGTTTCTGAGTTATCTCAAGACGCATAGTATCTTATTGACAGGCAAAGCTTTAATTGGACAGGATGCCTTCCTGTAATAGTTATCGGCCAGATTTACGGTCAGTTTAACCGGAACTTCTCACCGAGATAGATCTTGCGGGCCTCGGGATCGGATGCCAGATACTCGGCGGTTCCGGCTTTGAGAATCTGGCCATCGCACATGATATAGGCGCGGTCGATCGTTTGCAGCGTCTCCCGCACATTGTGATCGGTTATGAGAATTCCCAGACTCTTGGCCTTCAGGGTATTTATTATACGCTGAATATCCTCTACCGCAATAGGGTCAATCCCGGCAAATGGCTCGTCGAGAAGCAGAAATTTCGGTTTGAGCACCAATGCCCGGGCGATTTCGACCCGTCGCCGCTCGCCGCCGGAGAGCTGGTAGCCCTTGGATTTGGCCAAGCGCAACACGTCAAGTTCTTCGAGGATACCGGTAACTCGCTCGATTCGCTCTTTTTTCCGCAGACCGAGTGTTTCAGCGACGGCCATGACGTTCTGCCAGACGGTCAGTTTGCGGAAAATCGACGGCTCTTGCGGCAAGTAGCCGATGCCCAACCGGGCGCGCCGGTACATCGGCAAGCCGGTGATGATTCGGTCATCAAGTAGCACCTTGCCCGACTGGGGTCGAATGAAGCCGATCACCATATAAAACGTCGTAGTCTTGCCGGCGCCGTTCGGCCCGAGCAGGCCGACGACTTCGCCTTGATTGACTTCGATGGAGATTTCGTCGACTACCCGTCGGCGACGGTACGATTTGACCAGCTTGTCGGAATACAGTTTGGCCATCGAGGGTTATACTATGGAGTTGACGGGAAATCGGCTAGAAATTTGATGTATTGCGCCCCAGGGGATTAGCTGCATGAGGATACTCTCGGTTTTGTTTCCTCCTGTAAATATCGTTGCAACTGACGTGCATCAAATGCAGAATCATTGTTGACATCATGGCCTTGTTTACGATGTTGTTGTGGAAGATGACCCCACTCCGGCTTGTCTGCGGGGAGTTATCGAAAGGAGGAGCCTATGCTGACTTTCAGATTGAGCACGTTTGCGCGAATCATCTGCCTACTGGTGATCGTGGGGAGTCACCCAAGTGCTGGCGATGCGATATTGGTCGGGTACGGCCACGACGCGCAGTGGTCCGATAGCGGGAGTTTCGTCAGTTACATTCGAAGTGACTCCCTATTTGTCGGCGCGATGGCGGAGTCGTTCAAACCGCAATTTGTCTTTGCGGGACCGATCTACAAGTATGAATGGGCGAGCGACTCGGAGGTCGTCATCCAGACGCGGTGGTACGTCAAAACTGAGTCGACCAGTCACAGGATTGAAGAAATCCACAAAAGCGTGGTCGGCTCGCCGCCGGTGCGCTTAGCGGGCGGAGCCACGGATATGATGACGCCGGGTCCGGACAGTAGTCTGCGGCTGATGCGGTATGCGAGCGGAGCCGTTGGGTATTTTGTTGGTGGCGCAGATCAAAACTATTTTGCGCTTAACAAACACCAAGTCCCCGATGTCGCAGGTAGCAACGTCGACTTGTTTGTGCGCTGCGACCCTGATCCATGGGGGCCAGTGCGGCTTCACTACGGAATCGGAGGTGAACGCAAGCGGTTGACGCTTGATGCGAATCACTATCTTCTGCCAACGTTGGCACCCACACGTGACAAGTTCATGTGTTCGAACTCACGAGGGCATGTGCTTGTTTTTGATACCTCAGGGCACTTCCTCGCAGACATTGGCCGTGTCGACATGGAGAAGTGGACCTCTGACGGACAGTGGATCACATTTGCTCAGACCGAATGGGGACATTATGACTTGATTTCTTCCGAAATTGGCATTATTCGCTCAGATGGTTCGAATCGAGTCATCTTTACAGATTCACCCCAGCTCGAAGAAGAACCTGTGCCATCGCCAGATTCGCGTTTCGTTCTTTACCGAGTCTACAAGAGTGACGAGATTTTCGTCGTTTCGCTGGAGAAGTGAAAGGAGGGCACGCACCATGTTAGCTCGAATGCTGATAGTAGCGACTGTTGTTATCGCTGTATTCCATCCCGTGACAGCTCTTTGCTACGTGACGATCGTTTTCGATCCGGGCCATGGTGGCACTGATCCGGGAACACCTGGACCTCAAGGGCTAATCGATGAAAAGTCCGTCAATCTTGCCGTTGCACTTGCAGTCTGAGATTCAATAGAGTGGTTATATGGCAGTTGGTGGCGTATTGGTCTCACTATGTCGAATGACTCCGAGGGCCAAGCCTGTGTCGAATCTTTGTTGACAACAGTATCCGTTTTGCGATTTTCTCATCGTAGGCAGGCGCAAGGTGCGTTGTCTACGGCGGGAAGCCAATGAGAGGAGGAGCCTACGCTGGCTTTCAGAGTGAGCACGGTTGCAGTCTGGATCTACTGCATCCTCGTTAGCACTGTCGGCATCACTGCCGCTGAGTTGGTAGAACTTGGTCGCGGATGGGATCCTAAGTGGTCGCCGAATGGCGAGATGGTCGCGGCGTGGACGCGCGACACCCTGTTGATTTACGACGCCAACAAGATGGCTCTGCGAAGAGCGATTCCCGTGAGTAGGCCCAAGTTCTATTTCTGGGTCGACAACGGAAATCTCGCCTTATCTTACCAAACGGAAACTCAAGCCGCCAAGGCAATTTACGCGCGCCCCATCGTTACCCGTTGTGTTCTCGATACACTGGGGCGGCTCCGCGTAGTTAAGTGTGACACATCGTTTGATACACGCAATGCACTAACACATCTCACACAGTTGTCGAGTGGGGAAGTGGGCTCATTTCAGTTGTCATCGGGAAAGCGAATAGAGTTTCATCGGCTCCTGGGAGACTCATTTACGATTGCATCAGCTGACACGGTGCGGGAAGTCGCATGCCGGGAGAGAACGCCGGAGGCTGTTCATGTGCTGCGGCCATCCAACAATTGTAGGCAGTTCGTTGTGTACTTGGCCGGCGAAACTATCGCGATTGTCGATGAGCTCGGCCGAAACAAAGCGATCATCGGGCCGCGTTTCCAAAGGTTAAACGAAAGTCGATTTGGTCTGCTGGAGTATTTTGGTTGGTCTTTCGACGATCTTCTCTTGGGTTTCGTCAAGTACACCGAAGATGGCCACCGGACTTATGCAAGCGATCTCTTCGTTTACGAGGTCGCATCAGGCGAGTTGCTGGTAGTCAGCCACCTGGAGGGAGGTGGTCTACTCGATTGGGTCTGGTCGCCAACTTCCAGTGCAATCGCGGTATCCGCAGATGGACGGGTGAGTCTATGGCAGACCGAAATTCGATAGCCGGCTTGCTGAGGGCGGCGTTGGTCTTGGTGACACCCCTGGCATTTGTCCTTGGTGACAACACCATACTCTTCGATCCGGGGCACGGTGGCAACGATCCGAGAACACCTTGACCGCAAGGGCTAATCAATGCAATGTCCGTCAATCTTGCCGTTGCACTTGCAGTCAGTGATTCAATAGAGTGGTTATATGGCAGTTGGTGGCGTATTGGTCTCACTATGTCGAATGACTCCGAGGGCCAAAGCTGTGCCGAATTTTTGTTGACAACAGTATCCGCTTTACGATTTTCTCATCGCAGGCAGGCGCAAGGTGCGTTGTCTACGGTGTGAAGCCAAGCGAAAGGAGGAGGTTATGCTGGATTGCCGATTAAGCACCGTTTCAGCGACAATTTGCGTATTCGCGATCGTAGGGAGTAACGCAATTGCCGGCGGGTCGATATTGGTTGGGTACGGCCACGACGCGCAGTGGTCGCCCGGGGAGAAGTTTCTCTCGCTGATCCGCTCAGATACTCTGTTTGCAGTTGACCTCTCCGAACAAACCGAAGCGCAGGTTCTATTCTGCGGGCCAGTTGTTCAGTCTGAGTGGATTGACGATTCGATCATGGTGATTCGCGAGAGAACAACACACAACGTGGGCTTACATCGCATTTGCGAGGAGCGGATCGTGCTGGTTACTCTTGGCGGCAGTGCCCGAACCATCGCGGAAGATCGGTTTGATATCGCGTCGGGGAAGGCTCGCTATTCTACGCTGCGCCGTCAAGCCGGTGGAAATGTCACTGTTGTAGACGAGTCATCGGAACAAGTTCTGGAAGTTGAGGCTCATGGATTAGTCAATATCGCCGGCGCCGGCAAAGATCCATTGAGGTCGCCTCTAATTACAACGCGCCCATGGCCATGGGGGCGAGTCGTCCTCTGTGAGGTGGATGAGCAAAACTGTCGATCCGTGACCCGCGGGGAGAATCAATATCTACTGCCCAAACTTGCTCCAACTGCCGATCGATTTACCTGTGCCAGTTCAAGGGGAGATCTGCTGGTTTTCGATACCTTGGGTAACGAGCTGGCGAATCTCGGACTTGCTTCGTTTGAGTCTTGGGCCAATGACGGCAGTCAGCTTACATTCTGTCGAATCGTCGAGTCGGAATTCGGAATCGATAGCTCGGAGGTCTATGTCTGCAACTTCGACGGCTCGGGACCCATACAGGTGACCTTCACGCCTGAATTCGTAGAGGTTTCACCCGCCTTCTCCCCTTCCGGACGTTATGTCCTATATCACGTTGTCGGCAGAAACGAGATTCGAATCCTTGAGCTTCGATAGGAGGGGTACATGCGCATCGGTACGATGATTAGGACAATCTGTTTCACCATTCCGCTGATGCTTCAACAACTCTTTGCGACCAAGATCGTCATCGATCCGGGCCATGGTGGACCAGGCGGTGGCATGTACGGTTCCAACGGGGATGGGCGCGGCTCCTCTGGACCGACGGGACTGACCGAAGAGTGGGTGAACTTGCAGGTCGCTTTAAGGTTGAGGGATTCCATCGAGTCTTATTGGCCACTGAGCGAGGTTGAAATGACTCGAACAACGGATACTCAGAGAGTATTCATTGATCGAAGGATCCAGATCGCAAAGGACTTCAATGCGACTTACTTTCTCTCGGTTCACCACAACGGTTTTCCGCTTGCAGTCCGAGGGAGCGAGGTATGGTGGAGTGGTCGCGACACAACGGACAGCGGTGCCGTGCGGGTATCTGATGCACGAGATTCAATTCTGGCGAAGAAGGTTCTGACGCGGCACTTAGAGCGTTGGCACTACCCTGACCACTGTGCGAGCCAGAACCCGTCTGACTGGATGGCGGGATGCGACGGGAAAGACAATAGTAGGTTCTACATCTTGAACAACTTGCCGCATTGTTGCTGCTGCCTTTCTGAGGCGTCGAATATCAATGACTACACAGAAGAGTACCTCTTTTCTCACGAATGGACGGGCCATTTGGACGCGGAGGCATCGTCCATTTACCACGGCGCTCATTCTCACAGCATGAATATGGGCTTCGCTCGCATCAGCAATCGTTACATCGGTGGTCCGGGTTACATCGTCGCAATTGATGGTTTTGAGTGGCAGACACCGGTTGAGCTCACATGGGAAGCCTTTGAGCAACACGAGCTCATCGCAGCTGAACACTTCAGGCTCAATGACTATGACTACTATTTCCATCACTGGTGTCATCTGCTCTGCGACGACTGTTTCATTGACAGCTCACATATCAGCAGGTTCTACGACGTATGGGTGCCACCAGAATTCGAGGAACACATTTATCGTGCTTACTTCACTGGCGGATACTATGCCTGCAACGTCAATTGGCTGCCGTTCCCGAATCGGTACGCCGTGGGCGACTCTGTCTTTCTGAACTGGTGGACGACCGCGGGCGTTGACTCGACGGCGGAAGTGACGCTGCGCTTGGATCGGCACAATGGCCGTGATGGCTATCCGGAAGTGTTGGCGGCGGATGTCCCCTGGAAAGAAACCGGATCAATCAACTGGGTCGTGACCGGACCGGACTGCGACAGTTGCATTCTCACAGTGGCATCGCATGATGTCGCGGGCAACAACGCGGTCGGCTTCACGGAGTATTTGGAGACCTTTAGGATCTGCAGTTGGCGCGTCGGTGACGCGGACGGCAATGGTGGAATTTCAATTGCCGATATATCCCGCCTGATTGACTACATCTTCTCCGGGGGGCCGCCCCCGGCGCCCCACCAAATCGGGTCGGGCGACTCCGATTGTAACGGGGCGATATCTCTGGCGGACGCCGTGATTCTGATCAATTGGATGTTCATGAGCGGCCCGCCGCCCGGGCAGTATTGCAGTTGTGCGGACTACGATTAGTCGCGAAGTTCAGAAGCGCCAGTCTGCAAGGAATTGGCGGAACTGAAGAGGAAAAGTCGGGAAGGAAACTTCCCGACTTTCGGATACCGTAAACTCAATCGGCGACGATCCTTGAGAATCGCCGTGCCGACTTAAGTCGTCTGCTTCTTCAGCAGTTCTTCCGTCTGCCACAGCAGTACCTGATCCGAGACCGGGTCGTAGCCGACGTGGCGGTAGCGGATCACGCCTTCTTTATCGATAATGACCAGCGTCGGAATGCCGGTCACCTGATAGTTCTGCGCTACCTGTTGGTCGCCAAACAAGACGTTGAAGCTGTAGCCGTAGTCGGCCAGATAGGGGCGGACTTTGGTGGTGTCGTCCTCCCAGACGTTCATCGAGATAAACTCAACGCCGTCGGCCTTGCGCTCGACAAAATCCTGAAGCAGCGGCATGGTCATGCGGCACGGACCGCACCAGGTGGCCCAGAAATCGACGACGACGACTTTCCCGCGCAGACTTTCCAGCGACACGGTTTCGCCATTGAGATTAGAGAAAGCCCAGGTGGGGGCAGCGATGTCCAGCTTGCCGCCGACATACATAGTGCGGGCTTGGTCGGCATTGGCCAAAAGCGGCGCTAAACGAGATTGGCGCTGTTGTTCCGCGCTCGACTTCAGTTTGCCCATCAGATCGCCGAATCCGGCCAATTGGCGCACCGGCGCGAGTGTTTCGTTGCGCTCAAGACGGCGGAAATCGCTGTAGCCTTGCGCCGCCGCGTTGTTCAAGTAGACCAAAGCGGAGTCGGGTTGGTTGACCATCGCATGCAGCTTGGCGATCTCGACTACGGCGTCAGCGGGTTGGCGCGAGAGAGGGACGAGCGCGTGCTGGAACTTGAGCGCTTCGGCGTAACGCTGCTCGCGCTTCAGCTTTTCGACCAAGTCGCGCTTGACCGGGCCGTTGTCGGGATTGGCATCCGAGAAAGCGATTAACGCCTTTTTGGCGCCGGCGGCATCTCCCGAATTCTCCAGCGCTTCGGCTTTCATCGCCACCGGACGGTATTCCTTTGGCGAAGTCGTCGCATAAAGATCCGCAAACTTGATAGCATTGGCGTAATCGCCACGCGAGAGATAGATCTGGGTCAACTGCGAGAAGGACATCGGATTGGAATTGTCGATAGCGATAGCCTTGAGATAAAGCTCAATCGCCTTTGTGGTATCGGGTGGATTGCCGGTCATGAGCGAAGAAGCTAAGCCAAAGGGCGCCCAGTAGAACTTGCCGTCGAGCTCCATCGCTTTCTGATACAGCTTCGCGGCTTCCAGACCACCGAGACAGCGGGCATAGAGGTAGTTGGCCATCGCCGAGTTGGGGTTGGCGTCATACATGCTCTTGTAGTAATCCAGCTTCGCCTGAACCTGCTCATAACCATCGAACAAGGACTGGAAGTCACGATGCAACCACACCGAATTGGGGTATTTGGCGATGAAATGCTCGAATACGCTCTTGATTTCGGGGAAGCCGATTTGCCCCTGCAACGACGCCGCCAGGGTTTCGACCGAGTCGTTGACCGCCTGATTTTCCACGGGATCGACAAAGGCCGATGCCGTCGGCTCTTTCTGCATCTGTGCGCAAGAGACCAAGACCAGCAGAGTCAATAGCGCAACAAGTCCTCTTAAGAACATCTATCCTCCAGATTTGCGGGCGCAAGCGGCCCAAAAGACCTATTTGCTTCCTAAACATCGCGGACCGGCGAATGTTTCCGGCGGCCGCGTCTTCAAAGACGAAGAATATCAACAGTTTCTACGCCGCTGCCAAGCACAATTGCGGGAACGAAGGCTCGCTCAAATGTGCGCGCGGCTGCATACCGAGAATTCGCAATCACCACGACCATGCACATAAAGAACATCGCCACACTTGCTGTTCAGTGGCGAAACAGCACGTAACTGCCGAAGGCAGAAGCGTTTGGAGTCACAGTGATAGAGGCAATCACCGTTGTCGCAGTCGGCACGAGCCTTGCGTTTCTCTTTTTCCGCAAGACACAGCGAGGGAAGGAGAAAGACAATGATAGCGACAGATATGAAACGCGGATTCACGAACGAACGCTTCGCCAAAGTTGTCGAACCGCGAGTTAAGCGCGATGACGGCGGTTTCTACCTCTATACGCTCTCGGAGAACGTAAAAGTCTATTTTGACGACTACTACACTTTCCTCGAACGTGTCGAAGAGCGCACTCTTGAGGACTTGGGCGACATTCGGGCGAAGGAAGCCGAACTCAAGAATTATCAGGTCGAGTTGCGGGCGTATTTCTGCGCGCGCAAGAAGATTCTCGAAGTGCTGCTGAAAACTGTCCACGATTTCTATACCGAACACAACAATTTCGGCGTCGTGATGACGCCGTGGTGCTTTGGCACGGTGGTGCTGGAAAAGGTCGAAGCGTTCCGCGACCGTCTGGCGAAGGGCAACGTGGATGACAGCGATCTGCCGGAATTCAGCTACGACGTGGTGCGTTATATCGACGAGATTTATCGCAAGATTCTGCTCGATACTTTCGGATTTCCGGAAAAAGCCTTCTCGATGCGCTGGCAGTATTCGGAACTGCTCAAGCGCTATTCCAAGACGCTAACGAATATCTCGGCGTCGCTGCAGTCGGTGATGATGCTGGTGAAAAGTTACGGTAGTTAAGACCTCCTCCTTGTTTACAGCCTGTTGGCTCCTCCCTTCAGAAGACCGGTTTGGTTGCCCGCCAAACCGGTTTTTGATTTTCAAGTCCCCGTTGACTTCTGTCGATAATACCGAATAATGACCGCTCCGGCGCATCACATTCTCAAGGACCCCGAGGTGCAGGCGACGCCGCCGTATTTGCCGGTGGCCGTTGAGAGCCTGCGGGTCGACAAGATTCTCCGATTTGACATTTACGTACAAGTCGGCCGGGAGCTGATGCTGTATCGCTCGATGTCGCTGCCGTTTACCGAGGCGAATCTGGCCAAGCTGCGGGAAAACCGCGTGCAGCAGATTTACATCCCGTACGCTTCGCGGCACGCCTACCAGCAATATCTCGAAGAAAATCTGCCGGAGTTGCTCAAGGATCCCAATGTTGCGGAGATCAAGAAGGCGGAAATTCTTTATGACACTTCGAAAGCGCTGATCAAGGAAGTTTTCGCCAATCCGACCCTCGGCGAAAACATCAAGCGCAGTCAGGAGATGGTTGAGAACACGATTGACTTCATCTTGCGCGGTCGCGAGGCGTTTTTGAGCCTGATGCAGATCACGTCGTTCAACTACTACACCTACACGCACTCCGTAAACGTTTCGACGTTCTCGCTGGCGCTGGCGCGGCAGATCGGGATCAACGACCGCAAGCAACTGACTGAAATCGGCACCGGCGCGCTGTTGCACGATGTCGGCAAAGCAAAAGTTCCGGAACGGATTTTGACCAAGCGCACGGCGCTCAATCGCTCGGAATTCGAGATCATGAAAAAACACCCGGGCTGGGGCGGCGAGATGCTGAAAGAGACCGATTTGATTCCGGGCGAATCATATATTCCCGTGTTGTATCATCATGAGCGGCTTGATGGTTCCGGATACCCCAACGGCCAACTCGATCGCGATATCCATCCGTACGCCCGGATCGTCGCTATCGCCGACGTGTTCGACGCGCTGACCACGGAGCGCGTGTACCAGGCCGCGATCGACACTTTTCCGGCGCTGAAGTTGATGCACGGCACGCGCAACAACTTCGACCCGCAATTACTGAAAGAATTTATCTACTTGATGGGTCCGGAAGGACCGAACACGCGATTTTAAGCCCGCGGCCGTCTATTTTCCGAAAAGTCGTTCTTCGGTCAGCAAAGCGAGCAAGTGCAGCGCGAACGCGTGCTCTTCCTGAATGCGCATCGTAACCGTTGAAGCGACGTTGAGCGGCCATTCGCAAAGGGACGCGTCCGCCAGCCCATTTTTGCCAAACAGTCCCAGAGTTTGCAAACCGGCGATTTTCGCAGTGCGAAACGCAGCGATGATATTCGGCGACTTGCCGGAGGTCGTCAGGCCGATGAAGACATCGCCGGCTTTGCCTAACGCTTCCACTTGCCGCGCGAATACCTGCTCGAAACCGTAGTCGTTGGCGGCAGCGGTGATGGCTGAAGTGTCGGTGCACAGAGCGATGGCCGGCAAGGCGCGGCGGTTGTTGTCGCCGGTGAGCCTCACGACAAACTCGGCGGCGAAATGCTGCGCGTCGGCAGCCGAGCCGCCGTTTCCGGCGATCAAGATTTTGCCGCCGCGGTTTAGTGATGATGCCAACAATTCGGAGCATGTGAGCAGCCACTGCTCGCGCTGGGGCGAAAACGTCTGCCGCAGCGTCAGCGATTCCGAGACGGCGACCGCAATGATTTCAATGAGACTTTTCGTCATCGGACTTGATAATAGTCGATTCTTGGTGGATCGCGGCGGAAAATTCTTCGAAGATTGCGCGCTGGCTGTTGTCCTCGAAGCGGTTGCCAATGACGACGAATTGCGCGCCTGCCGCCACTTTCTGCGCGGCATCTTCCGGGTGGCGAATACCGCCGCCGCAGATAATCGAGAGGCCGACATAATCGCGCACGGCGCGGATGATCTCCTCCGGAACGGAGATTTTTGCGCCGGAACCGGCCTCGAGGTAAATCAACTTCATGCCCAGATATTTGGCGGCCAGCGCGTGGTTCTTGATCGCGTCGATGTCTTTTCGCGAAAGTGGCGCAGTCTGCGAGGAAAGCTCGACCGAAGTGCGCGTTCCCGATTCGATCAGCAAATACGCCGTCGGAATCGCTTCGAGTCCGTACTCTTTGACCAGCGCGGCGCCGCGCACTTGCTCGCCGATGAGAAATTCGGGGTTGCGGCCAGAGAGCAATGAGGTGAAGAGAATCGCATCCGCAGATCGGCAGACTTGATCGGCGCCGCCGGGGAAGATGATCACGGGAATCGAGACGCGCGGCTTGATCGCGCCGATGACTTCCGCCATCCGCAGCGACTCGACGACCGAACCGCCAACGAGAATGGCGTCGCAGCCGCCGGCCTCGGCGTGTTCGGCGGTGGCCACTAGTTGCGTGGGTGTGTGTTCGGAAGGATCGACCAGGACGAGGAATCCCGCGGCGCGGGATTGCGAGATGGAGATGAGGTGGTCGAGAACGCGATTCATGGATACTAAAACCCCAGTGATGTAACGATCATGCTGAAGCAGTCCTCAGCCGTGAAGGTTGAGGGCGCATTGCCATGCGCCCCTACGCGGCAATCTATATGCGGCTACTTAACTGCCTGCTCGAGCAGCGGCACGATCGTTGCGCGGACTTTGGCTTCGTCGAGATCGACCGCACCCGCGCCCTGAACGAAATACTCACGGCCACCGCCTTTGCCGGAGAATGCCGCATTGACGGCTTTGATCAGCTCACGTGGCTGCACGCCTTTCTTAATCGCGGCGTCGCTGGCAGTGATCGCATATTGATTGCCCGAATAGAATAATCCGCTGATCGGTTCGCCGATCGATTTGACGTAATCGGCATAGGCGTTGAGTTGGTCTTTGCCTTCGAACGGCGCAATCAATACGCGCACGCCATTGACATCGACTGCCTTTGTCTTGAACAATCCTTCGATGGCGCCGGTTGCCGATTCGGCCTGCGATTTTTCGAGTTCTTTCTTGAGCTTCTTGGTTTCTTCGACCAGTTCTTCGATCCGAGCGACGATTTTGTCTTCCGGCAATTTCAGAAGCGCTGCGGTTGCATCGAGCTTCGATTTAATGCCGCGCAAGTACTCCAATGCGCCCACGCCGGTCATCGCTTCGATACGGCGAATCCCGGCGGCAATCGCGGTTTCGGCGGTGATCACAAACAATCCGATCTCGCCGGTGGCCTGGACGTGCGTGCCGCCACAAAGTTCGCGGGAGAACCCTTCGACCTCGACCATGCGGACGACATCGCCGTATTTTTCGCCGAAGAGCGCCATCGCGCCGAGCTTCTTGGCCTCTTCGATGGGGTAGTTGTCCCATTTGACTCTGCGGTTAAGCAGAATTTGCTCGTTGACGATGCGTTCGACTTCGCGGATTTCTTCCTCCGACATCGCCTTGAAATGGGCGAAGTCGAAGCGCAGGCGGTCGGGCGCGACGAGTGAGCCTTTCTGCTGTACGTGTTCGCCGAGCACGGTGCGCAGGGCTTTGTGGAGAAGATGCGTCGCGGTGTGATTTCGCTGGATGTGCTTCTGGCGGACGCCGTCGACTTCCGCTATCACATCAACTTCTTTCATTATGTCGACAAAATCGCTTACCAAGTGGATAACAGTATCACCAATGCGATGAGTGCCTTCAACTCTGAAAGATCGGTTCTCGTGGATCAGTCTTCCTTCGTCGCCGACCTGACCACCTGACTCAGCATAGAAGGGAGTTCTCTCAAGGATGACTTGGTAAAACGGCCTTCCGTCTCTGGTTAGCAACTGAACGGATTTCACAGCGGCTTCTAATCTGAAGTGATCATCATAACCGCGAAAGTCTGAGTGAGGGCCGACAATGTCCTTTGGAAGTTCAAAGGCCAACCCGAAGTCGCCAAGATCGCGCGATTTCCGTCGTTGTTCATTGAGCTTCGCCTCAAACGTTGGCATGTGCAAAGTCAATCCTCGCTCTCGCGCCATCACCTCGGTAAGATCCACCGGAAATCCAAATGTGTCGTATAGGAGAAAAACATCATTGCCATGAATCATTGAATTACCGCGATCTTTGGTCTTCGTGACGATCTTGTCAAAAATCTCGCAGCCCCGATCCAGCGTTTCGCCGAAGCTTTCTTCCTCTGATTTAATCACCAGCGCCACGTGCTCGGCCTGCGCTTTGATCTCGGGGAATTGGCGCCCCATCGTATCGACCAACACCGACGCGAGTTTGTAAATGAACGGCTCGTGCATGCCGAGCAAGCGCCCGTGCCGTGCCGCGCGGCGCAGAATTCGCCGCAGCACATAGCCGCGGCCTTCGTTAGAGGGAATCCCTCCGTCGGCAATTGCGAAGGTGAGCGCGCGAATATGATCGGCGATCACGCGGTGCGACAGCCCGCGTTTGTCGCGCTGATATTCCTTGCCCGACAAATCGCTAATCGCCGACAGGAGCGGCGCGAACAGATCGGTGTCGTAATTGGAATCGACTTTCTGCATTACCATCGCCATGCGCTCAAGGCCGCCGCCGGTATCGACCGACGGTTTCGGCAGCGGCGTGAGTTTGCCGCTTGCGTCGCGGTCGTACTGCATGAAGACCAGATTCCAGATTTCCATGAAACGGTCGCCGTCGTCGTTGACCTGTGCATCCTTGCCGTAGTGCTCGCCGCGGTCGACATGAATTTCCGAGCACGGCCCGCACGGACCGGTTTCGCCCATCGACCAGAAATTGTCTTTCTCGCCAAAACGCAAAATGCGACCGTTTTTCAATTCGGGAGCGATCTTGGCCCAGAGAGCAAACGCTTCATCGTCATTGTTATAGACGGTTGCCCAGAGCCGCTCGGCGGGGATGTCGAGATACTTGCGGATGAACTCCCACGCGAAGGCAATGGCGTCTTCCTTGAAATAGTCGCCGAACGAGAAATTGCCGAGCATCTCGAAAAACGTGTGATGCCGCGCCGTTTCGCCGACGTTTTCGAGGTCATTATGCTTGCCGCCGGCGCGGATACACTTTTGCGAGGTCGTCGCGCGTTTGTAGTCGACCTTGCGCTGGCCGAGGAAGACATCCTTGAACTGATTCATCCCGGCGTTGGTGAAGAGCAAAGTCGGATCGTCGAGCGGAATGAGCGACGAACTCGGCAGGCGTTTGTGTGCCTTCGACTCGAAGTAGGCCAAGAACGATTCCCTAATTTCGGCGGCTTTCAAACGCGCTCCTTATGCTTCAGTAGACGTAAGTATACGGATAACTGACCACGATGATGAATTTCGTGATCAAGATTGCCGCGAACCAGCAGCCACCAGATGGTGACCTTACCGGCGAAACGTTGATCAAGTGTTTGTTCGGCAAGCCGGTCTTCAGTCAGACCGCGCATTAGATCAGAACGTTGTTGTCCGGACTGGCGTAGCCGATCTAACATGGCGATAAAGCCGCCGCGATCGATGTTCTCGACTTCACCGACCCGAGCAGTCATGGGAGCCAGGTCAGGAGACTCAAGTTTGCGAAAGAGCCAGCGATCGGCATCGGCTACGTGAGCAGCTATCTCAGCAATGCTCAAAGACGCCTCCAATGGACGCCAATTCTCGAATCCTGCCGGAACCTGCTCAAGGCGCTTCATGGTCGATTCACGAATCGCATCAGCAAATTCGGCGAGACGCTGACCTTCTGTTGTCATCTGGTCCACTTCATTAGCGTAGTGAAGATTCGCTTGCTGGGAGTCCTGCGCTCCCGACATTCGCGCCGCAGGCGCGATGATCGACGACTCGTTAACTACCGCCCAACTCTTCCCGCTCAAATCGTTTCCAGGCCTCTTCCACTGCATCGGGTGAAAAGCCACGGTAGCTCAAGAAATTATAGATTTTGCGGCGAATTTCAAGCGGTTCCAGTCCGCGCCAGCGATTCTTCCGACTCAGAATCAAGCGATACGCCGACTCGGCTTCCGACTCCGGCGCAACATTATCGCTAATCGCATGGCTGACCACGTCGCGCGCGACGCCTTTCTGATACAGTTCCATCTGCAATCGCCGCTTGCCGCGCGGCGCGAGCTGCTGGCGGTTCTTGATCCAATCTTCGGCGAATTGCGCGTCGTTGAGATAACCGCGTTCTTTGAGCCAACCGATCGTGGAGTCAACCTGTTCAGCGGCGAACTCTTTGCGGCGAAGATATTCCCGCATTTCTTTCTCGGAGCGATTGCGGCGGCCAAGGTGACGCAGCGCGGCGTCTCGGATTTTGGCCAGACCCAGCGCGTCGCGAATTTCCTCCAGCCGTTCCGGCTCAAGCTCGATTCCGACTTTAAGATTCAAAGTCGGCAAGATCTCGGCGGCGCAACCCGCGAAAAAGCGGCCGTCGATGTAAATCGACCAGCGGTCGGGGTTGCGTTTCTGCGCTTCGATCTTAGTAACGCGCGGCATGAGTGAAATCTATGCTTCTGATGTCGGCTGCGGTAGACCAAATTTGGCGATGAATTCCCAACCACCGGAGCCCGGATTGCGTTATATTAGCATCAACATGCTGATTCGTCGCGTTATCGCACTGCTTTTGATCGGCTACGTCGCCCTGGGCGGCGCGGTGATCAACCAACTGCATAATCACGACCATCACGGCCCCTGTGATGCCGGACTTGCGGAACACCATCCAGCTTACCCGGTCAGCGTGTTTTTTGCCAACGTCGCCGCTGAGGCGGATCCGCCGAATCTCGATGATCTCGATCTCCCGTTGATCGGATTGTCTTACGCAGAGACTTGCTGCATTGTCGAAGCTGAACCCGGCGCAGAGCATCCGGGTCGCGCCCCGCCGTTAAACGCCTAATCGCTGCATTTCATCGCGCTCGCGGCACGCCGTTACGTGGCTGCGCCGCAGTTGTTTCTTTCATGTGAAGGAGTCGATTATGCGTTTACGACTTTGGTTTCTACCGTTTGTCATCTTGGCAATACTGGCCTTCTCCGGTTGCTCCGAGGATGACGTGACCACGCCGCCGACCGACCACTTTGAGGCTATCGGCGTTCAGCTCAATTCCTCCGGCGTCGAAATCGCCCGCATTCTGCGCGGTGTGACGAACGATACTGTGTTCGTGCCGCTGAATGCCAGCACCGACGGTATCTTTGTGCGCTTCTTCGACGAAGATGAGGAGATCATCGACGGGCCGGAATCGGAAGACCAAAAGCTCACCTGGCAGATCGGCAATCTTGCGTTGTTTGAGATTTGGCAGCATGAAGGAGAAGAAGGCGGCTATGAATTTCATATGCGCGGCCTCGCCGAAGGACTCACGACCGTCGAATTTTTCATCGCGCATGCCGGACATAACGACTTCCGTTCCGGCATGATTCCGGTGCGAGTTCGCGATATGACCGGATTGCACGGCGATCCCTACGGTTTGATCGCGCGCGACGAAGAGTCGGGCGACGAACTGGCGCGCAGCTTTATCGTTTCGGCGGCCAACAGCGTAACCGGTGCGTTCACTGTCGGTTTTGGCCGGACGACCGATCACATCGATATCAGTTTCGTTGACGTCAACAGCGTCGTCTTCCTCCCCGGCGAGGATGATCACTCGCTCCAGATAGTCGTCGCCGACGAGAGCAAAGCCGAGATCGTCAACCGCGATCCGAACGAGCCGTTCGCCTTTGCGATTCGCGGCAAGGCGACCGGCGCGACTACCGTGACGATCCGGTTGTTGAACGAGGAAGCGATTGCTGCCAGTTTCAAGCCGATACCGATCAATGTTCAGTAGAGTTCTGTTATTCATCGCTACGTTGCTGGCGATAACCGTCGATGCGATATCGGGCGCGTCGCTCAGGGGCGTAGTGCTCGACATTGAATCCCGCCGGCCGATCAGCGCGGCGACTGTCAGGCTGCTTGGTCGTGACGTGACACGCGTCTCCGACTCAGTCGGCGCATTCCGATTCGATGAGTTGCCCGATTCGACTTATCGCCTCCATGTGTCTCATATCGCCTACAAAGACAATACGATCGACCTCGCGCCGACTCTCGATATTGAGCGCGCATACGCGATCTATCTATTCCCGAAGACGCTGGAGGTGGCGCCGGTGGTGGTGATGGGCGAGCACGATCATTCGCGCTTCGAGCGGCTCACCGAAACCGCAACGGTATTGGCCGGACCGGATTTGCAGAAGGAGATTGGCGCGACGATTGCTGCGACGCTGAAAAACGAAACCGGATTGGCGATGCGCGCAATGGGGCCGGCGCCGGCGCGGCCGGTGATTCGCGGGCTTGGCGGTGACCGCGTTTTGATCGCCGAAGACGGCGCCAAGACGGTCGATCTATCGGCGACATCGCCGGACCACGCCGTTACTATCGAGCCGTTTGCCGCCGAGCAAATCGCAGTCGTGCGCGGACCGCGAACGCTGCTGCAAACTCCGACAACAATCGGCGGTGTGGTCAATGTCGTTCGCCACGAAGTGCCCGACGTGCACCACGATCAGGGTTACTTGACGGTCGGCGCTTACGGCGAGACCGCGAACGACGGCGCGCTTGGTTCGGCGCTGTTTGATTTGCCGCTTCATCCGCTGGCGCTGCGCGGCGAGATCAACCGCCGCAGCGCCCGCGATCTGGAGACGCCGGTCGGTCGTCTCAACAACTCTGATTCGCGCACGACCGATTACAGTATAGGCGCGAGCCTGATCGACCCGCGACTGGGTTTTGCCGGCTTCTCGATGCGCGGCTACCAGCTCGAGTATGGCGTGCCCGGCGGTTTTGTCGGGGCGCATCCGCTGGGCGTCGATATTGAGATGGAAAAGCGGCAATACAACCTGCGCGCCCGACGCCATTCGCAATCGGGTTTGCTTGATAATCTGTCGCTGCAACTGTCACGAAGCTACTATCGGCACAAAGAGTTCGAGAGCGGTGGTGTGGTCGGTTCGGAATTTCGAATTACCGGCTACAACGGTCGTTTGGACGCCGAACACCGCGAATTCGGTATCGCCGATCACGGCACGCTGGGAATTTCCTTTGAGCATCGCGATTTCAATATCGGCGGGTATGTTTTCACGCCGCCGGCGCAATCGATCAACGTCTCGACTTATCTTTACGAACGCGCCGAAGTCAGCAATCTGAGTTGGGAAGTGGCGCTGCGGGTCGGATTTGATCAAGTCAAACCGCGACACGAGTTCGGCTCGGAAATCGGCGCAATTCGCCGGCGCGAGTTTACCTCGATATCTGCATCAGGCTCGCTGCTCTACTCGTTGACGCCTTCGCTGCACGCCGGAGCGAATCTCAGCCGCTCCAATCGCGTGCCAACCATTGAGGAGCTTTACTCGCAAGGACCGCATCTGGCGGCGTATTCGTACGAAATTGGCAATCCCGATTTGAACTCGGAGCGCGGTATCGGTATCGAGACGTTCGCGTATTTCAAATCGGATGGGCGTTACTTTATGTTCAGTGCGTTTCGCAATCGACTATCGTACTACATCATTCCCCGTAACACCGGTGCGATCAACTATCAGACATTCTTGCCGGTGTACGCCACCGAGGGTGTTGGCGCGACTTTTCTTGGTCTTGAGAGTCTTGCGGAATGGGATTTTTCTGCGAGAATCAAAGCGGTCGCGTCGTTGAGTTACACGCGGGGACGATTGGACGAGTCGGGAAGTCCGCTGCCGCAGATTCCGCCGCTGAAAGGACTGGTTGAATTGCGTTACGCAACTCCCCATTGGTCGGTGGGAGTGAACGCTCAGTTAGCGGCGCCGCAACACCGCGTCGATACGTTCGAAGCGCCGACCGCAGGATATGTCGTGGCGAACTTTTTTGCCCAGTGGTCGCGAGCGATCGGAAGTGTCGTTCACAGTCTGAGCGCGAATCTGGATAACGCTTTCGATCAGGAGTACCGCAATCACTTGTCGCGGGTGAAGTCAATTCTGCCCGAGGCCGGGCGCAACTTGCGGGTGGCGTATAAGCTAATTCTGGAATTCTGATTTATCCCTGCCCGCGACGCGCCAGTCGGTGCCGCACGAACTCGATTATCGCCGGCATCGCCGAAATCAACACGATGATGACGATGACCAGTGAGAAGTTGTTCTTCACGAAGGGCAGGTTGCCGAAAAAGAATCCGGCATAGAGAAATAGCCCGACCCAGAAACACGCGCCGATAATCGTAAACGGCACATACTTGCCGCGTGGCATGCGCGCCACACCCGCGACGAATGGCGCGAAGGTGCGAATGATCGGCAAAAAGCGCCCGACGATGACTGTGCGGCCGCCATACTTGTCGTAGAAGGCTCTCGTACGGTCGAGATACTCTTTCTTGAGAAAGCGGATATTGCCGGCAAAGGCGCGCGGACCGACGATACTGCCGATCGTGTAATTCGTGTTGTCACCCAGAACGGACGCACAGGCCAACAGCACGAAAGCCAGATGCGGGTTGAGAGCGCCGGTCGCCGACAGCGCGCCGACGGCGAAGAGCAGCGAATCGCCGGGGAGAAACGGTGTGACGACCAGCCCCGTTTCGCAAAAAATCACGAGGAAGAGAATGGCATACGTCCACGTGCCATAGTGTTTCACCAACTCGATCAGGTACTTATCGAGGTGAATGATCCAGTCGAAGACGGTACTTAAGAACTCCACGCGTGACCAGTTATCCTAAGAAAGACTCGAAATTAGCGGATTGATGCAGTCGCGGCAAGGCGGGAATCGGCGATCTGCGCGCATAACAAAATGCACCATCTAGGACTCGAACCTAGGACCCGCTGATTAAGAGTCAGCTGCTCTACCAACTGAGCTAATGGTGCATTCAATTCGCGCTGTCAATCAACATGAGGGTGGATGGGATCGAACCATCGGCCCTGTGCTTAAAAGGCACATGCTCTACCACTGAGCTACACCCCCGATGCAAGCGGACAATCTATACAATGCCCCGCGCTTGTCAACTCGCTTGGGAGACTTTTTGGGGTCGGACACCAACTTCATCGGACGCATGTGCCAACCGCGCTCGGCATCATGAACGGAATTTCCAGAGCGGAGAACAAGAAGGGCGCAGCTACCTGCGCCCTCATTGAATCGATCGGTAACGGCTAATTTCCCGGAAAGGCGATGTTCAGTTCCTTGGCGGCGCCAACTTCGTCGAGGCGCGAGACCGGCGTTGAGTGCGGCGCGTTTTTGACGAGATCGGGGTTGGTCTCGATTTCTTCGGCGATTTTGAGCATGCAATCAACGAAATAGTCGAGCGATTGTTTGCTCTCGGTCTCGGTCGGCTCGATCATCAGCGCCTCACTAACGATCAGCGGGAAATAGGTCGTCGGCGCGTGCACGCCGTAATCGAGCAGGCGCTTGGCGATGTCGGTGACCTTCACGCCCAGCTTCTTCTGCCAGTCGCCGGAGAGCACGAACTCGTGCTGACAAACATGGTCGTGCGGAAGTTTGTACTTATCGCGCAGACGTGACAGCAGATAGTTGGCATTGATAATTGCCGTCTCCGACACCTTGCGGAGACCTTCGCCGCCGTGCATCAGGATGTAAGTATAGGCGCGCACCATCGAGCCGAAATTGCCATAGAAAGAGTGCAGACGACCGATCGACAGCGGGCGATCATAATCGAAGTAGTATTGCTTTTCGTCACGCGCCACGACCGGGATCGGCAAGAACGGCGACAAGAAGTCTTTGACACCGACCGCGCCGCCGCCCGGGCCGCCGCCACCGTGCGGCGTGGAAAAAGTCTTGTGCAGATTGATATGGAGCATGTCGAAACCCATATCACCGGGGCGAACAATCCCCATGAGCGCATTGAGATTGGCGCCGTCCATATACATGAGCGCGCCTTTGCTGTGCGCCAGTTCGCTGATGCGAAGAATCTCGCGCTCGAACAACCCGAGCGTGTTGGGGTTAGTGAGCATAATCAGCGCGACGCTTTCGTCGAGGGCGGCTTCGACCGCCGCCGGATCGAGAGTGCCGGTCTCGGAAGATTTCAGTTCGAGCGGTGTCCAGCCGGACATCATTACCGACGCGGGATTGGTGCCGTGCGCCGAATCGGGAAGCAGAACTTTGTAGCGGCCTTCGCCCCTGTGCTTGAAGTAGGCCTTGGTCAACTGAATGCCGGTGTACTCGCCCTGCGCGCCGGAAGTCGGCTGTAGGGTTGTCTCGTGCATGCCGGCGACTTCGGATAACATCCGCGCTAAATTGTACATCAACTCCAGAGCGCCTTGAGCGCTACGCGCCGGCTGAAAGGGGTGTAGTTGCGTCCAGCCAGGATTGCTCACCGCTTTCTCATTGACCTTGGGGTTGTACTTCATCGTACAACTGCCCAGCGGGTAGATCGCTTTGTCGATGTGGTGGTTCAGCGTCGAGAGACGAATAAAGTGGCGCACGACTTCGTTTTCGGAGACTTCCGGCCAGGCCACGTCACGCGTGCGCACATTGTCGCGCCCGATGACATTTTCAGCCTTAAGCTCCGGCACGTCGCATTTCGGCAGAGTGTAACCTTTTTGGCCGGGACGCGAGAGTTCGAAGATCGTCGTGCCTTCGTTGTAATTCATAGGACCTACTTCGGTTTATCCATCTTGGTGAATTGCTCGGCAATCCACTCCTTCTCGGTGGTATCGGGATACTTCTTCAGGAACGCTTTGTATTCTTTCTTGGCGGTCTTGAAGTCGTTGGCTTTCTGGTAGCTGTAGCCGATCATCAAATCGGCGTCGGCGGCAATCTCCGCCGCCGGAAACATTTGGGACGTGCGGCGGAAGAGATCGACGGCCGCCTGATAGTTCTTCAGCTTGTACTGCATGTGCGCCAAATTGAAAGCGCACTCGGCGGATTTTCCTTTGGCATTGGCCGGATCGAGCGCGATAACCTGCATGAAGTAAGCTCCGGCTTTGTCGTAATCGCCGCGATAGCGGTATTTCTGGCCCAGTTCGAACAGCAGATCGATATCCTGCGGCCGTTGCGACACCTTGTTGATCAAATCCTCAAGCGTGCCGATGCCGGACATGGCGTTGACCACGCCGCCGACAAAATCGACCGGCGGGTAGTAACCGATCAAACGATCGACTTCCACGCCGTTTGCTTTCAGGATCAGCGTCGTCGGGTAGCTGCGCACGCCGTAGATGGCGGCCGTCAGTGTATCAACTTCGGCGTTGATTTGGGCGATTTCAAAGTTCTTCAGAAACTTCTGAACGTAAGGATCGGGCAGAGTCGAGTCCGCCATCACCTTGCACCACTTTCACCAGTCGATGTAGAACTTGATCACCATCATTTTTTGGCTGGCCTGAGCGCGCGCCTGCAGCGTGTCGAAACGATCGGCGAAATCCAACTCGCCAACCTGTTTCGCGAGCGCCGGAGCGGTCAAAAGGCCGACCAGGAGTAACGTGGCCAGAATTTTCATGGTCTAACGGTCCTCTTCTTCCTCGAAATAGCCTTCCTCGCCGTCGTCGTCATCGTCCTCGTCGAAATCGCCGATCGCCTGCCCTTCCAGTGAATCGAGCAACTCTTTAGCGCGATCGTAGTCGTCGGCGCTGACATAGATTTCCGCCGGACCCGGCGCGTCAAACGCGGTATGCGTTATCGCGCTACCGGCGCGGTCGGGTAGACCCAAGCGCTTGGCGACGAACGGGATTTCTTCCTCCTCCAGAGCGCCAACCAAAAACTGCGCCTGAAGAATGTTGTCAGTCTTCAGCAAGAGAATACTGTCCGATTCATCGATATCGCCGGCGGCCTCATTGCCCTCTTCGGCATCGTCGACCGGAAGCGGGCGATCGTCTTCGAACAGATCGTCGTCTTCTTGTTTCTGTTTGCGGCGGGGCATTGGGTCCTCCTCAGTTAACGCACCCGGTTACGGCAGTGTTAAGCTGCTTATACGATATCTTCATCCAGATCGCCGATGATTCCTTCGGCGATTTCCTTGGCCGTTTCAAAGTCGTCTTCGCTGACGTAAAACTCGCCGTCAACGTTCTGGCCGCGATAAAGCGACTTGACCGTGCGGCTGCTGACTTCCAGTTTGCGGAACTCAAAAGCGATTCCGGCATCGCGCAGGGCGTCGCTCATTTCCTCGGTAATTTCCGGACTCGGCGAACGATAGAGCAGAAGCTGCTCGACTTCTTCCGCCGCCAGTTCTTCTTCGCGCTCTTCATCCTCGGCAATTTCGATCAGATGATCGCCGCATTCCGGGCAAACCGAGACGTTGCCCTTGTAGTCCATCTCGCAGTTACGGCAAAACGGCATCTTTCACCATTACCTCTTTCAGCGCGCGGCGATACAGATCGATTTCGGTGCGCGTGCGCGTCTCGGTGGCGCAGACAATCAGAAGGTCATCCGGCCACATGAAGCGCGTCGTCGGCACGCCGCCATAGATCTTGCGAGTCAACAAGCGATCGAAGATCTCGCGCGACGGTTCCGGCAAACGCAGCGGGAATTCCATTAGGAACGGCCGGTTGTAAGCCAGCTTAACTCCTTCAATCGCGCACAGAGCGTCCTTCAAATAGTGCGCCTTGTTCATGCAGAGTTCGGCGACATCTTTGAGACCTTGTTTACCCATCGTCGCCATATAAATCGTGCCGGCCAGTGCGCAGAGCGCCTGGTTCGTGCAAATGTTGGAGGTCGCCTTGTCGCGCCGGATATGCTGTTCGCGCGTTTGCAGGGTGAGGCAGTAGCCGCGCTTGCCGTTGCGATCTTTGGTCATCGCCGCAATCCGGCCGGGCATCTGCCGGACGTATTGCTTCTTGCAGGCGAAAAAGCCGAAGTACGGACCGCCGAAGAGCAAGCTGTTGCCCAAAGCTTGGCCTTCGCCAACGGCGATATCGGCGTCGTATTCGCCGGGCGCTTTGACCAAAGCCAAGGCGATTGGATTGCTGACGGCGACTAAGAGCGCACCGGCGTCTTTCACGATTGCCGGAATCTCGTCGGTCGGTTCGATGAAGCCGTAGAAGTTCGGGTTTTGCATCACGAAACAAGCGGCATCGGCAATCTTGGCTTTCAAATCATCCAGATCAACATTGCCATCGTCGTGGTCGACTTTGACGACTTCGATGTCGTTGGCGCCGAGGTAAATGTTCATCACGTCGATGTAATGTGGATGCACGAGCGACGAGACCACCACCTTCTTGCGTTTCGTGTACGACAACGCCAACAAGACAGCCTCGGCGGTTGCCGAGCCGCCATCATAAAGCGAGGCGTTGGCCGCCTCCATTTCAGTCAAACGACAGATCAGCGATTGGAATTCGTAAATGACCTGCAAAGTGCCCTGGGCTACTTCGGCCTGATAGGGCGTGTACGCCGTTTTGAATTCCGAGCGGTCAACCAGATGCGCGACAATCGACGGCACATAATGGTCATAAGCGCCGCAGCCCATGAAGTTGACATACTCCGGACCGACGTGATTTTTGGCGGCCAAGCCGTCGAGAATCTTCAGCGTCTCGAATTCCGACAGCGCCTCAGGCAAATTGAGCCCGTGGGCGAGCCGGACCGATTCGGGGACGCCCTTAAGCAAGTCTTCAAAGCGGGAGACTCCGATCGCGCGCAGTAGTTCGGCTCGTTCCTGATCAGAGTGCGGGATATAGGCCATAAATCAGTCCTCTAAGAGCTTCTTGTATGCCGCGGCGTCAAGCAGCGCGGCAATTTCGGCGGCGGGAAAATCGGCGATCTTGATCATCCAGCCCCCGCCGTAGGGATCCTTATTTATAACCGAAGAATCCTTTTCGAGGTTTGCGTTAATCTCTTTGACCGTACCCGAAACCGGCGAAAACAGCTCGGACACGGCTTTGACGGCTTCGATCGTGCCGAAGGCCTGCATCTGCTTCAGCGCCGTGCCGATTTTGGGCAGCTCGACAAAAACGATATCGCCCAATTCGCCCTGCGCGAAGTCGGTGATGCCGATCGTCGCGACGTTGCCTTCAACTTTGATCCACTCGTGTTCTTTCGTATACTTCAAGCCTTCGGGAATGTTCATGGCTCCTCCAGCCTATGCAACCTTGTTCTGCGTTTGCCCCGCTTCACTGCTGCGTCTAAAGTAATCTTCTACGAAGCCGGTGTCGAAGTGTCCCGACTGGAACACCGGATCGGCAATAATCTTCTTCTGAAAATCGATCGTCGTGTGGATGCCTTCGACGACGAATTCGTCCAGCGCCCGCAACATCTTGCGCAGACCGTCGGCGCGATTTTTGTCCTTGACGATCAGCTTGGCGATCATCGAATCGTAATGCGGCGGCACCATGTACTTGGCGTAGGCGTGCGTATCAACGCGAACGCCATGACCGCCGGGCACATGGAACGAGGTGATTTGTCCCGGCGACGGCGCGAAGTTCTTGTCGGGGTTTTCGGCGTTGATGCGGCATTCGATGGCGTAGCCGGAAAAGATGACGTCGCTCTGCTTGAACGAGAGCTTCTCGTTACCCGCGATTTTGAGTTGCTCGACGATGATATCGATGTCGGTGACTTCTTCGGTCACCGGATGCTCGACCTGCACGCGGGTGTTCATTTCCATGAAGTAGTAGTTGCCGGAGCCGTCGACGAGGAACTCGATCGTGCCGGCATTCTGATAGCCGGCGAACTTGGCGCCCGCCACGGCAGATTTGCCCATGCGATCGCGAAGTTCCGGCGACATGATCGGCGATGGTGATTCTTCGATCAATTTCTGATGCCGCCGCTGCACCGAGCAGTCGCGTTCGCCGAGGTGAATTACATTGCCGTGATTATCGGCCAGAATCTGAAATTCGACGTGGCGCGGCCGGTCGACGAAGCGTTCGACGTAGATTTCCGGATTATTGAATGCGGCCTGGGCTTCCATTTGCGCCGTGCGGAAAGCGCTCTCCAGTTCCGAGGCTTGCTTGACGACGCGCATGCCGCGGCCGCCACCGCCGGCGGCGGCTTTAAGAATTACCGGATAGCCGATTTCGCCGATCACCTTGAGCGCCGCGTCAAGATCGGGCACACCACCTTCGGAACCCGGCACCACCGGCACTCCGGCTTTGCGCATCGTGCGCTTAGCCTCCACTTTGTCACCCATCAGGCGGATAACATCCGGCGAGGGGCCGATAAATGTCAGCCCGCATTCGGCGCAGATCTGCGCGAAACTGGCGTTCTCGGAGAGAAAGCCATAGCCGGGATGGATTGCCACGGCGCCGGTGATTTCGGCGGCGGCGATGATCCGTTTGGGATCGAGGTAGCTTTCGGCAGATTTCGGCGGCCCGATGCAAACCGCTTCGTCGGCAAAGCGGACATGCAGGGAGTCAACGTCGGCTTCGGAATAAACGGCGACAGTCGGTACCCCCAACTCGCGGCAGGCGCGGATGATGCGCAGGGCGATTTCACCGCGGTTGGCAATGAGGATTTTCTTGAACAATCACGCTCCCAAACGATGCGCCAGAACTCGTTGGTCTGGCCGGTGAATCGCGGCATACATAGCGTTTTTGCCCATGCCGCGCAAGTGTATTCGCAGCGATTTTTCGTGGTCGGCGCGGTGATTTTGTGCAGTTATTTTCGGCCTGTCGGCGGCGATTCCGGTCGCCAAATTCGGCCGCCAGTGTTATCTTCCTGATGTTACCGAACGGCAAATCGAATTTACGGATCAGCAGCGGTGTTACGTCGGAAATTCAATCTCAGAGCCTGCCTCGGCTTCACGATGCTTACGCTTGTCGGCTTCAGCTTCGAAGCTCCCACAAGCGCAGCGGTACTCTGGCAATGGTCTGGTGCGATTACGCCCAATTCGGTTCGCATCAAAGCACGAATTGGCGCCGACTCGACGATAGTGCGCGCGCTTCTCAGCGAGAGCGCCGACATGGCAAATCCGATCTACTCGCCGCCGGATACTGCCCTGAGCCTTCTCAATAACCGCGTGGTTGACCTTCGCGTCGGCGGTCTTCGACCCGACGCCCGTTACTTTTATGCAGTCGAAGTAAACGGATTTGTCGATAGCGCCACGGCCATTGGCCGAACACGCACCGTTTCTGATTCGGCTCGCTCATTTACTTTTGCGTTAGGCTCCTGCGCGAGAACCGGTTCGACGTCGGCGGTGTTTGACTCGATTCGCAATCGCGATCCGCTCTTTTTCTTCCATCTGGGGGACTTCCACTACGAGAACATCGCCGTGAATCAAGCGGCCGTTTTTCGGAGCGCATTCGAAACCGTGTTGGCGTCACTACCTCAGGCTAATCTCTATCGCGATGTACCGATCGCCTATGTCTGGGACGATCATGATTTTGGCCCCAACAACTCTGATTCGACCGCGCCCGGTCGGCTGGCGGCACGGATGACCTATCAGGAATACGTGCCGCACTATCCGCTGGCGTTTGGCTCGGGGAATGTCAGTATCAATCAAGCATTCACAATTGGTCGGGTCCGCTTCATTGTCTGCGACTCGCGATCGGCGCGAAGTCCGGCATTCGCCGCCGATAACGCGAGCAAGACCATGCTCGGTAAGGCGCAGAAAGAGTGGTTCAAGAAGCAGCTCTTGGCGGCGAACGGACGATTCCCGCTGATCGTCTGGGTCAATACCATGCCCTGGATCGGCGTCACCGGCGATGACGGCTGGCATCTCTACACCACCGAACGCCGCGAACTGGCCGATTTCATCAAAGCGAACCAAATTCGGGGATTGTGCATGATCTCCGGCGATGCCCACATGCTCGCGATTGATGACGGCTCGCACTCCGACTACGCTACCGGTGGCGGGGCGGCATTTCCGGTGATGCACGCTGCGGCGCTCGATCAATCGGGCAGTCTGAAAGGCGGTCCGTATAGTCATGGAGCTTATCCGGGCGGCGGTCAATTCGGCTTGATGTCCATCGACGACGATGGCGATTCGCTGATCACTGTTCGCTGGAGCGGTCGCAATGTCGCCGGTTCCGAGTTAGTCGCGCACACTTTTGCAGTGGACGCCCGGCCAATCGTCTGCGGAGATGCCGATAGCGACGGCGCCCTTGCGCTCAATGATGCCGTTCGGCTGATCGACTACATCTTCGGAGCCGACCCGACGTCGATCACTCTGAGCGAAGCCGACGCCAATGGCAATCTGACTGCCAGTATTGCCGATGCGGTCTTCCTAATCGAACACCTCTTCAACGGCGGTCCGGCGCCGAAGTGTGCGGAGTTGTAGGCGGCGATCATCGAAAACGCCCACTTTCTGCTTGACGATTTTGGGCGCTTGGATTAGAATGTGTCTAACGGAACTGGAAATATCCACTTTGGGGAGGTACGCTTGTGAAATCTCAAACTGAGCGCAATTGGGTTTGCGTCCTGCTTGCCACGATGACCTTGACGCTGACCATCACTTTCTGCCCGCGCGATTTGACGGCACAAATCATCAACTATGATCCGGATCCGGGCATTCCGGATACGATTAGGATTGGGTGTCCCCTCAACTTCCAATCAGTCGCAATTGGCGACTCGGTGGCAGTCCCGATCTACATGTATATTGATGATTACTTGTATGGCTTCTCGCTCGGATTCCACCACGATGTAGCCAACATCGAGATCATTAGCTGGACGCCGATGATTTCGGCGCCCGACTGGTTGTTTCTGGGCAAAGCCGACTACACCGCGAACACGTTCGGGATCGGGGGAGTTTCGTTCGGTATCCCGAATACGGCAATCCCGCCGGGATCGTACTATCTGGGCAATCTCAATGTCCGCCTGGTCTCGGGCCCAAGCAGCGCGATTGTCGATCTCGACTCCAGCTTCTTCTTTCCGGCCGGCCACTGGATCATGGATGTTAGTCCGATCTATGGTTCGGTGACTTTTTTCGAGATTCAGGCGCAATTCGTCGAATGCGAATATTGCGATTTTGCAATTAACGCCACGTGCCCGAACTTTGACATTGAATGCGGCGATTTTGACGGATCAGGACAAATCGATGTCGCAGACGCCGTTTATCTGGTCAATTACATTTTCGTATCGCCACACCCCGAACCGCACGGGGCCTGCGGCGGCGATGCCAATTGCGATCAGAGGCTGAATCTCGGTGATGCCGTCTATCTGATTAACTACTTCTTCTCCGGCGGACCCGAGCCGGGAGCGGCCTGCCGTTAGTCAGTCCCTTGATGAATTGCCTGCAGGACAAGCGGCGGATGAGCAAACATCCGCCGCTTTCGATTAGGCCTGCGTCGAGAACTACGACTTGGCTTTGGTGATCTTCAGCATTTCTTCAATCTTGCTCGTAATCTCAATGCTCGTCGGTTCGACTTTGGAGGGCCAGCGGGCGATCAACTTGCCGTTCTGGTCAAGCAAAAATTTCGAGAAATTCCACTGAATCTCGCCGGGCAGGCTCGACTCCTTGGTCAAGTAGCCAAAGAGCGGATGGATATCGTCGCCCTTGACTGAAACCTTCGCCATCATCGGGAATGTGACATTAAAATTGGTCACGCAGAATTTCTTGATCTCTTCGTTCGTGCCGGGTTCCTGACCGCCGAAATTGTTGGCCGGAAATCCGACCACGACCAAACCCTGATCTTTGTATTTCTTGTAGAGCTGCTCCAGGCCGGTGTACTGCGGCGTGTAACCGCATTTGCTCGCGACGTTCACGGCGAGAACGACCTTACCGGAAAATGCGGCCAGATTGGTTTTGGCGCCGTCGATAGTGTTGAATTCGATCTGGCGATGATCCGTCATTGCGTTGGCCACCGACGCCTCCTGGGAGTTTGAGCTTGGCGGAGTTGACTCCTTGGCAGCGACTGCCAGGACGACGGCCACCAGCACCGCCGGCAACAATAAGATTAGGAGCTTACGCATGCATTCGGTCCTTTCGTTGTCTCTCTATGCTCGACTCTCATTCCGCGCTCGCCCGACGCTCACGCCAAAGCGATTGACAGCGACGGCGCGCATTGCGCATCATGGGTATACGATTACTAACATCGAAAGGAATGTTCTGTGCCCAAGAAAGTGAAACATGACTGGACGCAGTTTACGCTGCGCGTGAATATCAAAGCGCCGGTGGCGAGAGTGTTCGCGGCGTGGACAAACGACAAAATAGTCAGCAAGTGGTTCACCGAGAAAACGGTGATTGTGCCGCGCAAAGGCGGAAGGCTGTACTTCGAGTGGGTTGCCGGTGATAAGTTGGACACCAAGATCATCGCGATCACGAAGAACCGCAAAATCGTTTTCCCGTTCGGCATGAAGGGTGAAGAAGTGGCGGTGTCGTTCAAGAAAGATGGACGTGAGACAACCTGCGAGCTGCATCAATACAACATGGGCACTGATCCGGTCTCCAAGTGGAATATGCATCGCGGCTGTATTCAAGGCTGGACGTTTTTCCTCGCCAATCTCAAGGCGTATCTTGAGCACGGCGTCGATCTGCGCGGCCACGACCCCAAGCGGAGCTACAAACAGGACTTCATCAATAGCTGAGTCGGCTATCGGTACTCGGCGTGCGTCCGCTTGCGCTTGACAGCCTCGGGGAGTTCGATGATCAGTTTGACGCTGCTCTGTGCAAATGCAGTGCTGCTGGTATTGCATTCCGGATTGAGCCTCGATGAGCTTGAAGCGAAGAGCGAGACATTGAGTTCAAAATTGTGAAATCCGTGCAGATATCCGGACAAGGTGTCCGCGCAGCCGGATTGGAATAGCGATCCCGACTGGCATCCGGCTATCGTGCCGAATTCGTTAAGCAGATGTGAAGAGGCTCCCCATTCGGATAGAAACTGTGGATCACCGAGGCCGATGGTGTTGACAATCAGAGTGTATGGAATAGAGTCAACGCCACCGGCGAAGCCAAACTCCCACTTTGTGCGGTTCGTGCCGCCGGCGAACGAAACCATCCCCGAGATGCCGATATGATCGTCACACGGAGGATCAGTAACCGCTGCTGAGGCATTGGATGTGGACGAGCCGAGAAAGTAGAAAGTGAGTGTTCGGGCATCCGATTGAAAGTCTACACCTGCATTGTATACGGTCTGAGCTTGCGCTGAAGCTGTATAGAAGGCTGTGTTTCCGAAAGTGAGCCCGTTGGCACCAAAGCTCAACGGTGCAAAGCTGGTCGCGCTGGTAGCATCGAGATACTCAGCCGAACCATCGGCATGACTAAAGTGCTCGACGTTTGACAAGACCACTGGCGCGATGTTTATAGCCTGCACCGTCGTCGTTGCCACTACGCTTGAGTCTTCAAGCGCAGATATCGCAATAACAATTTCGTCAGCGCCGTTTGCGAGTGTTGCCACCACACCCAGACTGCCATCGCTTCCCGTCGTGCTCACCGTCGGCGATACCGTTCCTCCAGAGGCGAGCATTTGGACTTCAACGCCATCACGCCAGACAATACCAGTGTCCGACTGCTGGCCAACGCGGACATGAAGCGGCGCCGTGAACTGAATAAACGTCGGAAAGTCGGCTTCGATCACCCACAAGTTAGGGCAGGTTCCATCCCGCGCGACGCTGTCGCAAGCCGGGCAATCAACAAGCAGAGAGTCGCGCACGGCCTCGTCTCCGGAGAAGAGCGGAGTGTAGGCGTAGTAGCACAATACTTCGAGATCGGAGACTGACGACTCATCAAATTTCCGCGTCTTGTTGGCGACTTGCTGCGAAAACGCCGTGAACGCCGGCGGCGAGTTAATGTCCAGATCAAACTTGGTTATCTTGTCGCTCCCACCGGTGAAGCCGTCGCCGTTAAGATCGTAACGCGAGTAGTCGGCAAGAGCATTCGGGTTACCCTGACGCACCAGTTCGTAATCGGCGAATTTCTTGGTCAGAAAATCAATGTCGAATTCATCGAAAAACCCATCGGCGCCCTCCGCTCCGGTCTGGTCGGCAACATCCAGCAGGGTCTTGCGGATTGGAGCAGTGAAAATGTCGGCGTCGAGCATCAATACCGCAAGGTAGCCGTCGACAAATCCGGCATACGGCGATTCATCGAACGCCTTCTGAACGATGTTCTTGAGTTCCAGATTAGTCAAAGTCGGATTTAGACTGAGCAAGTACGCCGCCAATCCGGCGACCTGCGGCGCGGCGAACGACGTTCCTTGATAATGCGAGATGAGATCGCCGCCCGCCGACTGTTCGCAACCCCCGACTTCGGCGGGATTATCGATCCGAGCACACGGCGCCGAAACCCACTCGCCCAACACTCGCACCGGTGCGCCGGCGCCCGACCAGGGGTGTTCGTTGCCGAAGGCGTCGGAGCTGCCGACAACGATGACGTTGGTCAACCTCACATTGATGTACTGGTTTGTGAAGATGAGGTAATTCACGTAGTTCTGCAGGATGAAGGATTCCGCCAGCGTGGCCTCGCCGGGCGAATAAATGTCGAACGGTGAACCGAAAGCCGCCGCGATATTGAACTGCGAACTGATCGACGCGTAGCGGCTGGCATCTGTGCGGTCGCCGCTGTTCCCGGCTGACGCGATGTGGATGAAGTCGGCTTGGCGGGGCCATACGGCTGCACGCCACTTCAGCGCATCGATTACTCTCTCCAATTTCGGGTACGTGGCGATGTCGACCTCGAAACCGAGCGAAGTGTTGAGAACGAAACGACCTGCCGGAAAGCGCGCGACGATATCGCTGGTGGCCTCCGATGGTGATAGGCCACCAACCATCAGAGACTTGATGCCAAGCAGAGTCGTCGGGCCGGGATGTACTCCGGTCGTGTTCTTGATGTCATGCTCGGCGCCAATGATGCCCGACACCGCAAATCCATGATTGCCGGTGCTGGTTACTATCAGATCTGGCTTGCCTCGACCACTCAGAAATGTCTGCGAAGGAATTTCTGCGTGGGGGATTGCGCGATAGTACCGATCCGGAACCATCACCGTAACCGGTGAATTTACATTTTCGGCATACCCCTTGACGTTCCAGGCTGCCGGCATGCGCAATTGAATTAAGTGCTCGATCTCATCCGTCCCGGTTGGCGGCAGCTCCTGAAATTCCACAACCGCGTCTTTTCCCAAGCTGTAGGCAGGGTACGCGTGAAGAAACGCTCCGCTTTGTATGAGGAGATCGGCGATGCTATCGGCCTGAGCCGCGCCGTCGACTGGGGCGATAGCGACGGTAACCAACAAGTCTTTAGGAGTCGTCCAGGTTAGTTTTCCGCCGACGGCATTGAGCGCGGCGTTGACTTCGGCCACTGTCGCATCCGGGTGCAGCAGCGCCGAAATGCGACTGCGCAAGAAACCGTCTTCCGCCACGTCTACCGAGTCTGCCGCAATCGGCCCGAACTCGAAGAGCACACTCACTGCGAGACTGTCCTCGTCTCCAGCGAGCAAAACGCCCGCTTCACACAGTGGCCCGTCGCACGGTGACGGTCCGGAAGCGAAGATGTAGTTGATCAGATGGACAGCATCCGAAATATCCGCGCGGCCGTTGCAGTCCAAATCGCCGGCGGCATCGTCTTGCGGCGCACCGCCGCCCGCGAAGATGTAATTGACCAGATAGACGGCATCACCAATATCGACGCGGGCAGAGGCATCGACATCGCCGCAGCTTGCAGCCCTCGCCTGCTTGACGGCTAAGAAGAGCTGAATCATGAGTAGTGAAAGGGTTATTAATATCCGGAATGAGCGCAAAGGAAGGAACATGTGCGAGTCTCCGTTACCGGTCCCGTGCCGGGAAGCGGTTGCCGTATGCGATCGAGTATCAGCGTTAAGTTAGGTGAAAAATATCATGCCCGCCAAATTTGTCAAGGATTTCGGGGAGGTATTTTGTCGATGTTGCCGCCGAGTCGGTCAAACAGGAATTTCTGGCCTACTTGAGCACCTCCGCGAAAAACTGCTTCATCGCTTCCCAGGAGCGGCGGTCGGCGTTGGCGTTGTAGGCGGCGCCTTTTGAGTTGTCGTCGCCCGCTTCCTTCTGGGTGAAGGAATGCACCGCGCCGGAATAGGCAATGAACTGATAATCGGCGTTGGCGGTTTTCATTTCGGCCATAAACGCCTCGACGTCCTTGATTGGCACATACGGATCATCCGCGCCATGACAAACGAGAATCTTGGACTTGAGCGTTGCAGCATCTGCCGGAAGCGGCGTCGTTAGCGAGCCGTGGAACGACACCACGCCGCGAACATCCGCGCCGGAACGCGCCAGTTCTATGACCGCGCCGCCGCCGAAGCAATAGCCGATGGCGGCAACACGTTTCGGATCGACCTTTTTGTTCGCCAAGAGTGTGGCGAGTCCGGCCTTAACACGATCACGCAGAAGCTGCCGATCGGCGTAGTATTTGCCCGCCTCCGCTCCGGCAGCCGCATTGTCAGCAGGGCGAATACCCTTGCCGTAGATATCCACAGCCAGTGCGACATAACCCATCTCGGCGAGCATCTGAGCGCGCATCCGTTCATTGTCGGTCAAGCCGCGCCACTGATGCACGATGAGCACGCCGGGCGCGGGCGATTTCAGATCATCTTTGTACGCCAGAAATCCCTCGAGCACAACATCACCGTGCTTGTACTCGACGACTTCGGTTCTAATTGCAGCGGCAGCAAGTGAGTTCAGGAGCATGACCATGGCAAGTATTGATAACGCTTTCATCTGAGTCCTTTCACTTTCTTCGTCCGGGAAGAGCACCAATTCAGAAGTGATACGTCCAACCGGCAGAGGTCGTTAAGCGTGGGCGCGAATTAGTTCGCGCCGTGCCGCGCCGGAATTGACAGCGGCGATTACTTCACCACGCCGTGCTTGCGGCCGACGCGAATGAAGGCTTCGATGGCACGATCGATATGCTCGCGCGTGTGCGCCGCGGAGATTTGTACACGAATACGCGCCTTGCCTTTCGGCACGACCGGGTAGAAGAAGCCGACGACGTAAATGCCTTCATCGTACAAATCGCGCGCCATGTTCTGAGACAATTCCGCGTCGTTTTCGAATTTGCCGAGCAGAATCGGCGTGATCGGATGAATTCCGGGCGTGATATCGAATCCGGCTTCAGTCATTTGGCTGCGGAAATATTCGGTGTTCTTCATCAGAGTCTCGCGCAGCGCGTCGCTTTCGACCAACAAATCGAAAGCGGCGATACTTCCGGCGACAACGACCGGCGGAATCGAATTGGAGAACAGATAGGGCCGCGATTTCTGCCGCAGCAGACCGATGATCTCTTTTTTGCCGGTCGTGAATCCGCCGATCGCTCCGCCCATCGCTTTGCCGAGCGTTGACGTAATGATCTCAACTTCGCCGAGCACGTTCTTGATTTCGAGCGATCCGCGGCCGGTCTTGCCCAAAAATCCGGTCGCGTGGCATTCGTCGACCATCACCAGCGCGTCGTACTTGCGCGCCAACGCGACGATTTCATCGAGCTTGGCAATATCGCCGTCCATCGAGAACACGCCGTCGGTGGCGATTACGATATTTCGCGACGGCTGCGGTTCATGCGCCAAACCGGGGCCGTCCCACAAGTCCATGCCCTCACGAGCGCGCACCAGATTGCGTTCGAGCGATACCATATCGGAGTGCTCGTAGATGTAGCGTTTGGCCTTCGCAAGACGGATGCCGTCGATGATACTGGCGTGATTCAGGCTGTCGGTGATGATTGTATCTTCGGCGCCAAACAGCGATTCGAACAGACCGCCATTGGCGTCAAAACAGGAAGAATAGAGAATCGTGTCTTCGGTCTGATAAAAGGCGCTGATCTTCTGCTCGAGTTGTTTGTGCAGGTCCTGCGTGCCGCAGATGAAGCGCACGGATGACAGGCCGTAGCCGTATTGATCGAGCGCCTGGTGGGCCGCTTCGATAATGCGCGGATGGTTGGCCAGGCCCAGATAGTTGTTCGCGCAGAAATTGAGAAGCTCGCGTTTGTCGGTTTCGTGCGGCCGCGTGACGGTGATCTGAGCGTCCTGCGGCGAGCTGATCAGGCGCTCTTCCTTGAGCAGGCCGGCCTCTTTGATATGCGCTATCTCTTGGCTAAAATCGTATTTGACCCGCTGATACATAGATTCTCCTCTCGGAGCGGTAGTCTACGCTATCGGCGGGAGACTGTAAACAGAATTTGTGGAGTGGATTAGTCCGTAGGTCGGAACCCTGATGGGAGAATGCCAATCTCTCGGAGTGACATTGCGGGGTTTCGACCTATGATGCTGGAGATTGCAGGTCCGTAGGTCGGAACCCCTGATGGGAGCATGCCAATCTCTCGAAGTAATTCGGAGGGGTTCCGACATTCGATCGCGCTCAAGACCGATGTCGAAACCCCGGCGAGATGGTTTGAATGACTTGGTGACTGCCTTAAGGGGTTTCGACCTACATATTCAGGAATCCGATTTGTAAGCCGGATTCCGGCCCGACGCGAACTGAGTCCTACTGCCCGTAGCTCCGTAGGTCGGAACCCTGATGGGAGAATGCCAATCTCTCGGAGTGACATTGCGGGGTTTCGACCTATGATGCTGGAGATTGCAGGTCCGTAGGTCGGAACCCCTGATGGGAGCATGCCAATCTCTCGAAGTAATTCGGAG